>NZ_SLXO01000007.1 GCF_004341375.1 Rhodothalassium salexigens DSM 2132
GAGGTGGCGATCAATGGCGGCCGGCCGCCGGTGTCGCCGCTGGACAATGAGGTGATGGTGGCGCTCGGCCGACGCCGTGCCGGCCGCCTGCTCGACGGCCGCGAGCACACCGCCCTGCCGGCCGCCCTCAGCCCAAGCCGGAGGGCGGCGGCATGATCCAGATGGTCGATCACGAGTGCCCGATCTGCGGTCGGACGATCCGCGGCTCGGGTTTCTTCCGGCACGTAACAGGCTGCGCCGGCGTGGGGCAGATGGACATGCGCACAGTTTGGGAAGAGCCCGCCTATCGCGGGCACCTGGTGCAGCGGTGGCGCGCCACGCCGATGGGAGCGGCTGTCCACCTCACAGCACTCAAGCCGCGCGTCGCCAACTGGCGAACCGTCACGATCAAGAGGGCGGCGGAATGATCGACACATGGCGCCGCCCTACCCGCTGGGGCAATCCCTACGTCAGCCGGACGGACGCCGACCGTGTCCATGCGGTCGCTTGGTATGCCGCGCACATCGCCCCCCATCTGCCGGTGCATGAGTTGCGGGGTCGCGATTTGGCCTGCTGGTGCCCGCTCGACCAGCCCTGCCACGCCGACGTGCTGCTGGCGCTGGCCAATGGCTCAACCAATTGACGAGGGGAGAACATGACAGCGTCCAAACTCCCGCCTGAACGGCTGCCGGGCTGGCCCGCACTGATGGACGAACAACTCGCTGCGGCCTTTGTGAGCCTGTCGCCCGGTCAATTGCGCGCCGGTGTGCAGCGTGGAGAATTCCCCAAACCCCTGCGGATCGGACGCCGCGTGCTCTACCACCGTGACGCGATGAGCCGCGCCATCAATGCGCGGGCCGGCATCCAAGACCACCATGCAGAAATCGAAGAAACCGGATGGGAATTGTAGACCTGAAGTACCTGGAATGTGTGCGCACTCGGAAGCGGCTCGCCGACGGCACGTATCGCTATTACGAGCACTGGTATTTTCGCCGTAACGGTCGACGTCACAAGCTACCGCCGCCCAACACGCCCGGATTCCATGAGCGCTATCAGAGCCTGCTGCGAGACACGGTCTGTGAAGGCCCCCTGCCAGGCACGGTCGCCGCGGTCGTTGCCGAGTACCGGGCAAGCCCGGAATTGGCGAAGGCGGCGCCGTCGACACGCGCGAACAGAGATCGATATCTGGATTTGCTCGCCCATGATTATGGGCGTCAATCGATGGTTCGCCTCGACACACCGACCGTCTACAAGCTGCGCGACCGGTACGCCAAGACACCCGGCAAAGCCGATAACCTCGTGGCGACGCTATCGGCTCTATGCGGGTTCGCAATCAAGCGCGGGGTCATGAGGCGCAATCCGTGCCAGGGCGTTGAGCGACTTGCCGACGGCGAATACGAGCCCTGGCCCGCACCAGTAATGGAACGGGCCCTGGCCGACGCCGGACCGATGCTGCGCCTGGCGATCCAGAGCCATTTCTATACCGGCCAGCGGATCGGCGATGTGGTTCGCCTCCGCCGTCCAGCGCCACACGACCACACCGTCCAACTGGTGCAACAAAAGACCGGCAAGCACCTGATCATTCCGCTGCACCGCGACTTTCGCGCTGCCATCGACCGGGTGCCGCCGGCGCCGAGCGGGTCGCCAGCGGCCGGACTGCTCTTGTACAACCGAGCCAACAAGCCGTTTACCAAGGACGCGCTACGCGATCGATTGCGCACGCTAATGAATCGTCTCGACACCGACTACAAGTTTCACGGGCTGCGCAAGAACGCCGTGATCGCCCTTTTGCAAGCAAGTTGCAGCGTCGCCGAAACCGCATCGATCACGGGCCAGACCTACGAGCTGGTGGAGTACTATGCCAAGCGCATCGATCAGTTGCGCATGGCCACATCGGCGATCAGCAAATGGGAAAGGGCGGACGGTCACGATACGGACTAGATCGTCCAAGAGTGACGCGAACAGGATGGGAACGGTGACAAACCAATTGCCAAACCGCCCAAGGCAACCCATTCTTGCCCATTGCTTTTTCGCAGTTTTCTGGGAAGTGGTGACCCCTACGGGACTCGAACCCGTGTTTCCGCCGTGAAAGGGCGGCGTCCTAGACCGCTAGACGAAGGGGCCAACCGACCGAGGCGGCAGCGTGTGCCGCGTCGTGTGGGCGCTTGCTATCCAATCGACGCCAATGCGTCAAGGCATCAATCGACACAAGCGATGAAGTTTTTTCGCTGCGCCCAGAAAACCGCCAAAAACCAAGCAACACACACAGGATAGAAGCGAGACCGCCCGGCCACAAAAGGCACTAAAACAGCGGCGACACACCCCACAACCGCCACCAACAACAACGCGCGCGCCACGGCCCAAGCGCCATCCCTCGGCGAGCGCCCCGCCGGGCAATCAGTCGGCCGGGGCGGCGTCGTCCAGGTGCAATTCGGCCTTGGGCTCGGCGCCCCAATCGTCGCGCTTGAGCCGGCCGGCGAGGTGAAACGCCCGGCCCTTGCCGGCCAGCAGTTCAGCCCCCCACGGCGTCTCGGCAGACCGGAACGCCATTGCCTTGAGCCGGCCGCCCGCCGGCCCGGTGACGATCAGCCGCACATGGTCGCGCCCGACCACATCGGCCTTGACCACCCGCGCCGGCGTGACCGCGAACCGCGGCCCGGGATTGCCCATGCCGAACGGCGCCAGCCGCTCCACCGCCGCCACCAATTCAGGCCCCGCGCCGTCGACGCTGAGCACACCGTCGAGGGTTAGCGCGGCGTCGGCGCGCGCCGCCGCCACCGGACCTGCCAGGCGCGCGTCGAGGAACGCCCGCAACTCGTCGAGCCGGTCGAGCGCCACGGTCATGCCGGCGGCCATGGCGTGGCCGCCGCCCTTGCGCGCCAGCCCCTCGGCGACCGCGTCGATGACCACAGCGCCCAGATCGACGCCGGGGATCGAGCGCGCCGAGCCCACCGCCTCGCGGCCGTCGTCGCTGTGGGCGAGGACCACCGCCGGGCGGTCGAAGCGCTCCTTCAGCCGGCCGGCAACGATGCCGACCACGCCCGGGTGCCAGCCGGCGCCGTCGACCACCAGCACCGGCCGGTCGCCGGCCATCTCGGCGCGCGCCGCCGCCTCGTCGAGCACCGCGGCCTCGATCTGCTGGCGTTCCTTGTTGAGCCGGTCGAGGGTCGCGGCAATAGCCGCCGCCTCGGCCTCGTCCTCGGTGGTCAGCAGCCGCGCGCCGAGGCCCGCATCGCCGATGCGCCCGCCGGCATTGATGCGCGGCCCCAACAAAAAGCCCAGATGATAGGCGTCGGGCGCGCTGTCGACGCCGGCCTGGTCGGCGAGCGCCCGCAGCCCGGGCCGGGCCCGTTTGGCCATCACGCGCAGCCCCTGGGCCACCAGCGCCCGGTTGGGGCCGACCAGCGGCACCAGATCGCACACCGTGCCAAGCGCCACCAGATCGAGCAGCCCCAGAAGGTCCGGCCCGCCACGGGCCGGCAGGGTGCCCGCCTGGCGCAGTTGCCGGTCGAGCGCTGCGACCACCAGGAAAGCGACCCCCACCGCCGCGAGCCCGGTGCCCGCGCCGGACTCGTCCAAGCGGTTGGGATTGACCAGCGCCACCGCCGGCGGCAGCCGCGCCGGCGCCTTGTGATGGTCGATCACCAGCACGTCGAGCCCGGCGTCGCGCGCCGCGGTCAGCGGCGCCTCGGCCGCCGTGCCGCAGTCGAGACACACGACGAGATCGGCGCCGTCGCCGGCGAAGCCGCGCATGGCGTCGACCGACGGTCCGTAGCCCTCGGTCAGCCGGTCGGGGATGTGGATGCGCGGGCTCAGCCCGAGTGCGCTCAGATAGCGGTGCATGAGCGCCGCCGAGGTGGCGCCGTCCACGTCATAATCGCCGAACAGCACCACCCGCTGGCGCCGGGCGACCGCATGGGCCAGGCGCGCCACCGCCGCGTCCATGTCGCGAAACCCCAAGGGGCTGGGCAGCGCCGCCTTCAGGCGCGGGTCGAGAAACGCGTCGGCGGTGTCGAGGGTGACGCCGCGACTGGCCAGCAAGCGCCCGGCAATGTCGGGCAGCCCGAACGCTTGGGCCAACGCCTCGGCCTCGCGCGCGACCACCGGCACCAGCCGCCACGCGCGGCCCTTCAGCGACCGCGCGACGCCCAATAGCGGCGCGTCGACGGCCCCGCCGGCGGACGAGCCGAGCGGACCGGACGGACCGGGCGCTTGCGGGTCAGGCTGCGACGCCACCGCGATAATCCGTGGTGATCCAGCGTACCGTGCCGTGGTGGGCGCGCATGACCAGCGACTGGGTGCGCGCCGCCGTGCCGCGCAGACGCACGCCGCGCAGCAGCGAGCCGTCGGTGACCCCGGTGGCGGCGAACACCACGTCGCCGGCGGCCAGGTCGGTCAGCTCGTACTTGCGGTCCAGATCCTCGATCCCCCAGCGGTGTGCGCGCTGGCGTTCGTCATTGTTGCGGAAGTGCAGCCGGCCCTGGAAGAAGCCGCCGGTGCAGCGCAGGGCGGCAGCGGCCAGCACGCCCTCGGGCGCACCTCCAAGGCCCATATACATGTCGATATCGGTATCGGGGTCGGTGGTGGCGATGACGCCGGCCACGTCGCCGTCGGTGATCAGATGGACGCGGGCACCGACCCGGCGCAGATCCTTGATAATGTCGGCGTGGCGCGGCCGGTCGAGCACGCACACGCCCACCTGGCCGGGTTCGACGCCCTTGGCCTTGGCCAGCGCCAGCACATTGTCGCCCGGCTCGCGGTCCAGGTCGACGATGCCGGCGGGATACTGACCGCCGACCGCGATCTTGTTCATGTAGACGTCGGGGGCGTTGAGCAGATTGCCGCGCTTGGCCGCCGCCAGCACCGCCAGCGCGTTGGGGCCGGCCTTGGCGGTCAGCGTGGTGCCTTCGAGCGGGTCGAGCGCGATGTCGATCTCAGGCCCGCCACGGCCCACTTCCTCGCCGATATAGAGCATCGGCGCCTCGTCGCGCTCGCCCTCGCCGATCACCACCCGGCCCGACAGGTCGAGGCTGTTGAGCTGATCGCGCATGGCTTCCACGGCGGCGGCGTCGGCCGCCTTCTCGTCGCCGCGTCCGATCAAGTGCGCCGCCGCCACCGCGGCCCTTTCGGTCACCCGGACCAATTCCAACACAATGCGACGGTCCAGCGGCTGCTCGGACGACATGGCCTTTCCCCTGTGACTAAGCGTGGTCAACGAACTGGGCGTGGTGAACGGACGGGCTGCGCGCGGCGATGTGAACACTTCGCCCTTGCGCGGGACTAACCCAGCGCGTCAAAAGAAACCAGGGCAAAAACACTGCCGTTGGGGAGAAGCCGATGAGTCAGGACGACCGCCGCACGACAGACGGCCCGGCCTCGGATCACGCCGCCGATCCTACCGCCGAACACGCCTGGGACGAAAACTGGGATGAGTTCCAGGCGCTGTCGGAAAACATGATGCGCGTCGCCGCCAAATCGCAACAACTGGTCAACGCCTTCGTCATGCGTCAACAGCAAGGCGGCGGCGCGCAGCCGACCGTCGACCCGTACAATATCGGCGGCGCATTCCTCGACCTGACCGCGCGGATGATGGCCAACCCCGCCGTGCTGGTCGAAAACCAGATGCAGCTTTGGCAGGACTATATGCGCCTGTTGCAGACCAGCGCGCTGCGCTTCCTGGGCGAAGACGCCGAACCGGTGATCTCCCCGGAACGCGGCGACCGGCGGTTCCGATCCGACGCCTGGACCGAGAACCAGCTGTTCGACTTCATCAAGCAGTCCTATCTGCTGGCCGCGCGCTGCATCCAGAAAAGCGTCGCCGAGGTGGACGGCCTCGACCGCGAGGACCGGCGCAAGGTGGATTTCTACACCAAGCAGTTCGTCGAGGCCCTGTCGCCGTCCAACTTCCTGCTCACCAACCCCGACGTGCTGCACACCACGCTGTCGGAGAAGGGCGAGAACCTGGTTCGCGGGCTCGAACACATGCTGGCCGACCTGGAACGCGGCGGCGGCGAGCTCAACATCCAGATGACCGATGCCGACGCCTTCGAAGTCGGCCGCAACATCGCGGTCAGCCCGGGCAAGGTGGTCTATGAGAACGCGTTCTTCCAACTGATCCAGTACGCGCCGAGCACCGAGCAGGTACACGACCGCCCGTTGCTGATCTTCCCGCCCTGGATCAACAAGTTCTACATCCTGGATCTGACCGAGAAGAAGAGCTTCGTGCGCTGGGCGGTGGCCCAGGGCCACACCGTGTTCATGGTGTCGTGGGTCAACCCCGACGGCAGCTTCGCCGACACCACCATGGCCGACTATATGCGCCACGGCCATTTGGAGGCGCTGCGCGTGGTCGAGGCGATCACCGGCGTGCGCGGCATCAATGTGATCGGCTATTGCGTCGCCGGCACCTTGCTATCGGCGGCCCTCGCCTATCTCGACGCCAAGGGCGAGGCCGACCGGGTCAACAGCGCCACGTTCCTGACCACCCAGGTGGATTTCGCCGATGCCGGCGACCTGTCGGTGTTCGTCGACGAGGAACAGTTGGAGATCCTGCAGGAAAAGATGGAAGCCAAGGGCTATCTGGACAGCAAGGCCATGGCGACCACCTTCAACATGCTGCGCTCAAGCGACCTGATCTGGTCGTTCGTGGTCAACAACTACATGCTGGGCAAGGAGCCGTTCCCGTTCGACCTGCTGTACTGGAACAGCGACTCGACCAATCTGCCCAAAGCCATGCACCTGTTCTATCTGGACAAGATGTATCAGAAGAACCTGCTGGCCGAACCCGGCGGCATCACCCTCGACGGCGTCGCCATCGACCTGCGCACCGTCAAGACGCCGGCTTATGTGCAGGCCGGCAAGGAAGACCATATTTCGCCGGCCAACTCGGTCTACAAGATCACCCAGCTCTTTTCCGGCCCGGTGCGCTTCATGCTGGCGGGCTCCGGCCACATCGCCGGGGTGGTCAATCCGCCCGAGGCGAACAAGTATCAGTATTGGACCAACACCCGCAAACCGCCCCAAACCCTGGATAAATGGTTCGAGAAGGCGGAGGAGCACCCGGGCTCCTGGTGGCCCGACTGGCAGCACTGGATCGCCCGCAAGGCCGGGCCCAAGGTGCCTGCGCGCACGCCGGGCGACCATCCCGACTTCCCGGCCATCGAGGACGCGCCCGGTCGCTACGTCAAGGTCAAGGGCGACGGCTGAGGCACGCGCCCCGGCGGGTCCGAGTCGTCGCCCGCGAACACCGTCCGAGGACCAGCCGCCGACGCCGCAACCGACACGACCCGCTCGCCAAGGCGGCGCTGAGCGGTCAGCGCGTGGGCGCCGGGCGGGCGGCGCCACCTGGGCGTTCAATGCCCGCTCTCCCATGGCACACGACGTTTGAAATTTGAAGCGACGCAAAAGATATTTATCAATCCACATGAAAAAATCGTCATCCATGGCCGATTTTTACAATACGGCAGGGCCCGCTCACGCCATCATCGGTGGCGAGACGGTTGGTAAGGGTGCCGCGTGGGGGGATTGGACGGCTTCGGCCGGATACGCGGCACGCTCTGCATCACCGCCTCGACGCCGGAGTATCACCGTCCGGTGATACCGTCCTTTGGGCGCTGTCTTGAGGGGGCTCGTCCCAAAGGTTTCTTTCCCGACACCACTTGGGGTGAACAGTGCACGCTGTTCACCCCTTTTTTATCACTTGATTGAGGCGCAGCACCGCGGCATTCACAGTTTGAAAAAACTGGTGTCGGACACAGATCAAGATCATGAGAATGCTTCGCGCCCAGCCGGGCGCCGCGCTGCAACCATACATTGACAACGTTTTCCACCTGTTCATCGCCGAGACCGGCACGACGGTCTTGACCGACCGTATCCTGCCGCAGATCCCCACCATCTATGTCTTTCTGGACGGTCGCGGGGGCCTGACGGCGGATGCCGGACGCTGGTTCGGCCCAACCCAGGCGGTGCTGGCCGGGCCGCTGACCCGACCGGTGGAAATCGTGCTGGAACCGCCGGTCGCCGTCGCCGGCTTCGGCCTGCGCCCGTCGGGCTGGGACGCGCTGGTGGCCTGCCCGGTGGCCCAGATGGTCGACCGCATCGCCGACCATGGCCAGGTGGCCGCCGAGGATTTGAGCCACCTACCGGCCCGACTGGCCGGCCTGGCGGCATCGGACGCGCTGGCGCTTCTCGACCGTCACCTGACCGAGCGCATCCGGGCCAACGGCACGCCGCCCGACCATCGCGCCGTCGAGATCCGGGAACTGGTCGACCAGGGCCATGTGACCAGCACCAAGGCGTTGAGCGAGCGGCTCGGCCTGAGCGCCCGCCAGACCAGCCGCTACACCAAGGACAGGTTCGGGATCGAGCCCAAACTGATGATGCGCATCGCGCGCTTTCAACGCGTGGTCGCCCGCATCATGGCCGAGAACGGCAGCGCGGGCGCACCCGGTGACTGGCTTTACGCCGAATACACCGACCACGCTCACTTCACGCGCGATTTCAAGCACTTCGCCGGCACGACCCCGGCCCGCTACTTCGCCGAGCCACACCCTCTCTGGCACAGCGTCTGGGCCAGCAAGGCCGACCTGTTCAGCGACCAGGAGGCATACGCCGAGTGAAGAAGTCGAGCGCGTCGCGCCACAGATGGGCGCGGGTGTCGGTGCCGCGAATGCCGTGGCGCTTGCCCGGATAGCCCATCAGATCGAAGCGCACCCGCCGGTCCTGCAACGCCGAGATCAACTTGACGCTGTGGTCGAAGAACACATTGTCGTCGGCCATGCCGTGGACCAGCATCAAGCGGTCGTCGCGGAACCCGTCCAGATACCGGAACACGTTCGACGGGGCATAGCCGTCATGGTCCTGGGGCAGGCCCAGGAAGCGCTCGGTGTAATGGGTGTCGTAGAGCGTCCAGTCGGTCACCGGCGCCACCGACAGCCCGGCGGCGAAGCGCTCGGGCGCCTGGGCCAGCAGCATCAGCGTCATGTAACCGCCATAGGACCAGCCCCAGACGCCGACGCGCTCGGGGTCGGCGATGCCGGCGTCGATCAGATGGTCGAGCCCGGCCAACTGGTCCGCCACCTCGGCACGGCCCATCTGGCGATAGATCGCGCCCTCGAACGCCTGGCCGCGATTGGCCGAGCCGCGATTGTCGAGCGCCATCACCGCATAGCCCTGGCGCGCCAGGATCTGGTTGAAGTCGAGCGACCAGCTTTTCGACACCCGCTGCACCCCCGGCCCGCCATAGACCGCGATCACCGTGGGATAGCGCCGCCCGGCTTTATAGTCGGCGGGCAGGCGCAGGCTGTAGTGCAAGGCGGTGCCATCCTCGGCCTCGATGGTGCCGAAACGCACCGGCGCATGGGTCTCAAGATAGGGCGCATAGGGATGATCCGCGCCGAGCCGGTTCTCAGACAGATAGGCCACCCGCTCGCCCTCGGCGGTCAGCAGCGCCACCCGCGGCGGCGTGTCGGGGGCCGAATAGCGGTCGACCACGAAACGCCCGTCGGGCGACACGCTGGCGCTGTGCCAGCCCGCCGGCCGGGTCACCCGCTCCATGTCCTCGGGCGCAGGGTCGAGCGGCACCCGATAGAAATGGCGCTCGACCGGCGTGTCGGCATTGGCGGTGAAATAGACCCAGCCGCCGGCCTCGTCGACGCTGGGGCTCGACAGCACCGCCCAGGCGCCACGGGTCAGCCGCGCCATGGTCGCGCTTTCCACGTCGACCCGGTACAGCTGGGGATAGCCCGAGCGCTCCGAGGTCCACAAGAACGCCCGGCCGTCGTCCACGAACACCGGATTGTGGTGGATATTGACCCAGGTGTCGGCGGTTTCGGTCAACAATGTCTCGACCGCGCCGGTGTCGACCGCCACCGACAGCAGGTCGAGCCGCTTCTGGTCGCGGCTTTGGCGCTGCACGGTCACCCGCGCGCTGTCGGGCATCCAGGCGACGCGCGCGATATAGCTCGACGAATCGGCGCCAACGCCCAGCGCCCGGTCGCCGCCACCATCGGGGGCGACCACCCGCAACGCGACCAGCGCATTGTCGGTGCCGGCGAAGGGATAGCGCTGCGCCACCGTGGTCACGCCGCCATCGGCCGCCACCTCGTACCGCGCCACTTCCGCCACCGGCGAGCGGTCGACCCGGGCATAGACGATGCGGCTGTCGTCGGGCGCCCACCAATAGCCGGTGGTACGCTTCATCTCCTCCTGGGCCACGAACTCGGCGCGCGCATTGATGATCGCGCCGTCGCTATCCTCGGGCACCCGGGTCACCCGGGTCTCGGCGCCGCTGTCCAGGTCGATCACATAAAGGTCGGCGTCGCGCACGAACGACACATAGCGCCCCTGGGGCGAGAATTTGGCGTCGGTCTCGGTGGCCCCGGTCTCGGTCAGGCGGCGCACCGTGCCGCCGGGCCCATCGCCGCCGGCCGCCTCGGGCGTCAGCAGATAGAGATCGCCGCCCAAGGGGAACAGCAGGCTCTGCCCGTCGGGCGACCATTGATAGGCGACGATGCCCGAGCCGGTGATGCGCTGGCGCTCGCGCCGCGCCTTCTCCACCTCGCTCAACGCTTCCGCCTCGCCGCCGAGCAGCGCCTGGGCGTCGGCGAGCTTGGCGGCCCGGCCGGTCTCCAGGTCATGGGCCCACAGATCGCGCACGGTGGCGTCGTCGTCGCGGCCCTTGAGATAGGTGACCAGCCGCCCGTCGGGCGAGAACCGCACCGAGGAGATGGTGGCGCCGCTGAGGCTCGGGCTCGCCACCAACCGGTCTATGGTCAGCCGGCCGGCCTCGGCCTGCGCGTCGCCGGCTTCGGCAGCGCTCGCCCCCGCCGGCGCCTCGGCCAGCGCCGGCAAGGCCACCGTGGCCGCCACCAACGCGGCCGCCCAGCGCCGTCCCAACCGTCGTCCCGCCTGACGCCCGTCCGTTGACCAGTCCTGACTCATGGTGCCTCCTTGCTACGCGCCGGCGCGTCGGCCGGCCAGATCCTCGAGTCATCGGTAGCCGCAGCCCCGATAGACGGGCGAAAGGCAAGCATGGTCCGGGCGATAGCGCAAGGCTCTTGCCTCGCCCCCCAGCCTTGGGTTTAGGCTAAGCGCGACGCTGTCAGACAGGGCTTTGCCGCATGACCCGCAAGCATGGCGACGACGGGCCACCGGGCCAGGAACCGGGTGCCTTGACCGGCACGGCCGATGGGCGTGCGGGCGCCGGTGTGCCGGCCGAAACGCCGATCCGCCGCGCCGGGTCGTCCGCAAGCGTGCCGCTATCGCCGTCGCAGCGGGCGTGTTTGGCCCGTGCCATTGAGGGGCTGCCGCGTCGGGCGCGGGCGGCGTTTCTGCTGCATCGCTTCGATGGCTTGAGCTATGGCGAGGTCGCCCGCCGCCTCAACACCTCCCCCGCCAAGGTGGAACGCGACGTGGCCCGCGGTCTGGACGCCTGTCGTCGGGCGCTGACCCCGCTGCCGCCGGCGCCGCGCTCGACCATGCCCCGTTCAGCGATGGGGGTTTGAGCGATGCCGGGCTGCGCCATGCCGAAATCCGCCATGCCAACGCCGCCCGGTCGGCCGACACCCCTGAACAGGGACACCGCGCTGCGCCAAGCCGCCGGGTGGTTGGCCCGTCTGCGCGCCGACGACGCGGGCGAGCGCGACCGCGAGGCGTGGCGCCGCTGGCGTGACGACAATCTCATGCACCGCCGCGCCTTCGAGGACGTGACCCGGGTCTGGGCCGCGCTCGACGGCCTGGGCGACGACACCCCCGCCCTGCCCAGCGCCCCCGACCGCAGCCTGCCGGTGACGGTGGCCACCGCCTGCGCGACCGTGGCTTTGGCCGCGTTGATTATTATCCGAATTCTGTAACACTGCCGGTCGTCGGGCAGCGGAGAGGCCAGCGCGCCGTCCTCGCCCGGCGCGCCGGGCTTGTGCCGTTTGCGAGAGCTTCCCCCGATGACCGACCATCCGCCCGACCAGCCCCCCGCGTCCCGACCAGCGGCCAGCGACGCCACCGCCATGGCCGGCATCGAGCCGCGCGTCGAACCGGCCACGCTGACCAGCGCCGACGGCCTGACGCTGTTCTATCGCGACTATGCGCCGGGGCCCGAGGCGGCGCCGGGCGCGCGGCCGCTGCTGTGCCTGCACGGGCTGACCCGCAACAGCGCCGACTTCGCCGACTTCGCCGCCCATATGGCGGCCAGCCGCCGGGTGGTCGCCGCCGACATACGCGGGCGCGGCAGGTCGGACTGGGCCGCCGACCCCGACAGCTACGCCCTGCCCACCTATGTGGCCGACGTGACCGCGCTGATGACCCATGCCCGGCTCGACCGCGCGGTGGTGGTCGGCACCTCCATGGGCGGGCTGATCGCCATGGGGCTGGCGGCCACGGTGCCGGCGCGCCTGGCCGGCGTGGTCTTGAACGATATCGGCGCCGAGATCGGCGTCGCCGGGCTCAACCGCATCGCCGGCTATGTGGGCAAGGACACGGCATTCCCCTCCTGGGACGCCGCGACTGCGGCGGTGCGCGCGCTCAACGCGCCGTTCTTCGCCGACTTCAGCGATACCCAATGGGCCACCTGGACCCGCCGGCTGTGCCGCGAACGGGCCGACGGCACGGTGGCCTTCGACTATGACCCGGCGATCGCCCGGTCGCTCGGCGGCGCGGCGACCGTGCCCGCCGACCTGTGGGGCGCCTTCGACGCCCTTCTGCCGCTTCCCACCCTGGCCGTGCGCGGGGCGATGTCGGACATCCTGACCGACCAAACGCTCGCCGCCATGGTGACCCGCAAACCCGACCTGGAAACGGTCGTGGTCGAGAACCGCGGACACACCCCGACCTTGACGGAGCCCGCGGTTCTGTCTTCCCTGCATCGCTTTTTGAAAGGATTGGACACATGACAGCCGATGCCCCACCGTCCGCCGCCCTGAAGCCGGCCCCGGCCGCCGCCGGGGGGCAAGCGGTGATTACCATCGACGACGTGCGCCAGGCCGCCGAGACGATCCGCGGCGCCGTCATCGAAACGCCGGCCGCCGCCTCGGCCACCCTGTCGGCGATCCTGGGCATCGACATCGCGCTCAAGTTCGAGATTTTCCAGTTCACCGGCGCGTTCAAGGAACGCGGCGCGCTGAACCGCCTGCTCGCCTTGACCGAGGCCGAACGCGCCGCCGGGGTGATCGCCATGAGTGCCGGCAACCACGCCCAGGGCGTCGCCTATCACGCCCGGCGCCTGGGCATCCCGGCAACCATCGTCATGCCGCGCGGCACGCCGTTCACCAAGATCCGCGGCACCGAGGATCTGGGCGCCAATGTGGTGGTCGAGGGTGCCAGCCTGGTCGAAGCGGCGGCGGCGGCCGAACGCCTGCGCGCCGCCGGCGGGCTGACCTTCATCCACCCCTATGACGACCCGCTGGTGATCGCGGGCCAGGGCACGGTGGCGCTGGAGTTCCTCGCCCAGGTGCCCGACCTGGACCGGCTGGTGGTGCCGATCGGCGGCGGCGGCTTGATCGCCGGCATGGCGGTGGCCGCCAAGACGATCAAGCCCGAGATCGAGATCGTCGGCGTCCAGACCGAAGCCTATCCGTCCATGCGCGAGGTGCTGGCGGGCCGCGATTTCACGCCGCTGCGCCACACCATCGCCGAGGGCATCGCGGTCAAGACGCCGGGCACGCTGACCCGCCAGATCGTCGCCGACCTGGTCGACGACATCGTGCTGGTCGACGAGGCGCATCTGGAGACCGCGATCAACAATCTGATCGAGATCGAGAAGGTGGTGGTGGAGGGCGCCGGGGCCGCCGGGCTCGCCGCCCTGCTCCAGCACCCCGAGCGGTTCCGCGACGGCAAGAAGGCCGGCCTGGTGCTGTGCGGCGGCAATATCGACAGCCGCGCGCTGGTCGCCTGCGTGTCGCGCCAGTTGGAGCGCGACGGCCGCTTGTCGCGGCTGCGGGTGATCGCCCTCGACCAGCCGGGCAGCCTGGCCGAGACCAGCCGCATCGTCGCCGAGGCCGGCGCCAATGTGCTTGAAGTGTTCCACCGGCGCCAGTTCGCCACCGTGCCGGTCAAGTATATCGAGTTCGACGTGGTGGTGGAGACCAAGGACCGCCAGCACACGGCGCGCCTGATCGACGACCTGGAACGCCAGGGCATCGAGGTGGAGAACATCACCTATCTGGAACGCCCGCCGCGCGCCTGACCGGTGCTAAATCCCGCCCGCCGGCCCACGCCCGGGCCGGCGGCTGCCCAAGCCCCGGGCTGGCGCCCCCGCGCCGCCCCGTCACACCGGTTTGCGACGCGACGCGCCCGATCATTGCAGGCACCACCGAGGCCCGCATGTCACCACCCCGGTCATTGCGAGCGCCTGCGCGACGCAATCCAGGGCCGTCTGCCCGTTATACCGCCACATCTGGGTGCGGAGAACCGCCGGTAGCGTCCGCAACCGACGGCTGGGTGGCATCGCGTAAGCGCTCGCCATGGCGGCGAGGCCTTGGGCTGCGCGCGCGACGTGGGACCGGTCCGGCGCGGCGGTCGCCCGGCGCCTAGAAGGCGCCGTGGCAGTGCTTGTATTTCTTGCCCGAGCCGCACGGACAGGGCTGGTTGCGCGACACCCGGCCCCAGGTATTGGGGTCGCGCGGGTCGATCTCGGCCGAGGCCGAGCGGGTCGCGCGCGGCTGGGCGGCGACGGCCGCACCTGCCGCCGCCACGCCCGCCGGGTCGAGCGACGCGCCCGACGGCACGCCGGCACCGGCAAGCGCCGGTTCGGGCGTCTCGTGGCGCGCCTGCATCTCCTTCGGCGCTTCGGGCGGGCGCAATTCCTCGGGCAGGTCGGGCGTCGCCGGCTCCATGTTGATCTGCAGGCTGGCAAGCAGGCGCGTGATCGTCTCGCGCACATGGGCCAACATGCCCTCGAACATGGTGAAGGCGTCGGTCTTGTACTCGTTGAGCGGGTCGCGCTGGGCATAGGCGCGCAGGTTCACCGTCTGGCGCAGATGGTCCAGATTCTGCAAGTGGTCCTTCCACTCGTCGTCGATCACCTGCAACAGCAGCGACTTCTCGACCCGGCGCCACAGTTCGGGGCTGTGGTTGGCGGCGCGCTCGGCCATCAACCGGTCGGTGGCGTCGCGCAGGCGCTCGTGGATCTCGGTCTCGTCGATGCCGTCCTTTTCGGCCAGCGCGGCGACGTCGAAGTCGCGCCCGAACACGCGGATCAGGTCGGCCGACAGCGCGTCAAGGTCCCATTGTTCGGGGAACGACTTGGCCGGCACATGCTTGGCCACCAGGGTGTCGAGCGCTTCGTGGCGCATGTCGCGGATCACGTCGGACACGTCGTCGGCGTCCATGATCTCCAGGCGCTGCTCGAACACCACCTTGCGCTGGTCGTTCATCACGTCGTCGAACTTGAGGACGTATTTGCGCGCCTCGAAGTTGCGCGCCTCGACCTTCTGCTGCGCTTTCTCGATCGCCCGGTTGAGCCACGGGTGAACGATCGCCTCATCCTCTTGGATGCCCAGCTTGACCAGCATGGAATCCATGCGTTCGGGCCCGAAGATCCGCATCATATCGTCTTGCAGCGACAGGTAGAACTTGGTCCGACCGGGATCGCCCTGACGCCCGGCCCGGCCGCGCAACTGATTGTCGATGCGGCGCGATTCGTGGCGCTCGGTGCCGATGATGTAGAGACCGCCGGCGTCCTTCACCTGGTCCTTTTCGGCCTCGGTCTCGGCGCGCACCTTGTCGGCGAGCTTGGCATAGGCGGCGCTTGCCGGGTCCATGTCGCCGGCCTCGTCGGCCAGGCGCATGTCGGGGTTGCCGCCCAGCTGGATGTCGGTGCCGCGCCCGGCCATGTTGGTGGCGATGGTCACGCCGCCCAAGCGCCCGGCCTGGGCGATGATCGCCGCTTCCTGTTCGTGATAGCGCGCGTTGAGCACCTGGTGCGGGATCGGCTCGACCTTTTTCTTGGGCTTGGCCGCGTCGTCGTCGCCCTTCTTGGCCTTCTTGCCCTTGGCCTCGGCGGCTTCGCGTTCGTCCTCGCGCGCCGCCAGGTCGGCCAGGAACTTGCGGTCCTTGAGCAGCTTCGACAGATGCTCCGACTTCTCGATCGACACCGTGCCCACCAGCACCGGCTGGCCGCGCTCGCGACAGTCGAGAATGTCCTTGATGATCGCGCGGTATTTTTCCTCGGCGGTGCGGTAGAATTCGTCGTGTTCGTCGACCCGCTCGATGGGCTTGTTGGTCGGGATCTCGACCACGTCGAGGCCATAGATATCGGCGAACTCGCCGGCCTCGGTGGACGCCGTGCCGGTCATGCCGGCGAGCTTGGGATACATGCGGAAATAGTTCTGGAAGGTGATCGAGGCGAGCGTCTGGTTCTCCGGCTGGATCGCCACGCCCTCCTTGGCCTCGACCGCCTGGTGCAGCCCGCCCGACCAGCGCCGGCCCTCCATCATGCGGCCGGTGAACTCGTCGATGATCACCACCTTGCCGGCCTTGACGATATAATCGGTGTCGCGCACGAACATCTTCTGGGCGCGCAGGGCCTGGTCCACATGGTGCACCAGCGACGTGTTCTCATAATCGTAGAGATTATCGGACTCGAGCAATCCCTCCTCGGCCAGGATCTGTTCGATCCGCTCGGTGCCCTGCTCGGTCAACTGGATGGTCTTGTTCTTCTCGTCGACCTCGTAATCGTCGTCCTCCAGGCGGCGGACCAGGCGGTCGACCTTGAGATAGAGGTCCGACTTGTCCTCGGTGGGGCCGGAGATGATCAGCGGCGTGCGCGCCTCGTCGATCAGGATCGAGTCGACCTCGTCGACGATGGCGAAATTGAACGGCCGTTGGACCATCTGTTCGCGCGCGAACTTCATATTGTCGCGCAGATAGTCGAAGCCGAATTCGTTGTTGGTGCCGTAGGTGACGTCGGCGGCATAGGCCTTCTGGCGCTCGGTATCGTCGAGGCCGTTGACGATCACGCCCACATCGAGCCCGAGCGCCCGGTAGATCGGCCCCATCCACTCGGCGTCGCGACGGGCCAGATAGTCGTTGACCGTGACGATGTGCACGCCCGCGCCCGACAGCGCGTTGAGATAGACCGCCAGCGTCGCCACCAGGGTCTTGCCCTCACCGGTCTTCATCTCGGCGATCGAGCCCTCGTGGAGCACCATGCCGCCGATCAACTGGACATCGAAGTGGCGCAGCCCGAGGGTCCGGCGCGCGGCCTCGCGCACCGTGGCGAAGGCTTCGGGCAGCAGCGCGTCGAGGGTCTCGCCCTCGGCGAGCCGGGCCTTGAACTTGTCGGTCTGAGCCCTCAAATCGGCGTCTGAGAGACCCGACAGAGCGTCTTCGAGTTCGTTGATCCGGGCGACCGTCTTGTCGAACCGCTTGATCACCCGCTCGTTGCGGGTTCCGAATACTTTCCGCGCGAGCGCGCCAAAGGCCGACATGACTACTCCTTGCGATGGTCCGAGGCGACGTGAGCCCGAAACGGCCCGTATCGGCGCGCCGGGCAACCATCCCCCACAAGCCGGGGCAGCGTGGGTCGGTGCGCGACGGAGACGGGCCGGGGAATGCTAGTCACATAAGAGGGGGCCGGGCTCAAGTCAACCGAACGCCAAGGCTCGCGGGATGGCTCGCGCCAAGCGGCGGCAGAAGGTTGCAGCTTGAACCATTGCGCCGGCGCGCGGCCGATGATACATCGCCGGCACGCGATGCGAGGGGGTACTCAGACCGGCGCAGGTGCCGGCGCCGCCGACCGCGATACAAAGCCCGGTGTTTGGCACCGATGCCAGGCAGGGGTGATGCGGCGTGGCCAGCGGTCATTCGAGAGGTGGAGAGAGCGCAGTGGATTCGTTCGAGTGGAACAAGATTTTCGCCGCCCTGTTGGTCGCCGTTCTGGCCAGTCAGCTCATCGGTTGGTTTTCCGATGCCCTCTATCATAACGAGCCGCCCGAAAAGCCCGCCTACGCCATCAATGTGCCCGGCGAAGAGGACGACGCCGCGACCGACCAGCAGGCCGAACCCGCCGAGCCCCAGGTGGCGACCATCGCGGTGCGCCTGCAAGATGCCTCGGCCGACAAGGGCGCGCGCGCGTTCCGCCGCTGTCAGGCGTGCCACAAGATCGGCGACGGCAGTCAACACGGCGTTGGCCCCGACCTCTACAATGTGGTCGGCAGCGATATCGCCGGTAAGGACGGCTACAACTATTCGACCGCGGTCGCCGGGCTCGAAGGCCAGTGGACCTACGCCAATCTCGACCGCTGGCTGACCGACCCCCAAGCCATGGGGTCGGGCTCCAAGATGGTCATGAAGGTGGGCGATCCGGACGACCGCGCCGACCTGATCGCCTATCTGCGCGCCAATACCGATAATCCGCCGGCCTTGCCCGACGCCGCCGCCGGCAGCGAGACCGGCGACAGTGAGACCGCCAACACCGACGCCGCCGCCGACAGCCCCCCCGACGAGGGCTGACGCCAGCGCGTCGCCGGCACGACAGCCTCCAAGGAGCCCAAAGGCAGCCCCCGATCGCCCGGGGGCTGCTTCTTTGCCGGTCGGCGCGGCACCCACCTCTGCGCCGCCCAGGGCCGCCCTGGGCCGCCCTGGCAAGCGTCCGCGGCTCCCCTTCCCTGGCCCATGTCACTGCTACCGCCCCGACCCCTTTAGATCGGGCTAAGCCTTTTGGGGCCTTTTCGGAACTGCTCGAAACTGTATCATGGCCGCCGACGGGACCCTCCCCATCCATTCGGAGCCGACAGAATGAAAACACCCATGCGACTTGCCGTGCTCGGCGCGGCCGTCCTGGCACTCGCCGCGTGCGAGCCGCAGCCGGACAAACCCGCCGCCGATCAGGCCGCCCCTGACACCATGGCGGACGCCGCCGCGCCGGCGGGCGATGTTGATATTCCCACCGGCCGCCTGGGCGACGCCGTGGTGCCGTCGCACTACCGGCTCGACCTGACCATCGTGCCGAGCGAACCCGGGTTTTCGGGCCAGGTGGCCATCGACGTGACGTTCAACGAGGCGCGCGAGCGGATCTATCTGCACGGCCGCGACCTGGACGTGACCGAGATCTATCTGACCGAGGCCGACGGCGACCGCGTCGACGCGCGCTATACCCAGGTGGACGAAACCGGTGTCGCCGCCGTCGACCTGGCCGAGACCGTCGAGCCCGGCGAGGCCACCCTGCACGTCACCTACACCGCACCGTTCAACCAGTCGCTCGAAGGGCTCTACCATGTGGCCGAGGGCGGCGAGGACTATGCGATCACCCAGTTCGAGGCGACCTCGGCGCGGCTCGCCTTCCCCGGCTTCGACGAGCCGGCGTTCAAGCAGCCGTTCGACATCAGCGTCACCGCCAAGGCCGACCACGCGGTGATCACCACCACGCCCGAGGTGAGCGCCGAGCCGCTCGACGGCGGCCTGGTCAAGCGCACCTTCGCCACCACCGAGCCCCTGCCCACCTATCTGCTGGCGTTCGCCGTCGGCCCGTGGGACGTGGTCGAATGGCAGCCGTTGCCGACCACCGAGATCCGCGACCGCACCGTGCCGCTGCGCGGCGTCGCCGCCAAGGGCAAAGGCGAACAGCTCACCTATGCGCTCGACAACACCGCCGGCATCGTCGAGGCGCTGGAGGACTATTTCGGCCGCCCCTACCCATACAAGAAGCTCGACATCATCGCCGTGCCCGACTTCGCCGCCGGGGCGATGGAGAATGTGGGCGCGATCACCTATCGCGAACAGTTGCTGCTGCTCGGCGACGGCACCAATGTGTCGACCCAACGCAAGCAATCCTATGCCCGCGTCCACGCCCACGAACTGGCCCACCAGTGGTTCGGCAATCTGGTCACCCCGGTGTGGTGGGACGACATCTGGCTGAACGAGGCGTTCGCCACCTGGATGGGCAACAAGGCGGTGCACGCCTGGGCGCCCGACCAGGGCTATGGCAACATCACCCTGCGCGGCATGCTGCGGGTGATGAACGTGGACTCGCTGCAAAGCGCGCGCCAGATCCGCAACCCCATCGACAGCAACCACGACATCGCCTCGGCTTTCGACGGCATCACCTATTCCAAGGGCGGCGGCGTGCTGGAGATGTTCGAAAGCTTCCTCGGCGAAGCGGCGTTCCGCGACGGCGTGCGCCTGCACATGGAGCGCTTCGCCCATGACGTGGCCGACGTGAACGACTTCATGGCCAGCCTGGCCGAAGGCGCCGATCGCCCGGACGTGGTCGAAGCGTTCGAAAGCTTCCTCTACCAGAAGGGCGTGCCCCTGGTCAGCGCCTCGGCCACCTGCACCGACGGCTCGGCCACCGTGTCGTTGAGCCAGCGGCGCTATCTGCCGGTGGGCTCGGATGCCGAGACCGACCAGCAATGGCAGATCCCGGTGTGCGTCGCCTATGGCGGCGACGGCGAGCGCGGCAAGGCCTGCGCGCTGTTCGACGCCGAACAAGCCAGCCCGATCACCATCGACGGCCAATGCCCGGCGTGGATCATGCCCAACGCCAATGGCTCGGGCTATTATCGCTGGACCCTCGACGACGCCGGCTGGAGCGCGCTGATCGATCATTTCGACGCGCTGAACACCCGCGAGCGCCTGTCGCTCGGCGACAGCCTGGCCGCCGCCTTCAACGCCGACGCAGTGTCGGTGGCGACGCTGGTGGACGCCGCGCGCATCCAGGCCAAGGCCCAGGCGCGCGAGGTGGTCATGAGCCCGGTCGGCGACCTGGCCAGCCTGCACGCCATGGTCGACGACGACGCCACCGAAGAGGCCATCGAGGCGCTGGTGCGCGAGCTTTACGCGCCCAAGCTCGACGAGATCGGGCTGAGCCCCTCGGAGTCCGAAGGCGTCGAGGTCAGCCTGATGCGCGCGCCGCTGGTCTCGACCCTGGCCCGGCTCGGCCAGCACGAAGACCTGCGCGACACGCTGGTCGAGATGGCCGTAGCCTATGTGGGCGACGAGGACGAGGCGCTCGACCCGACCGCCATCGACCCGAGCCTGATCGGCGTGGCGCTGGCGGTGGCGATCGACGAGGGCGACGACGCCTTCGCCGAGACGCTCAAGGCCAAGGCGCTGGCCTCGCGCGATGCCAGCTTCCGCCAGCGCGCCCTGGTCGCCCTGGCGCAAAGCGAGGACGACGACATGGCCGAAGCGATGCGCACATTGGCGCTGACCGACGCGGTGCGCGACAATGAGGCGACGGCGATCCTGTTCACCCTCATGGGCGTCGACGAGCACACCGACGACATGTGGGATTGGATCCGCGAACCGGCCAATTTCGACGGCGTGCTGGCGCGCATCCCGACCTGGAACAAGGGCGACATCGCCCGGGTCGGCAGCATGTTCTGCAGCGCCGACAAGGCCGACGAGGTGAAAGCCTACTTCGAGGGTCGCATCGAGACGCTGGAAGGCGGCCCGCGGGCCCTGGCCCAGACGCTCGAAGGCATCGAGCTGTGCGCCGCGGCCAAGGCGGCCAAGGCCGACGAGGTGAAAGCCTACTTCGAGGGCGACTAAGCCCACCCCGCCGCCGGCCCACACCGGGCCGGCGGTTGCCCTTAGGGGCGGACGATGCCGCTCAGCGGCTCGGCGTGGTCGCGGGCGAGCCAGGCGATCACATCGTCGAGCGGGTCGACGGTCACCGCCATATGGGTGGCGTTGGCGTGCAACAGCCGGCCCGGCGCCACCAGAATACCCACATGACCGGGGAAGAACGCCACGTCGCCGCGCGCTGCGGACGCCGGCGCCACGGCGCGGCCGGTGCGGCTGAGCGCCTGCCATTGCAGGTCGCTGTCGCGCGGCAAGGCCCGCCCGCAGGCGTCGAAGGCGATCTGGATCAGCGCCGAACAGTCAAGCCCCTCGGCCGACCCGCCGCCCCACAGATAAGGCGCGCCCAGAAACCGCTCAGCCACCGCAGCCGGCGCGTCGGCCAGCGCCTCCACCGGCGCCACATGCGGCGCCGGCACGTAATCGCCGTCGGCCAGGGCCAAGAACCCCGGCGGATGGTCGCCCGGCCGCGCGCACAGCCGGGCGCCGAAATAGACGCGGATGCGCGGCGGGTGCTTGATGTCGGGCCGGGGGTAGAGATGGCCCTGGCGAGCGGTGAACCGGTGGGTCGGGCGCTGCGGTCCGGGCTCCAGCGCCGCCGCCGGGATATAGCCCACATAGCCGTCGGCCGCCGCCTGGGCCCAGGCGAAGCCCTCCCCCTCGTCGAACACGGTGACCGCAGCGCCATAGAGCAGCTCGGTCATCAACCCGGCGTCCACATGGGGGGCGGAGCGCACCGGCGCGCGACCCCAGACCACGCGGTGCGGCACACCGTCGACGAAGCGCTCGGCGTCGACCCGGCCGCGCAGGCTGATCGCCGCCAGGTCGGGCCGCGCCGGGGTCAGGCGCGGGTCGAATTCGTTTGCAGTCATGGGATTTTATCCGAAGTCGGCGAGGCCCGCGTCGGCGCCGTCGTCGAGGCGCAGGCGCGAGCGGGTGATCAGGTCTTCGAATTCGCTCAGGAACACCGCGCCCTTGACCGTGCGCTGGACCAGCACGTTGCGCCGGTCGGCCGGGTCGCGGCGGCGCTTGAGCAGCCCGCGCCGGCCGAGCGTGTCGAGCGCGCGGGTCACCACCGGCTTGGCAACGCCCAATTCGGCGGCGAGTCCGCGCACCGTGTGCGGCGGGTCGTCCAGATAGACGGTGAGCAGAATGGTCATCTGCCGGGTCGACAGGTCGGGGCCGCTGCCCTTGACGCTGGCGAGCAAGGCGCCGCGCCACAGGTGCAGAAGCTGTCGCGTCTCGTCGCCCCGTGCTGATCCCGACACGGTCATCCCCTCGCTCGCGGTCCCAAAAGTCGCAGACCTAGAGCCTAGGAAGGCGCCCGTTAAGGCCGGCTTAATGGCGCCGGCCGGCGGGTCACGACGCCGGGAAGCGGTCGGCCAGATAGCGGAACACGGTGCGCAACGCCATCGCCTCGCCGCCCTGGGGCCGGCCGGCGCGGTTGCGCTGGTTGTAAGCATAGACATCGAAATGCGCCCATTGCGGCAGGTCGGCGGCGAAGCGTTGCAGGAACAAGGCGGCGGTGATCGCCCCGGCCATGCCGGTCTCGGCAGCGTTGACCATGTCGGCGATCGGCGACTTCAGGTCTTCTTCGTAAGGCGCATAGAGCGGCAGACGCCACACCGGGTCGCCCTCGGCCGCCGCCGCCTGGGCAAGCGCCATGGAGAGCCCGTGGTCGGCCGTGAACAAGGCCGGCACGTCGGCGCCGAGCGCCACCCGCGCCGCCCCAGTCAGGGTCGCGAAGTCGAGCACCAGGTCGGGCGTGTCTTCAGCGGCATAGGTGAGCGCGTCGGCGAGCACCAAGCGGCCCTCGGCATCGGTATTGGTGATCTCGACGCTGTGGCCGGCCCGGCTCGACAACACGTCGCCGGGGCGAAAGGCGTTGCCCGAGACGGCATTTTCCACCGCCGGGATCAGCACCCGCAGGCGCACGTCGAGCCCCGCGGTCATGATCCAGTGGGCCAGCCCGAGCGCGTGCGCCGCGCCGCCCATGTCCTTTTTCATCAGCCGCATGGCGTTCGACGGCTTGAGGTCGAGGCCGCCGCTGTCGAAACACACGCCCTTGCCCACCAGGGTCAGCTTTGGCGCGTCGGCGCGGCCCCAGCGCAGATCGATCAGGATCGGCGGCGTGGCACTCGCCCGGCCCACGGCGTGGATCAGCGGAAAGCCCTCGTCGAGCAGATGGTCGCCCTCGATGCAGCGGAACGAGGCCTGGTGGCGCTGGGCCAGAATGCCCGCCTCATCGGCCAGTTGGCGCGGCCCCATATGCTCGGTCGGCGTGTTGACTAGGTCGCGGACCATGAACAGCCCTTCAAGCGCCGCCACCGCGTCGGCGAGCGCCAGCCCCTCGGGCAGCACCAGCCGGCGCGGCTCGACCGGCTCGGCGGCCTTGCGATAGCGCTCGAACCGGTACTGAGCCAGCCCCCAGCCCAGGGCGGCGTGGCGCGCGGCGTCGCCCGACAGGCTGGCGTCGATGCGGTAGACGCCCGCCGGCACCGCCTCGGCGAGCGCCGCATAGGCCCAGATGTCGGCCATTTCGGCGCCGTCCTCGCCCAGCCCCAGGGCGACCGCCTCAAGCCCGCCCTTGGCCGACGGCAGCGTCACCACGCTGCCCTTGGCGGCCTTGAAGTCCTGCATCTCGGCCCAGCGCCGCTGCGGCGCGTCGAGCCCCTTGCGCCACGCCTCGACGCCCGCCGCCGCCACCGGACGAACCGGGGTCGCCCCCTTGGCCTCGGCGGCGTCGGGCGCGACGAACAGGGTTTCGGGCTTGGGCGTCATGGGCAGCGAGCCTTCGAACATGGGGCGGAGCCTTTCGGGGAGAAACGGAAAAAACCAAGGCAGCGGCGCCGGCACGAGGCCGGCACCGCCGCGCTCAGGCGAGACCTTGGGTGATCAGTCGGCTCAAGCGGCGCGAGAAGGCGGCCGGGTCGTCCGGCGTCTCGCCTTCAAGCACCCGCGCCTGGTCGAACAGCAGCCAGGCGGCGTCTTCCAGGATCGGGGCGTCGCCCTTGCCCGCCGCCTCGGCCATGGCGCGGACCATGGCGTGGCCGGGGTTGATCTCCAACACCTTGGGCATGGCCTGGGCCATCTGCTGGTGCGCCTTGAGCATCCGTTCGAGGTGCAGGTCCATGCCGGCATCGTCGGCGACCAGGCAGGCCGGCGTCTCGGTCAGCCGGTCGGAACGGCGCACGTCGGTGACCGTATCGCCAAGCGCTGCCTTGAGCCGCGCGATCAGCGCGTCGAGCTTGTCGTCGGCCACCGGCTCGGCGTCGTCGCCGGCCGGCGCATCGCCCAGGTCCTTGAGGTCGGAGCCGCCGCGGGTGATCGACTTGAACGGCTTGCCCTCGAAATCGGTCGCCACCTGGAGCCAGAAGTCGTCCACCGGGTCGGACAGCAGCAGCACTTCCACGTCGCGGGCCTTGAAGCCTTCAAGCTGCGGCTGGCGCGCCACCGCCGCCTCGTCCTCGCCGGTGACATAGTAGATGGCGCTCTGCTTGTCCTTCATGGCGGCCACATAGTCGGCCAGCGACACCCAGCCGTCGCGCTTGGTGGTGCGGAAGCGCGCCAGCTTGAGCAACTGCTCGCGCCGGTCGGCGTCTTCGTAGAGCCCTTCCTTGAGCACCGGGCCGAACTGTTCCCAGATCTTGGCGAAGGTCTCGGGCTGCTTGTCGGCCAGGCGTTCGAGCTCGGTCAGCGCCTTGTTGGTGATCGCCTTGCGCATGCGCCGGACCACCGGGTTGTTCTGCAACATCTCGCGGCTGATGTTGAGCGGCAGGTCCTCCGAGTCGATCACGCCGCGCAGGAAGCGCAGCCAGCCGGGCAGCAACTCGGCGGTGTCGTCGGTGATATAGACCCGGCGCACATAGAGCTTGACGCGCGGCTTGCGGGCCGGGTCAAACAGGTCCATCGGGCGCATGGACGGCACGAACAGGAGCACCGTGTACTCGATCATGCCCTCCGCCTTGTAGTGGATCGTCCAGGCGGGCTCGTCGAAGCCGCCGCCCACATGGCGGTAGAATTCGGTGTATTCCTCGTCCGCGATGTCGCCCTTGGGCCGGGTCCACAGCGCCGTGCCCTGGCTGACCGAGGCGGCGTCTTCCGCGCCCGCCTCGCGGATCGTCACCGGCACCGGGATATGGCCCGAATAGGTGCGCACGATGTCGTCGAGCTTGGTGGTGTCCAGAAACTCGCGCGCGTCGTCCTTCAGGTGCAGGATCACGTCGGTGCCGCGCCCGGCGCGCTCGGCGTTGCGGATCGCATAGTCGCCATGGCCGTCGGACTCCCACTCCTGTGCGGCCTGCTCGCCGGCGCGGCGCGAGATCACCCGCACCCGGTCGGCGACCATGAAGCTGGCATAGAAGCCGACGCCGAACTGGCCGATCAGCGACACGTCCTTGGCGGCGTCGCCGGTCAGTTGCTTGGCGAACGCCTCGGTGCCCGACTTGGCGATGGTGCCCAGATGCTCGCGCATCTCGGTGCGGTTCATGCCGATGCCATTGTCGCTGACCCGGATGGTGGCGGCGTCCTTGTCCACCTCGACGGTGATCGCGAAATCGGGGTCGTCGCGCGTCAGGTCGGGCTGTGTGAGCGCCTCGTAGCGCAGCTTGTCGCAGGCGTCGGCGGCGTTGGAGATCAGTTCGCGCAGAAACACTTCGCGCTCGGAATAGACCGAGTCGACCATCAACCGCAGCAGCTTGGCCACTTCGGCCTCGAAGCCGCGGCGTTCCTCGCCGCTCTGGTCTGAGGATTGGGTCTGACTGTCGCTCATCCGTCGGTGTCCTCCGGTCATCGGGTCTGGGGGGCGGTCATCGCCTGCGGGGCGCGCAACGCCGCGCCGCCGGTCGGGAATGGAAACGATCGCCGGCCGGACGCGACCCCGCCGCGCCCGGCCGGCCGCTGGATCAGGGCCGGGGCTCGCCCGCGTCGGGCTGGGCCGCATCGTCGGCGCCCTTGTCCGGGTCGGCGCTCTTGTCCGGGTCGGTACCAGTGTCGGCGTCGATCAGGTCATCGCGGCGCGGCGTCAGGTCGTCGCCCTTGTAGGCCGGCAGGGCATATATCCACCCCGACCAGCGCGCGTTCAAGGTCTGGGCTTCCTGCTCGATCTCGGCACGCCGGGCCTCGGCGCCCCCGTCCGCCTCCGCCGCGATCCGCGCGCCGTCCACCGAGGCGTCGAGCGCAACCCACGCAGCGTCGTCGCGCGGCCAGACCCGGGCGGTGACCACCAGGCCGTCCTTGGCGGTCAGGGTGACCACCACCGGCTCGCCCTCGATCCTCTTGTCCTTGGCCGGCGCCACGTCCTTGAGGTTGATGAAGGTGAGCGCGGTGACCGCCGCACCGGCCTTGCCGCCCGGCGCCACCGTCTCGCCCTCGGCGAGATCGGCGGGCACGAAGTCGCCGGTCTCGGCGTCGCGGACGATGCGCACGGCCTCGCCGTCGGGATGCGCGACCGAGAGTTCGGCGACCCGGGCCCGGTTCATGTCGAACACGTCCTTGTCGAGCCAGTCGATGGGGTCGGGGGACAGGCGCGGCAGGTTGGACACCGTCCAACTGGCCGCTTCCTCGGGCCGGCGCACGAAGGTCTCGCTGTCGCGGTCGACGCTGCCGGTCTCGCGCTGGCCCACATAGAGCACGGCGAGCGGCTGGCCCTGGGCGTCGAGCAGGCGCAACAGCTTGGCATTCTCCTCGCCCAGGCCCACCTTGGGCAACAGGTCGGGGTCGGCGGTCTTTTCCTGCAACCGCTCGGCGGCCACGATGCCGCGCAGCAGGTCGACCACCTGGTCGCGGCGGGCGGGATACCAGCGCCGTTCGCCCACCTGCCAGACGCCGTCGCGCTTGACCATCGAGACGCTATTGTCCGGCCCGGTGACGGTGATGCGACCGACCTGGTCGATCTTCTGGTCGAGCACCGGGAACAGCGCCCGGCTCGACGGCGGCGGCGCCGGGCGCTCACCGAACAGCACCCAGATCGCCCACAGCACCGCCAACAGGGTGACGAAGCCCAGAACCGTCGTCTCTTTCTGGCTCATGGTCATGGCCTTGCTCCTCGCTTACGCCGCCAGACTACCAAAACGCCGACGCCCAGTACGATGAGCATCGGCACGGCGGCAATGTTGAGGAACGCCAGCAGGTTGCCCAGCCGCTCGATATCGCTGCGCAGGTTGCGCTCCACGTCGCGCAATTCCTGGCGCACGGCGAGGCGCTCCTGGCGGAACCGCTCGATGGCCGCTTCCTGCTCGGGCGACAGCAAAAGCTGGTCGTCCGGCGTCTGGCCCTGCAATTCCGCCAGCCGGCGCTCGGTCTCTTCCAGGCGCGCCTGCAGGCGTTGCTCCTGCTCAAGATAGCGCGCTTCGGCATCGCGGCGCATCTCTTCAACGACCGCGAACGGCCGCTGCGAAACGCCGCGCCCGCGCAGGCTCATCAGCGCCTTGGAACCCGACAGGTTCTCCAGCGCATTGATGACGAAGGTGCCGTTGTCGGCGATCGGCTGGGCGACCCGCTGGCCGAAGATATTCTGCACCCGGACCCAGAAGCGGTCGTCCATCAGGTCGGCGTCGGCGACGACGATGATGTTGATGTCGCCCTGGGTGCGGTGGGCGGCCTGTATCTCGGTCGCCGGGACGCTCTCGGCCCCGGCGTCGGGGCTGGCGGCATCGTCCGACGCCGCCCCACCCGCATCGCCCTCGGCGGGCTCCGCCCTCTCGTCGCTCTCCTCGGCGGCGTCGCCCTCGTCGGCCGGGTCCGGTTCGGGCGCCACGGGGCCGTCGGCGAACGCGGTCCGGGCCGGGCCCGAGACGCGCGCGGCCAGCGTATAGACCCGGTCGTCGGGGTCGAGCGCGCGCATCAGCGCGTCGGCGTCGGGCTGGGCCAGGTTGGCGGGGATGTCCATCAAGGCCGACGCCCGGCTTGACTGCACCAGCGGCCGGAACGCGGTGGTCGCGCCGTCGATCGGGCTCAATGCGCCGGCGGTGGCGAAGTTGAGCGCGTTGACCGGGCCGGTGACCGGGTCGCGCGGGTCGATGCTGTCGTCGGTCACCGCCAGCCACAGCACATAGTCCTTGGTCTGGCGGAATCCGCCGCCGCCGAAATCGACGCGCTGGGAATAGGCCAGATCGCCGACCAGCTTGTCCTCGGTCATCTCGACGCCCCAGGCGGCGAGCAGGTCGGGCAGGCCCGAACTGTCGGGCATGTCGCCGCCCATGCCGGCCATGGGACCGCCGGCGGCCAGGCTGGCTTCCGATTGCGGGTCGAGGAACAAGGCCGCGTGGCCGCCGCCAAGCACATATTGGTCGATCAGATAGCGCTGCCGGTCGCTCAGTGCCGGCGGGTGGGCGAGCATGAGCACGTCGGTGTCGGCGGGCAAGGCGTCGAAGCCGGGGTCGAGCACGGTGACGTCGAACAGCTCCACCAGCTGCTCATAGACGATCTGCGGCGGCGTGCCCCCGCCGCCCATCAGCGGATTGCCCGGCGCGCCTTCGAGCGGCAGGGTGGTCAGGATGGCGAGCTTGGGCAGCGCCTTGGCGTCGAGCGTGTAGATCAGCTTGGTCAGGTCGTATTCAAGGAACTGCTCGCGATCCGGCGACAGGAACTCGATCACCTCTTCCTGGTCGGTGCTGTCCTCGGCGACCAGCCCCAGATAGAGCGGTGCGCCGTCGCCGAGCCCGCCGATCGGCCGGATGCCGGCCGCCGCCGCCTCGTCCTCGGCCTGGGTGAACGGGCGCGGGTCGACCACCTTGAGGTCGATCTTCGACCCGGCGAGGGCGCGATACTCGCGCAACAGATCCTCGACCCGCCGGCCATAGGCGAACAGGCGCGGATTGTTGGCCGCCGCGCGCTCGGAGAAATAGAAGGTGATCGACACCCGTTCGTTGAGCCCTTCGAGCACCTCCTCGGTGCCCTCGGACAGGGTGAACAGCCCTTCCTGGGTCATGTCGAGCCGCGCCGACGAGAACAACCGGTCGGCCACGATGTTGATCGACACGAACAGCAAAAAGGCCAGGACGCCGGCGACGGCGCCCGAGCGGAGCCAGTTGGTGCGCATCAGCCCGCCTCCCGCGCGTTATCCAGAAACAACCGGTTCAAGAACAACCAGAAACCGATCAGGGTGGCGAAATAGATCACGTCGCGCAGGTCGAGCACGCCGCGCGAGATGTCGTTGAACCGGGTCAGGAAGCTGAACTTGGCCACTTCCTTGCCGACGGCGTCGGGGAAGAACGCCTGGACGATCTCCAGCCCCGACACGGTGAACAGGAAACACACGGTCACCGACAGCACGAACGCCACCACCTGGTTCTTGGTGGTCGCCGAGACCGCCGCGCCAATGCCCAGATAGGCGCCGGCCATCAGCAAGGCGCCCAGATAGCCCGAGACGATGGCGCCATTGTCGGGGCTGCCCAGGAAATTGACCGTGATCACCAGCGGGAAGGTCAGGCCCAGGGCCACGGCGGTGAACGCCCAGGCGGCGAGGAACTTGCCGACCACGGCGCCCGAAATGCCGATGGGCAGGGTCATCAACAGTTCAAGCGTGCCCGACTTGCGCTCCTCGGCCCACAGCCGCATGGCCACCGCCGGGATCAGAAACAGATAGAGCCAGGGCAGATAGGCGAAGAACGGCAGCAGGTCGGCCTGGCCGCGCTCGTAAAAGCCGCCGACGAAAAAGGTGAACACCCCGCTCAACACCAGGAAGATGACGATGAACACATAGGCGAGCGGGGTCGCGAAATAGGCCCGGAACTCGCGCTTGAAGATACTCAGCCAGCCGGTCATGCGCGCACCTCTTGGCCTTGATTGCTGTCCTGATGGTCGGTCTCGCGGCTGGTCAGCGCGCGGAACACCTCGTCGAGCCGCCCGGCGTCGAGCTCCAACTCGTCGGCGGGCCAGCCGGCGCCGTCGATCACCCCGGTGACCCGGTTGATGAGCGCGATGCGGTCGTCGCCGGTGAGCGTGAAGCGCACCCGGCCGTCCGGCGTCGGGTGCCGGTCCATGGCGCTGACCTCGTCAAGGTCCTCGAACTGCTCGACCGCGTCTTCGACCGCGTCGGCGGGCAGGATCACCCGCAAGGTGCCGGCGCCCTCGGCACGGCCGCGAAACTCGGCCGGCGTGCCGTCGAAGACGATGCGGCCGCGGTCGATCAGCACCACGCGGGTGCACACCGCCTCCACCTCTTCAAGGATGTGGGTCGAGACGATGATCGCCTTGTCCTTACGCATGCCGTCGATCAGGTTGCGCACATCGTGCTTTTGATTGGGGTCGAGGCCGTCGGTGGGCTCGTCGAGGATCAGCACATCGGGGTCGTGCAGGATCGCCTGCGCGAGCCCGACCCGGCGGCGAAAGCCCTTGGACAGCGTCTCGATGGTCTGGTCGATCACCCGGTCGAGCGACAGGGCGTGCACCGCCCGGGCCACCGCGGCGTCGCGCGCCGCCCCGGTCAACCCCCGGGTTTCGGCGGCGAAGGTCAGAAACCCGCGCGGTGTCATATCCCCATAGGCCGGCGCGCCCTCGGGCAGATAGCCGATCTGTCGCTTGGCCCGTTCGGGATCGTCGGCCACCGACACGCCGCCCACATACGCCTCGCCCTCGCTGGGGTCGAGAAAACCGGTGAGCATCTTCATGGTGGTGGTCTTGCCGGCCCCGTTGGGACCGAGGAAGCCGAGCACTTCGCCGGCCTCCACCTTCAGGGAAATATGGTCGACCGCGGTGATCGGCCCGAAGCGTTTCACCAGCGATCGCGCCTCCAGGCGTGGAGCCATGTGCAGCCTGCCTCTCTTTCGCCGATGCCCATCCGACGATGGGCCCAAAAGATGATGGAACGACGGCACGGGCGGCGTCCGTGCCGCACAGCGCACCGTCATAGGCGCTGCGCGGCACGCGTTCAAGCCCGAAGCCAAGCCGCGCGGCACAAGGGTTTCGCGCCCTGCCCCGCCCCGTCGGCGGCCTTAGACGGCGCGCCTGGCGCCGCCGATCAGATCGTCGAACAAGGCAAACATGCGCGCGCGCCAGTCGCACAACACCGCGTCGCCGGCCAGCGGGTCGAAGGGCGAGACCAGATGCGCCCAGGCGAACGGCCCGGCGAGCAGATAGTCGCCATGGGCGGGCTCGTCGCCGCACACAAACGGCTGGTCCTTGAGCGTCGCGGCCAAGGGGGCGAGCCGGGCCTGCAGCGCGTCGCGCGCCGCCGCCCGGTCTTCGGCCGCCTGTTCGAGCGTCCGGCCCAAGGCGGCCTCGCGGCTGTTGCGGAAGTACGCGGCGTCGGCGTCGTCGAGCGCGGCGGCCACGTCGACCGCGATCATCGGGAACAGCCCGCGCACCACCACCCTGTCGGCGAAGCGGGCGACGAAGCGCGCCATGCCCCGCCCCGGCGCGCCGCCGAACAGCGACGGCCGGTCGGGATAGGTGTCTTCCAGATACTGCGCGATCGCCCAACTGTCGCCGACCCAGGCGTCGCCGTCATGGAGCACCGGCACGGTGCGCGACCCCGACGGGGCATAGGCGTCCTTGTCGCGAAACCTGGTCGGCACGGCCTCATAGGCGAGCCCCTTGTGGGCGAGCGCCAGCCGCACCCGCCAGACGAACGGCGAAAAACACACCGCCCGGTCGGCCCCGCATAATTCGTAAAGCTTCATGGCTCGGCTCCCCTGCCCTGGCCTATCTTGGCCTGCCCTGTCGATCGGCGCCCAGCAAGCCCGAGCGCGCGCGCCAACGCAAGCGCCGACGCAAGCGCCGACGCCGCCAGCGGGCGGCCCCTGAGAGTGCCGCGCCGCCTGGCGCCGGGCAAAAAAAAGCCCGGTTGACCCCGACGTCGCCAAAAGGGGGGAAACGCGACGCCGTCAGGTCACCGGGCCAGGAGCCAACGGTTTGACGGTGCGGGCCGAGTGCGGCGCGGGCACGGTCGAATTGTGGCGATTCCATGGCGCCCGGCGGTGCCGCCACCAGCCAAGCCCCGCGCGGGGCTTGGCACGGCCCGGGCCGGGCGGCTACACCCGGAACACGCATGCTTGCCAATGAGGAGCCCCGCCCATGACCAGACCCGCGTCGTCTGCCCTGCGCCCCCGCCGTTCGGTGCTTTACATGCCGGCATCCAAGGAGCGCGCGCTGGAAAAGGCCAAAACGCTGGACGTCGACGCGATCATCCTGGACCTGGAAGACGCCGTCGCCCCGGCCGCCAAGGAAGCGGCCCGTGCCCAAGCCGCCGGTGCAGTGCGCGACGGCGGCTATGGCGGGCGCGAATTGGTGATCCGCATCAATGGGCTCGACACGCCCTGGGGCGCCGACGACCTGACCGCCGCGGCCGAGGCACGCCCGCACGCCATCCTGGTGCCCAAGGTCTCCGACGCCGCCATGCTGGAAGACGTGGCCGGACGGCTCTACACCCTCGACCCGGCGCAGGAGGTGGCGCTGTGGGCGATGATGGAGACGCCGCGCGGCATCCTCAACGCCGCCGCCATCGCCGATGCCACGCCCCGGCTGACCGCGCTGGTCATGGGCACCAACGACCTGGCCAAGGAACTGCACAGCCGCGCCATGCCCGACCGCCAGGCCATGCTGACCAGCCTGGAGATGGTGGTGCTGGCGGCCCGCGCCGCCGGGCTCGCCGCCATCGACGGGGTATTCGGCGACCTCAACGACGACGACGGGCTGGCGCGCGAATGCGCCCAGGGCGTCGGCCTCGGCTTCGACGGCAAGACGCTCATCCACCCCAAACAGCTGGCCGCCGCCAACACCGCCTTCGCGCCCGCTGCCGACGACATCGCCGACGCCCGCCGGATCATCGAGGGCTGGGAGCGCGAGGACGGCGACGCCAAGGGCGTGGTCACCGTCGACGGCCGGATGATCGAGGCGCTGCACGTGGACCAGGCCCGGCGCCTGGTGGCACTCAAAGACGCCATCGACGCGCGGGGCTGAAACCCGGCCTGTGCGCCGGGCCGCGCGCCATCGGCCCAAAGCCCCCTGGGCATTGAGTCGCCGGGGCGGTGCGCCCGGACCGACCCGCAGGCTCGGGTCGCGCACGCCGTGCTCTCACTCGGCCGTCATGGCGGGCAATGTGACGCCATGATGGCCGAGGGACGGGCGCGCAAGACCCGGTCGTCCACCGGCCCGATCCGGTTGCTTTTCGACCCTCGCGGGTATCGAGGCGGCGAATTGCTTGCCCTTCGCGCGCGCCGGCGTTAAGGGTGCTCGACGCTCGCGGACGTGCCTGGGCAAGGGCTTGCGACCATCTGTCGGAGCCTCTGCCCCTCGCAGAGGCCCTATGCCATGCCTAGGTTAGAGCACGTTCGCCGACGGTTCGTGCAGGAAACCGGAGAGGTCCATGGCCCAACATCCCCGACCCCTTTCCCCCCATATCGGCATTTGGCGCTGGCGCTTGCACATGGCGCTGTCGATCCAGCACCGCTTGGCCGGCCTGGCCAGCGTGGCGGCGGCGCTGCTGCTGGTCTGGTGGTTGACCGCCCTGGCCAGCGGCCCCGACTATCACGCCTATTTCCTCAAGCTCATCGGCGGCGCGGTCGGCCACATCGTCCTGTTTCTGCTGACGCTCGCGCTGATGCTGCACCTGGGCTCGGGCATCAAGCACCTGGTCATGGACACCGGCGCGGGGCTGGAGCCCGACAAAAACCGACAATTGGGCAGCAGCCTGGCGATCCTGGCGGTGGTGTTGACGCTGGCGATCTGGATCGGCGCCCGTCTCGTCTTGCAGGGGAATTGACATGACCATCGAACGCACCGCGCTGGCCCGGGCGCGCGGCCTGGGCTCGGCCAAGTCGGGCACCGGACACTGGTGGCGCCAGCGGGTGACCGCGGTGATCAACCTGGTGTTGGTCGGCTGGTTGATCGTGTCGCTGGTGGCCATGGCCGGCAGCAGCTACGACGCGCTGGTCGCCTGGATGCGCAACCCGGTGGTCGCCGCCCTGCTGATCCTGTGCGTCATGAATGTGTTTTACCATGTCCGCCTGGGCCTGCAGGTGGTGGTGGAAGATTATGTCCACCGCGAATGGCTCAAGGTCGCGCTGGTGATCCTGATGACCCTGGTCTGTGCCGGCCTGGGATTGCTCGGCGTCGTTTCCGTTCTTCAGATTGCTTTGGGTGCTTAACAGATGAGCCAAGCCTATCCGATTACCGACCATGTCTACGACGCCGTCGTAGTGGGCGCCGGCGGCGCCGGGCTGCGTGCCACCATGGGGCTGGCCGAACGCGGCCTGCGCACCGCCTGCATCACCAAGGTGTTTCCGACCCGCTCGCACACCGTGGCGGCGCAAGGCGGCATCGCCGCCGCGCTCGGCAATATGGGCCGCGACACCTGGCAATGGCACGCCTATGACACGGTCAAGGGCTCGGACTGGCTCGGCGACCAGGACGCCATCGAATATCTGTGCAAGAACGCCCCGCAGGCGGTCTACGAGCTCGAACATTATGGCGTGCCGTTCTCGCGCACCGAGGAAGGCAAGATCTATCAGCGCGCCTTCGGCGGCATGACCACCGAGTTCGGCGAAGGCCCGTCGGCGCAGCGCACCTGCGCCGCCGCCGACCGCACCGGCCACGCCATGCTGCACGCGCTCTATCAACAGTCGCTCAAGCACAAGACCGAGTTCTTTATCGAATATTTCGCGCTCGACCTGATCATGGAAGACGGTGTCTGTCGCGGGGTCGTGGCGCTCAACCTGGAGGACGGCACCCTGCACCGCTTCCAGTCCGAGGCCGTGGTGCTGGCCACCGGCGGCTATGGCCGGGCGTATTTCTCGGCCACCTCGGCGCACACCTGCACCGGCGACGGCGGCGGCATGGTGGCCCGCGCCGGCCTGCCCTTGCAGGACATGGAGTTCGTGCAGTTCCACCCCACCGGCATCTACGGCGCCGGCGTGCTGATCACCGAGGGCGCGCGCGGCGAAGGCGGCATCCTGCGCAACGCCGAGGGCGAACGGTTCATGGAACGCTACGCGCCGTCGGCCAAGGATCTGGCCAGCCGCGACGTGGTCTCGCGCTCGATGGCGTCCGAAATCCGCGACGGCCGCGGCGTCGGCCGCGAAGGCGACCATATCCACCTGTACCTCAACCATATCGACGCCGACGTGCTGGCCGAACGCCTGCCCGGCATCTCCGAGGCGGCCAAGGTGTTCGCCGGCGTCGACGTGACCAAGGACCCGATCCCGGTCATCCCCACCGTGCACTACAATATGGGCGGTATCCCGTGTAACTATCACGGCGAGGTGGTGACCAAGCAGGGCGACGACGCCGACACGGTGGTCGAAGGGCTCTATGCGGTCGGCGAGGCGGCTTGCGTGTCGGTACACGGCGCCAACCGGCTGGGCTCCAACTCGTTGATCGACCTGGTGGTGTTCGGCCGCGCCACCGCCGACCGGGTAGCCGAGAAGGTGCAGCCCGGCGACGGGCTCAAGGCGCGGACGCTCAAACCCAAATCGGGCGACGAGGCGCTTGCCCGGCTCGACCGGTTCCGCCACGCCGACGGCGGCTCGCCGACGGCGCAAATCCGCGGCAAGATGCAGAAGACCATGCAGTCCAACTGCGGCGTATTCCGCACCACCGAGATCCTGGACGAAGGCAAGACGCTGATCGACAATGTCTACCAGCAGATGGCCGACATCAAGGTGACCGACCGGTCGCTGGTCTGGAACTCGGACCTGATCGAGACGCTGGAGCTCGACAACATGATCGCGCAAGCGGTGGTGACCATGCATTCGGCGGCCAACCGCAAGGAAAGCCGCGGCGCGCACATGCATGAAGACCATCCCGAGCGCGACGACGAGACCTGGATGAAGCACACGCTCGGCTGGGTCCGCGACGGTAAGGTCGAGTTGGACTATCGCCCGGTGCACACCTACACCCTGACCGACGAATTCCCGTACATCGAGCCCAAGGCGCGGGTGTACTGAGCGCATGACGGCCCGCCGGACCTGCCGCCGGCGCGCCACCCGATTTCAAGGACCGGGGCAGTCGCTGCCACTGCTGCCCCCGGCCGTATCGAGGGGACCCTGACCCATGGCCGAATTCACCCTGCCCAAAGGCTCGCGCGTCAAAAAGGGGCGCACCTTCCCCGCGCCTGAAGGCGCCACCAACACCAAGCGGTTCCACATCTATCGCTGGGACCCCGACGTCGGCGGCAATCCGCGCATGGACACCTACACGGTGGACCTGGACGAGTGCGGCCCGATGGTCCTGGACGCGGTGATCAAGATCAAGAACGAGATCGACCCGACGCTGACCTTCCGCCGGTCGTGCCGCGAAGGCGTGTGCGGGTCGTGCGCCATGAACATCAACGGCACCAACTCGCTCGCCTGCACCACGCCCATCGAGGACTTCAAGGGCGACGTGATGGTCAATCCGCTGCCCCACCAGCATGTGGTCAAGGACCTGGTGCCCGACCTCAGCACCTTCTATGCCCAGTACAATCTGATCCAGCCATGGATTCAGACCGACACGCCGGCGCCGACCCAGGAGCGCCTGCAATCGCGCGAAGACCGCGCCAAGCTCGACGGGCTTTACGAGTGCATCTTGTGCGCCTGCTGCTCCACCTCGTGTCCGAGCTATTGGTGGAACGGCGACAAGTATCTGGGCCCGGCGGCGCTGTTGCAGGCCTATCGCTGGCTGGTGGACAGCCGCGACGAAGCCACCGGCGAACGGCTCGACATGCTCGAAGATCCGTTCCGGCTTTACCGCTGCCACACGATCATGAACTGCGCCAATGTCTGCCCCAAGGGGCTGAACCCGGCCAAGGCGATCGCCGAAATCAAGAAGATGATGCTCGAACGCCAGTTCTGAGCCACCGCCCGCGCCCAACCCGACGGCCGGACCGCGTACGCCCGCGGCCGGCCGTTCGTTTAGCTGAGGTCGCGCACGAACGCGTCGACCGCGGTGCGCAGATCCTCGGCCAACCGGCCCAGACTGTCGGCGGCATTGGCACATTCGGTGCTGGCGCCAAGCGCGGTGTTGGCACCGGCGCGCATCGCCTCCATACGATCGGTCAGTTGCTGCGTGTTGGACTGGGTTTCGGTCATGGTCCGGGCGATCTCCTGGGTCGAAGCGTCCTGTTCGCTGGTTGCCCCGGTGATCGCCTGCGCCTCGCTGTCGATATCGGCGATCGTCCCGTGCATCGACCCGATGGCGGTCACCGCCTCGCCCGTCGCCGCCCGCATCGCTGCCACCTGGGCACGGATTTCCTCGGTCGCCCGGGCGGTCTGACCGGCCAGAGCCTTGACCTCGCCGGCGACCACGGCGAAGCCCTTGCCGGCCTCCCCCGCCCGGGCCGCCTCGATGGTGGCATTGAGCGCCAGCAGGTTGGTCTGTTCGGCCACGTCCTGGATCAGGCCGACCACCTCGGTGATGCGCTCGCCCGCTTCACTCAGCCGGGTCATGCCGCTATTGGTGCGCTCGCCTTGCGCGACAGCGTCGGCGGCCGACTGGCTCGCCTTGTCGGTGCGCTCGGAAATCTCGCGGGTCGACGCCGCCAATTCCTCCACCGCCGCTGACACCGTACTGACCGCTTCGGAAGTCTGACGCCCCAGGGTGGCCGTGGTTTCGGCCGCCTCGGCATTGTCCTGGACATAGCTTTGCAAGGTGGCGACCTCGCCGGCCATGCCGCTGCTGGCCTCGACCACCCGTTCGACGATGGTGCGAACCCGGCTTTCGAACGCCGTCACCAAGCGCTGCAATTCGGCCTCGCGATCGCGGCGGGCCTGCTCGGCCTGATCGGCCTCGCGCGCCTGCTGCTCGGCCTCGCGGGCGCGCTGTTCCTGCAACCGCTCCGCCTCGGCCGCGCGCATCCGCTCCTCAGACAGGCGGTTTTCGCGCTCCACGCGCCGGGCCTCGATGGCGCTGTCCTTGAACAAGGCCGCAGCGCGCGCCATAGCTCCCAGATCGTCGCGTCGGTCGGTATCGGGCACCGGGGTGTCGAGCGCGCCCTCGCTCAACCGGGTCATCGCCCGGCTCAGCGCCAGCACCCGCCCCTGCACGGCGCGCGACAGCCAGACCAGACATCCGCCGGCGATCGCCGCCACCAGCCCGACCCAGGCGAAGATCCGCCGCAGCGCCGCCGCAGTCTGGGCATCCAGGTCGTCGATGTAAAATCCGGTGCCGACCACCCAGTCCCAGTCCGCTACCCGCACCACATGGGACAGTTTGGGCAGCGGTTCGGTCTCGCCCGGACGTGGGAAATGATATTGCACGAATCCCCGCCCATCGCGCCGCGCCACATCCACAAACGCCAGGAAGATTCGCTTGCCCAAGGCGTCCTCAAACGTCGATTGATCGGTCTGGTTGATCGCGTCGCTGGGGTGGTACACGATGAAAGCATCCAGATCGTTGATCCAGAAATAATTACTGCCCTCGTAATTGAGCGCGGCCACCGCCGTGATCGCTTGACGCTGTGCTTCCGAGCGGCTCAAGGCGCCCGCGCGTTCAAGCGACCGATAACGGTCGATTGTCGACACCGCAACGTCGGTCAGGGCTTGAAGTCGGGCTTGACGATCGCCCAACATATCGTCGCGCAGCGGTAAGACGGCGAGCAGAGCCACCGCCACCAGCGACACGAGCGACACAACCGTAAGCAGTGTCAGTGCACCACGGATCGAAGGTCGACGCATGGACAGGAAACTCCAGGGCAGCGCAAGAACTGACTATCGAAATCTTGTCACGCCCTGGACATACGCCCCCCCCGGTTAAGAGGACTTTAAAACGCCCGGCGCCGGTGGCCGTGCGCGCCCGTTCGGCGCGCTGGCGGGCGTCGAAATCCCTGGCCCCAAGCCCTGTCGCGTCCCATATATTCGCCCATTGACCAGCCGTTCGACGACGAAGGAGTTCACCTTGTACAGTGCGACCGCGCCGCGTGCCTCGGCGCCCGAAGACCCCGGCCCATTGGCGGCCTATCGAGCCTTGGTGGCAGCCGGCGACCTGCACCCGGACCCGGCCCAGGAGCAGGTGGCCCGGCGGCTCGAACGGCTGTATCGCGCGATCGACAGCTACCCCGCGCCGCGGCGCCGGACCCTCGACCAGAAGATCTGGCGGCGGCTGACCTTTCTGGCACGCAAGACCTCGGCGCCGCGGGGTCTTTATCTGTGGGGCGGCGTCGGGCGCGGCAAGTCGATGCTGATGGACCTGATGTTCGAGACCGCGCCGACGCCGCACAAGCGCCGGGTGCACTTTCACGAATTCATGGCCGAGGTGCACGACCGCATGACCCGGTGGCGCCGCCTGTCGCCCAAGGAGCGCGCGCAACTGGCCGGCACCACCGAGGACGATCCGATCCCGCCGGTCGCCCACCAGATCGCCCAGGATCTGTGCCTTTTGTGCTTCGACGAGATGCAGGTCAACGACGTGGCCGACGCCATGATCCTGGGCCGGCTGTTCGAAGAGTTGCTCGACCGCGGCGTGGTCATGGTCATCACCTCCAACCGGCCGCCCGACGACCTTTATCAGGACGGTCTCAACCGGCAATTGTTCCTGCCGGCCATCGACCTGTTGAATGAGCGGTTGGATGTGGAGACGCTGAACGGTCCCACCGACTATCGGCTCAATCGCCTGAGCGGCCTGAACACCTATCTCCATCCACTCACCGACGCCAATACCGACACCATGCGCCATGCCTTTTTCCGCATGACCGACCGGTCGATCGACGACGCCGACCAGGTGCCGACCGAGACCTTGACGGTGCAGGGCCGCGAGGTGTTCGTGCCCAAGTCGGCGCGCGGGGTGGCGGTGTTCAGCTTCAAGCGCCTGTGCGCCAACCCGCTCGGCGCGGCCGACTATCTGGCCATCGCGCGCCGCTTTCACACCGTTTTCATCGTCGGCATCCCCATTATGGGCCCCGAAAAACGCAATGAGGCCAAGCGCTTCGTTACCCTGATCGACGCGCTTTACGACCAGGGCGTCAAGCTGTTCGCGCTCGCCGAAGCACCGCCTCAGGATCTCTACCCCCAGGGCGACGGCACGTTCGAGTTCGAGCGCACCGTGTCGCGGCTCATGGCCATGCAATCGCAGGCATATCTGCGCTGCGGTCACGGCGGCGTCGACCCCGACGACTGACCGCTACGGGTCGGCCCCGACCCGTGCATCGACCGCCGCGCCGCCCCGCACGGCGCGGCGGTCGCCTGCGACTTTTATCGAATAACCGGCATGTTCACCGCCCCTTGTCCACCTAAACGAAACGCGGTACGATAGCCCGCAATTTGGTCTCAGTCTTTCTCTATCCTCCCCCGGCTTCGCAAAGGAGCATCCCCCCATGGCCCGATCCAAGATCGCCCTCATCGGCGCAGGCAATATCGGCGGCACGCTCGCCCATTATGCCGCGCTCAAAGACCTCGGCGAGGTCGTGTTGTTCGACATCAAGGCAGGCGTGCCGGAGGGCAAGGCGCTGGATCTGGCCCAGGTGGGGCCGGTGGACGGCTTCAACGGCAAGGTCACCGGCACCACGGATTATCAGGACATTGCCGGCGCCGACGTGGTCATCGTCACCGCCGGGGTGCCGCGCAAGCCGGGCATGAGCCGCGACGACCTGGTCGACACCAATCTCAAGGTCATGCGCGCGGTCGGCGACGGCATCAAGACCCACGCCCCCGACGCGTTCGTGATCTGCATCACCAACCCGCTTGACGTGATGGTGTGGGCGCTGCAAAAGATGTCCGGCCTGCCCACCAACAAGGTCTGCGGCATGGCCGGCGTGCTCGACAGCGCGCGCTTCCGCACCTTCCTGGCCGACGAATTCGGCGTCAGCCGCGAGGACGTGTCGGCGTTCGTGCTCGGCGGCCATGGCGACACCATGGTGCCGCTGGTGCGCTATTCCACCGTCGCCGGCATCCCGATCCCCGACCTGATCAAGATGGGCTGGACCACCCAGGAGCGCATCGACGCGCTCGTCGAGCGCACCCGCTTCGGCGGCGGCGAGATCGTCAAGCAACTGGGCACCTCGGCCTTCTATGCCCCGGCGGCGAGCGCCATCCAGATGGCCGAAGCCTATCTCAAGGACGAAAAGCGCGTGCTGCCCTGCGCCGCCTATCTGACCGGCCAGTACGGCGTCGACAATTACTATGTGGGCGTGCCGGCGGTGATCGGCGCCGACGGCATCGAACGCGTGGTCGAGGTGTCGTTCGAAAAGGCCGAACAGGACATGTTCAACCACTCGGTCGAGGCGGTGAAGGAACTGACCGCCGCGGCCATCAAGATCGACCCGAGCCTGGGCTGACGCCCGCCGCTGAACCAGACCGAGGATCATCGCGATGAACATTCACGAGTATCAGGCCAAGGCGCTGCTGAAGGAGTACGGCGCGCCCGTGCTCGGCGGCGGCGTCGCCTACACGCCGAGCGAAGCCGTCGAACGCGCCAAGGCCCTGGGCGGCCCGGTGTGGGTGGTCAAGGCGCAAATCCACGCCGGCGGCCGCGGCAAGGCCGGCGGCGTCAAGGTGGTCAAGTCGCTTGAAGAGGTGGAGGCGGTGGCCAAGGAGTTGCTTGGCAAAACCCTGGTCACCCACCAGACCGGCCCCGAGGGCAAGGAAGTGCGCCGGCTGTTCGTCGAGGACGGCTGCCGGATCGCCAATGAGCTCTATCTGTCGATGCTGATCGACCGCGCCACCGGCCAGGTGGCGATCGTGGCGTCGAGCGAGGGCGGCATGGACATCGAGGACGTGGCCGCCGCCACCCCCGAGAAGATCATGACCGTGCAGATCGACCCGGTGACCGGGCTGCAACCGTTCCATGCGCGCAAGGTGGCGTTCGGGCTCGGCCTGACCGGCAAGGCCGCCAAGGCGTGCATCAAGGTGGTGCAGTCGCTCTATGCCGCGTTCATCGCCAAGGACGCCGCGCTGGTGGAGATCAACCCGCTGGTGGTCACCGAGGACGACGATGTGGTGGTCCTGGACGCCAAGATGAGCTTCGACGGCAATGCGCTGTTCCGCCACGAGAAGGTGCGCGAGTTGCGCGACGAGTCGGAGGAGGACCCGGCCGAGGTGCGGGCCAGCCAGCACGAGCTGAACTATATCCGCCTCGACGGCAATATCGGCTGCATGGTCAACGGCGCCGGGCTGGCCATGGCGACCATGGACATCATCAAGCTGCAAGGCGGCGCGCCGGCCAACTTCCTCGACGTCGGCGGCGGGGCGACCAAGGAACGGGTCACCGAAGCGTTCAAGATCATCCTGTCGGACGAAAATGTCGAAGGTATTCTCGTTAACATTTTCGGCGGCATTATGCGCTGTGACGTGATCGCCGACGGGGTGATCGCGGCGGCACGCGAGGTGCAGCTCGCCGTGCCCCTGGTGGTGCGCCTGGAAGGGACCAATGTGGAAATCGGCAAGCAAAAGCTGGCCGAAAGCGGCCTCGCCATCGAGCCGGCCGACGATCTGAACGATGCCGCCGCCAAGGTGGTCAAAGCGGTGCGGGAGTCTTAAGCCATGGCCATCCTCGTCGACAAAGACACCAAGGTGATCTGTCAGGGCTTCACCGGCGCCCAGGGCACCTTCCATTCCGAACAGGCGATCGCCTACGGCACCCAGATGGTCGGCGGCGTCACGCCCGGCAAGGGCGGCACCAAGCACCTGGACCTGCCGGTGTTCAACACCGTCGCCGACGCCCGCGACGCCACCGGGGCCAATGCCAGCGTGATCTATGTGCCGCCGGCGTTCGCCGCCGACGCGATCCTGGAAGCCATCGACGCCGGCATCGAGTTGATCGTCACCATCACCGAGGGCATCCCGGTGCTCGACATGGTGACCGTCAAGCGCGCGCTCAAAGGCAGCAATTCGCGCCTGATCGGCCCCAACTGCCCCGGCGTCATCACCCCCGACGCCTGCAAGATCGGCATCCAGCCCGGCCATATCCACAAAAAGGGCAAGGTGGGGATTGTTTCCCGCTCGGGCACGCTCACCTATGAAGCGGTCGCACAGACCACGGCGGCCGGGCTTGGCCAGTCCACCTGCGTGGGCATCGGCGGCGACCCGGTCAATGGCACCAGCTTCATCGACGTGCTGTCCCTGTTCCTGGACGACGACGAGACGGAGGCGATCATCATGATCGGCGAGATCGGCGGCTCGGCCGAAGAAGAGGCCGCCGCCTTCCTGGCCCAGCACCCGGTCAAGAAACCGACCGTCGGCTTCATCGCCGGGCGCACCGCGCCGCCGGGGCGGACCATGGGCCATGCCGGTGCGATCGTCTCGGGCGGCAAGGGCGGCGCCGAAGACAAGCTGGCGGCCATGCGCAAGGCCGGCATCACCGTGGCGGACAGCCCGGCGTCGCTGGGCACCACGCTACTCGACACCATGAGACATTAGAGGCGGTAAACGGGGACGCGCGGCCCCGCCCCCGAACGGGGTCGCCCGCGTCCGAGAAAGGCACCATGGCACTGGATCACGATCCACAGGAGGCCCTCGAAGGAGTATCCTCCACCTTCGTCGAAAACCTGTATCAACGGTATGGCGACGACCCCGACGCCGTCGGCGAGGATTGGAGGGCTGTGTTCTCCCACCTCGAAGACGGCGCCGCCCGGGCGGCGGCCCAGGGGCCCAGTTGGGCCCGGCACGACGACTGGCCGCCCAGCCCCGACGACGACTGGACCGCCGGGCTCGACCCGACCCGGATGACACCCGAGCCCAAGCCCCGGGCGACCGAGACCCCGGCCAAGGCAGCGGCCGCCGCCGCCGGCCCATCGCCCGCCGAAGTGCGCGCCGCGACGCTCGATTCGATCCGGGCGCTGATGATGATCCGTGTCTATCGGGTGCGCGGTCACCTGATCGCCGACCTCGACCCGCTGCGGCTCGAAGAGCCCCTGCACAACCCCGAGCTCGACCCCGAGAGCTACGGTTTCGGCCCCCAGGACCGCAACCGGCCGATCTTCATCGACAATGTGCTCGGGCTTGAAACCGCGACCATGGACGAGATCGTGGCGATCCTGCGCCGCACCTACTGCGCGTCGGTGGGCGTCGAGTTCATGCACATCAACGAGCCCGAGGAAAAGGCCTGGATTCAGCAGAAGATCGAGGGCCGCGAGAAAGAGATCCAGTTCACCGTCGAGGGCAAGCGCGCGATCCTGAAAAAGCTGATCGAGGCCGCCCATTTCGAGACCTTCCTGGCGAAGAAATACATCGGCACCAAGCGCTTCGGCCTCGACGGCGCGGAAGCGATCATCCCGGCGCTCGAAGGCATCATCAAGACCGGCGGCCAGCACGGGCTGAAGGAGATCGTCCTCGGCATGCCGCACCGCGGCCGGCTCAACGTGCTCGCCAATGTGATGCTCAAGCCGTTCCAGCAGATCTTCCACGAGTTCCAGGGCGGTACCCACCACCCCGAGGACGTGGAGGGCTCGGGCGACGTGAAGTACCATCTGGGCACCTCGGCGGACCGCGAGTTCGACGGCAATGTGGTGCACATGTCGCTGACCGCCAACCCCTCGCACCTGGAAGCGGTCGACCCGGTGGTGCTGGGCAAGGCGCGCGCCAAGCTCACCCAGCGCGGCGACCACAGCCAGGAGCAGGTGTTGTCGCTGCTGCTGCACGGCGACGCCGCCTTCTCGGGCCAGGGCCTGGTGGCCGAGTGTTTCTCGTTCTCGGGCCTGCGCGGCTACCGCACCGGCGGCACCGTGCACTTCGTGGTCAACAACCAGATCGGCTTCACCACCAGCCCGATCTACGCGCGCTCGTCGCCCTACCCGTCCGACATGGCCAAGATCGTCCAGGCGCCGATCTTCCACGTCAATGGCGACGACCCCGAAGCGGTGGTCTATGCCACCAAGCTGGCCACCGAGTTCCGCCAGAAGTTCAAGCGCGACGTGGTGGTGGACATGTTCTGCTACCGCCGCTTCGGCCATAACGAGGCCGACGAGCCGAGCTTCACCCAGCCCTTGATGTATGCGGCGATCCGCAACCACCCGCACGTGATCGACATCTACGCCAAGCGGCTGGTCGACGAGGGCGTGGTGACCCGGGACGAGGTCGACGGCTGGGTGCGCGACTTCACCAACCTGCTGGAAGACGCCTTCGACGCGTCCAAGGACTTCCGCCCCAACCGCGCCGACTGGCTGGAAGGCCGCTGGCGGGGGCTGAAGCGCCCGCGCCTGGAGGAACGCCCGGCAGCCCGGCGCGCCGAAACCGGCGTCGACGCCGACACCCTGCGCCGGATCGGCGACACGATCACCACGCTGCCCGAGACCTTCCACCCCCATAAGACGCTCAAGCGCATCCTCGGCGCCAAGGAGAAGATGTTCCACAGCGGCACCGGCTTCGACTGGGCGACCGCCGAGGCGCTGGCGTTCGGCAGCCTGCTCGACGAGGGCTATTGGGTGCGCCTGTCGGGCCAGGATTCCGGCCGCGGCACCTTCTCGCAGCGCCACGCGGTCTATGTGGACCAGAAGACCGAGGCCCGGCACATCCCGCTGCGCCACGTCAACAAGAAGGCCCATTTCGAGGTCCTGGACAGCCCGCTCAGCGAGTTCGGCGTGATGGGCTTCGAGTACGGCTTTTCGCTCGCCGAGCCCAATGCGCTGGTGCTGTGGGAGGCCCAGTTCGGCGACTTCGCCAACGGCGCGCAGGTGATCATCGACCAATTCATCTCGTCGGCCGAGGTCAAGTGGCTGCGCATGTCGGGGATCGTGCTGCTGTTGCCCCACGGCTATGAAGGCCAGGGCCCCGAGCACAGTTCGGCGCGGCTGGAGCGCTTCCTGCAACTGTGCGCGGAAGACAATATGCAGGTCGCCAACTGCACCACGCCGGCGAACTATTTCCACATCCTGCGCCGGCAACTGCACCGCGACTTCCGCAAGCCGCTCGTGCTGATGACGCCCAAGTCGCTGTTGCGCCACAAGAAATGCGTGTCGAGCCTGGCCGAGATGGGGCCCGGCACGCAGTTCCACCGGGTGCTCTACGACGACGCCGACATGCAGCGCCATTCGACGCTCAAGCTGACCCAAGACGACCGCATGCGCCGGCTCGTGCTGTGCAGCGGCAAGGTCTATTTCGACCTGCTGGAAAAGCGCGACGAGGCCGACCTGACGGATGTCTATCTGGCCCGGGTGGAGCAACTCTACCCCTACCCCCACGAGGCGGTGCTGGAACTGCTGGAGCGGTTCGCCAATCTGGACAGCGTCGTCTGGTGCCAGGAGGAGCCCCAGAACATGGGCGCCTGGCGCTTCATCGAACCGTTGCTGGAAGAGACCATGACCCAGGCCGGCAGCAAGGCCGGGCGGCCGCGCTATGCCGGACGCAACGCCGCCGCCGCGACCGCCACGGGTCTGGCCTCCACCCACAAGCGCCAGCAGGACGAGCTGGTCGCGCAAGCACTCGATCTGACAAGGAGTTAATCGTCCATGGCTGAGGAAATCCGCGTGCCGGAACTGGGTGAGTCGGTCACCGAAGCGACCGTCGGCACCTGGCACAAACAAGTGGGCGACCCGGTCGAGGCCGACGAAGTGGTCGCCGAACTCGAAACCGACAAGGTGGCCATGGAAGTGACCGCGCCGGTGGCTGGGACGATCAGCGAACTGGTCGCCGCCGAAGGTGACACGGTGGAAGTGGGCGCGCTGATCGCCCGGGTCGAGGCCGGCGACGGCAAGGCCGCCCAAGGCCAGGCGCAGACCAAGGCGCCAAGCCCGGCGCCCGCCGCCAAGGGCGATGGCCAAGGCGAGGATCAGGGCGAGGGTCAGGACGACCAAAAGCCCGGCGCCTCGAACGGCGGCGGCCGCGAGGTCGAGGTCACGATCCCGGAAATGGGCGAGTCGGTGACCGAGGGCGAATTGGGTTCGTGGCTCAAACAGGAAGGCGACCGGGTCGAGGCCGACGAGGCGATCGCCGAGGTGGAAACCGACAAGGCCGCCGCCGAGATCCCGTCGCCGGTGGCCGGCATCGTGGTCAGCCACCTGGTCGCCCAAGGCGCCAGCGTGGCGGTCGGCAGCGCCATCGCCGTGGTCCGCGAAGGCGCCACGGCCCAGCCCGCCACGACCCAGCCCGCCCCTGCCCCGGCGCCGAAAGCCGCCGCCAGCCAGGCCGCGACGCCAACGCCGAGCGACAAGCCGGCCGGTGCGGCGCGGTCGGCCAGCCGGGCGCCCAGTAGCCGCGGCCCAGCCCCAGACCAACACCCGGACCAACCCATGGCGCCGGCGGTGCGCCGGCTGGTCGACGAGTACAACCTCGACCCGGCGTCGATCGCCGGCACCGGCAAGGACGGGCGCTTGACCAAGGGCGACGTGCTGACCGCGCTCGACCAGGGCACGGCGCGCAAGAAGGGCGCGGCCAAGGCGCCGGCGCCTGCCCCGGCGGCGGCCGCCGCCGGCCCGGCGCGGCCGGAAGAGCGCGTGCCGATGACCCGGCTGCGCAAGCGCATCGCCGAACGGCTGAAGGACGCGCAGAACACCGCCGCCATGCTGACCACGTACAACGACGTGGACATGACCGAGGTGAACAAGGCGCGCAAAGGCTATCGCGAGCTGTTCGAGAAGAAGCACGGCGTGCGGCTCGGCTTCATGTCGTTCTTCGTCAAGGCGTGCTGCCTGGCGCTGCGCGAGGTGCCGGCGGTCAATGCGCGCATCGACGGCGACGAGATCGTCTATCATAACTATGCCGACATCGGCGTCGCCGTCTCGGCCCCGCAAGGGCTGATCGTGCCGATCCTGCGCAACGCGGAATCGCTGTCCTTCGCCGACACCGAAAAGACCATCGGCGATTTCGGCCGGCGGGCGCGCGACGGCAAGATCGGCGTCGCCGAAATGCGCGGCGGCACCTTCACCATCTCCAATGGCGGTGTGTTCGGCTCGTTGATGTCGTCGCCGATCATCAACCCGCCGCAATCGGCGATCCTCGGCATGCACCGGATCGAGGAACGCCCGGTGGTCCGTCAGGGCCAGATCGTCGTGCGACCGATGATGTATCTTGCCCTCAGCTACGACCACCGCTTGATCGACGGGCGCGAAGCGGTCACCTTCCTGGTCCGCGTCAAGGACGCGATCGAGGACCCGAGCCGCCTGCTGCTCGACCTCTGATCGGCGCCCGGTGCTGCTGGTCCCCTGCCCTTTCCTGGCGCCTGTGCCAGGCGGGGGCGGCGGCCGGCACTGGCGCGTGCGGGACGGTATCCGCGGGCGACGGCACCGAGACCCCGGCAATCCGAACGAACACAACACGAAGGACACACCCCATGGCGGACAACTATGATGTGGTGGTGATCGGCGGCGGCCCGGGCGGCTATGTGGCCGCGATCCGGGCCGCGCAATTGGGCCTTAAGACCGCCTGCGTGGAAATGCGCGGCGCGCTCGGCGGCACCTGCCTCAATGTGGGCTGCATCCCGTCGAAGGCGCTGCTGCACGCCTCGCACCTCTATCACGAGGCCAAGTCGGGCCAGCTGAGCGACTGGGGGCTGGCCTTCAAGGGGCTCGACCTGGACCTGGACGCCATGATGGCGACCAAGGACAAGTCGGTGAAGGAACTGACCGACGGCGTCGCCTTCCTGCTGAAGAAGAACAAGGTCGAGTGGATCAAGGGCCGGGCCAGTTTTCAGGACAAGAAGACCCTGAGCGTGGCGCTGAGCGACGGCGGCAGCCGCACCATCGGCTTCAAGAACGCGGTCATCGCCACCGGCTCGCGGGTGACGCCCTTGAAGGGCGTCGAGCCCGACGGCGAGCGGGTGATCACCTCCACCGAAGCGCTGAGCCTGACCAAGGTGCCCAAGCATCTGCTGGTGATCGGCGGCGGCTATATCGGTCTGGAGATGGGCTCGGTGTGGCGCCGGCTGGGTGCTGAGGTGACGGTGGTCGAGTATGCCGACCGCATCCTGCCGCATATGGACCAGGACCTGGCGAAAAACTTCACCCGGCTGTTGAAGAAGCAGGGCTTCACGCTCAAGACCAAGACCAAGGTCACCGGCGTCGAGGTCCAGAAGACCCAGGCCAAGGTGACCGTCGAGCCCGCCAAGGGCGGCACGGCCGAAGAGATCAAGGCCGACCTGGTGCTGCTGTCCATCGGCCGGGTGCCGAACACCGAGGGCCTGGCGCTCGACAAGGCCGGGCTCGCCACCGACGAGCGCGGCCGGGTGCCGATCGACCGCGACTTTGCCACCAAGGTGCCGGGCATCTGGGCGATCGGCGACGTGGTCGAAGGCCCGATGCTGGCCCACAAGGCCGAAGACGAGGGCATGGCGGTGGCCGAGACCATCGCCGGGCTGACCGGTCAGGTGAACCACGACCTGATCCCGTCGGTGGTCTACACCCACCCCGAAATGGCCAGCGTCGGCAAGACCGAGGAGCAGTTGAAGGCCGCCGGGGTCGACTATCGCGTCGGCAAGTTCCCGTTCCAGGCCAACAGCCGCGCCAAGGCCAACCGCGACACCGACGGCTTCGTCAAGATCCTGGCCGACAAGGCGACCGACCGGGTGCTCGGCGTCCACATCATGGGCTCGGAGGCCGGCACGATGATCGCCGAAGCCACCATGGCGATGGAATTCGGCGCCTCGGCCGAGGACATCGCGCTGACCTGCCACGCCCACCCGACCCATTCCGAAGCGGTCAAGGAAGCGGCCCTGGCGGTTCACGACCGGCCGATCCATATTTGACCGATCCGTCCCTGTGTCCGGTTCAACAGAGGAAGCCATGAGCGCCATGACCCTCGACGCCCCCGAAACCGTTGTCGTCACCGACCGTCGCATCGCCTGCGACGGCGGCCCCAACCCGGCTCTCGGCCACCCGCGGGTGTTCTTCACCATCCCCGACGAGGGCTTCATCGACTGCAATTATTGCGACCGCCGGTTCGTGCTCAAGGGCGGCCCGGCCGACACGCCCGAGGCCGCCCAGGGTGGCCGCGAAACCGGCAATACCGCCTGACCCCGCCCGCACGCCCATGACGCTCAATCTGGCTTATCTGGCGTGCCGGGAAACCCTGCCCGGCTCGCCCCACCGACGCGCCGACGCGTTCGAGCACGACCAGACCGTGGCTTGCCTCGACGCCGCGCTGCAGGCACAGGGCGGACGGCTTTCGGTTCACGCCTGGGACGACCCGGACGTGGACTGGGGCGCCTATGACGCCGCCCTGATCGGCACCACCTGGGATTATCAGGACCGCCCGCAGGCGTTCCTGCGCACCCTGGAGCGGATCGCGGGGCGAACCCGGCTGGCCAACCCGCCCGAGCTGGTGGCCTGGAACCTGACCAAGACCTATCTGCGCGACCTGGAAGCGCGCGGCGCGCCGGTGATCGAGACCCTGTGGCTCGACCGGCCCGATCCAGCCAGTTGGGCCGCCACCCTGGCCCGGGCCTTCGACCGGCTGGGCTGCGACGATCTGGTGGTCAAGCGCCAGACCGGCGCCAACGCGGTCGGGCAAAGCCGCCACCGGCGCGGTAGAGCGCCCGACGGGCCGGCGCCCGACGGGCCGGTGATGATCCAGCCCTATCTGGCCACGGTGGCGAGCGAGGGCGAAATCAGCTTCGTGTTCGTCGCCGGCGCGCTGAGCCACGCGCTGGTCAAGCGCCCGGCACAAGGCGACTATCGCGTGCAGTCGTCCTATGGCGGGCGCGAAGAGACGCTCAGCCCCGAGCCCGCCGACCGCGCCGCTGCCGCCGGCGTGCTGGCGCTGCTCGACCAGACGCCGCTTTATGCGCGCGTCGACATGGTGCGCGACCGCCAAGGCGGCCTGCGGCTGATGGAGTTGGAGTTGATCGAACCCTTCCTCTACCCGCTTCAGGGGCCCGACTTGGGGGCGCGCCTGGTCGCCGCCCTCGACCGCCTGCCGGCGGTCGCCTGAGACCCGTCAACGACGGGCGCCAACCGACTGGCGCGGCCCCGGAGGCCGCGCTACAAGAGCGGCCATGACACAGACAGCGCGCAACCATCTCTACCTGGTCGATGGGTCCAGCTACATCTTCCGGGCCTATCACAAGCTGCCGCCCATGACCCGGGCGGACGGCACCCCTGTGAACGCCGTCTACGGCTTCACCACCATGCTGATGAAGCTGGTCCAGGACCTCAATGACGGCGTCGCGCCGACCCACCTGGCGGTGATCTTCGACGCCGCCAAGCACAGCTTCCGCAACGACCTCTACGACCAGTACAAGGCAAACCGGCCCGAACCGCCCGAGGATCTGGTGCCGCAATTCCCGCTGATCCGCGAGGCGGTGCGCGCCATGTCGCTGCCGTGCATCGAGTTGCAGGGCTGGGAAGCCGACGACATCATCGCCACCTATACCACCCAGGCGCGCGGCCTGGGCTTCGACGTGACCATCGTCAGTTCCGACAAGGACCTGATGCAGTTGGTCGACGACCATGTGCAGTTGTTCGACACCATGAAGAATGTCCGCATGGGCGCCGACGCGGTGCAGGACAAATTCGGCGTCGGACCCGACAAGGTGGTCGACGTGCAGGCCCTGGCCGGCGACAGCGTGGACAATGTGCCGGGCGTGCCGGGCATCGGGGTCAAGACGGCGGCGCAATTGATCCACGACCATGGCGACCTGGAAACCCTGCTCGCCAATGCCGAGGGCATCAAGCAGAAGAAGCGGCGCGAAAACCTGATCGCGTTCGCCGACCAGGCGCGGCTGTCGAAGAAGCTGGTGCAACTGGCCTGCGACGTGCCGCTCGACGACGCGCTCGACGCCCTGGCGGTGCACGCACCCGACCCGCACAAGCTGCTGGCGTTCGTCGACGCCAACCAGTTCAAGTCGCTGCGCGCCAAGGTGATCGCCGCCGGCGGCCTGGACGACGCCGATGACGCCGGCGCCCAGACGGGCGACGCGGCGGAATACACCGACCAGACCGACTATGAGTGCGTCACCGACATGGCCGCGCTCGACCGCTGGATCGCCGAGGCGCGCGAGGCCGGCACGGTGGCGGTGGACACCGAGACCACCGGGCTGAACGCCATGACCGCGCGGCTGGTGGGCGTGTCCTTGTCGGTGGTCGCCGGGCGCGCCTGCTATATCCCGCTGGCCCACCGGGCGAGCGAGGGGCTGGCGCTCGACGGCGACGGCCCGGCCCAGATCGACAAGGCCAGCGCGCTGGCCGCGCTCAAGCCGCTGCTTGAAGACCCGGCGGTGCTCAAGGTCGGGCAGAACATCAAGTACGACCTGCAAATCCTCGCCCATGAGGGCATCGCCGTCAGCCCCTTCGACGACACCATGCTGGAGAGCTATGTGCTCGACTGCGGGCGCCACGGCCACGGCATGGACGAACTGGCCAAGCTGCACCTCAGCGTCACGCCGACGCCCTACAAGGCGGTGGCGGGCATCGGCAAGAAGCAGGTGACCTTCGACCTGGTGCCGCTCGACAAGGCGACCCACTATGCCGCCGAAGACGCCGACATCACCGGCCGCCTGCACCGATTGTTGAAGCCGCAACTGCCCAAGGCGGGGCTGCTGACCGTCTACGAGACGTTGGAGCGCGGCATGCCGGCGGTGCTGCAGCGCATGGAACGCCACGGCATCAAGGTGGACCGCCAGGCGCTCAGCCGCCTGTCAGGCGACTTCGCCCAGCGCATGGGCGCGCTCGAAGCCGAAATCCACGAACTGGCCGGCGAAACCTTCAACATCGCGAGCCCGAAGCAACTGGGCGCGATCCTGTTCGACAAGATGGGCCTGCAAGGCGGCAAGAAGGGCAAGACCGGCGCCTATTCCACCTCGGCCGACGTGCTGGAGAAACTGGCCGCCGAGGGCCACGACCTGCCCGCCCGGGTGCTCGACTGGCGCCAGCTCTCGAAGCTCAAATCCACCTACACCGACGCGCTGCAGGACGACATCCACCCCGAAACCGGGCGCGTGCACACCAGCTTCTCGCTCGCCGGCACCACCACCGGCCGGCTGGCATCCACCGACCCCAATCTGCAAAACATCCCCGTGCGCACCGAGGAAGGCCGCGAGATCCGCAAGGCGTTCGTGGCCGAGCCCGGCCACCGGCTGGTCGCCGCCGACTATTCGCAGATCGAGTTGCGGGTCTTGGCCCACATGGCCGGCGTCGACGCGCTGGTCGAAGCGTTTCGCGACGGCCAGGACATCCACGCGATCACCGCCTCGCAGGTGTTCGACGTGCCGGTGGACGGCATGGACCCGATGGTCCGGCGCCAGGCCAAGGCGATCAATTTCGGCATCATCTACGGCATTTCGGGCTTCGGGCTCGCCAACCAACTGGGCATCCCACGCGCCGACGCGCAGCGCTATATCGACGCCTATTTCGAGCGTTTCCCCCAGATCCAGGACTATATGGAACGCACCAAGGCCCAGGCGCGCGAGCAGGGCTATGTGGAGACCCTGTTCGGCCGGCGCACCCACACCCCGGCGATCAAGTCGAAGAACTGGCAGGAGCGCAGCTTCGCCGAGCGCGCGGCGATCAACGCGCCGATCCAGGGCACGGCGGCCGACATCATCCGCCGCGCCATGCTGCGCATGGAGGCGGCGCTGAGCGACGCCGGGCTCGACGACGTGAAGATGCTGCTGCAGGTGCACGACGAACTGATCTTCGAGATCGCCGAAGACCGCGTCGACCGGGCCATCCCGGTGATCCGCGAGACCATGGAGACGGCGTGCGCGCCGGTGCTGGACCTGGCGGTGCCGCTGGTCGTCGACTGCGGCAGCGGGCAAAGCTGGTACGAGGCCCATTGAGCCTCTCCGCCTCGCCCCGGCGACGCCCGCATAAGCCCGGTCAGGGCCAGGGCGTGCCGTCGCGATGGCGGAAGAAGGCGATGCCGAGCAGCAGGGAGACCTCGGCCGCGTCGCGGTGCTGGGTCAGCGGCAGCATCAGCCGGTCGTAATGCACCGGCGCAGGCACCGGGCGCCAGGTCATCACGTCTTCGCGATAGACCGGTCGGCCGGTGCCCTTCACCCGATCGATATCGCGACGCAAGGGGTTGGCCTGGCTACGGTCCGGCAACAGATCCGATAACCGCATCCCGGTAATCTCGCGGCCGTATAACTGACGGTAATGATCCCCCGCAAACCGCAGATAGACGTCCCCGTCGCCCTCGATCTGAGCTAGATAAAGAGACGGCGAAAACCGGAAGAACTGAAGCGGGTCCAACTCTTTACGGGACGGCACGCCGCCGGTTTCCTGACAGCGACAAAACCAGCGATTGGCCGCATCGTGAAACGCATCGGGGCACCGGTCGGGCAAATCCGTCGGCCGGTTCAAATCAAGGCAAAAAGGTTGACGGAACCCCTCATCCATCATCGAAACACTCACTCACAAAGGCTTCAAGGTCCCCCGGCGATCACGCGCGGAGTCTGGAAATGGCATCGATTGCAAAACACTTAAACCCTCCCCCCGATCTTTTTTATCGATAAATCCAGTCTTATTCGATCAGAACAATCTGGGCGGGTTCTTGACCGGGTCAGGCCGAGCTTCTAGCGTCGGCCTTTCTGGTCACCGAGGGAGGCGCCGCGTGTTTCGTCAGGGCCTGATCGTTCTGTGTCTTGGCCTGGCGCTGGCCGCCTTGGGCGCCGAGGCGACCGCAAGGCTGAGCCAGCACGGACCGGTCACGGTATGGCAGGCGCTCTACCGGCTCGATCCGACCGGACTGACCGCCGCAAGCGACCATGCCATCACCGGCATCCCGGGGGTCTGGTCCGGCGCACTCCGGCCGCTCTTGTCGCTACCGCTTTGGGCGGTGTTCCTGATCGCCGCCGGCTTCGCTTGGCTGTTGCCTCGGCCACGCCGACGCAAGATCTTCAAGCCCTAAGCGCCGGCCGGGTGCGCGGTCTTCCCCCCCATCACCGGCCCCCGATAGCCGGATAGCGTCCCAAAGGCCACCCGGTCCACCGCGCGCCCTCCGCGGGTCGGCGGTCCGCGCCCTCGCATGGTCGGCGGACGGGCGCGCGGACGGCGCTGGTTTCTGCTGGCGGCCGCGCGCCTCTGGGCCAAGCGTCGGAGCGGACGACGGGGCGACGGTCACTCCGTCGCCCCGCCCGGTTTCTAGGCCTGCCGGCTGCACCGCGATCGATCGCGCCACGATCAGCCGCGGTCGGCGCGGACGGTTTCCAAGAACCGTGCCACCTCGCCGCGGAGGTCGTCGGACAGGCGCGACATATCCTTTGCCGAGGTCAGCACCTGGGTCGCCGCCGCCCCGGTTTGATTGGCACTCTCGCTGACCGCGCCGATGTTCTTGGTGATGTCCTGCGACCCCTTGGCCACCTCGGACACGTTGCGCGAGATTTCCTGAGTCGAACTGTCCTGTTCCTCGACGGCGGACGCGATGGACACGGCGGTGCTGTCGATATCCTGGATGATGCTCTGGATCGACTCGATGGCCGAAACGGCCTTGTTTGTGGCGTCCTGCATGGTCGAGATCTGCTCGGCAATCTCCTGGGTCGCCTTGCCGGTCTGATTGGCCAGCGACTTGACCTCGCTGGCCACCACCGCGAAGCCCTTGCCGGCCTCGCCGGCGCGCGCTGCCTCAATGGTGGCGTTGAGCGCCAACAGGTTGGTCTGTTCGGCGATGTCGTTGATCAGACTGACCACCTCGCCGATCCGGTTGGCGTTTTCGGCCAAGCGACGCACATCCTCACTGGCCTTGTCGGACCGGGCGACGGCATCCTTGGCGGCGGTGCTCGACTGGTTGGTCTGCGACGTCACCTCGCGCACCGACGCCGACAGTTCTTCCGCGGCGCTGGCGACCATTTGCATATTGGCCGCCGCCTGCTCGGCCGCCGAGGCGACCAGCGACGACCGTTCCGACGTGTCCTCGACCGCGTGGGTCATGTTCTGCGCCGCGCTCTCCATTTCCTGGGCCCCGTCGCGGACCTTGTCGACCACGCCCAGCACCGACGCCTCGAACTGGTCGGCCAGTTCGACCATCGCTCGCTGGCGCTCTTCCTGAACATGCCGCTCCTTGTCGGCCTCCTCGCGCCGGCGTCGCTCTTCGGCCTCGCGTTCGGCCTGCTCGGCGGCCTCTTGCTCGCGGCGGCGTTCGGCCTCAATGCGTTCCTGCTCCTCGCGCAGCCGCTCCTTGTCCAAGGCATTGTCCTTGAACACCTGCACGGTGCGCGCCATGGCACCGATTTCGTCGGCCCGGTGGGTACCTGGAACCTCAACCGAGAGATTGCCGTCGGCGAGCTCGCGCATATTGCCCTGCAACCCGGACAAGGGCCGGATCACCCGGTTGGTGACCACCAGATAGGCCAGCACACAGACCACGACGATGATCACCAGCAGCACCAGTTGCGAGGTCAGCGCGGCCCGGCCGGCCCGCTGCTTTTCCTCGGCCATCGCCTCCGTACGGTTTCCCGCACGGGTGAACAGCGTCTCGATGGGTGCCGTGGCCGCCACCGCGGCGTCGACGAACGGGCCCACCGACATGGAATACCGGCCCTCACCGGCGCGCATGTCGACGGACTCGGCCGCCGCCACGTCGAGCACGTCCCAACGGAAATTCTCGAAGAATTGGGTCTGCACCTGGTCGATCTGGCGTTGCAGGTCGATGTCGATCAGCGGGCTGTCGATCAGCCGCTTGACCTCGTCCCAGGCACCGGCAACCCGGCCGGCATAAAGCGAGTTCATCACTTCGGCCTGGAGCGACAGGGGCCGGCCGGCGGCGATCGCCTCACCGACGCTGGCCCACTCGCGCGCCGCATACTCACGCATCACCCACAACTGGAACAGCAGATTGGGATAGGCGAACTGGTCGCGATCGTCGCCGATCAAGCCGAAAACCGCCTGGGTCCGCAGATGCACGGTGGCGTCGATCAACGCCTCGACCGGCGGCTGGATGCGCGGCTTGTCCTCGGCCGCCACCGCAAACCCGCTTTCCAGATCGAAGCCGCCCTCGCCGCCGCTGTCGCCGCCGCCATCCAACTCGGCGTCGATGTCGGTGCGAACGCTGCGCACCTCGCGCAGACCGGCGTCAAACGCCGACCGGGCTTCGGCCTTGCCCGGAAACGCCGGCAAGTCGGCGACGCCCTGCCCCACCGTCGCGGCAAGCCGGTCCACCTCGGCGCGCGCCGCGGTCAACCGACCGGCCAGGGCGTTGTCGTCGTCGGCCAGGGCGATCATGGCGAAACCGCGTTCCTTGGACACGGCTTCCAGAAACGCGAAGATGGACGAGTCCACACGGCTCAGCCGCTCGTTCAATGCCGCGGTGCGGGCCCGGCCATTGGCCTCAAGGGCATCCATGACAGCGCCGGCAATGGCGATAAGTGCCAGGACGGCAATAATCCCCACGAGCGAGTTACGCACTGAAAAAAGGCCCGCCCACCGTCCGGGCGCGTCGGCCTGACCGGTCGTCGCCATACACCATTCTCCTTATGCCAGCTTGACCACCCTCGGAAGCACGCCCGCGGGTCGGACGTACCGTCGCAGACGAGGATTAACACTGTCTAAAGAAAAAAGCGCAGTACACCGGAAGATGCATGCGATCCGGTCTTGACGCATTCATGCGATATTGATCGCAATGTTTTAAGGTTTTGCCCTATTTATCCTGACTTTCTCCCATTTTTTACATTGTTTTCGTTGCACAACCAGCCCCCGAGAACAACCCCAAACAGCAGTGACGGCCCGCCCCAGCCGCCCGCTTAACGCAAGGTTTTGTAAACCATGGCCTGCCTCGATCGCATCGACGCCAAGACGGGCGGGGTTTGCGGCGCTGCGTGGAGACACTGTTTGGGGCGCATGGATGGTGCAGCCGTCACGGCACGGGCTGGGGGCGAGGGGCGCAGACCGCACCCGTTGAGCGCCCCCAGACATCGCGCCGCGCGGCCATCAAATCAGACGAGTGGGACGGACGGGCTCGCTATGGCCGCGCTCTTCCTCGAACAATTTGGCCAGTTGATTGGTCATGGCGCCGCCTAGTTGCTCGGCATCCATGATGGTCACCGCGCGGCGGTAGTAGCGGGTCACGTCATGACCGATGCCGATGGCGATCAATTCCACCGGCGAGCGGCCCTCGATCCACTTGATCACCTGGCGCAGATGCTGTTCGAGATAGCTGCCCGAATTGACCGACAGGGTGCTGTCGTCGACCGGCGCGCCGTCGGAGATCACCATCATAATGCGCCGCTCCTCGGGCCGGCCGATCAGGCGGCTGTGCGCCCACAACAGCGCCTCGCCGTCGATATTCTCCTTCAGCAGCCCCTCGCGCATCATCAGGCCCAGATTGCGCCGCGACCGCCGCCACGGCGCGTCGGCCGACTTGTAGACGATGTGGCGCAGGTCGTTGAGCCGGCCGGGCTGGGACGGCTTACCCTGGTTGAGCCATGCCTCGCGGCTGCGCCCGCCCTTCCAGGCGCTGGTGGTGAAGCCGAGGATTTCGGTCTTGACGCCGCAGCGTTCGAGCGTGCGGCCGAGGATATCGGCGCACACCGCGGCGATGGAGATCGGCCGGCCGCGCATGGAGCCCGAATTGTCGAGCAACAGGGTGACCACCGTGTCGCGAAACTCGATGTCGGTCTCCTGCTTGTAGCTCAATGGCTGGGTCGGCTGGGCGACCACCCGCGCGAGCCGCGCCGGGTCGAGCAGGCCTTCTTCCAGGTCGAACTGCCAGGATCGATTCTGCTGCGCCATCAGGCGGCGTTGCAGGCGGTTGGCCAGGCGCGAGACCACATGGCTCAGATGCACCATCTGCTGGTCCAGATGGGCGCGCAGGCGACCCAACTCCTCTTCGTCGCACAGGTCGGTGGCGGTGACGATCTCGTCGTATTCGGTGCTGAACGCCTTGTAGAAGCGCGAGTCGGGCAGGTCCGACATGGGCTGGTTGGGCCGCCAGGGCGCGCCCTCGATGCTTTGGTCGGCGGCATCGGCGTCCATGTCGGAGCGGTCCATGTCGACCGCCTCGCCGCCCTCGGCCTGCTGCTCCTCGGTGTCGGCCTCGGCGGTTTCGGGGGTCTCGCCCTGGTCGGCGTGCTCGTCGCCGCCGCTGTCGCCCTCGCCGTCCTGCTCCTCGGTGCCGGCCTCGTCCTGGTCGTCCTGGCCTTCTTCGGGGTCGGCGTGGGGTTCCTCGTCGGGCCTGTCGTCGCCGATATCGAGCGCGCCGAGCAGATCCTGGGTCAGGTGCGCAAACGCCGCCTGATCGTGCGCGACCTCGGCCATGCGCTCCAGGATCGGCGCGGCCTTGTCTTCCAGGTGCGCGCGCAACAGATCGACGGCGCCACGCGCGGCCTCGGGCGGCGCCTGATCGAGCATGCGCTCGCGCGCCATCAGGTCGAGCACCGCCGGCAGCGATACGTCGTCGGCCTCGGCCGCCTGGTGCAGGCCGCGCTCGCGGCAGCGGTCGTCGATCAGGGCGGCGATGTTCTCGCCCACCCCGGACATCTGCACCGAGCCCAGGCACTCCACCCGCGCCTGCTCCATGGCGTCATAGACCTCACGGCCCAGAGGCGACTGCGGCGCGAGGCGGGCGTGGCAGCCGGGGTCGTGGAAGCGCTTGCGTACCGACCAGGCGTCGGCCTGGCCGCGCGCGCGGGTCACTTCGGCCGCCGGCAGCGACCGATGCGGGCGAACCACGCGGGCGGTCTTGCCGTCGAAGGCCGGCGCGTCGGAGGCATATTCCAACTCGATCCCGCTGTCGCGGGACAAGGCGCGCATGGTGCTGGCCATGGCGCGCTTGAGCTCGTCCGCAGGACTGCGCTGTTTATCGGTCATCGGCCCACCTCAGGCCGCGCGGTAGCGGGCCGACTCGGGCAGATCCTTGCCGAAGCAGCGCTGATAGAACTCGGCCACGATGCTGCGCTCGGCCTCGTCGCACTTGTTGAGGAACGACAGCCGGAAAGCAAAGCCCACATCGCCGAAGATCTCGGCGTTCTGCGCCCAGGTGATCACCGTGCGCGGGCTCATCACGGTCGAGATGTCGCCATTGACGAACGCCTCGCGGGTCAGGTCGGCGGTGCGCACCATCTTGCCCACCGTGTCGCGGCCCTCGTCGGTCTTGGCGAAGCTGACCACCTTGGCGAGCGCGATCTCCACCTCCCGCTCATAGGGCAGATAATTGAGCGTGCAGACGATGTTCCAGCGGTCCATCTGGCCCTGGTTGATCTGCTGGGTGCCGTGATAGAGCCCGGTGGTGTCGCCCAAGCCAACCGTGTTGGCGGTGGCGAACAGGCGAAACGCCTTGTGCGGGTGAATGACCCGGTTCTGGTCCAGCAGGGTCAGCTTGCCTTCCACTTCGAGCACCCGCTGGATGACGAACATCACGTCGGGCCGGCCGGCATCGTATTCGTCGAACACCAGCGCGGTCGGCGTCTGCAACGCCCAGGGCAGCAAGCCTTCCTGAAACTCGGTCACTTGGCGGCCGTCGCGCAGCACGATGGCGTCCTTGCCCACCAAGTCGATGCGGCTGATATGGCTGTCCAGGTTGATGCGGATGCACGGCCAGTTGAGCCGCGCGGCCACCTGCTCGATATGGGTCGACTTACCGGTGCCGTGATAGCCCTGGATCATCACCCGGCGGTTGTGGGTGAAGCCGGCCAGGATCGCCGCCGTGGTCTCGGGGTCGAACACATACGTGTCGTCGGCCTCGGGCACGTGATCGCCGCGGTCGGAGAAGGCGGGCACGTCCATATCCAGGTCCAGCCCAAAGGTCTCGCGCGCCGACACCTTGGTGTCGGGGCCGGGCTGGTTGCTCAGTCGCTCGGTCGGTGTATCCATCAAGTCGTCCCTGGCTCGAAAGTCGGGTCAAACGGGTCGCTGGGGCGTGATCGGCAGGCGCCGGGCGGTCGGACGCAGTCGGGAACGACCGCACACCGACGGGCGGTTAGCCGGCGTCGGCGGTCCCGGGCGCGCGGGTCAGCTGTTTGTACGCGGCGATCACGGCCCGCAGTTTACTCTCATGGCGGCGGTCGCCGCCATGGCTGTCCGGGTGGTAGCTACGCACCAACGTCCGGTAACGGTTTCTTATGTCCTTGGCCTCGGCGTCCGCGTCAAGGCCAAGCACCTTGAGCGCGGCGAGGTCGGCCCGGCTGACCCGGCGGCCGTTGGTCGCACGGCGCCCGGCGCGCAAAAAACCCGCGCCGTAGCCCGGCAGATCGTCGAACATGCCAAGAACGTCGTCCACCCGGGGCAATTCCTCGTCATCGCCGGTGCCGGCGATCCGCCAAGTCGGCCGGTCCCAGGTATAGGCCCGCGACGCCGCGTCCTGCATCTGATCCGGCGTCATACCGTCGAAGAAATCATAAGATGCATTGTAAGCCCGGACATGGTCCAGACAGAAGTGATAATATCCGTCCTGCCCGCGCGGACGCGGCGCGCGGAACTCGCCCACCGCGTCGCACCCCGGCTGATCGCAGGGGCGCGCCTGGCCGTCGCTGACGCGACCGTGAAACCGTTCTCGTTTGCTCATGGGGGTCAATATCGGCTACCCGACCCCATGAAACAACCGTCGACCCGATGCCAGCCCTTTGGGAGATCAGTGCCATGGCAGAGACCCAGACCCCGTCGCAAACCCCGTCGCAGAGCCCGGCCAGCGCGTCGACCACGCACACCCCGGTACCCGACGAGCGGCCGGTCTATGCGGCGATGCAACGCAAGCTGACCGAGGCGTTCGCGCCCATCACGCTGACGATCCGCGACGAATCGTACAAGCACAGCGGCCATATGGGCTATATGGGCGACGATGCCGAAACCCATTTCGTGCTGACCATCGTGTCCGAGCGCTTCGAGGGCATGAGCCGGCTCGACCGCCAGCGCGCCATCCACAAGGCGCTGAAAGACGAACTGGCGACCAGCATCCACGCGCTCGCCATCCGCGCCTCGGCGCCCAGCGACACCAAGGGCTGAGCCCGAGCCGCGCGCTCGCACCGCCGGCCGGCAAGGCGCGCCGGGTGCCGGACGCCCTGGCGCCCGGTTGCCCGGCGGCTCAGTCCGCCTCGGGCGTGGCGGCGGGGGCCGGCGGCACGATGCGCAGCTTGGTCAGCCGGTTGTGGCGCCGGCCCAGCACCTCGAAGCGGAAGCCGTGAAAGTCGAAGGCGTCGCCGACCACCGGCAGGGTCTCGGCCTCGTAAATCACCATGCCGGCGATGGTCGACGCCTCGTCGTCGGGCAAGGACCAGTCGAACTCGCGGTTGAGGTCGCGCACGCTGACCAGCCCTTCGGTGATCACGCTGCCGTCCGCCTGACGCTGCACGCCGGCGACCGCCACGTCGTGCTCGTCGGAGATGTCGCCGACGATCTCTTCGAGGATGTCTTCGAGCGTCACCAGCCCCATCAGCGTGCCATACTCGTCGACCACCAGGGCGAAATGGGCGCGCCGGGCGCGGAAGGTGTTGAGCTGTTCGCGCAAGGTCGTGGTGTCGGGGACGAACCAGGGCTCCTTCATCAGCGCGCGCACGTCGACCGCATCGATGCCCCCGCCGGCCTGCAACACCGCGCGCAGCAGGTCCTTGGCGTGCAGCACGCCGACGATATTCTCGGGCTCGTCTTCATAAAGCGGGATGCGGGTATAGGGCGCGCGCATCACCTGGGCCACCAGGTCGGCGGCGGGCTGGGCCAGGTCCAGCATGTGCATGGACTGGCGGTGGATCATCACGTCGTTGACCTGCAATTCGTCCAGGTCGAGGATCGAGCCGAGCATGTCGCGGTGCGCCTTGCGCAACCCGCCCTCGCTGGCGTGGAACTCGATCGCGCCGCGGATTTCCTCCTGGCCCGACAGCGCCGAGGTCGCCGAGACGTCGACACCGAACAGCCGCAGGGTCAAGCGCACCACCACCTGCACCGCGCGCACCACCGGTGCGAACAGCCGCACCACCACGCCGATCACCGGCCCGACCACCAGCGCCATGCGATCGGCATTGGCGATGGCATAGGTCTTGGGCAGCACCTCGGCGAAGATCAGCACCAAAGCGGTCATCAACAGCGTGGCATAGACCACGCCCTCCTCGCCCACGAAGCCGATGAACAGGCTGGTGGCGAGCGCCGAGGCCAGGATGTTGACCAGATTGTTGCCAAGCAGAATGCCGCCGATCAGCCGCTCCTTGTCGGTGATCAGCCGGGCCACCTTGACGGCGCGCGGGTCGCCGTCGCGGGCGAAGCGGTGCAGGCGGTGCGGCGACGCCGCGGTCAGCGCGGTCTCGGAGCCCGAAAACAGCCCCGACAGCGCCAGCAACAACAGGATCACCCCGATCGTCAGCGCGGTTTCCACCATCATGGTCGTGTCTTGTCCCCCTCAACGGTCCGCACCGGCCCCGCCCCTCAAGGCCCGGCGACCGCGATCAAGCCCTAGGCGCTCACCGGCGGCTTGGACCGGGCGCCGGAGCGGCCGCCGCGCCGGCTCAGATGCTCCGCCAGCAGGTCGCGCACCGCCACCGGGTCCACGTCCTCGGCCACATAAGCCGCACCGATGTCGCGCGCCAGGATAAAGCGCAGCCGCCCGTCGACCGCCTTCTTGTCCTGGGCCATGGCGTCGACGATCTTGTCCGCGTCGCCCTTGATCGGCAGGTCGGCCGGGCTGGTCGGCAGCTTGACCGACGCCAGGTGCCGGGCGACCCGCTCGGCGCGGCCCGCCTCGCAGACGCCAAGCCGCTCCGACAACTCGAACGCCAGAACCATGCCGGCGGCCACCGCCTCGCCGTGCAGCAGGTCGCCCTTCATGCCCGCGCACGCCTCGAAGGCGTGGGCGAAGGTATGGCCCAGATTGAGCAGCGCGCGGCGGCCCTGTTCGCGCTCGTCCTCGGCAACGATGCCGGCCTTAGCGCGGCAACAGGTCTCGACCGCGGTGCCCATCAGCTTGTGGTCGCGGGTGGTCAGCGCCACGCCCTCGCGCTCCAGCCATTCGAAGAATTTGGGCTGGTTGATCAGCCCGATCTTGACCACCTCGGCATAGCCGGCCAGCAATTCGCGCCGCGGCAACGAGCCGAGCACGTCCAGATCGGCCAGGACCATGCGCGGCTGGTGGAAGGCGCCGATCAGGTTCTTGCCCTGGCGGGTGTTGATGCCGGTCTTGCCGCCGACCGAACTGTCCACCTGCGCCAACAGCGTCGTCGGCACCTGCACGAAGTCGACGCCCCGGCGCAGGATCGCGGCGGCAAACCCGGCCAGGTCGCCGACCACCCCGCCGCCGAGCGCCACGATGGTGTCCTGACGCTCGACCCCGGCTTCGAGCAACCGTTCGCACAGGGCGCTCAGCCCGTCCCAGCCCTTGGACACCTCGCCCGGGGTCAGGATCACCGAGGTCGAGGCGATGCCGGCGGCCTCCAAGGCGGCCAGCGCCTCGGGCCCATGGGCGTCATAGACGTGGCGGTCGGTGACCAGGGCGACCCGCGGCCGCGCGATCACCGGCGCGATCTGTTCGCCGAGCGAGGCCAGAAGCCCCGCGCCGATGCGGATTTCGTAACTGCGCGGGCCCAGGTCGACGGTCAGCGTGCTTTGAAAGCTCATGATGCGGTGTTCTCTTCCAGATGGGCAGTCAGGGCGTCGATGATGGCGTCGACGACCCGGCCGTGCGGGCCGTCGGCCGACACCACATGAATGTCGGCCTGGGCATAGTCGGGCGTGCGACGGTCCAGCAATTGGGCCAGTTTGGCGCGCGGGTCGGGGCCACGCAGCAACGGCCGGGTATCGCGCCGGGCGGTGCGCGCCACCAGCGTGTCCAGGTCGGCCTTCAGCCACACGGTCACCGCACGGGCGCGCAACAGGTCGCGCGTACCGGGCTCGGCAAAGGCGCCGCCACCGGTGGCGATCACCTTGCGCCGGCCGTCCAGCAACCGCGCCAGCACCTTGTATTCGCCCTGGCGGAACGCCGCTTCGCCGAAGCGCTCGAACACCTCGGAGACCGGGCAACCGGCAGCGGTCTCCACCTCCTGGTCGGAATCGACGAACGGCAGCGCCAGCCGCCGCGCCAAGCGCCGGCCAACGGTGGACTTGCCAGACCCCATCATGCCAACAAGCGCAATCGGCCGGTCAAGCGCACCGTCGCGCACAACCGGGGCGGTATCGATCAATTCTGGGTCTTCGGGATCGGTCATAGGTCTTGCATACACGACGGCGCCGGACGACCCAAGCCCGCAGGGTGCACCGCGGCACCCTGCACCTCGAAGCGGGCGACACGGGCCCGCCACATTCGCCGCCGACGATGCCCGCTGGACACGATTTCCTGCGCGCCTCTATAAGCGGGGCAAGATCAGCCACAGGAGACGCCGATGAACAGAACCTGGCTCTATCTGGCGGTGGCGGCGCTCATCGCCCTCGTCGGCGCGGCGCTGTTCCTCTACACGTGGGACATCCCCGCTCCGTCTCAGGAAATCGAAAAGACCCTGCCGGACGACAGGTTCCCGCGATGACGCGAAGCGCGCTCCTGGCCTGCCTGTTGTGCGGGCTGGCCGCCCCGGCTGTGCTGGCGCAACAGGGCAGCGAAAGCGAGCCGGAACCGCCGCAGGCACCGGCCGAGGACGCGGCGCCCGACCGGGACCGCGACCAAGACCGGAGCGACAGCGACCGCGCCGAGGACCGGGGCAGCGCACGGCCGCGCTCGTTGCTGCGGCTGGGCCCGTTCCTCGACCCCGAGGCCCTCGACCGGCCGTCGGCCGAGACCCTGGTGGGCGCGCAAGGCCCCAAGGACGCCACGCCAGACGCCGAGACCGCGCCCTTCGACCCGGCCGCCGGCGTCGAGGTGGGCGCGCTCGACCGGCTCGGCCTCGAAGGCATCGGCACGCTGGGCCCCCAAGACGCCCTGCCGCCCGACCTGTGGCACGGCTCCGACCCCGAGGTCGCCGCCGCCCTGCTCGCCGCCCTGCCGCACCGGCTGCGCTCCCAAGGGGTGCGGCATTTGTGGCGTCAGCTCCTGTTGTCGCCGGCGCTGTCGCCGGCCGCGGGGCGCATCCCCGACGGCCTGCGGCTGCGGCTTGAAAAGCTCACCGCCGCCGGTCGCGTCGACGACGTGCTGGCGCTGTCGGACGCCATCCCGCCCGGCGCCATGACCGCCGACCTGGCCCATCTGCGCGCCGACGCGCTGCTGGTCGGCGGCCGCCTGGACGACGGCTGCGCGCTGGCCCGCGACGCCGCGCGCGAAACCGGCGAGGCGCGCTGGCTGAAGATGCTGGCGCTGTGCGAGGCGCTGGCCGGCAACCGCAGCGCCGCCTATCTGCAAATCAGCCTGCTGGAAGAGAGCGGCGAGGCGGGCCGGCTTTTCCCGGCGCTGATCGACCGCCTGCTGGCGCGCGGCGAGGGCCTGGACGTGAACACGGGGCCAGAGACCGGCCTTGGGACCGGCCTGGCCCTCGACACCGTCGAGCGCGTCGACCCGATCCTCTATGCCGCCTTTCTGGCCGCCGACGTGGCACCGCCGGCCGAGGCCGCCCGGGCAGCCCCGCCCCTGGTGCTGGGCGAACTGGCGGTCAACGCGCTGATGGCGCCGCCGGCCCGGCTCGCCGTTGCCGAGCAGGCCGCGCGCATGGGCCTGATCGGCGGCGGCCGGCTCGCCGCCCTGTTCGACGCCATGGCGTTCACCGATGCCGACTTGGGCACCGCCGACGCGGTGCTCGACGACCCGGCCGCGATCAACGGCCTGGGCTCGCCCGAGAACCCGCCGCTCGACGGCATGATGATCGACGCGCTGCTGTTCGCCAAGGCGCGCCGGGCGCAGGACCCGACCACCCGACTGGCGTTCCTCGACCTGTTGTTCGACCGCGCGGTGACCCGGGGCTATGCCCAGGTGATGGCGGTGGCGGTGGCGCCGTTGCTCGACACCGTGATGCCCACCGACGACCTGGTCGGCCATGCCGGACTGGTCGGGCGGGTACACCTGATCACCGGGCAGATGGATGCCGCCCGGCGCTGGTACGCCAAAGCCGCAGCGATGGCGACAGCGCCCGGTCGCAGCGACGACAGCCGCGCCGCCGCCGGCCACGCGCTCCGCGCGCTGACGCCGCTGATGCTGATCGCCGAGGGGCCGGCCATGGCCGACTATGACGCGGCGCTCGCACGCTGGGCCGAGGACAGCGCCGTGCACGCGCCCGAACGGCTGCAAGCCGGGCTGGTGCTGCTCGACGCGCTCGACGGACGGGTGCCGGCGGCGGCCTGGAGCCGGGCGCTCCAGGCGGCGGCCGCAGCCGGGCCGGGGGGTGAGGCACCGGTCTACGCCGCCCCCAATCCGGCGGTGTGGCGCCAGCTTCTGATCGCCGCCGGCACCGACCGGCTGGGCGAGACGGTGGCCGCCGCCCTGGCCCTGGTCGGCGATGCCGGCGCCACCCGGACCGACCCCGCGGCCCTGTCGGCGGCGGTCGGCGCGCTGGCGGACGCGGGCTTCGAAGCCGCCGCCCGGCGGTTGGCGTTCGAGGCGCTGATCGCCGGCGCGCGCTGACGCCCGGTCGGCCGCGACGGGGAGCCCGGGACCCATGGACCGGACGCTGGAAGCGTTCCTGGAGATGCTGAGCGCCGAACGCGGCGCGGCGGCCAACACGCTCGCCGCCTATCGCCGGGATATCGAGGATTTCCTGGCCCATGGCAGCGCCGACCCGGCCGGCGCCACGGCCGACGATGTGCGCGCCTATCTGGCCGATCTGACCCGGCGCGGGCTGGCGGCGTCGACCCAGGCGCGGCGGCTGTCGGCACTCAAGCAACTGTTCGCCTTCATGGTCGAGGAAGGCTGGCGCGCCGACACGCCGACCGCCTATGTCTCCAGCCCGGCGACCCGACGGCCGCTGCCCGGCGTGTTGAGCGAGGACCAGGTGGACGCGCTGATCGCCACCGCGCGCCACGCCGCCGAAGCCCGGCCCAATCTGCGCAGCGCGCGCGCGCTGGCGCTGGTTGAGATGCTATATGCCACCGGGCTGCGGGTCAGCGAACTGGCCGCGCTGCCCGACCGGGCCGCCGCCGTCGACGCCAAGCTGATCGCGGTCACCGGCAAGGGCGGCGCCGAGCGCCTGGTGCCCTTGGGCGAGCCCGGGCGCCGGGCGCTGGCCGACTATCGCCGCTGGCGCCAGGCCGAGCCCACAGTGGCGGACAGCCCCTATCTGTTCCCGTCGCGCAGCCGGTCGGGCCATCTGACGCGGGTGCGGGTGTTGCAGATCCTCAAGGACTTGGCGGCGAGGGCGGGCATTTCGCCGGCCCTGGTCAGCCCGCACAAGCTGCGCCACGCGTTCGCCAGCCACCTGCTCGCCCACGGCGCCGATCTGCGCTCGGTGCAGATGCTGTTGGGCCATGCCGACATCTCGACCACGCAGATCTACACCCATGTGCTCGACGAGCGCCTGCGCGCCCTGGTCGCCGAGCACCACCCCCTGGCCCGCCGCCGCGCGCACGACCGAGGCGACTGAACGACAAGCCCTTGCGCGCGGCGGGCCGGTCCGCTTCACTGCGGCGCAACACCGTTGCCGTTTTCTCAACAGGGAGTTCTTTCATGTCCTTTACCCAAGCGCCCGAAAAACCCGCCCGCCTCAACCGCTCGGAACTGGCCGTGCCGGGCTCGAACCCGCGATTTCTGGAAAAGGCGGCGGCCAACAACGATGTGGATGCGGTGTTCCTCGACCTTGAAGACGCGGTCGCCATCGAGGCCAAGGAAGAGGCGCGCAAGAACGTGATCGAGGCGCTCGGCGACCTGGACTGGGGCGAAAAGACCGTCTCGGTGCGCATCAACGGCCTCGACACGCCCTATATGTACCGCGACGTGGTCGACCTGCTGGAAGCCCGGACCGACCGGCTCGACCTGATCATGATCCCCAAGGTGGGCACGGCGTCGGACATCTACGCGCTCGACATGCTGGTCACCCAGATCGAGACCGCCATGGGCCGCAAGAAGCGCATCGGCTTCGAGATGATCATCGAAACCGCCATCGGCATGATGAACATCGACACCATCGCCGGGGCGAGCCCGCGCAACGAAAGCCTGCACTTCGGCGTTGCCGACTATGCCGCCTCCACCAAGGCCGACACCACCCAGATCGGCGGCCCCAACCCGCGCTATTCGGTGCTCACCGACCCGGACGCCGACGGCCGGCGCGAGGTGCACTGGAACGACATGTGGCACTATGCGATCAACCGCATGGTGGTCGCCGCGCGCGCCCACGGTCTGCGCCCGATCGACGGCCCGTTCGGCGACTTCTCGGACCCCGACGGCTTCACCTTCCACGCCAACCGGGCGATGGTGTTGGGCTGCGAGGGCAAGTGGGCCATCCACCCGAGCCAGATCCCCTTGTGCAACAAGCTGTTCTCGCCGTCCAACGACGAGATGAAGAAAGCCTATGCGATCCTCGACGCCATGGCCGCCGCGCGCGCCAAGGGCCAGGGCGCGGCCGCCCTCGACGGCAAGCTGATCGACCTGGCCTCGATCCGCCAGGCCGAGACCATGGTCGCCAAGTTCGAAGCCGGCGGCGGCGCCCGCGACCAACTGGGCTAAGCGACCGCAGCCCCGGGCGCCGGCCCCTGCCGCATCGACCTCAGCCGCCGGCGCCCCGGGACGGCCGCGCCGCCTAAGGCCGCTCGCCACGATCGCGGGGCAGCGGCCAATCCGGTCCGCCGGGCCCGGTGGGGCCTGGCGGCCGGGTCGCGGGCATCGGCCCCTTCCCCTCGGCGCCGATCTGGTCTAACACCGCGCCCAAGTGCATCGCCCTGGCCACCCTGATCGGTGCGACCGGGCGCCCCTCCCCCATGAGCATCCTGGCCCCATGAGCATCCTGGATTTCGAAAAGCCCATCGCTGCCCTGGAAAACAAAATCCGCGAGTTGCGCGAGATCGCCGGCGGCGCCAACGAAGTGGACCTGGACGAGGAAATCGGCCGGCTGGAAGCCAAGCACGAGCGGCTGCTGGTCGAGACCTATTCCAAGCTCAGCCCGTGGCAGAAGACCATGGTCGCCCGCCACCCCGGCCGGCCCCACTTCTCCGACATCGCCGCCACCCTGTTCACCGAGTTCGAGCCCCTGGCCGGCGACCGCCGCTATGGCGAAGACCTGGCGATCCAGGGCGGCCCGGCGCGCTTCGACGGCCGGCCGGTGATGATCATGGGCCACGAAAAGGGCAAGGACACCGACAGCCGGGTCAAACACAATTTCGGCATGGCCCGCCCCGAAGGCTATCGCAAGGCGGTGCGCCTGATGGAGATGGCCGAGCGCTTCGACATGCCGGTGCTGACCTTCGTCGACACCTCGGGCGCCTATCCCGGCATCGGCGCCGAGGAACGCGGCCAGGCCGAGGCGATCGCCCGCGCCACCGAGGCGTGCCTGAACCTGCACGTGCCGATGATCGCCACCATCGTCGGCGAGGGCGGCTCGGGCGGTGCCATGGCCCTGGCCGCCGCCAACACGGTGATGATGTACGAACACGCCATCTATTCGGTGATCTCGCCCGAAGGCTGCGCGTCGATCCTGTGGCGCACCGGCGAAAAGGCCCAGGACGCCGCCAGCGCGCTCAAGATCACCGCGCAGGACCTGGAAAAGCTCAAGGTCATCGACGCCATCGTGCCCGAACCCGTGGGCGGCGCCCACCGCGACCCCGACACCGCGCTCGACACGCTGGGCGAACGCCTGCGCGCGTCTTTGGGCCAGTTGAGCGAGCAACCGCGCGACGCCCTGCGCCCGGCGCGCTGGGACAAATTCCTGGCCATGGGCCGCCTGGACCAACAATAACCGCCACCGCCTGCCGCCCCTGCCGGCGGTCGTCCCCGGCGGTCATCCCCGGGCGATCGCGGCCGGCATCCAGGCTCCGGCAGCCCGAGACCGGGGCGCCGATGAGCGCCGCCTGCCCGACCACCGGGCCTTAAAGCTTCAACGACCGGGAGCGTCTCCATGCAATTCACGCCCGAGCACGCCCAAGCGCTCGACCAGATCCTCACCTGGCGCCGCGACATCCGCCACTTCCACACCGATCCGGTGCCCGAGCCGGTGCTCGACGAGCTGGCGCAGGCCATGGAGTGGGCGCCTTCGGTGGGCAACAGCCGGCCGTGGCGGGTGGTGCGCGTGGACGACCCGGCAACCCGCGCCCGGCTGCTGGCCAACTACGAATCGGCGCGCGACGCCGGCGCAGCGGTCTATGACGGCGACGATCTGGCGCTTTACAAACAGTTGAAGCTGTCGGGCATGGCCGAAGCACCGGTGCAACTGGCCGTGTTCACCGACACCGAGCCGCAGGCGGGTCGCGGCCTCGGCCGCCAGACCATGCCCGAAACGCTGGCCTATTCCACCGTGGTGGCGATCCATACCCTGTGGCTGGCCGCCCATGTGCGCAATCTGGGCGTCGGCTGGGTGTCGGTGCTCGACCCGCAGGCGGTGACCGACACGCTCGACGTGCCGGCGCACTGGCAGTTCACCGCCTATCTGTGCCTCGGCTATCCGGCCTATGAGGACGACCGGCCGGAACTCGAACGGCGCGGCTGGCAGGCCAACACGCCGACCCCTTGGACACGCCGCTGAACCGCTGAACCGCCGCCGGGGCGCGGGCGCCCCGGTGCGCGCTGGCGCTCACACGCTCAATAGCTGAACGCGTCGAACACCTGGGTGACGTCGCCGTTCCAGGCGCGCTCGTAAAGGTCGAGCAGCCGGTCGGCCGGCGCCTTGCCGCTGGCCACCGTCTCGTGCAGCGAGTCGAGGAACGCCTGTTCGCTGGGCGCCCCGTCGGCAGCGCGCGCGCGCGCCTTGAGCCCGGCGTCGGCGATCGCCAGCACCTCGCGCGCCAAATCGGCCATGCGCCCGCCCCGCCACGGCGCGTCGAGCGCGTGGATGGCGGCGTCCAGGCGCAATTGCTGGCGCTCTTCGGCCGACCAGTCGCGGACCAGATCCCACGCCGCATCGAGCGCGCTGTCGTCGTAGAGCAGCCCCACCCACAGCGCCGGCAACGCGCACAGCCACGACCACGGGCCGCCGTCGGCGCCGCGCATCTCCAGGAAGGTCTTGAGCCGGACCTCGGGGAACGGCGTGGTCAGATGGTCCATCCAGTCGGCCATGGACGGCCGCTCGCCCGGCAGCGCGTCGAGCCGGCCGTCCATGAAGGTGCGGAACGACTGCCCGGCCAGGTCGATCATGGCGCCGTCGCGCTGGACGAAATACATCGGCACATCGAGCACATAGTCGACCCAACGCTCGAACCCGAAGCCGTCGTCGAACACGAACGGCAACATGCCGGTGCGGTCGGGGTCGGTGTCGGTCCACACCCAGCTGCGGTTCGATTTGATGCCGTTGGGCTTGCCCTCGACGAACGGCGAATTAGCGAACAGGGCGGTGGCCACCGGTTGCAGGGCCAGGGCGACGCGGAATTTCTTCACCATGTCGGCTTCGCTGGCGAAGTCCAGATTGACCTGCACCGTGCAGGTGCGGGTCATCATGTCGTGGCCGAGCTTGCCGCGCGTGGGCATGTAGGCGCGCATGATGCGATAGCGCTGCTTGGGCATCCACGGCATCTGGTCGCGGCGCAGCGTCGGGTGGAAGCCGAGGCCGAGGAAGCCCACGCCGAGGTCGTGCCCCACGTCGCGGGCTTGGCGCAGGTGGCCGGTGACCTCGTTGCAGATCTCGTGGATGGTCTCCAGCGGCGCGCCCGACAGTTCGAGTTGGCCGCCGGGCTCCAGCGTGATCGAGGCGCCGTCCTGCTTCAGCGCGACGATCTGGCCGGCTTCGTGCACCGGCTCCCAGCCGAAGCGGCGGAAGCCGTCGAGCACGTCGCGAATGCCCGGGTCCGAGTCGTAGGCCAGCGGCGTCCGATCGGCCCGGTTGTAGACGAACTTCTCGTGTTCCGCGCCGATGCGGAAGTCGGCGGGTGCCTTGCAGCCCTGTTCGAGAGAAGCGATGAGGTCCGCACGGGTCAGGTGCGGTCGGGGATCGTCGGCCATGGTCAGGCCCTTACCTGTGAGCGATAGCGGGACAGTTAGGCGGCTGGGCGGCGGGGATCAAGGCCGGATCATGGACCGGACCGGTCGGAGTTGGCCGCCGACCCCGCCACCGCCTGCCATTGTGCCAACAGCGTCAGGGCGGCGGTTTCGGCGCGCAGGATGCGTGGGCCGAGTGCCACCGGACGCACCGCTGCGTGGGCGTTCAAGAGCGTCACCTCCTCGGCGGAAAAGCCGCCCTCGGGGCCGACCAGCAGCGCCGGCGGGGTGCCCCCCGCGGCGATCTCGGCCACGACCCGGGACCAGGGTGCGACATTTTGATCGCGGGCGATGGCGGCATAGAGCGGCGTGTCGGCGGGCCAGGCGCCGAGCAACGCGGCCAGGCGCACCGGCGCGTCCAACTGCGGCACGGTCAGCCGTTCGCACTGTTCGGCGGCCTCGGTCATGGTGGCGGCCAGGCGCTCGGTCTTGACCTTGTCGACCACGCCGTGGCGGGTCAGCACCGGGGTCAGGCGCGCCGCGCCCAATTCGACCGCCTTTTCGACCAGGAAATCGAGCCGCGCCTTCTTGATCGGCGCGAACACCAGGTGCGGGCCGGGTTCGGCCGCCGGCGCGCGGGTGCGCGCGTCGAGCCGCACGGTGGCGCGCTTGCGCGTCGCTTCGACCAAGCGGCCGCGCCATTCGCCGTCGCGGCCGTTGAACAGCACCACCTCGGCGCCGGGCCCAAGGCGCAGCACCGACACCAGATAATGGGCCGGACCGGTCCCGGGGTCGACGACGGCTTCAGCAACCAGCGTTTGCGTTGTATAGAGGCGCGGAACAGTCATGGGCCATGCCATAACGGCCCAATGCGATCTTGTCGACGCGGACGAAACGATGACACGCGCGCCGCTGGACAGAAAGGTTTGTCATGCCCCCAGCCCCCTATCCTTCCGACAGCGCGCCGAGCCCGCTTGGGCCCGACGACGCGCTGACCCCCGACGCCCTGCCCGACAGTTGGGTGGCGCGCACGCCGCGCCCGGTGCGGCCCTATCTGCGGTTGATGCGCGCCGACCGGCCGGCCGGCTTCTGGCTCTTGATGTGGCCATGCCTGTGGTCGACGGCGCTGGCGGTGCCGGCGACCGAGCCGCAATTCTGGATTTTGTGCGCGCTGTTTCTGGTCGGGTCGATCGTCATGCGCGGCGCCGGCTGCGCCTGGAACGACATCGTCGACCGGTCGATCGACCTCAAGGTGGCGCGCACCGCCGCCCGGCCGATCCCGGCGGGCCAGGTCAGCTGGGCCCGGGCGCTGGCGTTCGCCGTCGGGCTCAGCCTGACCGGCTTGCTGGTGCTGATCCAGTTGAACGGGTTCGCCATCGCGCTCGGCATCGTGTCGCTGATCCCGGTGGCGATCTACCCGTTCGCCAAGCGCTTCACCTATTGGCCGCAGGCGGTGCTGGGCTTGACCTTCAACTGGGGCGCCTTGATGGGCTGGGCGGCGGTTTCTGGCGGCCTCGCCCCGGCGGCCCTGGTGCTCTATGCCGGCTGCCTGTTCTGGACGCTCGGCTACGACACCATCTACGCCCACCAGGACAAGGCCGACGACCTGATCGCCGGCGTCAAGTCCACCGCCCTTAAGCTGGGGCCGTCGACGCGCGCCTGGGTGATCGGCTTTTACGCCCTGTTCGTCGCCGGCCTGACCGCCGCCGGCGCCCTGGCGCATATGGCCTGGCCCTACTATCTGGGCGTCGCCGCCACCGCCGCCCATCTGGCGTGGCAGACCGCGCGGCTCGACATCGACGACCCAACCCGCTGCCTGGACCTGTTCCGCGCCAATACCGGGCTCGGCTGGGTGCCGTTCGCGGGCGCGGTGGCCGCCGGTCTCCTGGCCGTCTGAACCGCGTTTCGACCGCCGCCGGCCCGGCGCCGGCACCCGGACAGCGCCCACCGGGGCCACAGCGGGACCACAGCGGGGCGGGCCATGCCACCAACGGCGGGGTTGCCGGTCGGGCGCGGCGCCGCTAAGACCCCAAACCAACGTCAACCGACCAACCGAACACGAGAGGCTGCGGGATGAATATCGACAAGATTTCCGTGGGTGCCGCGCCGCCCTGGGATATCAATGTGATCATCGAGGTGCCAGTGGGCACCGAGCCGGTGAAGTACGAACTGGACAAGGCCTCGGGCGCGCTGGTGGTCGACCGGATCCTGCACACCTCCATGCGCTATCCGTGCAACTACGGCTTCGTGCCCCACACCCTGGCCAAGGACGGCGACCCGGTCGACGTGATCGTCGCCAACCGCACGCCGATCATGCCCGGCGCCATCGTGCGCTGCCGGCCCATCGGCGTGCTGGAGATGATGGACGACGGCGGCGACGACGCCAAGATCATGGCGTTGCCGGTGGACAAGCTGCACCCGTTCTATCGCGATGTGACGTCGTGCCACGAACTGCCCAAGATCTTCCTCGACCAGATCACCCACTTCTTCCAGCACTACAAGGACCTGGAAGAGGACAAGTGGACCAAGATCGGGGCCTGGAAGGGCCCGGAAGAAGCCGCCCAGGTGATCGCCGAGGCGATCGAACGCGCAAAGGGCTGAGCCTGGCGCGCCCCTGCTGCGGCGGGTCGTGACAATAGCAAAGGCGCCGGCGATGAAACGCCGGCGCCTTTTTTGCTGGCCGTGCCCAGCCCCATACGGGCCGGAGCGGCCCCGGTTGGGCCGTGCGCGGCCGATGCCCCGGAGGAAATCGACACCGCCGCACACGGCCCGGGCCTGAGGAGCCCACCTTGGTTTCCGGCAAGCGGCGGCGGGGTGGCTGCCATCACCCCGCCGCCGGCCCCACCCGCTGGCCCTAACCCAAAACCAGCGGGCCGACCACGCGCACCCCGCCCGCGCTAAGACGGATCACGCGTTCGCTGCCCTCGGGCTCCACCAAGCCACCCAAGCCGCCGGCCAGAAGGCCATCGCCCGGAGCCAGGCCGCGTTCCATGCTCGCCCCCACCAACAAGGCGCCGAGCGTTCCCGCGGTCAGTCCATAGGTGATGTCCATGCTTGCCTCCTGACGTATCGCCGGCCTTGGGGCCCGGCGTGGTGGTGAACCCGACCGCCGCAGACGGGTGGGCCGAGCCGGTGCAGCGCCTCGGCGCCTTATCTGCGACTGCCTCGCACTATCATTGATATTCATTCTCACTGTCAACAGGAAAAACGATCTGAACTGCGGTCAGTCGATGGTCGGGTCTGAGTCCGGGGGCACGCCAGCGGGCCTGGCTCGGTCAGACAGGCCCGGTCTTGGGCACCGGCTGGGCGGCTGGGGGTGCTGCGCCCTCAGCCGCCCAACGGGGGGGGCAACCGGCGCCGGAGAGCCTTGTCCGGCGCTGCGACTAAAGTCTGCTTCTTGCGCATTGGAACCGCTGTTAGCGTGGCAATATTCCGACAAATAGACCTGGATGTCTCAAGGGGAGGACACCGACATGACACCACCGAACGCCGGTAAGACCGGCGCCACCGAGGCCCAGAAAGCCGCCTATTGGAAGGCCAATATCCGCTTGTTGCTCAGCTTGCTTGGCATCTGGTTCGTGGTCTCTTACGGCTGCGGCATTCTGTTGGCCGAACCGCTCAACGCGCTGTCGCTCGCCGGCTATCCGCTGGGCTTCTGGTTCGCCCAACAAGGGTCGATCTACGTCTTCGTGGTGCTGATCTTCGTCTATGGCGTGCTCATGAAGCGGCTGGAACGTCGTTTCGGCGTCGAGGATTGAGGGAGGCTGCCATGACCAAAACCTTGATCATCCCGGTGACCACGCTGGTGACCGGTCTCGCCGTGCTCGCCCTGGTGTTCGCGCTGGGCATTCCGCCCCTGTCCACCACCGGGCTGACCTATCTGTTCGTCGGCGTCAGCTTCGGGCTCTATTTCGGCATCGCGATCTGGTCCAAGGCCGGCTCGACGCGCGATTTCTATGTGGCCGGCGGCGGCGTGCCGCCGGTGATGAACGGCATGGCCACCGCCGCCGACTGGATGAGCGCGGCCAGCTTCATCTCCATGGCCGGGATCATCGCCTTTGCCGGCTATGACGGCTCGGTCTATCTGATGGGCTGGACCGGCGGCTATGTGCTGTTGGCGCTGCTGCTGGCCCCGTATCTGCGCAAGTTCGGTCAGTTCACGGTGCCCGACTTCATCGGCGAGCGCTATTATTCGCGCACCGCCCGGGTCATCGCCGTGGTGTGCCTGATCGTCATCTCGTTCACCTATGTGGCCGGCCAGATGCGCGGTGTCGGCATCGTGTTTTCGCGCTTTCTGGAGGTGCCGATCGACTGGGGGGTGATCATCGGCATGGCGATCGTGTTCGTCTATGCGGTGTTCGGCGGCATGAAGGGGGTCACCTATACCCAGGTGGCGCAGTATTGCGTGCTGATCTTCGCCTATATGGTGCCGGCGATTTTCATCTCGATCCTGATCACCGGCAATCCGGTGCCGCAACTGGGTCTCGGCGCCGACGTCGCCGGTGAACCGGGCACCTCGGTGCTGGTCAAGCTCAACCAGGTGCTCTCCGACCTGGGCTTCGGTGCCTATACCGACGGCTCGAAATCGACCCTCGACGTGTTCGCGATCACCGCCGCCTTGATGGTCGGCACCGCCGGGCTGCCGCACGTGATCGTCCGCTTCTTCACCGTGCCCAAGGCGTCGGATGCGCGCACCTCGGCGGGCTGGGCGCTGGTGTTCATCGCCATTCTCTACACGACCGCGCCGTCGGTGGCGGCGTTCGCGCGGCTCAACCTGGTCGATACCGTGGCCGAAACGCCCTATGAACAGACGCCGCAATGGGTCAAGACCTGGGAAGGCATCGGGCTGATCGGCTGGGCCGACAAAAATGACGACGGCCGCATCCAGTACGGCCCCGGCGACGCGCTGGCCGGCAAGCCCGAATTCACCGGCGAGACCGGCGCGTCGGGCGAGCGCCAAGTCGCCAACCCCAATCCCGACACCGCCAACGAGCTTTATGTGGACCGCGACATCATGGTGCTGGCGAACCCCGAAATCGCTCAATTGCCGGGCTGGGTGATCGCGCTGGTGGCCGCCGGCGGCGTCGCGGCGGCGCTGAGCACCGCGGCGGGGCTGTTGCTGGTGATCTCCAGTTCGATCAGCCACGACCTGCTGCGCAAGACCTTCACCCCCGGCATCTCGGACGCCCAGGAGCTGTTGATCGCCCGGGTGGCGATCGCCGCGGCGATCGGGGTCGCCGGCTATTTCGGCATCCATCCGCCCGATTTCGTGGCTGCCGTGGTCGCCCTGGCCTTTGGGCTGGCGGCGTCGTCGCTGTTCCCGGTGATTCTGATGGGCATCTTCAGCTACCGGATGAACAAGGAAGGCGCCATCGCCGGCATGGTCGCCGGGCTTGGCTTCACCATGACCTATATCGTGCTGTTCAAGTTCGCCGGCGTCAGCAGCGACTATCTGCTGTTCGGCATCTCGCCCGAGGGCATCGGCACGGTGGGTATGGTGATCAACTTCGCCGTCGCCTATGCGGTGTCGCGACTCACCAAGACGCCGCCGCTCGCGGTGCGCGAGTTGGTCGAGCATATCCGGATACCGTCAGGCGCCGGCGCCGCGCCCAGCGCCCACTGAGCCCAAGACTCAAGACCCAAGGCTCAAGACCCACGATCCGGGGCGGCGGCATCCACCGCCGCCCCGGCAGGCTCTCGGTCAGTCGGGCGCCGGCCCGCGACGGGCATAGATCAGAAATTCCACATTGCCCTCGGGGCCCTTGATCGGGCTTTCGGTCAGGCCGGCCACCGACCAGCCGTCGAGGCCATCGAACCAGGCGCGGATGCGCGCGCACACCTCGGCGTGCAGGGCCGGGTCGCGGACCACGCCGCCCTTGCCGACCCGCTCGCGGCCGACCTCGAACTGCGGCTTGATCAACGCCACGCAGAAACCGCCCGGCCGCACCAGCCCCAAGGCCGCCGGCAACACCACTTCCAAGCCGATGAAACTGGCGTCGCAGACCACGCCGTCCACCGGCGCGGGGATCAGCGCGGCGTCCAGGTGGCGTGCATTGGTCTTTTCCAGCACCACCACGCGGTCGTCCTGGCGCAGGCTCCAGGCCAATTGGCCGTGGCCCACATCGACCGCATAGACGCGCGCCGCGCGGTTCTGCAATGCCACGTCGGTGAAACCGCCGGTACTGGCGCCCACGTCGATCAGGGTCAGGCCGTCCAGGGCGAGGTCGAACGCCTCGATGGCGTGGGCGAGCTTGCAGCCGCCGCGGCTGACCCAGGGGTGCGGACGGCCGCGCACCGTCAAGGGCTGGTCCGCCGCCACCGCCGTCCCCGGCTTGTCGATCCGCCGGTCGCCCGAGAACACCGCGCCGGCCATGATCAGCGCCTGCGCCTTGGCTCGGCTTTCAGCCTGCCCGCGCGCCACCAGGGCGGCGTCGGCGCGCTCTCCCTTGGCGCGGCCGCCACCCGCCCGCGATGCCGAGCCCGACGCCTGACCGGGCGCCGGCCCTGGCGCCGAACGCGAAGGCGGCGACCCGGCCTGTGCCGTGCCGCCGCCCTTCGATCGAGAGGTCTTTTTCGCCACGTCGCTCAAGCCAGGCGCCCGGTCAGGCGCGCGCCTTGCCCCCGGCCAGATCGGCGGCGGCGGTCGCGTCCGACAGGTCGTTGCGGCCCAACGCCTTGAGCGCCTGTTCGACGATCTGCGGCGCGGTCAGGCCGGCGGCCTCGTACATGGCATCGGGGCTGTCCTGATCCTGATAGAGGTCGGGCAGCTTCATGATCCGCAGCTTCAAGTCGGTGCCGTCGAGAATCCCTGCGCCGACCAGATAGTCGCTCACATGGGCGCCGAAACCGCCGATCGAGCCTTCTTCGACGGTGATCAGCACCTCGTGATTGGCCGCCAGATCGCGAATCAGCGCGGTGTCAAGCGGCTTGGCGAAGCGCGCGTCGGCCACCGTGGTCGACAGGCCGCGCGCTTCGAGCGCCTCGGCGGCCTTCAACGCCTCGCCCAGGCGACCGCCCAGGGACAGGATCGCCACCTTGTCGCCCGCGCGCAGCACCCGGCCCTTGCCGATCTCCAGCGCCTCGATCTCGTCGGGCATGTCGACGCCGAGCCCTTCGCCGCGCGGATAGCGGAAGGCGATCGGGCCGTCATTATATTCGACGGCGGTCTTGACCATGCGCTTGAGGTCGGCCTCGTCGCCGGCCGCCATGACCACCATATTGGGCAAGGCCGCCAGATAGGTGACGTCGAAGCTGCCGGCATGGGTCGAGCCGTCGGCGCCGACCAGGCCGGCGCGGTCGATGGCGAAGCGCACCGGCAGGTTCTGGATCGCCACGTCGTGGACCACCTGGTCATAGGCGCGTTGCAGGAAGGTGGAATAGATCGCCGTGAACGGCTTGTAGCCCTCGCAGGCCAGCCCCGCCGCGAAGGTCACCGCGTGCTGCTCGGCGATGCCCACGTCGAAGGTGCGGTCGGGGAAGTGCTTCTCGAAATCGCTGACGCCGGTGCCGCCGGGCATCGCCGCGGTGATCGCGACGATCTTGTCGTCGTCCTTGGCTTCCTCGATCAACTGCTCGGCGAACACGGCGGTGTATTGCGGCGCCTTGGCCGGACCGCCCTTCTTCTGTTCGCCGGTGACCACGTCGAACTTCTTGACCGCGTGATACTTTTCCTTGTGCTCGGACCCGAACGGGTGGCCGCGCCCCTTTTCGGTCACCACATGGACCAGGATCGGGCCGTTGCCGCTGTCGCGCACATTCTCGAACACCGGCACCAGATGGTCCAGATTGTGGCCGTCGATCGGGCCCACATAATAGAAGCCCAGTTCTTCGAACAGCGTGCCGCCGGTGACCATGCCGCGGGCATATTCTTCGGCCCGGCGCGCGGTCTCTTTCAAGGTGCGGCCCAGGCGGCTGGTGACCATCTTGCCGATGTCGCGGATCGAGTGATAGCTCTGCGACGACAGCACGCGGCTGAGATAGGCGCTCAAGGCACCGACCGCCGGCGCGATCGACATGTCGTTGTCATTGAGCACCACCACCAGACGGTTGCCGGCCTGATGGGCGTTGTTCATGGCTTCATAGGCCATGCCCGCCGACATCGCGCCGTCGCCGATCACCGCGATGGCCTTTTCCGGCCGGCCGGCGAGCTTGCTGGCCACCGCCATGCCGAGCCCGGCCGAGATCGAGGTCGACGAGTGGCCGGCGCCGAACGGGTCGTAATCGCTTTCCTTGCGCTTGGTGAAGCCCGACAGGCCGCCGCCCTGGCGGATCGACAGCATACGCTCGCGCCGGCCGGTGAGGATCTTGTGCGGATAGGCCTGGTGGCCCACATCCCAGATCAACCGGTCGTGCGGGGTGTTGAACACATAGTGCAGGGCCACCGTCAACTCGACCACGCCCAGGCCGGCGCCGAAATGGCCGCCGGTCTGGCTCACCGACCAGATCATGTCCGAGCGCACTTCATCGGCGACGGCGCGCAAGTCACCTGGCGTCATACGGCGCAGGTCCTCAGGCCAGGTGATCTGATCCAGATGCGGTGTTTCGGGTCGGTTGGTCATGCCCTTACCTCTGTTTTCGTCGCGGATGCAGGCCGGCCCCGGCCGGCGCACCCCACGACCACTACCCTTACGATTTCCGCTGAACCGCGTACAGGGCCACTTCCTTCAATAACCGTGCTTTGTCGCCAAATTCGGCCAGACAATCAATAGACTGCTCGACCAGAAAGTCGGCATGGGCACGCGCCTTATCGACGCCCCAGCGGTTGACCAGGGTCGCCTTGCCGGCATCGTCGTCCTTCTGGGTCGCCTTGCCGAGCGCTTCGGCCGACGACTCCAGGTCCAGAATGTCATCGGCGATCTGAAACGCGAAGCCCATGGAGCGGGCGTAAGAGATCAACGCGTGGTGCGCCGCCGGCCCGGCCTTGCCCAGAACCGCGCCCATTTCCACCGCCGCGGTGATCAGCGCGCCGGTCTTCATCTGTTGCAGGCGGGTGATCTGTTCCTCGCCATAGCTCAGCCCCTCGGCCTCGGCGCGCAGGTCGATCATCTGGCCGCCGACCATGCCGTGATGGCCGCTGGCGCGCGCCAGCGTCGACACCAGGCCGATGCGCACGCGCGGGTCGGGGTGGGTGGCCTCGTCGCTCAACACCTCGAAGGCGAAGGTCAACAGCGCGTCGCCGGCGAGCACCGCCGTGGCCTCGTCGAACTGCTTGTGGGTGGTCGGCTGGCCGCGGCGCAGATCGTCGTCGTCCATGGCCGGCAGGTCGTCATGGACCAGCGAATAGGTGTGCACGCATTCCACTGCCGCCGCCGCGCGCAGGCTGGCCTCGCGCGACACGCCGAACAGGTCGGCCGCCGCCACGGTGAGAAACGGGCGCATGCGCTTGCCGCCGGCGAACAGCGCATAGCGCATGGCCTCGACCACGCGCGCCTCGCCGCCGGCGGGCACGCTCAGCAAGGTGTCGAGGGTCCCCTCCACATCCCGGGCGATGGCGCTCAGGTTGGTCTTCAGCGGTTCGAAATCCAGAATCTCAGCCATGGGTCTCCGGGTCGGTTGTCCGAGTGCCGGTGGCGACGCCGCCGCTCACCGCCACGGTTTCGATGCGCGCCTCGGCCTGGCGCAGCTTGTCCTCGCAATAGCGCCGCAACGCCTCGCCGCGCTCGTAGATGGCGATCGATTCCTCCAACGCCACCTCACCGCTTTCAAGCCGGGCGACGATCTGTTCGAGCTCGGCCATGGCCTGTTCGAAGCTCATGGCGCGCACATCCTCGGGAACCGTCACGGAGCCGGCCGTCTGGCCGGTGCCCGTGCCGGTATCGATCCCGGTCTGCGTATCGCTCTGCCCGTCGTCGGTCACGCTCGCTGCCCTTCCCGCTTGGCCGATGCTGTTACGCGGGCTTCGTATTTCGCCCGTTCCTCCTCGACAAGCTCTTTCTTGGACAATTTGCCCACCATGGTCTTGGGCAGGCTGTCGCGAAACTCGATTTCCCGCGGCAATTCATGCTTGCCCAGGCGTTCGCGCAGATAGCTCAGCAAGCGCTCATCTTCGAGACTGTGATCCTCCTTGAGCACCACGAACGCCTTGGGCGCCTCGCCCAAATGGTCGTGGGGGATGCCGATTACCGTGCATTCCTGGACCGCGGGATGGCTGTAGACGGCTTCCTCCACGGTGCGCGGATAGACATTGAAGCCGCCGACCAGGATCAGGTCCTTGTTGCGGTCGATCAGATAGGTGTAGCCCTGGGCGTCCATATAGCCGATGTCGCCGGTGCGCAGCAGGCCATCGACCAGCACCTTGTCGCTGGCCTCGGGCTGCTTGAAATAGCCCTTCATCACCTGCGGCCCGCGAATGCAGATCTCGCCGGTTTCGCCCACCGAGCGTTCGACGCGCGGGTCGTCGGGGTCGGTGATGACGATGTCGGTACCGGGCATCGGCAGGCCAATCGACCCGGAGCGGTTTTCGCCGATGATCGGATTGGCCGACGCGGTCGGCGACGATTCGGTCAGCCCATAGCCCTCATTGACCACCGAGCCCGGCACCCGCTCTTCGAACCGACGCTTGACCTCACGCGGCAGGGGCGCGCCGCCCGAAAAACACGCCTTGAGACTCGACAGGTCATACTTGTCGAGCTTGGCGTGGTTGAGGATGGCGTTGAACATGGTCGGCACGCCGGGCATCTGCGTCACCCGCCGACGGGTCACCAGGTCGAGCGCCTCGTCGAGTTCGAACTTGGGCATCAGCACGATCTCGCCGCCGCCGAAGGTGGTCGCGTTCATCACCAGGGTCATGGCGAACACGTGGAACAGCGGCAGCGCGCCGAGCATCACCTCTTCGCCCGGCCGGATGGTGGGGTCCCAGGCCAGGGTCTGCTGGGCGTTGATCGACAGATTGGCGTGGGTGAGCATGGCGCCCTTGGGCGTGCCGGTGGTGCCGCCGGTGTATTGCAGCACCGCCACATCCTCGTGCGGGTCGAGGCCGGGGTCGGCATAGGCGCCGTCATTGTCGAGCAGCCGCCGCCAGCCGAGCCAACTGTCGTCATTGGGCAGGGCGGCGATCTGGCTGCCCTGGGTCAGGCTGTAGCCCAGCCCCTTGAGCGGCGGCAGCACATCGCGCAATGACGACACGATCAGCCGCTGCAATCGGCTTTCGGTGAACACATGGTGGATGGTCGGGAACAACTGCGTCACGTCCAGGGTGACGATCAGGTCGGTTTCGCTGTCCTCCACCTGGTGCAACAATTCCGGCACCGAATAGAGCGGCGAATAATTGACCACCGTGGCCCCGGCCTTCAACGCGCCGTAATAGGCGACGACGAATTGCGGGCAGTTGGGCAGAAACAGGCCGACCTTGGTGCCGCGCCCGACGCCCAGCTCCTGCAACCCCTTGGCGAACCGGTCGCTCAACGCCTTCGTGTCGCGGTAGCGGTAGCGGCGGCCCTTGAAATAGAGGTGCGGCCGGTCGGGTCGGGCGGCGGCGGTCGCGTCCAACAGAGCATAGAGCGGTTTGGCCTCGAAGCGCTGATGCCAGTCCACGTCTTGGGCATAGGCGGTCAACCAGGGGCGCTCGGTCATCGGGGGCGTCTCCTTCATTGCGCGGCGGCCAGCCTAGTCAGCAATACCGATGCGGAACAAGATGCCAATAAGAATAATAATAGGCCGCCGATTCCGCTCGGGCGCGCAGCCGCGCGCAACGCACGCTGAACGAACTGGGAACGAACTAGACGAAAAAGTCGGGCATCAACTCGGCGTCGGGGTCGACCGCATAGGCGCTCAGATCGTCGACGCCGGCGCGCGCCAGCACCTGGTCGTCGATGAAGAAATTGCCGGTCACCTCGCGCGCCGGCTGGGTCAGCACCCAATGCGCCGCATCGGCCATGATCTCGGGCTTGCGGCTGCGCCGCACCGCCTCATCGCCGCCGAGCAAGTTCTTGACCGCGGCGGTGGCGATGGCGGTGCGCGGCCACAGCGCGTTGAACGCCACGCCGCGGTCGCGGAACTCGCCGGCCATGCCGAGTACGCACATGCTCATGCCGAACTTGGCCATGGTGTAGGCCACATGGCCCTTGAACCAGCGCTCTTCCATGTTGAGCGGCGGCGACAGGTTGAGCACATGCGGATTGTCGGCCTGCAACAGATGCGGCAGACACGCCTGCGAGCACAGAAAGGTGCCGCGGGTGTTGATCTGGTGCATCAGATCGTAGCGCTTCATGTCGGTGTGCAGGGTGTCGGTCAGTTGGATGGCGCTGGCATTGTTGACCAGGATGTCGATGCCGCCGAACGCCTCGACCGTCTGTGCCACCGCCGCGCGCACCTGGTCCTCGTCGCGGATGTCGGCCTTGATCGCCAGACCGCGGCCGCCGGCGGCCTCGATCTCTTCGACCGCGCTGTGGATGGTGCCCGGCAGCTTGGGGTGCGGCTGGTCGGTCTTGGCGACCACGGCAACGCGCGCGCCATCGGCGGCGGCGCGCCGGGCGATGGCCAGCCCGATACCGCGGCTGGCACCGGTGATGAACAGGGTTTTATCGGTCAAACGACCCATGAAGCGGCTCCCCGGATGAACGAAAGGATGAACGGTTTTGTTTGTTTTGGCCCAGGCTTGGTGGGCAGGCCCCACACGCTAGCCGGGGCACGGGGCCCTTTCAATCCATCTTGTGGGGGCTATATTGCTGACCCATATCCCGTTTGACCGTTTCGTTTGGCGGCGCCACAGCTTCAGGGCGCCGACCGGTCCGTTTAAGGAATTTCCATGGCGTTATCGTTTGTCCAGGCGTTCGCCGGCTTGGTTTTGCTGATTTTCGCCGGCGACGTCTTGGTCCGTGGGTCCGTGCAACTCGCCGAACGGCTGGGCATTTCGCCGTTGATCATCGGCATGACCATCGTCGCCTGCGGCACCAGCGCGCCCGAATTGCTGGTCGGCGTCGAGGCGGTGCTCTTCGGCGCGCCGCGACTGGCCTTGGGCAATGTGGTCGGCTCGAACATCGCCAATGTGCTGCTGGTGGTCGGCTTGCCCGCGCTGATCGCGCCGATGACGTGCCAGGCACCGCGCCTGGTGCGCAACCTGTCGGTCATGCTGGCGATCACCGTGGTGTTCATCGCCATCGCCCACACCGGTCGGTTCGCCTGGTGGGACGGCCTGGTCCTGCTGGCCCTGCTGGTGGCGTTCATCTGGTGGAACATCCGGGCCGGGCGCCGCGACCCGCGCGTGGTCGAGGCGCTGGTGGACATGGACGAGATCGAGGAAGCGTCGTCGGCGCCGCTCGCCTGGTCGATCCTGCTGGTCGCCGGCGGGCTCGCCGGCCTGGCGTTCGGCGCCGACCTGCTGGTCGAAGGCTCGGTGACCATCGCCGAAACGCTCGGCGTCCCCGAAGCGGTGATCGGCTTGACCATGGTCGCCATCGGTACCTCGCTGCCCGAGTTGATCACCGCGATCATGGCCGCGGTGCGCTGCCAGTGCGACGTGGCGATCGGCAATGTGATCGGCTCCAACATCTTCAATCTGCTGGCGATTATCGGCGTGGCGTCGCTGTTCGGCGACGTGCCGGTGCCGTCGATCTTCCTCAAGTTCGACCTGTGGCTGATGCTTGCCGCATCGCTGGCGCTGGTGCCGTTCTGCGTCGCGCGGCGCGCGGTCGGCCGATGGAGCGGCCTGCTGCTGCTGCTCGCCTATGCGGGGTACATGGTCTGGCTCGCCACCGGCGATGTGGACGCCTATTTCAACGGAGTCGCCTGATGACCGACCTCACGAGCGCCCCGGCGTTGGTCACCGGCGCCGGCCGGCGGATCGGCCGCCATCTGGCCTTGAGCCTTGCCGCCCGCGGCCACCCGGTGGCCGTGCACTACAACCGCTCGGGCCGCGACGCACAGACGGTGGTCGACCGGATCGAAGGCGATGGCGGCCGGGCGGTGGCCGTGGCCGGCGACCTGCGCGACGAGGCGGCGGTGGCTGATCTGGTCGCGCGCGCCGGCGACGCCCTCGACGCACCTATCCGGCTGTTGGTCAACAATGCCTCGCTGTTCGACTATGACGATATCTACACCGCCACCCGGCAAAGCTGGGACGACCATATGGCGGTCAATCTGCGCGCCCCGTTCGTGCTGTCGCAAGCGCTGGCGCAGCGTCTGGCCCGGGCCGAGACCGGGCCGGAAACGGGCCACGGCCTGATCGTCAACATCATCGATCAGCGGGTCTGGCGGCTCAACCCCAGCTTCACCACCTACACGCTGTCCAAGGCCGGCCTGTGGACGCTGACCCAGACCTTGGCCCAGGCGCTCGCGCCGCGCATCCGTGTCGCCGCCATCGGCCCCGGCCCGGTACTCGCCTCGATCCACCAGGACCGGGACAGCTTCGCCGCCGAAGCCGCAAACGTGCCCTTGCAACGGGGTCCCGATCTGGACGAGATTGCCCGCGCGCTCGACTTCATCGTCGACAGCCCCAGCCTGACCGGGCAGATGATTGCCCTCGACGGCGGCCAGCACCTGGCCTGGCAGACGCCCGACGTGCGCCATGGTGAACGCCCGGACGCCGCCAATCCGGACGCGCCACGCCCCGCCGCCCAGAACGGAGACACGGATGCCTGACCGATACCGCACGCCCAAGGTGACCCCCCTGCACTATGCCGACGCCGCGCGCGGCGTGCGCCACGTGTTCGTGCGCGACTTCCGAACCGACGCCAGCATCGGCGTGTTCGCCCACGAACAAAACAACCCCCAGCCGATCTCGATCAGCGTCGACCTGTCGGTGGAGGAAACCGACGATCCCGGCGACCGGCTCGAAAACGTGGTCTGCTACAACAAGGTGGTCGAAGGCATCCGCACGATCCTGGCCGCCGGGCATATCAATCTGGTGGAGACCCTGGCCGACCGGATCGCGCAACTGTGCCTGGCCGACCACCGGGTACAGACGGCGCGCGTACGGATAGAAAAACTCCAGGTTGTCGAGGACGCCGCGGGCGTGGGAGTCGAGATCGAACGTCACAAATCCCCGGTAAAGAATTGACGGCACGCAATCTTTCCTTTCTCCCCCGCGCCGGGGAACGAAGTTTTACACAGCCAGAGTCGGTGGCCGACCACCCCCGACCGGCCGAGGATTTGCAACTCCCGATCAAGGCCGAAAAGCCATTGACATTGCATCACTGCAATAAAATCAACGCGTTAGGTGTTTTGCCTATTTTTTGGGCAAGGCGGTACGACGCCATGGTTACCGCCGTATTACATCTTGTACACAGGATTTTCCCACACACTTATCCACAACGAGCGGGGATAACTCCCGGCGGCATGATTCTGACCCCCGACGCCAGCGACGAGCGCGACGCAGAAGGCTGAAGCGATGACCGGCCCGGACAAGCCATCGCCGCCTCGCCCACACGCGCCGGTTACCCGCAGCGCGGCACCGGCGGAGCGGTTCGCCGGCCCCGAGGCCGACACAACCTCCGACGCCAGCGGCACCTCAGGGAACGATCATGACGGCGGCTGCTTGAGTGCCCCGACCGGCCCGGCGCGCGCCGGCGCCGACCTGGCCGCCGGGATCGCCGCGATCAAGGCGGCGGTGAAGACCGCGCCCGGCGATCCGGGGGTCTATCGGATGCTCGACGCCAAGGGCGACGTGCTCTATGTGGGCAAGGCCAAGAGCATCGTGCGCCGGGTGACCAGCTACACCCAGCCCAACCGGCAGTCGAACCGCATCCTGCGCATGATCGCGCTGACCCGGTCGATGATCTTCGTCACCACCCACACCGAGGCCGAGGCGCTGTTGCTGGAAAGCAACCTGATCAAGCGCCACCGCCCCCCTTTCAACGTGGTGCTGCGCGACGACAAGTCGTTTCCCTATATCCTGCTGCGCGAGGACCATGACTGGGCGCAGATCCGCAAGCACCGGGGACCGAAGCGCCACAAGGGCGTCTATTACGGCCCGTTCGCCAGCGCCGGCGCGGTCAACCGCACGCTCAACACGCTGCAAAAGGTGTTCCTGCTGCGCTCGTGCACCGACGCGGTGCTGGACAGCCGCACCCGGCCCTGTCTGCTCTACCAGATCAAGCGCTGTTCGGCGCCGTGCGTGGGCCGGATCGACGCGGCGGGCTATGCCGAGCTGGTGGCCGAGGCGCGCGCGTTTCTGGCCGGGCGCGAGACCAGGATCCAGAAGCAACTGGCCGAGCGCATGGAGGCGGCGGCCGAGGCGTTGGACTTCGAGACCGCGGCCATGTACCGCGACCGGCTGCGCGCGCTGACCACCGTGCAGGCGCGCCAGGCGGTCAATGCCGAGAATCTCGACGCCGCCGACGTGATCGCCCTGGCGGTCAAGGGCGGGCAGACCTGCATCCAGGTGTTTTTCTATCGCCAGGGTCAGAATTGGGGCAATCGCGCCTATTTCCCGCGCCACGAAAAGGGCGCCGAACCGGCCGAGGTGCTGTCGGCCTTCCTCGGCCAGTTCTATGACGACAAGGAGCCGCCGCAAACGCTGCTGCTGAGCCGCGAGCCCGAGGACGCCGCCTTGTTGCAGGAAGCGCTCAGCGTCCGCGCCGAACGCCGCGTCGCGCTGCATGTGCCCAAGCGCGGCGAGAAGCGCACGCTGGTCGACGACGCGCTGCGCAACGCCGAACAGGCGCTCGATCGGCGGCTGGCCGAGAGTGCCAGCCAAGCCCGGTTGCTCGACGGCGTCGCCGACGCCTTCGGCCTCGACGCGCCGCCCAAGCGGCTGGAGATCTACGACAACTCCCACACCGGCGGCACCAACGCCATCGGCGGCATGGTGGTGGCCGGGCCCGAGGGCTTCGAGAAGAACCAGTATCGCACCTTCAACATCAAATCGACCGAGCTGACGCCGGGCGACGACTTCGCGATGATGAAGGAGGTGCTGACCCGGCGGTTCTCGCGGCTGATGAAGGAAGACCCCGAGCGCGCCGGCGCCACCTGGCCCGACCTTCTGGTGATCGACGGCGGCAAGGGCCAACTCAGCGCCGTGATGGCGATCCTTGAAGACCTGGGCGTCGAGGATGTGGCGGTGGTCGCGGTATCCAAGGGCCCCGACCGCCACGCCGGGCGCGAAGAGTTCCACCTGCCGGGCGCGGCCCAGCCGATCCGCTTCCGCGCCGGCGACCCGGTGCTTTATTATATGCAGCGCCTGCGCGACGAGGCGCACCGCTTCGCCATCGGCGGCCACCGCCAGCGCCGCGCCAAGGCGCTGGTCAAGAACCCGCTCGACGAGATCCCGGGCATCGGCGCCAAGCGCAAGAAGGCGCTGCTGCTGCATTTCGGCTCGGCCAAGGCGGTGGCGCAAGCGGGCGTGCGCGACCTGGCGGCGGTCGACGGCGTGTCGCACGCCCTCGCCCAGGCCATCTACGACCATTTTCACGAACGGGAGCGCCCGTGATGGCGATCGACAGCCCGTTTGGCGGCCGGCCACGCCCCGCCCATGCCTCGCTATTCCTGCGCGACGACGCCTTGCGACGCGGCAGCGCCGGGGTGATCGACGCGGCGCGGCTGATCCTCGCCGACATGGACGCGGTGCTCGACGCCGAGGGGCTCAACCGCAGCCACCGCGACGTGCTGGCACTGATCGCCGCCGACCCCGGGCTGTCCATGGGGGCGTTGCAGGCGCGCCTGCCGCTGTCGAAGCAGAATGTCCACCGGCTGACCGCCACGCTGCTGGAGCGCGAGCTGATCCGCCAGGAAGCCGGCCGCGACGACCGCCGGCGCCGGCTGTTCTACCTGACCGAGGCCGGCGAGGCGCTCGACCGCCGGCTGTTCGACGCCGTGCGCGGCCGGGTCAAGCAAGCCTATCGCCAGGCTGGCCCCGAGGCGGTCAACGGCTTCTGGCTGGTGGTCGAGGCGCTGGCGGCGGGCGGTCGCTGACACAAGCGACCCGGCGACCGGCCCGCACGGCACCGCGGTTCGGGCGCTTGAACAGCGAGGAGCACCATGGCCGACCCCCGAACCGCCCGAGCGCCGGACGCCCGCTCATCCGGTGCCCCATCGCCGCTAACGCCGAACACAGTTGCCCCTGCCCCGGCCGCTTCGGCACGGCTCCCAAGGACGGACGGCAAAGGGGGGGGTGAGGCCGGTCAGGCCGGCGGCGCCTGGGGCGCCGGCGGCGGGGTCGGGCCCAAGCCGTCGGCGGGACCGTCGGCGGTAATGTCATCGGGCGGGGCCGCCGGCCCGGCGTCGGGCCCGGGCATGTCGTCGGCGGCGTCGCGGTTGAACGGCAGCCGCCGCGCCATCCGCTCGGCCCGGTCCAGGCGCTTGTCCAGTTCGGCCATGGTGTGGGCGAGATCGTCGCTGTCGTCCTTGAGCCAGGCTTCGACCACCGGCGCGTAGACCGTGGTCAGAAAGCCGGTGCGGCGCAGCGCGCCCGCAGGGCCGCCGGCGCCCGCACCGGCTTGGTCGAGCATCAGCGCGAGGGCGCGGTCCAGCTCCCAAGCCAGGGCGGCGCCCAGAAGCGGCGTGCGCAGGGCGGTCCAGCGCAGCCGGGCGATCGCCTCACGCCGCTCGGACAGGCGGTCGAGCCGCGCCATCACCAATTCGAACAGCTTCTCGCGCACCGTGTCTTCGGGCTCGAAGTCGCGCGCCGCCTCGAACGCGCTGTCATTGGCGGCGATCAGCCCGGCGACGATGCAGTCCACGGGGCCGGCGAACCCGGCGTGGAAGTGGCGCACATCGACGCCGGCCCGGCCGGCCACCGCCGGCGCGTCGACCGCCTCGAAGCCCTCCTCCACCACCAGGTCGAAGGCGGCGTCGATCAGGCGTTCGCGTATGCTGGTCTGGTCCATGGTCTGGCTGTCTCCCGGCCCGGTGATGATGGTTCAGCGCGCCGGTCAATCGGCGCTCGGACGCGCGGGCGCGGTCTCGCGTCCCAGCGCCCGGCTGCGCGCGGTGGCGGCGTGCACGGTCTCGGCCATCAGTGTGGTCAACCCAGCCGGTCGCATCAAGACGTCAAGACCCGCCTGCGTTGTTCCGCCCGGGCTGGTGACCGCCTGGCGCAGCGCCGCCGCGTCGCGATCGTCGGCGTCGAGCAGCGCGCCGGCGCCGGCCACCGTGGCGCGCGCCAGCGCCCGCGCGGTCGCCTCCGGCAGGCCCTCGGCCACGCCCGCCGCCGCCAACGCTTCCACCAGGTGGAACACATAGGCCGGGCCGCTGCCGGCAAGCGCGGTCGCCGCGTCCATCTGCTCCTCGGCCGCCAGCACCACCACCGAGCCCAGAACGCCGAGCAGCGTCCGCGCCCGGTCGAGCCACGGCGCGCCGGCGGCGTTGGCGACCATCGACGTCACCCCCCGGCCGATCGCCGCCGGGGTGTTGGGCATGGCCCGGATCAACGGCCGGTCGCCCAAGGCCGCCGCCAGGCCGGCCAGCGGCACGCCGGCCAGCACCGAGATCACCGGCACGCGCGCGTCGAGCGCAGCGGCCAGGTCGGGCCCCAGACCGGCCAGTTGTTGCGGCTTGACCGCCAGCACCACCAGGCTCGGCCGCTGCCCGGCCAAGGCGGCGGCCCCGGCGAGCACCGGCACCCCCGCCAGGGCCTCGCCGGCGCCGCCAGCCGAAAGTGCGTCGCCAGCCGAAGATGCGCCGCCAGCCGAAGCTGCCCCCGGCGACGCTGGTCGCGTGACCACGCGCACCGCCCGGTCGGCCAAGCCCGCCTGCCGCCAGCCGGCCAGCATGGCACCGCCCATGCGCCCGCAGCCGACCAGCGCCAGCGGCCGCTCGGGCGTGATCAGATCCTCCAACATCGCGCATATCTCCCTGGCACGCCTTGACGCGCCCGTTAGAGCAGAGACGAGGGCAAAAAAAAAGGCGGGCCTCGGTGAGGCCCGCCAGTCAACATAGGGAGGTTCATGCGTCTCAAAACTCAGCACCGGGACCACTGAGAGGGGAGGGAGGGAGGGTCGCCCCGGCGCTTAGTCGCGAACGTCAAAAGGAGAACGCTGCGACGCACAATGATCGTGTACGCCCCTCAGCCCCCCCACGCAACAACAGTCAACGGGTAGCTGCCCTGCACTGAATGCATAGCTAAACGGCTCTGGCCTGATTCAGGTCAATGCGGCTAAAGTCCCGCTCCACAACTGGAAGCTAGGGGAATGCCTGCGATGACCAAGGGGGAGGATCGGGCCGGCGGCGGCTCGCCATTGCCGTCGTCCGAGAGCCGCCAGCCCGACCGCACCGAGACCGCGCCACCGCCGCGCCGTGCCGGCTATCAGCGGGTCGGGTTGTGGCTGGGGCCGCTCTTGGCCGGTTTGGTGTTGGCGAGTCCGTCCCCCGCGGGGCTGTCGGACGCCGGCTGGACGGTGGTCGCCATCGCCGCCTTGATGGCCAGTTGGTGGGCGACCGAGGCGATCCCGGTGCCGGCCACGTCGCTGATCCCTTTGATCGCCTTTCCGATGACCGGCGTCCTGTCGGCGACCGATGCCGCCGCGCCGTTTGCGCATCCGGTGATCTTTCTGCTCATGGGCGGCTTCATCATGGCCATGGGCATGGAGCGTTGGGGCCTGCACACGCGCATCGCGCTGCACGTGGTGATGGCCTTCGGGCGCAGCCCCAACGGGTTGATCCTGGGCTTTATGGTCGCCGCCGCCCTGTTGTCCATGTGGATTTCCAACACCGCGACCACGCTGATGATGATCCCGATCGCGCTCAGCGTCGCCGAAACGGTGCTCGGCCGCGACCGGTTGCACGACCACCGGTTCACCTTGTGCCTGCTGCTCGGCGTCGCCTGGGCGGCGTCGATCGGCGGGCTTGGCACCATAATCGGCACGCCGCCCAACGCCTTCGTGGTCAGTTTCGTGGCCAATGAGACCGGCCGGCAGATCGCCTTCATCGAATGGATGGCGTTCGGCGTGCCGGTGGTCGCCGCCCTGGTGCCCGCCGCCTGGCTGGTCTTGACCCGGCTGACCTACCGCTTCGACACGGGTTCGGTCGCCGGCGGGCGCGAGGCGGTGCGCGACCGGCTGGCGGCCCTCGGCGCCATCACCCGGCCCGAGCAGCGCACCGCGGCGGTGTTCGTGGTGGTCGCCAATCTGTGGCTGTGGCTGTTGCTGCTGAAGAAACTGCCGGGGCTTGAAAACCTGTCCAACATGGTGATCGCGATCCTCGGCGCGCTGGCCATGTTCCTGATCCCGGCGGGCGACCGCAGCCGGCCCGACGAACGCCTGCTGGACTGGCAGAGTGCGGCGCGCCTGCCCTGGGGCGTGCTGCTGCTGTTCGGCGGCGGGTTGAGCCTGGCCGCCGCCATCAAGGCGACCGGACTGTCGGTCTGGGTCGGCGCTGGCCTGGCCGACTTGGCAGTGCTGCCGCTGCTTGTGGTGGTGGTGGCCGTGGTGGCGTTGATCATCTTCCTGACCGAGATGACCTCGAACACCGCCACCGTGGCGGCGGTGGTGCCGATCCTGGGCGCCATGGCCGCCGCCGGCGGCTTCGATCCGCTCTACCTGGCGGCCCCGGCGGCCATGGCGGGCTCGGCGGCGTTCATGCTGCCGGTGGCCACCGCGCCCAACGCGATCATCTTCGCGTCGGGCCATGTGAGCATCCCGCAGATGGTGCGCGCGGGGTTCCGGCTCAACCTGATCGGCATCGTGTTGATCGCAGGGCTGTGCACGGCGCTGGTGCCGCTGATCTTCGGCTAAGCCCCACCAGATCGGCGCTGTGGCTGAGCCCCACGGCGCTGGCGGCCGACGGCGCTCAGCCGGGCGCGGTTTCCAGCGCCTCGATCCGCGCTTCATGGTCGGCGGTGACCCCGGCGACCATATTGAGCACCAGCGTGTTACCATCGACCCGCAACCGCAGGTCGGCGATTTCCTCGCGCAGACTGCTGATATCCTTTCGCATGTCCTCCAGGGTCTCACGAATCTCCTGAAGCAATCTCAGCGTGTGATTTTCCGGTTCGTCCGCCATATCGACCCTCGGGTTTTCAGGGACCCTCGTCTCCCCTTAGAAGGTCGGCGGCGACCAAGCGAAAGTCAAGCCGGCCGCACCGCATTGCCCGGGCAGACCGACCCCGCCGCCGCCCAGGCGGCAAGGCCGGCCCGCAGCCGTCGGCTACCGCCGGCTTATTCGGGCAGGATCACCCGGTCGATCACGTGGATCACGCCGTTCGAGGTCTCGATATCGGCCATGACCACCCGGGCGCCGTCAACGGTGACGCCGTCGGTGCCGTCGACGTCCACCTTGCCGCCCTGGACCGTCGCGACGTCGAGCGTCTTGCCGGCCAGATCGCCGGCCATCACCTTGCCCGGCACCACATGATAGGTGAGGATGGCGGTCAGCTTGGCCTTGTTTTCGGGCTTCAACAGGCTGTCGAGCGTGCCCTCGGGCAGGGCGGCAAACGCCGCGTCGGTGGGCGCGAACACCGTATAGGGGCCGTCCCCCTTCAGGGTATCCACCAGCCCGGCCGCCTTGACCGCGGCGACCAGCGTATTGAAATCGTCCGCCTGGACCGCCGTGTCGACAATGTCGGGCTTGGTCTCGCCCTTCATGTGGTGGCTGGCCTGGGCGGCAAACGGCACCGCCACCGCAAAAATCGCTGCAATAATCGCTTGACGCATCGGGTCGCTCCCTGATGTTGGGATCAATTGAAGCCATCGCCTCTCGCGATAGCACCCCTGGATACGGCCAAGCCGCGACGGCTGGTCCTGCGGCGTATCGCACCATCGGCACGGCTGGTCTCAAAGCCGTGCCGGATCTGTGCGATATCGCCGCAGGGTTGTGGTGTTGAGGCTATTTGGGCTGCATGCGCAGGGCGCCGTCGAGCCGGATCACCTCGCCGTTGAGCATCGGGTTTTCGACGATATGACAGGCGAGTTTGGCGTATTCGCCGGGGTCGCCCAAGCGGTGCGGGTGCGGCACCGTGCGGCCGAGGCTGTCCTGGACCTCCTGCGGCAGGCCGAGCAACAGCGGCGTCAGAAACAGCCCCGGTGCGATGGTCATCACCCGGATCTGCTTGTCGGCCAGGTCGCGCGCCACCGGCAGCGTCAGGCCGACGACCCCGCCCTTGGACGCGGCATAGGCGGCCTGGCCCACCTGGCCCTCATAAGCCGCGATCGAGGCGGTGTTGACGATCACCCCGCGCTCTTCGCCGTCCACCGGCTCGGCGGCGGCCATGCGCGCGGCCGCCAGGCGCAGCACGTTGAAGGTGCCCACCAGATTGACGTCGATCACCTTCTTGAAGCTGTCGAGCGGGTGCGCCTCGCCGCGCGACACGGTCTTGGCGGCCGGGCCGATGCCGGCGCAGCTGACCGCCACCCGCGCGGTGCCATGGGCCGCCTCGCCGGCGTCGAGCCCGGCGGTCACATCCGCCTCGCTCGACACGTCCACACGGTGGAACAGGCCGCCGATCTCCTGCGCCACGCGGCGGCCGCGGTCCTCGTTGAGATCGAACAGCGTCACCTTCGCGCCGCGCGCGGCGAGCGCCCGGGCGGTCGCCTCGCCAAGCCCCGACGCAGCACCGGTGACGACCGCCGCCAAGCCCTTGATATCCATGAAAGCCTCCCAAAAGATGGTTCGATGACGCGCGCTTAGCACAGCCACCCCGATCATGCGAGCCGGACGCAACAAGATCCGCCTTGCCGGTTCGCCGGTCCCGGGGCTATGCCCGGCGCACCCGTTCGAGCCTGAAAGGACCGCTGCCCCATGACCGCCGCCCCCTGCCCCGCGCGCCCCGAGCCGACCGCCGCCGCCCCCCGCGCCGTGGAGATCGTCGAGGTGGGCGCGCGCGACGGCCTGCAGAACGAGGCCACGCCGATCGACACCGCGCACAAGCTGGCGCTGATCGCACGGTTGATGGCGGCCGGTGCCCGGCGTCTGGAGGTGGCGAGCTTCGTGCACCCCCGCCTGGTGCCGCAGATGGCCGACGCCGAGGCGGTGGTCGCCGGCCTGCCGGCCGACGCCAGCGCCACCTATGTGGGGCTGGTGCTCAACAAGCGCGGGCTGTTGCGGGCGCTGGAAACGCGCGCCGGCGGGCGGCGCGGCGTCGACGAGATCGGCTGCGTGGCGGTCGCCTCGGACGGGTTCGGCAACGCCAATCAGGGCATGGGCTGGCAAGCCTCGGTCGAGACGGTCAAGGACCTGCACCGGCTGGCCCACGCCGAGGGGCTGGCGGCCCAGGTCACCGTGTCGGTGTGCTGGGGCGACCCGTTCGACGGCCCGGTGGCGCCCGACCGGGTGGTCGAGATCTGCCGCCGGCTGGCCGAGGCGGGGCCGCGCGAAATCGCCCTGGCCGACACCATCGGCGTCGCCGTGCCGGCGCGGGTGACCGAGTTGTTCCACCGCGTCGCCGAGGCGGTGCCCGACATCCCGCTGCGCGGCCATTTCCACGACACCCGCAACACCGGCATCGCCAATGCCTGGGCGGCTTATGAAGCGGGCGCCAGCGTGCTCGACGCGTCGCTCGGCGGGCTCGGCGGCTGCCCGTTCGCGCCCCGAGCCACCGGCAATATCGCCACGGAAGACCTGGTCTATCTGCTCGACCGGTCGGGCGTCGGCCACGGCCTCGACCTGGCCGCCCTGATCGACACCGCCGGCTGGATGGCCGAGGTCATGGCCAAGCCCCTGCCCGGCCGGGTCGCGCGCGCCGGCGGCTTTCCCGCCTGACCGGTCGGGTCGGCCGGTCGCCGACAAAAAAGGGCCGGTGTGGGCACAGCCCCCAAGGGGGCGGCTCAACACCGGCCAGACCTTCGTTGGGGAAGGTAACCCGTTCAGCGCTGGGCCAGCATCCGTTGCTTCTCGGCCAGCGCCAGATTGGCGTCGAGCATCTTGGCCGGCCCGCCGGCCGCCAGCGCCGCACGATAGTCGGCCGCCGCGCCGGCATAGTCGCCGGTCTGATAGCGCGCAATGCCGCGATTGTTGAGCGCGCGCCAGTCGTCGGGCCGTGCGTCGGCGACCGCGGAACACGCCTTGAGCGCCGACGCGCCCGCCCCCTGACGCAGATGGCCGAGACACAGCAGCGACTGCGCCCCCAGCACCACCCGACGGTCCTCGCCACGCAGGGCCGCGCGCGCACCATGGGTCAAGGCGCGGTCCACCTGACCACGTTCCAACGCCTGCTCGGCCAGGCGCAGCGACTCCGCCGCACTCAGCGCTCCGGCATCGACGCGACCGGCGAGCAGAGCCACCGCGCCGGCAACACCAAGCGCCCCGAGGCCCATCTTCATTCCCGTCTTCCAAGCGACCATGGCCTGGGCTCCTTTGGCTGTCATCTCTCGACAGCCACTAGCTTGACATCTACGTTAATGAAGTAAATTCCTCAAAATCACATGCCTACTATACAAAATCGCATAGGTCCGGAGGCATCCATGTTCGACTGGGGCGATCTCAAGCAGTTCCTGGCGGTGGCCGAGACCGGCAGCCTGTCCGCCGCGGCGAAGGAGTTGGGCCAGAGCCAGCCGACCGTGGGCCGACGCATCGACGCGCTGGAAAGCCGGCTCGGCGCGCAGCTGTTCGTGCGCACCGCCAGCGGGGTGACCCTGACCGACCTGGGCCGCACCGCGCTGGCCTATGCGCGCCGGGTGCGTGACGAGGCGGCGGCGATCGAGCGCGCGGCGGAAAACCAGGACACGGCGCTCGAAGGCACGGTGCGCGTCTCGACCATCGAAGGCATCGCCGCCCAGTGGATGACGCCGGAGTTGGGCGCCTTTCGCCGGCTCTATCCCGATATCGACCTGGAGCTGATCGCCGAGGACACCGCCGCCGACCTGGCCAACCGGCACGCCGACATCGCCATCCGTCTGTTCCGTCCCGTCGAACCGTCGCTGATCACCCGGCGCCTGGCGACCATCCACTACGGCTTCTATGCCCACAAGGCGTTCCTCGATCGCCACGGCCGACCGCGAACGGTGGCCGAGCTGAGCCGGTACGATTTCGTCGGCTGGGACGAGGCGCCGGGCACCCGCGCCAAACAGGAAAGCCTGCGCGAAAACGCCCATGTCACGGCGCAGCCGGTGTTCCGGACCAATAGCCCGGGCACCATGGTCGCAGCGGTTGACGCCGGCATCGGCGTCGGCCGGCTACCGGTGTCGATGGCCGAAGGCCATGATCGCCTGGAACGCCTGTTCCCCGATCTGGTGGCCGCCGAGTTGGACGTCTGGTTGGTCGCTCATGCCGAGCTGCGCGCCAATGCCCGCATCCGCGCGCTGTGGGATTTCATCATCGCGCGCACCGAAACCTACCGACGGACCCGCGCTGGCTTCGGCTGACCTATCGCAGGCGATCAGGCGTCCGCGCCGGCCCCGGCCGACTGCCCGTCGGAGGACTGCCCGTCGGGAGACTGCCCGTCGGGAGACTGCCCGTGAACGGCCAGCCAGTCAGGCGCCAGGGGCCGGGCCGGTGCGCCGGCGACACTCAGCGGCCCCTTGTCCAGGTCTTCGAGCCGCACCAGGGCGACCGCGATACCGTCGCCCGACGACCGGACCTTGCCCGCCTCCTTGCCCGCGGCGGTCAGCACCGGCGTGTCGGCCTCGGGTGCCGCGCCGTCGACGGCCAGCGGGATCAGCCGCTTGCGGACCTTGCCGCGGTACTTCATACGCGCGGTCAACTCCTGGCCCACGAAACACCCCTTCGAGAAGTCGACGCCGTTCAAGAGGTCCAGATCGCCTTCCAGGCTCAACGTGCGTTCGCGCTCGGCATCGACCGACAATTCCGGCACGCCCAGCGACAGCCGGTGCGCATCATAGGCCCCCGGCCGCGCCGCCGCACCGACCGCCGACAGGGCTGCGCGCGGGGCGATTACCCGGCTGCCGAGGGCGGGAAGGCGCGGGTCGACGAACGCCTGCGCGTCGGCGGACAGGTCGGGGGCCGGCCAATCGTCTCGCCACTCGTCCGCCGTCCAGGCGACGGCATGGCTTTCCTCCAGGTCGGCGATGGTCACGTCGGCGCGCAGTTTGTAGAGCGTCAGCCGCTTGACCAGATCGTCCTTCTGTGCGGCCGGAGCGTCGAGATAGAGCCCGCCCGCACCGTCGCCGACCAGGAAGAAATCGAACAGATACTTGCCCTGCGGGGTCAGCAGCGCGGTGTGCACCGCGCGCCCCGGGCCGGCCTGGGCCACATCGTTGGTGACCAGGCGCTGGAGGAAATCCACCGTCTCGGTGCCCGACAGGTGCAGCACGGCGCGATCGTCCAACAAGGCAAGCTCGGGCGTCGACATGGGGCGGGCTCCTCTCCGGTCTGGGTGGGCGCAAGGTCTGCGTTGGACCGTGCCGCGACAACGGGCTCGGGTCTGGGATGGGCCGATCGGTTCCTTGTTCGCACTTAAGCGAGCCGCGGCGTCAAAACAAGAGTTCACCGGTCCTGTTAGGGGCCTTGTCTCGGACACGCTGTCCGGGGTAGTGCTCGTCAAACCGTTGGAGAGAGCCATGACACCCGCCTATGACCTGATTGTGCGCGGTGGCCGCGTCGTCAACCACGCCGGCCGCGCGGTCACCGACATCGCCATCAAGGACGAACGCATCGCCGCCATCGGCGACCTGCGCGCCGCTTCGGCGGCCGAGGAGATCGACGCCGCCGGGCTAACCGTGCTGCCCGGTGTGATCGACACCCAGGTGCACTTCCGCGAGCCCGGCAACGAACACAAGGAAGACCTGGAGACGGGCAGCCGCGCCGCGGTCATGGGCGGCGTCACCGCGGTGTTCGAGATGCCCAACACCAGCCCGCTGACCACCACGCCGGCGGCGCTGGAAGACAAGGTCACCCGCGCCACCGGGCGCATGCACTGCGACTTCGCCTTCTATATGGGCGCCATGGCCGGCAATGCCGACGAAATGGCGGCGCTCGAAGCGCTGCCGGGCTGCTGCGGGGTCAAGATCTTCATGGGCGCGTCCACCGGGGACCTGTTGGTGCCCGACGACGCGACGCTCGAACGCGTGCTCGCCCACGGCCGGCGCCGGGTGGCGATCCACTGCGAGGACGAGCCGCGCATGAACGAGCGCGAAGGCGAGCGGGTGCCCGGCGACCCGGCCAGCCACCCGGTCTGGCGCGACGAGGAAACCGCGTTCAAGGCGACCCGCCGGGCGGTCGCCATGGCCCGCAAGACCGGCCGACGCATCCACGTGCTGCACGTGACGACCGCCGAAGAAATGGCGTTCCTGGCCGACAACAAGGACATCGCCAGCGTCGAGACCACGCCCCAGCACCTGACCCTGGCGGACGAGACCGCCTACCCCGCGCTCGGCACCCTGGCGCAGATGAACCCACCGATCCGTGGCGCCGCGCACCAGGCGGGGCTGTGGGCGGCGGTGGCCAATGGCGTGGTCGACGTGATCGGGTCGGACCATGCGCCGCACACCCGCGAGGAAAAGGCCAAGCCCTATCCGCAAAGCCCGTCGGGCATGCCGGGCGTACAGACGCTTTTGCCGCTGTTGCTCGACCACATGAACGCCGGCCGGCTGACGCTCGAACGGCTGGTGGACCTGACCAGCCACGGCGCCAATCGGTTGTTCAACCTGCGCGACAAGGGCCGGCTGGCGGTCGGCTATCATGGCGATCTGACCGTGGTCGACCTGTCCAAGCAATGGACGGTGACCGAAGACTGGCTCGCCTCGCGCTGCGGTTGGAGCCCGTTCACCGGCATGGTCCTGACCGGCAAGCCGGTGGGCACGATCGTGCGCGGCCGGCGGGTGATGTGGGAAGACGAATTGCTGACCCCGTCGCAGGGCCAGGCGATCCGCTTTCAGGAGACGCTGGCGGCGGATCGTTAGACGCCGGCACGCCGCCGCCCCCGGGCCGGCTGCCGCTGGACGGTCGGCCCGACGGTGCGTAAGATGCCCAGCCTCCGCCCCGTTCATGCCGAAGGGCCCCGAGGCCCTTGACAAGAGTCTCCATGCTGGACATCGACCCGACCGCCCCGAGCCCGATCCGCATCATCGAAAACATCTGGATTCCGCTCAGCGACGGCAGCCGGCTGGCCGCCAAGGTGTGGCTGCCCGAGGGCGCTGCGGACGCGCCGGTGCCGGCGGTGCTGGAATACATCCCCTACCGCAAGCGCGACCACAAGGCGATCCGCGACGCCGAGATCCACGGCTTCTTCGCCCGCCACGGCTATGCCGGCGTGCGCGTGGACCTGCGCGGCAGCGGCGATTCCGACGGCATCCTGCGCGACGAGTATCTGCAACAGGAACTCGACGACGGTCTCGAAGTGTTGCGCTGGATCGCGGCGCAGACCTGGTGCACCGGCAAGGTGGGCTTGTTCGGGCTGTCCTGGGGCGGGTTCAATGCCCTGCAACTGGCCGCCCTGCAACCGCCCGAGGTCGGCGCGATCATCACCGTGTGCTCGTCCGACGACCGCTATGCCGACGATGTGCACTACATGGGCGGCTGCCTGCTGACCGACAATCTGTCCTGGGCGTCGACCATGTTCGCGTTCAATTCCTGCCCGCCCGACCCGCAGATCGTCGGCGAGGGACGCTGGCGCGAGATGTGGCTCGATCGGCTGGAAGGCAGCGGCCTGTGGCTCAAGACCTGGCTCAAGCATCAGCGCCGCGACGATTACTGGAAGCACGCCTCGGTGGCCGAGGACCACAGCCGCATCCGCGTGCCGGTGATGGCGGTCAGCGGCTGGGCCGACGGCTACACCAACACGGTGTTCCGACTGATGGCCAATCTGGACGACGGCGTCCCTCGGCGCGGCCTGATCGGCGCCTGGGGGCACAAATACCCGCATATGGGCGGCCCCGGCCCGGTGATCGATTTCCTGGGCGAATGCGTGCGCTGGTGGGACCAGTGGCTCAAGGGCATCGACCGCGGCGTCGACCGCGAGCCGGCGATCCGCGCCTGGATGCTCGACACCTCCGAGCCCACAAGCCCGCGCTCGCCCGGCCGCTGGATCGCCGAGCAGGCCTGGCCCAGCCCGCGCATCGCCTGGACCAGCTTCTACCCCGCCCCCGGCCTGCTGTCGCCCGACCCCGATCCGGCGCTCGACGACGCCAGCCATCTCACCGTGCAAAGCCCGTTGAGCGTCGGCATGTTCGCCGGCAAATGGTGCTCCTACGCCGAGGCCACCGACCTGCCCTGGGACCAGCGCCAGGAAGACGGCGGCAGCCTGGTGTTCGACACCCTGCCGCTCGACGAGGATGTGGAGATCCTCGGTGCGCCCGCGGTGACGCTCGACCTCAGCGTCGACAAGCCCGTGGCCATGCTGGCGGTGCGGCTGTGCGACGTGGCACCCAACGACCGGGCGACCCGGGTCACCTTCGGCGTGCTCAACCTGACCCACCGCGACAGCCACGAAACGCCCGAACCGCTCGAACCCGGCCGGCGTTACCGGGTGACCGTGCGGCTCAACAACATCGCCCAGCGGTTTCGCGCCGGCAACCGGATCCGGCTGGCGCTGTCCACCTCCTATTTCCCGCTCGCCTGGCCGTCGCCCGAACCCTATCGGCTGACCGTCTACCCGGCCGACTGCCGGCTCGACCTGCCGGTACGCCCGCCGCGCGCCGAAGATGCCCGGCTGCGCCATCTGGGCCAGCCGCGCACCGGCCCCGCGCCCCATACCAAGCTGCTGGCGCCGGCGCAGCGCGAATGGGTGGTGAACCAGAACCTGGCCCAGAACGTGGTCGAGTTGAACATTGTCAACAACGACCCGTTCTTCCGCCTCTACAATGGCCAGGACGACGCCGACGAAACCGGTTGGGACGATCTCGGCGCCATCGATCTGGCCCGCAACACGACGGAGAAATACTCCTATACCTATAATTTCTACGACACACTGCGCGGCGAAGTGACCACCGAACGCCGGTTCCGGCGCGGCGGCTGGGAGGTAATGACGGTCACCCGCACCATCCTCACCTCGACGCGCAGCCATTTTCTGATCCGCGCCACCCTCGACGCCTATGAGGGCGACGTGCGGATTTTCTCGAAAAGCTGGGACGAGCGTATCGCCCGGGATCTTGTCTGAGCCCCGCGTCCCTTCGCCCCCTTCGACACAACGGAGCCTGCCGCTGTGACCCAATACAATGTCTTCTTCGTCGGTCTCGACGATTTCAATCGCGAGACCCTCCAACATTTGCCCCAAGCGGCCGAATGCACCTTCCACGCCGCCCTGCATATCGACGAAATGCGCGGTGTGGGCGACCTGGATATCCCCGCCCTGGTGGAAACGGCGGCGGCACGCATGGCCGCGGTGCCCGGCGGCGCCCATGCCGTGACCAGCTTCTTCGACTTTCCCGGCACCTTGATCGCCGCCATGCTGGCCGAACGGTTCGGCCTGCCGGGGCCGGGCCTCGAAGCGGTGCTGAAATGCGAGAACAAGTATTGGAGCCGGCTGGAACAGCAGAAGGTGGTGCCCGACAATATCCCCGCCTTCGCCGCCTTCGACCCACACGACGACAGCGCCTATGACCGCATCGGCCTGATCCCGCCATTCTGGATCAAACCGATCAAGTCGTTCCGCTCCTATCTCGCCTTCAAGATCGGCGACCCCCGGCAGTTCGACGACGCGGTGGCGATCTGCCGCGACAAGGGCGGGCAATTGGCCGACCCGTTCCGCACCATCATGGAACAAGCCGACATCGCGCCCGAAATCGCCGGCATGGCCGAAAGCTTCATCGCCGAATCGTCGATCGGCGGCGCGCAGTGTACGCTCGAAGGCTATGCCCATGACGGCCGCATCGTCGGCTATGGCGTGGTCGACAGCATCCGCGAGGCGGATTCGTCGTCGTTCGCGCGCTATGAGTATCCGTCCATGCTGCCGCTCGAAGTCCAACACCGGATGATCGACGTGGCGCGCTCGGTGATGACCCAGATCGGCTATGAAAACGGCACGTTCAACATCGAGTTCTTCTACGACCAGACCAACGACCAAGTCTGGCTGCTGGAGATCAACCCGCGCGCCTCGCAATCCCACGCCGACCTGTTCGAGAAGGTGCACGGCGTCAGCCACCTGTCGGTGATGGTCGACCTGGCACTCGGCCGCAAGCCCAAGCCGTTTCAGCGCACCGGCCAGTTCAACGTCGCCGCCCACTTCTTCGTGCGCGCGTTCGAGCCCGGCATCGTCACCCGCGTGCCCACCGCCGACGCGCTCAAGCGCCTGCACCACCGCCAGCCGTCGACCCGCCTGAAGATGGCGGTCGAGCGCGGCACCGATCTGGCGTCGCTCGAAAACCAGGACAGCTACAGCTTCGAGTTGGCGGAAATCTATATCGGCGGGCGCGACCGCGCCGAGGTGCTCGACCGCTATGACGAGGCGATGACCGCGCTCCAGTTCGAGATCGAGCGCGAGACCCTGACCCAGGTGACCTGAGCGCCGCACAGCGCGCGCCCTCGCGGGGGACGCCGGGGCGGCGGCGCCGGCGCCCGCTGGGCCTATTCCTGGTCCATGCGCAGGGCCGCGATGAACGCGTCGTGCGGGATATCCACCTTGCCATAGGTGCGCATGCGCTTCTTGCCCGCCTTCTGCTTTTCCAACAGTTTGCGCTTGCGGCTGACGTCGCCGCCATAGCATTTGGCGGTCACGTCCTTGCGCAACGCCGAGATGGTTTCGCGCGCGATCACCTTGCCGCCGATCGCCGCCTGGATGGGGATCTTGAACATCTGGCGCGGGATCAGGTCTTTCAGCCGTTCGCACAAGGCGCGGCCGCGCGCCTCGGCCTGGCTGCGGTGGACCAGCATGGCCAGCGCGTCGACCGGTTCGGCATTGACCAGGATCTGCATCTTCACCAGGTCCGACGGGCGATAGCCGTGGACCTGATAGTCGAAGCTGGCATAGCCGCGGGTCACCGACTTCAGCCGGTCGTAGAAGTCGTAGACCACCTCGTTGAGCGGCACCAAATACTTCACCATGGCGCGATCGCCGGCATAGGTCAGGTCCTGCTGCTCGCCGCGCTTGTCCTCGCACAGCTTCAACACCGCGCCGAGAAAGTCGTCGGGCACCATGATGGTCGCCTCGATCCACGGTTCCTCAATGCTCTCGATGCTCATGGGCTCGGGCATGTCGGCGGGGTTGTGCAGTTCGATCAGCGCGCCGTCGCGCATGTGCAACTTGTAGACCACCGACGGGCTGGTGGTGATCAGGTCGAGGCCGAATTCGCGATACAGCCGCTCCTGGATGATCTCCAGGTGCAGCATGCCCAAAAACCCGCAGCGGAAGCCGAAGCCCAAGGCCGCCGAGCTTTCCGCTTCATATTCGAAGCTGGCGTCGTTGAGGCGCAGTTTGGCCAGGCTGTCGCGCAGATGTTCATAATCGTTGGTGTCGGCGGGGAACAGGCCGCAGAACACCACCGAACGCGACGGCTGGAAGCCCGGCAGCCGCTCGGCGCACGGCTTCTTGGCGTCGGTGATGGTGTCGCCCACGGTGGCGTCGGCCACGTCCTTGATGCCGGCGGTCAGAAAGCCGATCTCGCCGGTGCGCAGTTCGTCGACCATCACGCCCTTGGGCGTCATCACGCCGACCCGGTCCACCGGGTGCTGCTTGCCGGTGGCCATCATCTTGACCAACTGGCCCTTCTTGAGCACCCCGTCGACCACCCGCAACAGCACCACGACGCCCAGATAGGGGTCGTACCAGCTGTCCACCACCATGGCCTTCAGGGGCGCGTCGGGGTCGCCTTCGGGGGCCGGCAGGCGCTGCACCAGCGCTTCGAGCACATCGTCGATACCGAGCCCCGACTTGGCCGAAATCTCCAGCGCGTCGTCGGCGGGCAGACCGACCACATCCTCGATCTGGGCCTTGACCCGCTCGGGCTCGGCGGCCGGCAGGTCGATCTTGTTCAAGACCGGGATGATCTCATGGTCGCGCTCGATCGCCTGATAGACATTGGCGAGCGTCTGCGCCTCCACGCCCTGGCTGGCGTCGACCACCAACAGCGAGCCTTCGCACGCGGCCAGCGAGCGGGACACCTCGTAAGAGAAGTCCACATGGCCCGGCGTGTCGATCAGGTTGATGGTGTAGGTCACCCCATCCTGCGCCGTGTACAAAAGGCGCACGGTCTGCGCCTTGATGGTGATGCCGCGCTCGCGCTCCAGGTCCATGGAGTCGAGCACCTGGGACTGCATTTCACGGTCGGTCAGGCCGCCGCATTTCTGAATCAACCGGTCGGCAAGCGTCGACTTGCCGTGGTCGATATGGGCGATGATCGCGAAGTTGCGGATATGGGATTGCACAGACATGCGCGGCATATAACCCGCCCTGTGCCGGGCGCCAAGCCTATTCGGCACGGGCGGCCGGCATCGGCGTCAGGGTGCCGCAAAGGCTCGCGGCTCACCAGTCGGACATGGCCTCGGGCTTGCCGCCCACCTTGGTGCCCATCAGCCGCCACAGCCGCAGCTTGCCCGCCTTCATCAACGAGGCCCGGCGCTGCCACAACTCGCCATGGCGCATCAGCACGGTGATCAGGTCGGGGCCGTCGGGTTGCATCTTCAGCCGCTCGACCAGTTCGTCGGCACCGCGCCAATTGCGGTTGATCAACTGGATATATTCAAGCGTCACGTCCTCATCGACCCGGACCACGAAATCGCAATTGCTGAACAGGCCCGAGAATTCCTTGGACGTGGCCAGGAACGGCGTGAACGGCTCGTGGCGCAGCCATTCCTTGACCTCGGGGTCGCGGCGCGCGTCTTCATTGGCCAGCACGAAATCGGTCGCCAGCACCAGCCCGGTGGGCTTCATGTGCTTGTTGATCAGTTGGACGATCTTGTCCTTGTTCTTGTACTGGTGCAGCACCTGGCGCGCGATCACCCGGTCGTAATTGCGCCCGAAACCATTGGGATCGGCGGGGTCGAACAGATCGATCTTGGCCTTCTTGGCCATCCCCATCATGGTCGCCTTGTGGTTGGCCAGTTCGGCCAGCCGACCCGACTGTTCGAAGCCGGTGATCCAGCAACCGAAGCCCTCCACCAGCGCGCGCGCGCCGGCGCCGAGACCGGAGCCGAACTCCATGACGCTCATCTCCGGCTTGAGCGCCAGCAGCTTCGACGTGTTGACCACATAGCTCGGGCCGCCCGGGCCGCAGAACCCTTCGCCCCAGATATAGTGCGCCACTTCCAGGCGATAGGGGTCCCAGGGGTCGAACGGCAATTGCCAGTCGTCGGGATCGACCGGCTTGGGCGCTTCCATTTCGGGCTCGTCGGGCGGCGGTGCGGCGGCGGCCATCACGTCGTCGAGCCCCGCCTCGTCGACGGCCGGGCTGTACCGACCGAGGATTTCGGCGATCTGGTTAGGGTCGAAGCCATCCCACCAGGCGCGCAGTTGCCAGGTCAGCGGCAGTTTGCCCGACGCGGTCAACGGGGCGCGCGCATAGCCGGCGGCACCGGCCAGGGCGGCGGCCTTCTCGGCTTCCATGGCCGCCGCAGCCGCGCCGCCCGACTCGGGGTCGCCCGCCGCGTCGGCCGCTGCCGCCTTGCCGGCCTTGGACGGAATCAGCTTTGCCAGAACGCCCGGAAGTTTGACCATACCACCTTGACTTGTCTCATCGCGCCCGGTTCGGCGCGGCGCCCGCATCCCGGACGCCCACTCTGTCCGGAACGCTAAGGCCGATTGGAAAACAAACCGTTACCATCGCCGTGACCAACCGCGCCGACCAGCGTCGGCGCGGGCAGCCAGCCCCGGTCAGCCGCGCAGGCGGCCGCCGGTGGCCTTGGCGACGGCGGCCACCACCCGCTCGCTCAAGGCGGCGATCTCGTCGTCGGTGAAGGTGCGCTCGCGCGGCTCGAACACCACGCTCAGCGCCACCGACTTCTCGCCCGGGTCGAGACCCTCGCCCTGATAGACGTCGAACAGGCGCACATCGGTGATCGTCTGGCGCTCGGCGCCGGCGGCCGCACGCACCAGGTCTTGCGCCGGCACGTCCGCCGCCACCACGAACGCAAAGTCGCGCTCCACGCTCGGCAGGTTGGACAGCAGCAAGGCCGGCTTGGTCGCCCCGCCCGTGGCCGCGCCCTTCTTGGCCTTCTTCGCCTTGGGCGCGGGGATGGCGTCCAGATAGACCTCGAACGCCACCACCGGCGCCTTGATGTCGAAGCGCTTGACCAGCGTCGGGTGCACCTCGCCGAACACCGCCAGCACGGTCTTCGGCCCCAGGCACAGGCTGCCCGAACGGCCCGGATGGTACCAGTCGGGCGCGGTCGCCAGGGTCTGCACCGCGTCGACCTTGGCACCGGCTTCGGCCAGGGCGGCAAGCGCGTCGGCCTTGGCGTCGAACAGGTCCACGTCGCGCGGCCGGTCGCGCCAATGGCGCCCGCCGGTGCGCCCGGCGCGCAGGCCGGCGGCCACCAGACGCTGACCCGCCGGGCTCGCGTCCTGGTATTGCGGGCCGACCTCGAACAGGCCGACGCAGTCCTGGCCGCGGTCGATGTTGCGCCGGGCGGCGTCACACAAATGCGGCAGGATCGACGGGCGCATCTGGTCCAGATCCGAACTGATCGGGTTGGTCACCGCCAGGTCGGCCGGCGCGCCGCCGAACGCCTCGGCCAGCCCGCGATCGACGAACGACCAGGTGATCGCCTCGCTGAGCCCTTCAGCGGCCAGACGCCGGCGCACCCGGCGGGTGCGCTTCTGCGCCAGGGTCAGCGTCGGCTGCGCCACCCCGTCCGCGGTGCGCGGCAGCGGCGTCGACGGGATATGGTCATAGCCGTGGATGCGCAGCACGTCCTCGACCAGGTCGGCCTCGCCGTCCACGTCCGGGCGCCAGGACGGCACCGCGACCGTCCAGGGCACGCCGGCGCTGTCGTCGACGCTGAAGCCCAGGTCGGCCAGGATGCGCTTGGCGGTGTCCGGCGCCACGTCGACGCCGCCCAGGCTGGCCACCCGCTCGGGCCGGAAGCGCACCGGTGCCGGGGCGCCCGGCGCCTGGCCCGCCGCGCTCACCGGGCCCGGCGTGCCGCCGCACAGATCGACGATCATCCGGCAGGCGCGGTCCAGTTCGGGGGCCGTGGACGCGGGGTCGACGCCGCGTTCGAAGCGGTAGCGCGCGTCGGTCATAATGTCGTGGGCGCGGCCGGTCTCGGCGGTGCGCACCGGGTCGAACCAGGCGGCTTCGACCAGCACGTCGGTGGTGGTCTCGTCGACGCCGGTGCTCTTGCCGCCGATCACGCCGGCCAGGCTGATCACCCCGGTGTCGTCGGCGATCACCACCTCGCCGCCGTGCAACGTGTAGGTGGTGTCGTCGAGCGCGTCGAGCGTCTCGCCGGGCGCGGCCGGGCGGACCACAAGGTCGCCCCGCACCTTGGCGGCGTCGAACACGTGCAGCGGCCGGGCGCGGTCCAGGGTCATGAAATTGGTCACGTCGACCAGGGCGGAAATCGGCTTGGCACCCACCGCCTTGAGCCGCTGCACCAGCCAGTCGGGCCCGGCGCCGTTGGCGACGCCGGAGACCCGGCGCAACAGAAAGTGCGCGCAGCCCGGCGCCTGGCCCTCGGGGAAGGCCAGCGTGACCCGCGGCGCGGCCGGACCGCTTTCGTCGGCCAGCGCCACCGGCGCCTCGGGCTTCAAGGTGCCGAGCCCGGCGGCGGCCAGGTCGCGCGCAATGCCGCGCACACCCAGGCATTCCTGGCGGTTGGGGGTGATGGCGATGTCGAACACCGGGTCGTCGAGGCCGGCATAGTCGACGAAGCGGGTGCCCACCGGCGCGTCCTCGGGCAGGTCGATGATGCCCTCATGGGCGTCGGACAGCAGCAACTCGCGCTCCGAACACAACATGCCGCGGCTTTCCAGACCGCGGATCTTAGTCGGCTTGAGGGTCATGTCGGTGCCCGGCACATAGGTGCCCGAGGGCGCGAACACGCCCTTCATGCCCAGGCGCGCATTGGGCGCGCCGCAGATCACCTGCACCGGCTCGCCGGCGCCGAAGTCCACCTTGGTGACCCGCAGCTTGTCGGCATTGGGGTGCTGCTCGCAGGCGACCACATGGCCGATGACGAAGGCGCCCAGGGTGACGGCGGGGTCCTCGATGGCTTCGAGTTCGAGCCCGCAGGCGGTCAGCGCCTCGGCGAGGGCGTCGCGCGACGCGGCGGTGTCGAGATGCTGTTTCAGCCAGCTCAGCGTGAATTTCATTGGCTCATCCCCCCGGCGATGCTGGGCAGGTCCAGCGGCAGGAAGCCGTAATGGCGCATCCAGCGCAGGTCACTGTCGAAGAACGGACGCAGATCGGTCATGCCGTATTTGAGCATCGCCAGACGGTCGATGCCGCAGCCGAAGGCGAAGCCCTGATAGCGGGTGGAATCGATCCCGCAGGCGTCGAGCACGCGCGGATGGACCATGCCGCAGCCGAGGATTTCCAGCCAGTCGTCGCCCTGGCCCACCTTGACCTGGCCGTCCTCGAACGCGCAGCCGATGTCCAGTTCGGCCGACGGCTCGGTGAACGGGAAGTAGCTCGGCCGGAAGCGCATCTTCAAGTCGTCGACCTCGAAGAACGCCTTGGTGAACGCCTCCAGACAGCCCTTCAGGTGGCCCATATGGGTCGCCTCGTCGACCAGCAGCCCCTCCACCTGGTGGAACATGGGCGTGTGGGTGGCGTCCCAGTCGGCGCGGTAGGTGCGCCCCGGCGCGATGATGCGGAACGGCGGCTTGGCACCGATCATGGTGCGGATCTGCACCGGGCTGGTGTGGGTGCGCAGCACGCGGGTCTGCCCGGTCGCGTCGGGGGGCAGATAGAAGGTGTCGTGCATCTGCCGGGCCGGGTGGTGTTCGGGGATGTTGAGGGCGGTGAAATTGTGGAAATCGTCCTCCACGTCGGGCCCTTCGGCGACCGAAAAGCCCAGATCGGCGAAGATCTCGGCCAGTTCGTCCATCACCTGCGAGACCGGGTGGACGCGGCCCTGCGCGCGCTCGGCCATCGGCAGGGTGACGTCGACCCGCTCGGCCTCCAGGCGCTCGGCAAGCGCGGCGGCTTCAAGTGCGGCCTTCTTGTCGGCCAGCCGGGCGTTGAGCGTATCCTTCAACCGGTTGAGCCGCGGCCCCATCGCCTTGCGCTCGTCCGGGCTCATGGCGCCCAAGGACTTCATCAAGGCGGTCACGCGGCCCTTTTTGCCCAGGGCGTCGACGCGCACGGCGTCCAACGCCTTGAGGTCGTCGGCGCGGTCGATGGCGTCGAGCAATTCGGCTTCCAACTGCTCGGCATGGTCGGTGGCCATGACGGCTCTCTCCTGTCCCTCGAAGACCGGCGCGCGGGCACCCGGTGGACGGCGACCCGCGCACGCTCACAACAAAAAAGGCGCCCGGAGGCCCGGACGCCCTTCAGACGATCTCAGCGTCGATACTGCCCGGGAAGCGGCGAACGCCGCCGCCCGCCCAAGGCGCTATCGACCGTCTTAGTTCGCCTTTTCCAGCGCCGCCGCGGCCTGATCCGCCAGCGACTTGAACGCGTCGGCCTCGTGCACGGCGATGTCGGCCAGAACCTTGCGGTCCAGTTCCACCCCGGCAAGCTTGAGGCCGTGCATGAAGCGGCCGTAGGTCAGGCCGTGCAGACGCGCCGCCGCGTTGATCCGCTGAATCCACAAAGCGCGGAAATTGCGCTTCTTGGTCCGGCGGTCGCGATAGGCGTATTGCAGCGACTTGTCGACCGCCTGGGCGGCGATGCGGAAGGTGTTCTTGCGCCGGCCGTAAAAGCCTTTGGCGGCCTTGGTGACCTTCTTGTGACGGGAATGCGCCGTCACACCGCGTTTGATGCGTGCCATGAATTACGCTCCCGATCAGCCGTAGGGCATGAACTTCTTGACGATCCGGGCGTCGGCATCGCTCAGCGCGCGGGTGCCGCGAAGATTCCGGATCTGTTTGTTGGTCCGCTTGATCATGCCGTGGCGCTTACCCGCCTGAGCCGACATGACCTTGCCCTTGGCCGAAACGCGGAAGCGTTTCTTGACGCCCGACTTGGTCTTCATCTTGGGCATTTGCACATCTCCTTGACCGTTTTGGTACTGCGACCTTGATGGTGCTTCGAGGTCGACACGGCATGCCCTTCGATGGCCGGCCGACCCGACGAAGCCGCCTCTATAATCCCGCCGGCCGCCCAACACAAGCCTCGAACCGCCCGGCCGGCGCGCTTGGCGCTTTACGGGCCCGGCCTGCGGCGGGCACACTGGCGCCGCACAACCAAATCGCCCACCACCCAAGAGAGGACGAGGATGGCACCGCGACGGCACGGATTTTTCAAACGCACCCTGCAAACCCTGGCGCTGGCCGGCCTGACCGCCGCCCTGGCGGTGCCGAGCGCGGCCCAAGAGGCGCGCAGCCCCGACGGCCCGCCCTTGTGGCTGCTCGCCGACGATGACAGCCAAGTCTATCTGTTCGGCAGCATCCACATGATGAAACCCGACGTGGCGTGGTTCGACCAAAAGATCGAGACCGCCTTCAAGGCCGCCCACACGGTCACCTTCGAAGTGGACTTCGACGATATCGACCCGGCCCAGGTGCAACGGTTCATGATGGACAATTCGCGCCTGCCCGAGGGCCAGCGGCTGTCCGACCTGCTGCCCGACACGGTCATGGACGAGTTGATGTCGGTGTTCGCCAAGGTGCCGATGCCGACCGGCGAGACCGGCGTGCCGCGCAGCGTGGTCGAACAATGGCGGCCCTGGTTCGCGTCGCTGCAATACGCCCAGACGGTCGCCGCCATGGCCGGGTTCATGCCGCAATACGGCATCGACGTGGTGCTGACCCAGCGCGCCACCCAGGCCGGCAAGCCGATCGAAGGGCTGGAGACCATCACCGAACAGTTCGAGGTGTTGATGACCATCGACGACCTGGCGGGCTCGGGCGCGTTCCAGGCGCAGATGGAACGCTATGACGACCCGGTGCAATTGTTCGAGGACATGAAGAGCGACTGGCTGGCCGGCGACACCGCCGGGCTCGACGCGCTGTTGCTCGACCCGTCGGAAGAGATGGCGCCCGCATTCCACAAAACCCTGTTCGACGACCGCAACGCCGACTGGGTGCCGCAGATCGAAGCGATGCTGGACGAGCCCGGCACGCAGTTCGTGGTCATGGGCGTGGGTCACCTGATCGGCGACAACAGCGTCGTCGACCTGTTGGAAGAGCGCGGCCACACCGTCGCCCGCCAATAGCGCCGCCGCCGGTGGGTGATAAGCCAAGTGCCGCGCAGCCATCCAATCGCCGCCGCCCCCGGGCGCCAGACCACCGCCGAGGCCGGGCCAGAACCCAGCCGCCCGCGGCCAAGGGGTGAAGCGCCGCCCGGGGGCGGCTCGCGACAACCGCGGCGGCGCGCCCGGGCACCGACGACCGAGCCCGCGCACCGGCCGATACCCGGCTCGACCGCCGGGGCATCGATTTTTTCGATGGGCGTGTCTCAAAGATTTTGCCAAACGCCGCATTGACCCTAGCCAGGATGAACCCATCTAGATCGGTGAGCCGACAAGGACTCGAAAGGAGGAAAGTCTTATGAGCATTAATATCGGGATTGAAGACAACAGCCGTAAGTCCATTGCCGAGGGCCTGAAGGTCCTGCTGGCGGACAGCTATTCGCTGTACATCAAAACTCAGAATTATCACTGGAACGTGGTCGGCCCCATGTTCAAGTCGGTCCACGAACTGACCGAGGAGCAGTATACCGAGTTGGCCGAGGCCAATGACGAGATCGCCGAGCGCATCCGCCAACTGGGCGTCAAAGCGCCGGGCGGGTATAAGGCGTTCGCCGAGTTGACCGCGATCACCGACGGCGACGAGAACAAGGACGCCCAAGGCATGGTTGCCGAGTTGGCCGGAGACCATGAAACCATCGTCCGCCGCATCCGGCCGATGCAGGAAACCGCCGACAAGGCCGGCGACAATGCCACCGTGGCGCTGCTGGACGATCGGCTGACCGCGCACGAAAAGGCCGCCTGGATGCTGCGCAGCATGGCGTCCTAAGCCCGGCGCCTGGGCGTCCATCAAAGGACGCCAACACATATGTGATATCTACGCCCTGGCCCGATCGTCGTGCCGGGGCGTATTATGTTGAGCCTATAGCATTGGCAAACCGACCCGCTGACGCACAGACGGAGCGCCCCCATGCTGATCAAGCGCAAGCCCGGCTGGGCCCTGCCCCACAGCGCCGTGACGCCCGAGGCCCACTATGCCAACCGTCGGCAGATCATGGCCGGCCTGGGCGCCAGCGCCGCGCTCGCCGGCAGCGGGCTCGCCCTGTCCGGCTGCGGCGAGGCGGCCGAGACCGGTGGCGCCACCGGCGACGCAGCGGGCGGCATCCTGCGCGCCGACACGCAGCGCCGCGACCTGACCGCCACCGCCAACGCCGCCTTGAGCACCGACGAGCCGGTCAACGCCCATGAGGCGGTGACCGGCTACAACAACTTCTTCGAATTCGGCACCGACAAGGGCGACCCGGCACGCTATGCCGACGCGCTGACCGTCGACCCCTGGTCGGTGGAGGTCTCGGGCCTGACCGACGCGCCGGGACGCTATGGGCTCGACGAGCTGATCGACTTTCAGGCCCTGGAACAGCGCATCTACCGGCTGCGCTGCGTGGAAGCCTGGTCGATGGTGATCCCGTGGATCGGCGTGCCCCTGGCCGGCCTTATCGACGCGCTCAAACCCCAGTCGGCGGCCAGATATGTCCGCTTCGAGACCGTGCTGCGCCCCGACGAGATGCGCGGCGTGGGCGCCCGGGTGCTCGACTGGCCCTATGTGGAGGGGCTGCGGCTCGACGAGGCGCGCAACGAATTGGCGTTCATCGCCGTGGGCCTCTATGGCGAGGTGCTGCCCAAGCAGAACGGCGCGCCGCTGCGCCTGGTGGTGCCGTGGAAATACGGCTTCAAGTCGATCAAGTCGATCGCGGCGATCCGCTTCACCGAGACCATGCCGATGACCAGTTGGCACAAGGTGGCACCGGGCGAATACGGCTTCTACGCCAATGTGAACCCCGAGGTCAGCCACCCGCGCTGGAGCCAGGCGCGCGAACGGCGGATCGGCGAGTTCGGCCGCCGCGACACGGTCAAGTTCAACGGCTACGGCCCGTGGGTGGCGGACCTCTATGACGGCATGGACCTGACCCGGTGGTACTGAGCCTGCCGCCCCTGACCAACCGGCGCGTCGACCGCTGGGTCAAGCCGCCGGTGCACCTGCTGCTGGCCCTGCCGCTGCTTTGGCTGGGCCTGCAATGGACCTTGGCGCTGGCGGGCGAACCGCACGGCCTGGGCATCAATCCGCAACAGTTTTCCAACCGCTTCACCGGCCTGTGGGCGCTGCGCTGGCTTGTGCTGGCGCTCGCCGTGGGGCCGGTGGCGCGCGGCCTCGGCTGGTCCAAGCTGATGCGCTTGCGGCGCCTGGTGGGGCTGTGGGCGTTCGCCGCGGTGGTCGTCCACCTGTCGAGCTATGTGGCGCTCGACATGCTGTTCGAATGGCGCGCGATCTGGGACGATATCGTCAAGCGCACCTATATCACCTTCGGCATGGCGGCGTTTGCGCTGTTGCTGCCGCTGGCGCTCACCTCGACCCGGGCGGCGCAACGCCGGCTCGGCCGCGCCTGGACCCGGCTGCACCGGCTGGTGCTGCCGGCGGCGGCGCTGGCGGTGGTGCACTTCGCCTTCCTGGTCAAGGGCAACCAGACCGAGCCGTGGATCTATGCCGGCATTCTGGCCGCGCTGATCGGCTATCGCGCGCTCGAATGGCGCCGCCGCGCGCCTCGGGCACCGCGGGCGCGGCGGCGCCTGGGCACCGGTGGGGCGGCGCCCTGAGCCACCGGCGACCGACCGCCAAACCGACCACCGACCCCGCCGACCAACCGCACCGCCGCAACCACCGGCGCCCACCAATGCCGGGGCACCCCGGACGCCACGATCCGCGCCCAATGGCGGCAGAAATCCCGCCCCCACCACACCTATCCCCTTGCCCGGCTGGCGGACAAAAAAGCGCCGGCCAGGCGAACCCGGCCGGCGCGATGAGGTCTTGGCGCCCGCGCCAGGCCGGCGCGGGGCGGCGTGCGGTCAGGCGTCGGCGCCCGAGGCGGCAGCGGCACGGCCATCGCTGGACCCGGCCCCCGGCTGCGGGCCGCTGTCGCGGGCCAGCTTGCGGCACGCCACATAGAATAGCGGCGTGAACACCAGGCCGAACAAGGTCACCCCCAACATGCCCGAGAACACCGCCGTACCAATGGCCCGGCGCATCTCGGCACCAGCGCCTTCGGCGACCACCAGCGGCAACACGCCCAGGATGAACGCCCCGGCGGTCATCAGGATCGGCCGCAGGCGCACCCGCGCCGCATCCACCGCCGCCTGGAACCGGTCGGCGCCTTCCAACTCGCGCTGGCGGGCGAACTCGACGATCAGAATGGCGTTCTTACTGGCCAGGCCCACCAACACCACCAGACCGATCTGGGTCAGCAGATTGTTGTCGAGCCCCAAGAGGTCGATGCCGACCATGGCGCCGAAGATACTCATCGGCACGATCATGATCACCGCCAACGGCAACAGCCAGCTTTCATACTGGGCCGACAGCACCAGGAAGGCGAACACCACCGCCAGCACGAAGGCCAGCGCCGCCGTGTTGCCGGTTTGCTTCTGCTGGAACGCCAGGTCGGTCCACTCATAACCGACGCCGGGCGGCAGCACCTCGTCGGCCAGTTGCTCCATGCGCGCCAACGCCTCGCCCGACGAGAAGCCGGCCACCGTGTCGCCCTGCAGCGCCGCCGAGGGGTAGAGATTGTAGCGCGGCACCCGCGACGGCCCGGTCACATCGCGGAACGTGGCCACCGAGCCAAGCGGCACCATCTCGCCGTCGGCATTGCGGGTCCGCAGCCGGGCCAGGTCGTCCGGGTCGAGCCGGTGCGGCCAGTCGGCCTGGGCGGTCACCCGGTAGGTCCGGCCGAGGAAGTTGAAGTCGTTGACGAACGCCGAGCCCACATAGACCTCAAGCGTCGAGAACACGTCCGACACCGGTACCTGAAGGATTTCCGCCCGGGTCCGGTCCACGTCCACATAGAGTTGCGGCGTGCGCGTCTCGAAGAACGAGAACACCTGCGTGGTCTCGGGCGCCTGATTGGCCGCGCCGGCCAGTTGTTGGACCGATTGCGACAGGGTGTCGAGCCCGCGGCCGCGCCGATCCTGGACCATCATCTTAAAGCCGCCGGCATTGCCGATCCCGCGCACAGGCGGCGGCGGGATCACCACCACCTGCGCATCGGTGATACCGGCCACCGCGCGTCGGAGATCGGTGAGGATGGTATGGAAATCGCGGCCCTCGTCCAAGCGCTCGGAGAACGGCTTCAAGGGCACGAACACCGTCGCCGCGTTGGAGGCGAGCGTGAAGGTGGCACCGTTCAGACCGGCAAAGCCCATCACGTTCTGGACCCCGCCCACCGGCAGCGCCCGTTGGGTGATTTCCTGGACCACCGCATCAGTACGCTCCATGGTCGCCCCCGGCGGCAACTGCGCCGAGATGATGAAATAGCCCTGGTCCTGCTGTGGAATGAAGCCGCCGGGCACCCGGTTGTACTCGAACGCGGTGACGCCGAGCAGCGCCAGATAGAGCACGCCCATGATCGCACCGCGCCGCAACACCCAGGCGACGCCGCGACTGTAGCGTTCCGCCGTGCGGTCGAAGCCGCGGTTGAAGAAACCGAAGACGCGACCGAGCGGGCCGTTCGACGTTTCGGCGTGCGACCGCCCCTTGAGCAGCAGCCCGCACAGTGCCGGCGACAGGGTCAACGAGACCAGCAGCGACAACAGCGTCGCCACCGAGATGGTCAGCGCGAACTGGCGATAGAACTGGCCCGAAATGCCCTCGATGAATGCGGTCGGCACGAACACGGCGACCAACGCCAACGACATGGCGACCAGGGCCGTGCCAACCTCGTCCATGGTCTTGTGGGCGGCCTCCTTGGGCGCCAGACCCTCACGCAGGTTGCGCTCCACATTCTCGACCACCACGATGGCGTCGTCGACGACGATGCCGATCGCCAGCACCAGCCCGAACAGCGTCAGATTGTTGAGCGAAAAGCCGAACGCCTGCATCATCGCGAACGTGCCGATCAGCGACACCGGAATCGCCAGGATCGGGATGATCGCGGCGTTCCAACGCTGCAGGAAAAGCACGATCACCAACACCACCAGAAGCCCGGCTTCGAAGATCGTCTTAACCACGGCGTCGACCGACTGTTGTACGAAGTCGGTCGGATTATAGATGATCCGGTATTCCAGTCCCTCGGGGAAGGCCTTGGAAAACTCGGCCATCTGAGCCTTGATACGGTCGGCGGTGGCCAGCGCGTTGGTGCCCGGACGCTGGAAGATCGGCAGGGCCACCGCCGGCTTGCCGTCCATGTAACTGCGGGTCACATAGTCCTGGGCCGCCAATTCGACCCGGCCCACATCGCCGAGCCGGACCACCCGGCCGTCCGGATCGGACTTGATGACGATGTTGGCGAATTCCTCGGGCTCGACCAACCGGCCTTTGGTGCGCACCGAAAGCTCGAACGCGGACTCGGGCTGGGGCAAGGGTTCGTCGTTGAGCGTGCCGGACGCCACCTGGACGTTCTGCTGGCGCAGCGTATTGACCACGTCGAGCCCGGTCAGCCCCACCGAGGCCAGCCGGTCGGGATCGAGCCAGACGCGCATGGAATACTCGCTGCCGCCATAGATCCGCAGATCACCGACGCCGTCGATACGAGCCAGCGGGTCGCGCAGTTGCAAGGCGGCGTAGTTGGCGATGTAAAGCTGATCCAGGCTCTCGTCGGGCGACAGCAGGTGGATCACCATCATCAGGTCGGGCGAATTCTTGCGCGTGGTCACACCGAGCCGGCGCACCTCTTCAGGCAATCGCGGCTCGGCCACGGAAACCCGGTTTTGCACCAGGACCTGCGCCTCGTCGAGATCGGTGCCCAACTCGAAGGTGATGGTCAGCGTCATATTGCCCGACGCCGTCGACTGCGACGACATGTAGAGCATGCCCTCGACGCCGTTCACCTCCTGCTCAATCGGCGTCGCGACGGTCTTGGCCACGGTTTCGGCGTCGGCGCCGGGATAGGTGGCCTGCACCTGAATGGTCGGCGGCACCACATCGGGATACTGCGCCACCGGCAGGTTGAGCAGCGAGATGCCGCCCAAGATCGTCACCACCAGCGACACGACCGTCGCGAAGATCGGCCGGTCGACGAAGATATGGGTCAGTTTCATGAGCCCGCCCCCGCTACTGGTCGGTCAGGGAGATGGTGGTCTCTTGCGGTCGGACCGGTGCATTGGGGCGGACGAACATCAACCCGGCGACGATCACCCGGTCATCGGGGGCGAGCCCCGAGCGGATCACCCGCAACCCCTTGTACATCGGCCCGAGTTTGACCGGCCGCACCTGCGCGGTCTGGTCGTCGCCGACCACATAGACCATCTTGCGGTCCTGGTCGCTGACCACCGCCTTGTCGGGCAGCAGCATCGCCTCGTAAGGGCCGCGCGCCTTGAGTTGCAGCCGGCCGAACACGCCCGGCGTCAACGCCCCGTCGGCATTCTCGAACACCGCGCGCGCCCGGATCGTACCGGTGCCCTCGTCCACTTGGTTGTCGACGAAGTCGATGGTGCCTTCGTGGACCGACCCCGCCTCGTCCGACAGTTTGACGCGCACCAACGCACCGAGCGCCCCTTGTGCCGTGCCTTCGCCGCCCGGACCGGTGCGCTGATAGCGCAAGAACGCCCGCTCGCTGGCATCGAAGACGAAATGGATCGGATCGAGCGACACGATATTGGTCAGCGGCGTGGCGTTGCCTGCGCCGCCATTGATCAGATTGCCCACATCGACCGCGTGCTCGCTAACCCGGCCACTGACCGGCGCGCGCACCTCGGTGAATTCGAAGTCCAATTCAGCGGTGCGCCGCTCGGCCTTGGCCGATGCCAGATCCGCCTCCGCCTGGCGCATCTCTTGGAGCCGCAGGTCGTATTGTTCCTTTGAAATGTTGTGGCGCTCCAATAACGCCTCGGCACGCGCCACCTCGGTCTTGGTGTAGGCGAGACGGGCGTCGGCGCGCTCGACCGCAGCCTCGGCGCGGTTCAGCGCCGCCTGATACGGGCGCTGGTCGATGACGAACAACAGGTCGCCCTTGTCGACCATGGTGCCGTCGGTGAAGTGAATGGACTCCAGATAGCCGCTGACGCGCGCCCGCACCTCGACCGACTTCACCGCCTGGAAGCGGCCGGTGTATTCGTCCCACTCCACCACCTGATCGACGAGCGGCGTCGTCACCTCCACCTGGGGCGGTTGCCGCGTCTGTCCCTGGGGATCCTCGCCACACGCCGCCAGCAGCCCAACGGCCAGCAGACCCGCCGACAGACGGGCCAGTCGTTTCGGGGTCATCCGCACCTCCACTCTTTCGCTTGCAACGAGGACGCCGAGGCCGTGCACGGCGCAAAGCACGCAGCGCAACATCGGCCTTCAGCACTTAGCAACCGCATTCAAGAGAACAAGGGGGAAGAACAAAGAAAAATACAAACCACCCGCCTGATGACACGGACTTGCTGTTAGCAAAAACCTGACGAGGCCGTCCGAACACCTCGGACAGCCTCGTCAAAATCGTCAGTGATTATTCCTAGCCGCTTAATGCAAGCTTTTGTCCACCTCGGCGATGGCAGCGTCGAGTGCCTGACGCCCGGTGTCGCCGGTCATCGCGTCCTGCAGCGTCTGCCGGGTCGCGGCCACCGCAGCATGGGCGGCCGCCGCGCGCACCTCGGCCACCGCCGACTGTTGAAGCTGGGCGATCCGGCTTTCCACCGCCTGGGTGCGCCGGTCGACCAGAGCGGCGGCATCCTTCTCCGCCTGTGCCTTGAGCGCCTTGGCATCCTCGCGCGCTTGCTCGACGATCGCTTCGGCGTCCTTAGCCGCCTGACGTTGACGCCGTTGATCCTCGGCCAGTTGCTTCTGCGCTTCGTCGCGCAGCAACCGGGCTTCCTGGATCTGGCGTTCGATCCCGGCCGCGCGCGCGTCGAGCGCCCGGCCGATCGCGCCCCAAGCCTGCCGGGCGATGAGGGCGATGAACACCACAAAGCCCAGGCCGACCCAGAAATAGGTGTTCTTCGGGCTGAACCAGCCCACCGAGCCATGATCGCCGGCGCCTTCCACCACGTCGGCGGCGAACGCCAGCCAGGGCATCACCATGTCTGCCGCCATCACTGCGCCTCCTCGGCCCGCACGCCGGCCAGTTCACGCTTGACCGAGGCCTTGAGCTTGTTGGTGTTGCCGGTCACGGAAAACTGCGCCAGCAGTTCCTTGGCCACGTCCACCGAAATGGCGTGCATTTCGTCGAGCGCTTCATTGCGGGCCCGGGCGATGTCCGCCTCGGCCTCGCGCTGGCGCTTGTCGAGCTTGGCATCCACCTCGGCCTGCGCCTCGGCCAGTCGCCGGGTGGCGGCCTCGCGGGCTTTGCCGGTGGTCGCAGCCGCATCGTCGCGCGCCTTGGCCAAGGTCGCCTGATAGGCGTCGCGGATCGCCTTGGCTTCGTTGTTCATCCGCTCGGCAGCGTCGAGATCGTCCCCGATGCGCTGCTCGCGATCCTTATAGATCTGCTCGACCCGCGGCAGACCCATGCGGGCCATGATCAGCCAGAACAGGCCGAACACCACGGCCAGCCAGAAAATCTGCGCTGGAAAGACACTGGGATCGAACTGAGGCATGGACCTGCCTTTCGATGCGAGGAAGGCCGGGCGGCGGGATCACCCGCAGCCCGGAAGGCGATAGGTCGTCGGTCGAAGCGGTCGGACGCTCAGACGACGAACAGCAGCAGGAGCGCCACCAGGAACGCCAGAATGCCGAGCGCTTCGGTCACCGCGAAGCCGATGATCAGGCGCGGGAACTGCTTGTCGGCGGCGGCCGGGTTGCGCAGCGCGCCTTGCAGGAAGTAGGCGAAAATCAGGCCCACGCCGATACCGGCGCCACCCATACCGATGGCCGCGATGCCGGCACCGATCAGCTTAGCAGCTTCAGCTTCCATTGTTCTTCCTTTCCGAACAGAACGGGGTCGTTGTTGCAGGGTTTTAGTGCGCCACGTCCACGGCGTCCTTCAGATAGACGCAGGTGAGCAGCGCGAAAACATAGGCATGGGCCACGGCGACCAGCAGTTCGAGCGCCTGGAAGGCGACGATCATGGCGAACGGCAGCACGCCGAGCGCGGCCATGACACCGCCGCCAGCGCCGAGGCTGACGATGAAGCCGGCGAACACCTTCAACAGGATGTGCCCGGCGGTCATGTTGGCGAACAGACGAACCGACAGGGTGACCGGCCGGACCAGGAACGAGAACACCTCGATAGCGACGATCAGCGGCGCCAGGATCCACGGCGTGCCCGACGGCATGAACAGCGAGAAGAACGACAGACCGTTGCGCACCAGACCGATCAGCACCACCGCGAAGAAAATGCAGATCGCGAACGCGAAGGTCACCGCCAGATGGCTGGTCACCGTGAACGCATAGGGCAGAAGTCCCATCACATTGGCGGTCAGCACAAACATGAACAGCGAGAACACGAACGGAAAGAACGACCGCCCGTGGCTGCCGATATTGTCCCGCACCATGCCGGCGACGAACTCGTAACTCATCTCCACCATGGACTGCAGCCGGCCCGGCACCAGCGCCTGGCGGCGCGTGCCCAGCATCACGAAGGCGGTCAGAAGCCCCGCCACCGCGATCATGTAGGCCGCAGCATTGTTGAAGGAAATGTCCAGCCCGGCGACCTCCAGCGGCGCGCCGATGCGGTGAATTTCGAACTGTTCGAGAGGCCCTGCCACGGACGCGGCTCCCTGGTCAATCACGCTCCGACGGCTTGGCGCCGCCGGCGTCGTCGGTTGCGTCGGTCTTGCCTGTTTCGCTTGCGCGGGCGGCCGTGTCGGCCGCTGCCGAAGCCCGGGCCGCGGTCTGAAGCACGTTCTTCACCCCACCGGCAAAGCCGAACAGGACGAAAACGATCATCAGCCACGGCGACGTTCCAAGCCATCGGTCGGCCCAATACCCCAGAAAGCCACCGACCGCCACCCCGGCGACGATTTCGAGACCGACACGCAGCCCCAGGGCCAGATCGGAATCGGCTTGAGCCCCAGGGTCGTCGGCGGCCAACGGATCCCGTCGGGCGGCGCGCGCCTTGCGCAACCGCTCGTCAAAGCCGCCGGGCCTGCTATCGTCGTCGTCGGAGGTCACGCGCTTCCCAAAGCCGGACGCCCACACACACGTCGCCGGGCCAGCGGTTTCCCCCGACCCGGCAGACGCGGGCGCAACATAGAAACGCCCCCGCGCCCTGTCAAGCCGCATAGGGGAATGCACAACCGTCTGATTTTTAAGTATTTTCAGAAATCAAACGCTGGCTGCCATGGCTTCGGCCTCGTCCAGGTCCACCGAAACCAACTGGCTGACACCGCGTTCGGGCATGGTCACACCGAACAGACGCGACACCCGGCTCATGGTCACCGCGTTGTGGGTGACGACCAGAAACCGGGTCCGCGTGCGCTCGACCATATGGTCCAACAGGTCGCAAAACCGCTCCACATTGGCGTCGTCGAGCGGTGCATCGACCTCGTCGAGCACACAGATCGGGGCCGGGTTGGTGACGAACACGGCGAAGATCAAGGACAGCGCCGTCAGCGCCTGTTCGCCGCCCGACAACAGCGACAGCGATTGCAGGCGCTTGCCCGGCGGGCTGGCCATGATTTCGAGCCCGGCCTCCAGCGGATCGTCCGAATCGACCAACGCCAGATGCGCCTCGCCGCCGCCGAACAGGCTGGTGAACAAGTCGGCGAAGTGGCGATTGACCTGCTCGAACGCCGCCATCAGCCGCTCGCGGCCCTCGCGGTTCAATTCGCCGATGCCACGCCGCAGCCGGTGGATGGCGGCTTCGAGATCGGCGCGCTCGCCGTCCAGATGGTCGCGCTGTTCGGCGACCTCGCGCAATTCCTCCTCGGCGCGCAGATTGACCGCGCCCATGCGCTCGCGGCGGCTCTTGAGCGTGTCGAGCCGCTCCGCCATGGCCGCCGCCTCGGGCAGGTCGTCGGGGTCGCCGAAGTCCATGGCCTGGGGCAAGTGGCTCGGCGGGCAGGCGAAGCGCTCGCCGCATTCATGGGCCAGTTGCCGGCGCCGGGCGCTCGCATTGTCGGCGTTGGCCTCCAGACGCACATGGGTCTCGCGCGCCGCCGCCAATTGGCCCTCGCACTCTTTAAGCGCCGCGTCGGCCCGGGCCTTGGCGGTCTCGGCGGCGGCGAGCGCGTCGCCGGCGGCCGCGCGCTCGGCCGACGCGGCCTCTATGCGCGCGATCAGGTCGCGGCGCTGGTCGTCGAGGTCCGCCGGCGGCTCGGCATAGATCGCCAGATCGCGCGCGGTCTTGGCCAAGCGCTCCTCCAGGCCGGTCAGATGACCGGCGGCGCGGTCCGCACGGCGGTCCCAGTCGGCGCGTTCGGTCTTGATGGCCGCCAGCCGCCGCTCGCGCGCCGCGCCCTGGGCGGCCAGGGCGTCGGCGCGGGCGCGCGCGTCGGCCAACTCGGCGCGCTGGCGGTCGGCCGCCGCCTTGGCCTCGGCCAATGCCCGGTCGAGCGCCGCCAGGTCGGGCACCGTCGCCGCCCGGGCGTCGAGGGCGCGGCGCTGCTCGGCCAGGTCGGCGGCGTCGGCGTCCAGGCGCTGCCGCCGTTCGGCCAGGCGCGCAGCAGCAGCCGCCCGGCGCGCGGCCTCACGCTCGGCCTGGGTCTGGGCGCGCCGGGCGTCGGCGACCGCGCGGTCGGCGGCCTGGCGCGCGCGCCGGGCGTCCGCCTCGCCGGTTTCAGCGGCGCGCACCGCCCCCTGGGCCTCGCCATGGTCGCGCCCGGCCCGGTCGAGGGTCGCGCGCGCGTCGGCCAGTTGGTCGCGCAGCGCCTCCAGCCGGTTGCGCTGTTCGAGCCGGACGGCCGCCGGCGCCGGCGCGTCGGCGGCGGTGACCAGGCCGTCCCAGCGCCATACCGCGCCGTCGCGGCTGACCAGACGCTGGCCGGGGGCCAATTGCCCCAACAGCGCCTCGCCCGCAGCCCGGTCGGCGACCAGCCCGGTCTGGGCCAGCCGGCGGGCGAGCGCCGGCGGCGCGTCCACATGGGCGGCCAAGGGCTCGGCTGCGGCCGGCAAGGACGGTGCTTCACCCAGCGGCGCGAGCGCGCGCCACGCCCGGGGGCTTGGAGCGGCGTCGGCGGCTTCGCCGGCCTGGTCCGCCGCCGGTTCTTCGGGCGCGGTCAGATCGTCACCGAGCGCCGCGCCGAGCGCCTTTTCAAGCCCCGGCGCCACGCGCACCCGCTCGGCGATGGCCGGGCGCTCGCCGTCGTCGCGGCCGGCCACCATGCGCGCGAGCGCCTGCGCCTCGGTATCGAGCCGGCCGTGGGCGCGCTCGGCCTCGTTGAGCGCGGTCCGGGTCGCCTCGGCGGTCTGGCGCGCGGCCGCGCTGTCGGTCTCGGCACGCTCGACCGCCCGCCCTGCGGCCTCCAGCGCCGCTTCGGCTTCATCGGCGGCGGCTTCGGCGGCCCTGAGCGCCGCCTCGCCATCGTCCTCGGCCTCGGCGAAGGCGCTTTCACGGTCGAGGGCGGCGCGCTCGGCGTCCAGGCGCTGCTCGCGGCGGGCGAGCGCGGCGCGGTCCGTGTCCAGGCTGGTCTTGGCGGCGCGCGCCTCGGCGACCCGCGCGGCGGCCGCGTCGGCCTCGCCCTGCGCCGCCTCGGCGGCCACGCGGGCCGCGTCGAGGGCGGTCTGGGCCTCCTGGCGCGCCGCCACCGCCGCCGCGGCCTCCTTGGTCAGGGTCTCGGCCTCGGCGTCGAGCCGGGCGCGCGCCGCCTGGGCGTCGCCGGCGACCTCGCGCTCGCGCGCCAGATCGCGGTCCAGATCGTCCTTCTGGGCCGCCAGCCGGCGGGCGGTGGCGGCGCGCTGGCGTTCGCGTTCCTCCATCTGGTCGCGCGCCAGGGTCAACCGCTGCAATGCGGCGCCGGCCTCGGTTTCGGCCTTGCGCAACGCCGGCAGGGCGGCCTCGGCCTCGCCCTGCGCGCGGGTCCGTTCCGAGACCTGGGCGGTCAGCCACGCCACGTGTTGGCCGGCCTCGCCCCGGGCGGCGTCCAGGTCGCTGGCCTCCCGGTCGGCGGCCCGCCAGCGCAGGTAAAACAGCGCCGCCTCGGCCCGGGCGATGCGGTCGCTCAGGTCGCGATACTTGGTCGCCTGGGTGGCCTGGCGCTTGAGGCTGGCGGCGCGCTGGTCGAGTTGCTGGATCACGTCGGCGACGCGGGTCAGGTTGGTCTCGGCGGCGCGCAGGCGTTTCTCGGCCTCCTTGCGCCGGGTGTGCAGACCCGAGACGCCGGCCGCCTCCTCCAGGATGGCCCGGCGCGCGGCCGGCTTGGCGGTGATCAACACGCCGATCCGGCCCTGGCTGACCAGCGCCGGCGAATGGGCGCCGGTGGCCGCGTCGGCGAACAACAGGCGCACATCCTGGGCGCGCACGTCGCGGCCGTTGATGCGATAGGCCGAGCCGGCGGCGCGCTCGATCCGGCGGCTGACTTCCAGGGTGTCGGCGTCGTTGAAGGCCGCCGGCGCCGTGCGCGCCTCGTTGGCGACGGTCAGCGTCACGTCGGCCAGGTTACGCGGCGGGCGCGCGCTGGTGCCGGCGAAGATCACGTCGTCCATGCCGCTGCCGCGCATGGACTTGGCCGAGTTCTCGCCCATCACCCAGCGCAGCGCCTCGACCACGTTGGACTTGCCGCAGCCATTGGGGCCGACGATCCCGGTCAGCCCGGGATCGATGCGCAACTCGGTGGGGTCCACGAACGACTTGAACCCCGACAGCCTCAGCCGCGTGAACTGCACCGGTGGGTAGTCTCCCCCTGGGGCCCCTTGGCGGGATCGGGCGGCACGGGCGCGGCGGCGTTAGCTGCTCGCCGCCTCGACCGCCTCCTTGATCTGCTCGAACTGGCTGCGGCCCGGCTGCATTTTTAACTCGCGGCCGTTGAGCACCAGATAGGGCGTGTACTCGATCTGGAACCGTTCGCGCTGGCGCTGGGCGCGTTCGACAATCATCGTCTGCAACGACCGATTGGCGATGCACCGGTCGTAGGCCGCGCGGCTCATGCCGGCCTGGCGCATCACCTTGGGCAGTTCTTCCGCTGCATTCTGGTTCAACCACACCCGCTGGGTCGTGAACAACAGCTTCATATAGTCGTCAAACTTCTCCGGCCCGTCGCAGCGCGCCAGCGACGACACCAGCACGTCGAAATTCTGGCTCGACCAATCGACGACCATCAACTTGAGCTTGCCGGTGGCAACCAGCTCTTCTTTGATCTGCGGCACGACCGTCTTGTAGAAGTTTCCGCAATGGCCGCAGGTCCAGGACGCGAACTCGATCAGCGTGTTGGGCGCGTCGTCGCTGCCATAGACCAGAATCCCGGTGGCCGCGCCCTGATCGTCGGTGGCTTGCGGCCCGGGGCTCTCGACCGTGGTCGGCAGCGAGCCGCTTTCGGCGGCATCGGCGCTGCCATTGCCGCCGCCGGTTCCGTCGCCGCCATCGCAGGCCGCCAGTAGCATCAGCGCACCAGCCGCCACCAGACCGCGGCGCCATCCGTTCAAAACATCGGTCATCGTCATCTCTTCCGTCTGGAGCTTGGCCCGCCGAACCGGGCACGGGATCGACACTTACTGTTCCAGGCTACTGGTAAGGGGCCGCGCCGCCGGGCTCAAGCCCCTTCCGCCGGCGGATCATTCGCCCCGGTCGGGCCGCCGTCGCCCGGCGGATCACCGTAAACGCGCCCGCCCAAGCGCAGCAAGGCCGTGCGCAAGGACGACGCCTCGCCCACCGGCGGCGGCGTCGGCGCCCCGGGAGACGAGGGAGACGGGAGCGACCGGACCGGCGCTGGCGCTGCCGACGAGCCCCGGCGGTCGCGCCCGGCAACGCCGCCGACCGGGCCCGCTTGCGCGGTGGCCGCCCCCGGCCGGCCCGGGTCTTGGCAGTCACGATCGCCCGTCCGCTCGGCGTCACCTGGGGCGGCGTCACCGGGGGCGGCATCCCGAGCGGCGAGACCACTGGGGCCGGGACCGCTGGGGGCGGGAATGCCAGGCGCTTCCGGCGTATCTCGGCGGTCCGGGTCGCTGGCCTTCACGCGGTCGGCCAGGGTGTCCAGCGCCGTCGCCAGCGGCACCGCAGCGACCGGCCGTCGCGGCCGCACGCCGTCGGCTTGGGCGGGCGCGGCCGAACCGGCCCGGCCGGCCGGCAGCGCCGACGGCGCCGCCCAGGGCGCGCTCGGGACCGCCGCCGACACCGGGGCGCCGAGGGCCGCCAGCCGCTCCGCCACCCGGGCCATGGCCTCAGGGTTGGGCTCGCGGAACGGCCCGCCGGGCGGCGGCGCCGGGCGGGCGGGCAGGGGCCCCTGCTCGATCGACAGGCGTGCCACCGCGCCATAGCCGAAATAGACATTGACCCGCTCGACCACCGTCGGCGCGCGGTGTTGCAACACCGTGGCGGTGGCCGGCGCGGCGCGGACCACCAGCGTGGCGCCAGCGCGCTTGCCGCGCGGAAACCGCACCGCCACCGGCCGCGTGATCGAAGCCAGATCCTCGCCAACGACGGTATCCCAGCGGGTGACGATCTCGGCCTTGATGAAGCCGCGCGCGCGCATCACCCGCCCGGTGAGCGCCGGCACCAGCGCGCCGGCGCGCACCACGCCGCCGCGCCGCGCCGGCGGTTCGGCCTTGGTGGTGGCGCCACCGGTCTTGGCAGCGGTCTTGGCGCCAGTCTTGGAACCGGCTTTAGCGCCCGACCGGCGCGATGTCTTGGCAGCGTCCATCTCGCCCATTATGCCAGACCCGCCCGAAAAAGGAGCCCCCGTCCATGCCGACGCCCAAGTCTCCGCCCCCGTCGCGATCCACATCTCCCCCGCCCGCAGCCGACCCGCCGGCCTCGCCCCGGCAAGGCGCGGCGCTGGCCGGCCGCCTGCTCGACTGGTACGACCGCCATGCCCGCGCCCTGCCCTGGCGCGCCCCGCCCGGCGTGCGCCCCGACCCCTATCATGTGTGGCTGTCGGAGGTGATGTTGCAACAGACCACCGTGGCCACGGTGGGGCGATACTTCGCGCGGTTTCTGGAGCGCTGGCCCACGGTGGCGGCGCTGGCGGCGGCCGAACGCGACGCGGTGCTGGCCGAATGGGCGGGGCTTGGCTATTACGCCCGGGCGCGCAACCTGCACGCCTGCGCGCAGGCGGTGGTGCGCGACCATCGCGGGCGCTTCCCCGACACCGAGGCCGGGCTCAAGGCGCTGCCCGGTATCGGCGACTATACCGCCGCCGCCATCGCCGCGATCGCCTTCGACCGGCCGGCGACGATCCTCGACGGCAATGTGGAACGGGTGATCGCGCGCCTGCACCGGGTCGACGCGCCGCTGCCGGGCGCCAAGCGCGCGCTTAAGGAGCTGGCGGCCCGGATCACGCCCCAGGACCGGCCCGGCGACTATGCCCAGGCGATCATGGACCTGGGCGCCACCGTGTGTACGCCGACGCGGCCGCAATGCCTGCTGTGCCCGTGGCGGCCCGAGTGCGCCGCCCACGCCGCCGGCGACATGGCGCGCTATCCGGTCAAGGCGCCCAAGCGCCCCAAGCCGGTGCGCCGGGCGCTCGCCTTCTGGATCGAGGCCGAGGGTGCGGTGTTGTTGCGTCGGCGGCCGGACCGGGGCCTGCTCGGCGGCATGCTGGAGATCCCGTCGAGCGCCTGGGTCGAGGCCGGCCGGGCGACGCTGACCAAGCCGGGCGAAGACCCGGACTGGCGCGCCGACGCGCCCGAGTTGATCGCCCAGGCGCCGGTCGCCCCCGCCCCCGGGGCGTCCGGGGCGCCCGGCGTGTCGTTCGTGCTGCTGCCCGACCGCGTGCGTCACACCTTCACCCACTTCCACCTGGAACTGGCCGTGGCGCGGCTCGCCCTCGACCGCCGACCGGCCGTGGACGACGCCTTGTGGTGGCCGCTCGACACCCTGGGCCAGGCCGGCCTGCCGACGGTGATGCGCAAGGTGGCGGCCCATGCCGGCCACCCGGCCCCAGCGGCGCAGCAATCGCCTGGCGGCTGAGCGCCGGGCCCGCCCCGCTGCGGGCGCCGCCATGGCCTGGGCGCGGTGTCATGGCCACGCCGGATCAGCCGACCGCGCCGGCCATCTCGGCGCGCACCTTCTGACGCAGCATGTCGATGGGCACCAGGTCGCCCTTGGCCTCGAAGCACCAGAACGACCAGCCATTGCAGGTGGGCGCGCCCTGGACCTCGGCGCCCACCTTGTGGATCGAGCCGATCACATCGCCCGAGATCAGCGTGCCGTCGGCGCGCACCCGGGCGGCGTGGCGCTGCTTGCCGTCCACCAACGTCTGTCCCGGCTTGATCATGCCGCGCTCCACCAGCACGCCGAACGGCACCCGCGGTTCCTTGCGCTTGGACTTGGTGACCGCGCGTTCGTCGGCGCCCAGGGGCTCCACCTTGGCGATCCGCTCGCGCGCGATGCCCACATAGCGCGGCTCGCGCTCGATGCCCACGAACCGCCGGCCAAGCAAGCGCGCCATCGCACCCGTGGTGCCGGTGCCGAAGAACGGGTCGAGCACCACGTCGCCCGGATTGGTCGCCGCCACCAGCACCCGATAGAGCAGTGCCTCGGGCTTTTGGGTGGCGTGGGCCTTGCGCTCGCCGTCGCGCAGCCGCTCGGCCCCGGTGCAGATCGGCAGGTGCCAGTCCGAGCGCATCTGAACGTCGTCGTTGAGCGCCTTGAGCGCCTGATAGTTGAAGGTATAGCCGCTCTTGTCCGCCGACTTGGCGGCCCAGATCAGGGTTTCATGGGCGTTGGTGAAGCGGGTGCCGCGAAAATTCGGCATCGGGTTGGTCTTGCGCCAGATGATGTCGTTGAGAATCCAGAAGCCCTGGTCCTGGATCTCGCGCCCGACCCGGAAGATATTGTGATAGCTGCCGATCACCCAAATGGTGCCGGTGTCCTTCAACAGCCGCCGGGCGGCCGCCAGCCAGTCGCGGGTGAAGCTGTCATAAGGCGCGAAGCCGTCGAACCGGTCCCAGGCGTCGGTGACCCCGTCGACCTTGGAATTGTCCGGCCGGTGCAACGCGTCCTTCAACTGCAGGTTATAGGGTGGGTCGGCGAAGATCAGGTCCACCGAGCCCGCCGGCAGCCGGTTCATGGCCGCGATGCAGTCGTCCTCGATCACCGTATCCAGCGGCAAATCGGTTTGAACCGCCGCCGGCTGATTGTCGCCACTCGTCATGACCCGCCCCCACTGGCGCTGCTACCCATCGAACGCCCGACCGTCCCCGGCCCAGCCCTTGGAGACGAGCGCTCGCAAAGCGCGAATCATGAGTCACACGGCGACTCGGGTCAATAAATTTTTCCACAGGAGTCAATTGCTTGTGGACAGTTTGGCCGCGATGACGTCGGCCACCGGGCGGAAGCTGCGCCGGTGGTGGACCGACGGCCCCACAAGCCGTAGCGCCTCCAGATGCGCCGGCACCCCATATCCTGCGTTGCGCGCCCAGCCATAGGCGGGCTCGGCGGCGTCGAGCGCGGCCATGATCCGGTCGCGCTCCACCTTGGCCAAAATGCTCGCCGCCGCCACCGAGACCGAGCGCGCGTCGCCCTTGACCAGCGCCTCGGCGGGACAAACCAGCCCCTCGGGCACCCGGTTGCCGTCGATCAGACAGCCCGCCGGCGCCGGGTCGAGAGCCTTGACCGCGCGGGCCATGGCGGCCATGGCGGCGGCCAGGATGTTGATCCGGTCGATCTCGTCGACGCCGGCTTCCGCGACCGCCCAGGCCGCCGCGCGGGCCTTGATCGCTTCGGCCAGGGCCTCGCGGCGCGGCTTGGTGAGCTTCTTGCTGTCGGTAATGCCCGGCGGCGCGTCGGCAGGCTCGGCGAACACCACCGCAGCGGCGACCACCGGACCGGCAAGCGGGCCGCGCCCGGCCTCGTCCACGCCGGCCACCAGCCCACCGCCCACACGCGCCGCCAAGGCGGCCTCGGCGCGGAAATCGGGGGGTTCTTTGCCTGTCCGGGGCCGGGCGGCCCCGTCGGCGGAAAACAGATCGTCTGCCATGGCGCCTAACAGCGCCAACGAGGCCGCCGGGTCAAGCCCTTGCGCACCCACCGGGCGGCGAAAGCGGGCTCGGCCCGACGCCGGGGCGGCCTGGTCCAGCATGACTTGGCATCGGGCGACCTGGCATCGCGCGACGGGGCACAGCGCGACGGGGCACAGCGCGACGGGGCAATCGGATCGCCGCGCGGCGCCGTATCAAGGACCAGCAAGCAGTGTCCCCCGGCGACCGGCCCGCAAGGCGCCGCGGTTCGGGCGCTTGAACAGCGAGGAGCACCATGGCCGACCCCCGAACCGCCCCGCCGCCGGACGCCGGCCCATCCGGTGCCCCATCGCCGCCAACCCCGAACACAGGTGCGCCCCAGACGGCACCGCCCCAAACCGGCGGCAACCGGGCGGCAGCGCCGGCCCCGGCGACCCGATCGGCCGCCGAGCCCCAAGGCGACGACGGGCGGCAGATCCGCTCGATGGCGGAGATCTTTCGCCTGCCGCCCTTGCCGCCGGCCTCGCCCAAGGCCCCGGCGCTGCCATGGCGGCTGGCCCTGGGCGTGCGGCTGCTGACCCTGGCGCCGGTGGCGGGCTATGCGCTGGCGCTGCAGGCGATCGCGCTGGTGCTGCTCGGCCGGACCGACGGCGCGGCGGGGATGGCCAGCGGCGTGGTGCTGGCGCTGGGCCTGGTCCTGCCGCCCGACGCCTATTCCCTGTGGAGCGGCGACGTGTCGTCGCCGCGCTGGCGCGTGTTCGTCGACCGGCGCCGGCAACGGCGGCTGCGCCCGGCGCTGGAAGACCATCGGGTCAAGCGCGACGCCGGGCACCGGGCGGCGGTGTTGTTCGCGGTGTCGGTGCCGGTGTTCCTGCTGGTGCTGCTGACCGTGCTCGGCGACGACGGCAGCCCGCGCGGCTATTTCAAGAAGTATCTGGTGCTGATGCACATACTGCCGCTTTATTCGCTGGTGCTGTTGGGCGTCTATGCGTTCCGCCCGCCCGCCGACCACCGCCCCCCCGACTGCCCAGGGGACCGCCCAGAGGACCGCCCCGCCCACGACCATAGCGCCCGCCGGGTCCGGCTGTCCCGGTCGGTGCGCTGGGCACTGGTGGCCGCCGGGGCCACCGCAGCGGCCTGGGCGGCGGGCGCGCTGTGGGACAAGACCGCGCTGACGCTCGCCGCCCCCGCAACGCTCGGCGTGGCGGGCCTGTCGGCGGCGCTGTTCTACGCCGGTCTGCGCAGCGGCCTGACGCCGGGTGCGGCCCACAGCCTGGCACGCCAGGGCCATCTGGACGCGCCCGCAAACGAGCCCGGCGGCGACAATGCCGGCCCCGACGCGCCCCCGGACGCCCGGCACGCGGAGGCGGCCACCGGCTCGCCAGACACCCGCCGCTCCGTCTGACCGCCCGGCCCCGTGCTGACCGCCATCGGCGGTGGCGCCGGGCGGCTTAGCCGAACAGGTCCAACTGGTCGCTGGCGGCGCGCGGGCTTTGGAACAGGTCGCAGCGCAAGCCCGGCCCGGCGCGCCCCTTGAGGCCGAGGCGCGCCCGCGCCCGGTCGGCGCGCTGGGCCAACAACTCATAAGCCGGGCCCTCGCCCCGGAACCGGTGGCCGAAGCGCGGGTCGTTGTCGCGCCCGCCGCGCGCCTCGCGCAGGCGGTTGAGCACCCGACGCGCGCGGTCGGGCATGTCTTCGGCCAGCCAATCGCGGAACAGCCCGGCCACCTCGCCCGGCAGGCGCAACAAAATCCACCCCGCCTCGACCGCGCCGGCCCGGGCGCCCGCCGCCAGGATCGCTTCGACCTCGTGGTCGGTGAGCGCCGGGATCACCGGCGCCACCATCACCCCCACCGGCACGCCGGCGGCGGCCAGGGTCTCGATGGCGGCGAGGCGCCGACCGGGCGTCGACGCCCGGGGTTCCAGACCGCGCGCCAGACGGTGGTCGAGCGTGGTGATCGAGATCGCCACCTTGGCCAGTCCATCGGCCGCCATGGCCGCCAGCAGGTCCACATCGCGGGTCACCAGATGGCTTTTGGTGGTGATGGTGACCGGGTGGCGCGCCTCGGCCAGCACCTCCAGACAGCCGCGCATGACCCGCCAGTCGCGCTCGATCGGCTGATAGGGGTCGGTGTTGGTGCCGAAGGCGATCGGCGCGCAGACATAGCCCGGCCGCGCCAGTTCGGCGCGCAACCGCGCCGCAGCGTCCGCCTTGGCGAACAGCCGGGTTTCAAAGTCCAGACCCGGCGACAGGCCCAGATGGGCGTGGCTCGGCCGGGCGTAGCAGTAGACGCAGCCATGTTCGCAACCGCGATAGGGGTTGACCGAGCGGTCGAACGGAATGTCGGGCGAGTTGTTGCGGGTGATCACCCGGCGCGCGGCGTCCACCGTCACATGGGTGCGCAGGGCCTCGCCCTCGGCGTCGAGGGTGCCCCAGCCGTCGTCGAGGCCCTGGCGCGTGTGGCGCTCGTAACGCCCGGCCGCGTTGCTATGCGCGCCCCGGCCGCGGCGCTGTTGCGGCTTGATCTGGCTGGTCCCGTCGAGCATGCGTCCCGCGCTCCGTTCGAGTCAGCGTCGATGCTAGCAGGCCGAAAAGAACAAAGAAAGAACATTTGTCGCCCTGGACGCCCGCTCGGCGCGCTTGCTAGCCTGACCGGCGAGAATGGGACAGGGAGGACTGCGATGAAATGGATGGCCGTGGACGAGCCCACCGGGCTCGATGCGCTGCGCCTGGCCGAGGTGGCGACGCCCGAGCCCGGCCCGGGTCAGGTGCGCGTGCGGATCGCCGCCTGCGGGGTCAATTTCGCCGACACGCTGATGGTCAAGGGCCAGTATCAGGTGCGCCCCGAACCGCCGTTCGCCCCCGGCATCGAGATCGCCGGCCGGGTCGACGCGCTCGGCGCCGGGGTCACCCAGTTGCGCGAAGGCCAGCCGGTCGCCGCCATCGTCGGCCATGGCGGGCTGGCCGAACAGGCGGTGCTCGACGCCCGGCTCGCCCTGCCCCTGCCCGAGACCATGGATCTGGTGGAGGCCGCCGCCTTCCCGGTTGCCTATGGGACCAGCCATATCGGCCTCGACCACCGCGCCGGGCTTCGCGCCGGCGAGACGCTGGTGGTCCATGGCGCGGGCGGCGGCGTCGGCCTGACCGCGGTGGAGATCGGCAAGCGCCTGGGCGCCCGGGTGATCGCGACCGCGGGCTCGCAAGCCAAGCTCGACGCCGCGCGCGCCAAGGGCGCCGACCTGACCATCGACTATGCCAGCGAAGACGTGCGCCAGGCGATCAAGGACGCCACCGACGGCCGCGGCGCCGACGTGATCTACGACCCGGTCGGCGGGGCGGCGTTCGACGCCAGCCTGCGCGCCATCGCCTTCGAGGGCCGGATCGTCGTCGTCGGCTTCGCCTCGGGGACGATCCCGCAGATCCCGGCCAATATCCTGCTGGTCAAGAACGTCTCGGCGGTGGGCCTGCACTGGGGGCTTTATGCCGACAAGCGCCCCGAGGTGCTGGTGCGGTCGTTGCAAACGCTGATGGGTTGGTATGCGGCCGGCGAGATCCGCCCGCACGTCTCGGCCACCTACCCGCTGGCCGACGCGGGCCGGGCGCTCGCCGACCTGGCCGAGCGCCGCGCCACCGGCAAGGTGGTGGTGACCATGGGGTAATCAGCGCACCGGCCGCACGGTCGGCCGGTGCCGCCGCCAGGGCAGGCGTCCGGCGCGGCCGATCCGGGCCGATTGTGAAGGAGACCCGGCCGGTCCGGGTCCGCACACCGGGGTTAGGGCAGAGAGCCGGTCAGGGCAGCGTGCGCGCCAAATGCACCGCGAGCACGCCAAGCCCGACCATCAACACACTCTGCACCGCCGCGCGCGGGCGCGCGCCTTTGACCAACAGACTGGCCGGCCAGCGCGCGAGCGGCATCATCAACACCAACGCGATCGGGGCGGCGAGCGCCGGGGCCGAGATGGCCAGCGTCGCCCCAATGCCGGCCACCGCCACCTGGCCGACGATCGCCGGCGCAATTCCGAAGCGCTCGCCGCGCAATCCGGCACCGACCCAGATGGCCAGCGTGGTCGCGAGCACGCCGGCGGCGTGAACCGACAGCACGCTGGGATAGAGCCCGGCGAGCGCCACCAGCCCCGCCGACGTGGCCACCAGCCCAAGCGGCAGCGCGCCGTCGGCGCCGCGATCGGCCAGCAGTCGCTGCGCCAGGACCAGCGTCAACAGAACGAACCCGCCCCCCTGCACCAACGCCAGGGTCTGCGCCGCCTCCGGCAACGCCACCACGCCGACGCCGAGCACCGGCGGCGCCAGCAGTGCGAACGGGATCGCCAGCCGCTCGGCGCGCAAATGCACGGCCACGAACGCGATCAGCGCGGTCACCACGACCACATAGGGCAGCCGCCCCATGGCGCCCACCGGCGGCCAGGGCGGAAACACCGGTTCGCGCACCAGCAAGGTGGCGCCGGCGAGCACCAGCCCCATGACCAGCCCTTGATTGGGGTTGATCGGCCGCGGTGCGGTCAGCGTCAGCCCCAGGGCAGCGACCGCGGCGGTCCACACGCCGAGCACCAGCCCCGGCCCGCCCAACAGAGACAGCAGCGCGGACGTCAACGGGACGCCCCCGCGATCCAACAACAATTGAGAAAGCTCATGCAGCCACGGATACCGAGCCCGACCGCCCCGTCAGCGCCAGATGCCGAAGGAACAGGTCCGCGCAATTCGACCAGGAATACCCCTCGGCATAGGGCCGGCAGGCGCGCCGGTCAAGCGCCAGCGCGCCGTCGATCGCCGCGCCCAGATCGTCGTCGAGCACGCCGACCGGCCCATCGGCGCGCACCGCCTCGGTGCCGAAGCCGCCCGGCCCGACCACATCGAGCGGCCCGGGCACCCGGTAGGCGGCGACCGGAATGCCGCTGGCCAGCGCCTCCAGCATCACCAGACCGAAGGTATCGGTCTTGCTGGGAAACACGAACACATCGGACGAAGCATAGATCCGCGCCAAATCCTCGCCCTGGCGCACGCCAAGGAAGCGCACCTCGGGATAGCGGCGCTGAAGGTCGGTCATGGCCGGGCCGTCGCCGACCACCAGCTTGGTGCCCGGCCGGTCGACCTCAAGGAACGCTTCGAGATTCTTCTCCACCGCCACCCGGCCCACATAAAGCATCACCGGCCCGGGATAGCCCAGATCGGTGCGCAGATCGGGGCGGAAGCGGCTCACATCGACGCCGCGGGTCCACAGGCGCAGATTGCGAAAGCCGCGCCGGGCGAGTTGGCTTTGCAGGGTCGGCGTGGCGACCAGCACGCCCGCAGCCGGCGCGTGGAAGCGGCGCACCACCTCGAACAGCCAATCCTCGGGGATGCCGGTGCGCAACTCGATATATTCGGGGAAATTGGTGTGATAGGCGGTGGTGAACGGAAACCGGCGCCGCACGCACCAGCGCCGGGCGGCATAGCCGAGCGGGCCTTCGGTGGCCACATGCACCGCGTCGGGCCCGAGCCGGTCGAGCATGTGCGCCACCTTGGTCTGGCCGCCGATGGCCAGCCGGATTTCGGGATAGGTGGGGCACGGCACGGTCATGAACCGGTCCGGCGTGATCATATAGACCCGATGGCCCTTGCGGCGCAGTTCCTGGCGCACCGCCTGGAGCGTGCGCACCACCCCGTTGACCTGGGGATACCAGGCATCGGACACCAACGCGATCTTCATTCCGCCGCCTCCAGCGCTTCGGCCGTGTCCCCGGAGCGCGCCGCCGCCTCGCGCCGGGCGATATCGTCGGCCCAGAACAGGATTTCCATGCGCCCGTCGTCATGCTCCACCAGCACGGTGCAGCTTTCCACCCAGTCGCCGTCATTGATGTAATCGATGCCCTGGATCTGGCGCCGCTCGGCATGGTGGATGTGGCCGCAGATCACCCCGTCCACCGACCGCTTGACCGCCTCCGACGCCACCGATTCCTCGAAATTGGACATGAACTCAACCGCCTTCTTGGTCTTGTGCTTGAGATAGGCGGACAAGGACCAATAGGAATAGCCGAGCTTGCGGCGCACATAATTGACCCAGGTATTCATGCCGATCAGCACGCGATAGGCATGATCGCCCACGAACGCCAGCCACTTGGCATGCATGACCACACCGTCGAATTCGTCGCCATGGAGCACCCAATAGCGGCGGCCGTCGGCGGTCTCGTGGATGGTATCTTGCAGGATCTTCACGCCCGCCAGGTCGTGGTCCACATAATCGCGCAGCATCTCGTCATGATTGCCGGGGATATAGATCACCTGGGTGCCCTGCGACGCGCGCTTGAGCACCTTGCGCACCACGTCATTATGATCCGGCGCCCAATACCAGGACTTCTTGAGCTTCCAGCCGTCGACGATGTCGCCGACCAGATAGAGATAATCCGACTCGGCATGGCGCATGAAATCGAGCAGATAATCCGCCCGACAGCCCTTGGTGCCCAGATGCACGTCGGAGATGAAGATTGAGCGATAGCGGCGCTTGGGACCACGCGGCGGACGGCGCCGCTTGCGGCCGGCAGCGGCTTGCCGCGCGGCCGCGACCGGATCCTCGTCGTCGTCCCACGGGACCGCCACGGTGCGATCTTGGCTTTCAGACATGTGCCCTATCCTAACCGCTCCTCGCGCCACAGGCGAGAGACATTCGCATCGGCCGAGCCGATCGTGTCGCGCCGCCCCGGCCCTCTCTCGACCGGCCCGTCCGCCGACCGGCCGGTCGGCAGCATGGCAGCCGATCGTGATCGCTCAGGCCAAGCCGGCGGGGCGAAGCCATGCCGGCCGCTTGCGCCACCGCTTATACGGGGCTTTGTAGGGCTTTGAGATGACGTTTTTGTGTCTCGCGCGGCAGCGACACCGAGCCGCACTCAGGCCACCCGGGGTGCGCGCGAGCCGTCCGGGGGACTGCCCCCCAAACCGCCCTAAGGTCGGACCGGGCGTCCATCCCGCCGGTCGGCGGATCGGCACGGTTTGTCGCGAAGTCGCTTGACGTCAGGCGGCGCCGACCCCACTTAGCGGATAGTGAGCTTCCCGGCTCACTGCCCCCCGTGGGCGTTTCCTCCCTGAACTTGGGCCGTGCCTCGCGCACGGCCTTTTTTTTGGCCCGACCGCGGCCCTCGGTCCGCCGCGTCTTCGGTCTGCAGCGCGTCTCGTCTGCGCCATTTGTTGTCTGGAGCCGCGGTTTCGGCGCCCGAACCCACCGGCGGCACGGCGTTGGTCACGCCCAAGACCGCGCAGGCTCGCCGGGCGGTATGAGGACCGGTTTTTGGCCAAATGTCAACCGACCGCCGCGTTCAGCCGAGCGGCGCGGATCGGCGCTTCGCTCACCGACTGCCGTCGGTCGACCAGCCGGCGCGGGCGAAGACACTGGCGCCAGCGGCTGCGGCTTCCCGCCCGGTCCGACCCGCCGGTCCGCGCGCCCGGTCTTTCGAGGCCGAGCGCGGATCGGCGGTGGCACAGCACGCCATGCCGGGCCACAGCGCGGCAACCACCCGCTCGGCGCGGTCGTCGATCAGCGAGTAGAACACCGCCTTCGACTGGCGCCGGGCGACCACCAGCCCCGCGTCGCGCAGTTTGCCCAGTTCGCGGCTCAGGCCCGGTTGGCGGATGCCGGTGACGGCCTCCAACTCGCTGACCCCGCGCTCGCCTGCGGTCAATGCAGCGACGATGGCCAGCCGGGCCGGGTGGCCGAGCGCCCGACACAGGTCGGCACCGTCGCCGGTACGGTCGACGCGCGGCGCAATCTCCGCCGGTTCGTCGCTTCCAAGCGGGTCCACCGTCGCCAGATCGTTCATGCCTCGTCCTCCTGGGTGAAGTACCACGTCACCGGCGCGCGGCTTTCAGCCGCCGCCCGGTCGCGTGCAATCATCTCGTCGGCGGTCTGGGGCGGCGCCTTGACCAGGGGTTGGCCGGTCTGCCACCCCTCGGGCGCGGCCACGTCGCCGGCCCGAGTGGCCTGAAGCGCGTCGAGCACCCGCAGCAGTTCGACCACCGACCGCCCGACGGCCATGGGATAGTGCAGCATCACCCGCAGCACGCCCTCGGGGTCGATGAAGAACACCGACCGCACCGCGGCCGTCGAACTGGCGCCCGGGTGGATCATCCCGTAGGCCTCGGCCACGGTCATGGAGATATCTTCCATTATCGGAAACTGTATATCGACCCCGAACGACTCGCGCACCGAACGGATCCACGCCAGATGGGCGTAAACGCTGTCCACCGACAGGCCGAGCAAGGCGCAGTCGCGCGCCTCGAAGGCGTCTGCCGCGCGCGCGAAGGCAACGAATTCCGACGTACACACCGGGGTGAAATCGGCGGGATGGGCGAACAGCATCAGCCAGCGACCGCGATAATCGCTCAGCGCCCGGACGCCCTGCGTGGTTCGCGCCGTAAACGGTGGCGCCGGTTCGTCGATCCGCGGCCCGAAACCGGGCCCGCCGGGTTCCGATACTGCCGACGGGCCGGCGCGCATCCGCCCCACTGGCCCGCCACCATATCCGCTGCACGCGTCGTCCATGACCGCCTTTGCCTCGTATCCGTGAAACCTTGGTGGCCTGTTCCGGGCGGCCGAACCGCTCTGGGGCCCGGCGCCACCATCCGTTACATTGTTACGTTATCGAGATTATCACTTAGCATAATCGAAAGCCACTGAAACCCCCTTCGAACCGACGGAATTGCCCGATGACCGAGCACCGCCTCCCCCACCAGCGCCCCCGCCGCGTCGCCTTCAATGCCTGGACTTACGGTGTTTTGGCGGGCATGGCTTGGCTTGTCGCGGGCTTGGCGACGCCGGCCGCTTCGGCCGAGCCCACCGAGGTGACCGTGCGGGTGATTGCCAAAGGCGCGAAGTTTATCGGCTCGGGCATGGGCGGCGTGGCGGTTCGACTGGAAGACGCCGACAGCGGCCAGATCCTGGCCCAAGGCCGCACCGCCGGCACCACCGGCGACACCGACCGGATCATGTCCCGGGGCCTGACCCACGCCCAAAGCCGCGCCACGCCGGACGCCGCCCACTTCACCGCGACGCTGGAACTGGACGCGCCGCGCCGGGTGCGCCTGGTGGCGACCGGCCCGGTGGCCCAGCCCCAGGCGCGCACCACGGTCACCGCCACGCAATGGATCGTGCCCGGCCGGCACCTGACCGGCGGCGGCGGTTGGGTGGTCGAAATGCCCGGTCTGGTGGTGAACCTGATGAGCCCGGCGCCGGCGATCAGCCACCCGGCGGGCGAGCCGATCCGCCTGGACGCCAAGGTCATGATGATGTGCGGCTGCCCGATCACGCCGGACGGGTTGTGGGACGCGGCCGATGTCGAGGTGGTGGCCACGGTGTTGCGCGACGGCAAGCCGGTGGCGCGCGTGCCGCTCGACTATGCCAACAGCCCCAGCCGCTTCGCCGCGCCCTACACGCCCGAGGCGGCCGGCACCTATGAACTGATCGTCCACGCCTATCAGCCGGGCAACGGCAATACCGGCCTCGACCGCACCGGCCTGTGGGTGACCGAATAGGCACCGACCCCACCGGCCGCGCCGACCCGCCCCGGTTGCTCAGACGCCCTGTCGCCCAGACGCCGGTCGCTTAGACGCCGCGGCGCTAAGACGCCGCGTCGCGCTGTTCCAACCGGGCGACCGCGCGGTCGAGCCGCTCGGCGATGCGGGCGAGGTCGGGGCCCGCGCCGTCGCTGACCTCGGCGCCGCCGGTGCGCGGATCGTGTACCGCCAGCAGGCCCATCAGATGGTCGACCACCGGCCCGGTCTCGCCGCGACCGTGCAGCAGCAGGGTGCGCGCGGAATATTCGAGCGTGCCGTAGAACACGTCGCGCAGCATCCAGCGCTTGACCGTGGCGGCGATCTCGCCGCGGTCGATGCCCTGCTGGACGATGCCGTCGAACACCGCCACATAGGCGCGGCGCTGCTCGATCTCCCATTGCGGGTCATAGCCCGGCGCGTGGCGCAGCCGGGTCGCCAGTTCCAGCAGGGTGAAATCGGCCATCACCCGCTCCAGGTGGAAGCAGGCCAGGGCGCGCAGACGGGCGAAGGCGCCCCGGTGCGGCGCCACCGCCGCCTCGGCCGCCGCCGTCAACCGGCCCCAGAAGGCGCCGGTGACCGCCGACAACAGGTCGTTCTTGGTGCGGAAATAGAGATAGAGCGTGCCCTCGCCCATGCCGGCGCGCCGGGCGATCTCGGCCATGCGCGCGCCATCGAAACCGTGGGCGGAGAACTCCTCCTCGGCCGCCGCCAGGATCGCCGCCTCGCGCGCTTCCAGGCGCTGGCGCTTGGTGCGCGCGGCGGCCGAGCGGTCGTCATCAGCGGGGCTCATCGCAGGTCCAGCACGCGCGTCACCTCCTCGCGCAGTTGATACTTCAACACCTTGCCGGTGGCGTTGCGCGGCAGGGCGTCCATCAGGTGCACATGGGCGGGATGTTTATAGTGCGCCAACCGGCCCTCGCAATGGGCGACCAGATGGTCTCGGGTCAGGGTGGCGCCGTTGCGCGGCACTACCACGGCACAGCCGGTCTCGCCCCAGCGGCTGTCGGGCACGCCGATCACCGCCACCTCGGCGATGCCGTCATGGGTGTAGAGCACATTCTCCACCTCGGCGGGATAGATGTTTTCGCCGCCCGAGATGTACATGTCCTTCATCCGGTCCTCGATATAGAGAAAGCCTTGGGCGTCGATGCGCACGATATCACCGGTGCGCAGCCAGCCGTCGCGAAAGCTGTCGGCGTTGGCGTCCGGGCGCTGCCAATAGGCGGGCGTGACATTGCCGCCGCTGACCCACAATTCGCCCGGCTCGTCGACGCCGGCGGGCGCGCCGTCGGGGCGCACCACCTTGCCGCGCACATGCGGGAACAAATGCCCCGCCGAGCCGACCCGCGCCGGCAGCGCCGATTTCGGGATCACGCTGATGCCGCCGCAGGTCTCGGTCATGCCGTAGACCTCCTGGACCATCAACCCGCGCGCCATCCACCAGTCGACCAGGGCGGTCGGCACGGTCTCGGCCCCGGCCAGGGCGGTGACGATGCGCGAAAAGTCGGCGCCCGGCTGTTCGGGCGCGCTCTGCAGCGCATTGTACATGGCCGGCACGAACAAGAGGTGGGTGATACCCAAGGCCGGGTCGCTGATCGCGCGCAGGGTCTCGCCCGGGTCGAAGTGGCGCATGATCACGGTCGACCCGCCATAATAGAGCGCCGAGACCGAAAACGCCATCAAGCCGCCGATATGGAACAGCGGCATGGCCGAAAAGCCCACCATGGCGTTGCCCGAGCCCATGGCCGGCGCGGTGTTCATCACCGCATAGACCATCATCTCATGGGTGAAGGTCACACCCTTGGGCCGCCCGGTGGTGCCCGAGGAATACATCAACATGCACAAGGTCTCGCGCGGCTGGTCGACCATGGCCCAAACCGGCTCGGCCGCCGCCACACCGCGTTCGAACGCGGTGTCGCCGCCAAGGCCGTCCATCGCCACCATGGCCCCCACCGCCGCGTTGTCGGCGAACGCCGCCACGGTCTCGGGAAACGCGGTGTCGACGATGAACAATGCCGGCCCGGCGTCGCCGACGATATAGGCGATCTCGGCCGGGGTCAGGCGGAAGTTGATCGGCAGATAGGCCGCCCCCAGCCGCCAGGCGGCGAACTGGATGTCCAGCATGTCGGTGCTGTTCATCGCCAGCACCGCCACCCGGTCGCCGGGGCCGACGCCCCGGGCGCGCAGGAAACCGGCGACCCGGGCCACCCGCTCGTGCAACTGGGCATAGCTGCGACGCCGGCCGCTGGCCAGGTCCAGGGTCGCCATCTTGGCCGGGTGGAACGCCGCATTGTGGGCGATCCAGTCGGCGACGAAATCGTTCGCCGTGCGTGCTTGCTGCGTCATCGGCGCGGCCTCTCCCCATATGTGCGGCCGCCGGCTTGTGCCCGCCGTCTCGGCCATTGAGATTGACTCATAAATCCTGAGTGATACTTTTTCAATGTTACAACAATCGACGCCGACGCGGGAGCCATCCCGGACCGACCGGCGCGCCTTATGGGGAGATTGCGTCTTGGTGCGCAAGGCAATGATCCGGGTCGGCGGTGCCGGCGGCTTTTGGGGCGAATCGGCGGTGGGCGTGCGACCGCTGCTCGACGCCGGGGTCGACGTGTTGGTGTTCGACTATCTGGCCGAGATCACCCTGTCGATCCTGGCCCGCCAGCGCCGCGACGACCCGGCCCAGGGCTATGCCCGCGACGTGGTGCCGGCGCTGGTCAAGCCGTTCGCGCGCCGGCTGGCCGAGCGCGGCGTCAAGCTGGTGGTCAATGCGGGCGGCGTGAACCCGGCCGCCTGCGCCGCGGCGATCCGGTCGGAGTTGGCCGCTCAAGGGGTGGCCCTCAAGGTCGCCACGGTCGCCGGCGACGACCTGGCCGACCGCGCCGCCGCCTTTCACCAAGCCGGCATCGTCGACCTGGACGACGGCCGGGCGTTCCCGGCGCCGGAGACGGTGGCCAGCGTCAACGCCTATCTGGGTGCGGTGCCGATCGCGGCCGCCTTGGGCGCCGGTGCCGACATCGTGGTCACCGGGCGGGTCGTGGACAGCGCCTTGACGCTCGGCCCGTGCCTGTGGGCGTTCGGCTGGGCGCTGGACGATTGGGACCGGCTGGCCGCCGGGTCCTTGGCCGGCCACCTGATCGAATGCGGCCCGCAGGCCACCGGCGGCAATTTCACCGACTGGCGCCAGGCCGCCACCGGCGACGCCGGCGCGCCGCCCGATACCGACCCGGTGCCGGGGATCGCGCGCATCGGCTATCCGATCGCCGAGATCGCCGCCGACGGCGCGGTCACCATCACCAAGCCGCCGGGCACCGGCGGCCGGGTCTCGCCGGCGACCGTGGGCGAACAGATGCTCTACGAGATCGGCGACCCCACCGCCTATGCGCTGCCCGACGTGGTCTGCGATGTCGCATCCGTCACCCTGACCCAGGCCGGACCCGACCGGGTGGCGGTGGCCGGGGCGCGCGGCCGGCCGGCGCCCGGGCATTACAAGGTCTCGGCCACCCATGCCGACGGCTACCGCGCCGGCCAGGTTCTGTTCTTCTATGGCGACCAGGCGGCGGCGAAAGCGCGCGCTTATGGCCAGGCGATGGCGGCGCGCGCGCGCGTGCTGGCGCAGACGCTGGGCTTCGCGCCGTTCGACGAGGTGGCGATCGAAACCTTCGGCGACGAAAGCCATTATGGCGCCTTCGCCCGCCCGGACGCCGCCGCCGCGCGCGAGGTGGCGCTCAAGGTCGCGGTGCGCCACGCCGACGCGCGCGCGGTGGGCCTGTTCCTGCGCGAACTGGTCGGCGGCGCCCTGGCGACACCGCCGGGGCTGACCATGTTCACCGGCGGCGGCCGGCCCAAGCCGTCGCCGGTGGTGCGGCTGTTCTCGTTCCTGATCCCCAAGGACCAGGTGACGGCCACGGTGGCACTGGACGACGCCCCGGTCGCGCTGCCCGCGCCGCCCGCAGCCGGGCCCGACGCGCCGGCCGGCGCCGCGCCCGATGGCCCCCCGCCGCCCGAGCCGCCACCGCCGCCCGACCGGCGCGAGCCGCTGGTGGCGGTGCCGCTGCACCGGGTCGCCTGGGCGCGCAGCGGCGACAAGGGCAATGCCGCCAATATCGGCGTGCTGCCGCGCCAGCCGGCGCTGGCCCCCTATCTGTGGGCGGCGCTTGACGAGGCGACGGTGGCGGCGCGCTTCGCCCACTTCCTCGACGGCCCGGTGCAGCGCCATTTCCTGCCCGGCACCGGGGCCATCAACATCGTGCTCCACCGGGTGCTCGGCGGCGGCGGCGTGGCCAGCCTGCGCAACGACCCCCAGGGCAAGGGCTATGCCCAGATCCTGCTGCAAACCCCGGTGGGCGTGCCCGCCCCGCTGTTGGAGAGCCTATAACATGCCCGCCTTCGTGTCCCACATCCGCCCGGGCAGCGATGCCTATGAGGCCAACCGGCGCGATATGCTGGCGCTGGTCGAGCGGCTGCGCGACCTGGAACACCGCGCGGTCGAGCTGTCGGAACGGCGCCGGCCGGTGTTCGAAAAGCGCGGCCAGTTGCCGCCGCACGACCGGCTGGCCCGGCTGCTCGACCCCGGCATGCCGTTTCTGCGCCTGCACAGCCTGGCCAATTATCGCCTGGAAGACCCCAACCCCAAGACCAGCGTGCCCGGCGGCAATCTGATCTGCGGCATCGGCTTCGTGGCCGGCGTGCGGGCGCTGATCTGGGTCGACGACAGCGGCATCAAGGCCGGCGCCATGACCAAGGGCAGCCTGGCGGTCGCGGAACAGGCACTGGCCATGGCGCGGCGGCTCAAGCTGCCGCTGGTCCATCTGGTGGAAAGCGCCGGCGCCAATCTGACCGACTATGAGGTGTCCTTGTGGGCGCGCGGCGGCGGCGTGTTCTATGGCCTGGCCAAGCTCAGCGCCGCCGGTATCCCGACGCTCGCCGTGCTGCACGGGCCGTCGACCGCCGGCGGCGCCTACATGCCGGGCATGAGCGACTATGTGATCGGCGTGAAGAAGAACGGCATGGCCGCGCTGGCCGGGGCGGCGCTGGTGGCGGCGGCCACCGGCGAAGAAGCCCGCGACCGCGATCTCGGCGGCGCCGAGATGCACGCCACCGTGTCGGGGCTGGTGGAATATCTGGCCGAGGACGACGCCGACGCCCTGGTGCGCGCGCGCCGGGTGATCGCCGGGCTCGACTGGAACCGCGCGCTCGCCGGCTACTCAGCGCCCGAGCCCGGGCCGCCGCCGCGCTACGACACCGACGAACTGGCCGGCGTGGTGCCGGTCGACCACCGCACGCCCTATGACGTGCACGAGGTGGTGGCCCGGGTCGTCGACGGGTCGGAGATGGACGACTTCAAGCCCGACTATGGCCCGGCCACGGTGTGCCTGCGCGCGCGCATCCACGGCCACGCCTGCGCGATCCTGGGCAATAACGGCCCCATCGACCCCGCCGGCGCCACCAAGGCGGCGCAGTTCCTGCAGCTCAGCGACCAGGCCGATTTGCCGGTGATCTTCCTCAACAACACCACCGGCTACATCGTCGGCACCGAGTCCGAACAGGGCGGCATGATCAAGCACGGGTCGAAGATGATCCAGGCGGTGTCGACCCTGCGGGTGCCGCGCATCACGCTCTATATCGGCGCCAGCTTCGGCGCCGGCAATTACGGCATGTGCGGCTATGCCTACGAGCCCGACTTCCTGTTCGCCTGGCCCAATGCCGCGACCGGGGTGATGGGCGGCGAACAGGCGGCGCGCACCATGGCCCGGGTGATGCGCGGGGCCGCCGAACGGCGCGGCCAACAGGTGCCCGACGAGATGATCGCCGCCCAGGAAACCCGCATCCGCGACCTGTTCGACGACCAGTCGGACGCGTTCACCACCTCGGGCCGGGTGCTCGACCACGGCGTCATCGACCCGCGCGACACCCGCCGGGTGCTCGGCTTCGCCCTCGCCACCGTGGCCGAGGCGCGGGCGCGCACCTTGCAGCCCAACAGCTTCGGCGTCGCCCGGTTCTGAAGGAGACCGCCCGGCCATGACCAACCATCCCCACACGCCCGATGCCCACCGCCCCGGGCCCAAGCCGGCCGCCCCCAAGCCCGCCGGCGCCGAGACGCTGACCGGCCGGTTCGACACCCTGCTGGTCGCCAACCGGGGCGAGATCGCCTGTCGCGTCCTGGCCAGCGCCCGTGCCATGGGGCTCGCCACCGTGGCGGTCTATTCCGACGCCGACCAAGACGCCCCCCATGTGCGCCTGGCCGACCGGGCGGTGCGTTTGGGGCCGGCCCCGGTGGCGCAATCCTATCTGGACGCCGACGCGATCCTGGCCGCGGCCCGGACCGCCGGTGCCCAGGCGATCCACCCGGGCTACGGCTTCTTGAGCGAGAATGCCCGGTTCGCCCGTGCGGTGCGCGCGGCGGGGCTGGTGTTCGTGGGCCCGCCGGCCGACGCTATCGAACTGATGGGCGACAAGGCGCGCGCCAAGGCCCATCTGGCCGACCGGGGCGTGCCGCTGGTGCCCGGCTATCAGGGCGGCGACCAGAGCGATGCGCGGCTGGTCGCCGAGGCCGCCGCCATCGGCTTTCCGCTGATGGTCAAGGCGGCGGCCGGTGGCGGCGGGCGCGGCATGCGCCGGGTCGACCAGGCGGCCGGCCTCGCCGACGCCCTGGCGCTCGCCCGCACCGAGGCCGAGGCGGCGTTCGGCGACCCGACGCTGATCCTCGAACGCGCGCTCGTCGACGCCCGCCATGTGGAGGTCCAGGTGCTCGCCGACGCCCACGCCACGGTGGTGGCGCTGGGCGAGCGCGACTGTTCGGTCCAGCGTCGGCACCAGAAGATCATCGAGGAGGCGCCCTGCCCCGCCCTCGACGACGCCGGCCGGCAAGCGATCGCGGCGGCCGCCGTCAAGGCCGCCCAAAGCGTGGCGTATGTGGGCGCGGGCACGGTGGAATTCCTGCTCGACGCCGGGGGCGCCTTCTGCTTCCTGGAGATGAACACCCGGCTTCAGGTGGAGCACCCGGTGACCGAGATGGTCACCGGGCTCGACCTGGTGGCCGAACAGATCCGCATCGCCCAGGGCGCGGCACTGAGCCCGGCGGCCCGCGACGCCCGGCCCAGCGGCCACGCCATCGAAGCCCGGCTCTACGCCGAAGACCCGGACGCCGACTTCCGCCCCGACACCGGCGCGATCCGGCTGTGGCGGCCGCCCGCCGGCGCCGGCATCCGCGTCGACGCCGGGATCGAGACCGGCGGCGCGGTCACCCCCTTCTACGACGCCATGGTCGCCAAGATCGTCGCCCATGGTAGCGACCGCGACGACGCCCGGCGCCGGCTGATCGCCGCCCTCGACCGCACCGCGCTGTTGGGCGTCAAGACCAACCGCGACTATCTGATCCGCGCGCTCAGCCACCCGGTGTTCGCCGCCGGCCAGGCCACCACCGGCTTCGTCGCCGCCCATATGGGCGTACCCGCCGGGCCCGACGCCGACAACGACGCTGACGACGAAGCCGACCGCGAGGCCGCCACCGCCCGCGCCGCCGCGGTCGCCGCCTGGTGCCTGTTCGCCCGCGCGCGCGACGCCGCCTGCGCCGCAGCCCCGCCCATGAACGCCGGCATGGCGCGCGATCTGCTGCACTGGACCAGCGGCCCGGCCATCGACACGGTGATCGAGTTGGTCGACGAGGCCGGCGCCCTGCACACCTGCCGCCTCCGCCCCGACCCCGGCGCGACCGGCGCGCACGGGGCGATCCGCGCCCGCGTCGGCGAGCACGCCTGGACGCTGGCGCCCGACCCCAATTGCGGCTCAAAGGCGGGCGCAGCCCCGCCGGCCGACACACCGCACGCTCTGCGCATCGACGGCCGGCGGCTGGCGCTGGCGGCGGCGACCGACCCGGACGGCCGGCTGCACCTGGCGCTCGGCCCCCGGACCTGGCTGTTCACCGAGGCGCTGGCCGCGCGCGCCGAGCAGGCCGCCACCGGCGACGGCACGGTGACCGCGCCGATGCACGGCACGCTGGTCGCGCTCGACGTGGCGGTGGGCGACCGGGTCGCCGCCGGCCAGCGCCTCGGCGTGCTCGAAGCCATGAAGATGCAGCAGGACCTGCGCGCCCCGGTGGCGGGCCGGGTGTGCCGCATCGCCGCCCAAGCCGGCGACCAAGTGGCCGCGCGCGCGGCAATTGTCGAAATCGACGCCGCCGAAGAGACCCGATCCGGCGGCGACGCGACGACGGCGGCGGATGGCAAGGACGCCGCCGCCACGCCCGGCCCGGCACACCCGACGGCCAGCCAAGGAGAGGCCCGATGATGAACACCAAGATCTGTTCCCTGCTGGGGATCGAGTTTCCGCTGTTCGCGTTCAGCCATTGCCGCGACGTGGTGGCGGCGGTCAGCCGCGCCGGCGGCATGGGCGTGCTCGGCGCGGTGACGCTGACGCCCGCGCAGCTTGAAGAGGAATTGCGCTGGATCGACGACCATGTGGACGGCAAGCCCTATGGCATCGACGTGATCGTGCCCAACAAGATCGAGGGCAAGGGCCAGGCGTTCGACGCCGAGCGCATGGTGGCCGCCCTGCCCGAAGACCATCGCCGGTTCACCGCCGAGCTTTTGCAGCGCCACGACGTGGACGCCTCGGATCTGGACACGCTGCGCCGCGACTATCTCAATTTCGGCGTCAACCTTCAGGAAGGCGGCGCGGGCGAGTTGCTCGACGTGGCGTTCGCCCACCCGATCAAGCTGATCGCCAACGCGCTCGGCGTGCCGCCGGCGTCGATGATCGCGCGCGCCAAGGCCGAAGGCGTGCCGGTGGCAGCCCTGGTCGGCACGCCGGACCACGCCCGGCGCCAGATCGACGCCGGGGTCGACATCCTGGTGGCCGCCGGCGGCGAGGCGGGCGGCCATTGCGGCGAGGTGGCGACCATGGTGCTGGTGCCCGAGGTGGTCCGGGCGGTCGCCGAGGCGGGCTCGGAGGTGCCGGTGCTGGCCGCCGGCGGGATCGTCACCGGCGCGCAGATGGCCGCCGCCATGGCCATGGGGGCGGCCGGCGCCTGGTGCGGCTCGGTCTGGCTGACCACCGCCGAGGCCGAGACCGCGCCGGCGGTCAAGGAAAAGATGCTCGCCGCCACATCGCGCGACACGGTGCGCTCGAAAAGCCGTACCGGCAAGCCGTCGCGCCAGTTGCGCAGCGTCTGGACCGACGCCTGGGAAAGCGGCGAGGGCCCGCAACCGCTGCCCATGCCGCTGCAATCGCTGATCACCGAACCCGCCCTGGCCAAGATCAACAAGCTCGCCGACGGCGGCCATGAAGGTGCCCGCACGCTCGCCACCTATTGGGTCGGCCAGGGGGTCGGGCTGATGACCGCCAGCCGCGGCGCGGGCCAGGTGGTGCAGGACTTCAAGGAAGATTTCGCCACCGCTTACGAGCGCCTGCACCGGCTGATGGAAGGCTGAGCCGACAGGCCGAAACCGGCGCCCGCCCCCTCGACCCACGGAGCCCCCCCCATGTTCGACCAGGTGCAAGACTTTCTCGACGAGACCGAGGCGCTCGCCGCCCTGATCCGGCCGCTCGACGCCCAGGCGCTCGCCCTGGAGACCCGGTTCAAGGGCTGGACCATCGCCGACATCGTCGGTCATCTGCATTTCTGGAACCGGGCGGCGATCCTGGCGGCCACCGAGCCCGCCGGGTTCCGCGCGCTGTTCGCCCGCGCCATGCAGGCGATCCAGGGCGGCCAGAGCTTGCGCGGTTTCGAGGCCCAGACGCTCAACGAGACGCCGGGCGGCCTTACCGGCCCCGCCCTGGTCGCCGCCTGGATCGCCGACGCCCGCGCCCTGGCCGACCATATGGGCCGCGCCGACCCCAAGGACCGGGTCCCCTGGGCCGGGCCGGACATGTCGGTGCGCTCGTGCATCACCGCGCGCCAGATGGAGACCTGGGCGCACGGCCAGGCGGTGTTCGACCGCTTGGGCCACACCCGCGCCGAGACCGACCGCATCAAGAACATCGTCCATCTGGGCGTCAACACCTTCGCCTGGAGCTTCCAGGTGCGCAAAGCGCCGCCACCGGGGCCGATGCCGTTCCTGGCGCTGACCGCCCCGTCGGGCGCCTTGTGGACCTGGGGCGAGGCCCATGCGGACAACCGCATCGACGGCCCGGCGGTGGCGTTCGCCCAGGTGGTCGCCCAAACCCGCCATGTGGCCGATACCGATCTCAAGCTCACCGGCCCGGTGGCCGAGGCGTGGATGGCCAACGCCCAATGCTTCGCCGGCCCGCCCGAGACCCCGCCCGAACCCGGCAGCCGCCGCCCCGACCCCGCACCGCCCCGGTCGGTCGGCGATCCGGCATGACCGGTCAGACGGGCGGGGGTGGGCTGGCGCGCGCCTATTCGGCGGCGAAGGCGGTGCCGGCGGCGTTGCTCCAGTGCAGGATCAGCCGGCGGACGATCTGGCTGAGATGGTCGCGCACGGTGTCGAAGCCGGCGGTCTTCTCAAGCCGCGTCTCGTCCATATAGAGCGGCCGGCTGACCTCGATCTGCACCGCCTCGATGCCCGACTCAGGCCGCCCATAGGCTTGGGTGCAATAGCCGCCCGCATAGGGCTCGTTGCGCACCACCATATAGCCGAAGCTGCGGAACTGCCGCTCCAGAAACGCCATCAACTCGGGCGAACAGGAGGTGCCATAGCGGTTGCCGAGGACGATTTCGGGCGGTCGCGGCAGGCGCGCGGACAATAGCTCGGCGCTCGGCTGCGGCATGGAATGACAGTCCACCAACAGCGCCCGGCCCCAGCGCCGATAGGCGCGGTCCATCAGCGCCGCCAGGGCGTCGTGATAGGGCGTGTAACACCGCGCCAAGCGCGCCTCCACCTCCGCCACGCTCAACGGCGCGTCATAGATCGGCACGCCGGTGGCGACGATGCGCGGGATCACGCCGAGACCGGCGGTCACCCGGTCGTTGACCCGGCCGCGCGGCAACCGCCCGTGACCGTGGATCAACACCGGGTCCCATTCGTCGGCGGCGCGATTGACGTCGACGAAGCTGCGCGGAAAGGTGGCGGCCAGCAAGGGCGCGCCATGGCCGGGGGCGTCGGCGAACAACTCGTCGACGAAGCTGTCCTCGCTGCGCCGGAGCGTGGCGAGGTCCAGCCGCGACATCTCCTGAAAGGCCGGCGAATAGGCGCGCCCGGAATGGGGCGAGGAAAACACGATCGGCCCGGCCGGGCGGTCGGGCTCGATCACGGTGAACGGGCGGTCGCTTTCGCTTGCCATCGGTCAGGCCCACGCACGGGCGAAGCCAGACGGGCAATCCGCCGCTTCACGCCAGGACAACCACAAACCGGCGGGGAGAGCGCCTTCGCGTCCCGCGCTCGGCCCCGCTTCCGGCACCAACGGCGCCGTGCAGAGGTAGTTTGCGACGCAGGGGCAAGAAGTCAATGGCGCGTCGTTGCCGCAGGCGGACCTAAGGGCCGAGCCGCCGGCCGACCAGCCGAAACAAGCCCCGGCAACGCCCCCAAACCGTGCGAAGGCCGCGCCATCGCAGCCCGGTGCCGGACGCGAAAAACCATCCCGGCGCCATGGGCCAGACCGGGCGGCGGGATTTTTGCCACAAGACCGTTGCATCGCCGTTTCGGCCTGACTATAAGGTCGCCCTGCGGCGGATACAGCGCCGCTTGCAGAACGGTTTCGGGCGGTTAGCTCAGCGGTAGAGCACTACGTTGACATCGTAGGGGCCACTGGTTCGATCCCAGTACCGCCCACCATTCTGGCATCCCCCCCCTCTCCCACGTCAAATCCATCGGCCGACGCGCGGCATGGACCGGTGCTGCCGGGGCCCGTCGCATGGCCCATGCGCAGACAGCGGGCGGCTCAGGCGGTGTCGGGGCTGGGTTGGCCGGCGGCTATGGGCTCGGGCATGGCGCGGGCCCGGCGCGCCAGGTCGGCGAGCGTCGCCTTGAGCGCCCCGCTGTCGGTCAACGGCTGGTCGAAGTCCAGGCGGCGCAGGTCCTGGCGGCAGCGCAGGTCGAGTCCTTCGGGGTCGATGCCGACCACCTGCCAGCGCCCCGGCGGCGCGCCCAGCAACCGCTCGGCATAGAGCGCCACGGCGTCGGCATGGTCCGCGTTCATGTGCGCGACGGCACTCTCTTCCATGGCCGCCAGATCCGCCAGCCCGGCCCGCCCCGCCGGCGCGATGGACAGGTCCGCCGCGCTCAGAGTGTAGGCCTGGCCGAAGCCGGCCACCAGATGAGCGCGCTCCACCTCGAAGCGCCAGAAGGCGAAGTCCGCGAAGTCGATATAGAGCTTGGCCTTGGGCTGGCGGGCCAGATAGCGCCGCCGCAGCCGCGCCCGCTCGGCCGCGTCGGTCACCGCCCGGACCGTGCCCATCAGCGTGATCCGCGCCTGGGCCAGCGGGTCGCCCGGCGCCAACGGCCCGATCAGCAGCGAGGCGCGCGGGTCGGACGCCACCGCACCAGCACGCCCCGACAGCGACGACATGGGAAACACCGGCGCACCGTCCAGGTCACAGGCCAGCCCCACGCGGGTCGCCCAAGGCCGCCCGGTGTCGGGCTCCATAAGCGCCAAAGCACCGGCCGGAGCGGTGCGGATCAGCGTCTTGGCCCGCCGGCGCGCCTCGGCGTCGACGCTCTGCAACAACTCCTTGTCCGCGCTGTCGGCCATGAACGGTCTCCTTGCGATCGTCGGTTGCTGAAACCCGCTCCCCCGCCCTCAGACCAGGCGCCCACCGGCCCGTCGCCGCCCCAGGGCGGTTCAGGGTGCTTCGGGCGGACGCTTGCCGGGGGTCAATTGGGCCAGAATGTCGGCCGGGATCGGGAACACGATGGTGTTGGTCTTTTCACCCGCGATGTCATAGAGCGCCGAGAAATAGCGCAACTGCATGGCGCTCGGCTGGCGGGCCAGTTGTTCGCCGGCCTGAACCAGCTTTTCGGCCGCCTGCTGCTCGCCCTCGGCATTGATGATCTTGGCGCGGCGCAACCGCTCGGCCTCGGCCTGGCGGGCGATGGCGCGGATCATGCTCTCGTCGATGTCCACATGCTTGATCTCCACATTGGCCACCTTGATGCCCCAGGTGTCGGTCTGGCTGTCGATGATCTCCTGGATGTCGCTGTTGAGCTGGTCGCGCTCGGCCAGCATCTCGTCGAGTTCGTGCTTGCCGAGCACCGAGCGCAGCGTGGTCTGCGCCAACTGGCTGGTGGCGGCGTGATAGTCCTCCACATTGAGGATCGCGCGTTCGGCATCGATCACCCGGTAGTAGATCACCGCGTTGACCTTGACCGAGACATTGTCGCGGCTGATCACGTCCTGGCTCGGCACGTCCTCGACGAAGGTGCGCAGGTCCACCTTGACCATCTTCTGAATGATCGGGATCAGGATGATCAGACCCGGGCCCTTGACACCGGTGAAGCGGCCCAGGGTGAACACCACGCCGCGCTCATACTCGCGCAAGATGCGCAGCGCGCTGGACAACAACGCCACCAGCGCGGCGGCCAACACCAGATAAATCGAATAGTCGACGGTCATCGGGGCGCTCCCTTGGTCGATATGACGGCGGACAAGCTCAGGTTTCGGCGGTTTCCACGGTCAGGGTCAGGCCGTCGAGCCCGGCGACCCGCACGCGCCCGCCGGGCGCCGGCGGCGACTGTCCGGGGGCCAGTTGCGCACGCCACCGCGCCCCGTCGATCCAGACATGGCCGCGCTCGCCCTGCCAGTCCATGACCGCCGCCGTGGCGCCGAGCAGCCCCTGACGGCCGGTGCGGACCGGCACCCGGAAAGAGCGCACGGCAAACGACAGGATCAGCATCAACAGCCCGCCGGTGACCGCCGCACTGGTCAGGATCACCGCCCAGGAAAGCTGATAGGCGGGCTGATCGGTATCCACCAGCATGGCCGCGCCGATGATAAAGCCGGCAAGCCCGCCCAAGCCCAAGATCCCGAACGACGGCGACACCGCCTCGGCCACCATGAAGGCGATGCCGAGGCCGACCAAGGCCAGGCCGGCATAGTCGAGCGGCAGTTGATTGAGCGCATAGAGCCCAAGCACCAGCGCGATGGCGCCGACCACGCCGGGCCCGATGGTGCCGGGGTTCGAGAACTCGAAGATCAGGCCATAGACGCCGATCAGCATCAGGATGAACGCCACATTGGGATTGGCCAGCACGCCGAGCGCCCGGGTGGTCAGGCTCGGCTCCACCCTCTCGACCGCGCGGCCGGCCAGCGACAAGCGCCGATCGGCTCCCTTGACCGACACCGTGCGCCCGTCGAGCGCGGTAAGCAGCGCCGGCACGCTCGCCGCCACCGTGTCGATGACATTCTGCGCGCGCGCCGCCTCTGCGGTCAGCGTCGCCGCCTCGCGCACCGCCGCCTCGGCCCAGTCGGCATTGCGGCCGCGCAATTCGGCGAGCCCGCGGATGAACGCCACCGCGTCATTGACCCGCTTGGCCTCCAAGGCGTCGCCCCGGCGCGGGGCCGGCGCCCGCCCGGTTTCTCGCCCGGTCTCTCCCCCGGCCTCTCGCCCGGTCTCTGGGGCCGCGTCGGTTGCACTGCCGGGGGCGCGGTCGGGGGCATTCCCGGTGGCCGGGTCGGTATCTTCGGCAGTCTCTGCTGGCGGCTTCGGGCTGGGTTCGGCGTCTTGCGGCGGTGCCGGATCGGCCGGCGCGGGCCTTGGCCCCGGCAGCGGATTGTTGCCACCCATCTGAACAGGCGTGGCCGCGCCGATATTGGTCGCCGGGGCCATGGCGGCGGCATGGGTAGCCAGCAGGATATAGGTGCCGGCACTGGCCGCATGCGCGCCCGACGGCGCCACATAGCCGATCACCGGCACGTCGCTGTCGAGGATGGCCATGATGATCTCGCGCGTCGACGTGACCAAGCCGCCGGGCGTGTTGAGCTTGAGCACCAGGGCCGGGGCATTGCGCGTCTCGGCCGCGTCGATGGCGTCGGCGATCTGCTTGGCGGTGGCCGGACCGATGGCGCCCGACACCTCGGTCAACAGCACCGGCCGCCCGTCGCCCCGCATCCCGGCCGACGGCTGGGCGGACTGGCGCTCGCCCTGCGCGACCGCCCGGGCGGTCAGGGCGAGAAGCAGGATCAGCAGGACAAAGCGAAATCTTTCCATAATTGGTAGCTTACCGACTTGCTGCGGCGCTGTCACCGGGCCAACCGGCGGCACGGCGCCGCCCTTGGCCTCCCCGGCCCGCCGCCACGGTCCCGATCATCGCGAGCAATCGCAAGCACAGGCGGACGCAGGCGCGCCGCTTGCCACGCCGGGACCGCTCGCCTAAGCCTGGGCCCCCATGATCCAGCCCAGGCCCCTGCCATGACCCCATCCGACCCCGCTGACAAAGACGTTCTGGCCCGCGTGGCCACCGCCACCAATCTGCGCGAGGGCGCCGAGGGCGTCGCCACCTTCCTGCGCGCGGTCAAGCGCGAGGGACCGGCGGCGTTGAACCAGATCGCCCGGGCGGCGCGCCTGCCGGTGCCGGTGGCCTCGGCGCTGCGCCGGGAATTGGAGACCGAGGGGCTGTTGACCCGGCGCGGCGGTGTCGGCCTGAGCGAGGCGGGCGGACGCTTTGTGGCCGAGACGCTGGGGCTCGGCGACGCGCTGGCGCCGCACTGCGAGGCTTGCGGCGGCACCGGGCTCGCCGGCCCCGACGCCCGGCTGGTCGACCGGCTGAGCGCCTTGCTGGCCAATGCGCCCAAGGTCGACGTGACGCTCGACCAGGCGCCGTGCACGGCGGCGACGGCGCTGCGCCGGGCGCTGTTGATGCTGGAGACCGGGGCGCTCGAAGGTCGGCGCATCCTGGTGTTGGGCGACGACGATTCGGTGTCGCTGGCGCTGTGCCTGGTCGCCGAGGCGGCCGGGCTGCCGCCGCTGCCCGCGCCGATCACGGTGCTGGAGGTGGACGCCGACTGGGCCGCCTATCTGGAGGCCGCGGCGGGCGAGATCGGCGCCGATCTGCGGGTGATCCGCCACGACCTGCGCGAGCCCTTGCCGGCCGACCTGCGCCAGGCCTTCGACGTGATCGAGACCGACCCGCCCTACACGCTCGAAGGCGCGCGCCTGTTCCTGGCCCGCGCCGCCCAAGCGCTGGTCCCCGATACCGGCACGCTGGGCTTTCTGTCGTTCGGTGCTCAGGCGCCGGCGTGGCAGGCCCGGCTGCTGGCGGCGGTGGCCGAGGCGGGCTTCGCGGTCACCGGCCTTTATCCCGGCTTCAACCGCTATCAGGGCGCGGGGCTGTTGGGCTCGACCGGGCAGATGCTGACGCTGGCCGGCACCGGCGCGGCGGACCGACCGGCCGGCGAGGACCAGACCGAAGCCGAGACCAGCACCCCCGACGCCGAGGCGCGCTATGCCGGGCCGCTCTACACCTTCGACGTCAACCCGCGCGCCCGGCGCTACCGCTGCGCGGGCTGCGGGGTGGTGCACAGCCTGGGCGAAGACGGCGTGCCGGCGACCATCGAGGCGCTCAAGGCCGGCGGCTGCCCGGCCTGCGGGGCGACGCTGTTCAAGCGCCAGTCGGGCGACCGCGGCTGAGCGCTGCGCCGGCCGGGCGGCCCGTACCGCCCCGCCTTGCCGCCCGGCCATACCACCCGGCCACAGCGTCCAGCCCGCCCGCCACCGCTCATCATCGCCCCGGACCGGCCACCGGGGCGCGCCGGCCGCCGGGTCAGGCGGCGCGGCGCGGCGGCTGGCTGTCCACCAGCGGCTTTTGATAGACCTTGGACGCGCCCAACAGCCGCATCACCCATTTCTCGTAGAACGGCTCCACCACGCCCTTCTTGAGCTTGCGCATGAAGTACCACTCATACGCGATCTTGGCATAGTGGACCCAGCGCCCTTCCATGGCCCAGTTGACATTGCGCGGCGGGGTCTGCGGGATCGCCAGGAACGCCGCCCCGCCATTGCCATAGTCGGCGAGGCAGAAGGCGTTCCAGGTCGCCACATAGCTAGGCGCCCGCCCGGCGATGGCGTCGCGGATGTTGCGCGCGGCGGCGTTGGCCATGGTCTCGATCATGAACCCGGTCTTGGGCACCCCGCACGGCACCGGCGTCTGGGCGATGGGCGGGATCGCCACGCACACGCCGACCGCATAGACATTGGGATAGGCGGGGTTGCGCTGATAGTCGTCGACCAGCACGAAGCGCTTGTCGTTGACCAGCGCGCCGGTTTGGGCCAGGGCGGCGACGCCCCGGAACGGCGGCAACATCATCGCCATGCGCTTGTCGACCCGGTGCTCGCGGCGCACCTGGCCCAGATCGTCCAATTCCTCCACGGTCATCGCCGCCGCGTCCACCCGGGTGGTGCGGGCATTGGTGATCCACGGGATATGCCGGTCGCGCAGTTCGGATTCGAGCATCGACTTGGTGTCGCCGACCCCGTCGAGGCCCAGATGGCCGATATAGGGCTCGGCGGTGACGAAGGTCATCGGCACCTTGTGGCGGATCTTGCGCCGGCGCAGTTCGCGGTCGAGCACGAAGGCATATTCATAGGCCGGACCGAAGCAGGACGCGCCGGGCAGCGAGCCCACCACCACCGGCCCCGGGTCGGCGACCAGGGCTTCCAGCGCGGTGTGGGCGCCGGCGGCGTGCGGGGTGGTGCAGACCGACTGGGTGTAACCGTCGTCCGGCCCGCAGCCGGGAATGGCGTCGAACGCCAACTCGGGCCCGGTGGCGACCACCAGATAGTCATAGTCGAGCGTGCGCCCGTCGGCGAGCGTCAGCCGGCTCCGCTCGGGGTGCACCGCCGCGACCCCGGTGGCGTCGAAGCGGATGCCGTGGCGCGCCAGATGGCGCCCGAGCGGCACCTCAACCCGCTCGCGCCGCCGCCAGCCCACCGCCACCCACGGGTTCGACGGCGTGAACTGGAACGTCTCGCGGTCCGAGATCAACAGGATCTGGGCGTCGCGGCCCAGATGGTGGCGCAGCTCGTAGGCCATGGTGATGCCGCCGATGCCGCCGCCCATGACGATGATGTTTGGCATGATCCTTCCCCAAGTTCGCGCCCGCCCCGACGCCCCGAAACCTGCGGCCGGCCGGCCGGCCCGGACGCTAGCGCTCCGGACGCCAACCGGTATCCGGCCAATACCCGACCGAGCCCTGGCGAGCCCCCACGAGCTCCCACGAGCCCCGGCGAACCCCGCGCGACCCGGGCGGTACCAGATCGCCGCGCGGTCTCGATCCCGGTTGCCGTGCCGGTCTCGGTTGCGGCACCGGCTTTCGCCCTGGCCCCGGGCCGGAAGGCGGTCACCGGTCACGATGCGCAATGTGGTTCTTCTATTTTTTCCGATCATACCCCAGCCGGGACAGATATTCAAACATTCGCATGTATGGATACGTCGCGTCGACGCCGGCTGTCCGGGCACCGGCCGCTCATAGAGCCGGTCGCGTGGCCGCGTAACGCCCCATCAACCTTTTCTTGTTTCGATAGCGGTGTGGTTCGAGGCCGCCAGACCGGAGCGCACGGCGTTGGCCGGGGCTGCCAGGTCGCCATGGCCGGTCGCTTGCTTGTGCCTGGGCGACCTTCGGTGTAGTCAAAGAACGCACGCACACATAAAGGGAACGCGCCGATGGCCAACCGATCGCGCGGCGCGGCCGTGCCGCGCCTGGTTCGCGAGTTGCTGGCGGAACTGCGCGGCGGCCTCGTCTGGACCGGCGTGTTCAGCCTGTTCATCAACGTGCTGATGCTGACCACGCCGTTCTACATGTTGCAGATCTACGACCGGGTGCTGACCTCGGGCAGCGTGCCGACGCTGCTCTATCTGACCCTCGTGGGCGTGTTCCTGCTCGCCATGATGGGGCTGCTTGAACTGGCCCGGTCGCGGCTGTTGGTGCGGGTCAGCGGGCGCATCGACCGCAAGCTCGGCGACCCGGTGTTCGCGCGCATGGTCGACGCGTCGCTCAGCCGCGGCGCCGGCCGGGCCGAGCCGCTGCGCGACCTGGAAAAGGTGCGCACCTTCGCCACCGGACCGGGCATCATTGCGCTGTTCGACGCGCCCTGGGCGCCGATCTTTTTCGCGGTGATCTTCCTGCTGCACCCGGTGCTGGGGCTGCTGGCGCTGTCGGGCGGGGTGCTATTGTTCGTCCTCGCCCTGGTCAGCGAATGGCTGACCCGCAAGCCGCTGACCGAGGCCGGGTCCATGGGCCAGCGCGCGCAATGGTACGCCGAGGATTGCGCCAACAATGCCGAGGTGGTCGCAGCCCTGGGCATGACCGACGGCGTGCGCGCGCGCTGGCGCGACGCCTATGCCCAAAGCCTGGGCCACCAGGCGCTGGCGTCCGACCGCTCGGGCCTGTTGACCGCGCTGACCAAGTTCGTGCGCCCGGCCCTGCAGATGGCCATGCTCGGCGCCGGCGCCTATCTGGTGCTCGCCCAAGAGATGTCGCCGGGCGCGATGATCGCCGGGTCGATCATGCTCGGCCGCGCGCTGGCGCCGATCCAGACCGCCATCGCCCAGTGGCGCAACGTCATCCAGACCCGCCAGGCCTATCACCGGCTCAAGGACTTCCTGGCCGATGCGCCGACCACGCCCGAACCCATGGCCCTGCCCCGACCGCGCGGCGACATCCAGGTGGAGCGGCTGGTGGCCCCGGCGCCGGGCGGCGAGCAGCCGGTGATCAAGGGCATCGGCTTCGCGATCCCAGCCGGCACCTCGGTCGGCATCATCGGCCCCAGTGCCGCCGGCAAGTCGAGCCTGGCGCGGCTGCTGGTCGGCGTGTGGACGCCCAGCCACGGTGCCGTGCGCCTCGATGGTGCCGACGTGGCGCAGTGGGACCGCGCCCAACTGGGCCCGCATATCGGCTATCTGCCCCAGTCGGTGGCGCTGCTCGAAGGCTCGGTGAAGGACAATATCGCCCGCTTCGGCCCGGTCGACCCGGACAAGGTGGTCAAGGCCGCCGAGCGCGCCGGCGTCCACCAGATGATCCTGCGCCTCGCCGACGGCTATGACACCGATATCGGGCGCACCGGGGCGGCGCTGTCGCCCGGCCAGCGCCAGCGCATCGCGCTCGCCCGGGCGATCTATGGCGACCCGGCGCTGGTGGTGCTCGATGAACCCAATGCCAGCCTGGACAGCGACGGCGAGGCGGCGCTCAAACGCTGTCTGGACGCCCTGCGCCGCGAGGCCACCACGGTGGTGGTGATCTCGCACCGGCCGTCGCTGTTGAGCGACATCGACCGCCTGCTGGTCCTGGCCGACGGCAAGATCGACACCTACGGCCCCCGCGACGAGGTGATGAAGAAGCTGGTGCGCAGCGTGCCCAAGCCGAACGGCAACGCCGACCCGGGGGACAAGGCGCGGGGCGGCCCAGCCCCGGAAGATAAGGCCGCGGACGGCACGGCCCCGCAAGGCAAGGCTCGGGGCGACGGGGCGGCGGCGCCCGGCGCCGGCGACCGGCCTGCGGCGAACGCGGGCCAAGGCGCCACCGGCCCGCGCGCCGTCTCGACCGGAGAGGGACAGGCATGACCGACCATCCAACGCCCCGCCCCGCGCGCCCGTCCGCCGACCGGCCCCGCAACTGGCTCGGCCGGCTGCGGGACCGGGCGGCCCGAACCGGCGACAGCACCGCCGCCAGCGGGGCCGGCACCGCCCGCGATCCCTACACCGACACCCGCCCGGCGATCGTGCTCGGTGCTGTGGTGCTGGCGATCACCTTCGGCGGTTTCGGCACCTGGGCGGCGGTCAGCCGCATCGAAGGCGCGGTGATCGCGCCCGGCATGGTCAAGGTGCTGTCCAACCGCAAGCAGGTACAGCACCTGGAAGGCGGCATCATCGACCGCATCTATGTGAACAATGGCGACCGGGTCGCCCAAGGCGACATCCTGGTGCGGCTCGACGAGACCCGGGCGCGCGCGCAGTTGGATATCTACGCCAAGCGCCTGTTCACCAACCGCGCCGCCGCCGCGCGACTGGCCGCCGAATTGGCCGGGGCGGAGGCGGTGCGCTTTGCCGACGCGTTGCAGGCCAAGGCCGCCGCCACCCCCGCCTTCGCCGAGATCCTGGACGCCCAGCGCCAATTGTTCGAGGCGCGCCGGGCGACGCTCGCCGGTCAGATCCGCGTCACCCGCGAGCGCATCGGCCAGTTGGAGGAGCAGATCGAGGGCCGGCGCGCCCAGGCGCGCTCCAACGCCCGGCAGATCGCGCTGATCGAGGACGAGTTGGCGGGGCTCGAAGACCTGTTGGAAAAGGGCCTGACCCGCAAGGACCGGGTGTCGGCGCTGCGCCGCGAGGCGGCCCGACTGGAGGGCGAGCGCGGCGAGCATATCGCCGCCATCGCCTCGTCGCGCCGGGCGATCTCGGAGGCCGAGTTGGAGATCGTCCAGTACCGGCAGAGCTTCGCCGAGCGGGCGTCGGAAGAGATGCGCGAGCGCCAGGCGGAAATCTCCGAGTTGACCGAACGGGTCGGCGCGGCGCGCTTCACCCTCGACCATATCGACATCCGCGCGCCGGTCAGCGGCACGGTGGTCAACATGACCGCGTTCACCGAAGGCGGCGTGATCCAGCCCGGCACCCGCCCCGACAGCGCGATCATGGAGATCGTGCCCGAAGACGATGTGCTGGTGGTCGAAGCGCGGGTCGAGCCCACCGACATCGACGAGGTGTCGCCGGGCCAGAAAGCGTGGGTGCAGTTCACCGCCTTTGCCAGCCGCAATGTGCCGCGCCTGGAAGGCCGGGTGAGCTATGTCTCAGCCGACATCCTGACCGACGAGCGCCAGCAGGTGTCCTACTTCACCGTGCGCATCGAGGTCGACGACGCCGAGGTCGACCGCCTGGGCCAGGGCAACCGTCTGCAACCGGGCCTGCCCGCCGACGTGATGATCCGCACCGGCAGCCGGACGCCGCTTGCCTATCTGCTCAAGCCGATCAAGGACAGCATGGACATGGCCTGGCGCGAAAGCTGAGCCGCCGCCGCGCGCCCGGCCCCGCAACCGTGATGCCCGACCGTCGTCGCCAGACGGGCGGGGCGATGGGGCCGGTTCCTTCGGTGTGTCCGGGCGGTCGGTCTTGGACCGGCAAGCGCCCATGCGACCGATCAAAGCCCGCCCCACAAGCGCGACGCCTGCGGATCAGATCACCATGGTGCCCAGGGTATTGCGCCGGCCCGGTGGGCGCGGGCGGTCCAGGTCGAGGATGCGGGTGGTGTAGATGCTTTCGCCTTCCCGATCCACGGTGCGCACCGACAGGCCCAGCGCCGGCGCATAGGTGGCCTGCCGGTAGAGCGTCAACGTGCGTCCGCCCTTCAGCGTGCGTTCCTGGCGAATGGCGATCACGAAGGCCTCGTATTCGGTGCCGGCGATGCGCACGCTGGTCTTGTCCTCGACCCGCATGGCGACCCGGATCGACCCGCGGATGTCCTGATTGACCACCCGGAAGCGGCTTTCGAACCGGGTCTCGGCGCCGACCCGGAGCGGAAACAGCGCCTCGACCGTCTCGCTGTCGAATTCGTTGATCCAGTGAAACGACTTGTCGATCGCCTCGGTGACGAACAGACCGCGATAATATTTGCGGTGGTTGGACAGCGTGCCCCGGCGATAGAAAGAGATATGCGCCACCTTGCCGGTCACCTTGGACACATACATCTCGTGCGCGGTGCCGTTGATGTCGATGGTCGCCGACAGGCCGGCCGACAACGGATAGCGCCCGGCCGTGCGATCGCATGCCGCCAACGCACCGATACACACGAACAGCAGAACGGTCATCCGCCAAAGGCTCATCGCGCCACCCTCGAACCGGCCATGGGCCACCTCGCTAGCACGATGCCCGGGTCTTGCAAAGGTCGCGCGGCGGCAGCACACGGCCAGGGGGGCACGAAGACAGAGGCGTCGGTCACACCACCGACGCGTGATCCTTCGGCACGTCGAAGCTGATCAGTTGGCCGCGCCCCGGCACCAGATCGACCCAGGCGTCGATGTCGAGCGACAGGCGCGCCAGCGCCGCGGTGGGGAACTTATCCTCCAACCGATTGAGGGGGGTGTCGCCGGCCGCGCCATGCTGGTCGTGGGCGAGCGCCAGGGCCAGATCCTGCAAGCCCGGATTGTGGCCGATTATCAGCGCGTCGGCGGCGTCGGCGGGCAGCCCGCGGATCACCTGCATCAGGTCCGACACGTCGGCCTCGTAAAGCATCGGCTCGAACCGCGGCGCGGCCGAGAAGGCCGCAAAGGCCGCGACCCGCGTCAGGGTCTCGCGGGTGCGCGCGCTTGGCGAACACACAAGGCAGGCCGGGTCGACCCCGCGCTCGGCGATCAACCGCCCCATGATCGCGCACGCGCCGCGCCCGCGCTTGTTGAGCGGCCGGTCGAAATCGTCGAGGCCGGGGTCCGACCAACTCGACTTGGCGTGGCGCAACAGCCAAAGGGTTTTCATGGTGCGTCGGGCTCTCCCTCGGGCGCCGGTTTGGCCATGGCGGTGGTCGACGGCGCGCCGCCCAGCCCGCGCAGCGGCGCGGCGAGCAGGCGCGGCAAGGTTACCTGGTGGCTCTGCTGGCATTCGGGCAGGCCCAGCGTCACCGCCACCGGTCCGGCTGCGGGGCGGGCGCGATAGGTCCCGAACAGGCGGTCCCAGACGATCAGGTTGAAGCCGAAATTGCTGTCGGTCTCGCAGCCCAGGGTGGAGTGGTGGACCACGTGCACGTCCGGGGTCACGATGACCCGGCGCAAGATCCGGTCGACGGCTGCCGGCAGGCGCAGATTGGCGTGGTTGAAGAGCGCCAGCGCGTTCAGCACCACCTCGAACACCACCACCGCCGCCGCCGGCGCGCCCAAGGCCACCACCACCGCCACCTTGTAGAACATCGACAGCACGAACTCCATCGGGTGGAAGCGCAGGCCCGAGGTCACGTCCAGATCCAGGTCGGCATGGTGGACCCGGTGCACGCGCCACAACCAGGGCAGCCGGTGCATGGCCACATGCTGGCCATAGATCGCCAGGTCGAGCGCCAGCACCGCGATCGCGAACGCCGCCCCATCGGCGAGCCCGAGCCAGCGCAACAGACCCCAGCCCGCCGCCTCGGCCCACAAGGCGGCACTGACCGCGACCACCGGAATGACCAGGCGCAATGCCAAGGTGCCAAGCGCCACCAACGCCAGATTCACCGGCCAGCGCCAACCGCGCCGCTGGCGCCGGGCGCGGCGCGGGAACACAGCCTCGGCCAACGCCAGCGCGGTCAGAAGCCCCGCGAAGACGCCCAGGCGCACCATCGGCTCGTGATCGAGAAGAAACTGCTGCATGGCCCGCTCTATGCCACATCACCGGCGCCAATGCATCCGGCGCTTGAATGTGGGATATAGATGGCTATTGTTGCGAACATGCAACAATGTGTCTTTGAGTTGACCGGGGTGGCGAAACGCTACGGCTCGGTCGAAGCGCTCAAGCCCCTGACCGCGCGCGTCGCGGCCGGTCAGACCTGCGCCTTCATTGGCCCATCGGGCTCGGGCAAATCCACCCTCATCAAGCTGCTGGCCGGGCTGATCCGGCCGAGCGCCGGGCGTGTGCTGTTCCACGGCGAAGATGTGCAAGGCCTCGACCCGGTGAGCTATCGCCGGCGGATTGGCTATGTGATCCAGGACGGCGGCCTGTTTCCGCATCTGACCGCGCGCGCCAATGTGACGCTGGTGGCGCGCGAAGCCGGCTGGAGCGCCGAGGCCATGGACGCCCGGGTCGCCGAGTTGGCCGACCTGGTGCACCTGCCGCTCGCCGCGCTCGACCGCTACCCGATCGCGCTCTCGGGCGGTCAGCGCCAGCGCGTCGGCATCATGCGCGCGCTGATGCTCGACCCCGAGGTGCTGCTGTTCGACGAACCGTTCTCGGCGCTCGACCCGATCATCCGCCACGACCTGCAACAAGAGGTCCGCGACATCATGTGCGGGCTGCACAAGAGCGCCGTCCTGATCACCCACGACATGGACGAGGCCCGGTTCCTGGCCCACGACCTGTATCTGATGCGCAACGGCGCGCTGATCCAGCACGGCCGCTTCGAGGATCTGGCCAACACCCCCGCCGACCCGTTCGTCACCCGCTTCCTGGCCGCCAGCCGGCCGATGGATGCGCCGAGCGCCGAGCCGGCCGGCGCGCAAGTCCCACCACACGCAGCGCCCCCCGGCGCGGAGGCCAGGCCATGACCGACGACCGATCGTTGGACTGGACCCGCAACCGGCCCGGCGGCCGCGCCCGGCTGTTCGCGACCCTGGCTCTCCTGGTCTGCCTGTCCATCCTGACCGCAACGGGCGGCGCGCGGGCGACCGCGTCGTCGCAAACCGACGATACCGACGCCCGGCCGGTGATCACCATCGCCTCGAAGGCGCACACCGAATCGGTGGTGCTGGCCGAAGCGGCGCGGCTGCTGCTGGAAAACGCCGGCTTCGAGGTCCACCACCGCGCCGAACTGGGCGGCAGCCAGGTAGTGTTCAAGGCGCTCGAAAACGGCGATATCGACCTCTACCCCGACTATACCGGCACGCTGCAACACGAGATCTTCGCGGGCCAGGCGCCGGGCATCGCCGCGCTGCGCCAACGCCTTGCCGAACGCGGGCTGGCGATGGGGCCGCCGCTCGGCTTCGACAATACCTACGCCATCGCCATGCGCGCCGGGCACGCGCAGCGCCTGGGCATCGAGACCCTGGCCGACCTGGCCCAACACCCCGACCTGGCGCTCGGCTTTTCCAACGAATTCCTCGACCGGGGCGACGGCTGGCGCGGCATGGCCAAGCGCTACGACCTGCCGCACCGCAACGTCCAGGGCATACAGCACAACCTGGCCTATCGCGCCATCGCCAGCGGTCGCATCGACGTCACCGACGCCTATGCCACCGACGCCGAGATCGTCGCCTATGACCTGGCGGTGCTGCGCGACAACCGGCGCTACTTCCCCGGCTATGAGGGCGCCTATGTCTATGATCGGGACCTGGATCCGCGCGCGGTCCGGGCGCTCAACCGGCTTGCCGGCGCCATCGACGCCGACACCATGCGCCGGGCCAACGCGCTGGTGAAGCTCGAAGGCCGGCCGGACGGTGTGGCCGCGGCCAAGCTGCTTGGCGAGACCGGTACGCTCGATGTGGACGTGGCCAGCGGCCCCGGCCTCGCCGAACGGCTGTGGGGCTATACCGTGGCGCACCTGGGGCTGGTGGCGGTGTCGCTGGGCCTGGCGCTGGTCATCGCGGTGCCTTTGGGCATCGCGGCGGCGCGCTTGCCGCGGCTGGGGCACGTGGTGCTGGGCACCGTGGGCGTGCTGCAGACGATCCCGTCGCTGGCGCTGCTGGTGGTGTTGATCCCGTTGCTCGGCATCGGCTGGGCGCCGACGGTGGCGATGCTGTTCGTCTATTCGCTGCTGCCGCTGGTGCGAAACACCCATGCCGGCCTGACCGGCATCCCGCTGTCGCTGCAACACGCCGCCCAAGCGCTCGGCCTGCCCGCGCGCGCCAAGCTGTGGCGCATCGAATTGCCGCTGGCGCTGCCGACCATCCTGGCCGGGGTCAAGACCGCCGCGGTGATCAATGTGGGCACCGCCACGCTCGGCGCCCTGGTCGGCGCCGGCGGCTATGGCCAGCCGATTCTGACCGGCATCCGGCTCAACGACCAGTCGCTGATCCTTGAAGGGGCGATCCCCTCGGCGGTTCTGGCGCTTCTGGTGGTGGTGGTGTTCGAGGGCGTCGAGCGCGCCCTGGTGGCACCGCCGCTGCGCGGCAAAACCGGGCGGTAACGCGCCCCAAGGAGACGACCGCACCATGCCCGACGACCTGTTGATCGACGGCCCGGCCGACGCCGCCGCCACGCTGGTGCTGGCCCACGGCGCCGGCGCGCCCATGGACAGCGCGTTCATGGACCGGGTGGCCCGTGGCCTGGGCGCGCACGGGGTCCGCGTGGTGCGGTTCGAGTTCGACTATATGGCCCGGCGCCGCAGCGACGGCGTCAAGCGCCCGCCCGAGGCCCAGGCCAAGCTGCTGGCGCGGTTTACCCATGTGATCGACCAGGTGGCCGAGCAGGGGGCGCCGGCCGGCGGCCGGCTGGCGATCGGCGGCAAGTCCATGGGCGGGCGCATGGCGACGCTGTTGGCGGCCCAGGGCGTGGGCGACGCGGTGGCGGTGTTCGGCTATCCCTTCCACCCGCCGGGCAAGCCCGAGCGCCTGCGCCTCGACCATTTCCCGGCCCTGCGCTGTCCGGTACTGATCGCCCAGGGCAACCGCGACCCGTTCGGCACCCGGGACGAGGTGGCGGGCTACCCCCTGCCGGCCACGGTGCACCTGCACTGGGCCGAGGACGGCAATCACGACCTCAAGCCGCGCAAGGCATCCGGCCGCAGCCATGACGACACCATCGACGAGGCGGTGGCGGCGGTGGCCCGGTTTCTGACCGACCCGGGCCGCTGACCGCGCAGACTGGCGCTCCCGCAAGCGGCCCGGCGCCGGCTTGCCGCCTCTGGCGACCCGCTCAGGCCGCCGGGGCGTCGGGCTGGACTTCGGGGGCTGAGGCTGCGAAAGCGGGCAACGCGCGCAACTCGGCGTCGATGCGCACCAGCGTGGGGAAGTCGTCGAGCGGCACCTCGAACCGGCGCGCGTTCCACATCTGCGGCACCAGGCACAGATCCGCCAAGCCCGGCCGGTGGTCCCAACAAAACCGCGCGCCCTGCGCCGCCACCAGGGTTTCAAGCGCGGCAAAGCCTGCGCGCACCCAATGGCCGTACCACGCCCCCACCGCCGCCGGCGTCTGGTCCAGCGGCCCCTTAAGATAGGTCAACACGCGCAGATTGTTGAGCGGGTGGATGTCGCAAGCGATCAGGTCCGCCATGGCGCGCACCCGTGCCCGGTCGACCGGGTCGGCGGGCAGCAGCGCGGGCTCGGGCACCGTTTCGTCCAGATACTCCAGGATCGCCATGGACTGGGTCAGCACCCGGCCGTCGTCCAGTTCGAGCGCCGGCACCAGCGCTTGCGGGTTACGCGCGCGATAGGCCGCGCCGGCCTGCTCGCCGCGCGCCAGATGCACCGGCACCGGCACCGCCTCCAGCCCCTTGAGGTTGAGCGCGATGCGCACCCGAAATGCCGCCGAACTGCGATAATAGGTGTAAAGCTTCATCGATCCGCCCTCCCCGGTCGGTCAGACGATGCGGGTGACCAATTGGCCGACCCCTTCCACCTCGGCGACCATGGTCTCGCCCGGGCGCACCGCGCCGACGCCCGCCGGCGTGCCGGTGAACACCAGATCGCCCGGGTGCAGGGTAAACAACCCCGACAACAGCGCGACGATCTCGGGCACCGTCCAGATCAACTGGCTGAGGTCACCGTCCTGGCGCAGGGTGTCGCCGACCCGCAGGCGCACCGCGCCGGTCGACGGGTGGCCGATGCGCTCGGCCGGTTGCAGCGCCGACACCGGTGCCGAATGGTCGAACCCCTTGGCGGTGTCCCAGGGCTGGCCGCGTGCGCGCGCCGCCGCTTGCAGGTCGCGCCGGGTCAGGTCGTTGCCGACCGCATAGCCATAGACATGGTCAAGCGCCACTTCGGGCGCGATATCGCGGCCGCCGGTGCCGATGGCGGCGACCAGCTCCACCTCGTGATGCAGGTCGTCGGTCTGCGGCGGATAGGGCACGTCGGCGTCGCCGGGCACCAGGGCGTCGGCCGGCTTCATAAAGAAGAACGGCGGCTCGCGCTCGGGGTCCATGCCCATCTCCAGCGCGTGGGCGGCATAGTTGCGGGCCACACAATAAATCCTGCGCACCGGAAAGCGCGCCTCGCGGCCGGCGATGGGCAGGGTCGGCACGCTCGGGACGGGAAACAAATCGGGCATGGGAACTCCTCAAGGCGGCGAACCCTTTGTCGCTTAGCAGGCGCCCCGCGGCTTGAAAACCACCGCCGTGACCGCGCGGTGCGCGCCGGCGGCGCGGCAGGCGCCAATCCTTATGCGGGTTTTTGGCGTTGCAGCATACTGGCGATTGACACCGCGTGGTGCCATTCCAATGTGCAACGGCTGCGGCGGCGACCCGGGCGCACGACCCCGGGCGCCGCCGCAGCCCAAGACTGCCAGACCACCACAAGGGAGTTTTCCCCATGACCGCCATTCGCGCCTATGCCGCCCCGTCCGCCGGTGCGCCGCTGGAGCCCTTCGAGTATGACCCCGGCCCGTTAGGCGCCGACCAGGTGGAGATCCGCGTCGAAAGCAGCGGCCTGTGTCATTCCGACGTGTCGATGATCAACGACGAATGGGGGCTGGCGCAGTTCCCGCTGGTTGCCGGCCACGAGGTGGTCGGCACGGTGGTCGAGGCCGGGGCCAATGTCACCGACGTGCGCGTGGGCCAGCGCGTCGGGCTCGGCTGGTTCTCGCACGCCTGCCATCATTGCGACCCGTGCCTGTCGGGCGACCATAATCTGTGTCGCAGCCGCGGCCACACCATCGTCGGCCGCCATGGCGGCTTCGCCGACCGGGTGCGCGCGCAATCCACCTGGGTGTTTCCGCTGCCCGACGGCATCGACGCGATCTCGGCCGGGCCGCTGTTCTGCGGCGGCATCACGGTATTCAACCCGTTGATCCAATCCGGCGTCAAGCCCACCGACCGGGTCGGTGTGGTCGGCATCGGCGGGCTGGGCCATCTGGCGCTGCAATTCCTGCGCGCCTGGGGCTGCGAGGTGACCGCGTTCACCTCCACCGGCGCCAAGGCCGACGAGGCCCGGCGCCTCGGCGCTCACCATGTGGTCGACAGCCGCGACCCCGAAGCGCTCGACGCCATCGCCGGCACGCTCGACTTCCTGCTGGTGACGGTCAATGTCAGCCTCGACTGGAACCGCTATCTGGACACCCTGGCGCCGCGCGGCACCTTCCACATCGTCGGCGCCATCCCCGAGCCCTTGGACATGGAGGCGTTCAAGGTGTTCTTCGAACAGCGCCGGGTCACCGGCTCGCCGGTGGGCAGCCCGCACACCACCAAGCTGATGCTGGATTTCTGCGCCCGCCACGGCATCAAGCCGCAAACGGAGGTGTTTCCGATGAGCCGCTTGAACGACGCCATCGCGCATCTGGAAGCCGGCAAGGCGCGTTATCGCGTGGTGCTGGAAGCCGACTTCGCCTGACCCGGCGCGCCCGGCGCCAACGGCTCTGGCAATGCGCCTTGGGGCGCATGTGCCGGGCCGCCACAAGGTGACGCCGCCCATAGCCGGTCTTTCGGACGATCGCGAGAGGCCGGCCCCAAGGCCCTGGACCCAAAAGGAGTTCACAGCCCGGACCGATACCGAAGCCGCCCCGCCCGCCCGAAGGCGCCGTACGACGCAGGCGGGATCGGCAGCAAGGCCGCAACGGTCGTCTGGGAAAACTTCGGAATAGCGCCCGCCCGACCGAGCCGATCGGGGAAACGCGCTTTTTATCCAGTAGGATAGATGGAGGGCCGTCAGGGATTCGAACCCTGGACCCGCTGATTTCTCAACTGTCGCATGTCGCCATAATCGGGCGCATCGTTTGGTTCGGCCGCCGTCTTTAAGGGCGGTAGCGTCGAAAATGTTCTTTTCAATAGGTTAAAGCGTTATCGTTGACATTGGGGACGCAATCGAGAACCCGCCAGGCATTGACCGCCCTCCTCTTCAGCGCCGCGTCATCCAGGGGTCGATGACCGGAACGCCTGCCGCGTCGAAGGCGCTGGCATCACGCGTGGCGACAGCGAAGCCGTGGGCGGTTGCAATGGCGGCGATATAGCCATCCGGCGTGGGAAAGCCCTTGCCCGCCTTGCGGGCCGCAACGGCAAGATCGGCGTAGTGGTGGGCGGCCGCAGTATCGAAGGCGAGGATTCTGCCCTCTAACAGCGGGAGCATCCCGTCGAGCGTGGCGGCCAGCTTCTGCTTGCGCCGTCCATCCAGCAGCGCACCGATGCCGAACAGGAGTTCCGCAACGGTGACGCTGGTGATGTACAGCGTTTCGGCCGCCTGTTCGTCCAGCCAGGCGCGCACGGCCGGGTCAGGCTCCGGCTTCATCGCCTCGGAGACCACGTTGGTATCCAGAACGATCATCGGTCAAAGCGCATCGGCGTGGCGGGCGTCTTGTCACGCGCTTGGTCCAGCGCCTCGAAATCCGCGTTGGTCAGCCCGGCCTCGCGGCTCAACGCCGACAGGGCGGAGCCGAGACGCAGGCGCTCGGCGGGCCGCACCGCCGCTTCCAGAATGGCGCGCATTTCCGCTTCGGCACTGCGGCCATGCTCGGCAGCGCGCGCCTTGATGGCGCGATGGGTTTCGTCCGAGATGTTGCGAATGGTGACGGCGGGCACCGGACCTGCTCCTCGATCAATCAATGTCGATGATGTCAATATGGGGTAAGTGCTATCACGCGGCAAGACGCGCCCGCTTCACCCCGGCAGGCAGTACGGTTTTGGAAGGGCACACGGCGTGCACCTTTACGCGAGCCGGGCACAGACCGCGCACCACCCATGGCCTGCGCTATACGGCAGCCACAGTCCTGCGCGAACTGGGTCTGGACTGGGACGATGTTGCTGCCGTCACCGGCCACAAGACCACTGCCATGGTGCGCAAATACACGGCCAAGCGGCGCCGTGCCGCCCGCGCGATTGCCCGCTTGGATGAGGCGGGAGTGTAAAACTAAGTGTAAAACCGGCGAAAGGTTAAAGGTGAACGACCTTCTAACGCCTTGATTTAAATGGAGGGCCGTCAGGGATTCGAACCCTGGACCCGCTGATTAAGAGTCAGCTGCTCTACCACTGAGCTAACGGCCCGATGATACGGCTTCGCGATCACCAAGGGCAACCGGCGTCCGCATCGGAAGCGCCTCCACTACCCGCTGAAGACCGGAATGTCCAGCCCCTTTTTCATCCCGTTCGCCCCCGCGCCGACAAGCGGACCGGTCGCCGGCCCACCCGAAAGGGGGAAGGCGCTTTTATTGTCGCAAACACGGCGATGCAGTAAATCTCTGTCCATTATCATGTGTCAGGTAAGGATTTCGGACCATGTGCGCATCGCCCACCGTCTCCCGGCCCGGTGCCCCCCACGTCGGCACGACCGGCACCCGCGACGCTCTCGCCCGGCACCGCGCGGCCATCCGCGCGGCCAAGCATGAGGACGAACCCCAAGCCGTCGCTCGCCTGCGAGCGACCCTCGACCTGGACGCGCGCCACCGCGCCGAGGCGGTCGATCTGGCGCAGCAGATCGTCAGCCGCTCGCGCGACAAAAAGACCGAACAAGGCACCATCGACGCGTTCCTGCAGGAATTCGGCCTGTCCAACCAGGAAGGCATCGCGCTGATGTGCCTGGCCGAGGCGCTGCTGCGCGTGCCCGACCGCGAAACCCAGGACGACCTGATCTCGGAGAAAATCCGCTCGGGCGACTGGGACAGCCATCTGGGCCAGTCCGACAGCCCGTTCGTCAATGCCGGCGTCTGGGCGCTGATGCTCACCGGCCGGATCGCCGCACTCGACGAGCAGATCGTCCGCCACCCCGGCCACTGGCTGGAAAAGCTGATCCACCGCTCGGGCGAGCCGGTGATCCGCCAGGCGATCAATCAAGCCATGAAGATCATGGGCCGGCAGTTCGTCTATGGCCGCAGCATCGACGACGCGATCGCCCGGCGCGCCCGCCAGCCAGCGGGCAAGCAACTGGTCTCGTTCGACATGCTGGGCGAAGGCGCGCGCACCGACGCCGCGGCCCAGACCTATTTCGACGCCTATGCCGGCGCCATCGACGCGGTCGGCGGCGCCTGCCGCGACGAGGCCGGCGGGCCGACCCGCTCGTCGTCGCTGTCGGTCAAGCTGTCGGCGCTGCACGCCCGCTTCGAACAGACCCAGGAAGACCGGGTGATCGCCGAGTTGCTGCCGCGCGCCCGGGCGCTCGCCCTCTGCGCCAAGGCCCAGGGCATCCAGATGACCATCGATGCCGAGGAGGCCGACCGGCTCGACCTGTCGCTGACGGTGATCGAGGCGCTGGCCCGCGACCCCGAGCTTGCCGGCTGGGACGGCCTGGGCCTCGCCATCCAGGCCTATCAAAAGCGCGCCCTGCCGTTGATCCACTGGGTCGCCGCGCTGGCCCGCGAAACCCACCGGCAGATCCCGGTGCGGCTGGTCAAGGGCGCCTATTGGGACACCGAGATCAAGCACACCCAGGTGATGGGGCTCGACGACTATCCGGTGTTCACCCGCAAGCCCAACACCGACGTCAACTATCTGGCCTGCGCCAAGGCGATGATCGGCCATGGCGACGCCTTGTTCCCGCAATTCGCCAGCCACAACGCCCACACCATCGCCCTGGTGTCGAGCCTGGCCGGCGACGCGCCGCACGAGTTCCAGCGCCTGCACGGCATGGGCGAATTGCTCTACAAGGCCGCCGAAGAGGTGCTCGGCCGGCCGATCACCACGCGCATCTATGCGCCGGTGGGCCAGCATTCGGACCTGTTGCCCTATCTGGTGCGCCGATTGTTGGAAAACGGCGCCAATTCCAGCTTCGTCAACCGCTTCATGGACGCCAGCGTGCCGGTCGAGGAGGTCACCTTCGACCCGCTGGACGATGTGGACGCCCACCCCTTGGGCCGGCATGCCAACATCCCGCTGCCGCTCGACCTGTTCGGGCCCGAGCGGCGCAATTCGCAAGGCGTCGACCTGGCCGAGCCGACGGTCACCGGACCCTTGCTGGAGACCCTGGCGAGCCGCGCGCGCATCGAGCGCCACGCCGCCTGCCTGGTCGACGGCGCCGAGACCGGCGCGGCGCCGGCACCGGTGCACCGGCCGGCCGACGCGCGGGTTGCCGCCGGCACCATGCGCGCCGCGCGGCCGGCCGACATCGAAGCCGCGCTGGCCTCGGCGGTCGCCGCCCAGCCGGCCTGGGACGCCCGCGGCGGCGGGGAGCGCGCGGCGATCCTGCGCGCCATGGCCGACGCGCTCGAAGCGCACCGCACGCCGCTGCTCGACCTGATGACCCGCGACGCCGGCAAGACCATCGCCGACGGCATCGCCGAGGTGCGCGAGGCGGCCGACTTCTGCCGCTATTACGCGGTCGAGGCCGAACGCCACTGCGCCGTCGAGGGCACGCCGCTGCCCGGCCCCACCGGCGAGGCCAACCGCCTGTCGCTGCACGGCCGGGGCGTGTTCTTGTGCATCAGCCCGTGGAACTTCCCGCTGGCCATCTTCACCGGCCAGATCGCCGCCGCGCTGGCCGCCGGCAATGCGGTGATCGCCAAGCCCGCCGAACAGACGCCGCTGGTCGCCCACTATGCCGCCGACCTGTTCCTGCGCGCCGGCGTGCCGGGCGCGGTGTTGCACCTGCTGCTCGGCGACGGCCCGACGGTGGCCGGGCCGATCCTGCGCGACCGGCGGCTGGCCGGCGTGGCGTTCACCGGCTCGGTGCCGACCGCCAAGCTGATCCAGCGCACGCTGGCCGAGCGCGACGGCGCCATCCTGCCGCTGATCGCCGAGACCGGCGGACAGAACGCCATGGTGGTGGACTCCACAGCGCTCCACGAACAGGTCGCCGACGACGCGCTGATGTCGGCGTTCGGCTCGGCCGGTCAGCGCTGTTCGGCGCTGCGGGTGATGCTGGTGCAGGACAGCGTCGCCGAGCCGATGATCGAGATGCTGAAAGGCGCGCTCGCCGAACGCCGGGTCGGCGATCCGGCGCGGTTGAGCACCGACATCGGCCCGATCATCGACGCCGAGGCGCTGGCCCGGCTCGACGCCCACGCCGCGCGCATGGACCGCGAAGCGCACCTGGTCGCCCGGGCCGAGCTGCCCGAAAGCTGCGCCCACGGCACCTATTTCGCCCCGCGCATCTACGAGATCGACCGGCTGAGCCAGTTGACCGAGGAGGTGTTCGGCCCGGTGATGCACGTGCTGCGCTTCCGCGGCGAGGACATCGAGGCGCTGCTGAGCGAGTTGCGCGACACCGGCTATGGCCTGACCTTCGGCGTGCACACGCGCCTCGAAGGACGGTGGGAGACGCTGTTCCGCAAGACTCTGGCCGGCAACATGTACGTCAACCGCAACATGGTCGGCGCGGTGGTCGGGTCGCAGCCGTTCGGCGGCACCGGCCTGTCGGGCACCGGCCCCAAGGCGGGCGGGCCCTATTATCTGCCGCGCTTCGCCAACGAACGGGTGATGACCGTCAACACCGCCGCCATCGGCGGCAACACCGACCTGTTCCAACTGTCGGAAGAAACCTGACCGCCGCGCCCCGCCCGCCCGCCATCGGCGCCGGGCGGGGCGCCAAAAGACCGACCGGCCCGGCCCAAACGCTCCGCCGGCAAGGCGCGGCTTGAAGCGGCAAACGCCCGCCCCCAACCGTCATGGCGAGCGTCAGCGACGCCATCCAACCGACGCTGGGCGCGGGCGTCGGCTCCGACATGTGGGCCGGTGGCCGCGCACACGCAGCCCCGGCGTGCCCAGCGCGGCCAGCGATGGATCGCTTCGCTGCGCTCGCGATGACGAACAAGGCGCGGCTTGAAGCGGCAAACGCCCGCCCCCAACCGTCATGGCGAGCGCCAGCGACGCCATCCAACCGACGCTGGCCACAGGCGCGGGCGTCGGCTCCGACACGTGAGCCGATGGCCGCGCACACGCAGCCCCGGCGTGCCCAGCGCGGGCAGCGATGGATCGCTTCGCTGCGCTCGCGATGACGAACAACGCGCGGCTTGAAGCGGCGAAGGTCCGCCCCCAACCGTCATGGCGAGCGTCAGCGACGCCATCCAACCGACGCTGGCCACAGGCGCGGGCGTCGGCTCGGACATGTGGGCCGGTGGCCGCGCACACGCAGCTCCGGCGTGCCCAACGCGGGCAGCGATGGATCGCTTCGCTGCGCTCGCGATGACGAACAAGGCGCGGCTTGAAGCGGCGACGGTCAGGAGAGCGACGGGTCTTACACCGGCCGGGTGAAGGCGGCGCGGTCGGCGGCGACCTCGGCACGGCGCGGGCAACCGGGCAGATGGTCGTTGACCAGCCCCTCGGCCTGGAACAGCGAATAGACCGTCACCGGGCCGACGAAGCGCCAGCCCCGCGCGCGCAACGCCTTGGCCATGGCGCGCGCCTCGCGCGGCGGTGGGCCGGCTTTGACCGCATCATAGGTGACCCGCTCGGGCCGGCGTTCAGGCACCGGCTCGAACTGCCACACGAAGCGCGCGAACGACCCGGTCTCGGCCAGCAAATCCTCCATGCGCCGGGCATTGTTGATCGCCGCCTCGATCTTGCCGCGGTGGCGGATCAACCCCGGATCGGCCAGCAACCGCGCCACGTCCGCCTCGTCGAAGCGCGCCATGACCTGCCAGTCGAAGCCCGCGAACGCGCGCCGGAACCGCTCGCGCTTGCGCAGCACGGTGATCCAGCTCAAGCCGGCCTGAAAGCCTTCCAGCACCAGTTTTTCGAACAAGCGGTCGTCGCGGCCTTCGGGGCGGCCCCATTCGGTGTCGTGATAATGCTGATAATCGGGCGCGTCGCCGCACCACCAGCACCGGCACACCCCGTCGGCGCCGACGCGCAGCCCCTCATCGGTCTTGTCCATGAGCCGGTTCTCCGCCTCGTCCATGATCGCCGTTCTCCCCGTCGCTGCCGGTCCGCCCGCAAATGGTGCGACCAAAAGTCGCCGCGCGCAAGACCGGCAAAGCGCGTCGGCCCACCGACCGGCGTAGTGGCCAAGTCCCATCGGCGACCGTATAAGCTTGAAGCATGTGGACCCGGCGTCGATATCCGCAGCGCTCCCTGGCGCTGGTGGCGGCCCTGCTGCTGACGCTCGGCGCGGTCGGGCCCAATCTGGCCATGGCGACGCTGGCCGCTGCCGGCGCAACGACGCGTGCCGCCGCCGGCGAGGCGCCCGGGCAACGGGTGCTGCTGTGCATGCCCGAGGGGATGCGCTGGGTGACCGTCGTCGACGGTGTCCCGGCGCCCGCCGACGACCGGGCGGACGAGCTGCCGCCCTGCCCCGGCTGTGTGCTGTCGGCGCTCGTCGGGCTGGCGCCGCCGACGCCCACCGTGCTGGCGCCGAGCGTCGAGACCGGGGCGCGCCGGCTGTGCCCCGGGGCCGACCACCGGGCGCCGCGCGGCCCGCCGGCCACCGAACACGGCGCCCGCGCCCCACCCCGCTCCCGCGTCTGACCGTCGCCAAGCCGCAGCGCATCGCGCCGTCCGTGTTCACCACGCCCACCTGACCGACCGCCCGAGCGTCGCCCGCGCGTCGTCGGTTGAGGACCGGGCCCGAACCGGGCGGCGGCGCGGCGCCCCCGTCTGTCCGTTCGAGGAGCCCTCCCCGTGATCGCCCCCGCCCGTATCGACGCCCGTATCGACGCCCGTATCGGCGCCCATATCAGCGCCCGTCCGCGCCGCCTTGCCCCCGGGTCCCAAATCGCGTCCCAGAGCGCGCCCCAGACCGCGCGCCTCAGCGCCCCCCTGGTCCCGATCGAGCCCCGTTCGCCGGTCGCCCCCCATGCTCCAATTGAGCCGGAGCGCGCGGCGCTTCGCCGGTGCCGGGTCGCCCGAACCAGCCACTCCGCCAATCACTGGGCCGGCAACTGGGCCAGCCGCGCGCTCGCCGTGGCGGCGCTGTTGGCCGCGCCGGCCGCGGCCCTGTCGGCCGCCGAGCCGGGCCAGACGCTGGGGCCGATCGAAGAGATCGTCATCACCGCCGAGCGCCTGCGCCGCGACCGGCTGAGCGTGGCACCGATGGCCGCGCCCAGCCTGGCCGCCGACACCGCCGCCGCGCTTGAGCGGGTGCCGGGCGGCGCGGTCAACGCGCTCGGGCCATTGTCGGGCCAGGTGCAACTGCGCGGCCTGTCGTCGACCCGGCTCGCCGTGCGCGTCGACGGCCAGGCGATCGCCTCGGGCGGGCCCAATCTGATGGACCCGCCGCTGCACTATGCGCCGCGCCCGCTGGTGGACCGGCTGGAGGTGGTGCGCGGCATCGCCCCGGTCAGCGCCGGGCCGGGCCTCGGCGGCGCGGTCGACGCCAAGCTCAAACGCAGCCACTTCGCCGACGCCGACGCCGACCGCGGCGTCAAGGCCGACCTGACGGTGCGCGGTCAGTCGGTCGACCGGGGCTTCCAGGGCGGCGGCATGGTCGCCCTGGCCGACCGGCGATACCGCGCCCATGTGCTCGGCTCTTATGAGCGCGGCGGCGACTATCGCTTTCCCGGCGGCCGGGTGCGGGCGACCCGCTACCAACGCGCCAGCGCCGGCCTCGGCGGCGGCGTGCGCGTGGGCGCCGACCACCGCCTCGGTGCGCAATATCGCTATGTGGACACCGCGACCACCGGCACGCCGGCGCTCGGCTCCGACATCCGCTTCTTCCACACCCATCTGGGCCGCGCCGATTATGCCGGGCAATGGGGCGCCTGGGCGGTGGCGGGTCGGGTCGATGTGGGCCGGGTCGACCATGGCATGGCCAACACGCTGCTGCGCCCCGACCCCGGCGCGCGCGCCCGGCGCAGCCTGCCCGCCGACAGCCGCTCGCTCGGCTACAAGGTGAGCGCGGCGCGCGGCCTTGGCCCCGGCCGGCTGACCCTGGGCACCGACGGCGACCGCCGCCGCCACGACCTGACCATCACCAACCCCGCCAATGCCGACTTTCGGGTCGCGAGCTTCGTCGACGCCCGCGTCCGCCAGGCCGGCGCCTTCGTCGACTACGCCGCCGACGCCGAGCCGGTGCATTTGAGCGCCGGCCTGCGCGTCGACCATTGGACCAGCGACGCCGGCGCGGTTGCCGCCGGGCCGGCCGTGCCGCCGCCGGTCCAGGGGCTGGCCGCCGCGTTCAACGCCCAAGACCGGCGCCGCACCGACACCGACTGGGCGGCGAGCGCCCGGCTCGGCGTCGACCTCACCGACAGCCTCACCGGGACGCTGGCCGGCGGCCGCCAGACCCGGGCGCCCCTGTTCGTCGAGCGCTATGCCTGGCTGCCGTTGCCGGTCAGCGGCGGGCTCGCCGACGGCAACATCTATGTGGGCGATGTGGACCTGACGCCGGAAGTGGCGCACACGGTCGAGGGCGGGCTCGACTGGGCCACCGAGCGGGTGCTGATCTCGCCCCGGATCTATGCCCGGTGGGTCGACGGCTTCATCCAGGGCGTGCCGGTGGACGCCACGCCGGGGCTGGCGGACAGCCCGGTCGAGCGGATCGCGGCCATGAACGGCGACCCGACGCCGCTGCGCTTCGCCAATGTGCCGGCGCTGTTCTATGGGCTCGACGCGCAGATCGCGGTCAAGCTCGGCGCGCACTGGCTGGCCGACGCGGTGGTCGGCCATGTGCGCGCCAAGCGCCGCGACATCGACGAGCCGCTCTATCGCATCCAGCCCGCCCGCGCGACGCTGGGCCTGACCTATGAGCGGGGCGCCTGGACGCTGCGCGCCGAGGGGGTGATGGTGGCCCGCCAGACGCGGGTGTCGCGCACGCTGGAGGAACCGGCGACCGGGGGCTATGCGCTGGTCAATCTGTCGAGCCAATGGCGCGCGAACGACCAGGTGGCGGTGCGCGCGGGGCTCGAAAACCTGACCGACCGGCGCTATGACCAGCATCTGGCGGGCTTCAACCGGGTCGCCGGCAGCGATGTGGGCTTGGGCGCGCGCCTGCCCGGTCGCGGCCGCGGCGGCTATGTCGAGGTGCAATGGACCTACTAGACCCCAAGACGGTACCCGAACGGGTGGTCAAGCGCTCGGTGCGGGTCGCCGGACACCGCACCAGCGTGACCCTGGAAGCGGCGTTCTGGCCGGTGCTGATCGGCTTGGCCGAGGCGCGCGGCCAGTCGCTCGACGCCCTGGTGACCGAGGTGGACGCCGCGCGCCGGGGCAATCTGTCGAGCGCGCTGCGGGTGTTCGTGCTCCGCGCCCTGCGCGACGCCGCCCCGGATGCCCACCACTGACACCAGAACCCACGAACCCCGCCGTCCGCAGGGACGACGGGGCCACGGGCGCGGCCGGCTCGGCTGGGGGGCCGGCTGGACTGGGAGCCGGCTGGACTGGGAGCCGGCTGGATTGGGAGCCGGCTGGATTGGGAGCCGGCTCGACCGGGGACTGGGCGGCCTGCCGCGCGGGGGGATCAGCCGTTGACGCGGCCTTGCAACCGGCGGGCGCGGCGGCTGCGGCGCACGGTGTAGAGGCTGGCCGGGCGCGGCGGGGTGATTTGGCCGGCGGTGGACTGGGTGGCGGTTTGGGTCGTGAACATGGTCTGTCTCCTATCCAGGGGTTCGGTCGGGTCCGTCGCTTGCTGTCGTGTCTCAGGGCTCTTGGGGGCCTTGGGGTGGCCGCTCTGGTGTCTTGGTCGCTGGGGTCGTGTTTTGGTCTCGCTCGCTGGGGTCGTGTCTTGCTCGCTGTCGGGCTCGGGCTTGGTGCCGCTTTATCGCCTTGGTGTACTAGGTATGTATAACACCAGGTCGGCAAGATCAAGGGCGACCGGACCCGGCGGCGCCAAAAAACGCGAAACGGGAGAGATAATAGCGGGTTGCGAGGTGCCGGCTGTGGCTCAGCGGCGGCTGGGGGCCGGGGTCGACAGGCCGCCCTGGGCTTCGAGCAGCGCGCGGTTATAGGCTTCGAGCACATCGGTGTGGTGGAGCATGCCGACCAGCGCCGGTTCGTCCACCGACTGGACCACCGGCAGGCTGTCGTCGCCGCTGTTCTCCATGCGCAACAGGCCGGTGCCGAGCGGCTCGTCGGCGGCCAGGAAGCCCGGGTCCGGCCGGCACAGATCGCGCGCCACCGGCGGCTCGCCGTCGCGCGCCCAGCGCTCGGCATCGATCATGCGCCCCAGCGAGACCACGCCCAACAGCCGCCCGGCACTGTCCACCACCGGCAGCTTGGTGCCCTCATGCGCCATGATCATGGCCCGCACATGGTCGTAGCCGTCGTCCTCGTGGACCACGGCGAAGTCGGCGCGCATGGCGGCGCGCACCGGCGTGGCGCGCAGCAGATGGGTGGCCTTGCCGCCCTCCAATTGGATGCCGCGCTGCTCCAGTTGCAGGATAAACAGCGACGGGCGGTAGAAAAGCTGGGTGATCAGGCTGGCGATGGCGCTGGCGATCATCACCGCGATGGTCACCTCGTAATTGCCGGTCAGTTCGAACACGATCAGCATGGTGGAGATCGGCGCGCCGAGCACCGCCGAAGCCACCGCCGCCATGCCGACGATGGCATAGACGCCCGACGACGAGACCGCCGCATCCGGGCCCGTCTGCGCCACCAGGGCGGCGAGCCCGAGCCCGAAGGCGCCGCCGGTGATGGCGCCCAGAAACAGCGACGGCGAGAACACCCCGCCGCCGAACCGACAGGCCAGGCACAAGGATGTGGCCAAGACCTTGAGCGGGATCAGCACCAACAACAGCGACAAGGCCAACTCGCCGTCGAGCGTCTTGGTGGTGGTCTCGTAGGAGACGCCCAACAGTTCGGGCGCATAGAGTGCCACGCCGCCCATGAACAGCCCGGCCACCGGCGGCAACGCCCAGTCGGGCAGCGGCACCAAGCGCTGGCGCAACCGCTCCGCGCCGATGACGGCAGCCATGAACGCGATGCCCACGGCCGCACTGACCAACCCCAACAGCAGGAAGGCCGGGAATTCCCAGAATGACAGGATTTCGAGCGGCGGCACGGTGAACGCCGGATTGTCGCCCAGATGGGCGCGGGTGACCACGGTGCCGGCAACACCGGCGACCACCACCGGCGCCCAAACATGCAGGGTGTAATGGCCGACCACCACTTCGAGCGCGAACAAAACCCCGGCAATGGGCGCGTTGAAGCTGGCCGCCACCGCGCTTGCCGCCCCGCAGCCGAGCAGCGTGCGGCTCAGGCTCGCCGACAGGTGCAGGCGCCGGGCGATCCAACTGGCGAGCGTGGCGCCGGCGTGGACCATCGGCCCCTCGCGCCCGGTCGACGCGCCGGTGCCGAGCGCGGTCGCCGCCGCCAGCACCGAGCCCGCGCCGGTGCGCAGGTCGATCCGGCCCTCGCGCAGCGACACCGCCTCCATCACCTCGGCGACACCGTGCGGCCGGCCGGCCGGCACCACAAAACGCAGGATCAGCGCGATCGCCACGCTGCCGGCAACCGGCCAGGCCATCAGCCGCCAAGCCGGCTGCTGCGCCACCGCCTCGACCAGACGTTCGTGTTCAGCTTCGAAGCCGATCCATTGCAAAGCATCGATCCAGGCACGGAAACCGAGCGCCAGATAGGCCACCGACACGCCGATGGCGAGGGCGAGCACGAACAACACCGCCTGGTCCCAGCGCACCCCGGCGTCGGCCCGCAACAAGCGGCGGATCAGCACGGTCACATCGAACGCGCGCCGGCGTTGTTGGTCCTGCCCGGCAGGATCGGTCATGGACACCCCAAGGCTTGGCCGGCCGGACAGGGACGCCGGACCGGTCTCATCCGATGCGCCGTCCCGCCCGAGCGTACCGCGGGCAGGATCGCCGACACTCACATGATGTGCCTTGTATCGAACCGCCCGACGCCGGGGTCAAGGTTGCCAGGGCTCAGGCGCTCTGCAGCCCCGCCACGCGCCGCACCTTGAAGCGGTAGTCGAGGCCCGGCGGATCGCCTTCATATGCGACCATGGCATGCCACCGCCCGGCGCGCGGTACCGTCACCGTGGCCGGAAAGAAGCAGGTGAACCCACCAAGGAACTCATACCCCAATCCGCGCTTGTACAAATTATAGTTAAATTCATCCATGACACGAATTGTGCCTTGATGGGTTGAGTCAATGATCAACATGTCACCGCTGCGGAAATGACCGCTCGTTTCAACCACCGTCATTCGTCTTCCCCAACGCCTGTTATCGCTGCCCGGTTAATGGTCCGTGGCCCTTGATCCCTCGACCGATGGTCCCTGGCGTTTTGGCCGCCCGGCACGCTGACCTGTTGGGCGGCGACGCAAGGGACAGTACCAGCATAGAGCGACTAGAATCGTAATCAAACAAAAATTCCGTCGCTCAAGTGTGTCCGTCACGTTCGGCCAAGTTGCGACGAGATCGCGATCTACGCCGCACTCGATTAATTCGTTAACGAAGCTTTAACAGCAATAGTTGAAATGTAGACTTGAAGTGTCTTCCCAGGAGCGCCGCATGTCGCCGACCGCTGCCATGGTCCGCGCCGGTCAACCGGTCCGCGATGACGCCGAAAACGGCCCGATGTCTCAGCCCAATGGGCCGGCGTGGTTGAGTCGGGGTGCGGCGGCTCGTCATCAGAAACGTCCCACCGGCGGCACGATCGACGAAGGAAACGATGCCGCACGCATATCAAATTCTTGATGGCTCAGCGGTTTTTGCGCCCTGGCGGCCTCGCGCCGCCCCCTCTGCGCGCGTCGTTGAGCAATTCGTTTACAGTCTTGAGGTCTCTTTTTATCCTTAAAACGGTGACCAGTAAGGGATGGCGCGACGGTCCATGTTAGAATCCTTGCGGATGCCCGCCGCGCTTGACGGGCCGATCTTTCACCATTCCAATGACGCGATCGTCGTCATTGACGGCAACCAGACGATCGTCGCCGCCAATCCAGCGGTCGAGGCGCTGTTCGGTTGGTCCGCGGACGATCTGATCGGGGCGTCACTTGACCGCCTGTTGCCGCTGGGCCTCAGCCGTCGCCACCAGCAGCACGTTGCGCACTACATGACCAACGCCGACGGCGCGCGCACGATGGGGCGACGCAACCATGTCTACGGGCGCCATCGCACCGGCACCGTGTTTCCCGCCGAGGCCACCATCTTCGCCTTCACCGGCAGCGACGCGGGCCACTACGGCGCCATCGTCCGCGATCTGTCGAACCGCGTCGGCTGCCGACACCATACGGACGAGAACCGGCGGCGCTTCTATGCACTGTTCGACCTGACGTTTCAATTCATCGCGCTTCTCGACCCGGAAGGGATCGTGCTGGAAGCCAACCAGGCCGCGCTGGCGTTCATCGCGCGCCCGGCCGACGACGTCTGCGGTCGGTTCTTCACCGAGACCGCCTGGTTCGACGGTCATCCGGAATCGCGCGACAGGATGCTGGAGGCCATGCGCCGGGCACAGCGGGGCGAAGTGATCCACGGTCGGCTCACCCATCGGCGCTGGGATGGCGAAGACAGGGTCTTCGACTTCACCGTCCGGCCGAGTTACGATGCCCAGGGCAACCTGCAATACCTGATCCCCGAAGCCCACGACATCACCGAGATCGATCGCGCCAACAAGGCCCTCGAACGCAGCGAAGAGCATCTACGCAATGCCCAGAGCATCGCGCGGATCGGCAACTGGATCTGGGACATTCGAACCAATGACATCCAGTGGTCGCCGGGCCTTTATGAAATCCTCGGCCTTCCCCAGACCGGCCGCTTGCCGTCCTACGACGTCTACATGGCGTGCGTGCATCCCGACGATCGCGACGCGCTGGAACACGAGGTTCGCTGTTCGGTGCGCGAGGGCGACACCTTTAGCAGCGATCATCGGATCATCCGGCCGGACGGCACCGAGCGCGTGCTCTATCATGTGGCCAAGGTCCAACGCGACGACGAGGGGCGCGCGCTGGTGATGGAAGGCGTCGCCCAGGACGTGACCGAGGTCCGGGCCAACGAACGCACCTTGATCGAGGCGCGCCGGCAGGCCGAGGCGCTGAGCCAGGCCAAGTCGCAGTTCCTCTCCACCATCAGCCACGAACTGCGCACGCCGCTCAACGCCATCATCGGGTTTTCCGAGATCCTCACCTCGGAACTGTTCGGCACCTTGGGCGACCCCTGCTATCGCGAGTATGCGGAGAACATTCGCCTCAGCGGCAAGCACCTGCTGTCGATCATCGAGACCATCCTCGACGTGTCGCGGGTCGAACAGGGCCGGATCGTGCTGTGCGAAACCGAGACCACGCCGCGCGCTCTCATCGCCTCCACCTTGTCGCTGTTGGGCGTCACCGAGGTCGACGACGCCACCGCCGAGGGGGGCAGCGGTTGCAGCGCGACGCTGGCGGCCCTGCCGGACGCCCGCGGCGAGGCGACGCCACCGCTGACCGTGACACTCACCGGCGATGCCCTCGACGCCAACATGGTCCTCGACCTGCGGCTGGCCCGTCAGATGCTGCTCAACCTGTTATCCAACAGCCGCAAGTTCAGCGACCCGGGCACGCTGATCGAGGTTATCGCCGCCTATGGCGACCAGGGCGGCGTTACCCTGACGGTCCGCGACCACGGACCGGGCATTCCCAAAGCCAAGCTGGCCACCGTCACCGAGCCGTTCACCCAGGGCGATACGCGTCTGGCGCGCTCACACGAGGGCTTGGGGCTGGGCCTGTATCTGGTGCGGACGTTCGCCGAACTGCACGGCGGGCGCCTGAGCCTCAGCCTGCCGGAAGACGGCGGCACTCAAGCGACGATCTGGTTCCCGCCCGACTGCCTGGACTGACCCGGTCACGCAGCCGTCAGGCAGCGTTGGATCAGCGGGCGTCAAAATCGAACTGCCCTTGTTCCGGCGCCGTCGCCGGTGCGCGCGGGCCGTTGCTGCCGCCCCGCTGGCGCAGCCCCGACCGGCGCGAGCCGTGGCGGGTCTGGATGCGGTCGGCCTCGTCGCGGAAGGCGGCGCTGCGGCGCACCGCATGGACGCGCTCGCGGGCCGCGCGGGCGGCTTGCTGGTGGTCGACGACGGGCGCTGGATAGCCCCGACCCAACAGCGTTGCGGCACCGTCCCAGCGCCACGGTTCATGCACGAACGCATCGGGCACGGCGGCCAGTTCGGGAACCCACCGGCGGATGAAGCGACCGTCGGCGTCCTGATCGTAGCCCTGCTTGACCGGATTGTAGATGCGAACGGTGTTGATGCCCGTGGTGCCCGCCTGCATCTGCGCCTGCGGCCAATGGATGCCGGGGTCATAGTCGGTGAAGCGCCGGGCCAAGACCAGCCCGCTGTCACGCCACGGCAGCCAAAGATGATAGGTCGCCACCGCCTGGACCATCGCGCGCATACGGAAATTGAGATAGCCGGTGTCACGCAGGGCGCGCATACAGGCGTCGACGAACGGCAGGCCGGTGCGCCCTTCGGCCCAGGCGGCGAGACGCTCGGGGTCGGCGGTGTCGGGCCGCAGGCCGTCATAGCCGCGGTGAAGATTGTCCACTTCGAGCCGCGGCGCGTCCTCCAACTTCTGGGCAAAATGACAGTGCCAGTGCAGCCGCGCGGAAAACGACCGCAGCGACTGGCGCCAAGCCTGCGCCGCAGCGCCGGTCTCGGCCTTCCAGGTGCGCTGGGCGGCCCAGGTGCGCTGGGCCACCTGGCGCACCGACAGCGTCCCCCAGGCCAGATGCGGCGACAGGCGCGAGCAGGCATCGAACGCCGTCACCGGGCTGGACATGGCCCACCGGTAACTGCGCCCCCGCCGATCCAGAAAGCTGTCGAGCAAGTCAAGACCGGCCCGCGCACCGCCCGGCTGACGCTGCGGGCAGGGATCGGCACGCAAACCGAGAGCGTCGGCGGTGGGGATCGTTCCCGGATCGAGGCGGTCGACCGGTTGCAGTGCGCCGGGCGTCGGCCATGGCGCTTGGGCCATGAACCGGTCCCAACGCGCCGCCCAGCCGTCTCGATGCGCCAAGCTGCGGATAACCCCGGACTGCCGCGGCTCGTCGAACCGCAGCCCGCGGGCCTTGGCCCAGGCGCGGACGCGGCGGTCGCGGGCGAAGGTCCAGCCATTGCCGGTTTCCTGGTGGGCATAAAGGCCAGCAACGCGGCCACCCGCGCACAAATCGTCAAGCACGGCGATGATCTCGCCCACCCGTACCACCAGGGGTTGCCCCAAAGCGGCCAGGTCGGCGCGCAACGCCGCCAGGCTGTCAGCGACGAACCCCCAATGCCGCGCCGCCATATCGGGCCCGGCCCAAAGACCGGGCTCCACCACATAAAGCGGCAACACCACGCCGCCGTCCGTCGCCGCGCGCTCGGCGGCGCCGGCCAAGGCACCATGGTCGGCAATCCGGAGGTCGCGCTTGAACCAGACGATATGGATCGGGGCTGTCATCAGACCAGCGGTGATGCCAGCGCGCTCGCTCCGGGGCCAGCGGCCCGAAGGTCGCACGCGCCCGCCCGGCGCGCGGTTGACGGACGCGCCCTTGACGATGTCGACGGCCGATCCGGCCCGGCCATGGCGCCGAGCCCGCCCGGTCTGCCCGGGCCTGCCGCCGTGGCCCATGGGGGCAGCGACAGCACCGGCCGGATCAGTCCGCCGTCGGGTCGCCCACCGACCGGCCAGCCGGGCCGCCGCCGCCGTCCACATCTTGTTCGCTGAACGCGCGATTGCGACCGCACGCCTTGGCGGTATAGAGCGCCCGATCGGCGGCCGACAGCATGTCGTCCAGATCGAGCCCACCGCCGGCCCGCGCCACCAGACCGATGCTGACGGTCATGCGCACCGCCCGGTCGCCGCGGCGCACCACCGTGTCGGCGACGCGCTGCCGGATGTCTTCGGCCACCACCCGCGCGCCGGCCTCGTCGGTATCGGGCAGCATGAAAACGAACTCCTCACCGCCGATACGGGCGAAGATGTCCTGCGCCCGGCGCCCGGCCGGCGCCACCTGGGCGAACACTTCCAGCGCCCGATCGCCGGCGGCGTGACCGAGCGTATCGTTGATGCGCTTGAACAGGTCGATATCCATCAACAGCAGCGACACCCACTCGCCGCTGCGCCGGGCATGGCCCAGCACCGCCTCGGCATTCTGGTTGAAGGCGCGCCGGTTCATCACTCCGGTCAGCATGTCCAGCCAAGCGAGCCGCTTCAACTCGGCGAGCAAGCGTTCGCTGGTCATGATGATCACCGCATAGGCGGTCAACACGACCACGAACAAAAGCCCCACATAGAATGTCGGGCTCGCCGCTTGAGCATAGTCGATCGTTGGCGACAAGTCGCGCCGCCACCAGAGCAAAACCCGCCAGACCTCGAGCAGAAATTCGGTGCCCAGCGCGCCGATCACCAGTTGGAGTCCGTAGCGTGGCGTCTCGACCCCTTCGGTCGGACGCTCGGCGCGCAAGGCGCGCACCATGCTGACCAAGGCGCCGAAAACGGTGATCGCCACCACCGTCCCGGCAATCAGGATCCGCACCCGCAGGTCCGGGACCGTGAACGCGAACAGGTGGATCAACACCGCGCCGACGACAACCGTGACCACAACCCAGCGGGCGATGGCCCGCACCGGCTGTTCCCAAAGCTGGGCAAGCCCGATCCACAGCAAGCCGAAGCCGGCAAATACCAGCAGGTTGGCAAGGCTGATCGACGCATAATCGGTGATCCGGCCGCGCAGCGCGATCAACGCCAGCCCACACGCCTTAAGCGCGAACGACAAAACGATGTTACGCAGTCCCGGCTGCGTGCGGTGCGCGGCATAATGCGCCGACAACGCCACGGTCGACATCACAAATGACAGGAACGCAGCGAAAACAAGGGTATTGGCGTCTAACACCCGCGCCTCTCCACCCAGCGCCCCCGGACCGACGGCGCATCACGATTCTAGCCCCCTGTTTAAGGGCAAGAAACGAACAAGAATTTAACAGCGCGAGCGTCCCGACCGGATCGACGCGACACAAATCGGGCCGCCCCGCGCAAACGGGCCGGCCCGGTCCAGAGTGGTGGCTGCCTGTCGGTCGCGCTAGCCGCGCAGGATCAGCGGCTGCCAAGCCTTCTGCGCCATGAGGTGACAATAGATGGCCCCCAGTGCGCCGGTGGTGCGCAACTCCAGGAACGCCTCGTCGGACAGGGCATTGAGCTTTTCTTCGTCGACCACGCCGATATTGTTGATGGTCGAGGTCTGGCCGTCCTTGAGCGTGAGATTGGCGGCGCGCTCGACAATCAGATCATGCTTGGTCATCAGGCCGATGAATTGCTCGGTGGCTTGCGCTTCCTGTTGATAGGCGGTGCAGAAATCGAGCGCGTTCTTGATCAGATCGGTCTGCTCGCCCTCGGCGAAGAACGGCTGCACGTCCTGTTCGGTCTCGGCAATCAGCGACGAGGCCCGGTCGATGCACAGGGCGAACCGCTCGTTCTGATCGTCGCGCATGAACACGAACGGATAGCGCCGCACATAGGCCGGAATATAGGCGGTGGCCTCCCAACGGCCGTTTTCGTCGACGAAGAAGTTGCGGCCGCGCTCATAGCTCATCACCGCGACCGGCGTCTTCTGCCCCTCGCCGACGAAAATGATCGGATAGTTGAGTCCGGCCATGGCGAATTCGCTCACCGTCAGCGGCACCGCATTGGCCTCGCGCGCGAAGGAATAGTCGGCCTGCTTGACCAACCCCAGATTGGCGTGCAGGTCGCGGCGCAGGATTTCCGGCTGTTGATAGAAAAGCGGCAATTGCGGCGCGTCGTCCTGGGCACCCTGACCGGCGGCGTCGTTCATCTTGGCTTGTCCTTATCGATTACGGAATAAAATCGTCGTCTAGCTAGCATGGCACCGCGAGGCTGGCAAACCGGGATTTGGCCGCCCGGGCGGGCGAGGCTTGAGCCGGTCTCGCCGGCGTGTCACAAGGCGGGCCATGCACTTGAATCTTCACCGTCACATGCCGGACGATCCGACCGCACAGGCGCGCTGCCCGGCGATCATTCTGCATGGCCTGTTCGGCCAGGCGCGCAACTGGCAAGCGCTCGCCAAACGGCTCGCCGTCGACCGGCCGGTGCTGGTGCCCGACTTGCGCAATCACGGCCGATCGCCCCACGACGCCGCCATGGACTATGCCACCATGGCCGGCGATATCGCCCACCTGATCGAGCGCACCGTCCCCGACCTGGCCAGCGCCCCCGACCACCAGCCCCCCGACCGCCGCCCCCCCGGGCGCGCGGCGGTGATCGGCCATTCCATGGGCGGCAAGGTGGCGGCGGCCCTGGCGCTGACCCGGCCGGACTTGGTCGCGCGGTTGATGGTGCTCGATATCGCGCCGGTAACCTACGGCGGGCGGGGGTTCGAGGTCTATATCGACGCCATGCGCGCGTTGCCGCTCGACCGGATCGCCAGCCGCCAGGAGGCCGACGCCCATCTGGCGCGCGCGATCCCCGACCGTCCCATTCGCGCTTTTTTGATGCTCAATCTATCGCTGGCCACCGGCGGCGCCCGTTGGCGCCCGGATCTCGACGCCATCCGTGCCGCGCTGCCAGCCATTTACGGCTTTCCAGAGTTGTCCACACTCGGCGGCCAACCTTATGAGGGGCCGACGCTGTTCCTGTCCGGCGACCGGTCCGATTATGTGCAATCCGAGCATCGGGACACCATTCGAACCCTGTTCCCTGCGGCGCGGCTGGCCAGCCTGAAGGAGGCCGGCCATTGGCTGCACGCCGACCAGCCGGAAGCCTTTTTGAGGGCGGCGCGGCAGTTTCTTGCCGCCGATGAGACCACGGCCTCGCTGGCCCCATAGCCACCGCGCGGCGCGCGCCAACCGGGCGCGCCGGACCGTCCCGGGGTCAGCTCCGGGGGCCGCCTTGGCCGTCATCGATGCCGCAGGACCGGGTGGAATACGGCGCGGCAGGTCCGTCGCCGGATCTGCCGCTGCTGGCTGGGCGCCGCGAGACCTGAGCTCTTTACCGCGACGACGCTCAGGGAAGCGGACGCGCCGCGCGCAGAGACAATCGCACGACCGACTAGGCGGCCCAACGCCCCCATCCCATCGCCCCGGTGCCTGGCAAGGGTCCGCCCGCCGGTCCCGCCGACAGGGCGACCAGGGGGGCGCGCTGCGTGACCGCATGGGGCGCGCGCGCCCCCGGCCGACCTGCCACCCCTCCCTGTCGGTTGCCGATGAGGTCGGCATGGCGGGTGTGGAAGGGAGCCCGCCCCCCCGCGCAGGCGGCCATGAGCCGGCGAGCGCCATCGGCCGCCAGACGCCTTGACCCCGCCCCTAACACAAGGGCTCCTCACCGCGGCTCGGAGACACCCGGCCCGGCCGGGACGTCGCTGGCGCTGAGGCTTGCGCCTTGCCTTGGTTGGACAAGCGGCCTGGCCGCGGGCGGTCGATACGGCCGCCACCACCCCTCCCCTCCGGGAGCGCAGCAACCAGGCTGGGCTACCCGATCCGGACGGATCGGTTACGGCGTCAGACACATTGCGTGACCACCCGGTTGCGGCCATCGGCCTTGGCCGCGTAAAGCGCCTGATCGCTACGCTTGAGCAATTCGTGCGGGGTTTCGTCGTCGACCTGCCAAGTGGCGAGGCCGGCGCTGACCGTGACGCTGATTGAGGTGCCATCGCGCGTGGGGATGCGCGCCTCGGCCATGGCGGCGCGTACCCGCTCGGCGACCTCGCGCGCCTGAGCCAGCGGACTGCCGGGCAGAAGCAGCGCGAATTCCTCACCGCCATACCGAACCGCCAGGTCGGTACCGCGCACATGGCTGCCCAGCACGCCGGCGAAACACTGGATGACCGCGTCGCCCACATCGTGACCATAGGTATCGTTGACGCGTTTGAAGCGATCCAGATCGAACATCACCAAGGTCAGCGGCGTGCCCTGATTCTGAGCACGGCTCACGAGATCGGCCAAGGCTTCGTTAAACACATGCCGGTTGGCCAGACCGCTGAGCGCGTCGGTATCGGCGCGGCGCGTCAGATCGGCGAGCATGCTGTCCCGGTCGGTCAGATCGGTGAGGAACGCGACGAACTCCATCGACCCGGCGACGGCGATCTTGCCGATGGTGACCTCGCACGGGAACGCGGCGCCGTTGGCCCGCCGTCCGGCCACGCTCCGGCGCTGCGCCATCGGCCGGGCCATGGCAGCGGAACCGGCGAAATCGTTGATATAATCGCGATGAACCGTGCGGGCGTCTTCCGGCAGCAACAGGTCGAGCGGCTCGCCCACAACGTCCGATGCCGTCCAACCGAACATCCGCTCGGCGGCACAATTGAAAAAGACGATTCGATGATCGGTGCTGACCACGATCACCGCTTCGCCACTGGCTTGCAGAACCGCCGACGAGCGGTCACTTACATCCGAGGAGACGGCGCCGAACCTGGACGGGCCGATATTGGTGGTACTGTAGGGCATGCGTCCATCATCACCGACGAGAACAAACTGCCACAATCTTATCAAAACTTTTTGCTTTGCCCAACCTCCTTGTTGACGCTGCGACCAAACAGGCAGCGTCACATCGCTCAACGCCCGCCACCTCCCCTGCACGGTTGCACGACAAAAGCCAGTTTTCGCCAAAACAGGCCCCGCTAGCCCCCAGCGGATGCCATGGCCACACCCGTTGAACGAGTATGGATTTTTGCCATCCCAAGGCCTCGCAGCCCGGGCCAGGGGCGCCCCGTTCGACCAGCCCCTTCGCCCCTGTCCGACGGTCGTTAGGCGCGCCGCCCACCATCCACGGCAGCCCGGAGCGGCGCTGGGGCAGGCCAGTCGCCATGAGCGCCGGCGAACCGAGGGCTGCGCCGGAAAGCACTTGGGCTGGCCGCGGCTATTTGCTAAAGGGTCGACGCACGGGGCCGGTAGCTCAGCTGGTTAGAGCGGGCCGCTCATAACGGCTTGGTCGCGGGTTCAAGTCCTGCCCGGCCCACCATCTCACCCTGAACCGCGCCGGGTTTGCCGGCAACTGTATTCAGGTTGGCTGAATCTCTCGGAAGTAGGTCCCGTCCGCAACCATGCTGTTGAGCACGCAGAGC
>NZ_SLXO01000008.1 GCF_004341375.1 Rhodothalassium salexigens DSM 2132
CCCTCCATCCAGCAGACCGTCGCCAGTGGCGGCCGGAGCATGTTATCAACCGAAATACTCACCCTCTGAACGGATCGGCTTCAGGGGGAAGGTCACTTCGGCGCGGAATTCCTCGGTCGGTCGTGATGCCATCTGTGCTCTCCTTTGCGACACGATGCGTGGTCAAAGGAGCGGCACAAATCCGTGACAGGTCCACGATCCACGAAGGATCAAATTACCCCCGGACTCTCGCTTCGACTGGATGAAAGATGAGGGGCACGTCAGTCCGAGCGAGGGTCTGTTTGGGGGCAATGATTTCAAACAGCACCACCGCAACGCTCAGAAGCGTATAATAGTAATCGAAGAAAGCCAAATTGAGGAACGCGCCGGCAGAAAAATAGCCTATTAGGCTTACCTGTACCATAGATGCCAGGTCGTAGGCCCAGCGAAGGTTGGCATCATCTCTCGTGATTTTGCGAATTCGGTTCAAGTGTTTCCAGCAGGCTATGCCCAGTGACAAAAACAGAGCCAAGCCGATGAAACTGTGTTCGCCAAGAACTTCGAAATAGATGCTGTGGGCGTTGGCGTTACGCGGCGCCTCCGGCACCAAACGGAGGAACAGGTCTCGGTCCTGATAGGCGTTGAAGCCACCGCCGAAAACCGGGTTTTCCACCGCCAGGCGGAAGTTGAAGGTCCAGGCCCGGATGCGTCCCATGGCGGATTTGTCTTCTTCTACATTCTCGAGCGTTTCCATGCGATTGACCCAATGATCGGGTACGAAAGCCGCGGCGACCCCGAGCAGGCAAATCGTCAACAGCGCCAAGCGCCCGCGGTTTCGGGATTTCAGGATCAGCATGGCGGTCACGGCGATCAGACCGAGAAAGGCGCCGCGGGACTGGCTGCCGAGAATTGAAAACACGGTCAGGATCATCAAACCCGTCATGGACAGTTTGATCAGGCGAACATCCGAACTGAGTTGTAGATAGCGGATCAGCGGCAAGGTCATGATCATCGCCATGGCGAGTTGGTTATTGTCCGCGATGAACGTGCCGGGTGGTCCCCATACGATGTATTTGCCGCCGGTGAGAATCGTTTCCAGGCCGTTGGTGGCACCAAAATAGCCCATAGAAATCACGACAACCCAAACGAGCGCATGGAGGCGTTCGCGTTTCTGCATGAGAACAATGGTCAGGAATGTAACAAAGAATATTTTCATGGTCCGCTCCCAATCCTGCCAAGCGGCAGCCGGGTTATGGGCCATGAGCGTTGTAATCGTGATCCATATGGAGAAAGCAATAAATAAAACTGTTACTGATTTTATTGGAAACCTCTTTTTTTCAGAAGAAAACAATGTGGCAATTGATGTGAGGAGAGCGATCTGAAGCGAAAACTGCGTGCCCGATGAAAAGAGCCCCCACGTCATTTTGTGCGGGTTCATCAAGCCAACCCAATTCCATGTCAAAATCCCGACATGGGGTCTCAAGAGGATGATTGGTAGCACTGCCAGAATCAGAAGACCGACGGTCAACCCAAGCACGTCTCTCGACTCCTTTGCGGCGGTGGGATAAAGGGCGATTGTTGCGGCTGGCGAGACGCGACGTCCATATCGGCCGCCGGCAGGCTCGTTCGGCGAAGCCTACACGCCAATCGCTTGATCGACCCGAAACGATATCGCACGTACCCTCTCTCCCTGGGCGGTGGTCCTGGCGACGCCATCCCGGAAACGACTTTCGACAGTTTCGATGCGCGTTTCTCTCTCAAGCCCTGGGGGCGCCGGGGTGTTCATCCGCTCGTGGTCGTTGGCTGTCGGCCGGCGCTGGATACTCGACGATATAGTGGCGAAATCGTTTGCGATAGCCGGTTGCCCGCCAGAGTTGGCTTTTCGGGTCGATGAATACCCCCATATACGGCAGCTCGCGGGTCAGGCCGCAACGGATACCGTCTTCGCGGTGCCAGGGGGTGTCCCAGGCGCCGAAGCCGGTCTGCTCGAAGCCGATGCCCTGGCCCCAGGATAACCGGCGGTTGGCGCACCAGTAGCGCAGACCGAGCCAGATCTTGCTGCTTTCGTTGGGGGGGAACGCGGTCAATAGCCACTGATACTGGGCCGCGGAAACGATGACGGCCAGTCGCCCCGGTCGCCCCTGGAAGCGTTCGGCGCGCGCTGCTTGGTCCGCTTCCGCCCAGGTGACCCCGGGGCTGCCCGGGCGCAGGTCGCGGACAAATTGGAAATAGCTGCCGCTTTCGGGGTGCAGCGCCGGCTTGGAGCGCCACACGTCGCCGGCTTGCCGGGCCTCTCGGGCGGCCAGGTCGGCGATGCCGGGCTGGTAGATCTCGGGCGTCTCTCCATCGGGCGTCTCTCCCTCGGGCGGCGCCTTTTGGGCGAGGGCAAAAGCGGCCATAAAGGCGACGATGACGGGCCAGGCGGTCATGGCAGCAGGTCCTTGCCGTCAAGCGCGGACACGTCTTGTCCAGGCGAACGAGGCCGGTCGCCGGGCAGGGCGGGCAAGGGGTCTGGGATCGGCACCGTTCTGGCGGTATCCGGCAAGGCGTCGAAAAACCAGCGTCCTGCTGCGGTCTTGCAACAAATGTTGGCGATGGTGCGGACCTGATCGTCGGAGAGTTCGTCGCGCCAGCGGTTGGTCGCGGTTTCGGGGGCGCGTTTGAGGCTGTAATGGCTCGGTTGGGCGGGTGAGCTCGGGGCGCCGTCGCTGCGCGATTGCGCGATGAAGCGGTCGATTTCGGCTGTCCAGTCTAGTCCGAGCTGCGCGCAAATCGCCCGCGCGGCGCTCGGCGGGTCGGCGACCACCTGCTCGTAGCGCAGCCGAAGGTGCCCCTCGTCGGGCGGCAGCGCGTCCCAGGCCACCTCGTTGAAGGCGGCCCATTTCCAGGCCAGGCTCTCTTCGGCGGAAAAGTCCTTCAGATCGACCGGGGTCAGCCCCATGCGGCGGCCGAGCGGCGAATTGACCAGCGCACTGTTGGCCAACGCGTCGCGTTCGCCATACCGGGCCATGCCGCGCAGCACCGAGGCGATGTGGCCGCACGGATGGCGCAGCAGGTGAATGCCGCGCAAGCTTGGCGCCACGGCGGCGAGCGTCGGCGCCCGGCCGAGCATATTGACCGTCTTGATCACGCGCACGCGCGGATGGCGGGCGGTGCCGCGCAGGATCGGCAGCCGTTGCGACGCCGGGTAGCTGAGCCGTTCGAGTGCCTTGCCGGCATATATCTCGGCCACCCGCAGGCCGAAAGCGACGGCGTTTTCCCCGCGCTTGCGCATCACCGGTCGGGTGCCGAGCGAGCGCAGGTCGCGCGTGGCCGTCCACAGCGCCAGGTCGCGTTCGGCGATCCGGCGGTGGTCGGCATCGTCGGCGGCGGGGAATTGCGGCAACCCGCAGCCCCGACCGATTTCGGGCTCGTGCACATAGTGCACGTCGGGGTGGGCGTCGAGGATCTTGCCGAGCCAGGTGGTGCCCGAGCGCGGCGAGCCGAAGATCATCGCCAGCACCGGCGTTTGCCCGGGCCGGCTCACACCAGCACCTCGCGCGGATGGGGGTGGCTGAGGAAATCCTTGGGGCTCGCCGAGGGGCCGTAGGCGCCCGATTGGAAGATCGCCACCAGGTCGCCCACCTGCGCCTCGGGCAGCGCCACCTTGTCGCCCAACAGGTCGATGGGCGTGCACAGGCAGCCGACTACCTGCGCCGGCGCGTCGGCCGGGGCGTCGAAGCGGTTGGCGATGGCGAGGGGATAATTGCGCCGGATGCCCTGACCGAAATTACCGGTCGCCGCCAATTGGTGGTGCAGGCCGCCGTCGGTGACCAGATAGGTCTGGCCGCGCGACGCCTTCTTGTCGATCACCCGGGCGATATAGACCCCGGCCTCGCCGACCAGATAGCGGCCCAGTTCGACGATCACATGGGCCTCGGGCAGGCGCGCGGTCAGGTCGCCCACGATGTCGGCCAGGGCCGCCTTGAGCGGTCCGGTATCGAGCGGCCGGTCCTTGGGGAAATAGGGGATGCCGAAGCCGCCGCCGATATTGAGGTGGCGCACCGGCGCCGGCGCGTGTTCGGCGAGCATAAGGGCGGTATCGGCGACCGCGCGCTCGGCCTGGATCAAGGCGTCCACCGACAGGTTCTGGCTGCCGGCGAAGATGTGGAACCCGCGAAAGTCGAGCGGCAGGTCGGCCATGGCCTCGAACAGCGCCGGCACCGCCTCGGCGTCGACGCCGAACTGGCTCGCCCCGCCGCCCATGTGCATGCCCGAGCCGCGCACCTTGAAGTCGGGGTTGACCCGCACCGCCACCGGCGCGCGGCAGCCGAGCGTCTGGGCCGCGCGCGCCAGGCGCTGCATCTCGCCCACCGATTCGAGTTCGACGACAATGCCGGCGGCGGCCGCCTGGGCCAGCTCCGCGTCGGTCTTGCCGGGCCCCGCGAAGCCGACGCTCAGCGGCTCGAAGCCGGTGTCGAGGGCGGTCTGCATCTCGTCGGCCGAGGCCACGTCGAAGCCGTCGACCAACCCGGCCAGGTGGTGCACCACGGCGGGCATGGGGTTGGCCTTGACCGCATAGTGCAGCCGGACCGCATCGGGCAGCAGATCGCGCAGATGGTCGACCCGTGCGCTGATCTTGGCGCGGTCATAGGCGTAGAAGGGCGTAGCGCCCACGCGCGCGGCCAGCCGCTCCACGTCCCAACCGTTGATCACCAGCCGCCCGTCGGCGCTCTGCCAGCGGTCGAACGCCGGGTGCGGCCGGGCGCCGTCGGCCAGCGGCTCCGTCATGACTGGGGCTCCGGCTCGGCTTCGGGCTGGGCGGCGGTGCCAGGGTCGCTACCTGACGCCGCGGCCGGGGCGGCGCCAAGGCGGGCGGCCAGCGCCTTGCGGTCGATCTTGCCGTTGGGCGAGCGCGGCAGGGTGTCGTGGACCAGCAGCCGCGCCGGCACCATGAAGCGCGGCAGCACGGTCAGGCAGTGGCGGTGCACCGCGTCTTCGTCATAGCCGTCGCCCGGCACCAGGGCGACGACGATCTCCTGTCCCAGCGTTGGGTGAGCGACACCGAAGGCCGCCGCCTCGCGCACCAGGCCCGAGGCGAACACCGCTTCCTCAACCTCGGTGGGGCTGACCCGAACGCCCACGGTCTTGATCATGTCGTCGGTGCGGCCGACAAAGTAGAGAAAGCCCTCGTCGTCGAGGCGCACCAGGTCGCCCGACCAGACCGCCAGTTCGGGCGTCACCACTTGATCAAGCTTGGCTGGCGCCGGCTTGAAGCGCAGAGCGGTCTTCTCCGGGTCGTTCCAATAGCCGAGTGCGACCAACGGCCCGCGGTGGACCAACTCGCCCTCCTCGCCCGGGCCGGCCAGGGTGCCGTCGGTCTTGACCACCAGGATCTCGGCGTTGGGGATCGCCTTGCCGATGGAATCCGGGCGCCGGTCGACCTCGGCGGGGTCGAGATAGGTGGACCGGAACGCCTCGGTCAGACCGTACATCAAGAACGGCGTGGCGCGCTCGAACAGTGCGCGCAGCTTGTCCAGCACGTCGCGCGGCATGCGCCCGCCGGTATTGGCGAAAAAACGCAGGCCGAGCCGCGCCTCGTCGGTCCAGCGGGCTTGCAGAAGTTGCATCCATAGGGGGGGGACGCAGGTCAGCCCGGTGATGTCGTGGCGCGCGCACACCGCCGGAATGTCCCGCGGCAGCAGGTAATTGTGCAGCACCACGGTGGCGCCGGCGTGAAAGCCGGTGGTCAGCTGGCTGAACCCGGCGTCGAAGCTGAGCGACAACAGCGCCAGGATACGGTCGTCGTCGCGGATACCCAGATAGGTCGAGACGCTGTCGCCGCCGACCACCAGGTTGCGGTGCGACAACACCACACCCTTGGGCCGGCCGGTGGAGCCCGAGGTGTAGAAGATCGCCGCCACGTCGGCGTCGGTGCGCGGCCCGGCGGGCGCTGGGTCGCCGGCTGCGGCCTCGACGAGGCCGTCCCACAGGCAGACGTCGATGCCGTCGGGCAGCGGCGTCTCGGGCAGCGCGTCGACCAACACCACCAGGCGCACGGTGGTGCCGGGCAGGGCCGGGACCAGCGCGTCAAGCCGACTTTTCGAGGTCACCAACACGGTGGCGGTACAGTCGGTCAGGATGTGGCCGACCTGGAGCGCTTTGAGCGCGGGGTTGCAGGGCACGAACACCCCGCCGGCCGCCGTCACGCCATAGGCGGCGGCGACGGTTTCGACGCGCTTGTCCAGATAGATCGCCACGCGCTCGTGGCGGGCGAGCCCCGCGCGGGCGAAGCCGGCGGCGGTCCGCCGCACCAGGGCGGCAAGTGCGCCATAGTCGAGCGACCCGTCGCCGGCGGTGAGCGCCGGTTGATCCGGTCGGCAGTCAGACTGGACCAGGATCTGATCGTGCAGGAATCGGATCATGCGCGCGCCCCCTCATATCATTGTTCGTTACTTATCGGTTTGCGGGTGCTTTTGGCAACCGAGCGCGTCGCGCCACACGGATGCCTCCAGGGTGACAGTCGGGCGTCGGCGGATGGTCAGGGCCAAGCTGCTGCGTTCGCCGACCGTCGCCAACATCAGTTGAAGCGTGCCGAGGACGCAAAAGTCGGCGCGACCTACCGGCGTGGCGCCGAGGCTGGCGTGGCTCGCCGTGCTGGCGGCGTTGACGACGGAGATGCGGCTCATGCTGACCATCCGGCCGTGGCGGCGCAGGAACGCATCGGCGGCGTCCCACAGGGCGAGGAAGGCGAAACTGCCGCGATGGTCGGGCATCACATAGACGTCGAAGTCCCAGGCGGTATGGTCGGCGGGTGCGGGTTCGAACCGGCACCGCACCTCGTCCTCGTCATAGCCGTCGAGGCAGAACCAGGCATAGGCGGCCAGCGCGTCGCCCTTGAACAGGCCCAGACAGGTGGCGCCTTGGGCGAAGCGGAAGCGCAGTGCCGCGTCGTCGAGCGGCATGGCGGCCAGGGCCGGATCGCCCGGCGCCACCGGGCGGCTGGTGAAGGCCGCCGCCCGGCGCGCCGGCAGGCGCGGGCGCGCGGCCACCGGCTGGGCGACCAGTCGATAGGACTGCGCGCGCAAGGGCAGGGGCAGCCGGGCGCCCAAGCGCGCGATTATATATAACAGTGCCGAGCGGGGCCCCAGTTCAGTCCACAGCGACTTGATTCGGACGACGCCTCTCATCTAAAGTCGCACGTCCGCAGGTTTGTCGCAGTGGGGGGCATGAGGCCGCTCCGCGCCGGGCGGTGTCCTCTCGTAGCAGTCATGAGAAGAGCGCGATGTCCACGTTTGAGCAGGTGCAAAAGATCATTGGGGAATCACTGGCATTGGGAGATCGGGCCGAGCGCCTGACACCTGAGTCGCGCCTGTTCGGCGATATTCCTGAATTCGACTCCATGGCGGTTCTGACCGTGGTCACCTCTTTGGAAGATCATTTCGACATCGTATTCGACGACGAAGACATCAGCGAGGAGAATTTCGCTGATGTGGCCTGTCTCGTGGCGCTAGTAGAGAGCAAGCGCCAGGCCGCGTGACTGCGGTGCTGGCGGCTTTGTAACCTGCACATGGTCCCGGACGCGGAAGTCGACTTCGCTGCCGGCTACATTGGTGGCGCGAACGGTCCGCTGTTCGTGGTTCAGGTCGGGAGGGCCGATCCCGGGCGGCTGTCGGTTCTTCTGCTGCCTCCCTTCGCCGAGGAGATGAACTGCTCCCGGCGGTTTCTGGTGGGGCTCGCCCGGCGACTGTCGGCTGTGGGTTGTTGTGTTTTCCTGCTTGATTACTACGGCACCGGCGACAGTGGCGGGCGCTTCGCCGACGCCACGCCGGATCGGTGGCGCGGCGATGTCGCCGCCGTCCACGACCGGTTGACGGCCCATTTCGATCGCCCGCCGGCTTGGGTTGGCGTGCGTTTGGGCGCCAGTTTGGGGGCGCTGTCTGCCAGCACGGTGGCCCGGCCGCCATCCGCTCTTGTCTTGATCCAACCGGTGACGTCGGGGCGGTCGTTCCTGACTCAGTTCCTACGCCTCGGGCTTGTTTCGGCCTTGGCTGGCGGTCGGCGCGAAGGGCCTAAGGATCTGTTGGCTCGTAGTGTCGCCGGCGAGACCGTACGGGTGGCCGGTTATGACCTGGCGCCGGCAATGGTGTCCGCGCTCCAGGCCTTGGATCTGGCGACCGCGATGCCGCCACCGGCCACGCGCTTGGTTTGGTACGAATTGGTGCGGGACATCGCCGCCGATCCGCCGCGTCGCTTGCGTCCGCCTAGCGCCTGGGGGGCGGCCGCCCCGATTGAGCGGTTGTTGGAGAGCGAACCGTTTTGGTCTATCCAAGAGCCCCAAGTTCCTGCAACCGTGCTGGACGCGGTCTGCGAGGATCTGGCGGCGCTGGACCGGTCGTGGGTCGGCCGGTGACGCATCGGACAGCGAATGCCGGGACAGGGAGGCAAGAGGCGTGAGCGAACGGGCGATCATCCTGGCGTGCGCCGGCGCGCGCATGGTCGGCGTGATCACGGATCCCGATCGCGAGCCGGCTGACGCTTTCGATAGAGCGAGAGAGCCGGATTTGGGTGTTTTGTTCGTGGTCGGCGGGCCGCAGTACCGCGTTGGCAGCCATCGCCTGCATGTGGATCTGGCTCGGCGCTTGGCCGCCGAGGCGGGCGTGGCGTCACTGCGTTTCGACCATCGTGGCCTGGGAGACAGCGAGGGCGAGCACCCGGGCCTTGAGCGCATCGGCCCCGACATCGGCGCCGCCCTCGATGGCTTTCAGGCAGCTTGTCCAGGGCTGCGCCGCGTGGTGTTGTTCGGCCTTTGCGGCGCCGTGCCGCCGATCTGTGCGTTGGCCGCCGCCGACCGGCGGGTCGCCGGCGTGGTGATCTTGAACCCCTGGGTGCGGGTCGAGGATAGCCATGACCGGGTCATGCTCCGCCGCTACTATCTGGCGCGCCTGGGGCAGCGCGACTTCTGGGCAAACCTGCTGCGCGGGCGGGCGCAGATCGGCGATTTCGCCCGGCTGATCGGGCGCCGCCTGCGCGCATTCGGCGGCCGGCCCGGCGCTGTCGGCCCGGCGCTGTCGCCCAACCCGCTGCTCGATACCATTCTCAAGGGGCTTCGTGCCTTCGACGGCCGGGTGCTGTTGGTGATCAGCGGGCGCGACTTGACCGCCGATGAGTTTCGGCAGGAGGCCGAGGCAACCGACGCCTGGGGCGATCTGAGCCGCCGGTCGCGGGTCGAGTGCCTGGAGTTGCCCGCGGCCGACCATACCTTTTCAACCGGCGGGGCGACCGATGCTCTGGCCGCGCGCCTGATCGCCTGGGTCGACGCGCTGACCGGCGACCGGGCCGTGCGTCCTCGGCCCATGCCGGCCCAGGCGGATCGGGGGTGATCGCGTGGCGTATCCCGCTATTCATTTGTGTTGTCTGACCGGTCGGTTCGCCGCGACCGCGCTACCGCCCGCGGTCGAGGCGGTCGGGCGGCCGTTCCACGCCGAGGCGGCCGACGAGTGGGGCGGGCAGTCGGTCGCCGGCGACGATGGCTTGGTGGTCGCGCTGACCGGTGCGCCATGGGGGCGCCACAAGCCCGGCCCGATGGCCGCCGCCGATCTGCTGGCCGCGGTGCGGGCCAAGGGCGAACGGGCGCTGGAAGACCTGAACGGCGCCTTCGTCGCCATGGTGCACGATCGCGCGCGCGGGCGCACCGTGGTGATGGGCGACCGCGCCGGCGTCATCCCGCTGTTCTGGATCGAGGGCGCGGCCGGCGCCTTTGGCGCTTCGACCCGTCTGGCGGATCTGGCCGGTTTGGGCGCCGACCGCGCCGCCTTGGACCCCACCGGTCTGCTGCATTATCTGTTCTACTTTTCGGTCCCCGGACCGGGCACCATCTATCGCGGCATCGCCCGGCTACGGCCGGGGCATCGCCTGGTGGCAACCGCCGATGGCGTGACCGAAGAAGCCTATTGGCGCTTGCCCTATAGCGCCGACGGCGCCGATCGGGATCCCGCCGGCCTGCACGAGCGGATGCGCGCGGTGCTCGACCAGGGCGTGGCGCGCGCGCTCGACGTGGCGGTGCCCGGGCCCGTCGGTACCTTTCTCAGCGGTGGTCTCGACAGCAGCGCGGTGACCGGTCTGGCCGCCGGGCGCCGGCCGGGCATCGCCAGCTTCACCGTGCGCTTCCGCGAACCGGCGTTCGACGAGGGGCCCTATGCGCGCATCGCCGCCGACCATTTCCGCACCGACCATCACGAGGTCTATGTGGACCCGCCCGACGTGGTCGACCTGGTCGAGAAGATGGCTGCCAATCTCAACCAGCCGTTCGGCAACACCTCGGCCATTGCCGCCTATTATGCGGTCACTGCGGCGCGGTCGGCGGGCATGACCACATTGCTGGCGGGCGACGGCGGCGACGAGTTGTTCGCCGGCAATGCGCACTATCTCGACCTGCAGCGGCCCGATGTCTATGGTCGAATTCCGACGCCGCTCCGGCGTCTGCTACTCGACCCCGTATTGGCGTGGCGTGCCCTCGACCGGCTGCCGGGGCTGGGGAAGGCGCATCGCTTACAACAGCGCTATTATCTGTCGCTGGCGCAGCGCAAGTTCGCCAACTATGACCCGTTCCGCCATTTCGGCCTGGCCGGCGTGCTCAACCCCGACATCGTCGCCGAGGTGGCGGGCACCGACCCGGTGCGGCTGGCCGAAGAGGCGTTCGCCGCTGCCGCCCACACCGCCGACCCGATTCAGCAGATGATGGCCATGGATATGCAACTCACCGTGGCCGACAATGACCTGATCAAGGTCAATGAAATGTGCGCGCTGGCCGGCGTGGCGGTGCGCTATCCGATGCTCGACGAAGACGTGATGCAGTTCGCCGCCGATCTGCCCGGCGATGTGCTGGTGCCCAGCGGGCGGCTGCGTGGCTTCTTCAAAGATGCCTTCAAGGGTTTTCTACCCGATGCGATCCTGACCAAGACCAAACAGGGGTTCGGGCTGCCGTTTCCGGCGTGGATCCAGACCGATCAGGACCTGCGCACCTGCCTGCTCGACGCGCTTGTCGACCTGCGCCAGCGTGGGCTGTTCACTGCCGCCTATCTGGACGATCTGGAACGGGCGTGTCGGGGCACGCAACGCTATCTGGACCCGGGCAATGCCTGGGATGCGGCGATTCTCGAACTCTGGATGCGTCACCATCGTATCAGTGTGTGATGGTTAATGCCGGTAAAGATAGGCATTGGCCAAACTTGACTTTTTCTTAACCACGTCCTATCGAGACTCTGTCTTTGTTGTTTTCGTGTCGTGCCGTGAGTTTCGGTCGAGGCGCAACCGTCAGGCGGTACCGACGACGGGTCTTCGCGGCTGGGCCGCGGCGCGGGTCGGTCCCTGAGGCAAGCCGGCCCGTGTCGGGGATGGGAGTGAGTAAGGCTATGATGCCCTTAGGGTTTTCTCCGCGTTGGCTGGGCGTGCTGTGGCTTGTGTGTCTGACGGTCGGCGCCTGTTCCGGCCCCACCGACCTGGCGCGGACGCAATCGGGCGCCGCCTCGGTGGAGGCGCCGCTCTACCGGATCGGCCCCAACGACACGCTGGAGATCGTCGTCTGGCGACAGCCCGACCTGCAAACCACGGTCACCGTCCGACCGGACGGCCGGATCACCGTGCCGTTGATCGACGATCTGCGCGCCGCCGACAAAACGCCCACCGAGTTGGCGAAGGACCTGGAAGAGGAATTGAGCGCCTTTGTGCGCGATCCGCTGGTCACCGTGATTGTCACCGGTTTTTCCGGCACCTTCCAGCAGCAGGTGCGGGTGGTCGGCGCGGCGGTCAACCCCGCGGCGATCCCCTATCGGGCCAATATGACCCTGCTGGACGCGATGATCGCGGTCGGCGGCCTCGCCGAGACCGCCGCGGGTGACCGGGCAACGCTGGTGCGCGTGGTCGACGGCGAACAGAAGTCGTTCCGCGTGCGCTTGGACGATCTCTTGCGAGAGGGCCGCATTTCGGCCAACGTCAGTATGCTGCCCGGCGATATTCTCATCATCCCGGAGAGGTTGTTTTAAGACCCGCGCCTGCGGGCGCCGGCGGATCTTCGGGACTGGATGGCCGTAATGGATTTGGACGCCCTTTATACCCAACTGACTTTCTATGTTCGCGCCCTGTGGCGGCGGCGGTGGCTGGCGCTGGGCATGACCTATTGCATCGCCGCGGTCGGGGCCGCGATGGTCGCGTCGCTGCCGGACGTCTATCGGTCGTCGGCGCGGATCTTCGTCGACACCGGCAATGTCTTGCAGCCCTTGCTGCGTGGTCTGGCGGTCGACGAAAATGTGGACAATCAGGTGGAGATTATGCGCCGGACGTTGCTCAGCCGGCCCAATCTCGAAGAGATCGCCCGGCGCACCGATCTCGACGTCACCGTGGTGACCCAGCGCGACCGTCAGGAACTGCTCGAAGGGTTGGAGCGGCGCATCAAGGTGCAATCCGACCGGCAGAATCTGTTCGACATCAGCTATCAGGGCGAGGACCCGGTGCTGGCGCGCGATGTGGTCCAGGCGCTGACCACCCTGTTCGTCGAGAACAATCTGGGGGAGAATCGCGCCGAGATGGAGATGGCGCAGGAGTTTCTCCAGCGCCAGGTGGAGCAGTATTCCCAGAAGCTGGATGCCGCCGAAAGCGAACTGGCCGAGTTTCGGCGTCAGAACTACGAGTTGTTGCCCGGCCAGTCCGGGTTGCAGGAGCGCCTGGAAACGGCCCGGCAGCGACTGACGGATCTGCGCTCGGCGCGCGGCGATGCGCAGGCCAAGATCGAGGTGCTTGAGGAGGAACTCGAGCAGACGCCGCGGCTGATCGGCGGGGTGATGTCCCAATCCGGCGGCCCACCGACCAATCTGGAGGTGCAGATCGCCGAGGTGCAGGGGCAGCTCGACGATCTCAAGGCCCGGTACACCGACCAGCACCCCGACGTGGTGGTCCTGCAGCGGCGGCTCGACCGGCTGCTTGACCAGCAGGAACAGGCCTACCAAGGGTTCGGCGGCGGCGGCCCGACCATGGAGGGCGGTGAAGGCAGCGTGCCCAACCCGGTCTATGCCGATTTGCGCCTGGAGATCGTGCGCGAGAAATCGACCATCCGCACGCTGGAGGCCGAGATCGAGCGCGCCGGGCGCACCGTCGCCGAGGCGCAGCGTAAGCTCGACGCGGTGCCGGCGGTCGAGGCGCGTCTCAACCGCCTGACCCGCGACTATGAGGTGATCCGCGCCCAGTACGAAAAGCTGCTGGAACGCCAGGAATCGGCGCGCATCTCGTCGGATCGCGAACAGGCCGGCAATCGGGTCAATTTCCGCATCATCGAGGCGCCCGAGGTGGCGCCGGTGCCGTCGGGACCCGACCGGCAGCTTCTGATGTTGGCGGTGTTGGCGCTGAGCATTGGGCTCGGCGGCGTGGCGGCGATCGCCGCGGCGTTGTTGAACCTGACGTATGCCGACACCGAGCAATTGAGCAACGATCTCGACCTGCCGGTGATCGGCTCGATCCAATTGACCGCCCGGCCGCGCGAGGACGGCAGCCGTTTGGGCTCGGCGCTTCGCGGCACGGTGGCGATCCTGGTATTGCTGGGGTTCGCCGGCGGCATCACGGTGGTGGAAGCGGTGTTCACGCTGGAGCGCTACCGGATCGTCGCCTATGGCGCGTCGGCCGGGTTCCTGTTGCTCGGCGGGCTCTCGCTGTTGGTCACCCAGACCGCGCTGTGGGCGCGGCTGCGGGGCAATCCGGGCGATGACGATCTGCCCGACGCGATGGTCGCCGCCTGAGGCCGGCGACCGCGCATATGTGAGATGGCCGCGCGGACTTGTCCGGGCGCGGCGAGTGTGAGGCGAAGGATGCCATGTCCGACCTGTCGAAAGACCGGCCGTCCCTGATCGAGCGGGCCGCCCAACGGCTTGAGCAAGAGCGGGGACCCGATGCCGCCGCGGCGTTGCGGACGCGCGGCGACGCGGTGGCGGCCGAACCCGCCGCCGGCGGTCATGCCGACGACCCCGACGGCCAGAGCGAGCGGGTGCACATCGACTTGCAGCGGTTGGACGAACGCGGCTTCATCACGCCGTCGCAGATGCGCGGCCGGCTCGCCCAAGAGGTGCGGGTGATCAAGCGCTCGGTGGTTCAGGTGGCCCAGAACCCGGACATCGGCCGCTCCAACCTGATCATGATTTCGAGTGCCAACCCGCGCGAGGGCAAAAGCTTCTTGGCCATCAACCTGGCCATCAGCCTGGCCTGCGAGGTCGACTATCATGTGCTGTTGATCGACGCCGACTTCAGCCGGCCGCGGGTGTTCCACCATCTGGGGCTCGAACCGCGCACCGGTTTGATGGATTTTCTGCGCGATCGCAGCCTGAACGTGTCGGACATCATGCTGCGCACCGACATGGGCAAGCTGTCGCTGATCGGCCCGGGCCGGCATCACCAGTTGTCCACCGAACTGCTGGCCAGCGACCGCATGGCCCAGTTCGCCGAGGAATTGTCGACCCGCTATCCCGACCGGTTGATCATCTTCGACGCGCCGCCGCTGCTCGCCTGTACCGAGCCCAGCGTGCTCGCCGAAAACATCGGCCAGGTGGCGTTCGTGGTCGAAGCCGACAAGACCACCCGGCCGACGGTGCGCCGGGCGCTCAACATGCTGCCGAGCACTTGTTGGGTCAGTCTGGTGTTGAACAAATGCCGCGTGAAGACCGTGGTCGACTATTATGGCGACTACGGCTATCCCCGATCCTAGGACGCGCGGGCCATGTATCTCGACCATTACGGTTTGTCCTGCAACCCGTTCCAACTGGCGCCCGACGTGACGTTCTTCTTCGCCAGCCGGGGGCACAGGCGCGGTCTGGCGACGATCACCTACGGCCTGTCGAAACGCGAGGGATTCGTGGTCGTCACCGGCCATGTGGGGGCGGGCAAGACCCTGTTGATCGAGACCATGCTGGCGCGCGAACCCGCCGACGACACCGTCCATGTGACGATCAACACCACCCAATTGGAAGCCGACAATCTGCTGGAGTTGATCGCGCTCGAACTGGGGCTCGATCTGCCGCGGGCGTCCAAGGCGGTGATGCTGCGCGAGTTGGGCGCCTTGTTCCGGCGGCTGTGGGACCAGGGCCAGCGGGTGCTGCTGATCGTCGACGAGGTGCAGAACCTGCCGCCGGCAGCGCTCGAAGAACTGCGTATGTTGTCGAACTTCCAGGTCGGCGCGGTGCAACTGGTGCAGATGCTGCTGGTCGGCCAGCCCGAGTTCCGGGTGCGTCTGGCCGAGCCGCAATGCGAACAGATCCGCCAGCGGGTCACCGCCACCTATCACCTGACGCCGCTGTCGGCGGGCGAGGTGCCGGTCTATATCGAGCACCGCCTGGACAATGCCGGTTGGCCGAAGGGCAAGCCGCTGTTCAGCGAGGAAGCGTGCCGGTTGATCTTTCAGGAAACCGGCGGCGTGCCGCGCGCCATCAACCGGTTGTGCGACCGGACCCTGCTTTATGGCTATCTGGAAGGGCTGACGCAGATCGGCGCCGGCGCGGTCGAGGCGGTGCTGGCCGACATGCGCGAGGAAAACCTGGCCTTCACCGGCACGCCGGTGGAAACCACCGGCCTGTCGGGCGCCGCCCAGCCGCGTGGTGAGCCGCTCGCGTCCAACCGCCGTGCCAAGCTGGACATGGAGGGCGCCTCTCGGCGCAGCCCCTTTCGCAGCGACCCGCCCGGCGGAGCCGACCACCGCCACGAGCCCGCATATGGCGCCGACGACGGAGCGGCCCTTGTCGTCGAGCCTGCGCCGCAAGCGGCGTTTGTGGCGCCGGCGCAGCCGATGATCACCTGCGACGATCATTTGGCGCTGGTGTCCATGGTCACCGAGTTGCGGGACGAGGTGGAGCGCCATAAGGTAAAATTGCGTCGCATCATGGATTTGGTCGCCGAGGGCGAACGGCTCGGGCGCTGGCCGCGATGAAGCGAAGGGGGACATGTTGACCGAGCTTGAACGCGCCCAATCGCCGGGCGAGGACACCGTCCCTCGGGCGGCCCCCCAAGCCGATGCCGCCGGGCCGCGAACCGCCGCCATGGCCGATCGCCATGCCATGACCGTGGACGTGGAGGATTACTTTCAGGTCTCCGCCATGGAGCCGCGCATCGACCGCGCCGACTGGGGGCGTTTTGAGTGCCGGGTCGAGCGCAATGTGGACACCTTGCTGGCGCTGTTCGACGACCATGGTGTCGATGCCACCTTCTTTACGCTCGGCTGGATCGCCGAGCGCTATCCCGCGATGATGCGCCGGATCGCTGACGCCGGTCACGAGATCGCCAGCCACGGCTGCCACCATCACCGGGTTTCCAGCTTCAGCCAGGCGGCGTTTCGCCATGATGTCCAGCGCGCCAAGGCGGTGCTTGAGGATGTCACGGGCCAGGCGGTCCGCGGCTATCGCGCGCCCAGCTTCTCGATCGACGAACGCACCCCCTGGGCGCACGAGACCCTGGCCGAGACCGGGCATGTCTATTCGTCGAGCGTCCACCCGATCGCCCACGATCATTATGGCATGCCCGACGCGCCGCGCGGGCCATACCGTCCGATCGCGGGCAGCGACTTTCTGGAGGTGCCGGTGACCACCGTGGAACTGGCCGGGCGACGCTTGCCGTGCGGCGGGGGCGGCTGGTTCCGGTTGTTGCCCTATGCCTATTCCGCCTGGGGCCTGCGCCGGGCGACCGGGCGCGACGGGCTGGCGGCGGTGTTCTATTTCCATCCCTGGGAGATCGACCCCGGCCAGCCGCGCGTCGACGGCTTGTCGCTCAAGACCCGGGTTCGTCACTACACCAATCTGGGGCGGATGCAGCCGCGCCTGGCGCGCTTGCTGACCGCCTTCGATTGGACCCGGATGGATCGCCTGTTCTGCCCCGCGCCGGGCGGCGAGCCCGCAGCGGCGCCGCCGACACCGGCGACCGCGACAGCGGGGCCATGATGCACGGTGGCTCGTTGGATGTGCGGGTGGTTGCGCTTGACGCGCGCTTGGAGCCGCAATGGGATGCCTTCGTATGCGATCAGGAGGCGGGCACCTTCTATCATCTGTCGGGTTGGCGGCATGTGTTCGCCCGCGCCTTCGGTCATGATTGCCCCTATTTGGTGGCCTTGGCAGGGGATCGGGTGGTCGGCGTGCTGCCGTTGGTGCATCTCAAGACGCCGCTATTCGGCAACCGATTGGTGTCCAACGCTTTTCTGGTCTATGGCGGGCCCGTGGCGATCGACCATCGGGTCCGCGCCGCCTTGACCGGGGCGGCGGTCGAGCGCGCCGAGGCGCTGGGGGTCAGTCACCTGGAATACCGGTCGCTGGTGCCCGGCGAGGAGGGCAGCGATTGGCAGGTGGAGAGCGCGCGCTACGCCACCTTCTTCAAGGACCTGCACGACACCGACGAGGCCAATCTCAAGGCGATCCCGCGCAAGCAGCGCGCCGAGGTGCGCAAGGGGATCAAGGCCGGTCTGACCAGCGAGGTCGCCGGCGATGTGGACCTTTTGCACCATTTTCTGGCGCTCAGCTTCCGCAATCTGGGCACGCCGGCGTTTTCCAAGCGCTATCTGCGCACCATCCTCGACGTTTTCGGCGACGCCGCCGAGGTGCTCACCATCCAGGCGCCGACCGGCCCGGTGGGCGCGGTCTTGTCCTTTCACTTCCGCGACCAGGTTCTGCCCTATTACAGCGGCACGCAGGTCGAGGCACGGGCCCAGGGCGTCAACGACTTTCTGTATTGGGAGGTGATGCGCCGGGCGGTGGCGCGCGGTGCCCGGCGGTTCGATTTCGGTCGCAGCAAGGTGGACACCGGGCCTTATAAGTTTAAAAAGTACTGGGGCTTCGAGCCGGTGCCGCTGCACTATGAGTATCGTCTGGTCCGGGCCACCGAGGTGCCCGACGCCAGCCCGATGAACCCCAAGTACCGACTGGCCATCGCCGCCTGGAAACGCCTGCCCCTGCCGGTGTCCAAGCGGTTGGGGCCGCTCTTGTCCTGGCAACTGGGATAGCGAGGCGATCACCGTGTCCAGCGTTCTGCCCAAGGTCGAGCCGACAGCCGAAGCGGCCATGCCGCCGACCACTGCCGATCCCGTCGGTGGCCCCGCGGGTGGGCTCGACCGTCGTGCGGCCATCGCCGCGTTCGCAGGGCTGATGGTGGCGGCGGTGCTGTTGTTCTGGTCCAGTTGGGCCAGCATGGTGCGGGTGTGGCTGAATTCGGACACCTATGGCCATGGTTTTTTGATCCCGGCGGTGGCGGGCTATCTGGTGTGGCTCGGCTGGCCGCGGGTCCGGGCACGGCCGGTTCGACCGTCGCGCTGGGGGTGGGCGCTCTTCGCGGCGGCCTTGGCGCTTTGGCTCCTGGGTGCGTTGGTGCACGCCAATCTGCTCCAGCATGCCGCGGTGGTGGCGATGGTGCCGGCGGCGGTGTTGACCGTGTTTGGCATCGCTTGGACGCGCGCGCTGGTGTTTCCGCTGGGGTATCTGTTCTTCATGGTGCCGTTCGGCGATTTCGCCATCCGGCCGCTTCAGGGGCTGACCGCGGATTACACGGTCGCTCTGCTGCGCCTGACCAGCGTGCCGGTCTATCTGGAAGGCTGGGTGATGACCATCCCGGGCGGGCGCTTCCTGGTTGCCGAGGCGTGTTCCGGGGCGCGCTACCTGATCGCCATGGTGGCGCTCGGCGTGCTGATCGCGGGCTTGATGTTCGATAGCTGGGCCAAGCGGTTGGTCTATGTGGCGCTGTCTGTGGCGGTGCCGATCGTCGCCAATGTGGTGCGCGCCTACGGTATCGTGATGATCGCCTATTGGAGCGACTTCGAGCACGCGGTGGGCGTCGATCATCTGATCTATGGGTTTGTCTTCCTGGGCTTCGTGATGATGCTGATGATCGCTCTGGCGGTGCTGATGCGCGGCAAGGCGCCGGCGGACGCGGCGATGCCGGCTGCCGCTGCGCCCGGTAAGGCGGTGCGCGCCGGCCCGTGGGCGCTGGCGCTGGCGTGCCTGGGGGCGTTGGTCTTGATGGCGGCTGTGCGCGGCTATGCCGGCCTGATCGCTGCGCCGGTCGAGACGCCGGCGGTGACGCTGGCGCTGCCGGCGGGCGGCGCGGCACGTCCGGCCGACGGCAATGACTGGCACGGCCGCTTTCCCGCCGCCGACGCTCAAGGCGTTTGGGACTATCGCTATGACCGAACCCGAGTGTCGGTCTTCGTCGCGGCCTATGCCAGCCAACGCCAGGGCAAGGAGTTGATTGCCTATGGCAATAGCCTGATGCGGCCGTCGGGCTACGATCTGTTGTCGGAGGGGCGGTTGAGCGATTGGCCGCACGATGCCATCCCGGCACCGCGTCAATTGTGGATCAAGCGCCCGGGTGAGGCTGACCGCTGGGTCTGGGCTTGGTACTGGGTCGGTGAGCGGGTGTTTGGCAGTCGGACCGGGGCGCAATGGCAGTATCTGCGCAACCAGTTGCTGTTCGGTCGCGAAGACGCGGGCGTTCTGGCGGTGTCGTTCACCGGCGAAGCGCCCGAGACCGAAACGCTCAGCGGGTTTCTCAAGCAAACCGGGCTCTATGACGCCCTGGCAAACGGCCGTCCGGGCGGGCTGGTCCAGCCGGTGTCGGCGCGCCCCCAATGACGGAGCTCTGATCCATGTGCGGATTGGCGGGATTGTTCGACCTGCGCGGCGATCGCCCGGTCGATCGGGGGCTGGTGCGGGCGATGACCGACGCCTTGACCCATCGCGGTCCCGACGACAGCGGCTATCTGATCGAACCGGGCGTCGGCCTGGGCCATCGCCGCTTGTCGATCATCGACCTGGCCGGCGGGCACCAGCCGATCTTCAATGAAGACGATAGCGTCGCCGTGGTGTTCAATGGTGAGATCTACAACTTTCAGGATCTGATGTCGGAGCTGACCGCGCTCGGCCACCGCTTCAAGACCCGCAGCGACACCGAGACCATCGTTCACGCCTGGGAGGAATGGGGTGAGGCGTGCGTCGAGCGCCTGCGCGGCATGTTCGCCTTTGCGCTTTACGACCGGGCCCGGGGCTGCGTGTTCCTGGCCCGCGACCGGCTCGGCATCAAGCCGCTCTACTATAGCTGTCTGCCCGATGGCCGGGTGATCTTTGGCTCCGAGCTCAAGGCGTTGCTGGTTCATCCCGATCTCGATCGGACGCTCGATCCGCGCGCGGTGGAGGACTTCTTCGCGCTCGGCTATGTGCCGGACCCGCGCTCGATCTATCGCGCCGCGGCGAAGCTGCCGCCCGGGCACACGCTTCTGTTACGCCGCGGCGACGCGCACCCGGTGCCGCGCTGCTATTGGACGCCGTGTTTCGAGGGCGATGTGGACGGCCCGCTGGACGCCCTGGGCGACGAATTGATGGCGCGCATGAGCGAGGCGGTGCGGCTGCGTATGATCGCCGATGTCCCGTTGGGCGCGTTCCTGTCGGGCGGCGTGGATTCGAGCGCGGTGGTGGCGATGATGTCGACGCTTCAGGACGAGCCGGTCAACACCTGCAATATCTCGTTCGGCGAAAAGGCGTTCGACGAGGCGCCTTATGCCCGCGCCATGGCCGACCGCTACCACACCCGCCACCACAGCCGTACCGTCGACCCCAATGACTTCGACCTGGTGGCCGACCTGCCGCGCGTCTATGACGAGCCATTCGCCGACAGCTCGGCCTTGCCCACCTATCGGGTGTGCGAAGAGGCGCGCCGTCATGTGAAGGTGGCACTGTCGGGCGATGGCGGCGACGAGGTGTTCATCGGCTACCGTCGCTACCGCTGGCACCACTATGAGGAGCGGGTGCGCCGCCGGCTGCCCCAGGCGTTGCGCGGGCCGCTGTTCGGGCTTGCCGGCCGGCTTTACCCCAAAATGGACTGGGCGCCGCGGCCGCTGCGTGCCAAGGCGACCTTGCAGGCGTTGGCGCGCAATTCGGCCGACGGCTATTTTCACAGCGTCTCGCTGATGCCCAACGACTTGCGCGAGCGCCTGTATTCTCCGGCCATGAAGCGGAACCTTCAGGGCTATCGAACGCCGCAGCTGTTCGCCGAGCATCTGGCCGATGCACCCAGCGATCACCATCTGGCCCAGATTCAATACCTTGACATGAAAACGTATCTGCCTGGGGATATTCTCACCAAGGTGGATCGGGCTAGCATGGCCCACAGCCTGGAGGTGCGGGTGCCGCTGCTCGACCACCCGTTCGTGGAATGGGCCGGCCGTGTCTCGCCGGCGCTCAAGTTGCAAGGACGGGAGGGTAAGTTTCTGTTCAAGAAGGCGTTGGAGACCCATGTGCCGCACGACATCCTGTATCGGGACAAGATGGGATTCGGCGTGCCTGTGGGCCAATGGTTCCGCGGCCCGCTGCGCAACCGGATCGAGGGCTTGGCGGATAATCCGGCGCTGGCTGAGTCGGGGCTGTTCGAGCGGTCGGCGGTGCAGGCGATGGTGCGGGCCCATCTGTCCGGCGCGCGAGACTATACCCAGCCCCTGTGGGCCTTGGTGATGTTTGCCGGCTTTTTGGAAAACGTTCACCAAATCGAAAGTAAGAAGCCTCAAGAAACCATGTGTAGGGAGCCGAGTTTCACCTAAGGGCGCTGTCCACAGCGACAATCGGCAAGATCCGGTCACGGCCGTGCGTTTGACCTCGGGCCAAAAAAGCGAAAAACTGGCCGATGGTTCGTCCGCCGGTCGTTGGGGAGGACGAGAAATTGGGGGCCAACAATGCGTTCGAGATTTTCTCGACCTTTAGCCTTTCTTGCTCTACTTGAGTACGGACTGCTTCTGACAATTTTTGGTATCAGTCTCTATCGGTTGGAGGGCCACTTTGCGCTACCCGACGACATCGGTATGTCGATCTTCCGGTTGGCGCTGGTCTCCTTGACGGTCCAGGCAATGATGTACGCGTTGGGCCTTTATACTTGGCGTGTGGGGGCTAGCGTGTTCGATGTTCTCTTGCGGTTTTTCGCCGCGTTCATCCTTGGGTTCGCGGCGTATGGCTTCATTGTTCTGCTTGTTTCGTTTTTGGGTTTGCCGCCGATTGTTCTGGTGAAAGCGGTCTTTGCTTCGATCCCGGTGATGCTGGTTTTGCGCTATGCCTTCATGCGCTTGACGGATTCGGTGCATACCAAGAGCCACGTGTTGGTGCTTGGGGCGGGCGACAAGGCGGCGCATCTTGAGGCTCTGGCTCAGCGCGGGCGCGAGACGCGGTTTCGCATCAAGGGCTTCATCCCCATGGAGGACAAAGATCTGGCGGTCGAGTCGGCCAAGGTCACCAGGATGCCGGAGAATCTCGGGCAATATGTGGTCGACAACAGTGTCGACGAGGTCGTGGTGGCGCTGGAGGAACGGCGGGGCACCTTGCCGTTGGAAAAGCTGATCGACGCCCGGCTCAACGGGGCCAAGGTCACCGAGTACCAATCCTTCTGCGAACAGGCCGAGGGGCACATCGATCTGGAGGCGCTGCGTCCCAGTTGGTTTTTCGAGTCCGCGGGCTTTCGCTCCGGGGCCTTGCATCAGGTGATGAAGCGGTCGATCGACATCGGTCTGAGCTTGATCCTGCTGGTCTTCACCTTGCCGTTGCTGATCCTGACGGCGATCGCGGTCAAGCTGGATAGCCCAGGCGCCGTCTTCTACACGCAAGAGCGGGTCGGTCTGGGCGGTCGGCCGTTCACGCTGATCAAGTTCCGCTCCATGCGCAATGACGCGGAACAATCCAACGCGCCGCAATGGGCGCGCAAGCAGGACGCCCGCGTGACCCGTGTGGGCCGGGTGATCCGCAAGACCCGGATCGACGAGATCCCGCAGATCTTCAACGTCCTGCGCGGCGATATGAGCTTCGTGGGTCCGCGCCCCGAAAGGCCCTTCTTCGTCACGCAGCTGGCGCAACAGATCCCGTTCTATCAGGAACGCCACCGGGTCCGGCCCGGCATCACCGGGTGGGCGCAGTTGAACTATCCCTATGGCGCGTCGGAAGAGGATGCGCGCAAGAAGCTTGAGTACGATCTCTACTATATCAAACACTTCTCCATCATCTTCGACCTGTCGATCGCCCTGCAGACGGTGCGGGTGATCCTGTGGGCCGACGGCGCGCGATAGGGGCCGGGCGGGCTTATGGATGATGGTGCGGCTCGGCGTATGACGGGAACGGTGGAGGGTGACGGCAGCACCGACCCGTGCACCGTGCTGCATGTCTTCCCCACCTTCTGCGTCGGTGGGGTGCCGATCCGGATCGTCGACGTGGCCAATCGGCTCGGCGCCGGCTTTCGCCATCGGGTGGTGGCGCTCGACGGGCGGATGGACGCGCTCGCCCGGGTCCGCGCCGGCACCGATTTCCAGGCCGCGCCGGCGGTGCCGGCAGCGGCGCGGCGCGGTAATCTGCTGGCCATCATGGGCTATCTGAAACGGGTGCCGGTGGATCTGCTGTGTACCTATAATTTTGGTGCGATGGATTGGTGCCTGGGCCGGACCTTGTCCGGCGGGCCTGCGCACCTGCACTTCGAGAGCGGGTTCGGGCCCGACGAGGCCCACAAGCCGTTACTGCGGCGCAATCTCTATCGCGCGGTGGCGCTGCGTGGTGCGCACCGGCTGGTGGTGCCGTCTTATACCCTGCAGCGGCTGGCGGCCCGGCACAGTTGGGCCGCGGCGGCCAAGACGAAGCTGGTGCCGAACGGCGTTGATACGGCGCTTTTCCGCCCGGCTGAACGGGGCGAGGCCCGCCGTCCCAGCCCTGGCGGCGAGCGCCCCGTGACCGTGGCCACCGTGGCGCCGTTGCGCGCCGAGAAACGCCTGGATCGCCTGGTGGCGGCGGTGGCGTCGCTCGCTGCCGCTTCTGGCGCTCAGGCCGGGCCGCCGTTTCGCGTCGTCATCACCGGCGACGGACCGGAGCGCCCGGCGCTCGAACGGGCGGTGTCGGACCGGGGGCTGGCGGGCTTGGTCGCGTTGCCGGGCGCGCGCGACGATGTGGCGGCAGCGTTGCAGGCGGCGGATGTCTTCGTCATGACGTCCGAGACCGAGCAGATGCCCAATGCCTTGTTGCAGGCCATGGCGGCGGGCTTGCCGGTGGCGGCGTTCGATGCCGGCGACATCAAGGTGATCCTGCCGCCGGAGCAATTGCCGTTTGTGTGTGGCCAGGGTGACGAGCGGGCGTTCGGCGTGGCATTGGCGCGCTTGGTGGGCGATCCGGCGTTGCGGCAGACATTGGGGGCGGCCAACCGGCGGCGGGTCGAGCAGGCCTATGGTATCGACACCATGGTGGAGGCATATCGCCGGCTCTATGCCGCCGCGATCGGGGGGCGGGCGTGAATATCCTGCTGTTTTCTTCGCTGTTTCCCAATGCCGAGCAGCCCTTTCACGGCATTTTCGTCGAGAACCGGCTGCGTCATCTGTTGGCCGAGAGCGGTTGGCAGGCGCAGGTGGTGGCGCCGGTGCCGTGGTTCCCGTTCAAGGGTCGGGCGTTCGGCGCTTACGGCCGGTTCGCCCGCGTCCCCGCGCGCGAAGAGCGCCATGGCCTCTCGATTTGCCACCCGCGCTATCCGGTGATCCCGAAGCTGGGCATGTCGGTAGCCCCCCGGCTTCTCTATCTGGGGGCGCGCGCAGCCGTTCGGCGGGCTGTGCAAAGCGGGGTGCCGGTCGACCTGATCGACGCGCATTACTTCTATCCCGATGGCGTGGCGGCGGCGATGTTGGCGCGCGAGTTCGCGCTGCCGCTGACGATCACCGGTCGGGGCACCGACCTTAACCTGATCCCGCGCTATCCCCGCTGTCGGGCGCAAATCCAATGGGCGGCCGAGACCGCGTCGGGCCTGATCACCGTGTGCAACGCCCTGGCCGACGATCTGGCCGCCTTGGGCGTGGCGCGCGAGCGGGTGACGGTGTTGCGCAACGGCGTCGACGCCACGGTGTTCCGCCCCGAGCCCGACGCGGCCGCGGCGTTGCGGGCCGAGCATGGTCGGCCGGGGGAAGCGGTCTGGCTATCGGTCGGGCATCTGATCGAGCGCAAAGGCCATGATCTGGCGATCCGGGCACTGTCGTTAGCGCCCGAGGGTCGGCTGTGGATCGTCGGCACCGGCCCTGAAGAAGCTGCGCTGCGCGCCCTGGCCCGGCAACTCGGGCTGGCGGATCGGGTGCGGTTTCTGGGCGCTTTCCCCCATGACCGGTTGGCCGCCATCTATAGCGCGGCCGATGTGCTCATCCTGGGGTCGACGCGGGAAGGCTGGCCCAATGTGCTTCTGGAGAGCATGGCGTGCGGCACGCCTGTGGTGGCGACGGCGGTCAATGGTTCGCCCGAGGTGGTCCGGGCCGATGTGGCCGGGCGGGTGGTGCCGGAGCGCACGGCGGCGGCGGTCGCCGAAGCGGTTGCGGCCGTCCTCGCTCAAGCGGCAGACGGCGCGGCGGTTCGAGCCTATGCCGAAGACTTCTCGTGGACCGCAACAAGCCGCGGGCAAATGGCGCTGTTCGAGCGGATCATCGCCGACCGCCGCCGGCGATCCGGGCGACCGGCGGGGCAAGGCGATCCGTCGGCGTACCGATCCGAGGCGTGACGCGACCGACCGATCGCCAGCCGCCAAAGACCCCGGGCTTTGGCCCCTGGATCAAGGCCGCGCGACGGGCCCCAACACAACCGGCCCGACCTGCCATCGACCATGGCATGTCAGGCTTTGGGCGATCGGGCGCAAAGGCCGCCGGTCAGTAAGCGGGGGGTGCCGGGTCGGCCTGAGCCCGATTAGAAACTGGCAATCAAGCCCAGCCAGAGCAGGGCGCTCAACCCGAGGATCGCGGTAAAGGCCAGTCGCGGCCCGCCGCGGGTCGGGTCGGCTGCCTGGGTCATAGGCCGGGCGCCGGTTGGCGCTTTGCGGCCGATGGGGTCATAATCGGTCGTGGTTTCGATCTGTGCCTGAGTCGCCATGTTTTGCTCCTTCCGCCGGAGTCGCACCTTTATTGTTTGACGACTATATCTTGCACTAGAAAAAGTTAACAAGGGGTTATGGCGAAAAACGTTCGCCACCTGGGGAATTGTGCCGTTTTTGGCGATGGACAATGCTTTGCGTGTAAAATATTTGATGTGGGGTGACTGGCGCGTCGGCGCGGGAGGCCATCGCTTGCGCGTCGCCGCGGTTGAGGTCATGCGAAAGGCGGTTATTCGATAAAGAGAGGTATGGCAAGCGTCTTTTTGGCAAGCGGTTTTACGCTGTATCTGCGGTTCTGCCGGATGAATTGGGTTTCGTATTGACGGGGTGAGTATTAGCTTCTAAGAAAATGGCTCTGTCAAATTTTTATTAAGGTGATGGTTATGGCCGTCCTTGTGACAGGTGTTGCGGGTTTTATTGGAAGCCATGTTGCATTGTACTTGCTTGGGCGCGGCGATGACGTCATTGGCGTCGATAATTTCAATAATTATTATGATCCTTCTTTGAAGCGGGCAAGGATACGGCGCGTTGTAGACTTTGCCGAGGGCGGTGAAGCGGACGCCGATACCGTCGATTTGCTGGCCGGGGTTGACGCCACCGGCAAGGCGCGGGGCGCATTCGAATTGCACGAGATCGACCTGGCGGACCGTGCCGCCATGGAACGGCTGTTTGCGACCCGGTCGATCCGCAGCGTGGTGCATCTGGGGGCCCAGGCCGGTGTGCGTCATTCGCTGACCGATCCGTTTCCCTATATCGACAGCAATGTGACCGGCTTCCTGACCATCTTGGAGGGGGCGCGCCACACCGGTGTCGATCATCTGGTCTATGCGTCGACCAGTTCGGTCTACGGGGCGGTGACCGACATGCCGTTCAATGTCTCGACCCCGGCCGACTATCCGCTGTCGCTTTATGGGGCGACCAAGCGGGCCAATGAGTTGATGGCACATGCCTATGCGCACCTGTTCGCCATACCGGTCACCGGCTTGCGCTTTTTCACGGTCTACGGTCCATGGGGGCGGCCCGACATGGCGTTGTTCCTGTTTACGCGCAAGATCCTCGCCGGCGAGCCGATCGACGTCTTCAACTACGGCCAGCACAAGCGCGATTTCACCTTCATTGACGACATCGTGCGCGGCGTGGTCGCGGCGCTCGACACGCCCGCCGAGGCGAACCCGAGATGGGATGGCAATGCCCCCGATGCGGCGACCGCCGGCGTGCCGTGGCGGGTCCACAATATCGGCAACCAGCGGCCGGTAGAATTGATGCGCTATATCGAGATCCTGGAACAGGAACTAGGCGCCAGGGCCGAGCGCAACCTGCTGCCGATGCAGGCGGGCGACGTGGCCGAGACCTATGCCGACGTGGACACGTTGGTTGCCGCCACGGGCTACCGCCCGCGCATCCAGGTGGAAGAGGGCGTCCGCCGCTTTGTCGCCTGGTACCGCCGCTATTACGCGCTTTGAGGCGCATAGCCCGCATCCCGGCATCGCGTCCAATCCATCCAACGAGAAAAGGCCGGTGCAATCCACCGGCCTTTCTTCTTCGACGGCTCCCGCGGCGCTCCCGCGGCCGTTTGATCGCTACCGGACTGCCGCCGGGACGGGCCGGCGGCAGGTGGCGTGGCGGTTGTCAGGCGTGGCGGCGGCGTCCGGCAACCCCTGCGGCCAGCAGACCCAAGCCCAGCAGGCCCATGGTCGCCGGGGCCGGGATCAGGTTGAAGGCGAAATCGGCGTCGTTGCGCACCGGGAAGATGTCGCCGCCATTGGCATCGGCAGGCGCGAGCAGCGACCCGCTGACACCCAGTTGGTTGTTAACCAGCGCACCCGGGCCGTCATAAGCGGTCACGGTCAGTCCACCAATGAAATCGCCCAACTTCGACACGCCGGGGAACAGGTCGCCGGTCAGGCCGCCGCCGCCGAAGGTGCTGAGGAACAGCGGCACATCGAAGGCCATGAACATGTCGGACGAGCTCGGGTCGAGGATCGCGTTGGCAAGGAAATCGCCGTCGGTGGCAAGCGCGATCGCCTGGGCGAAATCGTTCGCTTCGAAATCGTCGTCCGGCGCTGCGTCGCTCACATCACCGCGTTCCAGGGTGAAGTTATTGTTCGGGTCGTCCCACAGGCGCAGGACGGTGTTGGCATCGGTCGCCGCATTGCTGCCGGTCAGGCCGAAGATCGAGTTGAAATCGGTCAATGACGCCGCAGTGAAGGTGAAATCCCCGTCCGCATAGGATTCGCCGCCCGCCGTGGTGCCGATCGTGCGGGTGCCGATGTTGGTGATCGAGTCCAATTGCAGCGCGAAGACGCCGGTGACCTCGGTCCCAATTCCGTCAAGGCGATTGGCGTCGCCACCGATCGAGGTGATGTCGAGGATACCGGCGAAGATGTCACCTGCTTGCAGTTGGCCGCTCACCTGGGTGAAGCCGCCTTGACCATCGGGGCGCAGCACGAATTCACCGCTGTCGTCCTCAAAGGTGGTCGTGCCACCATTGTTGATGAAGCTGGTCGGGAAAGCCGCAGCCGGGGCCGTGGCCAGCAAGGCGGCGACAGCAGCGCCGGCCAAGCCTTTGATCATGGGAGCGAACATGTCGTTTCCTCTGTTGAATTAGGCGGTCGGTCATTTACCGCACGGGATTGCGGATTGCTGGTTAACAAGCATGAGCTGTGCCAACTCCACGAAGTCATATAAAACATTGATTTAAGTATCGATTTTGCTTTTCTGGTGCGGCCGGCCGCGGCCTTGTCAGTATTCTTTACAGCCGGATCGCCGGCAATTCCGAGGGCGTAAGAATGGCTGACACCGGGGCGCGGGGGCGGATCTGCGGCCGGTCGACCGGTTGGGGCGAGAGCGCGTCAAGGGTGACGGATCCTTGCCCTGGTCTGCTTGGTCGGGCGGGGCGGCGGTGCGGATCGCAGGCGCGAGGCTCGTCCATCGGGCCGCGCCGGGCTCGCAGGGCGGCCACCGCGGCGTTGGCGGCAAGGGGTCTTGGCCGACCAAAGAAAAGCCGGTGCGAGAGCGTCCCCCGCACCGGCTCGGACCCGAAGCGCCGTTAAGGGGCGCCGGATGGTCAGGGCAATTGCGCCAGCAGCGTGCGCGCTTCCTCCTGTCCGGCGAAGCGGGTGCGGGCCAGGTCGCGCAGGACCGGCTTGGCTTCCTCGCCGGCGCCGTCGGCGATCAGTGCCTTGGCATAGTGAAGCCGCACGTCCGGCAGCGCGCTGTTGGCCGCGGCCGTCGCCAGATGCTCGCGCGCCGCGGCGGTGTCGCCTTGTTCGAGCAGGATGACCCCGAGGGTATCCAGCACCTGGGGCTCGTCCGGGCGCTGATCCAGCGCCCGTTCGGCCAGATCCTTGGCCGTGTCGAGTTTGTCCAGTTGCAGCGCCGTCCAGGCGGCGTTGTTGAGCATGATCCACGAGCGCTGCCCGGTATCGGGCAACGCCTCATAAGCGGCCCATGCCGCATCATAGTCGCCGGCGGTGAGGAACTGGTTGAACAGAAAGGCGCGCACGAAGGCATCTTCAGGCTTTTCTGCGAGCCATTGCTGCAACAGGCCAACCGCGTCGTCCGATCGGCCGCGCCGCGCCATCACCCGCGACAGCGAGACCAGGTTTTCGTTCGACGCCTCCACGTCCATCAGGGTCTCAAAATAGTCTTGCGCGTCGGCAAGGCGGTCCTGCCGCACGGCGACCTGGCCGGCGAGGCGCAGCACGCGCGGGTCGTCGGGCGCCAGTTCCTTCAGGGCGTCCAATTGCAGGCGTGCCCGGCGGTCCTGATCCAAGCCGATCAGCACCTGGGTGCGCACCAGTCGCGGTTCTACCGCGTCCGGTGCCAGAGCGACCGATTTCTCGATCGTCGACAGCGCCTGTTCGAGACCGCCATCGGCGGCCTGGGCGCGCGCCAGCAGCAGCAGCGCCGCGGTATCTTCGGGGCGTTGGTCGACCAGCCGCTCGAACGCGGTGGTGGCGGCGCCGGGGTCGCCTTGCTCGAACCGGGCCAGCCCCAGCAGGCGCAGCAACGCAGGGTTGTCCGGCGCCCGGTCGAGGCCGGCGCTGGCCAGCTCGGCGGCCTCGTCCGGCTGTCCCTGGGCCAGGCGTATCCGCGACAGCAGGCCCCGGGCGATCACGCTGTCGGGTTGGCTGTCGATCTGGCGCGCCAGCACGTCCACCGCATCGTCCAGGCGGCCCTGGGACAACAGCACCTTGACCAGCGCAGGCAGCAGGCTGTCATCGGCCTCGCCGGCGGTCAGCCCCTGGCGCAGCAGCCGTTCGGCTTCCTCGGTGTTGCCCTGGCGCTGCCGGATCACCGCCATCGACAGGACGGCCATATTGTTGCCCGGCTCGATGTCGAGGGCGCGCTGGAAGCGGTCTTCGGCCGCCGCCATGTCGCCGTCGCGCACATAAGCCAGCCCTTCGAGAATCGGGCTGAGCGCGGGACGCTCCGGCGCGTCCGCCAGATCCCGGGCGATGGCGCGGACGCCATCGGTGTCGCCCGCCTGCAATTGCAGCAGCGCGATGCGCATGCTCTGCTCGACGGACACGGTCTGTCCGGCCTCGCGCAGCTTGGTCAGGGTGTCGCGCGCGCCCGCGGTCTCGCCGGTGGCCAATTGCATGAGCGCCAGACCGCTGGCCAGCGCCGAATTGTCGGGTTCGGTCGCCGCCAACTCGGCCAGCAAATCGCGTGCCCGGTCGCGGTCGCCGGCTTCGAGCGCCGCCCGCACGGCCAAGCGGCGCGCCATGCCGTCTTCGCCGAGCGGCACCGCTTCGAGCGCTTCCAAGGCCGCCTGCGGCTCGCCAAGGCGCATGTGAGACTGGGCCAGGGTCTTGGCGATGGTGACCCGCAGGCCCGGGGTGCCGCCGGGAACCCGTTTCAGATGGTTGACCGCCAGTTGATCGTTTTTCAGCGCGTTGTTGGCGAAACCAGCGACCAGCATGGCCGGCGTGAAATCGCTGTTGGCGCTCAGAATCCGCTCCGAGGTGGTCTTCGCGGTCTCATAGTCTTTTTGCAGTAAGGCGACGACGCTGCGCAGATGGGCCAGCCCCAGGGTCAGTTCGCCGGCGGTCCGGGCATAGGTCTTGATCACCTCTTCGGCTTGCGCAAGCTGGTCCGTGCGCAGCAGGGCGACCACATAATTGGTCGCCGTATCCGAGGCATAGGGCTCGATCGCATAGGCGCGGGCAAGGCTTTCACGCGCCGCGTCGAGATTGCCGTCGCGCACCTGCAACTGGCCATTCAGAAACCAGGCGTCGGCGCTTGGCGTCGGACTTTCGATCGCCTCGGTGACCAGGGCGCGAAAGCGGGCCTCATCGCCCCGGCTGGCCGCGATCATCGCCTGGCGGGTCAGGATCTCGGCGCCGGCGTTGCCGGGCAGCCGGTCCAGAACCCCCTCGGCCTCATCCACCCGGCCCAGCCCGATCAGCGCGTCGGTGCGCGCCAACTTGACGGCGAACAGGTCGCGCACCGTCGGGTCGAGCTGCTTGACCGCGTCGAGCACGGCGTCGAAGTCGCCGGCTTCGACCAGGGTACGCATCAGCTTGGGCCACACGGTCACCGGATCGCCGCCCGATTGCAGCGCCCGGCGAAACTCTTTTTCCGCCGTTGCGAGATCGTAGCGAGCCAGGTGCAGCGATCCTAGCGCGACCCGCGCGGGCGCATAGTCGGGGGCGACCTTGACGGCGTTCTTCAATTCGATCTCGGCGGCTTGATAGCGCCCGTTCTCCATCGCCTCGCGTCCGGCGTCGATGAACCCCTCGGCCTGTTCGATCGGGTCACTTTCCGAGCAGGCCGCCAGACCCACAGCGATCAGGCCGATCATAAGGCGTCGGGCCGCGATCGTGACTTTCTGGGACAACATGATGGTGTCTACCCCTCGTTTCGCGTTTCCTATTCCGTGGCGACGGTCGTTCCGCCGTCGTTATCGCCCGCTGATTGGGGGCGCCGGCGCCCGACCATCGCCGATTGACCGGTCCCCGACCACTACATATCCTTCCCATCGCTCAGGCACAACGCAAGGGCACCCGGGCAAGGGCCCCTGGGCGAGGCCCCGCCCCGCTGGGCCGGGACCTCTGATAAGGACCTGTGGGCACAGACGAACGGGCAAGGGGCTGCCGGGCAGGGGGCGCCGGGCACGCCAAGGGATGTCGCGGGGTGCGCGGGTCGGCATGTCGCCGACGATGGGGGCTTGGGCATGGGAATGATATTGTTGTCGCGGCTGGGACCTGGCGACCCACACCAGCTTTACGTGATCGCCAACGGCATCACCGCCACCGGTTTCCTTGTCATGGCCGTCGTGGTGGCGGTTGCCGGGTGGCGTGGCTGGCAGGCCCGGTTGTTTGCTTCGGCCGCGCTGGGCCAGGCGCTGTGGGCCGGGGCGCTGCTGGTGACGGGGCCGGGCGGTGCGGTCGCGTCGGTGCTGTACACCTTGCACCTGGCGGCTTGGTCGGTGTTTCTGGCCAGCATGTTGCCGGGCCGGTTGAGCGGCTTGCCGCTCACCGGGTCGCTCGGCAGTGTGCTCCTCGTGGGTCTCAAGGCGGTGCTGGTCTATGCCGGGCCGGGGGGTGGCGGTGCCGAGTTGGCGGCGGCCCTGCGCACCGAACTGACGCTCGACCTGCTGGCGACGATCCTGGCGCTGTTGCTGGCCGTTGGCGTCTTTCACGCCGCGGGCGAATCCAAGCGCTGGGCGCTCAAATTCATCTGCTTCCCCTTGGCCATGGTGTTCGCGTTCGACCTCGTCTTGTTGTCGCAGTCGCTGGCCATGGGGCTCCCGGGGGTGGAGTATGTCAACCTGTCGGCCCTGCTCAACGCGGTGGCGGTGCCGCTGGTCGCCTGGGGGGTGCATCGCTGCGGCTTCTGGGCCGAGGAAATCGTCGTCTCGCGTCAGGCCGCGCTCTATTCGATCACCTTGATCGGCGTTGGCGCCTATCTGTTGGCGGTCTCCGTCGTCGCTCTGCTGTTGGAGCGTGGCGTCGGCACCATGGTGGTGCCGCTGCGCGACGGCTTGCTGGTGGCGTCGATTCTGCTGGTGGCGTTTTTGTTGTCCTCGGGCAGTACCCGGGCGCGGATCAAGGGCTTCGTGGGTCGGCACCTCTACGTACAGCGCTACGATTATGCGCTCGAATGGCGCAAGTTCATGCACACCCTGTCGGAAGAAGACCCGGACAGCCCGCTTGAGACGCGCATCATCCGGGCGTGTGCCGACCTGATGGAGGTGCCGGGCGGGGCGCTGTGGCTGACCGAGGCCGGTCGACTGCACCTGGCGGCGACCTGGAACTACCGCGCCGCCGGCGTGCAGCCCGGCCGCGTCGCCGAGGCGCTGTTCCAGGACCGCACGGGCGACTGGACCTGTCTCTACGGCCGTCGCTTGGCCGCCAGCCCGTTTGGCGCCGACCCGTCGGCCTGGGCGGCCATTCCGCTGCCCTGGGGGGGCTCGTTGGTCGGGGTCATCGTGCTCAGTCCGCCGCGCGCGCCCCATACCATCGATGCCCAGGACGAAGACCTGTTGATGCTGATTGCCCGGCAATGCAGCAGTTTCGTCAAGGAACACCGTGCGGTGCGCAGCCTGGAGGAGACCAGGCAGTTCGCCAAATTCAACCGCCAGTACGCCTTCGTTGCCCACGACATCAAGAACATCGTGTCGCAACTATCGGTCATGGTGCGCAACTTCGAGCGCCATTACGACAACCCCGCATTTCGCGACGATATCCAGACGACGATCAACAATGCCGTCGACCGGCTTCAGGAGATGCTCAAGCGTCTGGCCCGGTTCGAAGCCGGCGAGGCAGCGCTGGAACCCCAGGAGGAACTGCGCGCCTATGATATGGTGCGCGAGCAGGTGGCCGAGCGGGCCGCGTCGGCGCCCTGTCCGGTGCGCTTGGCTGCCGACGCAGCCGCCAAGGGTGCGCGCATTCGCACCTCCCGCGAGCGGTTCACCGTGGTTCTGGGCCATTTGTTGTCAAACGCTTGTGAAGCGAACGGAAGTAGTGGTAGCGTCCAGGTCTCCATGGCATTGAGTGATCGTGAAATCGTCCTCGACATCAGTGACGAAGGGCCGGGAATGAGCTTTGAGTTCGTGCGCGATTATCTGTTCCAGCCCTTTCGCACCACCAAGGCATCGGGCTATGGCGTCGGCGCCTACCAGTGCCGCGAGTTTGCCCGCGAGCAGGGCGGTGATCTCGACGTGATCTCAAGCCCGGGGTCGGGGACGACCATGCGCCTGCGCCTGCCGGTGGTCGGGGCGGTGGTGGCGGAGCCTGCCGCTTCATGACCGGCTCGAACCCCGTGACCGCCTCGAAAACGACCGCCTCGAAGACGGTCCTGCTGGTCGTCGACGATGACGACGGCATCGCGCGTCAGTTGAAATGGGCGTTCGACGGTTTCCAGGTGCAGACGTGCGGCGACCGTCCCTCGGCGCTGGCGGCGGCGCATAAGCGCACACCGGCGGTGGTCCTGCTCGACCTCGGCCTGCCGCCCAACGCCGACGAGGCGACCGAGGGCCTGACCGCGCTCGAAGAACTGCTCGCCGTGGCGCCGAGTGCCAAGGTGATCGTCATGACCGGGCAGAAGGATCGCTCCTATGCGCTGCGCTCGGTGGCGCTTGGGGCTTATGATTTCTATCAAAAGCCGCTCGACCTGGACGAATTGGGGCTGATCGTCGAACGCGCGCGCCGCCTGTATGAGATCGAGCAGGAGAACAAGGCGCTTCAGGCCACCCAGGCGCAATCGCAGATCCCGGGGCTTTTGACCACCAGCCCGCAAGTGCACCAGGTCAGCCAGCAGGTCGCGCGGATCGCCCGCACCGACGTCGCGGTGCTGATCACCGGCGAAAGCGGTACCGGCAAGGAACTGGTCGCCCAAGGGGTGCATGCCCTGAGCCCGCGCGACCAGGGGCCATTCGTCGCCATCAACTGCGCGGCGATCCCGGAGAACCTTCTGGAATCAGAACTGTTCGGCCATGAAAAGGGCGCCTTCACCGGTGCCCATAAAACCACCATCGGCAAGGTCGAACAGGCTCACAAGGGCACCTTGTTTCTCGACGAGATCGGCGAAATGCCGATGGCGTTGCAGGCCAAGATGCTGCGCGTGCTGCAGGAGCGCATGGTCGAGCGGGTCGGCGGGCGCACCGGGGTAGCGGTCGATTTCCGGCTGGTCGCCGCCACCAACCGCGATCTGGAACAGGCGATCAAGACCGGCGAATTCCGCGAGGATCTTTATTACCGGATCGGCGAGGCGGTGGTGACGATCCCGCCGCTGCGCGAGCGCCCGGAAGACGCCATGTTGATCGCCCAGCGGTTTTTGCAAAGCTGGGCGGGCGAGCAGGGGCTCAACTGCCCCGGCTTCGCGCCCGAGGCCATGTCGGCGATCATGGACTATGAATGGCCCGGCAATGTGCGCGAGTTGCAAAGCCGCATCAAGCGCGCGGCGGCGGTCGCCGACGGTCGGGTGACCGCGGCTGATTTGCAACTGGCCGCCCCCGATCAGGATCGCGACGCGGTGGTGTCGCTCAAGGAGGCGCGCCGCCATGCCGAGTTGGACGCCACGCGCAAGGCCATGGCGGCGGCCGGCGGCAATCTGTCCGAGGCCGCCCGGTTGCTGGAGGTGAGCCGGCCGCGTCTTTACCAGCTTCTCGACGAACACGGGCTGCGCTAGGGTCTGCCGCGCCGCTTGCCTCCGCCCTCGTCTGCGCGATCGGGACCAGATCATGGCCGTCTCTGATACGACAACCTCGTCCGCGGCGGATGCACCCACCGCCCCCGGGGGCACCGATGCGCCCCGGGGCGACCGGCCGCTTCTGTGCGTCGTCATCGATACCGAAGAGGAATTCGACTGGTCGGCGCCGTTCGATCGGGCCAGCCGGGGCGTCACCAATATCGCCCACCAGGACCGCGCCCAGGCGTTGTTCGCCCGCTATGGTATCACGCCCACCTATGTGATCGACCATCCCGTGGCCGCGACCGCCGACGCCGCGGCGACCCTCAAGGGCTATCAGGACGCCGGCAGCGCGTTGATCGGCGCGCACCTGCACCCGTGGGTCAACCCGCCCTATGACGAGGCGGTCAGCCGGCGCCATTCCTACCCCGGCAATCTGCCCGCGGCGCTGGAACGGGCCAAACTGGCCGTGCTGACCGAGACCATCGCCGAGGCGTTCGGGCACCGGCCGACCGTCTACAAGGCCGGCCGCTACGGGCTCGGCCCCAATACGCCGGCGATCCTGGCCGACCTGGGCTATGAAATCGACGCCAGCGTGGTCCCCTACACCAGCTTCGCCGCCGACACCGGGCCCGACTTCACCGCCGAGGGGCCATGGGTGCGCGGCCTGGCCGGCGCGCCCGGGGTGATGGAACTGCCGCTCAGCGTCGGTTTCGCGGGCGCCTTGCGCGGCCGGGGGCGGGCGCTGTTCCCGCGCTTGAGCGGGCGCCGGGGCATGGCCTTGCGGCTGCCCGGCATCGCCGCGCGCAGCGGCTTGCTCGAACGCATCCGCCTGAGCCCCGAAGGCGCCGATGCAGGCGACCATATCCGGCTGGTGCGGGCGCTCCATCGCGACGGGGTACGGGTTTTCAGCTACACCTATCACAGCCCCTCCATGGTGCCCGGCCACACGCCCTATGTGCGCACGCCCGCCGACCTGGATCGTTTCCTGGGCGAGATGGAGCGCTTTTTCGCCTTTTTCCTCGGTGCTTTCGGCGGCGTGGCCACGACCCCGCCCCAGGTTCGGGCGCTGTGGCGGGCGGGCGTGCTGAGCGCCGGGGCGGTGCCGGGCGATCCTACGCCATAGCGGTGCCGACCGCCCGCCGCCCGATCAGCCGATCGGTATCGCAACGCCGGTGCCGGCGCCCGCGGGTCGGGCCGTTTTGGCGTCGTCGCCCAAGAGGGCGGGCTGGCGGCGACGGTCGCACCCGGCTTACGGCATCGCCGGGCGGCGAAGCGTTGAGCGTTAAGAAGTTGTTAACAAAAACAATTGACACAAAGTGCAACCTGACGGATAGTTCGCCTGTATGGATGTAAGAGGGTGTCATGATTATGGTTTTGCGTGTTTTGCTGGTCGCTGCGTGTTTTCTCGCGGCGGCTCCTCGGGCCAGTGCCGGGCCGGTCTCCCAGGTTATCGACTTCCGCGATCAGACGTTCGCCGCGGCGGACGGCGACCATGCGTATGCCGGCACGCTCGCCGGGTCGAACATCGGTTTCACGATCAAGGCCTATGGTCCGTGCCTGTTCTGCGATTGGCAGCGCGAGGAGATCTCTTGGCGCGCCGATGATGGCTTTGGGGTCGACAGCGATCCCTTCGATACCCGCGATCATCGTATCAACGGTGCCGAAATGCTGGTGATCACGTTCGACGACGTGGTCGGCCTGACCGGCATGATGTTCGCCGAGTTCGATCATCATTGGCTTTGGGGCACCGATGTGGCCGCCATGGTCATGGACGGCGAGCAGCGCACACAGATGAGGGTCGGGGCCGACTCGGTGGTGCGTCACGCTCTCGACCCGGGCGGCGATGGCGCCGAGTACCTCGATGCGAACAATGGCGAGGGGCTGATCTGGTTCGACGAGGTCATGCCGGTGAAGACCTTGCACCTGTATTCTGGCGCGGTCGGGCTTCTGGATGACTTCGCCCTGATGGGGCTGATGCACACGCCGGTTCAGATGCCGGTGCCGGCCACCGGGCTTGCGCTGGGCCTCGGGCTGGGCTTGGTCGGGCTGGCGCGGCGCCGCCGCACCGGCTGAAAAACGACCCCGGAGCAGACCGCCCCGGCTGGACGCCGGTCTCGGGCAACCGGTAGCCGCGATCCCATCCGATCCGCGGGTCGTGGCGTCGGATGGCCGGGCGGTGTATCCGCCGCAGGGCGGTCGCCGCTGCGGCCGGTTCCTTCCGCGCGGTCCGATGCCGTCGCTGGCCGGTCTTGCGCTGGCCGGGGACCATGGGGCTGCTGCAGACACGAAAGCCGCTGCCGATATCCTGTCGGTGGCGGCATATTGTTTGGGGCGTCCGCTTCGGCCGCGATCGTCCGCCCCTCCTGCCCCTCCCGCCTCGCCGCACGGATGATGGCTTGTTCGCCGCGCGCCGGCCGCCCGTATCGGGCTGACGCCGGGGCGCGGTCCATGTCCCCGGGCAGCCGACCGCTACCACTCTGAGCCATGGCCTTCCGAGATGGGCAGCCCGAGCCCGTTTGGGCGACCAGTCCAATGTCTGGCAGGTGCCCAATGGTGGGACGCCGCTGCCCACCTCCCCCGGTTTCGCGGCCGATCAGGGGCCGTTCCAGTCTCCGGCGCCGAGCACGGTGATCAATGACGAGCACGGCAACCCGCTGACGTTCGGGCCCAGCGGTCAGTTGATGACCTTTGAGCAGGCCAGGCTCGGCGACATCGACACCATGTTCTTCTCGCGCAACGCCGATTGCGGCAACAACGATCTCGTCACCTGTCTGCCCGAGACCAACACCCTGGTGTCGCCTCTGGATCGCTGGGTGGTCACCGACCCCACGCCGAGCCAGACCACCATCAATGGTGAGCGCTATGCCCTCGCGCTCGACGCGGTGCGCGATCCCAATACCGGCGACATCGTCTGCCGGGTCAATACGCTCGACGATCTGGACCTGCCCGGCGACGGGTCGCTCTGCCAGCCCAACGTGCCCACCGACATCGAAGAGTGTCTGCCGTTCAACCCCTTCGGCATCAGTCAGAACGACCAGGATGTGTTGAACTACCTGCTTCAGGACCAGGTTCAGTTCAGCGAAATCACCCAGCAGGTGGCCGGCGCCAACATCAGCGGCGCATTGTTCGACCTGCCGGCCGGCGCAGTGTCCCTGGTACTCGGCTTCGTCCACCGCGAGGAGGGGGGGGCGTTCAATGGGGGCCAGGGCACCAATATCAACCCCAACCAGCGGGTGCAGAATGTGGGCGGCAGCTTCAACTCCGATGAGTTTTATGGCGAGGTGCTGATCCCGGTGATCGCCAACGGCACCGCCTTCGGCGCCGATCTGCCGCTGATCGATTTTGTCGAGGTCAACTCGGCGGCGCCCGAGTCACGCGACACGAGACATCACCGAATTCCCGGCCTTTCGCCCGTACAACACCACGTGCCGCTATGAACTCACCGACAATCTGTCGGCGCGGCTGGTGGTCGACAATGTGCTGGACAAGGTGGACAGCCCGCTTCTGTCGGCCAGCATCGGCGGCACCGACAATCTGTTCAATGACATCGTCGGCCGTCAGTTCACCTTCGGGTTGCAGGCGGCCTTCTGACCCGGTCTGGCGCCGACCCGAAACCGGGTCGGCGCCACGTTTTCCCGGCACCGATTCAAAAAATGCGCGGCGATTGCTGCCGCCACACCGAGCGGCTTTGCGTGCGGCGGGCATCGGCGGACCCGCATGATCGTGCAACGAAGGTTTATTTTCTCGTCGGGCGGCCATATTTCAGGATGACTATAAAGACATTGCTGCTGTTGTGTTTTTGCAACATCCGCATTTTTCGACATCTCTTGGTTCGGATAATCACTTTACAGGCTTCGGATCGCCCGATCTAATCACCTCGGTGACTTGGGGTTTTTGGCAATAATGTGCCGGCCGGGCTGAGTCGGCAGTCGCGAACCGGACAATAGGCGCCCAAGGGACACGATACCAACCGACAAGTCTGTATGAGGGAACGCACAACGATGACAGACGGCTTGATTAAACGAACGGCGCTGTTTGGGACGTCGGCGGTGGCGCTGCTCTGTGCCACGGCCGGGGCGACGGCGCAGGCGGCGAACGACCAGCAGGACGCGACGCTGGAAGTGGAAGAAATCGTGGTGACCGGCTCGCGGCTGGCCAACACCAACATCAGCTCGCCGGTGCCGGTGGTGCAGATCGGCTCGGAACAGATCGACAGCCGGGGCGCGGTGCGGATCGAAGAAGTGCTGAACGTGCTGCCGTCGGCCTTCGGGGCGCAGACCAGCTCGGCGGTGAACGGGGCCACGGGCACGTCAACCGTCGACCTGCGCGGGCTCGGCGCGGTGCGGACCCTGCCGCTGATCGACGGCAAGCGTCTGCCCTTCGGCTCGGACAGCTCGGCTGCGGCCAACCTGGATATCGTGCCCACCCAGTTGATCGAACGGGTCGACGTGGTCACCGGCGGCGCCTCGGCCATCTACGGCTCGGACGCGGTCGCGGGTGTGGTCAACTTCGTGCTCAAGGACGACTTCGAGGGCATCGAGTTCGACGGCCAGGTGGGCTTCCACCATTCGGGCAACAGCAACAGCTTCATGGAGAATGTGACCGCGGCGGCCGGTTTCCCCGATGCGGAATCCACCGCCGACGGGCGCGATGTGTTCGCCACCCTGACCGTCGGCGCCAACAGCCCCGACGGCCGCGGCAACATCACCGCCCATGTGGCCTACCAGAACCAGAACGCCATCCTGCAAGGCGACCGCGACATCAGCGCCTGTGCCATCGGCTCCAATGACGGTCCGTTGGGCTTCGGCGGCATCGGCTGCGTCGGCTCGTCCAACTTCCGCCGCTTCAACACCGATCTGGGCGCCCTGTTCCAGCAGGAAGACGGCACGCTCGTGCCGCTGGTCGGCGGTCCGGCGCAGACCTACAATTTCGGTCCGCTGAACTACTTCCAGCGCCCGAATGAGCGCTTCAATCTCTACACCCGCGGCCATTACGACATCACCGACAATATGGAAGTGTTCATGGACCTGTCGTTCATGAACAACAACACAGCCGCGCAGATCGCGCCGTCGGCGTCGTTCAACCGGCCGTTCCAGATCAACTGCGACAACCCGCTGCTGCAAAACGGTCTCGGGCCCAATGGCGAGGGCGTGGGCACCTTCTTCGACGCGCTCGGCTGCGGCGCCATCATCGAAGCGTTCGAGAACGGCGAGCGCGACAATGTGGATCGGGCGTTCTTCAACAGCCACCGCAACGTGGAAGGCGACCCGCGGGTCTCGGAGTTGGATAACACCAACTGGCGGATCGTCACCGGCTTCCGCGGCGAACTGTTCGACAACTTCCAGTGGGAGACGTTCGGCCAGTTCTCGCGCGTCAAGACTCAGGACATCTCGCGTAACGACCTCAACTTCGATCGGGTGCAACAGGCGCTGTTCGTCGTCGAAGGCCCCAATGGCCAGCCGATTTGTGACCCGGCCCGCAACCCCGACGCCGGCTGCGTGCCGTGGAACATTCTTGGCCGGACCGCCGATGGCCAGAGCCTGGTCACCCAGGATGCGGTCGACTTCGTCCAGGGCGTCGGCATCACCGTGGGCGAGACCAACCAGCGCGTGGTTGGCGGCACCATCCAGGGCGACTTCGGCCGCTATGGCCTGACCTCGCCGTTCGCCGAGGATGGCGTCTCGGCGCTGGCCGGCTTTGAATACCGGAAGGACGAACTGGAGCGGATCCCCGACGATGTCTCGCAGATCCCGGGCGGCCGCGGCTTGACCGGCGTCGGCGGCGGCACTCTGCCGGTGTCGGGCCAGGTCGAGGTGTTCGAGCTGTTCATGGAGACCCAGATCCCGATCGTCCAGGACGCGCCGTTTATCCGCGAACTGTCGCTGAGCGGTGCCTACCGCCGGTCGCAGTATTCGACCAAGGGCGACGATCCGATCACCGGCAATCCGACGTCGAACGACTTCGGCACCAACACCTTCTTCGTCGGCACCAACTATGCGCCGGTGGACGACATCCGCTTCCGGGTGCAGTTCCAGCGCGCGATCCGGGCGCCGAACGTGTTCAACCTGTTCCTGACCCAGAACACCGGTCTGGTGGACCTGGCGACCGGCCCGAACGGCCTGTTCGATCCGTGCGCCGGCACCACCGATCCGACCGACAGCATCCCCTCGCCCTCGGCCAGCCTCGCCCAATGCCAGAACACCGGCGTCACGGCGGCGCAGTACGGCACCATCGAGGACAACCCGGCGGGTCAGTACAACATCGTCACCAGCGGCAATGCGGATCTGGAAGCCGAGGTGTCGGATACCTTCACCGTCGGCACGGTGTGGACGCCGTCCTACCTGCCCGGCTTCTCGTTGGCGGTCGATTACTTCAACATCACCATCGACGGGGCGATCGCCACGATCCCGGCCCAGACCACGCTTGACCGCTGTATCGCCAATGGCGACGAGCGGTTCTGTAGCCTGATCCAGCGCGACCAGTTCGGCACGCTGTGGCTCGACAACTCGAACTTCGAGGGCATTCGCACGCCGCTCGACAACATCGCCCAGTTGAAGACCACCGGTGTGGACTTCTCGGCCAAATACTCCTTCGACCTGGAGGCCATCGGCCTGGGCAATGCCGGGACGCTGAACCTCGACTATAACGCCACCTGGCTGCGGTCGAACTCGTTCACGCCCATCGAGGGCACCGACGAGGTGGAGTGTCAGGGCCTCTACCGTGGCGGCTGCGGGGTGCCGAACCCGGAATATCGCCACATCTTCCTGGCCAACTGGCAGACGCCTTGGGATGTGGGCGTCACCGCTACCTGGCGCTACTTCGGCGATGTGGAGTTGAACGGGACCTCCGGCAACCCGGTGGATGCGGTGCTCGAAACCCGCAACTATCTGGACCTGGTGGTGCGTTGGCAGGCCACCGACTTCGCCGAATTCCGCCTCGGCGCCAACAACCTGCTGAACAATCAGGCGCCGATCACCACGTCGGCGGGGACCGCGCCGGGCAACGGCAACACGTTCCCTGCGTCCTATGACATCGACCGGTTCATCTTCTTCGGCGTCAACTTCCGCTACTAAGACACGCCGGGTCCGAACCGACCGAAAAAAATCGCCGCGCCCCTTGCGAGGGGCGCGGTTTTTTTTTGGCCATGGTTCGCGGCGGGGCGCTGTCTACCAGCCGCCGGTGCCGGGTGGGCCCTTGATCGGGCCGGTCAGGTCCGGCGTGACCCAGCCGGCATAGAATTGCCCTGGCTGCGGCGTCGCCACATGGGCGCCGACACAGCAGCGGTCCATGGCTGCGGGGTAGAACGCGTAATGGTCCAGCAGCCGCTCATAGCCCATGCCCAGATCGGTCAGGGGTGTCTCCAAACAAAACACCGCGCGCTGGGCGCGCCGGGTGCCGACCACCAGATCGTCATAGGCCGCAATTCCTTTCCATTCGCACAGCGTCCGATGCGGGTTTGCCACCAGGCAGTCGGTCGCAACATCGGCGGCGGGAAAGTAGTACACCGGCGCGCTCGCGGTTTCACACACCGCAAGGACGGCGTTGCTGTCGGCGATGCGCCGTCCGGCAAAGTCGACCGTGCAACGGGCGTCCACCGCGTCGACCCGTGGCGGGCGGGGAAAATCCCAGACCGATCGCTGACCGGGATTCGGCGTGACAATGTCGTGGGGCCGGGGCCGGTCGCGCCACGCCAACCGCGCCGTCTGGATCTCCGGCATCAGGCGGTCCAAGTCGATGGGGGGGCTTGGCATGTCAAAACCCTCTCGGCGCCGCCGTCGCCCGGCACCGGAAAAAGCTGTGATAGCAAGGCGCGGCGAGGCCGCCGGGTCGGTGCCCGGCCACGCCGGACACCTTGGGCGTTTGCCGCTTGCTCTCAAGCGCGCCACAACCCGAAGGGCGCGCCCGACCCTTTTGGCGCCCGCACCCCAAAGGCGGTGCGCCGGCCTCACCGCTTCACCCGTTGAGTTTAGCGCGGTGCGGCTGGGAGAGAAGACCCGGCGGGCCCGGCCCGCCGGGTCGTTGCGCCGCAGGGCGGCGATTGCGCCGGTCAGCGATCGAGCAGGGGCGCGATGCGGCGCCAGTCGACGAGCTTAAAGTTCTGAGCGGCTTTCGGCATGTCGTCGGCGGGGCGGCCGTCGCCGTCGACGCCGGGCTCGACGTTGAAGCCATCTTGAACCACCAACAGACCTTGCGGGTAGTCGGCGCCCAAGGGTGCGGGCGTGGCGGCGATGCCGTCGGTCTCCTGGGTGCCGTCGATGCCGGCCCTGGCGTCGGCGGCGATGCGGAACCGGGCGACCGGCTGCGGCGCGTCGGCACGGGTCAGCACGTGATAGCTGTCGTCGCCCTGGGACGAGATCAGGATATAGCCGCTTTCCTCGCCGGTCTCGTAGAGCGTGACGCCTTCGATGTCGGCCTTGGGCGCGGCCGCGTCGCCGACCGCGTAGAACAGCGTCTTGGCGCCGTCGGCGAGGCCGCTGCGCGTGGTCGGCACCGCCCACAGGCCGGCCACCTCTTCGCCCACATAGAGCCGGTCATACTCCCCGTCGTGCACGCAGCCCTCGATCTGGCTGTCGAAGAAGGCGGGCTTGAGCGCTTCGGGGCTGTCGTCGGTGGGGTCGGTGATCCGATAGGGCTGCACATAGCCTTGCTTGTGGGCCACATAGACCACCGGGCCGGCATCGGTGCGGCCCATGCACAGTCCATAGGGCTCGGGCCCGACCGAGAAGCGGCCGATCTGTTCAGCGCCCGCGGCGGTGACCGAGAACAGCACCACGGAATCGTCGCTGCGGTTGCTGGCCGCCGCCAGGTCGCCGGACCACTGGCCGGTGGCGACGCCCTGGATCAGGTCCACATTGTTGAGCCGGCCGGTGGCCAGCATCTGGCGTTCGGCGCCGTCGAGCCCGTAGACGCGCAGGCCGGCGGTCTTGTCGGTGCCGAGGATCAGGCTGTGCGCCGGGTCGTCCGGGTTGACCCAGATCGCCGCATCGTCGGCGGCGTCGTCGAGGGTGTCGACGGTGTCGGTCTCGGCGCTGGGCGACACCGACGCCGGCAACGTCTGTTGGGCGAGGGCGGCCGGAGCGGCTCCGAGCGCCAGGGCCAGTGCCAGGGTGGTGGTGGTAAGAACAGGGTAGTTCATCATGCTGGATCTCTTTGAAGGGGAACGCAAGGGGCCGCCGGATCGCCGCCACCCTTACCCCGCGCCCCTCTGCCGCTGGGTGGCAGAGGGGCGCGCTGGCCAAAGGCCAGGGACAGGGGGGCGAGCCTGCAGGGCCGGGTGCCGTCCGGCGCGGGTCCGCCGCAGCGGGCTCAGAACACCGCGCGCAGGGTCAACTGGATGCGGCGCTGGGCTTCCTCGCGTTCGATTTCGTAATTGTCGCGCTGGCCGCCGGTGATCGGGCCGTCGAAATTCTCCTCCGACTCGATGGTTTCGGCGTCCAGGATATTATTGGCGCTCAGCCGCAGGATGACCCCGGGCAGCAGGCGTTTTTCCACGAACGCCTCCAGATTGCCCGACACGGTCGAGCGCTGGATTTCGTCGCGGAAATAGCTGAAGGCGTCGCCCTGGCGCTGATAGCTGGCGCCAAAGCTCAAGCCCCAGGCCGGCACGCTGTGGGTGCCGCCCACATTGAACACATAGTCCGGCTGGCCGTTCAACTGCACCTTGCTCTGGGTGAAGGTGTTGTCCAGTTCAGAGCGCAGATAGGTGTAGTTGGCGAACAGGCCGGTGTCGGGCAGGCCGATGAAGCCGAGCGGCGTCGACAGGTCGAATTCGACCCCCCAGACGTCGGCCGTGCCCACATTGTCGAAGCGGAAGGCGTCGCCGACGATCACGTCGCCATCGTCGATCTCGGTCTCGCCGGTGGGGCCCAGATTGACCAACTGGATCACATTGTCGACCCGGCGGTAGAAGCCGTTGACGCCCATCACGCCGCGTCCGGGCAGGGAGAATTCCAGCCCCGCGTCGACGCCGTCCGAGGTCTCGATCTCCAGGTCGGGGTTGCCGGTGGTGACATCCAGATCGTCGGGCTGGTCGTCGAGCGAGAACGGCACGCGTTGGTTGAACTCCGGCCGCCGCACGGTCTGGGCGTAGCTCAGCCGGGCGCTCGCCCAGTCGTTGATGGTATAGCGCAGGTGCGCCGAGGGGTTGGCGTTGAAGTCGTTGGTTTGGGCCGAGCGCGGCGCGCCGTCGGCGATGCCGTCGAGGGTCGTGCGCGTGACCTCGAAGCGCGCGCCGGTTTCCAACTCCAGCCGGTCGGTGAGCTGCCAGGTGACCATGACGAAGCTGTCATAGCGGTTTTCGGTGACGTCGAACACGCCGCCCAGGTCCGAAGGCGTCGGGTCGCTCAGGTCCACCTGGCCGTCGTCGAAGCCGAACACCTGGAGCGAACTGTTGCGGTCCTTCAGCCGCGCCTGGAAGCCCGCCTTGGCGGCCAGGTCGGCGAGGCCGAGGCGCTGGGCGAGGCCGGTCAGGCGCCGCTCGGCGGAGGCTTCGAGCTGCCATTCGGCGTCTTCGATGTCGAAGATTTCCTGTTCGTCGCCGGGCAGGGGCAGGTCGGCGACCGAGTATCGGGTGCGGAAGCCGGCCTCGTCGGGCAGCGCGCCGCCCAGGTCGTCCGGTTCGGCTTCCAGGTCGGTTTCGGTTTGCAGATTGTCGAACTTGGTATAGGCGGCGCGCAGGAACAGGTCGGTGGCGTCGCCGAGCCGGTGCGTGTAGCGCGCGTCGAGGCCGAAGTTCTCCTGATCGAACTGGGTGTCCTGGGCGCCGATCTCGACCAGATTGTCGGGCGCGTCCTCGAACACCAGGCCGTCCTCGCGCTCGGTGCGGTCGGTGTTGATGTAGAAACCGCGCAGGCTCAGATCGTGGCCGGCGTCGAAGCGATAGGCGATGTCGGCATTGACCGCGATGTCGAAATTCTCGCGCACGTCGCTTTGGATCGCGCGCACCTCGCCGTCGCCGACCAGGCTGTCGGCGGCGTCGAAGGCCAAGGCGTCGCGCGCGGCGCCCACATTGGCCCGCTTTTCGGGGTCGAATTCCTCCTGGATGGAGAATTTCTGGTTGAAGCGCTGCTGGGCGTTGAGGTTGACCGAGAAGTTCAGCTTATCGTCGAGCGCCGAGCCCGCATAGCCGACCGCGCCGAGCCCGCGGATGGTGCCATCGTCGCCGTCGACGGTCGGGCGGTAATAGATCGCACCGCCGCGCACATAGCCGCCGTCGGGCAGGTTGGCGCCGTCCTTGAGGATGATGTTGATCGTGCCGGCGACCCCCTGGGCGTCGATATCGGCGCTTGGGCTGCGGATCACCTCGATGCGGTCGACCAGTTCGGCGGGGATACGGTCGACGAACACGCTGCGTGCGGTGCCGTCGCCGCCGCCCGCCGACGGGATCGGCCGGCCGTTGATCAGGATCTGGGTGAAGCCGTTGGCCAGGCCGCGCAGGCCCGGATCGTCAAACTCGCCCACATCGGTGGTGAACGAGACGCCGGGCACCCGCTTGAGCGCGTCGCCCACCGACAAGGGCTCGAAGCGCTGGAAAAATTCCTGGCCGTAGACCAGTTCGGGGTTGATCCCCTCGGTGCGGTTGCGCGTCGTCACCGGGGCCAGGATGATGATTTCCTCGACCGCTTCGGCGCGGCGGGTTTCGGGCAGATCGTCGATCGGTTGGGCTTGGGCGGCGAGGCCGGTCAGAAGCGCGGCCGCGGCGGCACTCGCCCTGAAGAAATGGCGTGTCATCGTTTCCCCCGAGTCTTTTTAATTTTGGTCGGAAGCCGCTTGTCTCGGGGCCATGCGGGTCAGGCCGATGACGGAACGATGATTATCTGATTAAGCGATGGTTGCAGTTGCGTGACGCGGCGCATTGAGCCGGTGTTTTGGGGCCGATCCGACCAAGGTCGCTCTCGACCTACCGCGCCAATCGACGTATGACATGAGTAATATCCTGGGACGTCTTGGCCTTTGAGGGCGTAGTGAACGAAGTTATGGGTCGATCGACGCTAGGTGTTTTCCGCCAAGACGATGAGTTGGACGGCGGTTTGTCCGCCATGCGTACGGACTTTTCGTTGGACGATATCGCGTGGCCCGGTGGGCGGATCGTTTTTCAATGGTGGTGTGAGGCGCGCCGCGGAACCTCGCTTCCCACGCGGGCGGATTTCTCGCCGACGATTTTGGGGCGATATCTGTCCGGCATCTGCCTTGTGACAGTGCCGGAGGCGGGCGGCGCACTGCGCTTTCGGCTTGCCGGAACCGGGATCGCCCGGGCGCTTGGATGGGACCCCACCGGCCACGCGCTGGTGGATCTGCCCGCCGCCAAGCCGCTCGTGGATCGTTGTTGCTGGGCCGTCGAGCATAGATCGCCCTATCTGTGCTGCGATCAGCCCCTGTCGGTTCTGGGCAAGGGCTACCTGACCCATTCGAGCGTGGTCGTGCCGCTGGCCGACGAAAGCGGCCGCGTGGCGATTTTGATCGGCCACGTGCACTTCGCAAGCAGCTTTTCGCGCTGAGGTCGGCGGCCCCCGGCCGAGCGCAAGAGCCGCTTCCGATCCACCCACTATGCGGGCCTGTGCCGACGGCCGGATCGGTCACCAACGGCTGATCATTCCGGCGCGAAACACGCTCGACATCGCACCACCGCGCACCAGGAGCGGCCGGGCATCAGTCGCTTGACAGATTGATATAGTATAACATAGCTGTCACTTACCGTTTTCGTCAAAAAAGTAAGGGAGGACAGTTCATGCCCCGTGCCACCGCCACGGCCCTGGTTGCCTTGGCCGTCGGTTTGCCCGCCGCCGCCCAGACCATGTCGCCGCCGGCCGAGGTCTCCCGTCCCGGCCAATCCAGCGACCATCACGCGCGCGCCATTGAGGAGTTGGTGATCACCAGCGATCCGTTGCGGCGCAGCGGGTTTCAGGCCACCCAGGGTCTGTCGGTGCTGACCGGCGAGGCCTTGTCGCGCGAGCTCAACGCCACCATCGGCGACACGCTCGACGACCTGCCCGGTGTGTCGCAGACCTATTTCGGCCCGGCCGCCAGCCGGCCGGTGATCCGTGGCCTCGGCGGCGACCGGCTGCGCGTGTTGATCAACGGCGTCGGCAGCATCGACGCGTCGACCACCTCGGCCGACCACGCGGTGGCGCTCGACCTGTCGAACGCCGAGCGGGTCGAGGTGATCCGCGGACCGGCGACGCTGATCTATGGCAACAACGCCATCGGTGGCGTGGTCAACGTGTTCGATGGGCGCATTCCCACCGAGGTGCCCGAAGACCGGCTCGACGGTCGGGTCATGGGGCTGTGGGGCTCGAACGCCGACGAGGTGTTGGTCTCAGGCGGTGCCACCCTCGGCGTGACGCCCAATCTGGCGTTGCATGTGGACGGCTTCTGGCGCGACACCAACGATATCAAGGTGCCGGGCGCGGCGCGCTCGGACGCGTTGCAGGCCGCCTTGCCGCTCCATGAGGGCGAAGAGGAGCCGCGCGACCGGGTGCCCGACAGCGACCAACGCAACTATGGCGTCAATGGCGGCGTGTCCTGGGTCGACGATTGGGGCTTCTTCGGCGTCTCGGTGGGCTATCTGGAAAACGACTATGGCATCGGCGCCGACGTCCACGGCATTGAGGTCGCGTTCGGCGGCGAGGATGACGACCACGACCATGACGATGATCATGATCATGATCATGACGATGACCACGATCACGACCATGATCACGACCATGAGGGCGAGCACGGTGCGGTGCGCATCGAGCTTGACCAACTGCGCGTCGACGTGGCCGGCGACGTGCGCGTCGACTGGGGCCTGCTCGACACGGTTCGGCTGCGCTTCGGCTGGGCCGACTATGACCAGGCCGAGATCGAGGGCGACGAGGTCGAGGCGATCTTCCTCAACGACGGTTGGGAAGGCCGGCTTGAACTGGTGCAGGCGCCGCTCGGCGCGCTCGACGGCGTGGTCGGGGTGCAGTTCCGCAACCGCAACTTCACCGGCGCCGAGTTCATTCCCTCCAACGACCAGTTCCAGGCCGGTCTTTTCGCGGTCGAAACGCTCGATCTGGGGCGGCTGACCCTCGACGGCGGCGTGCGGGTCGAGATCCAGGACAATGAGACCGACGACCCGGCCACCCAGCCGGCGATCACCCGCGACTTCACCACCGCCAGCGTCTCGGCGGCGGCGTCTTACGACCTGACCGACCGGCTGGCGGTGTCGCTCAACGCCTATCGCAGCGAACGCGCGCCCAATCCCGAGGAGTTGTTCTCCAACGGGCCGCACAAGGCCGCCTTCAGCTTCGAACGCGGCAACCCCGACCTGGACAAGGAGGTGGCGCGCGGCGTCGAGGCATCGCTGAGGACGCGCGGCGGGCCGCTGACCGGCGCGGTCAATCTGTTCTACACCAGCTACAAGGACTTCATCGGCTTCGTGTTCACCGGCGACGTGGTCGAAGGCTTGCCCGAGGCCCGGTTCATCAACCAGGACGCCCGTTTCATGGGCTTCGAGGTGGACGCGGGCTATGCGCTGTGGCAGCGCGGCATGCGCTCGGTGGACGTGGATCTGGGGCTGGACTATGTGCGCGCCGAGTTCACCGATCTCGACCGCCCGGTGCCGCTGATCCCGCCGCTGACCCTCCATGCCGGCGTCGACTATCACGCGCCGCTTTACGATTTCCGCGTCGATATCGAATGGGCGGATGACCAGGACCGGGTGTTCGGCGGGCCGCTGACCTTCCCCACCGACAGCTATTTCCTGGTCAACACCATGCTGCGCTTCCACCTGTTCGGGCGCGAAGACACCACGCTGGCGCTGCAGGCGCGCAACCTGACCAACGAGACGGTGCGCTACGCCTCGTCGCCGCTGCGGGACTTCGTGCCGGCGCGCGGCCGCGATTTCCGCATCGCGCTCCAAGCGGCGTTCTGACCGGCGCCCGGGTCGGCTTCTAGGCCGGCTTTTGGGTCGACGATCCGGCGGTCTGGCTCAGCCCTTAAGGGCTCAGGCCGCCGGGTCCAGCGATTGGTCGGCCGCGTCGGTGCTCGATGCGCCGGCGGGCCAGGCGTCCATGACCGCCTTGGCCAGCGTCGCCAGCGGTACCGCGAAGAACAGCCCGCCGACCCCCCAGATGCCGCCGAAGAACAGGATCGCCACGATCACCGCCAGCGGGTGCAGCTTGACCACCTCGGAGAACAGCAGCGGCACCAGCACATTGCCGTCGACCCCTTGGAGCAACAGATAGGCGCCGACGGCGAGCGCGAAATCGAAGCTCAAGCCCCACTGGAAGAACGCCACCAGCGCCACCGGCAGCGTCACCACCGCCGCGCCGATGAACGGGATGATCACCGACAGCCCGGTCATCACCGCCAACAGCGCGGCGAAATCGAGCCCGATGGCCAGGAAGGTCACCCAAGCCGCCGCCGCCACGATGACGATCTCATAGACCTTGCCGCGGGCGTAATCGCCGGCCCGGGCGACGAATTCGCGCCAGATGCGGTCGGCCATGGGGCGGTGGTCGGGCATGAAGCCGGCGATCCAGTCGAGGATCAGCCGCCGGTCTTTGAGCAGGAAGAACACCATCACCAGCGTCAGGATCATGTAGACGGCGGTGGAGATCAGGTCGACCGCGCTGGCCAGCGAAAAGGTCACCAGCCCGCGCACCAGGTTGGTGGTCGCGGCGTTGATCTCGCCGGTGATCACGGCCAGTTGGTCCTCGCCGATCAGTTTGGGATAGGCTTCGGGCAGGGTGGTCAGCACCCGGTTGACCTCGCCCACCATGCCCGGCAGTTGCTCGGCGAAGGTGACCACTTGGCGGGTCAAGGCCGGCACCGCCAGCCCGATCAACGCGGCGGTAAAGGCGATGAACAGCACATAGGTGATCACCGCCGACCAGGGGTGCGGCACGCCCAGGCGGCGCAGGCCGCGATTGGGCCCGTCGAGGATGAACGCCACGACCACCGCGCTGATCACCGGCGCCGAGACCGCCGGCACCAGGGTGACGAACGCCAGGCCGAGGGTCAGGAGGACCAGGACCAGCAGCACCTGCGGGTCGTCGAGGGTCTGTTTGATCCAACTGTGTACCGGGCGCATGAACGCTTCCTCACTAAGCCGCTGGGTTGGCAGGCCAGGGGTCGCTCAGGCGGCGGTGGTGCCGCCGTCGGCGATCAGATTGGCCCCGTTTAAGTATGCCCCGCCGGGCGACAGGACAAACAGAATCAATTCCGCGACCGTGGCCGGATCGGCCGGGCCGCCCGCCGGCAGGCCGCCGGCATATTTGGACAGATCGTCGCCGATGTCGGCCATGGCGCGCTGGAACATGGGCGTGTCCATCGGGCCCGGCGATACCGCGTTGATGCGCAGCCCCAAGGGTCCGTATTCGGCCGCCGCGCTTTGGGTCAGGCCGACCACGGCGTGCTTCGACGCGCCATAGGCCGCGACCCAGGGCGCGCCGCGTCGCGACAGGATCGACGCCACATTGACGATGGCGCCCCGGCCGCGCGGCGCCATCACCCGCACCTGGTGGTGCAGGGCGTGGAACACGCCGCCGGCATTGGTCGCCATCACCGCCGCGAAGGTCTCCGGGGTCAGGTCGGCGACCCGGGCCGAGGCGTGGCTGATCCCGGCGGCGTTGACCGCCAGGTCGAGCCGGCCGTCATGGGCGGCGGCGATCCGGTCGACGAAGCGCCCCAGCGCCGCCGCGTCGCGCACGTCGAGGCGTTCATAGTCGGGATCGCCGGCGGGCTCGGCGCCGGCGGGCTCGGCGCCGGCCGCGCCATCGGTCGGATCGGGCAGGCCGCAATGGTAGACCCGCGCCCCGGCGGCGCGCAGCTTGGCCACCAGGCAAGCGCCAAGCCCCGACGACCCGCCGGTGACCATGGCCACCTGGCCGTCGAAGGCGGTCATGTCCTTGTCCATCATCTCTCTGGGCTTAGACCGGCGGGGGCACCCGCCACAAGGGGGGGCGAGCGCCCCGCGGGTCGGTCATTCAACCATGGGGCGGGTGGTCGGGGTCGTCCGGGGCGCGGCCATGGTCGTGGTGATGGCCATCGCCGGCGGCGGACCCATGGGCGTGGCTGTGGCCGCCGCCCGGCAGCAGATGGTGCAGAAACCCGCGGATGCCCTGGTGCAGCAGCGACACGGTCATCAGCGCCAGCAGCACCGCCAGCGCCGGCCAGTGCACCGCCGGGCCGGCCGGCAATGCGGCCAGCCAGCGCCAGTCCTGCACCGGCAACACGCTCAGCATCACCAGCGATGCCAGCAGCCACGGCGCCACCCGGTCCAGGCTCGACAGCATGCGCCGGTCGCCGCCCTGCCGGCGCTCGGTCATGTCGAGCGCCACCGCCACCGCGCAGGCGACCAGCAGCAAGGGTGCCACCATGGCCGCCGTCCACCACAGCGCGCCGTCGTCCTCGCCCGGCCCGTGGACCAGCGACAGCGCCGCCACCAGCCCCAGACCGGCCAGCGTGCCCAGCCGCGCGCCCCAGCAATCGGCCAGCGGCGCGGGCAGGGCGTGGTGGGCATGGTCCTCGATCGGGTGCACCATCACGTGCAGCAACATGCCGACCATGGCGGCCTCGAAATAGGCGCGCACCGGGCTGTGCAGAAGCGGCAGGGCGGTGCCCCAGCCGGCGCCGAGCACGGTCACCGCGGCCAGCGCCACCAGGACGCCCCAGGCGATCCTTTGGCCGAACGCCGGGCGGATCAGCCACCACAGCGCCAGCCCGGTGGGCAGACGGTGCAGCACCACGCTCGCCGCCAGGGTGTCGACCACGCCGTCGCCGTGACCGGCCAGGCTCAGCGCCATGCCATCCGCGCCGGCGTGCAACACCATGGCCAGGGCTGCGAACGCCAGAATGGCACCGTGCAGCCGGCCTTCCACATGGGCGAAGCGGTGTTCGGCCCAACTGGGCAGGGCGAGGCCGGCAACCAGCGCCGGCAACACCGCCACGCCGGCTTCCATCACCGTGTGCGGCAGCACGGTCAGCAGCAGAAGCCCGGCCAGCGCGGTCAGCGACAGGGCGTCGAGCCCGGCGCGCAGCCGCGGCCGTCCGCGCGACACCGCCCACAAGGGCGGGGCGGCCAACAGCGCCAGAACCGCCAGTACCAGATAGAATGCCATGACCGTTGCGCTCTTTGGGCTTCGTGAACAATTCCGGGACGTTATATAGTAGCCCCCGGCGCCGTGGCTAGCCCTGGGGCAGCCGGATCGACCGGATTGGCCCGATCGGTCGCATTGTTCGGATCGGGCGGATCGGGGCTGGCGACCTTGGGCCGGGCAGAACGGCGCCAACACCGGCGGTGCTTGGGCGCTTTCGTGCCGTCCCGCCTTGGCGCCGGTCCGCCTGGTGTCGTCGCAGCCCCCGGCCAGCGGGCGTGACAGGCGGGGGTGGGCTGTGCTTGATGAGCCGGGTCCAGGGGGGGCCATGTGGGCGAGTGCGTCGGCCAGCGCTTCGGGCCGCCGGTCCGGCCGGGACCAAAGCGCGGGACGCGCCGCCCGCACCCCGCCGCCGAGCTATCAACCCATCAAGCTATCAACCCATAAGGAGATGGATCATGTGGTCGCCGTCCGACACGCCCGACTGGCTGCGCACCGGGCTCGATCATCTGTGGTTCCCCTATACCCAGATGAAGACCATGACGCCGCCCTTGCCGGCGGTGGCAACCCGGGGCAGCGAGATCGTGCTCGCCGACGGGCGTCGGTTGGTCGACGGTGTCGCCAGTTGGTGGACCGCCGCCCACGGCTACAACCATCCCCATATTCTGACCGCCATGGCCGAGCAGATGGCGCGTCTGCCCCATGTGATGTTCGGCGGCCTGATGAACGAGCCGGCCGCGCGCCTTGCCGGGCGACTGGCGGCCAAGCTGCCGGGCGACCTGAACCGCTGCTTCTTCGCCGAATCGGGGTCGGTCAGCGTCGAGGTGGCGATGAAGATGGCCGTGCAGTACCGGCTCAATCGGGGCGAGCAGCGGTCCAAGATCCTGTGCTTCGAGGGTGGCTATCACGGCGATACCATCGCCACCATGGCGGTGTGCGACCCCGAAGAAGGCATGCACAGCCGCTTCGCCGGGCTGTTGCCGCGCCATGTGGTGGCCCCGCTGCCGGTGGACGGCGAACGCCGTGGCCATGTGGCCGCCCTGGTCGAGGCGCACGGCCACGAACTGGCGGCGATCCTGATCGAGCCGTTGGTCCAGGGGGCCGGCGGCATGCGCTTCCACGACGCCGACTTGTTGCGTTTTCTGCGCGACCTGGCCGACGCCCACGGGCTGATGCTGATCTTCGACGAGATCTTCGTGGGCTTCGGCCGCACCGGCGCGCTGTTCGCCTGCGAGAAGGCCGGCGTGGTGCCCGACATCGTCACCCTGTCGAAGGCGCTCACCGGCGGTGTGGCGCCGCTGTCGGCCTGCGTCGCCACCGAGCGGGTGTTCGAGGGCTTCTGGTCTGACGATCCCGAGCACGCGCTGATGCACGGGCCCACCTACATGGCGCACGCGCTCGGCTGTGCCGCGGCCAATGCCTCGCTCGACCTGTTCGAGACCGAGGACCGGCTGGCCCAGGCCGCCGCCATCGAGGCGCAACTGGCCGCCGAACTGGCGCCGGCGCGCGACCTGCCCGGCGTGCGCGACGTGCGCACCCTGGGCGCCATCGGGGTGGTCGAACTGGATACGCCGCCCGACACCGAACGCCTGCGCGCCCGGTTCATCGATCGCGGCGTGTGGGTGCGGCCGTTCGGCTCGATCGTCTATCTGACCCCGGCGCTGACCATCGCACCCGACGACCTGTCGCGCCTGACCGGGGCGATTATTGCCGAGTTGCGCGCCGGTTAGGCCGGTCAAGCCCGCCCCGACCCGGCAAGGGCTGCCATGGGGGCCGCTCTCGCCGGGTGGCTAAGGCGCCGGTTTTCTCGGGTTAATCGGTTTGGCAGAAAACTTGCTTTCGTCGAGGGGCACAGGCCGTTGCGATGGCCGCCCTTCGACGAACGCGGAGATCTGTCCATGAGTGTGAACCGAGCCGATTACCACGCCTTCCTCAAGCAGGTGGAAGTGGCTTTGGAGACCGCCCTGGAGGACCAGCCTGCGGCCCAAGCCCCCTATCGCGACCAGTTGGAGGCGATGCACGACGAGGTGGTGCGCACCCGGGCCGCCTTGTGCGACAAGCACCGGACGGCGTCGCGGGTCGCGCGCGGCAACGGCCTGGCGGCAGACTGACCGGCGCCGCCAGCCCATAAGGACTTGCCGCCAGGGCATGGGGCTTGTGGTCTCGGCGCCGCCGATGTCCGGTGCCGGCGCTTGCCGGGCGGTGTGGGCTCGGCTAGAGCGGGGCGAAGCCGGGCCTGGTCGCCCGGACGTCAGCCCTGGATCGGGAGCCGGTGACCCATGAGCGTTTGCGTCAATCCCCATATCGCGCCCGAGCGGCGCCTGGACGTGGTGTTGGTGGCCGCCGCCGCCCTGGTCGATGCCGACGGCCGCGTGCTGATCGCCGAGCGCCCGCAAGGCAAGGCGATGGCGGGCTTGTGGGAGTTTCCCGGTGGCAAGGTCGAGCCCGGCGAGATCCCCGAGGCCGCGCTGGCGCGCGAACTGGCCGAGGAATTGGGCATCGAGGTGGCGCCGGCCTGTTTCACGCCGCTCAGCTTCGCCTCGCACAGCTATGACGATTTTCACCTGTTGATGCCGCTTTATCTGGCCTATCGCTGGGAGGGCGCGGTGCGCGCGCTGCACCATGCCGACCTGGCCTGGGCGCGGCCGCGCGATCTGGCGCGCTATCCCATGCCGCCGGCCGACGCGCCGCTGCTTGCTGCCCTGCGCGACCGCCTGGGCGCCTGACGCGCGGGGCGCGGGCGTCGCTAGCGGCGCGGCACCCGGACCTCGCGGGTGTCGAGCGCGTCGGCCAGGCGCTGCTTGGCGCTGCCCGGTTGCAGCGGCTTGGGCTGGTCCGGCCCCGGCGACCAGCCGGCGAGGAAGATCAGGTCCACGGTCATCGGAACCCGCCCGTCGCCGCCGGCGTAGCGCGCGCCATAAAGCTCGACGGCGCGCGCCAGCACGTCGCGGCGCAAGGCGCAGCGCTCGCGGTCGGCCAGGGCATTGCCTTCGCCCATGGCGCCCAATTCGCGCAGCAGCGTCACCGGGTCGGCGTAGCGCACGGTCAGCCGCTCGGTATCGGCCACCGGCATGGCGAAGCCCGCGCGCTGCAACAGCCCGCCCAGGTCGCGCACGTCGGCCATGGGCGAGATCCGCGGGGCGACGCCGCCGCGCAGCTCGGCCTCGGCCTCGGTCAGGCAGTGGCGCAATTCGCGCAGCGTCTCGCCGCCCATGAGCACGGCGGAGAATAGCCGGTCGGGCTTCAGCGCCCGGTTGATCTGGATCAGGCTTCCGGGCAGGTCGTTGACCCAGTGCAGCGACAGCACGCTGACCACCAGGTCCAGGCTTGCCTCGGCAAACGGCAGCCATTCCTCGTCGGCGGCCAGGCGCGGGGTGCCGGGGCCGGTGCGGGCCAGGGCCGCGGGGCTGAGGTCGGCGGCGATGGTGTGGCGCGCCGGTAGCCGGCCAGCCAGACCGCTGCGCCCGGCGCTCAGGTCGAGCGCCACATCGAAGTCGCGACGGACATCGCCAAGGCGTTCCAGCAGGGCGTCGGCGGCGGCGGCGAACAGAAAGTCCACGTCGGCAAAACCGGGCGCGGCGCGGTCGCGGTGCCGGCGCACCGCCTGGCGGTCGAAAATGCGCGGCGGTGCGGTCATCGCCGGCCCCCGCGTGCGCGGTGGCCGATTCTGGGGTCGATTTTGGCGCCGATGGTCGGGACGGGAAGGCCGCGAAAGCTCTGCATGGGGCATCACCCTGTGGGTCGGGGAGGGGCGGGGGCGCCGGCCGGCGCCGCACCCGGCGCAGACTTGGGGTCAAATCGCCGCCGCTGCAAGCCCCGGGCGGTGCCGGGGCGTCGCTCGGGAGGGGGCTCGGACCGCGCTCGGGGGGGGCAGGGCCGCCCGGTTCTCGTTCCCCCGTCCCCCCGTCCCCCGTCCCCCGTCCCCCGTCCCCCGTCCCCCGTCCCTGGCACCGCGGCGGTCGGGGCGGGTGCCCGGTCCGGCGGGGATTTCGTTTCGGGCCCGCAGCCAGTATGCAAGGGGCTGCCGATCACGCTTTCGCGGAGTTGCCGGTCATGCCGTTCGTCCCGATCACCTCGCTTCGTCTGGCGCTCGTCGCCGTGGTTCTGGCCAGTTTCGGCGCGCTCGGCGTCTTGTGGGCGGCCGATGAGATGGCGTCGGGGAGCGCGCCGGTCGAGATCGCCGTCCAGCCGGTGCCGCTCGACCCGCGCGCGCCCCAGGTCCACCGGGTCGGGCGGCTGGCCTATGCCGGGGGGCTGGCGCTGACCGCGCGGGCCGAGGGCTTCGGCGGCTTCTCCGCGCTGGCCCACGACCCCGCCACGGGCGACCTGATCGCGCTCAGCGATCGCGGGCGCTGGCTGGCCATGACGCCCCGGTGGCGCGACGGCCGGCTTGTGGGAGCGAAGGCGGCCGGGGCGTTGCGGCCGCTGATCGGCGCCGACGGCAAGGCGCTGTCCGGGCGCGCGGCGGACGCGGAATCGCTGGCGGTCACCGACACAGCGCTCGTGGTGGCGTTCGAACAGGATCACCGGTTGCTCGCCTATCCGCGCCGGCCGGGGGCGCCGCTGGCCGACGCCTTGGCGCACCGGCCCGAGCCCTGGCCGCTGCCCGACGCGGTCGGCGACCTTGCCGCCAATGCCGGGCTCGAAGCGGTCAGCGGGCTCGGTGACGGGCGCGTCGTGGCGCTCGCCGAGGGCCGGCGCGACGACACCGGCGCCTATGGCGGCTGGCTGGTGGATCGCGACGGGAGCGCTCGGGCGGTGGCGGTCGCGCGCCAGGGCCAGCACCGGCCCACCGGGCTCGACCGGCTGCCGGGCGGCGATCTGGTGATGAGCTTGCGCCATTTCTCGCCGCTCAGCGGGGTATCGATCCAGGTCGCCCGGCTGTCGGCCGGGGCGCTCGCGTCGGCGGCCATCGTCGCGCCCGAGCCCCTGGCAACGCTCGGGCCGCGCATGACCGTGGACAATATCGAAGGCATCGCCGTGGCGCCGCATGGGGATGGCGTGCGGCTCTATCTGATCGCCGACGACAATTTCAACGCCCTGCAACGCACGCTGTTGCTGGCCTTCACGCTGGATGATGCCGGTGCGGCGCCAGCCGACGGCGGCTGAGCATCAGGCCTTGCGGACACACAAAAACCGGCCGCGCGAGGACCGCGCGGCCGGTTCTTAAGGTCGGTCACCGACGGGTGGGCGGCGATCAGGCCGCCGCGGTGTCGGCGTGCTTGGCTTCGATCTGCTTCTTCAGCTTGGCCGCCTTGGGCGCCAGTTTGGTCGCCGGGGTGGTCAGCAGGAAGTTGTCGAGCCCGTCATTGTGGTCGACGGTGCGCAGCGCTGCGGTCGAGACCTTCAAGGTCACCGAGCGGCCGAGCACATCGCTCCAGAACGAGACATTTTGCAGGTTCGGCAGATAGCGCCGCTTGGTGCGGATGTGTGAGTGGCTCACATTCATCCCCACCAGGGGCTTCTTGCCGGTCAGTTCGCACATACGCGCCATGGTTCGCTTCCCGATTCTCTCAGTCTCAAAGGGTCGGACAGTCTCAACGGGCCGGACAGTCTCAAAGAAACAGTGCCCGGCGCAGGCCGCGCCCAAGGCGCCCAGAGACCGGATTGAAATCAAGGCGAGGTCCATACAGCGCCGCCGCCCCGGCGTCAAGCCTGCCCCGGCCATGGCGCGGGTCCTGCCGTGGTCCAAGGCTCCGGGTCTCTGGGGTCTCTGGGGTCTCGGGCGGGGAGCTCGGGGATGCGCGCCGCGATGGCCTGGCCCGGCGTGAGTTGACCCCGGCGCGTGCCCCGTCCGGCCGGCGCGGTCGCCCGGCCACCGGGTCCGCCGCTTTGCCCGGCTGCCTTCACCGGTCGCCTTGGGCGGCCACCTTGACCCGTCTGGGGGCGCGTTCCCATATGATCGGTGGTATGATATATCGTTCTGTCAGTTGAGTCTCGTCACACGGAAGTTCGCCATGAAAGTTGCCGTTACGTCGCAAAATTTCCGCACCGTCACCGGCCATGCCGGCAAGACCCGCCGGTTCTTGATGTTCGAGGTGGGCGAGGATGGCGCGCTCGCGCCGCTCGACCGCATCGACCTGCCCAAAGAGATGGCGCTCGGCGCGATCAAGGACCAGGAGGCAGCCCCCCATCCCATCGACGCCGCCGACGTGGTGCTGTCGGGCTCGTTCGGTGCCGGCTTCGCCCGGCGCATGGCGCGGCGCGGCATCACCGTGTCGTTGAGCAGTGAAACCGATCCTGAGGCGGCGGTGCGCGCCTATCTGGCCCATGGGCCGGTGTTGCCCGCCGACGCCCGCGACCCCGCCGCGCCGGGCCATGGTCATGACCATGATCACGACCATGGCGGCTGCAATTGCGGCTGCGGCGGCCACTGAGGGCCAAGCCGATGCGCCCAGCACGGGCTGGGCTGTGCGCGTCCAAAGCGGTCAGCGGTCGGTCGCCGCCAGCGCGGCGTCGAAGCCGGCCCTGACCGCCTTGTCGGCGCAGACGAACACCACCCGCTGCACCGACGCGGTCGCGCCCGGTCCGGCAAGCCAGGCGCGCACCGCGCCGACCGCCACGGCGGTGCCGCGCGTCACCGGATAGCCGAAGACCCCGCACGAGATCGCCGGGAAGGCGATGGTGGCCAGTCCGCGGTCGGCGGCGAGGCCCAGGCTGGCGGCATAGGCGCGCGCCAGCAGGCGGTCTTCGTCCGCCGTGCCGCCTTGCCAGACCGGCCCCACCGCATGGATTACGAACGCCGCCGGCAGGTCGAAGCCCGGCGTCAGCCGCGCTGCGCCGGTGTCGATGGCGCCGAGCGGTTCGGCGGCGCGCGCCAGTTCGGGCCCGGCGGCGCGGTGGATGGCGCCGCACACGCCGCCGCCGGGCGCCAGGTCGCGGTTGGCGGCGTTGACGATGGCGTCGGTGGCATAGTGCGTGATGTCGCCGCATTCGGCGCGCAGGTCGACCATGGGAGCGCCTCCTTGTCGTCGTAACGAGGCCGGGCCGCGTGCCCGGCGGGACGGTCGCTGCCCCACAGATCGACATTGCGGGGCGGTTTGCCAACCCGGGTCACCCCAAGGCGCGACCGGCCGGGCGGGAGCCATGGCCCTGGCCACGGTGCGCCTGCTTGGGGTAGGGATCGCGGACGGCCCCTTTCACGGCTGGGCATGACGATCATGATGGCAGAAACCGGGCGGCTCGCCGCCGTCCTCGGCCCTACCAACACCGGCAAGACCCACTATGCGGTGGAGCGCATGCTTGGCTACGAGTCGGGCATGATCGGCTTTCCGCTGCGGCTTTTGGCGCGCGAGATCTATGACAAGGTGGTGGCGTTGCGCGGCCCGACGCGGGTGGCGCTGATCACCGGCGAGGAGAAGATCGTCCCCGACCGGCCCGCCTATTGGATCTGCACGGTCGAATCCATGCCGGTGGAAAAGGACGTGGCGTTCCTGGCCGTCGATGAGGTGCAACTGGCCGCCGACGACCAGCGCGGCCACATCTTCACCGACCGTCTTTTGCGCGCGCGCGGCCGCGACGAGACGCTGTTCCTGGGCTCGGAGAGCATGCGCGGCGTGTTGAAGGCGCTGTTGCCGAGCATCGAATTCGTCTCGCGCCAGCGCCTGTCAAGCCTGATCTACGTCAAGCCGCGCAAGCTGCACCGGCTGCCCCGGCGCACCGCCGTGGTCGGCTTCTCGGCCGAGACGGTCTATGGGCTCGGCGAATTGGTCCGGCGCGGGCGCGGCGGCGCGGCGGTGGTCATGGGCGCCTTGAGCCCGCGCACCCGCAACGCCCAGGTGGAAATGTACCAGTCGGGCGAGGTGGACTATCTGGTCGCCACCGATGCCATCGGCATGGGCCTCAACATGGACATCGACCATGTGGCCTTCGCCCGTACCACCAAGTTCGACGGCCGCCAGATGCGCGACCTGACGGCGGCCGAGATCGGCCAGATCGCCGGGCGCGCCGGGCGCTATGTGCGCGACGGCAGCTTCACCACGGTGGCCGGCAGCGACGACGGCGAGATCGAGCCCACCGTGGTCGCCCAGGTGGAAGAGCACAGCTTCCCGCCGATCAAGCGGTTGAGCTGGCGCAACGCCCAATTGGACTTCAAGACCCCGCAGCGCCTGATCGCCACCCTGGAGGCCAAGTCCGACATCCAGATCCTGCGCCGCGCGCCCGAGGCCATGGACCTGACCGCGCTCAAGGCGTTGGCCGGCGACGACTCGGTGGCGGCGCGGGCGACCACGCCGGCGGCGGTGCGTCTGCTGTGGGAGGTCTGCCAACTGCCCGATTTCCGAAAGTGGTCGCCGGGCGAACACATCAACCTGGTCAAGCGGCTTTTTCTCGATTTGACGTCCGATCGGGGGGTGATTCCGCACGACTGGTTCGCGGCCCAGGTCGCCCGCCTTGACAATGTTCAAGGCGATCTCGATACGTTGGCCGCTCGAATTGCCTGCATACGCACATGGACCTATGTGGCGCACCGGCGCGGCTGGCTGAGCGAAGCGGGACATTGGGCGCATGTGACGCGCGGTATCGAGGACAAATTGTCCGATGCCCTGCATCACCGGCTGACCCAGCGTTTCGTCGACCGGCGCACCTCTGTCCTGATGCGGGAAATGCGCCAGAAAGGGGAGTTGTCGGTGTCGATCGACGATCATAACGACGTCGTCGTGGAGGGTCATAAGATCGGGCGTTTGGAGGGCTTTACCTTCCACCCCGACCCCAGCGCGGCGGGCGCCGACTTCAAGACCTTGCAGTCGGCGGCCGAAAAGACCGTTAAGGCGGAACTGACCCGCCGGGCCAAGCTGTTCACCAATATCGGCTACAAGACCGTCACGCTCGACGTGTCGGGCGGCTTCGACGCGCCGGTGATCCGCTGGCAGGGGGCGGCCATCGCCCGGGTCGAGAAGGGCGGTACGCGACTTGGGCCGCAGGTGGCGCTGGTCGACGACGCGCTGTTGTCGGGTGGCGAAGCGCAGATGGTCCTGGCCCGCCTGCAAGGCTGGCTCGACGACCGGATTCGCGAAAAGCTCGAACCGCTGGTCAAGGTGGACGAGGAACTGGCGCTGTCCGAGCCGAGCGAGGCCAATGGCGTCAAGCTTGAAGGGCTGGCGCGCGGCGTCGCCTTCAAGCTGCTGGAAAGCTTCGGCGTGCTGACCCGCGAGGATGTGGCCGGCGATCTGCGCCAGATCGACCAGGAACACCGGCGCGGCCTGCGCCGCTTCGCGATCCGCATCGGCGCCACCAGCCTCTACCAGACCGCGACGCTGAAACCCCATGCGGTCGAGTTGCGGCTGATGTTGTGGGCGCTGTGGGAAGGCAAGCAGAGCCTGCCCGCCCAGCCGACGCCGGGGCTGGTGACGATCCCGATCGACCCGCAGGCGCCGCGTGCCTTCTATCGCATCGCCGGCTTCCGGGTCGCCGGCGACCATGCGGTGCGCATCGACATGCTCGAACGCCTGGCCGACGCGGTCCGGCCGTTGGGGCAGAAAAGCCAGCAGTTCGAGGTCAGCCCCGAGATCATGGGCCTGGTCGGCTGCTCGGGCGACGACTTCGCCGAGGTGATGCGGGTTCTGGGCTACGGCCACGAGAAAAAGATCCTGACGCCTGAAGAAGTGGCCGCCGAACGCGAGGCCGCCGAGGCAGCGGAGGCTGCGGCCCAGGCTGCAGCCCGGGCGACGGCACCGACTGGGGCGCCCGAGGCCGCCACGGCCGCGCCGGACACCCCGGCGGATCAGGCCAACGCGGCACCGGCCGACGGGGCCGCACAGGCGATGCCGGAGGTGACCCCTGACGTGACCGCCGACGCGGTCTCCGACGCCAGGACGCACCCGGCGCCCGAAACGCGGGCGGCGCCCACCGAGACGGCGGAGGCCGCCGAAGCCCCCGAAGCCGCAGACGCCCCCGAAGCCCCAGAGGCTAACGACAATTCGCCCGCCGCGCCCGATGGCACGGCCGACGTGGTCGCCGATACGGCGACCGACGCCGCCGCCCAGGCGCCCGGTGCGACCGCTGAGCCCACGGCCCCCGATACGGTGGCCGATGCCCCGGCGACCGACGAACCGGCCTCGGCCGACGGCGCGACGCCCAGCGCGGCCAAGCCGGCGGCGCCGGTCGAGCGCTATCTGTTCAAGTGGGAACCCCGCCGCCGGCGCGCCGAGCGCGGTCGTGGCGCCGGCGATGACGGTCCCCGCCGGAGCGGCGGCGCGGCGCGGGGCGATGGCGCCGCTGCGGGCGCCGAGGCGCCGGCCGGTGGCCGGGGACGCGCGCAAGGCCCGGGCCGCGGCCGCGATGGCGATCGGGGCGACCGGGGCGGGCGTCCGCGCGGGGGCGACAAGGGCGGTCCGCCGCGCAAGGGCAAGGGCGGCAGGCCGCGCGACGGCGAGCGCAAGGGCGCCAACGCGCCGCGCGTGTTCAGCGCCGGCGGCCAGAAGAAAGCCGATACGGTGGATGCGGATTCGCCGTTCGCCAAGCTCCAGGAGTTGAAGGACCGCATGGAGGGCAAGTCCTGACCGACCCGGAGATCCAGCCGCCGAAGGGTGCCGGGCAGATCGCCGTCGACAGCGATCCCGGCGCCCTGCAGCGGCTCGACCTGTGGCTGGTCCATGCGCGCTTCTTCAAGACCCGGTCGCAGGCGGCCTCGTTGTGCCGGGGCGGCCGGGTACGCATCGACGGCCGGCGGGTGACCAAGTCGGCGGCGACCGTGCGCCCCGGCGCGGTGCTGACCTTTCCCTGGCACGACCGGGTGGTGGTCGCGCGGGTGCTGGCCCTGGCGGCGCGGCGGGGGCCGGCGGATCTGGCGCGCACGCTTTATGAGGATCTGTCGCCGCCGGCACCGCCGAAGGCCGCGTTTCAACCGGCCCCCGACGGTCTGCGGCCCAAGGGCACCGGCGCGCCGACCAAGAAGCAACGCCGCCAGATCGCCCGCCTGAAGGGGTTGTAACCCCGCCCCGCCGGTTCGGCCGTGCGGGATCGGCGGGCAGGCGGCTCGGACAAGGACGCACAACGCCATGCTCAGCAAGCTCAAGACATTGTTGGACCGGGTCGACAAGGCCGGCGACGCCCAGCCGGCGTTCGACGATCTGCAACTGGCCGCCGCGGCCCTGCTGGTGGAGGCGGCGGTCGCCGACGGCCAGTTCGACGCCGCCGAGCGCGCCGCGCTGACCCGGCGGCTGCGCAGCCGATTCTCGCTCGACGCCGCCGAGGCCGAAGCGCTGGTCGACGCGGCCCGCCAGCGTCAAGCCGACAGCAACCACCTGCTGCGCTTCACCAAGGCGATCAAGGACGGCTTCGACGAGGCCGGCCGGATTCAATTGATGGAAATGCTGTGGGAAGTGGTGTTGGCCGACGGCGTGGTCGACACCTTCGAAGACCATTTGTTGCGCCGGCTCGGTGGGCTCTTGTATGTCACCGATCAGGATCGCGGCTCGGCGCGCAAGCGGGTCGAGGCGCGGCTGGCCGCAGAGCGGCGCGACTGATCCGGGCCGGCGGGCCGGTTCGGTCCTTCTCGTTCGTCTCCTCCCATGCCGGGGCTTTCGTCCATGACCTCATCTTCCGTTGCCGCCGTGATCCTAGCCGCGGGCAAGGGCACGCGCATGAAATCCGACCGCCACAAGGTGCTGCACGCCGTCGGCGGCCGGGCCATGGTCGGCCATGTGGTCGCCGCCGTGGCGCCGCTGGCGCCGGCGCGGCGGGTGCTGGTGGTCGGCGACAAGCGCGAGCAGTTGGAGGGCCTGTTGCCCGATTGGCAGGTGGCCGTACAGGACCCGCCGCAGGGCACCGGCCACGCGGTGATGGCCGCGGCCCCCATGCTCGACGGGTTCGCCGGCGACGTGCTGGTGCTGTTCGGCGACACGCCGCTGATCCCCACCCAGACCCTTGAGGCGATGGTGGCGGCGCGGCGCACCGGCGACCATGCGGTGGTGGTGCTGGGCTTCCGGCCCGACGATCCCGGCGGCTATGGCCGGCTGGTGCTGGCCCCGGACGGCAGCCTCGACCGCATCGTCGAGATGAAGGACGCCACCGCCGACGAACGCGCCATCGGCCTGTGCAATTCGGGCGCCATGGTGTTCGACGGCGCCCGCCTCGGCGCCCTGCTCGACGCTCTCGACCGGAACAATGCGGCGGGTGAATACTATCTGACCGACACGGTGGCGGCGGCGCGGGCCAGGGGCTGGACCGCCGGGGTCGCCGAGGCGGCCAGCGACGATGTCCTGGGCGTCAACAGCCGCGCCGACCTGGCGCTGGTCGAGCGGGTGTTCCAGGCCCGTGCGCGCGCCCGCGCCATGGCCGAGGGTGCCACCCTGATCGCGCCCGAGACGGTCTATTTCGCCCATGACACCGAGCTTGGCCGCGACGTCACCGTGGGCCCCCAGGTGGTCTTCGGCCCCGGCGTGCGGATCGCCGACGGTGTCACGGTGGAGGCGTTCTGTCACCTGGAAGGCGTGACGGTCGAGCGCGGCGCCACGGTGGGGCCGTTCGCGCGGTTGCGCCCTGGCAGCCATCTGGGCGAAGGCGCGCGGGTCGGCAATTTCGTCGAACTCAAGAAAGCGATGCTCGGGCCCGGCGCCAAGGCCAACCATCTGAGCTATATCGGCGACGCCGAGGTGGGCGCGGGCGCCAATATCGGTGCGGGCACGATCACCTGCAATTATGACGGCATTGCCAAACACGCCACGGTGATCGGCGCCGATGCCTTCATCGGCTCGAACAGCGCGCTGGTCGCACCGGTGCAGGTGGGCGCCGGCGCCATCGTCGGCGCGGGCAGCGTCATCACTCGCGATGTGGGCGCGGGCGACCTGGCCGTGGCGCGCGGGCAACAGACCAACCACGAAGGGCGCGCGGCCCGCTTGCGGCGGCGCAAACAGGGCGATAAGAAACAGCGGGCATGATCGAACCCGGACCTGCCGGGCTGCCAAAACAGGATTGATTTTGTCCGGTTTATTCGGCATAACCGGGGTCGGACGGGCTGACCGCCGCGACTGCCGGACCAGCACAAAGCGCGGAGTAAAGCTGCAATGACCTACGTCGTTACCGAAGCCTGTATCAAGTGTAAGTACATGGATTGCGTTGAGGTGTGCCCCGTGGATTGTTTCTACGAGGGTGACAACATGCTCGTGATCAATCCTGACGAATGCATCGATTGTGGCGTCTGCGAGCCCGAATGCCCGGCCGAGGCGATTCTGCCCGATACCGAGGACGGTCTGGCCAAGTGGCTTGAGGTCAACGCGAAGTATGCCGAGGTCTGGCCCAACATCACCGAAAAGGGCGAGCCGCCGGCCGATGCCGACGACTTCAAGGACGTGGAAAACAAGTTCGAGAAGTTCTTCTCGCCCGAGCCGCCGAAGAGCGCCTGAGCCCCGGCGCTCCCGCCCTCTCTCGTCCCCGCTCTCCAAAGCCACCGGCCGGAAGCCCCACAAAGGGCGCTCGGTCGGTGGTTTTTTGCCGCCTTTTGCGGGCTCAGCCGTGGTCGGCCAGGAACGCGCGATAGGTGCGTGCCAGACCGTCGTCCAGGGTTACGCCCGGCCGCCAGCCCAAGGCGTTGAGCCGCCTTGTGTCCAACAGCTTGCGCGGCGTGCCGTCGGGCTTGGTGGTGTCATAGTCGAACCGGCCGGTGAAGCCGACGGCGGCGGCGATGCGCTCGGCCACCTCGGCGATGGTCACGTCCTCGCCCCAGCCCACATTGACGTGCTCGGGCGCCTCGTAATGGCGCATCAGAAACACCAGCGCGTCGGCCAGGTCGTCAACGTAAAGGAACTCGCGGCGCGGCCGGCCGCTGCCCCACAGCGTGACGGTTTGGGCGCCGGCGCTGCGCGCCTCGTGCATCTTGCGGATCAGCGCCGGGATCACGTGGCTGGTCTGCAGGTCGTAAGTGTCGCCCGGGCCATAGAGGTTGGTCGGCATGGCAGAGATGAACCGGCGCCCGTGCTGGCGGGCATAGGCCTGGCACAGCTTGATGCCGGCGATCTTGGCGATGGCGTACCATTCATTGGTGGGCTCCAGCGGCCCGGTCAGCAACTGCGCCTCGTCCATGGGCTGGGTCGCGTGCTTGGGGTAGATGCACGACGAGCCCAGGAACAAAAGCTTCGCCACCCCGGTCTGGTGGGCGGCGTGGATCAGGTTCGCCTCGATCATCAGATTGTCGTAGAGGAAATCGGCCGGGCTGCGGTCGTTGGCCAGGATGCCGCCCACCTTGGCGGCGGCCAGAAACACCGCATCGGGCCGCGCCTCGGCGAACCAGGCTGTGACGGCGGCCTGGTCGCGCAGGTCGACGGTGTCGCGCGCTGCCGTCAGCACGGTGACCGGCTCGCGGGCCAGGCGCCGGCACAGCGCGCTGCCGACCATGCCGCGATGGCCGGCGACGAACACCCGGGCGCCGGTCAGGTCGTAGGTGACCGGGGCGCTGGCGGCGGCTTTTGGGGCAGCGGCGTGCGCGGCGGCGTCAGTCATTGTGGTGGAACCCGTTGGCGGAGAGCACCCGGCGGTCGTGGGCGACCATGTCGCGGACCATGTCTTCAAAGCCGATCTCGGCGCGCCAGCCCAACCGCTCGCGCGCCTTGGACGGGTCGCCCAACAGCAGGTCCACCTCGGTGGGGCGGAAGTAGCGCGGGTCGATGCGCACCAGCACCTCGCCGGTGTCGGCGTCGCGGCCCACTTCGTCGACGCCCGCACCGTGCCAGACCAGGCGCCGGTCGGCGGCGGCGAAGGCCAGTTCGACCAGGTCCCGTACCGAGTGGCATTCGCCGGTGGCCAGGACGAAGTCTTCCGGGCGGTGGTGTTGCAGCATCAGCCACATGCCGCGCACATAGTCCTTGGCGTGGCCCCAGTCGCGCTTGGCGTCCAGATTGCCCAGATAGAGCGTCGATTGCAGGCCGAGGGTGATGGCGGCGACCGCGCGGGTGATCTTGCGGGTGACGAAGGTCTCGCCGCGGATCGGGCTTTCGTGGTTGAACAGGATGCCGTTGACCGCGAACAGGTCATAGGCTTCGCGGTAATTGACCGTGATCCAATAGGCGTAGAGCTTGGCGGCGGCGTAGGGGCTGCGCGGGTAGAAGGGCGTGGTCTCGCGCTGGGGGGTCTCCTGCACCTTGCCGTAAAGCTCCGAGGTGGACGCCTGATAGAAGCGCACCGTGTCGGCCAGCCCCAGGATCCGGATCGCTTCGAGCAGCCGCAGCGTGCCGAGCGCGTCGGCGTTGGCGGTGTATTCCGGGGTGTCGAAGCTCACCTGCACATGGCTTTGGGCGGCCAGATTGTAGATCTCGTCGGGCTGCACCTGTTGGACCAGGCGGATCAGGTTGGTGGCGTCGGTCAGGTCGCCATAGTGCAGGAAGAAGCGCGTGTCGGCCTCGTGCGGGTCGCGATAGAGATGGTCGACGCGTTCGGTGTTGAACGACGACGACCGGCGCTTGACGCCATGCACCTCATAGCCCTTGTCGAGCAGGAATTCGCACAAATAGGCGCCATCCTGTCCGGTGGCGCCGGTGACGAGCGCGCGTTTGGTCATGATCTTTCTCCCGGGCCTTGGCGCGTGCAAAACGGCTGGCGGCGTATGGCATCTGCCACCATCATGCGATAGGCCCTTGAGCCTTACTTCTTGGTTAGGAAATTATCGGGTCTCGGCCAAGGCCGTCCTTGGCCGGGGCGGCGCCGACGGGGCGGCGTGGACAAAGGAGCGACAGCTTGCGAGGCGTGGGGGCAGGACGAGGGCGTCCGACCGGAACGGCCCGGGGCGCGCGTCGTGGGTGCGGGCACGATCGCCAGCAGCCATGGTCGCGGCGGGCCGCGTCTGGCGGGTTTTCGCTGATCGAAGTGATCGTGACGCTGGCCATCGTGTCGTTGGTCAGCACCATTTTGTTTCAGTCGGTGACCACCCATTGGGGCAATATGCAGCGCATCGACGCCGCCTTCGACCGGGCGCGGGAAGGCGGCGTGCGGGCGCAGGTGTTTCGCCAGGTGGTCGTGCACCTGCTGCCGGCCTGGCCTGAACAGGAGGAAGCGCGGTTTCGCGGCGGCCCGAGCGGGTTTTCCGGTTTGACCGGGCAGGCGGCGTCGGCGTCCGAGGCGGCGTTGACGCCGTTTTCGATCGAGGCAGTGGCCGGGCGCGGCGTCGGGCCTTTGCGCCTGCGCTTGGTCGATCGCGACGTGGTGTTGGCCGACCCGGTGCGCGACGTGCGGGTCGAGTATCTGGCCCTGAACGGGCGCTGGCTCGACCGCTGGCCGCCGGAGGAAAACCCCGGCAATGGCTTCTTTTCCGACGGCCAGTATTTCGACACCCCGCCGCTGCCCGAGGCCATTCGCATTCGCTTCGTCGACGCGCGCGGACCACAGGCCTGGATCGCCACGGTCGGCACCAGCACCGGCCTGCCGTTCCGGATTCAAGATGTTCAGTAGGGCCCATAGATCGGCCGGGCGCCGGGCGGCGGGGTTTGCGCTGCCCTTGGTGCTGGTGTTCGTGCTGGTCTACGCCACCATCACCCTGATCGGGGTCGAGGCGGCGCAACGCGGTCAATCCCTGGCGCAAAGCTTGAGCGATCGGGTCGAGGCGGAGAAGCGGCTGGCCAGCACCGAGGCGCGGGCGCTTTATCAACTGCTGACCGCCCAGCCGGCGGCCGGCGGCGTCGACACCGATGCGCCAGAGACGACCGGGGCAGGCTTCGACCGGGCGCTGGCCACGGCCGCCAACGCGGGTAGTTACTGGGCCGGCAATGGCGGGATGCGGCGCGACGCCAACGGCGTGCTGGTCGCCTATCAGGACGCCGCCGGGCTGGTCTCGGTCAATACCGGGTCGGCGGCCGAGATCGTCGCCTTGCTAGGGCTCTTCGACATCCGGGGCGACGAGGCCCGGCGCCTGGCCGCCCGGCTTCTGGATTATCGCGACGAGGACAATCGCCGGCGCTTCCTGGGCGCCGAGCGGCCCGCCTACCGGCTGGTGCAGCGTTCCGTGCCGACCAATTCGCCGTTTCGCACCGTCGGCGAAGTGCGCCGGGTTCTCGGCTGGGACGAGCAGGACGCCTTGTGGGCCGGGGGGGCGCTGTCTCGCTTTACAACAACCGCACAACGGTCTATCCCGATCAGCACGGCATTTATGCCGAAAAGATTGGCAGAAGCATTCGATGACGACGTGATCGATGCGGCTCTTCGAGAATTGGGCAGCCCGGTCAATACCGTCTCGAAGGCGCCGTCCGACACGGTTCACTTGACTCTTTATGCCGATTATTTGAGCCCGGTCGGGCCCCGGACCCTGGCGCGGACGATCCTGGTCGAGCGCACGCCCAACGCCGCCGACCGGCCTTTCAAACGACGGCTGCTGCGCGACGACACAACCGATAAGGCCGCTGGCAATGACGCTGACCGCACATTTCCGCCGCTTCTTCCGCCCGAGCGTGAGCGCGCTGATCGGTGACGGGCGGCTGGATCTGGTCGAGGCCGGCGGCTGGTTCGGTCGCCGGCTGGTGGTGTTGCCCCGGGCGCGGTGTCAGTTTCAGTTCATCCCCGGCGATCATCGCAGCGCCCGGGCGCGCCAAGCCCTGCGCCTCAAGCTGCACTATCGCGCGCCGTTCGAGACCTTGGGGCTTCACATGGCCCCCGACGCCTCGGGCACGGCGGTGTGGACCTGGGACCAAGCCGCCGTTGACGCCGCCTTGGGCCGCGCGGGTGAGGGTGAGGGCGATGCAACCGGCGCCGACCTGATCCCCGAAAGCGCCTTGATGGCCTCGGGCCGGGATGCCACCGGCGCCCGGCTGGTCCGCTGTCTCGATGGCGTCGAGGGCCAGGTGTGGCGCGACGGCGCGCTGCGGGTGTCGCGCTGGTGGCGCGCCCTGCCCACGCCCGGCGACTGGCAGGCGTTTCTCAAGGCCGCCGGCGTCGGGTTCGAGGCCGGGCAGCCGGTGCCGCCGCCCGAGACGCCGGCGTGGCGCGCGCAGCCGATCGTCGACGGGCCGGTGCGCGACTGGGCCCCGGCGCTGGTGCGGGCGCGCGCGCTGAGCTTGGCCGCCATCGTCCTGGCGGCGCCGGTGACCTATCAGTCGGTCCAGTGGGGCCATGCCGCGTGGCGCGCCGCCGAGGCCGAGCGCGCGCTGGCCGCCCGGCGCGAGGCGGCGCGACCGCTGCTCGCCGCCCGGCGCGACAGCCTCGCCGCCCTGCGCGCCATCGAGACGCAAGCGGCGCTCGGCGACGAGGCGTTGCTGGTGCGCAGTCTGCTCGAAGCGGTCCAGGCGCTCGACGCGTTCCGCTTTCATATCCAGCGGGTCGCCTATGCCGATGGCCGGGTGACCCTGTGGATCGAGGATTTCGGCCGCCAGGACGGCGCCGCCCTGGTGCAGACGCTCGAAGAACTGGACGGCTGGTCGGGCGTCAGCCTGCTGCCCGGCGCGCGCTCGGTGATGAAGGTGGAGGCCGATCTCGGCCGCTTCGCCACCGAGTTCGCCACGCTCGCCGAGGCCGGGCGATGACCCTGCTGACCTCGGCCCGCGCCTGGCTCGCCGCCCAGACCACCGAGCGCACGGTGCTCGGGCTCAAGCTGCTGGCGGTTCTGCTCGCGGTCTGGCTGGTGATGCTGCTCGGCGACCGGGCGCACGCGGCCAGGCAGGCGGCGCGCGTTGCCGAGGCGCGGCTCGCCGCCATCGTCGACACCGCCGATATGGACACCTGGGCCGCCCGCGCGGCCGAGGCGCGCCGGGTCCGCGCCGCCTGGACTGAGGCCGGTTGGTCGGCCACCACGCCCGGCGTCGCCGCGGCGCGCATCCAAACCGAGTTGGAAGCCATGGCGCGCACCGCCGGCGTGGAAAGCTTGAACGCCACCGTGTCGCCCGACCCGCTGGCGGTCGACGGCCGCGAGGTGCTGGAATTCGACTTCTCGATTCGCGGCGACGAGGTGGCGGTGCTGCAACTCTTGTCGGCGCTCAGCCTGCACGAGCCGCGGCTGATCCCGGCCTCGGTCAACGCCCGGCTCGACGGCCGGCGCACCGCGCTGCGGGTCGCGGGCTTCGCCCCCTACCGCAAAGCCGCCGCCAAAACCGATACCGCCGATGCCACCGATTAGCCGTCTCCCGTCCACGCCGGTCCGGATTTCGCCGAGCCTGGCGCTGGTGGCCGCCCTCGGCGTCCTGGGCGCGGTCGCCGGGCTCGTCGCCGGATCGCTCGACCGCTCGGGCGAGGCGCGCGGCGACCGCCTGGGCCGCGACTGGGCCGATCTGCCGCGCCCGGCGGCGCGTGCCGCGGCTGCCGCCGGTCTCGACCCGGTGACGCTGACCGGGCGGCTGATCGCCAGCGACAAGTTCGGCGATGCCGAGGCGCTGGCCGCCACGCTCGCCGACCGCGCCGGCATCGAGGACGACGCCCGAGCGGCCGCAGCGGCGGCAGCGGGTGCGGCCGAGCGGCCGACCTTCCCGCCGGTGGTCGCCGCCGCCCTGGTGGACGACCGCCCGACGGTCTATCTGGCCCACCCGGACGGCCGCATCCTCGGCTGGTGGCAGGGCCAGGAGCCGGTGCCCGGCTGGCACATCCTCCACATCACCCTTGACGCCATCCGCGTGCGCTACCAACAAGGCGAGCCCGAGACCCGCCCGGTGTTCCGCCGGGCCGTGCCGCCCGGCGCGCGCGCCGCCGCCCCCACTGGCCAAAACGCCGGGAACGCCCCGGACAATGACGGATAGGTCCCTGCCTTGATCCCGCTTTTCGCTCGTCATGGCACCGCGCCATCGCTCCGCCCGCCCCGCTTGCCCCACCGGTTCCGCCGGTTCCGCCCGTGTCGGTCCGGGCGTGCCATCGGGCGCGCCGCCTGGGCGCTGCCGCTCCTGCTGCTCGGCGCCTGCGTCACCAGCGAGGCGCCGCGCATCGACCAGAACACCCTTGCCGGCAAGGTGGCGCGCGCCGACCGCGACGGCCCGCAAGCGGCCCGCATCGGTGACGGCGACGCGGGCGACGAGCCAGACGCCGCCCCCGACCGGCCGTTCAAGCGCCCGTTCGACGCCCGCCTGAGCCTCGACCGGGTGCCGTCCCTGCGCGACGGGACCGCCGCGGGCCAGGCCGCCGCCGCTAAGGCGCCCGAACCGGCGGTCGACACGGTCGACGCCGCGGTGCCGGCGCTCAAGCTGCCCGACTTTATCGACGTGGTGTTCGGCGAGATGCTGAAGCTGCCCTACGCCACCGGGCCGAAGGTGGCCAAGCGCGCCGACGTGATCCAACTGCGCTCGTCGGGCCGGCTGGCGGCGGCGGATTTCCTGTCCATGGTGTCCACCGCCCTCAAGGAATATGGCGTGCGCGTGGCACCGGCCGACGGGCTCTACCAGATCATCGAGGAGGAAAGCGCCCGCGCCCGCCGCCCGCGCTTCATCCGCAGCCGCGCCCACGCCTCGACGCCCGCCGACCTGCGCCCGGTGGTGCAGTTCGTGCAATTGGACGCGATTCGGGCTTTGGATATGCAGCAATTGCTTCAACAGGCATTTCCTGACCGCGATACGTTGGCAGTGCGAACAGATCCACGCTCCGGCTCAATTGTTCTCAATGGATTGCCTGAAGATGTAGCTGCTGCAGTCCAAATCATCAATAGTATGGATCGTCTTCAATTTTCAGAATCTATGCTTGTCGCATTCGCCCCTACGTTCTGGGAGGCCGAAGACCTGGGTCGACAGCTAAAAGATGTTCTTGAGTCGGAAGGGTGGCAAGTATCCTTTGGCCAAAATTCTTTCTACCCTATACATATCGTGCCGATTTCTTTTTCTAACGAAATTTTGGTTTTTGCGAAAAAAGAAAAAGCAATTGAACGAATATCGTACTGGTTATCGTATCTAGATAAGCCGAAACAAGAAGGCGATGTGCAACAAATCTTTGTCTATGACGTTGAGAACACCGACGCTGCAATCCTCGCTGACACCGCCAATGCTGTGCTGTCGGGTGGACGCAGCGCGGGCGGCGCGGCCGACCGCACCAGCCAGAGCGGCACCAACACCGCCTCACGCACCGACAATGGCGGCGCTATAGTGGTGGATAAACAGGGCAACCGGCTGATCTTTTCCGGCTCGCCGAGCGATTATCAGCGCGTCCTGCCACTGCTACGACGTTTGGATACCCCGATTCCCGAGGTGCTGATCGAGGTCACGGTGGCCGAGATCACGCTGACCGACCAGACCGAATTCGGCGTCGACTGGCTGGCCGAAAACATCGGCGGCAACGATGTGGACTTCAACATCGGCACGGCGGAGGGGCTGGAACTGCCGGGCGGTGGGCTGTCGGCGGCCCTGGTCACCGGCGACGTGCGCGCGGCCCTGGGCGCCTTCGCCAGCAACGAACAGATCAATGTGCTGTCGACGCCGCGGCTGGTGGCGCGCTCGGGCGGTTCGGCCAGCATCCAGGTGGGCTCCGACATCCCGGTCATCACCTCGCAGCAGGCGTCCGACGTGCAGGGCGAAGGCGGTCAGACCGACATCCTCCAGCAGGTCAATTTCCGCTCCACCGGCGTGCTGCTGGACATCGAACCCATCGTCTACGGCCGCAACCGGGTCGATCTGACAGTGACCCAGGAGGTGTCCAGTTCGCTCGGCGCCAGCGGCGCGATCGCCAGCCCGACCATCTCCAACCGCAACCTGACCACGCAACTGACCCTGGAAGACGGCGGCACCGCGGTGCTCGGCGGGCTGATCCAGGACGACATTACGGTCAACAACAGCGGCGTGCCGTTCCTCAAGGACATCCCCGGGCTCGGCAAACTGTTCAGCGTCGAAACGCTCGAATCCAACAAGACCGAACTGCTGGTCATCATCACCGCCTACATCATCCGCAACGCCGAGGACAAACAGCGTTTCGTCGACTATCTGACCGAGGACATCAACCGCGCGCTCGCCAACCCGTTCAAGCTCAAGACGCGGCTCTCCGATGACCCGCTGTGACGCCGCCGGCGGCTTCTCTCTGCTTGAAGCGTTGTTGGCGCTGACGATCCTGGCGGCCGCCCTGCTGCCCTTGTTCGCGGTCCAGCAGGGCGCGACCCGCGCCGCCGCGGCGGTCGAGCGTGCCCAGACCCGCGCCGAGCTGGACCGGGCGGTGCTGGCGCGTCTGCGCACGCTCAACCCGCTGCCCGCCGGGGCCGCCATGGCGCCGGACCTGGCCGCGGCGGTCGATGGCTCCCGCCGCGGCGCCTTCGACGCCGCCGGCGCCCGCGTGCGCTGGGTCGCCACGCCCACCGCCCCGGCGCGCCGGGCGGTCAATGCGGGCACCGGCACAGCGGCCCGGTTTCTCGTCCAGCCCTTCCACATCGCCGCGCGGATCGAGCGCCCGGGCCACCCGCCGCGCACCTGGACCGTCGCCCAATTGGGCTGGCGTCCGTTAACATCCGTTAACATGTCGTTTTGATTTCGGGCGCTCGCCACGCTCTCTATTGGCGACAATTGTTGCGATCCCGCAATCTTGTCACCCCGGCGCGAGGAAACCGCCGCGCCCCGTCTTGACAGCGCTTTCGGGCTTCTTCTAAATGCACAGGTCGCCATGGGGGAGTGGCTGGCCGGTCGATGTACGCCATGCGGCGCGACCATGGTCAATCCCTTGAGCCGTAGACTCATCTTGGAAAAGGACGATCCGACAATGAAAATTTGGCAAAAGCTTCTGCTTGGCAGCGCTGCGGCCATTGCCCTTACCGGGGCGGCAAATGCCCAAACGGCGCTCACTGTGGGTACCGATACTCAAGAAATTGACGCGGGGAATGATTTCGGGACTAATGATCTCGTCGGTGATGGCGGCACGACGCTCATCACGTCCGATGCAGAACCCGGTGCGACGCAAGCGGCGACGCTGATTCTGCGTGTCACAGATGCGACAAACGCCTTCGGCGTTGGGGCCAGCCCGGCCAATGTCCGTGTGGATCTGTCGGGCACGGGTTTCGTGCTGAACGGGACGCCCGTAATCGGTTCTAGCGTTGCGGATACTGGTGGGGGAGCCCCGGTTGATGAATGCGCTGAGGTGACCTTCGGTGGCGTGGACTCTGGGGGGTGCGCCCGGTCAGACGTTTTTTGTGTTCGAAGATGTTTCGGACCTGAATTTGTGTGATGGTACGACTGGTAGCCAAAATGGGATCCTCACGTTTGAGATCCCGGTTATCCTGACGACCGGCGGTACGGCCGTCGGCAATCAGGGGAATGCGTCGGTGCAATTCGCCCTGACCGCCAGCCCGACGACGGTTGCGTCCACCGATGCCCTTGACGACCCCATCTTCGAGGTTGTGGCCCCGTTCGCTACGGCCTTTGTCGCTGACAGTGATGCGCCGCTCCTTGACCTGTCGGCCGATCCGATCTTTTCGGGCTTTGCTGGTGGTAGCAACGGCGACCTGGGTGTTCTGTCGCTGGATTTCACCGGGACTACCACCCCTGTTACCACGCTTGGCGGTGGTACGACTGTGAGCGAACCGGATACGGTCGAACTCACGGTCACGCTTGAAGATGCGACGGGCGTTTCCGGTATTACGATCGGAAGCGGCGGTGATGCGACGGCTTTGACCCAGAACGGGAATGTGTTCAGTGTGACGCTGGATGCCGGGACCAATCTCACGGTTGCGGAATTGGTTGCCAACAGTGACGATCAAGCCGGTCCTTCTGTAACGGGTGAAACGATTACGCTGGCGTTGGCCGGTGACGCCTCGGCGCTGGAGCAATCGATCACGGCCAGCGTTACCTCGCAGAATGCTTCGGACGAGACGATTGCGAGCGCGACGCTCGCGGCGACCGCCTTGGCTGGCCTGGAGCGTGAGGGCGCAAGTAAAGGTCCGTTCGAGTGGGTTGATCTTGCCGGTGCTGGTGCGAACAGCGCCTTCCGTTTCACGGGCCTGGAAGCTGAAAATCCTGTGTTCGTGACCGTCACCAACACGCAGGATGGTCAAACGGGGCCGACGGATTTCGACATCACCTCGGCGCTGTCGAATTCTGGTGGGCAAGAATACATTCTGACCGGGGCCGCGCTTGGCGCTTTCCTCGCTGACGCGGGCGAGATCACCTTGCCGGAGTCGGGTGCCCTGCGGGCCGACGTTGAGTTCACTATTCAACAAGCGTCGGGTGCGGAAGTTCGCCGCCTGTTGTTCCAGCCGCAAGGTGGCTTCACCGACCTCGGTGACGAGAACAATTGAAAGAAAATGGTCAAATAGCCTCGACGCTATTTTGACTAATGGAGAGGGTGGCCGAACCGGCCGCCCTCTTTTTTGTGCGGTCAGCGGCGCTTGAGCGCGCGTTTGAGGCCGTCGGGCAGGCGCCGGGCGGCCCAGGGGCGCAGGCGCGCCAGCGCGCGCGCCAGCGGGCGGTGGCTGAGGCTGAGCGTCGGGTCGCCCAGCACCGCGCCGCTCAGATGGCGCCGATCGCGCCAGCTTAAGCGCCGCCCCTCGGGCCCGGTCAGCCGGTACCAGGTCTGGCGCGGGTGGAACCAGGCCAGGCGTTCGCAGCCCAGCCCCGCATCCGCCGCCAGCCGGCGCAGCGTCGCCGGGCGCACGGTCACGCAGCCGGGATAGACCCAATGGTCGCCGGGATGGTCGCGGCCGCCCTCGATGATCGTCACCAGCGCCTGGCCGCCCGGCGCCAGCGCGCCGGCGATGGCGGTCAGGCTTCGCGCCAGCAGCGCGGTGCCGGTGTGGCTGTAGATCGACTGCGCGACGATCATGTCGAAACGGCCGTCGAAGGGGATCGAGAAATCGTCCACATGGGCGAAGCGCGGCGCCTTGATCCGGCGGATGTCGTGGCCCAGCTCGTGGTCGAACGCGGCGTCGATCAGATGGGCGTTGGGCTCGATGCCGTGATAGCGTCCCGGGTCCAGATAGGGGATCAACAGCCGTCCGGCGCGCAGCGACCCGCAGCCGATGTCCAGCACCCGATGGCCCCGGCGCAGGCCCAGGCTGCACAACAGCCGGAATTGCGTGGCGCCCATGAAGTCGTACTGCTCGGGCGGGCCCACATAGGCGGTGTAATGCGCGTCGCCGGCCTTGAGCCCAGGCTCGGCAGCGGGGACGATGTCTTGCTCGGGTCGGCTGGCCATACTAAACACTCCGCAAGAGGGCTGGCGGTGACGGTCGGCGGCGGGGCGCACACCGGCGGGCGCGCGCAGCATAGCCGCGGCCGCGCCGGCTGTCAGCGCCGCCCGGTTGCCGCGCGGTGCCGCCGGTCGCCGCCCGGTGTCGGCGGACCGCCCGACCGCCACCGGTCACCGCCACCCGCCACCGGTCAAGAGGTCCGGCCATGGACGCACGACGCATCGGCGATATCCTGCTCGACGCCGGGGTGATCACCCCGCGCGACCAGATCGAGGCGGCCAATTTCCAGGCCGAGGTGGGCGGGCTGTTCGGCCAGGCGCTGCTGCGCCTCGGCGCGTTGAGCGAACCCGACCTGTTGGCCCATCTGGCCGCGCAACTGGGCTTGGGCGTGCTGACGCCCGAGACCGCCCCCGGCGCCGAGGCCGCGCACGCCGCGCGCACGGCGCTCGCCCTGCCGCCCGGCTGGTACCAGGGCGAGGAGGTGCCGGTGTGGCTCGACGACGCCGGCGCTCTGAACGCCGCGCCGCGCCGCACCCTCGACCCCGCCGTGCGCGAGACGCTGGAAAGCCGGGCGGCCGCCCGGGCCATCGGCGACGGGCGCGTGGTCTATCACCTGGCCCCCAACGCGCTGATCGACGCGTGTCTGGCGCTGATGAGCCCCGCCGGCGGCGACGATGCTATGGGCGACGACGACCTGACCGACGCCCAGCGGCTGCGCGAGATGGCCGAGGAAGCGCCGGTGATCGATTTCGTCAACGGCGTGTTCGCCCAGGCGCTGACCGACCGCGCGTCGGACATCCATATCGAGCCGTCGGAACACGCCTTCCAGGTGCGCAGCCGCATCGACGGCGTGCTGCACACCAAGACCACCCAGCCCAAGCGCCGCTTCGACGCCGTGGTGTCGCGGGTCAAGCTGTTGTCGGGCATGGACATCGCCGAACGCCGGCTGCCCCAGGACGGCCGCCAGACCATCCGCGTCGGCGGCGAGGAGATCGACCTGCGGGTGTCGAGCCTGCCCACATCGTGGGGCGAGAGCCTGGTGCTGCGTCTGCTGCGCAAGCAGCGCACGCTGCTCGACCTCGAAAGCCTCGGCCTCGAAGGGCGGGCGCGCCAGCAACTCGACCTGCTGCTGGGCGAAAACAACGGCATCATCCTGGTCACCGGGCCCACCGGCTCGGGCAAGTCGACGACGCTCTACCGGGCGCTGCAACAGGTCAATGACGGCATCCGAAAGATCATCACCATCGAAGACCCGGTCGAATACGACATGGACGGGGTCAGCCAGATTCCGGTCAAGGCCGACATCGGCTACACCTTCGCGCGCGGCCTGCGCGCCATCCTGCGCCAGGACCCCGACGTGATCATGGTCGGCGAGATCCGCGACGGCGAAACCGCCGCCATCGCCGCCCAGGCGGCGCTCACCGGCCATTTGGTGTTCTCGACCCTGCACACCAACTCGTCGCTGGCGGCGATCCCGCGGCTGACCGATTTGGGGCTGGAGCCGTTCCTGGTCGCCTCGGCGCTGCGCGGGACCGCGGCCCAGCGGCTGGTGCGCCGGCTGTGCCCCGAGTGCAGCGAGCCGGTCACCGACCCGGCCGCGATCCGGGCTGACGAGGCGTTCCTGGCGCGCCTGTCCGGCGACAATGCGGTGATGGCCGAGGCGCTGGCGGCGACGCCGGCGGCCTGGCGCCGGGCGGTCGGCTGCCGGGCGTGCAGCGGCACCGGCTATCAGGGTCGCCAGGCGCTGTTCGAGATCGCCGCCATCGACGACGCGTTGCAGGAGGCGATCATGGCCCGCGCGCCGCTGCGCGAGCTGGCGCGGCTGGCCCGCGGCCAGGGGTTCATGACCCTGCTCGAAGACGGCGCGGTCAAGGCGCGCGCCGGCAGCACCACGCTGGCAGAGGTGATGCGCGTGCTCGGCACCGGCGGCGCGGCGACCGTCGACGCGCCCGGCACCGGGGCCGGCGATGCCGGTGAGGGCGCGGCGCGCGCGGCCCTGGTCGGGTCCGGCTGACCATGGCCGAGTTTCGCCACAAGTCGTTGAAGGCCGACGGCGGCGTGATGGCCGGGCGGATCGAGGCCGCGTCCGACCGCGACGCCTTCGCCCGGTTGCAGGAAAAGGGCCTCGACCCGTTCGAGATCAAGCCGGTGGCCGGGGCGGGCCGCGGCGGCCTGGCGGCCAGGCTGCGGCGCGGGCCGAGCGCCAAGGAACGCGCGCGCTGGGTGCGCCAGTTGGCGACCCTGTTGGCGGCCGGGCTGCCGCTGATGGAGGCCATGGACAGCATGGGCCGCGGCGGCCACCCGCAGTTGCGCGACCAGAGCCGGGCGCTGCGCCAGTCGCTGCGCGCCGGCGAGCGGCTGTCCACCGCGCTTGCCCAGCATATGCCCGATCTGCCCGACTATGTGGCGCGGCTGGCCGAACTGGGCGAGGGCACCGGTGCGCTCGCCGGCGCGCTCGGCGACGCCGCCACGCGCATGGAGCAGCAGAACGCCCTGCGCGGCGAGATCCGCTCGGCGCTCACCTATCCCGCCTTCCTGGCCGGCACCGGGGTGCTGATCACCCTGTTCATGTTCACCGTGGTGGTGCCGCGCTTCGAGAAGCTGATCGGCGACAACACCGACAATCTGCCGTTTCTGTCCCGGCTGGTGCTGTCCAGTTCGGCGCTGTTTCGCGACCATGTCTGGGTGGTGGGCCTGGCGCTTGCGGCCGCGCTGGTCGGCGGCGTCGGTGCCGTGCGCTCGCCCCGGGTGCGCCGCCAGACCCGCGAGTTGCTCGACAAGACGCCGCTCATCGGGCCGTTTCTGGCCCGCGCCGACCTGGCCAATTGGGCGCGCACCATGGGCGTCGCCATGACCAACGGCGCCGACCTGTTGACCGCCTTCGACCTGGCGTCGCGCGCGGTCTCCAGCCCCGCCTTCGCCCAAGGGCTGCGCGAGGCGCGCCGGGCGGTGCGCGCCGGCCAGCCGCTCGACGAGGCGCTGGCCGAGGGCGTTGCGCTCGACGCCACCTTCACCGACCTGGTGCGCACCGGGCGCCAGGCCGCCGCCATGGATCGGATGTTGCTGTTCATCAGCGACATTCTGGACGACGAGGCCCGCGAACGCGCCAAGCGGCTGACCACGCTGGCCGAACCGGTGGCGATCCTGCTGATCGCCCTGGTGGTCGGCACGCTGGTGCTCGGCATCGTGCTGGCGATGACCAGCCTCTATGATTTCAATATGTAGACGAGGAGCGAGAGCGTTGATGCGCCGTCTGTTATCCTTCCTTCTTCCCGCGCCGCGCCCGACCGGCCCGCGCCGCCCGGCCGAGGCCGGCTACAGCCTGTTGGAGCTGTTGGTGGTCATGGCGATCCTGGCGGTGATCGCCACCCTGGTGGGCCCGCGCCTGTTCAGCCAGCTGGACCGGTCCAAGGTGACCACCGCCGAGACCCAGGTGCGCATGTTGCGCACCTCGCTCGACACCATGCGCCTCGACCTCGGCCGCTATCCAAGCGAGCAGGAGGGCCTTGAGCTGCTGGTCAACCCGCCCGAGGATCAGGCGCTGGCCAGCCAGTGGTACGGTCCCTATCTCGACGGCGGCGTGCCGGTCGACCCGTGGGGCAATCCCTATCGCTACAGCCCGCCCGATGGACCGCGTGACGTGGCCGAGGTTTACAGCTACGGCGCCGACAACCGCGAGGGCGGCGAAGGCCTGGATGCCGATATCTCGTCCGACCGCTAAGCCGGCCCAGGCGGGCTTCACCCTGTTCGAGGTGATGCTGGTGATCGCCATCGTGGGCGTCATGCTGACGCTCACGGTGCCGCGCCTGAACGCCCGGATCGAGGCGGCGCAGATGACCGAGGCGGCCGAGCGGGTCGCCGGGCGCATCCGCGCCGCGCCGCTGCGCGCCCAATTGCTGGGCCAGCCGCTGACCTTCGACCCCGGCCAGGCCGGGGCCGGGGCCGGGCTGGTGCTGGTGCCGCTCGACGACGGGTTGGCGGGCTGGACATGGGCGTATCAGGGCGCGCTCAGCGTCTCGGCCTTGGGTCTGTGCGAGCCCGGCGCGGTGACCTTGCGGGGCGCGGCCGGGCGCGCGCGCACCATCCGCGTCTCGCCGCCCTTCTGCGCGACCGAGATCGTGCCCGGCGGCGCGGCCGGCTGAGGCTCAGCGGGGGCGCGCCTCGCCGAGCGCCTCGTCGAGCGCCCGGGCGACGGCGGCGGCGACTTGGCCGATCGTCTCGGGCTCCAGGTCGATCGAGAACGGCAGGCCCAATGTGGTCGCCGCCAGCGCCTCGGTGTTCGGCAGGGGGCCACGCGGCTGCGCGGCATAGGCCGGCTGGCGGTGGCAGCCCTGGCGCCACCAGGGCCGGGTTTCGATGCCCTGGTCGGCCAGCCGCCGGGCCAGCGCCGCGGCGTCGTCCACCCGCACACAGCAATAGGACGAGACCCAGCCGTCGCCATAGCCCGGCGCCAGGGTCACGCCGTCGAGCGGTGCCAGCGCGTCGATGTACCAGGCGGTGCGCCGGGCCCAGGCGGCGCGGCGCGCCGGCCACGCGTCGAGGGTCGCCAGCAGCACAGCGCAGGCATATTCGCTGAGCTTGGCGTTCCAGCCCATGACCTCGGCCACGGGCTGGTCGCGAAAGCCGAAATTGGCCACCGCTCGGACCCGGTCCATCAAGGCGGTGTCGGTGGACAGCACCAGGCCGCCCTCGCCGATGCCGAACGCCTTGGTGGCGTGCAGGCTGATCACCTGCGGCGTCGGGCCGGGGCGGAAACCGTCCACCTCGGTCGTGGCGTCGAAGGCGGCGGCGGCGTCGATCACCACCGGCGTACCGGTGCGGGCGGTAAAGGCGTCCCACGCCGCCCGGTCGAGCGGCGCGCCGAACGGGGCCACCGGCATGACGGCGGCGGGCGGCTGTGCCAGCGTCGCCATGGCCTCGGCGGCGATGTCCGGGGTCAACGCCCACAGCGCCCGGTCCACGTCCCAAAAATGCGGCACCAGCCCGGCGGTGGCGGCGGCGGCGGGGGAGCCCGCGAAGGTCCAGGACGGCATCAGGCACGCGCCGCCCGACCGGGCGCCGAGCGCGCTCAACGCCACGGTCAGCCCCATGGTGCCATTGGCCACCAGCACGATATGCGCGGGGTCGAGCCCGAAATGGGCGGCCAGCCGGGCCTCGGCTTCGACCATCAGCGGGCCGCGGTTGGAATACCAGCGCGCGCTGTCGATGCGGTCGAGATAGGGGGCGAGCGCCGCCCGCTCGGGCAATTGGGGGCGCAATACCGGCACCCGTGGCGGGATGGTGGGCGGCGTGCCGGCGGTCATGCGCTGAAGCCCCCGTCGACGCGGATCACCTCGCCGGTCAGATAGGGGTTGGTGAGCGCGAACAGCACCGCCTCGACCACCGCATCGGGGCTGCCCAGGCGCTTGAGCGGCAGGGCGCGCTTGAGGTGGCGGATGGTCGCCTCCGACAGCGCAGCAGCGGTCGAGGCGGTGTCGATGAAGCCCGGCGCGATGGCCACACAGCGAATGCCGAGCGGCCCCAGTTCGCGCGCCCAGGTGCGGGTCAGCGCCTCGACCCCCGCCTTGGCGGCGGCATAGGCGCTTTGCCCGGCATTGCCCGCGGCGGCCACCGAGGACAGGCTGACGATGACCCCGCGGGTCCGGCTGGCGGTCATCAGGTCGGCGGCGTGGACGCTGGCGTTGAAGGTGCTGGTCAGGTTGGCGTCGAGCACCCGGCGCCAGTCGTCGGCGCCGTGGCGGCGCGCGTCGCCCTTGGCCAACACATTGATCAGCGGCTGGCTGTGGATCAGCCCGGCGGCGTTGACCAGCCCGTCGAGGCCGCCGAGCCGGTCGCACGCGGCGCCGAGCGCCCGGCCGGCGGCGTCATAATCGCTCAGGTCGGCGACGATGGTGCCGGCGGTTTCGGCCTCGCCCGTGCCCGCGCCTTCGCCTTCGGGCCCGTCGGCGGCCAGCCGGTCGATCCCGGCCACCGTCGCGCCGTGGGCGGTCAGCCCGGCCACGATGGCGCGGCCCAGGTGGCCGCCGGCTCCGGTGACCGCCAGGCGCCGCCCGGCCAGACCGCCGGCGCCGGTCATGATCCGGCCACGCCGTGCTGGGCGAGCACCGACCGGATCGCCGCCACCGAGGTCATCTCCACCATGTCGTCGGCCGAGAGGGTGATCTCATAGGTCTCTTCGAGCGCCCCCATCAGGTCCATATGGGCGAGCGAGTCCCAACTGTCGGTGTCGGCCATGGTCGTCGCGTCGGAGATCTGGCTCGCGGGCAGGCGCAGGATGTCGCCGAGCAGGTCGGTCAGGTCGGTCATCGGGTCTCGGTCTCCAGAAGGGCGCGGCGGTCGATCTTGCCGTTGGGGGATTTGGGCAGGCTCGCCAGCACGCGGATGCGGTTGGGGATCATGTAATCGGGCAGGGCGCGGCGCAGGTCGTCGCGCACCCGGGCCTCGTCGACGCTCGCCTCGGCGCTGGCGACGAAGCCCAGGATGCGGCCATAGTCGGCGCCCGGCCGGTCGCGGTGGTAGACCGCCGCCGCCTCGCCCACATAACCGAGCGCGTTCATCGCCGCCTCGATCTCGTCGAGTTCGATGCGATAGCCCATATGCTTGATCTGGTGGTCCTTGCGGCCGACGAAGTGCAGCCAGCCGCGGGCGTCGCGGCGCACCAGGTCGCCGGTGCGGTACATCCAGCGCCGGTAGTGGGGCGTCAGCGGGTCGGGCGTGAACGCAGCCGCCGTGCGCTCGGGCGCGTTGACATAGCCAAGCCCCACCTGCGGACCGAGCAGGCACAACTCGCCCGGCTCGTCGATGGCCACCGGCCGGTCGCCATCGAGCACCCGGCCGGCGAAATTGGCCGCCAGGGGGCCGAGCGGTGCCAGCCCTGCGTCGCCGTCCAGATGCTCGGGCGCCAATTCGAGGGCCGAGCAGATACAGGTGCACTCGGTCGGGCCATAGACATTGTGCAGCGCCAGGCGGTGGCCGTAGAGGGCGTGGAGCGCGCGCAGCTTGGGCTTGGGGAAGCCCTCGCCGCCGAACGCGATGACCCGCAGGCCGGCGAAACGCTCGGGCGTCAGCGCCTTCATGCGCAGGGCGTAGACCAGCAGCGACGGCACCGAGAACCACAGCGTCGCCCCGCACGCGTCCACATGGGCGACCATCGCCTGGGCGTTGCGCACCGTGTCGCCGTCGACCGGGATCATCGCCGCCCCGTTGAACAGCGAGGCGTAGACGTCGAACACCGAATTGTCGAAATAGATCGGGTTGACGTTGGTCAGCCGGTCGGCCGGCGTCAGGGCGAAGTGCTGGCGCGCCCAGGCGATCAGGTTGAGCACGTTCTGATGGCTGATCAACACGCCCTTGGGCGTACCGGTGGAGCCCGAGGTGAACATCACATAGGCCGGCGCGTCGCCCGGCGTCAGCGCCGCCTCTGGCCGGTTCTCGGCGTCTTGGGTTGCCAGCGCGTCGCCGGCCCCGGCGAGGTCGACGAGCGCCACACCGGCGTCGGCGAACACCTGGCTCGCGGCCTCGCCCGGCGTCTCGTCGGCCAGCGCCAGCACGGGGGCGGCCGAGGCGACCATATGGGCGAGCCGGGCGCGCGGGTTCTGGTCGTCGAGATTGGTATAGGCCGCGCCCACCTTGAGGCAGGCGAGCATGGCGGCGAAGCCGTCGACGCGCTTGTGGTTGAGCAGCGCGACCACCTGGCCCTGGCCGACGCCCCGGTCGCGCAGCAGGCCGGCGATCCGGTTGGCGCGGGCGTTGAGGGTGGCGAAGGTCACCGCGTCCGCGGCCCCAGGGCCGTAGACCAGCGCCCGGGCTTGGGGGCTGCGTGCTGCGACGCGTTCGAAGGCCAGGGCCAGATTGTGGCAATAGGCGCGGGTCACGGCGTGGCTCCAGGGCTCGGGACGGGCCGACGCTCCAGGCTAGGCCGGAGCGGTTCGCACACGGTTAAGCGGCGGTGCTTATGGCGGCCTGCGGCGGTCAATAGATGCCCACCTTGGCCTGGGCCAGGCGGTGGCGGACCGGCCGCCATTGGCTCATCAGCTGGACGATGTGCTGGACCGCGGCGTTGGCGACGCCGTTGAGCGGCGCCTGGTTGCCGGTCGCCTGGGCGAGGCGCTGGGCGTCTTCGATGGCGCCGTGCCAATTGGCCATTTTGTTGAGCAGGTTGCGTTCGCGCACCTGAAGCTTGTCAAGCTCGTTGTCGGCGTCGTCCTGCTGGAACACCAGGGTCATGTTGCCGCCGTGGCGCCGCCAGTCGAGCAGCGGTTCGTTGCAGAACGCCGCGCCGGTCAGCATCAGCCCGCGCAAGGGATAGAGAAAGTCCATGTTGCGCGAGCCGGGCGGCAGCCGGCCGAAGGTGTCGGTCAGGCGCCGGTGCCAGGCCATGCCGGCGCCGAAGCAGGTGGGGTTGTCGCCGGTCTTGAGGAAGCCTTCGAGGGTCAGGACCGGCGGCTTGTCGCACAGCCGGTGGTGGCCGGTGACGGCGCCCTGGGCGTCGATGGTGCGCGCCGCGCTGGCCAGGACGGTGGCGTTGGTCTGCCGCCACAGCGCCACCAGCCGGCTGACCCGCTGCGGGTACTGCACGTCGTCGCCGCACGCGATCACCACCAACTCGCCCGACAACCGCCCGGCGATGGCCGGCAGGTGGTCGAGAAACAGGTTCTGCTCATTGCGGTTGAGGCTGATCGTGTGCGGGCCGCGATAGTCCGCGACCGCCGCCTCGACCCGCGCCCAGGTGTCATCGGTCGACGCGTCGTCGGAGATGAACACTTCCATGTTGGGATAGTCCTGCGCCAGACAACTGGCGACCGCCTCGGCCACGAACGGGCCGTGATTATAGGTGGTCAACAACAGGGTGACCCGGGGGGCGCGCGTTGGCGTGCTGGGCGGCAGGGTCATCGGCTCATCCAATCAGCGGTCGGCGAGGCGGACGAACAGCGCGCCGCCGGCATAGAAGCTGCGGGCCAGGCGAGCGCCGAGGGCTGCGCAGAATTCGTCGGCCGCGCGGCCGGGGCCGCCGCCGTGCGACCAGGCATAATCGTCGAACACCACCCAGGCGCCGGGCACCAGCCGGCTGGTCCACAGGTCCCGGTCCTGGGCCACGGCGTCATAGTCATGGTTGGCGTCGATGTGCAGGAAGGCGATGCGGCCGCTATAGGCGGTGGTGCCGAACAGGTCGGAGGTCACCCTGCGGTCGCGGGCATAGCGCGCGAACGCCTCGGCCGAGGGCAGGCGCAGGCGGTTGAACCGACCCGGCCTGGCCAGCGGCACCATGTTGACGTCGAAGGAGTCGGCGACCAGCGACCAGTCCATGTCGATCGCCGCGGCCGCCAGGGCCGGCGGCAGCGATGTCTGCACCGCGGTTTGGCCGTGCCAGGCGTCGACCACCAGCACCGGGTTGGCCCGGTCGGTCAGATTGAGCGCCTGGAGCAGCACCGCGGTCGAACGGCCGAACAGGGCGCCGATCTCCACCGCGTCGCCCGCCGGCACGCTTTGCAGCACGCCGATCAAGGCGGTCAGCTTGTCGGTGTAGGACTCGCCGAAGACGCCGAAGGCGTGGCGCAGGATGCCGGCGATATGGGCCGGTTGCAGATGGTCGGCGGTGCCCGGTTCGGCAACGCGGCGCGCAAAGGCGGTCAGCGCCGGGGCGTCGCGGGCCTCGACCGCCTGGGCCTCGATCGCCTCGTAGAACGGCGCGCGGCGCACGAACGCCAGATCCCGCCGGCCGGTGCGCGCCAGATAGTCGCGCAGATAGGCATAGACCAGGGTCACCGGCGCATAAAGCCGGGTGACCCCGTGCGCGGCGATCAGCGCGTCGAGCGCGGCGTCGAAGCCGTCGTCGTGGATGCTCGGCAGGCGGTGCCAGTCGGCCTCGGCCGCGATGGCGTCGTGGGCGAGCGACGAGGCGGCGAGCACCGGTTCGCCCCGACGCAGGGCGTCGCGGATATAGTCCCGGCCGGCGGGCGTGGACGAGGGGAACACAAGCGTGGTCATGAGGTCACATAGCGCTCGCGATAGGGGGTGAAGGCGGGGTGGTCGGCCAGGCGGGTCATGCGCGCCTTCATGGCGTCGACCAGGTCGGCGGGCATGGTGTAGGCGGCCGTGTCGCCGCTCAGCCGGGCGTTGGCGCGCGCGACCCGGTCGGGCACGTTCAACACCGACTGGTGCAGGAACCGCCAGGTGCTGCGTTTGTACTGCACCGCCGGGTCGGACCAGTCGGGCGCTGGCGGCACCAGCTCGTCCAGGACCGACCAGGCGGCCCGGACCCGTTCGGTGGCGGCATCGTCGAGCCCCACATTGCGCGCCGGCCGGTCCTCGACCACCGTGGCGCCGACGAGTTCGTTGATCCGACCGGCGAAGTCCGCCGGGCGGTCGCGCAGCATCTCGAACGGCAGCACGGTGACCGCTGCGGGCGAAAACAGCACCTCATAGAGGCCGATCAGCCGGTCGATATCGAGCCATTCGGTGAACACGTCGGCGAAGTGGCCGAGGAAGGCGTCCGGCGTGTCGGGCACACCCATGAGCACCATGTTCTTGTAGACGCTGCGCAACCAGTCCTCGGGCGCGCGCGTGATCAGCAGCACCCGCACGTCATAGGCGGCAAGGTGGCGCTCGGCCACCGCCTTGAGTTGCCGGGCCACCTGGTCTTGCAGGCGGGCCATGTGGGTGCCGGTGAAATGGCGGCTGCCGGTCAGGCGCAGCGGTTCTGGAAAGGTGCCGGTGAGGCATTCGTTGGTCGCCATCAGCGGCAGATGGGCCGGCCACGCTTGCTGTGGATTCCGGGCGGCGGGAAACGCGGTCACCGGGATGCCGACCGCCTCGGCGGCCTGGTTGATCAGCGTGTCCCAGGGATACCAGACGCTGGCGGCGATCCGGCCGGCGGTGGCGGCCTCCTGCGCCTGGTGTTGCAGATAGGTGGACGCGCACTTGGCCATGCCCACGTGCAGGACCGCGCGCGGGCGGTGGTCGTTGGGGCTTGGCGCTGGTGCCATGGCGGTCAGCCCCGCTTCTGCGCAACGCCGAAGTGGAAGGCGACGCGGATACCGTAGAAGTCGTCGTCCTGGAAACCGAGCCGCACATTGGCGAAGTGGTGGTAGAGCGCCAGTTCCAGGTCGCCCCGGTCGGCGAAGCCGGCGAGCCGGGTGCCATCGCGTTTGGCACAAGGATCGGCGGTGATTTCGAAGATGTGCCGGTCGATGGCCTTGGCGTCGCGGAAGATGAAATTGTCCGTGTGCGGCACCGAAAAGATCAGGTGCCCGCCGGGGCGCAGCACCCGGGCGATCTCGGCCAGATTGTCGTCGAAGCGGTCGTCGCCTTCCAGATAATAGCAGCTATGGCAGGCCAGCACGGCGTCGAACGTGTGGTCCTCGAACGGGATGTGAGCATTGGTACCGACCCGCAGGTCGACCGGCGCGTCGGCGAAGCGCTCGCGGGCCAGGGCGACGATGTCCTCGGTCACTTCGACGCCCGCGACCCGGGCGCCGGCGTTGACCAATAGCGGGAAGTTACGGCCGTCCCCGAAGCCCAGGTCGAGCACCGCCTGGCCCTCCCAACTGTTGATGAAGGCATGGCGTGGATAGGTGCCGAGCATCGTGCGCACGACGAATTCGCTGGGGTAGAGATGGTTGCCGCGCGCCGCCCAGTGCCGATAAAGGCCGGAAAATGTCTCGCCGGTCATCGCGCTATCCCTCGCTAAGCGCCAGGCCGAAGCCGGCGGCGCCGAAATCATCGCCGCAATAGAACAGCCAGGTGCGGTCGCCGTCCTGCAACACGGCGGGATAGGCGACCATGCCGCTGTCCCAGCCCGTGGGCGACGGCGCCAGCCCGGCCAGATCGTCGCGGCGGGTCCAATGGCACAGGTCGTCGGAGACCGCGCAGCCGATCCGATAGCCGCGGTCGGCGGAGCGGAAGTCGGTGCCGTAGCGGTAGGAAAACAGCATCATCCAGCGCCCGTCGCGGCGGAACACGCTGGGCGTGGTCTGGCATTCGTCGTCGACCGCCAGGGGCAGGAACGGCCGGCCCTCGCGCCGCCAGGCGATGCCGTCGGTCGAGGTGGCGTGGAACAGCCGATAGATCGGTTCGATATCCTCGCTCTGCCATTCGATGCCGGCGCCGTACCACATGTGCCACAGGCCGCCCTCGCGCCGGACATGGGGGCAGGCGTGCAGGAACGGCTCGTCGGGCGTGGCGCCGATCACCGGGCCGGTGCCGTGGCGCTCGAAGGATTTGCCGCCGTCGCGGCTGATCGCCAGGCCGATCGCCCAGTCGAACGGCACCGACACCTTGCGCGTCCAGCCCACATAGTACATCCACAGCTCGCCGGTGTCCGGGTGGCGGGTGAGCCCCTGGACCATGGTACCGAATTCGTCGAACTCGCCGCGTCGTCCAAGCGCCAGTACCGGCCCCTCCGAGACGCCGAGCAGGCGGGTCGGGTCGGCGCGGTCCAGGTCCACATAGGCGACCCGGGCGCGGTACTGGCCGTCGGCGTCGCGCGGCGGGCGCACGTTGCAGAACACCCGGATGCGGTCGTCGAGAACCAGGGGCGTCGGGTTCTGGGCGTGGCTGCCGATCCACGGCACCGCCGGCGCGTCGAACACCAGGCCCTGTTTGTGCCAGACCAGGGGCGTCATCGACCGCCGCCCTTGCCGTTCTTGTCCTCGGTCTCGGTGTCGGTATCGGGCGTGCCGTCGGCGGTGCGGATCAGCCGGTCGAGCCAGGCGTGCAGGCTCATGCCCGCCCGGGCCGCCTGGTCCTGGGCGTGGCGCTTGGCCTCGGGCGTCACGCCCTCAAGTTGGCCGTAATAGCGCGTGCGGTGGGTGCCGCCGCGCCGGCCGGGGATCTGGAAATCCAGGTCGGCATAGGGCGCGCCCTCGCCGACGGTGAACGAGATCACATAGAACACGCCGCCGATGATCCATTCGCAGGCCACGTCGCGGGCCTCGACCGGGATATGCTCGAACGGCACCGGACAGCGATAGTGATGGTTCGAGTTCATCAGCACCCGGCCCATCTCGGTGTCGCGCAGCCAGACCGGCATGTTCTCGTCGCCGATCACCACGCGCCCGCCGGGTTTGGTGACCCGCGCCGCCTCGGCGAAGCAGCGGCCGATATCGGAGAACATGTTGATGCCGCCGAAATGGAACACCGCGTCGACGCTGTTGTCGGCGAGCGGCAGATAACTGCCATTGGCCAGGGCCACATGGCTGGGCGTGGCGAGCTTCGCTGCCTTGGCGCGCGCCTGGACCAATACCGGCCGGGCCAGTTCCTGCAACAACAGCGTGCCATGGGCGCCCAACCGCTCGGCGATCAGCGCGCTGGTGCGCCCGGTGCCGCAGCCGAACTCCAGCACCGTCTGGCCGGGGCTCAGGGCCAGCCGGTCGACCATGCGGCGGCGTTCGGTGGTCTCGTCGGTGTTGAAGGTGTCGAAGGTCAGATGGATGTATTTGTCATAGACGTCGGCGACCTCTTCATAGGTGGCCTGTGCGGTACGCTCGGCCTCGCCCAGCGTGCGCGGCCAGATCAGGTCGGGGATGCCGTCGTCGACCGCGAACCGGCTGCCGTCCGCGCCCAGAAGGGCGGCGATCGTGCCGTCATCGCCGGTCGCCGCGGTCAGCGGGCTGGCGTCCAGCGGGTGGCGAAACAATTGCCCGCTGTCGGGCGGAAGCGTTTGGGTCATGGTCGTATCCGTGCGCGCATGGCGGAGCCGATGGCCTATCGCTAGGGGTTAATCGTTAAGATCGCTTTGCTTTAGGGTGCTGCCGCGCCCGATAGCGCCAAGATCTCCGCTCACCCGGTCCAGCAGGACGAGGCCGTCCGGTTTGGTGAGTACCAGGAAATCCGGCCCGCTGGTCACCACCTGGTTGGTGTCGAGACCCGCTGCCATCTGGTCGAGGGCGGCGCCGTCGACGATCGCAGCCGCCTGGGCGCGCAGGTCGGTGTCGGCGATGCGGAACACAGGCGCTTGGTTAGGGGTTGCGAAAGCGCGGACCTTACGCACGGTCAAGGCTGCATTGTCGGTCGGTTGAAGCCGTCTGTCGGCGGTGCGGATTGTGTAATAGACGCTGTCGGCGCCCACGGGCTCGGCCAGTGCGGGGTCGGGCTCGAAGCTGCGGGCGAGAGCTTGACGAAACACTTGGCGTTCGGCCTCGAACACCATCTGGTACAGCAGCCTGACGTCGGCGCCCTGTGGTACCGAGAATCGGCGGCGGGCGATCAGCGGGCCGGTGTCGATGCCATCGTCCATCACATGAACCGCCGCACCCGCGGCCCGGTCGAGCAGGATGGCGCCATTGACCGGGTCGGCTCCGCGCAGATCTGGCAGCGGGCCGGGGTGGACGTTGACGAAGCGTTGGCCCGGCCGGGCGATGCGGCTGATCGGCAGGATATGGGGCACGCCATTGCACAGCAGAAGGTCGAAATCCAGGGCGGCCAGGGTGTCCAACAACATACGTTTGCAGCCGATGCGTCGCACCGGGACGCCGAGTTGGGCTGCTTGCCGGTCGAAATAGGAGCCGGTGATCGCCAGGCTCTCGACCAGGCGGAGACCGGCGCGCCGTGCCTCGTGCCAGACAAAGGCGCGGTTGCCGACGAAGACGGTGCGTTGGGCGCCCGGTTCGATCATCGGTCCTAGCGCAGCTTCGAGATGCGTAGAAAGCGGTCGCTGTCCAGCCGGTATTTTTCCGTCTCGGGCTGGATGAACACGCTTTTTTCGGCGCAGCAGCGGGTGATCCGGACGCCGGCGCCGAGGAGGCTTTCGGCCCCCACCGTCACCTCGTTGCCGACCACGGTGCCCAGTGCTGCGAACGTATAGGCGCCGAGATGCGCGCCGCCGCCGATCACGCTGTTGCCGGCGACCCACACATGGTCGTCGAGCCGGGCGTGGTGGCCGATGGTGGCGTTGCTCCAGACCACCACGTCACGGCCCAGCCGGGCGCCCGGTTCGACCACCGCGTGGGGCATGATCAGGCAGTTGCGGCCGGTGAGCGCGCCTTCGGCCACCCAGGCGCGCGGGCTGATGCAGTCGACCAATTCATAGCCCTGGGCTTCGAGCGCGGCGACCCGCTCGGCCCGGGCGGTATTGAGCGCGTGATAGCCGATGGCCACGAACGCCTTGACCTCGGCGGGCGGGTAGCGCTCGGCCAATTCCTCGAAGGCGACCACCGGCCGGCCCAGAAAGGTCGGCCCATCCAGGTGCGCGCGGTCGACGGCGAAGGCCACCACGCGATGGCTGCCGGCTTCCCGGAACAGCGCCTCGGCGACCTCGGCGACCTTGCCGGCGCCGAACAGAACGATATCGGCCATGGGGTCAATCCACCAATTGGGTTGCGGCGAGGATGTCGGCACGCACATCGGCCGGCGGCTCGCGTAGCAAGCGATCAAGGATCGAAGACATATCGTTTTGATAGGGGACCAGGAACGCCAAGTCGAGCCCGGCGTCGGCAAAGTGGTCGGGCGTATAGAGCGCGCGGCCGCCGGGGCTGTTGACATAGCGGCGCCCACCCAATTGGCGGACGATGTGGATGATCCGCTCCGCGCCGCGCAGGTCGGGCGGCGTGTCGAGGGTCGAGGACCGGACCATGCGGGGGCAGAGGCCGAGGCGGTCGGCCACCGTTGCGATCTGGGCGGCCAGATAGTCGTTCGGCCGGCCGGCACAGGCGGCGGCGCCGGCGACCAGGGGGTCGTGCCGGTCGAGCGCGTCGGCGAGGGCGGGGAAGCGCGCCATGCGCGCGTGCATCTCGGCCTCGGCGTCGGGGGCAAAGGCCAGGTCGGCGATCCGTGCGTCGCGCGGCGCCTTGGCCAGCGGCAGGGTCAGCCAGTCGAGCGTGGCGTCGGCGCGACGGAACCGGTTGCGGTGTACCCAGCCGCGGCGGGGGAACTGCACGCAGTCGAACAGCACAAAGACATCGGCGGCGGCCAGGAGCCGGAAATAGCCCGCATAGGGGAAGAAATAGGGCTGCATCACGGCGATGGTGGACATGCTTGGCGCCATTGGCGGGCTGGAAACTGCGTTGCAGTGATTGATTTCGGTCGAAAAGCCGGTCTATCGACGGGGGCTTGGCGGCGCGAGCGGCCAATAGGGTATCGCAGTGCCGCCGTTCGAGGAAAGGCTTGGTCATGTCGATGACCGTGACGTTGAGTATTCTGGCGGTTGCCGTGGCGCTCGGTCTGTTCGCCAACTGGAAAAGCCGCCGGCCTTACGAGCCGGGGAAATTGCCACTCCTGCCCTATACCGGCATCATGTTCGTGTGCGTGCTGGTCACGATCTTGATGCTGGGCCATCTCATCACCTTGCTCACCGGCCAGCCGTTCAAGGGCCGGCAGATGCCGTGATCGCCAGCGTAGGGGCGAACTTGAAGAGTTTAGAGGCGCAGCATGTCGAAGCCGACGATCCGGACCGTCCATCACTTCGCCGCCACCGGCGGCACGATGATCTGCAAGTCGCTGGCGGTGCTGCCCGACGTCTATCTGTTGAGCGAGGTGTCGCCGTTCACCTTCGGGCAGCTCCGTTTCAACCCCGTCGACCCGTTGCAGCAGGCGGTGTGCCAGTATCAGGGGCGGCTCGGCTTTTCGGCCAATGAACTGGCGCAGGCGTTCTACAACCGGCTGCGGCCGGTCTATGACAAGGTGGCGCAACAAGGCGGCCATCTGGTGCTGCGCGACCATAGCCACAGCGATTGGTTCAGCCCCCAGCCGCGCACCGTCTCGACCCTGACCGAGGTGCTCAAGGGGGCGTTCGACCTCAAGTCCATCGTCACCCTGCGCAACCCGGTGGAAACCTATGTGTCCGCCCACAAACGCGGCTGGACCGCGACGGTCGCCTCGTTCGACGACTATTGCGCGCGCATCCTGTCGCTGGTGGACTATTTCGACGGCCGGCCGCTGGTCCACTATGAGGATTTTGTCGCCGACCCCGACGCCAGCCTGCGCGCCATGGCCGACGCCTTGGCGCTGCCTTACGATCCCGGCTGGCGGGCGCGGTACAACAGCGTGCGCCTGACCGGCGACAGCGGGCGCGGCAGCGGCGACGCGGATATCCGACCGCTGCCGCTCAAGCCGGTGTCGGCCGAACTGCGCCGGGCGGTTCTGACCTCCGACAACTATCGCCAGCTGTGCGAGCGGTTCGGCTATCTGCGCGACCCCGAGGACATGGCCGCCGCCCGGCGCGAGGCGATCGCCGCGCGCGGTTAGGCCGAGCGGCGGGCGAGGTCGGCGACCACGCGGGACGCGGTGTGGCCGTCCCACAGGTCGGGGCGGCGGCCGGTGGGCCAGTCGCCGGCCAGCGCCCGGGCGACCTGGGCTGGAATGTCCGCCGGCTCGACCAGCTTGTTGGTGCCCTCGCTCAAGGTGATCGGGCGTTCGGTGTTGGGCCGCACGGTCAGGCACGGCAGGCCGAGATAGGTGGTCTCTTCCTGCAGGCCGCCCGAGTCGGTGATCACCAGCGCGGCGCCGGTGACCAGGTTCATGAACGGGATGTAGCTCAACGGCTCGATCAGCGTGATCGCGTCATGGTCCGCAAGCCGCGCCATCAGGCCGAAGGCGTCGAGCCGCGCGCGGGTGCGCGGGTGGACCGGGAACACCAGCGGCACCTGGTCGGCCGCCGCGCGTAGCTTTTCCACCAGCGGCGCGAGGCTGTCGGCGCTGTCCACATTGGACGGCCGGTGCAGGGTGACCACGCCATAGCCGCCGTCGTCGAGCCCCATGTCGGTGCGCACGCCGGCGGCGTCGATTGTCGGGCGCATCAACTCGAAGCTGTCGAGCATGATGTTGCCGACCCGGGTGATGCGCGCGTCGGCCACGCCCTCGGCGCGCAGATTGGCGTCGCCGTCGGGCGACGGCGTCCACAGCACGTCGGCGATGGTGTCGGTGACCAGCCGGTTGATCTCTTCGGGCATTGTGCGGTCGCCGCTGCGCAGGCCCGCTTCCAGATGCGCCACCGGGATGTGCAGCTTGGCGCCGACCATGGAGCAGGCGGCAGTGGGATTGACGTCGCCGACCACGACGATCCAGTCGGGCCGATGGGCCAGCACGATCGCCTCATATTCGATCATCACCCGGCCGGTGGTCTCGCCATGGCCGCCACTGCCGATGCCCAGATGGTGGTCGGGCTTGGGCAGGCCCAGATCGTCGAAGATCCGGTCGGACATGTTGGGGTCGTAATGCTGCCCGGTGTGGATCAACACCGGCCGCGCCCAATCGGTCGCCCGGAGCGCGTGGTAGAGCGGCGCGATCTTCATGAAGTTGGGCCGGGCGGCGCAGATCAGGTGGACGGTTTGCGGGCTGGGCTGCGGCTGGTTGGAGGTCATGGGCGTCACCTGTGGGGCGTCAAAGGGGCTTGTCGGCGGCGACCGGCGTGGGTCGGGCCTCGTTTGGGGCGGCTGCGGCGGTGTCGGCATCGCGTGGCGGCTCGGGCAGCGGCCGGCGCGCGGCCACGGCGGCGAGCACGTCGGCCATGTGGGCGGCCAGACGCGGACGGCTGTAGGCGTCGGCCAGGCACTCGGCGCCGGCGGCGTGGTGCGCCCGCCGGTCGGGGTCGTCGGCCAATGTGGTCACCGCAGCGGTGAAGCTGAGCGTGTTCTCGGGCTCAAAGCAAACGCCGGCGTCGTAGGCTTCGACGATCTCGCGCGCCTGGCCTTCGACGCCGAGCAGGATCGGTTTGCCCATGGAGCCCAATTCGAACATCTTCGACGGGATCACGGTCTTGAAGGTGTCGGATTTCTTGAGCGGCACCAGGGCGGCGTCGCAGGCGGCGATCATCTCGGCGACCCGGTCCTTGGGTACCGGCGGGTGGACCACGATGCGTTCGGGGGCCAACTCGGCGGCAAGCCGGGCCACCGCGTCGCGCGCGGCGCCGTCGCCGACCAGCAAGAGGCGCAGGTCCGGTCGGTCGATCCGGGCAAAGGCGCGGACCACGAATTCCAGGCCGTGGGCCATCCCCATGGTGCCGATGTAACCGATCACGAAGCCGTCGCCGAGGCCGAGGTCGCGGCGCACGGCGTCGTTGCGCGGCCGGGGCGGGAAGGCCTGGCGGTCGACGCCGTTGGTGACCACGGCGATCTTGGCGGGGTCGATGCCGCGCGCCACCAGGTTGCGCTTGAAGGCCGGGGTCAGCGCCACCACGGCGGCCGCATGGCGGTACATGAACAACTCGATCCGTTCGAGCAGACGCACCGCCCGGCCGGCCTTCATGGCGCCCACGGCGGCGATGGACTCGGGCCACAGGTCGCGCAATTCGAACACCCAGGGCCGGCGCTTGAGCACCGACAGCGCGCAGCCCGTAAAGGTGGTGAAGAACTGCGGCGAGGTCGCCACGATCACGTCGGCGCGGCGGAACAGCCCGGCGAAAAAGGCGCTGAACGCGAAGCTCAGATAGTCCAGCACGCGCTTGGCGAAGCCCGCATTGGCGGTCATGTAGGACCACACGCGGACCACCTGGATGCCGTCGATTTCCTCGGTTTGATAAAGCCGGTTGCGGTAGCCCGGGAACACTCGGCCGTGGGGGAAATTGGGCGCGCAGGTGATCACCGTGACCCGGTGGCCGGCGGCGACCCAGGCGCGGGCGTGTTCCAGCGTGCGGGTCGCCGGCGCGTTGACCTCGGGCGGGAAATTGTCGGTAATGAACAGGATCTTCATCGGGCGATCCGGGTTTCGAGCCGGCTGGTGAAGGCGATTTCGGCGACCCGCGCGGGCACGAGCGTGTTGAAGTCGGGGGCGTGGTGATAGTCGGCCAGGGTGATGCTGTCGGCGCCGTGGATCTGGATGGTCACCGCGTCGGCGGTGATCGTGGCGCCGTCCTGGACCACCCTGACCCCCGGGGCGAAGTGCAGGCGCGCCACCGCGGGCGCGTCCGAGGCCCGGCCGGTGCGCGTGTCGGTCAGCGTGTCGGTCAGCGTCAGCGCGTCGGGCGCAAAGGTGAAATAGCGCGCATGGCGCACGCCCAGCCGGTCATAGCCGTCATGGGCGGCGCGCAGCCGGTCGTTGCCCCAGTGGCGTTCGCGCAGGCGGGCACGCCGGGCAACCCGGAACGCCCCCCACATTTCCGACTGGTCGGTGCCGGCCACCTCGACGGTGTTGTGGGCGGCGGTGCCGCGCTCGACCGCCCGGCGCGCCCCGGCCTCATAGGTGGAGGTGCCGGTGTCGACGATCAGCGGCCGGCCGTCGACCGACAATTCGAAGCTCAGCATGTCGGCGTGGGCGTGGCCGGGGATATGGTCGGGGCCGATGGCGCCGGCGTCGGCGACCAGCCACCAGCCGGGGGCGGCGTAGCGGAAATAGCCGCTGCGGGCCAGGGCCACCAGCCCGTCGCCCGGCGCGTCGGGGACTGCCAGGCCCAGCCGCTCGGCATAGGCCCGCAGCGCTTGCGGGCTCGGCCCGGCGCCGTGGGCGGCGTCGTTGAACAGCGGCAGGCGGCCGTCGGGTCGGGTCATGGCGACCAGCCAGGCGAGCATCGCCCGCGCGGTCTCGACCCAGCGCGCGGGCACCGGTTCGCCATAGGCGCGCGACAGGTTGATCAGGTCGGCCAGGTCTTCGAGCAACAGCGCATGATAGGTGGGGCTGCGCTCGTAATGGCCGCCATCGTCGAGCACCTGTTCGTCCAGTTGCTGGTCGAGCAGGGCGCGACCGGTGTCGAGCCAGCCCCGGGCCTCGTCGCCGGCCAGCGCCAGCCCCGCCGCGATCAGCCCCTTGGCGTTGGCCCACAGATGGTTGCCCATCAGATGGTATTCGAGGCTTTGAGCCAGCACCCGCGCCTGGAGCCCCAGGCTCGACCATTGCGCGGGCTCCAACCCCCGGTCGCCCTGGGCGCGGCGCAGGGTCAGCCATTTGACCCAGGCGGCGAGGCGCAGCGAGATCGGGTAGGGCTCCCAGCCGTCGCCGCTGAGCGGCGGGTTGTCGTCGATCCAGCGGGTGATCATGGCGCGCGCCGCGCCGGCGTCGGGGGCCGGGTCCTGGCTGAGCCAGTCGAAATAGTGCAGGTGATACCGCCACAGCTTGGACCGCTCGGGCGACGTCCAGCCCGCCGGCAGGTCGAGGGTGTGGCGCTGGTTGAGGAAGGTGAACTCGGTGCCGCCGTGATAGGCCAGGGGGGCGGCGATGAACGCCACCGGTTCCGCGACCAGTTTCGCCGGGTCGCCCACCGGTGCGGTGTCGACGCGCGGCTTGACCAGCTTGCGCCGCAGGCGGTTGGTGATCTGCCGGCGCTTCAGGTGCGGCAGGGTGCGCAGGGTCAGAAGGGCGGTGCGGAACATGGCCTCACCCCGCCGCCGCGCCGTTGTCGTCGCCGCCCCCGGCGCTGCCGCCGAGGCGCGGGTCGAACCGGGTCGCCAGGTCGATCACGGTGCGCGAGACCTCGAACAATTCGGCGGCCGGGATCGGCGCCGGCGCGGCCCTGGTCAGGCTGTCGATGGTGGCGGCCACGCAGGCGGCGTTGCCCTTGTCCTGGCCGCGGCTGCGCACGGTCTTGAAGCCCTTGTCGCCGACCGCGCGGGTGCGGCGGAAATTGTCCAGCGCATAGACCGCGCCGGCCTGGAACACCTCGATCCGTTCCTTGGCCACGCCCTTATGACCGTTGGCGAAATAGTGGATGGTGGCGACCGCGCCATTGGCGAAGCCCAGGGTGATGGTGGCGGTGTCGTGGCCGTGCGCGCCGGCGGTCGGGCGCAGGCCGTCGATCTGGGCGCGGACGATCGGCGCATCGGCCAGATAGCGCGCCAGGTCGACGAAATGGCACGCCTCGCCGATCAATCGGCCGCCGCCCTGGGCCGGGTCCTGGGTCCAGTGGTCGAGCGGGATGGCGCCGGCATTGACCGTCATCACCATGGCCGGTGGCGCGGCGCGGGCGTTGAGCCGCGCGCGCAACGCCTGCACATGGGGCGAAAAGCGCCGGTTGAAGCCGACCATCAGAAAGGGCGAGCGGCCGGCCTGGGCGGCCGTGTCATAGGCGCGCTCCAAGGCGTCGAGGTCGGCCAGCGTCAGCGCCAGCGGCTTCTCCACGAACGCCGCCTTGCCGGCTTCGAGCGCCCGGGCGGCGAGGGCTGCGTGGCTGTTGTGCGGCGTCGACACCACCACCAGGTCGGTGGCCGGGTCGGCGAACACCGTGTCGGTGTCGGTGGTGCTGGTGCGGAAGCCGCGCGCGCGGCCCATCAGCGTGCCCGAAACGCCGCCGCCCGATGCCACGATCTCGAACCGGGCGACGGTTTTCGCCACCGCCGGCGCCAGCACCCGGCCGGCATAATTGCCCGCGCCGATGAACGACACGCCGACCCGGCCGTCGGCCGCGGGGCGTGGGCTGTTCTGGTCGAGCGACACGCTTTCCGCCGGGGCGGTGTCGGGCAGCCCTTCGACGCCGGTTTCGAGCAGCACGCCGAGGGCCGGGCCGCCGCTCAACGCGCCATAGGCGTCGGCGGCGCGGTCCAGCGGGAAGCGGTGCGAAACCAGCGCGTCGGTGCGCACCGCACCGCTCGCCATCATCGCCAACACGGCTTGGAAATTGCGCTGTTCGGTCCAGCGCACGAAGCCGATGGGATAGTCTTGGCCGTGTTGCTCATAGGCCGGGTCATAGCGCCCGGGGCCATAGGAACAGGACACCTGGAAGGTCAGTTCCTTTTCGTAGAAGTCGGCGCGGTTGAGCGACAGGCCGGTGACGCCCACCAGGACGATGCGGCCGCGCTTGCGGCACATGCGCGCCGCCTGGGCCACCGGCGTGCTGCTCTTGGTGGCGGCGGTCAGCAACACCGCGTCGACGCCGTGGCCGTCGGTGAGGGCTGCGGCCTTGGCCACCGGGTCCTCGGCTTTCGCAAGGTCGACGGTTTCAGCACCGAAACGGCGCGCCAGGTCGAGTTTGGCGGGGTCCATGTCGATGCCGAGCACGCGCACGCCCTGGGCGCGCAGAAGCTGCACCGCCATCAGCCCGATCAGCCCCAGCCCGGTCACCGCCACGGTCTCGCCGAGGCTCGGCCCGGCCAGGCGGATACCCTGGAGCGCGATGGCGCCGACCACGGTGAACACGGCGGTGTCGTCGCCGACGCCCGCCGGTACCTTGGCGCACAGATTGGGCGGCACGCGTACCATCTCGGCATGGTGGCCGTTGGATACCACCCGGTCGCCCACCGCCAGCCCAGTGACGCCGGCGCCCACCGCCGTCACCGTGCCCACATTGGAATAGCCCATGGGGATCGGCTGGCCGAGCTTCGACTGCACCGCTTCGAGCGTGGTCGCCAGCCCGTCGGTGCGGATCTTGGCGATCACCTCGGCGACCTTCTCGGGTTGCTGGCGCGCCTTGTCCAACAGATTGGCCTTGCCGAAGTCGACCAGCATGCGCTCGGTGCCGGCGGAGATCAGCGTCTTGTGGGTGCGCACCACCACCTGGCCGCGGCCGGGGCGCGGGGCCGGCACGGTCTCCACCAGCGTCGAGCCGTCTTTCAAGCTTTGCAGCACTTGTTTCATGGGCTTGGTCTCTCGCTCGCCGTTGCCGCCCGGGCGGGGGGGGGCGCCGGTCTTGTCGGCGATTTGGGCCGCTTGGGCCGCCTGCGCGGCCAGCACCCGGTCGTCCAGGTCGGCCAGCGCGTGGGTGAAGGTGAAGGCGCGCCGGCGTTCACCCGTGCGTACCATATGGGTGATGGTCAACATCCACAGGCTGGAGCGCAGCACCTCGCGCCAGCGGGCCTGCCAGTCGCCCTGGCGGTCGAAGGGTTGCAGTATGGCGGTCTCATGGCCGACATCTTTCGGCAGGAAGCGGTGGGTGCGGCGCTTCGGCCCGTCCCAGACGCGCAGGGCGCGGAAGTCGGCGATCTCGGCCTGCAGGGTGCCGCGCTGCAACAGGATCGACTCGCGGATGCCCTCGAACGGCTCGGCGCGCGCGGTCAGTACGATGCTGATCAGGTCGCCGCGTGCCGAGGTCAGGACGATCGAGACGTTTTCGTCCGCCTCGTCGGCGTTGGCGGGAGCGAGCGTGATCTCCCAGGCGTCGGGCAGCGCGCCGTCGAGGCTCAACAGGTGCACCGCCAAGTCGAGCCAATGGCCCACATTGCCGCAGATGCGCGTGCCCTCGGCCGGGTCGCGGTACCAGTGATCCGGGCCCAGCACGTGGCCCGCGACCGTGCAACTCAGGGTCAGCGGCCGGCCGCGTTCGGCGGCCAGGCGCGGCGCCAGACGCCGTATGGCGGCCGAGAACGGCCGGTTGTAACCGGCGTGGAGCGCCCGGCGGCTGGCGCGGCGGGCGGCTTCGAGCCGGGCCAGTTGGTCGAGCGACACCGCCACCGGCTTTTCCACATAGACCCGCTTGCCGGCGGCCAGCGCCGCGACCGCATAGTCGGCGTGGCTGGCATGGTTGGAGGCGATATAGACCGTATCGCAGGGCTCGGTCTCCAGCGCCGTCCACGGGTCGGCGACCGCCGAGCGGAAGCCGAAACGCCGCGCCATGGCGGCGCGCCGCGCGGGGTCGGGGTCGTAGCACCAGCCGAAGCGGTTGCCGCGCCCGCGGGCGACGAAGTGAGCGATGGTCGACCAGCCGAACTGGCCGCAGCCGATGATCGCCACGTCCTGCGGCCCGCGCCGGCGATAGCGCTTGGGCCAGGCGGCGGTCTGGCGCGAGGCGGCCTTTTCGACCGTGCGACCCGGACCGTAAATCTGGACGAAGCGCCAGACCTTGCCTAAGCGTACGGCGACTGACATGGGTGCGAGGCCTTCCGATGGTTTGGGCGGCAAGGACAGCCCGCCCGCTGTGCGTGTAGCTTACGCCCCGTGCGGACGCAACAAACCGCTGGTGGCCCGGCGGCGTTTTCGGGAGCGACGCGATGGTGCAAGTGCCCGCGGCAGAGCGGCGGCTGGTGGTCGCCAATGTCTTGGAAGAGGCGCGCTTCGGCGGCCCGCAACGCCGGGTGGGTCTGGTCGGCGAGCGCCTGGCCGCCGACCATGGCGTCGACACCGTGGCGGTGGTGGCGACACGCGACGGCGCGCGCACCCGTGCCTGGCTGGCCGATCATGGCGTGGCGGTGCGCAGCCTGGGGCTCAACCGCCTGTCCAAGGCGCCGGGCGACGCGCTGCGCTTCGCCGCCGGTTTTCCGGGCGAGATGGTCGCGCTGTCCCGGCTGTTGCGCGAACTGCGCCCCGACCTGGTGCACGTCAACGGCAGTTGGCAGTGGAAGGGGCTGTTGGCGGCCCACAGGCTCGGCCTGCCGTGCGTCTGGCATCTCAACGACACCGCCATGCCGGGACCGGTCAATTGGGTGTTCCGGCAGTTGGCCGGTCGCCGGGGGGATGGCTTCATCGTCGCGGCCGAGCGCGTCGCCGACTATTATCTGTCGGGCCTTGAAGGCGCTCGGCCGGTGGTGCGGATCGACGCGCCGGTGGACACCCGGCGCTTCGACCCCGACCGGGTCGCGCCCGACCCCGTGATCGCCCAACTGCCGGGGCTCAAGCTGGTGATGGTCGGCAACATGAACCCGGTGAAAGGCCATGACGTGTTGCTCGACGCCATGGCGCATCTGCGCGCGCGCGCCCCTGAACAGCCGGTCAGCCTGGTGCTGGTGGGGCCGTTCCTGGACAGCCACCGCGCCTATGGCGAGGGACTGCGCGACCGGTGTCGGCGCGACGGTCTCGACAATGTGCATTTCTGGGGCGGCAGCGACGCCATCGAGCGCTGCCTGGCGGCGGCCGACGCCTATGTGTGTGCGTCGCGGTTCGAGGCGTCGCCCATGGCGGTGTGGGAGGCCATGGCCATGGGCCTGCCGGTGGTCAGCACGGATGTGGGCGATGTGGCGCAGGTGATGGGCGCGGCGGGGCTTGGGGCTGCGGTGCCGCCCGGCGACGCGGCCGCCCTGGCCGAGGCGCTCGTCGCCATGGTCGCACGTCCGGCCGAGACCCGCCGCGCCATGGGGGCGGCCGCCCGGCGCATGGCCGAGCGGCGCTTTACCGTCGACGCGGTCGCCGCGCGGCACGCTGCCTTCTACCGCGGCGTGCTCGACCGCCCGGCGGCCTGAGCCACCGGGCGGCTCGCAGATCGGGCCCTTAGTTGGTCACCGTGGCGACCGACGCGACCGATAGCGCCAGATTGCCGAAGATATCGGCGATGGTGCCGGCGATCTCCAGATACTGGACCGGGGTCACGTCCATGGGCACGACGATGGTGGTGCCGGGCGGGATGGTCTGCTCGCGGAAGCTCCAGATTGACATGGAGACAGGCGTTGCCTCGCCATTGGCCTTGACCACGAAGATGCGGCCCTTCTCGGCGGTCGTTTGCAGACCGCCGGCCTCCTTGAGATAGTCGCGCACCGACTTGCCCTCGCGGTGGCGGAAGCTGCCCGGGTTGAGCACGTCGCCGGCGACCTGAACGGTGGTCGGGCGGCGCGGCATGTGCAGCGTGTCGCCGGGTTCGAGCGAGATATTGGCGATCGGGTCGCGCGCCAGCACCTCGGGCTCGGCGTCGACCACCATGCGTCCGGTGATGTCGGCCGATGACAGGGTGTTGGACAGCCGCCGCGCCGCGGTCAGCGCTTCGCCGTCCACATTGCCCTTGATCGCCGCCAGGGTGAGCGCAGTGTCCATCTCGCGCGCCGTGCGTTTCAAGCTCTCGCGGCGCTGATCGCGCACGCTCTCGCGGGTGAACACCGCGCCATAGGGATAGGCGCGGCTGGTCAGTCCGCCGGCACGGCCGATCAGTTCCAACAATGTTTCACCGCGTTTGATGGTGTAGACGCCGGGGCGCTCGAACTCGCCGGTCAACAGCACGGTGCCGGGTTCCTGGTCGCTGCGCAGGGCGGTGACCCGGACGCTCGACCCCGGCGAGACCGCGACGCTTTTGGGATCGGTCTCGGTCAGGTCCACCTTGCGGCGGTCCACGTCGATGCCCTGGCCCGCCTTGCGCTCATAGAGCGACAGTTCGACCAGCTTGCGGTTGGCATTGAGCGACAGCCCACCGGCCACCGCGATGGTGCCCGCCAAGCTGGTCTCATAGGCGAACGGGTAGATGCCCGGCTGGCGCACGGCGCCGGAAATCGCGGTGGCGTATTCGAGCGCAAAGGCCAGCAGGTCAGGCCGGTCCTCGAACAGGTCGGGGCAGGCGATCTCACCCGTCTGACGGTCGCTGATGATCGAACGGTCCATCTGACCCGACAGGGCCGCAGCGCCGCTGTCCTGTTCGGCCATTCCCTGGCTGGTGAAGAAGGCCGAGCGGAAGGTGGTGGCGAAGCGCTCGGTCTCGGCCTCGCGCACGCGCTTGGCCAGTACCTCAAGGGATTCGCAATTGCCGGGATCGTTGGGCTGGTCGATGGTCAGCTTGACCGGTTCGCTGCCCATGAAATCGACGGCGGTCTCGTTGAGCACCACCAGTTCGTCCCACGAGCGCAGGCGGACATCGGTCTCGCCCTTGAGCACGGCAGCCAGATTGACCGCGCGCATGACCGTCGCCAGCGTTTCGGGGTCCTTGCGCTTGAGCAGGGCGAACGGCAGATAGGCGTCGGGCTTGAGCGCCTGACCGCCTTCGAGTGCCTTGGACAGAAAACCGTATTCGTCGATCGAGCGGATGCCCGGCGAATAGACCGCGCCGGCCAGTTCGAACTGGCCCATGGTCGCCTGGCTGCGTAGTTGCAGCAGCAGGATGTCGCTGGGCTGAAGCCGCGCCTCGGCGCCGCTCAGATAGCGCATGGTCTCGCCGCCCTCGGGCGACACGCGCTTGACCAGCATGCGGCTGCCGCGCGCCAGCACGCTGCCGCCGGCCATGGCGAGCATTTCGTCGGCTGCCGACGTTGCCGCGCCGGGGGCGAGTTCGTAGATCGCCGGGCGCACCACGGCGCCGGCCACCGCCACGGTGGGGCCGATCGGCGGCACGATGATGCGCATGCCGTCGGTCAGGCGCAGGCTGTCGGTCTGGCGGCCGGCCAGAATATCGTAGAGGTCGAAGCTACGGCGACGGGTGCCGTCGTCGACGATGATGCGGCGCAGGCTGCCGGTCTTCTTGACCCCGCCGGCGACCGACAGGGCGTCGAGAATGTCGGCGAAGCTGGACAGTTCGTACTGGCCGGGGCGGGTCACGTCGCCGAGCACATACGCGCTGACCAGACGCGGCGCGCCCACCGACAACAACACCTCGGTGCCGACCAATTTGTTGCCGACCAGTTGCTCCACCTCGTCGCGCACCGTGCCCAATTCGCGCCCCGCAGCGGTCACAGGGCCCAAGTCCGGCAGCACCAGCCGGCCTTCGCGGTCCACCTGAAGGGTTTGGGTATCGTTTTCGTTGCCGTAGAGCGTCACCACCAGCTCGTCGCCGATGCCGAGCCGATAGTCGTCGGGCAGCCGGCCCGACAGCCCGCCCGGGAACTGCTTGGGATAGTCCAGCATGTCATAGCCATACTGGCGCAGCGGCTCAGGGGTGGCGAATTCAGCCCGCACCTGTTCGACTTCAAGCCGTTGTTCGCGCTCGCGGTTGCCGCCCTTCGCGCGAGCGACTTGGGCGGCCCCGGATTGCATGGGGAAATTGCCAGGAACGGCCCCGGACTGAGCTTGTTGACGCTCGCGAACTTGCTGGTTGAGCATGCGTTCGCGCCGCTCCAGGTCGTCGAACTGGTAGGCGCGCTCACGCCAGCGCCGGCGGGCTTCCTCTTCGAAGAACCCCAGTCGCGAATTATAGATGACCTCCAGCGTCGACAGTGCTTTCGGCTCTTTTCCGGCGGTTTGCCCCAATAGGTTGGTCTGGTTGGTGAGCTGTCCTTCGCGCTTGAGCCGCGATTCTTCAAGTGCCTGGGCCGGGTCCTGGCTGTCCAGGCCGCTTTGGCCCCGTTCGCGCAGCTTTTCCATCAGCTCGGGCGGGATCTGTTGGGCTACCGCCGGCGCCGCGATCGCGGCCGCCAGAAGAACAAACGCCATCCCCCACACCCAAGCGCTCAGACGCATGCGTGCGCCGATCCTCGTCCCCACCATAGTCCGAATGCCCCCTGTCAAACTGCACGACCGCTTGGTCTCAGCGGTCGCCGACGCTCGTCATAGCGTCTTGAAGACACCGACGAAAGCCCGCAATCGGGCCTGGTAAGGGCTGTGGCGCCGGCTAGCGGCGGTCGAGGATATGGCCGCGCTCGGTGCGATCGGCCCGGCGGCTGACAGTGATCGGCGCCACCGGGTCCCACGACCAGCGCGCCGCCGGGAACAACGTGCCCATAAGGTTCAGGTCGCAGTGCCAGGGCGGGCCGCCGTCCTGGCCGGTTTGCATGAACAGCGCGAACAGACGCCCGCCCGGGCGCAGCCACTGGTGCAGCCGGTCGGCATAGACCGCCCAGGTGGCCGGCGGCAGCGCGCACAAACAGGTCTGTTCGTAGATCGCGTCGACGGGGTCGGCCGGGTGCCAGGCCAGCAGGTCGGCCTCGACCAGATGGGTGGCGGCCAGCGGCGCCTCAGCCCGGGCGCGGTCGAGCGTGTCTTGCAGCCCGGCGAGCGCGGTGTCGGAGCGGTCGACGGCGGTGACGCGCACGCCGGCGCGCGCCAGTGCCAGCACCTCGGGCGAACGCCCGGCGCCTGGGATCAGCACATGGTCGAGATCGGAGAACAGGCCGCCCGCACGCCAGGTCTCGAACGCCGGGTTGACGGTGTCGGATTCCCACGGCGCGTCTCCCGCCCGGTAGCGGGCGTCCCAGTCGCAGGCGAGCGATGGCGAGCCCCCGGCGGCGTGGCCGGTGGGGGCGGTCGGGTCGTTGTCATGCGAGGTCAAGGGGCCACTTCTCCTGACGATAGGCGGCATCCCAGAACATCCACTCATAGCGCGTGGACATCTGGAAGGCGTCGAGCATGCGGGTGCGGACCGCCGGCGTCGCGTCGGCCGCGGCGCGGTCGGCGATCGCCTTGACCGCGTCGGTGGCGGCGCCGAAGTCCGGGTCGGCATAGGTGTCGATCCAGGCCTGATAAGGGTTGCCCGGTACCGACCGGCCGGCAACCCGATTGCCGACGTCCCAGTAGATCCAGAAGCACGGCAGGACGGCGGCCACCAACTCTTCCCAACTGTCGTGGGCGGTGGCCATCAGGAAGCTGGTATAGGCGTGGCAGGTGGGGTTCGGCCGGGCGTCGGCGACGGCCTTTTTGGACACGCTGAAGCGCTTGAAATAGTCTTCATGCAAGCTGCGTTCGGCGATCAGCGCGGCTTGCGACGACTGCGCGAAGATGGCCACCGCTTCCGGGTCGGGCGCCCGCGCCGCCGCCAACGCCAGGGCACGGCTGAACGCCACCAAATAGATCGAATCCTGGATCATGTAGGTCAGGAACCGCTCGCGCGACAGCGTGCCCGCCGCCAGTTCCCGGTTGAGCGGCAGGTCGAGGATGGCGCTGCGCAGATCGGCTATATGCGCCCAGGCGGTGTCACAGAAGCGAGTGCTCATGGCACCGCTCTCCTTGGTTGGTGATTGGCGGGCCTCTGGTCGGGCCGAGGTCATTCGGGCGTTTCCGCGCCGCGTTCGGGCGCCTTCGGTGTGGACGGGCGAGCGGTCGGGCTTTCCGGCAGGACGCCGATTGCCGGATCGAGTCGGTCGAGATTGTTGCGCGCGGCCTGCGCCGCCGCGGTGTCCTGTTCGACCCGCAGAACCTGGTGCCAGGCCGACCGGGCACCGTCCAGATCGCCCATGCGCGCCCGGATATTGCCCTTTTCGAGCCACGCCGGCCCCCATTCGGGGCGGCCGTCGATGACCTCGGCCACATCGTCCTCGGCGCGGTCGAGCGCCCCCAGATGGCGGCGAGCGGTGGCCCGGTAAAGCCGCACGTCGAGGCGGTCGGCGTCGAGCGCCAGGGCGTCATCAAGCGCGCGCGCCGCCAGGTCGAAGGCGCCGGCGGCAGCCGCGGCACGGGCGCGGTCGACCAGCAGTTCGAGCCGCGCCAGGCGCTCGCGGTCCGGCAGCAAGGCCAGCGCCGCGTCGAACCGCTCGGCGGCAGTGTCGGCGTCGCCGGCCATCAGCCAGGCATTGCCCGCCTGCGACAACACGCCGCTGAGCAGCAGCTTGAGGTCGCCCGAGTCGGGATCGAGCCGACTCAATAGGCCGTTCGAGGCGCGGATCTGCCCGGTCGCGGCGTCGAACCGCGCGGCGGCGGTGGCGAAGTCTTCAAGCCCGACCAGTGCCACGGCGGCGCAATGGTCGGGGGCACCGGCGGGGGCGTCGGCCTCGGCCGCCCAGCTTTCGGCCAGGCTCAGCCCTTCGCCGGGGCGCTTGCGCGCCGCTTTGATGCACGCCTGATAGCGCCGTGCGCCGGCCTGATCCTCGACCACATGGGGGCCGCCCGGACGTGTTTCGGGCGGCCGTTTGACGGTGATGTCGGGCGGCGGGCTGGCGAAAGCTGCGGGTCCCCACAGCCAGATTGCCATGGCCAATGCTGCGGCGCGCCCAAGCCGGGTTTTGAACCTGTCAACCATAGGCGCTATGAACCATGTCGAGGATCGTTTTTCAAGGCGGGAGGCGAGCGGATGACCACACACCGGGGCGGCGGCGCCGGACACCTGTTCTGTTTCGGGTTGGGCTATTCGGCTTTGGCGTTGGCGCGGGCGATGGTGCGTGCGGGGTGGCGCGTTTCGGGCACGGTGCGCACCGAGGAAAAGGCCCGTGCCCTGGCGCGCGAGGGTTTTTCGGTCTGGCTGTTCGACGCCACCGCGCCGCTCGCCGAGCCCGAGGCCGCGTTCGAGGGCGTGACCCATGTGCTGACGTCGATACCGCCGGGCGACGGGCCGGAACCGGTCTTGGCCCACCATCGCGCCGATATCGTCCGTTTGGCGCCCCACTGGATCGGCTATCTGTCCACCACCGGCGTCTATGGTGATCATGGCGGCGACTGGGTCGACGAGGACACGCCGCTGACGCCGTCGGGCGTGCGCGGCAGCCGCCGGGTCGAGGCCGAACAAGCCTGGGCTGCGCTGTACGAAACCCACAGCCTGCCGGTGCACCGGTTCCGTCTGGCCGGGATCTACGGACCGGGGCGCAATGCGCTGGTCTCGTTGCAGGAAGGCCGCGCCCGGCGCATCGTCAAGCCGGGCCAGGTGTTCAGCCGTATCCATGTGGACGATATCGCCGCCGTGTTGCGCGCGTCCATGGACCGGCCGGACCCCGGGGCGGTCTACAATGTGTGCGACGACGAACCCGCCCCGCCCCAGGACCTGATCACCTATGCCGCCGAGTTGCTGGGCGTCGCGACGCCGCCCGACATTCCGTTCGAGAGCGCCGAGCTGTCGCCCATGGCGCGCAGCTTCTATGCCGACAACAAGCGCGTGCGCAACGACCGGATCAAGCGCGACCTGGGCGTCACGCTGGCCTATCCCGACTATCGCAGCGGTTTGCGCGCCCTGGCTGCGGCGCAAGCGGCCTGAGCGGCGGGCGCGGGCCTCATCAGGCGGCGAGCGCCAGCAACTCGTCGACGGCGGCACTCAGCCGGGCCAGGTCGGCCGGCGTGCTCAGCCGGTGGTCGCCGTTCTTGATCAGGGTCACCGTCACGTCGTCGCCGGCCAGCGCCTCGGCGGTCTTCAGCGACCATTGCCAGGGCACGTCCGGGTCCTGTTGGCCGTGCAGCAGGCGCACCGGGCAGGCGAGCGGGATCGGTCCGTCGAGCACCAGATGATCCCGACCGTCTTCGATCAGCGTGCGGGTGATCACCACCGGATCGGGGCCGTAGGGTGAGGGCTCCTCATAGCGCCCGTCTTCGATGATCGCGCGCCGGACGCTCTCGTCGAAGCCGTCCCACATCAGCCGTTCGGTGAAGTCGGCCGCTGCTGCCACGCCGACCAGACCGGCGACCCGCTCGGGCCGGGCGAGGGCGGCGAGGAGCGCGATCCAGCCGCCCATGGACGAACCGACCAGGATCAGCGGCCCGTCGGTCAGTTGGTCGATGGCGGCGAGCGCGTCGTCGCGCCAGGCGGAGATGGTGCCGTCTTCGAACCCGCCGTCGCTGGCGCCGTGGCCGCGATAGTCGAAGCGCAGGAAGCCATGGCCGCGGGCGGCGGCGTGGGCGTCCAGATGCTCGGCCTTGGTGCCGGTCATGTCGGACATGAAACCGCCCAGGAACACCACCGTGGCGCGCGCGCCCGGCCGGTGCGAATACGCCATGCGTTCACCGGTGATAAGCGATAGGGTCTCGACCGATGCCATCCGGGAAAGCTCCTTCGACGACCGCCCGAAGGCGGCATGGGCTCAAGGGACAAGGGAGACGACAATGACCACAGAGACGGCGACCGGGAAAGAGCTAATCGTGCGCGGTCCCCAGGCCGACCTGAGCGGTGTGGCGATTCTGCAGGTGCTCGACGCGCTCGACCATTCGGGTCCGGCGCGCAGTGCGGTGGACCTGGCGCGGGCGATCCGCCACGCCGGCGGACGGCCGCTGATCGCCTCGGCGGGCGGGCCGTTGCTGGCCGACGCGTTGGTCGCCGGGGCCGAACATCTGCAAATGTCGTCGGCATCATCCAATCCGTTCACGCTGATGGGGACGGCCAGCCAGTTGAGCCGCTATCTGGCCCAAGAAAAGGTCCGGGTCGTCCATCTGCGCTCGCGGCCCGGCGCCTGGCCCGCCCGGCGCGCCGCGAGGCGTCGGGGCACCGCCACGGTGGCCACCGTCTCGGCGCTGTCGAGTGCCGGCGGCAAGCTCGCGCAATGGCTGGAAAAGGCGGTCGAGCGCGCCGACCGGGTGATCGCGCCGTCGGCTTATGTGCAACAGGCGTTGGGCGAGGCGGGCATGAGCGACCGGCGCATCCGGCATATTCCACCGGGGGTCGATCTGGCGCGCTTCAATCCGGCCGGTATCCAGGCCGCGCGGATCATCAATCTGGCGCGCGACTGGCAGGTGCCCGACGGCGCGGCGGTGGTGCTGTGTCCGGTCGCCGCCGCCGGCGATCCGGGTGTCCGCCGGCTGGTCGAGGCGATGGCGCTGGTGCGGGCCAAACCGGTGGTCGCCTATCTGTTGGGCGAGGCCGACGGCGCACTCGACGGCCTGCAGCGGCTGGTCGACGATCGGGGGCTCAACGACCGGGTGCGCCTTTACGGGCCGTGCCGCGACCTGCCGGCGGCCTATATGCTCAGCGATGTGGTGGTGGTGCCCAACATGGTGCCGCCGGTGTTCGGCCAGGAGATCGCCGAGGCGGCCGCCATGGGCCGGCCGGTGGTGGCGACCGAGCTGGGCGCCAGCCGCGAAATGCTGGTGCCGGGCGAGACCGGCTGGCTGGTGGTGCCCGACAATGACGCCGCCCTGGCCGAGGCCATCGACCGCGCGGTGTCGATGGATCTGGGCCACCGCCGGGCGGTGGCGCTGGCGGCGCGGCGGCTGGCCCAGGACAGCTTCAGCCTGGCCGGCATGTGCGCGCGCACGCTGGACGTCTATGCCGAGGTGATGGCCGACCCGACCTGAGAGACGCCGGGCCGGTGGTCCGGCGCTCAGTCGGCCAGGGGTTTTCAGTCGGCCAGGGATTTAAGGAAGCTGTCGAGGCCCGGGCCCAGGTCCGGGCGTTCGAGCGCGAAGGCGATGGTCGCCTTCAAGAAGCCCAGCTTGTCGCCGCAATCGTAGCGCTGGCCCTCGAACGCGAAACCGTGGAAGGGCGCGCGGCCGATCTGTTCGGCGATCGCGTCGGTCAGTTGGATCTCGCCGCCGGCGCCGGTGGTGCGCTTCGACAGGGCGTCGAACACGTCGGGGCACAGGATGTAGCGGCCGATCACGCATTGGGTCGACGGCGCGTCTTCGGGCGCCGGCTTTTCCACCAGGCCGCGCACCTCGGTCAGCCGGCCGCGCCGGGCGCCGGGGTCGATGACGCCATAGCGGCTGGTCTCGGCGCGCGGCACGTCCATCACCGCGACCATGTTGCCGCCCACCTCGGCATGGGCGTCGACCATCTGCTTCAGGCACGGCGTGTCGGCCTTGATCAGATCGTCGGCCAGCAAGACCGCGAACGGCGCGTCGCCGATCAGGTTGCGCGCGCACCAGACCGCGTGACCAAGGCCGAGGGGCGCCTGCTGGCGGGTATAGGCGATGTCGCCTTCCTGCGGCATGATCGCGGTGACGGTGGCCAGTTGCTCGATCTTGCCGCGTTCGCGCAGGGTGTGTTCAAGCTCGTGGCAATGGTCGAAATGGTCTTCGATGGCGGTTTTGCCGCGCCCGGTGACCAGGATGATCTCTTCGATGCCGGCGGCGCGCGCTTCCTCGACCGCGTACTGGATCAGCGGCTTGTCGACCACCGGCAGCATTTCCTTGGGCATCGCCTTGGTGGCGGGCAGGAACCGGGTGCCGAGGCCGGCGACCGGCAGGATCGCCTTCTTGACGCGGTGGGGGGAGGGCGCGGGCATGGGGGTCACATCCTGATAACCGGCGGAGGGCGCCGAAGGGGCGAACGCGCGGGCCGGCGGGTGGTGGGCCTGAGCGACTGCCGGGGGCAGCCGGGTGGCGCACGGGCGCGGGACGCGCGGCATGGTCGCGGCTCGCCTTACGGCAGAGGGCGGAAATCTGTCAAGCAACCCTGCGGCGTTCTCGTTGACGTGGCGGGGCCGGCTCACTATCCCGGGTGTGTTGAGTAGCAACCCTTATCAGGACCCCGAACGATGCCCGATACCGGACGTGACCAGATCGCCGAGCCCGCAGCCGATATGGCGGCGCTCGTGACTATCACGCTGCCCGATGGCAGCCAGCGTCAGGTCCGCGCGGGCACGACCGGGCATGACGTGGCGGCCGAGATCGGCACCGGGCTCGCCAAGGCGGCGCTGGCCATGCGCGTCGACGGCGAGTTGTGCGACCTCAAGGCACCGCTGACCCGCGACGCTGCGGTCGCCATCGTCACCGCCAAGGACGAGGCCGACGCGCTGGAATTGATCCGCCACGACTTCGCCCATGTGCTGGCCGAGGCGGTGCAGGCGCTCTATCCGGGCACCCAGATCACCTTCGGCCCGACCACCGCCGATGGTTTCTATTACGACTTCGCGCCCAAGGACCGGCCGTTCACCGAAGAAGACCTGCCGGCGATCGAAGACAAGATGCGCGCGATCATCCGCGCCGACAAACCGCTGCGCCGCGAGGTTTGGGAGCGCGCCGACCTGATCGCCCGCTGGCAGCGCGACGGCGAGGCGTTCAAGGCCGAATGGGCGGGCGAACTGCCCGAGGGCGAGGAGATCAGCGTCTATTGGTCGGGCGACGACTGGATGGACATGTGCCGCGGCCCGCACCTGCCGTCCACCGGCAAGCTCGACCCCGACGCCTTCAAGCTGACCAAGGTGGCCGGCGCCTATTGGCGCGGCGACGCCGATCGCGAGATGCTCAGCCGCATCTACGGCACCGCCTGGCGCACCAAGAAGGAACTCAAGGCCTATCTGCACCGGCTTGAAGAGGCCGAACGGCGCGACCACCGCAAGCTCGGCCGCGAACTCGACCTGTTCCACCTGCAGGAAGAGGCCCAGGGCTCGATCTTCTGGCACCCCAAGGGCTACCGCATGTGGCTCAAGCTCGAACAATATATGCGCAACCGGCAGCGCCAGGGCGGCTATCACGAGATCAAGACGCCGCAGGTGCTCGACAGCAAGTTCTGGCGGCTGTCGGGCCACTGGGACAAGTTCCGCGAAAACATGTTCGTGGTGCCCGACGTGGTGCCGTCGAGCGACAGCGACGAGCTGCACATCGACCCCGACGCCAAGATGATGGCGCTCAAGCCGATGAACTGCCCGGCGCACGTGCAGGTGTTCAAGCAGGGCATCAAGTCCTATCGCGACCTGCCGCTGCGGCTGTCGGAATTCGGCTGCTGCCACCGCAACGAAAGCCATGGCGGCCTGCACGGGCTGATGCGGGTGCGCCAGATGACCCAGGACGACGGCCATATCTTCTGCCGCGAAGATCAGATCAGCCAGGAGGCGGTGACCTTCTGCCGGCTGCTCGAAGTGGTCTATGGCGACCTGGGCTTCGACGACGTGGCGGTCAAGCTGGCGACCCGGCCCGAGGTGCGTGCCGGCGAAGACGATGTCTGGGATCGCGCCGAGGCGGGCTTGAGCGAGGCGCTCGACGCTGCCGGGCTCGACTATGAGGTGGCGCCGGGCGAGGGCGCGTTCTACGGCCCGAAGCTGGAATTCCACCTGCGCGACGCCATCGGCCGGTCGTGGCAGTGCGGTACGCTGCAACTGGACTTCGTCATGCCGCAGCGGCTCGACGCCGAATATGTGGGCGAAGACGGTGCCAAGCACCGGCCGGTGATGCTGCACCGGGCCATGCTCGGCTCGCTCGAACGCTTTCTCGGCATCCTGATCGAGCATTATGCCGGCGCCATGCCCATGTGGCTCGCGCCCACCCAGGTGGTGGTGGCGACGATCACCGACGACGCGGCCGACTATGCCTGCGAGGTGGCCGAGGCGGCGCGCAACGCCGGGCTTGAGGTCGACCTGGACCTGCGCAACGAGAAGATCAACTTCAAGGTGCGCGAACATTCGCACCAGAAGGTGCCGGCGATCCTGGTCTGCGGCAAGCGCGAGGCGGAAAGCCGCACGGTCAATGTCCGCCGCTTTGGCGCCAAGGATCAGACCGAAATGCCGCTCGACCAGGCGCTCAAGGCCCTGGCCGAGGAAGCCCGCACGCCGGGCATGTGAGAGAGAGGGCGGCTTTGCGCCGCCCGTCTCGCCTCCGCCCGTCTCGCCCCCGCCCGTCCGACGTCGTCGGTCTCATCCGGCGCCGGCCATCAATTCGGCGACGGCGGCGGGGTCGGGGAACGAATGCTGGGTGCCGGGTGCGGCGGCGGCGCAGGAGCCCGCGGCACAGGCATAGGCCAATGCCGCCGCCGGGTCGTCGCCGCGCAGCAGGGCCAGGGTCAGCGCGGCGGTGAAGGCGTCGCCGGCGCCGGTGGTGTCGACCACCTTGACCTTTGGTGCCGCCGCGCTGGCGACGGTCTCGCCGCCGCGCTTGAGGTCGGCGCCGCGCGCCGCCTTGGTGATCGCCAGCACCCCCCGATAGCCGGCCAGCAGGGGCTCGGTGGCGGCCACGTCCACTTCGTTGACGACGATCAGGTCGGCGCGGTCGAGCACCGGCTGCGGCACCTCGCGCACCGGCGACAGGTTCAGACAGAAGAAGGCGTCGCCGCACTGTTCGGTCACCGCCACCAGGGTGTCGCGCGGGATTTCCATCTGGCAGATCACCGCGTCGGCGGGCTTGAGGTGGAGATGCTCGCGGGTGAAGGCGCGGTTGGCACCCGGCGCCACGACGATCTGGTTGTCGCCATTCTCCGCCACCACGATCAGCGCCAGGCCGGTGGGCCGGTCGGCGAACACCTTGAGCCCCGACAGGTCGATGCCCGCCGCGCGCAGCAGGCTGAGCGCCTGCTTGGCTTCGGGGTCCTGGCCGACGCCGCCGTGCATGACCACCCGCGCGCCGAGCCGGCGGGCGGCGAGCGCCTGGTTGGCGCCCTTGCCGCCGGGGTGCTGGGCCAGTTGCGCGTCGGTCACGCTTTCGCCCGGCAAGGGCAGGCGCGGCGCGCGTGCCACCATGTCCAGGTTGATCGAGCCGACCACCGATACGGTCGGGCCGGTGATGTCATGGGGGGCATGGTCGGTCGAGGCTGAATGGTCGCTCATGACCGTGTCTCCGGTCGCTGGGGGGCTCGGGGGATCGAGCGGGACCTGCCTATCAAACCGCGCCCGGTGGCTCACGTAAACCCTTCGCTCAAGCGCCCCGCCCGTTCCCCCTCCCGTCCTGGCGAGCGTCAGCGACGCCATCCAACTGACGGCAGCAACAACGCCCGGCGGCCGATAACGGGCCGGCGCCGCCCACACGGCTATCCGCAGCGCTGAGCGGCGGCGGCAATTGGGTCGCGTCGCTTGCGCTCGCGACGACGGTGATTCAGACGACCCTTGCTCGGCCTCCCGCCCCCGTCCTGGCACGCCCGGCCTCCCGCGGTCAGACCGGGGCGATCATCAGCCCGGTGAGTGCGGCGCTCAACAGATTGGCCAGCGAGCCGGCGGCCACCGCGCGCATCCCATAGCGCGCGATCAGCGGGCGCTTGTCGGGGATCAGCGTGCCGATGCCGCCCAATTGGATGGCGATCGACGACAGATTGGCAAAGCCCGCCAGCGCCACGGTGACGATCGCCTCGGTGCGCGGGCTCAGCGTCTCGCGCACATCGGCTAGGCTCAGATAGGCGACGAATTCATTGAGGATCAGCTTTTCGCCGAACAGCGCACCGGCGGTCGTGGCCTCGGCCCACGGCACCGCCAAGAGCGCCATCACCGGCGCGAACAGACGCCCCAGCAGGCCCTCGAAGGTCAGGCCGTCCAGGCCCACCCAGCCGCCCACGGCACCGAGCAGGCCGTTGGCCAGGGCGATCAGCGATACGAACGCGATCAGCATGCCGCCGATGTTGAGCGCCAGCTTGACGCCTTCCTGCGCGCCATTGGCCGCCGCCATGATCACATTGTCATGGCCGCCCACGTCGCCGTCGAACGGGCGGAACGGTGCGGTGTCGCGCTCGGCCGGGTCGTCGGGGTCGCCGGGCAGGATCAGCTTGGCCATCAACAGCCCCGCCGGCGCGGCCATGAAGCTGGCCGCCAGCAGATAGTCGAGCTTGACCCCCATCTGCGCATAGGCCGCCAGCACGGTGCCCGACACCGAGGCAAGCCCGGTGGTCATCACCGCGAACAGTTGCGCGTCGGTCAGCCGGCTCAGATAGGGGCGGATGACCAGCGGCGCCTCGGTTTGGCCGACGAAGATGTTGGCCGCCGCGCACAGCGATTCGACCGGCCGGGTGCCCACCAGGCGCTGGATCGCGCCGCCCATCAGCCACACCACGCCCTGCATCAGCCGCAGGTGATAGAGCACCGCCATCAGCGACGAGAAGAAGATGATGATCGGCAGCACCTCGACGGCGAAATTGACCGCCGGGAACCCGGTCGCCAAGTCGCCGAACACCATGTGGATGCCGGCGCTGGAATAGCCGAGCAGGGCGACCACGCCGTCGGACAGCGCGGCGATCATCGCCTGGCCCGCCGGCACATGAAAGACGAACGCCGCCACCGCCACCTGCAGGCCCAGGGCGGCCAGCACCACGCGCGGCCGGATCGCCCGGCGGTTGGCGGACAGGGCGACGGCGAGCGCCAGGATCACGGCGATCCCGGCCAGGCTAATGAGCGCCGAGGGCATGAAGCGGGGGTCCTTCTTAGCCGGGCGGTCGGGCGGTCAGGCCGGCGGGCCGCCCGAGGCGGGCGCGGGGCGAAGCGTCAGGCGTCATGGGGCAGCCACAGCGTCTTGGTGGCGGTGGCGGCGTCGAGGAAGGCGGCGCCGTCGCCGGCCGGTGGCGACAGCCAGTCGGGCGACCGGCCCCGGCTGACCCAGGTGCGTTTGAGGTCGTCGGCCGCGGCGGCCTCGACCGCGGCGGCGTCGGCGGCCGAGGTGAAGCACCAGACGCCGTCCACCTGGCCGTGCTCGGCGAGCGCCCGGGCCAGCGGGCCGCGCGCGCCGGTCAGCAGCGTGGCGACGCCCTGGGGCAGTTGGGCCGCCGCCAGCAATGCCTGAAGGTCGTCGGCCAGGGCCGCGTGGCCGGGGCCGGCCACCAGCACCGCGCGGTTGCCCATGGCCAGCGCCGGCGCGAGCAGCGAGACCAGCGCCACCAGGGGCGGCCGGTCCGGGCAGACGATGCCCAGCACGCCCACCGGTTCGGCCAGCGTCAGCACGGTCTGGCCGGGCTGGGCCAGCGACGCGCCGCCTTCGTGGCTCTCGGCGTGGCCGGCATAGGCGTAGAGCCGCGCGGCGCTGGTCTCGACCTCGTGCCGGGCGGCGGCGCGGTCGGCGCCGGTGGTCTCGACCAACCGGTCGACCAGGGCGTCGCGCCGGTCGTCGACCGCCTGGGCCAGACGCACCAGGGCGGCGGCGCGGGTGCGGCCGTCGCATTGCGCCCAGGGGGCCGCCTTGGCCGCCGCCTCGACCGCCTTGTGCACCGCGTCGGCGACGCCGGCCGGCACGGCGTCGGTGTCCAAGGTGGCGGTCTCGGCGTCGGTGTCCGGGGTCTGCTGCCGGTCGCGGCGCTTGAGATAGGCGAGCAAGCCTTCGCGCCCGCCTTCGCGGCCGAAGCCCGACTGGCGCACGCCGCCGAACGGCACCCCGGCGTCGAGCTTGTTGGTGCAATTGACCCACACCACGCCGGCCTTGATCCGGCGCGCCAGGGCGAGCGCGCGGCCGCCGGTCTCCGACCAGACGCTGCCGGCGAGCCCGTAGCGGGTGTTGTTGGCCATGTCGGCGGCCTCGGCGTCGGTGCGGAAGGTCAGCACCGACAGCACCGGGCCGAAGATCTCCTCGCGCGCCGCCACATTGGCCGGTGCCACGTCGGTCAGCACGGTGGGCCGGTGGAAACAGCCGGTCGCGGGGCAGTCGATATCGGGCTGCCACGGCGCCGCGCCTTCCTCGACCGCGCGCGCCACCAGGCCCGCCACGCGCTCGTGCTGGACCCGGTCGACCAGCGCGCCCATGTCGGTGGTCCGGTCGAGCGGATCGCCGAGGCGCAAGCGCGCCAGCCGCGCCTTGATCTTGGCCACCAGCGGCTCGGCCACCGCTTCTTCCACCAGTAGCCGCGAGCCGGCGCAGCAGACCTCGCCCTGGTTGAACCAGATGGCGCTCATCAGCCCTTCGACCGCGGCGTCGAGGTCGGCGTCGGCGCAGACGATGAACGGCGACTTGCCGCCCAGTTCGAGGGTCAGCGCCTTGCCCGACCCGGCGGTGGCCCGGCGGATCGCCCGGCCCACCTCGGTGGAGCCGGTGAACGCCACCTTGTCGACGCCGGGGTGGGCGACCAGGGCGGCGCCGGTGTCGCCAGCGCCCGTGACGATGTTGACGGTGCCCGCCGGCAGCCCGGCCTCGGCCACCAAGTCGGCCAGGTAGAGCGCGGTCAGGCTGGTGTATTCGGCCGGTTTCAGCACCACCGTGTTGCCGCAGGCGAGCGCCGGGGCGATCTTCCAACTGGCCATCAACAGCGGGAAGTTCCACGGGATCACCTGGCCTGCCACCCCGTGGGGGGCGTGGTCGGGGAAGGTCTGGGCGACCAGGGCCGCCTGGTTGGCGTGGTAGGTCAGGTGGCGCACCGCGCCGGGGATGTCGATATGGCGGGTCTCGCGGATCGGCTTGCCGTTGTCGAGCGTTTCCAGAACCGCCAGCGTCCGCGCGTGCTTGTGTACCAGCCGGGCGAGGCGGTGCAGGTGGCGTGCCCGGTCGGCGCCGCTGAGCGCGGCCCAGGCGGGCTGGGCCCGGCGGGCGGCGGCGACCGCGGCGTCCACGTCTTGGGGGCCGGCCTGGGCGATGTGGGCCAGCAGGTCGCCGGTGGCGGGGTTGGTGCTGGCGATGGCGGGCAGGGCGTCGTGGCTCGCCTGCCAGCGGCCGTCGATGAACAGCGCGAAGGACGGGCGCTCGGCCAGCCAGCGGCGGACCGCCTCGGCGCTTTCGTGCACCGGGGCGTAGTCGGGCGCGGTCTCGGAGTGGGTGTCGGTCATCGGCGGGGGGGCTCCCTATCCCAGGGCGAAGTGGTCGGGGCTGGCGTGGCGGCCGGTGAGCGTCAGGTCCAGATGGCGTTCGATGTCGCCCAAGAGGCGCGAGGCGCCGAAGCGGAACCGGGCCGGGGTCATCCACTCCGGGCCCAGTTCCTCGCGCAGCAGCACCAGATAAGCCAGCGCCTCGTCCGCCGAGCCGATGCCGCCCGCCGGCTTGAAGCCGACGCGCGCGCCGGTGCGGGCGTGATAGTCGCGGATCGCGCGCATCATGACCAGCGCCGCGGGCAGGGTGGCGTTGACCTTTTCCATCCCGGTCGAGGTCTTGACGAAGTCGGCGCCGGCCATCATCGCGACCAGGGCGGCGCGCGCCACCCGGGTCGGCGAGCCCAATTCGCCGGTGGCCAGGATCACCTTCATGTGGGCGTCGCCGCAGGCGTCGCGGAACGCCGCGATCTCGTCATAGAGCGCCGACCAGTTGTCGGTGAGCGCGTGGGCGCGGGTGATCACCACGTCGATCTCGCGCGCGCCGGCGGCGACCGAGGCGCGGATCTCCTCGATCCGCAGGGGCAAGGGCGACAGGCCGGCGGGAAAGCCCGTGGACACCGCCGCCACGGCGATGCCGGTGCCGTCGAGCGCGCGCACCGCAGTCTCGACCAGACCATGATAGACGCACACGGCGGCGGTGGTCAGCGGCCGGTGGGCGCCGAGGGCGGTTTGCGCCTCGGGCGACAGCGGCAGGCGGGCCTTGGCGCACAGCCGGCGCACCCGGCCGGGGGTGTCGTCGCCGGCCAGCGTGGTCAGGTCCGTGCAGGCGATGGCGCGCATCAGCCAGGCGGGCCGGACCGCAGCGGCGACCGGCCGGGCGGCGGCCAGGGCGGTGATCCGGCTGGCGACGGCGGCGGCGTTGACGCGGGTCGCCTGGACGCCTGCCAGGTCGAGCGCGGTGCCGGGGTTGCGCGCCGGGGGGCGGGCGCTGGTCGCGGCCCCAGGCCCGGCCGGCGCGGGCGCCGGCCCGGGGTTTGGGGGCGGGCTTTCGGGCGACTGGGACACGGGCGTCGGTCCTTTTCGGTCGGGCGCCGGTGGCCGGGGGCGATCAGGCCGCCGGCTCTGGGGCCACGGGCGCGAACGGGGTCAGGGTGGTGTGGATCAGCGGCGGGATCGTCGGCGCGTCGTCACACACCTGACAGGCCGCGCGCAGCCGTTGTCCGGCCAGTTCGGCGGCTGCGGCGGTGCGCGCGTGAACGCGGGCCAGCGGGCGGTCGGGGGCCACAGGGTCGCCAAGCGCCGCCATGTGGCTGAAGCCCACCGCCAGATCGATCCGGTCATCGAGCCGGCGCCGGCCGCCGCCCAATTCGATCACCGCGTTGCCGACGGCGCGGGTGTCGACCGACGCCAGAAAGCCCGGCCGGTCCGGCATGATGTCGACCACATAAGGGGCGCTTGGCAGGATCTGCTCGGCGCGCTCCAGAAAGTCCGCCGGACCGCCGAGGGCGGCCAGCATGGCGTTGAACCGGTCGGCCGCGGAGCCATCGTCGAGTGCGCGGGCGGCGCGGTCGGCAGCCACCTCGCGGTCGGCCTCGACGCCGCCGGCGACCAGCATCTCGGCGACCAGCGCCAGGGTGACGGTGTAGAGCCGCGGGTTGCGCGCCCGGCCGGTCAAGAAATCCACCACCTCGCGCATTTCGACGGCGTTGCCGGCGGTGGTGCCCAGAACCTGGTTCATATCGGTGATCAGTGCGTGGGTGACCAGGCCGGCGGCCCGGGCCGTGTCGATCAAGCTGCGGGCCAGCGCTTCGGCGTCGTCGCGCGTGGTCATGAAGGCGCCCGAGCCGAGCTTCACGTCCATGACCAGGGCTTGATTGCCCGCCGCGATCTTCTTGGACAGGATCGACGCGGTGATCAGCGGCACCGATTCGGTGGTCGCGGTGACGTCGCGGATGGCGTAGAAGCGCCGGTCGGCGGGGGCTAGATCGTCGGACTGGCCGACGATGGCGCAGCCGACTTGGCTGACCACGCGGCGGAAGCGGTCCAGGTCGGGGGTGGCGTCATAGCCGGGCACGGTGGCGATCTTGTCCAGCGTGCCGCCGGTATGGCCGAGCCCGCGGCCCGAGATCATCGGTACATAAAGCCCGCACGCGGCAGCCAGCGGGGCGAGCAGGAAGCTGACCTTGTCGCCGACGCCGCCGGTGGAGTGCTTGTCCACCACCGGGCCGTCGAGACCTTGGGCGGTCCAGTCGAGTTGCGTGCCCGAGCGCATCATAGCGGTGGTCAGGTGCCCGGCCTCGGCCACCGTCATGCCGTTGAGAAAAACCGCCATGGCCAGGGCCGCCACCTGTTCGGCGGGCAGGCTGTCGTCGGCCAAGCCAGCGACGAATTGATCGATCTGGGCGTCGCTCAGCGGACGACCGTCGCGTTTGGTGCGGATGATGTCGACGAACAGCATATCTCTCATCGCCTGTGCGGCCATGGGTGGCGGATCGGCGGCCCCGGGGCCGCCGACCCTGCGGCGCTTGACCTAAGCGATGGTTCTTGCAGAAGTCAAACGAATGACGCTCGACGGGGCCAGCTCGATGGAGCCAAAGCGCCGAAGAGGCCGGGCGCGGTCGCGGGGCGAAAGCGAAGCCCGATGTCCGGGCGGCGCATGCAGCGGCGGTTCAGATGTTCGGTGCCAGGACCGGGTAAACCCGTCGCAGTGCCCTTGGTGATGGGCGGAAGGCTCGATTGTCGGGCGTCCGGCGCTGACGGAAGGTGGGGGCAGGCGGACGATGACCCCGCCCAGGCAAGCGGGCTGCGGCGGCGGGCGGTCAGCCGCCCCGCGACGGCCGCGCTGGGCTGCGGGCCTGAACTGCGGGTGGGGGCTGCGGGCCCGGCCGCACGCTTCGGCCAGCCCGATGCTAACCCAAGGGCGGCTGGAGCGAGCCGGTGACCAAACCGCGGCCCTTGAGCGCATGGATCAAGGGGCGCTCGGCGTAGGCGCAGCACAGCATGGTGTCGACGGTCTTGCCGTCTTCGGCGCAGGGCAGGGCCAGTTTGTGCAGCGCGCCGGGCAGATCCCCGACCGTCGACCGCAGATAGACGGCGTCGCCGGCGCAGTAGGCGGCGCATAGCGGCTCGCACAGTTCGACCGTCTCGTCGGGGCAATTGTCCAACCGGTAGGTAATGCCGGTGATATCGCGTCCCAGAAGGGAGACGAGATGCGTGCCGATCAGCGTGGCGGTGAAGGTGACCGGTGGCGCGGTGACGGCGAAGAGATAGAGTTGCCCCATCCAGGGGAACAAGTCGCGGTGGCTGAACCCGCTGCGCGCCGGCAAGCCGCATCCTGCGCGGCGGCTTGACCAAAGCGAGAACAGATCGACCAATCTCGGGTCGCCGATCTGTTCGGCCGCCAGCGCGGTCGGTATGCTGCAGGCAGTCGATGCCGTGTCGGCTTGCAAGCCATTGCCGGCTTGGTTTGTCCATGGGCCATGATGCGGCGGGCCATGGTTCAAGAGGCCGTCGCCGGCGGCCGAACCATGGGCGGGTGGCGCTGCCGGGCGGACGTTATCACGCCGCGACATCGACAGCCCCTCCATCGCCGACCAGATGACCGGCGGTTCGTCGGTGGGGTCCGGATCAGCCTCTGTCATGCCATCCGTCTGGGGGTCGGACACCAGCTGTCTCCTTGCTCATCACGCGAGTGGTTGCACACCCTATGCTCTTCGGGACGGTGTTAACCGTCCATCGGACCGGCGGGTTCCGGGTGTGCGACGGCATGGCCGCTTGCCCTCATCCGCGCGGTTTGTCGGTATTATACGAATCGTTTTAAGGCAAACAAGTGACTTGCCAGGAAATTTGATACTTAAAGTGATAAGAATTAGTGCATTGATTTGTCTGGCAAAATTTATGACCTATCTTGGTTGCATCGGGGCTGAGGCGGAAAATCGAGGCGCTTGAAGCGGAGCGCATCGCTCCCGGGCGCGGGCGACATGATCGCGAATAAGGCGAGTCGCTCTCGCCGCTTCGGCGAACCCCAAGCCAAGAATGGGCAGTTTATCCTAAAAATCAAACCAATGTCATCCGTTACCAGCGGTCGCACGGGCGCGCGGGATTGTCGCAAGCGGTCGGCGTGCGGGATCGCGTACACGACGGCATGACCTCATCCTGTGCGCTCATTCCCGTTTTCGCCGATCAGTTGAGCGATGGCTTGGCGTCGCTCGCTGCCGGCGTACCCGACCGCGACCTGGTGGTGATGGCCGAGGTGGCCGAAGAGGTGGGCTATGCCGACCACCATCAGAAGAAGCTGGCGTTTCTGTTCTCGGCCATGCGCCACTTCGCCCTGCGGCTGCGCGGGCAGGGCTGGCGGGTGCGCTACACCCGCCTCGACGACCCGGCCAACAGCGGCAGCCTGACCGGCGAAGTGGCGCGCGCGGCCGCGGCCGAGGCGGCGGGGCGGGTGCTGGTCACCGAGCCCGGCGAGTATCGCGTGGCGGCGATGATCGACCGGTGGCCCGAGCATCTGGGCCTGGCCGTCGAGCGCTTCGCCGACGATCGGTTCGTCTGTTCTCCAGGCGATTTCGCGCGCTGGGCCGAGGGCCGCAAAACCCTGCGCATGGAGTATTTCTATCGCGACATGCGCCGGCGCACCGGCCTGTTGATGGCCGGTGACGCGCCTGAGGGCGGGCGGTGGAACTATGACGCCGACAACCGCAAGCCGGCCGAGGCGGACCTGTTCATGCCCGCGCCGCACCGGGTCGAGCCCGACGCGATCACGACGGACGTGCTGGCCATGGTCGAGGCGCGCTGCGGCGACCATTTCGGCCGGCTGCGGCCGTTCTGGTTTGCGGTCACCCACGACCAGGCCGAGGCCGCGCTCGACCAGTTCATCGCCGCAGCGCTGCCCCGCTTCGGCGACTATCAAGACGCCATGCTGCGCGGCGAGCGGTTTCTCTATCACTCGGTGCTGTCGGTCTATCTCAATGCCGGGCTGCTCGACCCGCTGGCGGTGTGCCGGCGCGCCGAGGCGGCCTATTATGACGGCCACGCGCCGCTCAACGCGGTCGAGGGCTTCATCCGCCAGATCATCGGCTGGCGCGAGTTCATCCGCGGCGTCTATTGGCTGCACATGCCGGGCTATACGGCGCAGAACCATCTGGGGGCTGCGCGCGCCCTGCCGGGCTTCTACTGGACCGGCGACACCCACATGGCCTGTCTGGCCGAGGCGATCGCCCAGACCCGCGACGAAGCCTATGCCCACCATATCCAGCGCTTGATGGTGACCGGCAATTTCGCGCTGCTGGCCGGGCTCGACCCGGCGGCGGTGCATCGATGGTATCTGGCCGTCTATGTGGACGCGTTCGAGTGGGTCGAGGCGCCCAATACGCTCGGCATGAGCCTCTATGCCGATGGCGGCCTGTTCGCGTCCAAGCCCTATGCGGCGGGCGGTAACTATATCAACAAGATGTCCGACTATTGCCGGGACTGTCACTATAAGGTGTCGAAGAAGAGCGGCCCGGACGCCTGTCCGTTCAACTATCTCTACTGGGATTTTCTCGACCGCAATGCCGAGATCTTGGGGGCTAACCCGCGGCTGGGGCCGGTCTATCGTACCTGGGGGCGCATGGCCGACGACAAGCGCCAGGCCGCGCGCGACAGCGCGGCGCGCTTCCTGGCCCGGCTCGACGCCGGCGAACGGGTCTGAGCGCGGCGGCGAGCGGCCCGCCGGCGGCTTAGGGGGGGGCGCCGGCAAGGGTGGCTCAGGCGCGGCGTTCCATCAGGAAATAGGTCACATCGTCCTGCGGGCTGACCGGGTCGCGGCGGTAGACGAAGCCATAGTCGACCAGCGCGAAGCCCGAGCGGTCCATGAACTCGCCGGCGAAGTCGCGCTTGAACAAGCGGTCGCGCTCGCCGCGATAGGGCACTTCCTGCGGCGTCGGCGCATAGTATTCGACCATCAGCACATAGCGCCGCGACAGCGCCGCCGCCCGGTCGTAGACCGCGCCCAGCCGGTCGGGGTTGATGTGGATGAGCACGCCTTTGCACAAGACCAGGTCGAAGGTCTCGTCAGGCGTCGTGTCGAGGATCGAGCCGTGCAGCGCGTCGGGCACATGGGCGCGCAACTCGGCGTGGGCGGCGGCGTTGATCTCGATGCCGTGCAGCCGGGCGTCGGGCAACAGGGCGGCAAGCGCGGCCAGATTGTTGCCGATATTGGCGCCGATCTCGAACACCGAGCGGACCCCTTGGGCGGCGCGCAGGGCACGGCCGAAGAAGGCGATGGTGGGGGCGAGCGCGTAGCGGTTGCGCTCGATATAGTCGGTGCCGAAGCGGCCGGCCCAGAAGGCTTCCTGCTCTGTCTCATAGGCCATGGGGCGGTCGGTCTCCCGAAAAGGGCGGGGCATAGAAGGTGGGGCGTAGGCGCGGCCCAAGCATGGCGTGCAAGGGTGAGCAAAGGCTTAACCATGCTTGGGCATCGCGGGTCGCGTTGCCCGGGCGCTGTTGATTTGTCCCGTTGATCCTGCCCCGTTGATCCTGCCGGAGCGGTCAGGCGGCGTCGTGCAGCCACGGCCGGCGCAGGCGGTCGGCGGCCTCGAAGGCGGCGATGTGGTCGCCATGGCGGTCGAGGGTCAGCGCCACCTCGTCGAGCCCTTCGAGCAGGCAGTGCTTGCGGAACGGGTCGATCTCGAAGCGGTGGACGGTGCCGTCTTCGGTGGTCACCGTCTGGGCGTCCAGGTCGACGGCGATCGCCCGGCCGGCTTCGCCTTCGGCGGCGATCGCGGTCACCGCGTCGCGGTCGAGGCGCACGGTCAACACGCCGTTCTTGAAGCAGTTGGAGGCGAAGATGTCGGCGAAGCTCTCGGCGATCACGCAGCGAAAGCCCAGGTCGGCGAGCGCCCAGACCGCGTGTTCGCGGCTCGACCCGCAGCCGAAATTGTCGCCGCCCACCAGGATCTGCGAGCCCGCATAGGCTGGCTGGTCGAACACCGAGTCCGCGCGCGGCTGGCCCTCGGCGTCGTAGCGCACGGTCTCGAAACAGCCGCGGCCGAGCCCCTCGCGCGACACGGTCTTGAGATAGGCGGCGGGGATGATCAGGTCGGTGTCCACATTGTCGCGCACGAACGGCGTCGGCCGGGACGAAAGCGTGGTGAACGGCTGCATCAGGCGGCCTCCTCTCGGGTCAGGCGGCGCACGTCGGTCAGGTGACCGGTGACGGCGGCAGCGGCGGCCATGGCCGGCGATACCAGATGGGTGCGCGCGCCCGGCCCCTGGCGGCCCTGGAAATTGCGGTTGGAGGTGGACGCGCAACGCTCGCCCGGCGGCACCTTGTCGGGGTTCATGCCCAGACACATGGAACAGCCCGGTTCGCGCCAGTCGAAGCCGGCGTCGCGGAAGATGCGGTCGAGCCCCTCGGCCTCGGCCTGCGCCTTCACCAGCCCCGACCCCGGCACCACCATGGCGTGGCGCAGGGACGCCGCCACCCGGCGCCCGCGCACGATCTCGGCTGCCGCGCGCAGGTCCTCGATGCGCGCATTGGTGCACGAGCCGATGAACACATGGTCGATGGCGATGTCGGACAGCGCCATGCCCGGCTCCAGTCCCATATAGTCGAGCGCGCGTTCGGCCGCCTCGCGCGCCGTGGCGTCGTCGATGCCGGCCGGGTCGGGCACCCGGTCGCCGATGGCGGCGACCTGTTCGGGGCTGGTGCCCCAGGTCACCTGCGGTTCGATGGTGGCCGCGTCGATGGCCACGTCGCGGTCGAACACGGCGCGCGGGTCGGAGACGAGCGCGCGCCACTGGTCGACCGCCTTGTCCCATTGCTCGCCTTGCGGGCTGTGGGGCCGGCCCTTGAGATAGGCGAAGGTGGTGTCGTCGGGCGCCACCAGACCGGCGCGCCCGCCGGCCTCGATCGACATGTTGCACAGCGTCATGCGGCCTTCCATGGACAGCGCGCGCACCGCTTCGCCGGTGTATTCGATCACATGGCCGGTGGCGCCGGCGGTGCCGATGCGGCCGATGATCGCCAGCGCCATGTCCTTGGCGGTGACGCCGGCGCCGAGCCGGCCGTGCACGGTGACGCGCATGTTGCGCGACTTGGTCAGCAGCAGGGTCTGGGTTGCCAGCACATGTTCGACCTCGGAGGTGCCGATGCCGAAGGCGAGCGCGCCGAACGCGCCGTGGGTCGAGGTGTGGCTGTCGCCGCAGACCATGGTCAGGCCGGGCTGGGTCAGGCCCTGTTCGGGGCCGACGATGTGGACGATGCCCTGGCGCCGGTCGGTCATGTCGTAGAGTTCGACGCCGAAGGCGCGGGCATTGTCGCGCAAGAGGTCGATCTGGCGCGCCGACAGCGGGTCTTCGATGGGCCGGGTGCGCGGCGTGGTCGGCACATTGTGGTCGGGCACCGCCAGCGTGGCGTCGGGGCGGCGCACCGGCCGGCCGGCCAGGCACAACTTCTCGAACGCCTGCGGGCTGGTCACCTCGTGCACCAGGTGGCGGTCGATATAGATCAGCGCCAGGTCACCGTCCAGGTCCGCGACCCGGTGGCGATCCCAGATTTTGTCATAAAGTGTCTTCGCAACGCCCATCGGCGACCCTTTCGACGAACTATCGGTCACGGGGCGGCAACCTATCCGATGGCGCCCGGCAATGCCAGAGCGCAGCCGCGCCCCGGCCCGCCCCCGGTCTGTGCCCGGCCCGCGCCCCGGCCTGTGCTTTGGTCTGCGCGTCCTCGAAGGGTGGGGCTGGCGGGGGCGCTCGGCGGTTGCGCGGGCGGGCGATCTGTTGGATACACGGGCGCGACGGCTGCCGGCGCGCTGCGGCCAGCGCCGTTTCCCCACCCCTGGCGCCACTTCACCACCGGGAACCCCCTTGGGATGAGCAAAGTCTTTATTTCCGCCGAGGATCTTCTGCGCGATTCGTTCGAATTGGCGATGCGTATCCTGGAAAGCGGCTATCGGCCGTCGTTCATCGTCGGCGTCTGGCGCGGCGGCGCGCCGGTGGGCATCGCGGTGCAGGAAGTGTTCGAATATGTGGGCATCGAAACCGACCATATCGCCATCCGCACCGCGTCCTATGGCGGCGGCACCGAGCCGTCGCACGAGGTCCAGGTCTATGGCCTCGATCATCTGGTCGAAACCATCAACTATGACGACCAGTTGCTGATCGTCGACGATGTGTTCGACAGCGGGCGCAGCGTCCGCGCGGTGATCGAGGAACTGCGCAGGCGCTGCCGGCGCAACGCCCCGCGCGAGATCAAGGTCGCCACGGTCTATTACAAGCCGTTGAAGAACCGCACCGACCGGGTGCCGGACTACTTTATCCACGAGACCGAACAGTGGCTGGTGTTCCCGCACGAAATGCGCGGCTGCACCACCGAGGAACTGCGCGCCCACAAGGCGCTGCCCAAGCGCTTTTACGACTGGGACGGGCCGTCGGGCGACTGATCGCCCGCGGGCGCCTCTTGGGCGTCCTCTTGCGGCGCCTCTGGGCCGGCGCCTTGCAGGTCGGGCGCGGCGGTGAAGGCGGCCAGACGGGCGCCGGCGATCTTGTGCAGTTCGCTGAGTGCGGTGCGCCGTTCGGCGTCGAAATCATGGGCCAGCCGGGCCTGTAGGGCGGCCATCACCCGGCCGAGGTCGAGCCCCCGGGTGGCCAGGATGAACGGCAGGCCGAAGCGCTTGCGGTAGCGCGCGTGCAGCGCCTCGATGGTGGCGTATTCCTCGGGCGTGCAGCGGTCGATGCCGCCGCTGTTGCTGCGGTCGTCGGTGTCGCCGGTGGCCGCATCGGCGGGGCTGCGCGCCTCGCCGACGGCGGCCTTGTCGATCAGGTCGGGATGGGCGCGCATCAGCCGCATCTGGTCGAGCGGTGGCGCGGTTTCAACCGCGTCGACAAAGGCGGCATAAAGCGCGCCGGCGTCGTCGAGCGAGCCGTCGTCGGTTCGCGGCGCCAATGCCTCGGCCAGCCAGGCACCGTCATCGTAAAGGCCGCCATAGGTGGCGACGAAACGCACCTGGTCGAGCGCACTCGGCGCCGGCGACAGCGTCCCGACGGGGCCTTGGCCGGCTGGATCGTGCGCCGGCGGCGGGGCCTCGGCGGCGTCATCCGGCCGTTGCGATGGATTGGCGCGCGCGGGCGCCTCAACGGCGGCCCGGTCGCCAGCGGGATCTCCAGACGACCGATTGCCGGGCGACGTCCCGGGTGACGGATCACCAAAAGACGGGTCTCTGGGCGACGGGTGGCCAGATTGGCGGCTCGGGCGCGGGCTATCGGTGGACACGGGGCGCGGGCTCCATGGGCATCGTCAGCACGAGCGGCAGAGTATACGCCATCGTGGCGGTCGGGTGCACGCCTTTTGGTGCCGGGGCTTGACAGAGGCACGGGCGTTCCCGCGCTATAGGCGGTGCGGAGGCGGTGCCCGCTTTCGCGCTCCGATCACGCGGCCGCCGGTGTCATCGCCGGGCGGCCGGCCCAGATCCTTCATGCCATGCCCGCCGACGCTCCCTGCCGGGGCGCCGGGGCGGGCGATGTGCGACCGCAGATCCGTCAGAGGCCAGGATGACCGCATTGTCCAGACCCGCCCCACCGTTCGCGCGCGCCCTCGCTCGGCCGTCGAGCCAGGCTTCAGCCCCGGGCGCGGCGCGCCCGGTCCCCGGTTCGGGAGCGGCGGGGCGCGGGCGATGAGCCGGACCGCGTTTCGCGCCGCGCTGTGCACGCCCATCGACGACCCTGCCACTGCCGGGCGCGACGCCATCGTCTATCACCCCGACGGGCTGCTGCTGGTGGAAGACGGCCATATCGCCGCCTGTGGGGCGTTTCGCGACCTGGCGCCGAGCCTCGCCGACCCGGTCAGCATGCAGCATTATCCCGGGGCGTTGATCGTGCCCGGGTTCGTCGACGCCCATGTGCATTTCCCCCAGGTGGATATCATGGCGTCCCACGGCGCGGGGCTGCTCGACTGGCTCGACCGCTACACCTTCCCGTGCGAGGCGCGCTTCGCCGACCCCGCGCACGCCCGCACCACGGCGGCCTTCTTCCTCGACGAGATGATGCGCCACGGCACCACCAGCGCGCTGGTTTTCGCCACCGTCCACGCGGCCTCGGTGGAGGCGCTGTTCGAGGCGGCCCTGGCGCGCAACATGCGGCTGATCGGCGGCAAGGTGTTGATGGACCGCAACGCCCCCGATGCCTTGCTGGAGGACGCGCAAACCGGTGCCGCGGCCACCGACCGGCTGATCCGTGCCTGGCGCGGGCGCGGCCGGCTTGGCTATGCGGTCACGCCGCGCTTCGCGCCGTCGTGCGGCGACACCCTGCTGGCCGCCGCCGGGCGCCTGCTCGCCGCCCATGACGACGTGCTTCTGCACACCCATCTGAGCGAGACCGCCGACGAGGTGGCGCTGGTCGACCAGTTGTTCCCGGCCGCTGATGGCTATGTGGACGTCTATGACCGCGCCGGGCTGCTCACCCGACGCTCGGTGCTGGCCCACGCCATCCACCTGTCGAGCGGCGACCGGGCGCGGCTGGCCGAGACCGGCGCCTCGCTGGCCCATTGCCCCAGTTCCAACCTGTTCCTGGGCAGCGGCCTTTATGACCTGGCGGCGGCGGATGCGGCCGGGTTGACCACCGCGCTCGGCACCGATGTGGGCGCGGGCACCAGCCTGTCGCTGCTGGCCACCCTGGGCGACGCCTACAAGGTGGCGCGGTTGCGGGGCCAGGGGCTCGACCCGTTGCGCGGGCTCTATCTGGCGACGCTCGGCGGCGCCCGGGCGCTCGGGATCGATCACCGCATCGGCAGCCTGCAACCGGGCAAGGAGGCGGATTTCGTCGTCCTCGACCCCGCAGCGACGCCGTTGCTGGCGCGCCGCCGCGCCACCTGTCGGGGCGTCGAGGACGTGTTGTTCATGCTCGCCACCCTGGGCGACGACCGCTGCGTGGCCGAAACCCGGCTGATGGGCGCCAAGGCGTGGCGCCGGGGTCGGCGCAACGGCAGCGGGGGCTAGGCCACAGCCCGCCGGGTCGCCTCCTGGCCGCCCGGGGGCGCTCAGCCCCGGGGCTGCGGGCCGAGGGCGACCGGGATCACCGCGCCGGTGATCACCCCGCCGGGGCCGCGGCCGCCGAGCGTGTAGATCTGGTCGCCGTCGCTGACCAGCCCGCGATGGGCCATGGTGGCGACCCGGCGCCGGCCTTCGCCGATCCACTGCCGGCTGTCCAGGTCGAACACGTGCACCGCGGCCCTGGCCGGGGCGCCCTCGGCCGGGGACAGGTCGGCGCTGGCGGTGCCGCCGGCGACCACCACCCAGCCGCTCGCCGCCACGCCGCCGCCGGCGGCGGCGAACAGCGGTGCGCCCGGCGGGTCGGGCACCGGCTCCCAGTCGATCACGCTCGGGTCGTCGGGATTGATGGTGCCGGCCCAACTGCCGGCCACCGGTGCGCCGCCGGGCGCCCGGCGCCCGCCGGTGACCAGCAGCGTGTCGCCCACCAGACCGCCCGCATGGCCGAACCGGCCGGGCCCCGGCAATTGGCTGGCCGGGAACCATTCCTCGGCCTCGGTGTCGAACACCTGCACCGCGGCCACCGCGCCGCCTTCCGCGCGGCCGGCCACCAGCACCAGATAGCGCTCGGCATAGACGCCGATCAGCGCGTGCGCCACCGGCAAGGGCGGCGTCGGCAGGGGCGCATAGGCGCGCGTCGCCGGGTCGAAGACCAGGGCGGTTTCGGCAAGCCGGCCCGAGCCGTCGCCCCAGGTGCCGCCGACCAGATAGAGCCGGCCGCCGACACCCGCCGCCGCCACGCCCACCAGCCCGCGCGTGCCGGGCAGGGGCGGCAGCGCGCGCCAGCGGTCGTCAAGCGCGTCATATTCGAATGCCAGCCGGCTGCCGTCGCGATAGGGGCCTGCGCTGCCCTGGCCGGCGACGCTGTAGAAGAACGGCCGGCCGTCGCGTTCGAGCGCGGCGACCGCATTGTCGGCCAGCGCCACCGGCATGGCCGCGCGGTCGGTGACCAGCGCTTGGGCGGCCGGTTTCGTGGCCGGGTCGGGCCGCAGCGCGCACGCGGCGAGTGCCAGGGTCGCGATCAGGGCGGCAAACGGTTTCCAGGCCATGGGCGGCGCCTTCCGGGCTTGAGGAGCGGCGAGGGGCGCGGCGGCAGAGCATCGGCCCCGGCCGCTTGACAGGCCCCGGATTTGGGCCGCTTATAGACTTATTGGGTTGGCGTTGAAAAGGAGTCTGCGGCCGATGCGCGGTCCCTTTGGGCGGTCGGGAAGCGGGCCGCCAGCGTTTGAGGGCGCGTCCGAGAGCCCGCCCGACGGGCCGGCCGAGAGCCTGCCCGACGGGAAGGCCGGGAGGCTGTCGCGCGATCGCGACCTGGCCGGCGGTTTGATCGCCGGGGTGTGGGTGGAGCCCGCCCTGTTCAGCGCCGGGGAGTGCGCGCGCCTGTCGGCGTTGATCGACGCGGCCGCGCGCGACCGGCCGGCCGCCGGCGGCGACCTGGCGGGGCGGGTCCGCGACCCCCGGGTGCGCGCGTGCGAGACCTTGTGGCTCGACGACGAGCCGGCGACCGCTTGGGCGTTCGAGCGGCTGGCGCATCTGGTCGCTGGCGCCAATGCCGCCGCCTTCGGGTTCGACCTGGACGCCGAGCCGTTCATCGAAGGCGCGCTGATCGCCCGCTATCCCGGTACGATGGGCGGCCATTATGATTGGCATGTGGACCGGGCCCGGCGCGGGCCGGCGGCGCGGCGCAAGCTGTCGGTGTCGGTCCAGTTGAGCCCCGCCGATGGCTATGAGGGCGGCGCGCTGACCCTCAACGCCGAGGGCCATGAGGTGACCTTGGACCGGGCGCTCGGCACCGCTGCGGTGTTTCCCAGTTTCGTGTTGCACCGGGTGGCGCCGGTGAGCCTTGGCGCGCGGGTGGCGCTGGTGGCCTGGGCGCACGGGCCGCGCTTGCGCTGACCGCCCGCGATTAGCCGCTGTCGCGCGCCGCGGTCGTCCGGTCCGGCGCCGGCGGCTCTTTGTCTTGCGGCTCTGTGTCTGGCGTTGGGGCGTCCGGCGGCCCCGCGTCGGCCGGCTGAGTAGCGTCGGGCCGGGCCCAATCGTCGCCCAACCGGTCGAGCCAGGGGCTGTCGTCATCGGGCGCCACGAGGCGGTGCGGATCGGCGGGGTCGGCTGGATCGGCTGGATCGGTGCTGTCCCGGTCGCCGGCGGCTGGATCGGCGGTGGCGAAGTCGGGGGTGGCCGGGTCGATATCGAGCGGCGCGGCCGGCGCAGGAGCCGGGCTGGCGTCGGCGGCGGCCTTGAATTCGCTGGCGTCGAGCGCGGCGGCGGTGGGCGCCAGGGTGGTGAGCGTGTCGAGCGGCGGGCGCTGGTCGAGAATGCCGAGGCTTTCGAACTTGCGCGCCGTGGGCAGCACCCGGCGTTCCAGGCTGTTGACGAAGCTGTTGTAGTGGCCGACCGAGCGGTCGAGCGCGGTGCCGAGCCGGGTGATGTGGCCGGCCATGGTGGTGATCCGGTCATAGAGTTCGCGGCCGAGCCGGGCGGCGTCGTGGGCGCGTTCGGCCATCTGTTCCTGGGTCCACACATGGGCGACGGCGCGGGCGAGCGCGAACAGCGTCGCCGGGGTCGCCAGGATCACCTGGTTGGCGAACGCCTCTTCGTACAGCGTCGGGTCCTGTTCCACCGCGGCGGCGATCAGATCGTCGCCGGGCAGGAACATCACCACCGCTTCGAGGCCGGGGCCGAAGGCGCTCCAATAGCTTTTCTTCGACAGCGCGCGCACCTGGGTGCGCACCTGGGCGGCGTGCTGGGCGAGCTTGGCGTCGCGCTCGCGTGGGTCCTCGGTCGCCTGGGCTTCGAGGAACGCCGACATGGGCGTCTTGGCATCGATGACGATGGCGCGCTTGCCTGGCAGGTGGATCACCGCGTCGGGGCGCTGCTGGGTGCCGCCGTTTTGGGTGCTGGTCTGGGTGGTGAAGTCCACATAGGGCGCCATGCCGGCCAGTTCCATGATCCGCCGCAACTGGCTTTCGCCCCAGCGCCCGCGCACGCCCGAGCCCGAGCGCAGCGCGGTGGACAGCCGCGCGGCCTCTTCCTTGACCTCTTTTTGCGCCGCCGCCACCGAGCGCAGTTCGCTGGTCAGGCTGCCATAGGCGTTCTGGCGCGCGGTCTCGATCTCCTTGAGGTTCTGGCGATAGTGTTCGAGCGTCTGGGCCATCGGCCGGACCAGCCCTTCGAGGTCGCTGCGGGCGTGCGCCTGGTGTTTGTCGAAATGCGCCTGGGCCTGCTTCAGGAAGTCGTCGCGGCTTTGGGTCAGCGCCGCGTTGATCATGGTCTTGAACTGGGTCTCCATCTGGGCGCGGACATTCTTCAACTCGTCCACCTGGCGCGCCATGGCCCGGTGGCGCTCCTCGGCGCGCGCCTGAACCTCGGACAATTGCCGCTCGGCGTCGGCGCGGGCAGCGCTTTCGTCGGCGACCCGGTCTTCCAGGATCGCGGCTTGCTGGGCGGCGGCCTGGACCTCGTGCAGGTCGCGGATCGCCTCGGCCATATGGGCGCGGGCCTGGGTCACGTCGCGGCGGCCGATGGCATAGCCCCCGACAAGCCCCGCCAACGCCCCGCCAAGCCCGGCCGCAGCCGCGATCAGCCAGATCGTGTCGATCATTGTTCACCCCTTGTTCCGGTTGCAAGGTGCCAAAGCGGCGCCCACCTGTCCAGAACGAACCGGGGCGTCATGCCGATCGCGATGACCGATGTCCTTGATTTTTAAAATATCCCGGCGATGATGCCCCGGCGTCCGCCAGGCGGCTTGCCGTCGACGCGCTTTCGATACCCAACAGAGGAGGACACGACCGTGTTGACCCTTCCCGATCTTCCCTACGACTACAAAGCGCTTGAGCCCTATATGTCCGCCGAGACATTGGAGTATCACCACGACAAGCACCACAATGCCTATGTCACCGCCGGCAACAAGCTGATGGAGGGCACGCCCTACGCGGACATGGACCTGGAAAGCGCCATCCGCGAGAGCTTCAAGTCCGACCCCAAGCTGTTCAACCAGATCGCCCAGCACTGGAACCATATGGAGTTCTGGCACTGGATGAGCCCCAAGGGCGGCGGCGCCATCCCCGGCAATCTGGAAAGCCAGATCAAGAAGGATTTCGGCAGCGTCGACGACTTCAAGGAAGCCTTCGTCCAGGCCGGCGTGACCCAGTTCGGCTCGGGCTGGTGCTGGCTGGTGTGGAAGGACGGCAAGCTTGCGGTGACCCAGACGCCCAATGGCGAAAATCCGCTGGTCCACGGCGGAACCGCGCTGCTCGGCTGCGACGTGTGGGAGCACAGCTACTACATCGACTATCGCAATGCCCGGCCCAAATATCTCGAAGCGTTCTTCGACCATCTGGTCAACTGGGAGCGCGTCACCGAGATCTACGAACAGGCGTCCTGATCGCAGGTGTCGGGGCCGGCGCTCGTCGCCGCCGTCCCCCCGGCACCGCCGAGTATCGGCCGCAGCGGTCGCTTTCCTGGCCGTTCAAGGGCCAGGTCAAAGGCTGACCGCCACGCCACACGAACCGCCCGGCCGGGACCGCGCCCCGCCGGGCGGTTTGTCTTTTGGGGCGGGTCTTGGGCGGATGCCTTGCCGGTTGTGGAGTTGAACGGACTTTTCTACGCTCACGGCTCGTGGTGGCCGGCTGGGCAGCGCTATGGTATCCTTCGACCTCAATTCGGTGGCCGACGCGGAGCACAAAACGACGTTCCGGGCCCAATTGGCCGCCTTGGACGATGACGCCAAGGAAGAGGCGTTTCGCGTTCTGGCCACCCTGGCGGCCCATGGTCCCGAACCGGCGATGCGCTGCGCCGACCGCTGGGGCCTGGGGCTCGGGCTGTTCGCCTGCCCGGTGCCCGGGCGCCGGAGAGTGTTTCTGTTGTTCGCGCAGCGCGACGGCAAGGCGTTGATCTTTCTGGGGGTTTCGGAGAACCCCTCGGCGTGTGGGCAAGTGCTGTTGCGCGCCAGGCGGTTGCAGGAGGCCGGAGGACTGGCATGATGAAAGGCACGTTGAGCGACGATCTGGCGGTCATTCTGCACCGCCAGCCGGCGTTTGCCGAGCGCCTGCGGGACAATCGGGCGCGCTGGCGGCTGGTCGACGGCCTGATCGGGGCGCGCCGGCAGGCCGGCCTGACCGTGGCCGAGACCGCGCGCCGGTCGGGGCTGACCGCAGCTCAGGTCGCGCAGTTGGAAACCGTGACCGGTGCATGGCCAAGCCAGGCGCTGGTCAATGCCTATTTGGGCGCGTTCGGTCTGTTGCCCTTCGACGCGTTCGCCGAGCCTGTTTCGAGCGACCTTGAGGTGTCTGACGATGCTGCCGAGGCGGTGGCCGTGGCGGCCGACGAGGACGCGGCACTCGCGGCGTTGATCGCCCCCGATCTGGTGAAGCAGGCCGACACCGCCGGGCTCGGCGACGCGGCGGTGGCCCGCGAAGACGCCGCCGGTGACGATACCGCCGACGACCAGGACATCCACATCGACGATCTCGATGACGAACCCGATGACGACTTCGACCTGTCGTTCTGACCCGGTCGCGGCGGCAGTTGCTCCGGCGCCGCCGGGGCGGGCCGGGCGCCGGCCGTCTCGGGGCATCCGGGGCATCTGGGGTATCTGGGGGCGTGTCCGGGCCGATGGCGATTGACCCGCCGGGATTGCTGGGGCTGGCAGGGGTCTTGCTGCTTGCCCGTCCGGTGTTGCGGGCCGACAGCCTGGCGCGCCGGCAGACCCGGCTGAGCGACATCCGGTTTTCCGACCGCAGCGACCCGATGTTCCACGACGAGTTGGCCAAGCTGCGCGACCGCCGCGAGCGCCAGGCGCGCCGCTGGCGGCCGTCCGACCGGGCCTGTCTGTGGCTCGGCTATGGCTGCATCCTGGCGGCCGAGGCGTGGACGCTCTTGGCGGCACCGTGAGCGCGGCGCGCGCGTGTGCGTGCGCGGTCCTAGTGGCGGCTATTTCAGTCGGACCGCCGTGCCGGTGGCGACCACCAACAGCATGTTCGCGCCGCCGCCGCTCAATTCCTCATAGTCCAGCGTCACCGCCACAACGCCGTCGGCGTCGCGCGCGGCGGCCTCCTCGCGCAGCTCGCGCATCACCTCTTCGCGCGCTTCCTTGAGCGCCGATTGCATGGAACTGGACCGGCCGCCGAACACGTCGCGCACCTGGGCGAACAGGTCGCGGAACAGGTTGACGCCATAGACCGCCTCGGCGCTGACGATATCGATCTCGCGGTCGATGGTGGCGCCGGCGAGCGTCGGCGCGGTGGTCAGGCGGATGTCTTGGGGGTGAGCCATGGGCGTTCTCCTGCTGTCCTGGGTCGGGCTCGGTCACGGCAGATGGTCGATCGGTGCGGTTCAATCCGATCGCAAAACCCTCTAGCGTGCGTCGAGCATAAACACCCGCAATCCATAACGGGAAGGACAATCATGGGACGTTTGCGCGGCGCGCTCGGCGCCATGGGCAAGGCGATTTTGGCTGGGGTGGTGATGATCGGATGGGGCGACGACCTGGCCGCCGGGCCGGACAAGAGCGGCGGCGGCGACCGGGTGGTGGGCGCGGCGTTCGCCACCCGCGCGCCGGTGCTGGGCATGAACGGCATCGCCGCCACCTCGCACCCGCTGGCCAGCCAGATCGCCATCGACGTGTTGAAGGCCGGCGGTAACGCGGTGGACGCGGCGATCGCCGCCAACGCGGCCTTAGGGCTGATGGAGCCCACCGGCAACGGCATCGGCGGCGACCTGTTCGCCATCGTCTGGGACCCCGAGACCGAGCGCCTCTACGGCCTCAACGGCTCGGGCCGCGCGCCCCTGGGCCAGAGCCTCGACGACCTCAAAGCGAAGCTCGACGGCGACGACATCCCCGACTGGGGCAGCCTGTCGGTCAGCGTGCCGGGCACGGTCGACGGTTGGTACACGCTGCACGACCGGTTCGGCCGCCAGCCCATGGCCGACAATCTGGCGCCGGCGATCCGCTATGCCGAGGCGGGGTTCCCGGTCACCCAGTTGATCGGCTATTACCTGACCCGCTCGGCCGAGGCGTTCCGCACCCTGCATGCCCAAGGCATCGTCGAGGAGATCGACAACTACAAGGCCACCTATGAGCCTGACGGCCGGCCGCTGGGCCATGGCGACGTGTTCCGCAACCCGGATCTGGCGCGCACGCTGCGCCTGATCGCCGAGGGCGGGCGCGACGCCTTCTACGACGGTCCGATCGCCGACACCATCGACGCCTATATGAAGCGCATCGGCGGGCCGCTCAGAAAACGCGATCTGGTCGACCACACGTCCACCTGGGTCGAGCCGGTGTCGGTCAATTATCGCGGCTATGACGTCTGGGAACTGCCGCCCAACGGCCAGGGCATCGCCGCCTTGCAGATGCTCACCATCCTCGAAGGCTATGACCTGGCCGCCATGGGCTTCGGCTCGGCCGATTATCTGCACGTGTCGACCGAAGCCAAGAAGCTGGCCTTCGCCGACCGGGCGCGCTTCTATGCCGACCCCGATTTCTACGACGTGCCGCTGGCGCGGCTGTTGTCCGAGGACTATGCGGCCGAGCGGCGGGCGACCATCGCCATGGATCGCGCCAGCACCGAGGTCGACCCCGGCGACCCGAAGCTGATGGAAGGCGATACCATCTATCTGACCGTCGCCGACAAGGACGGCATGATGGTGTCGCTGATCCAGTCCAACTATCGCGGCATGGGGTCGGGGCTGGTGCCCGACGGGCTCGGCTTCATGTTGCAGGATCGCGGCGCGCTGTTCAGCCTCGACCCCGATCACCCCAATGTCTATGCGCCGGGCAAGCGGCCGTTCCACACCATCATTCCCGCCTTCATCACCAAGGATGGCGCGCCGTGGCTGAGCTTCGGCCTGATGGGCGGCGCCATGCAGCCCCAGGGCCACGCGCAGATCGTGGTCAATCTGGTCGATTTCGGTATGAACGTGCAGGAAGCGGGCGACGCCGCGCGTTACAACCATGCCGGTTCGACCCAACCGTTCGCCGGACCGGGGCCGATGACCGACGGCGGCACGCTGCGCATCGAAACCGGCATCGCGCAAGAGGTGCGCATGGACCTGGAAGCGCGCGGCCATGATGTGGAATACACCAAGGGGCCGTTCGGCGGCTATCAGGCGATCTGGCGCGACCCCGAGACCGGCGTCTATTGGGGGGCGACCGAGATGCGCAAGGACGGCATCGTCGTCGCCTATTGATCGCCCGGCCCGTCGGTCGCCGTCGTCACCGCATGGGCGGCGTCGGCGGCCGGGGCGCCGTGGCTTTGTTCACCGGGCTGGGTCTGGCCCGGTCTCTGGCTCCCGTCCCCAACGGCAGCCAGGCCGGCGGTATAGCGGTCGATCAGGTCGTGGGCCATGGACGCCAGGTCGCTTTGCGCGAAGGTCCAAAGATTCTGCCGATCGACGGTGGCGATCAAGCCGTTGAGCGCCAGCGCCACGGTTATGGCGCTGCGCATGGCCACCTCCGCCGGCAGGTCGGGCAGGGCGCGCAATAGAACGCGCTGATTCACCTCGACGATGCGCATCACCTTCTGCCAATACCAGATCGCCGGGTCGCTGCGCTGGGCGCGCGCGGCGATCACCGCCTCCCACAACAGGCCGTTGGTTTCGACGAAGCGGATGAACTGGTCGCACAGGCCATGCAGGCCGATCGCCTTGTCCTTCGCCTCGGCGGCCTCCAGCGTCTGAAGCAGCAGATCGAGCGCGCGGCCGGCGACCCGCAGGATCAACTCGTCGCGGTTTTCGAACAGATTGTACAGCGTGCCGGGCGAATAACCGATTGCGTGGGCGACGCCGCGAATGGTCAGGCCCTGCGTGCCCTGCGCCGTGACCCCCTGGATGGCGGCGGACAGAGCCAGTTCCTCCAACTCCTTGCGGCTATGATCCGAGCGTCGGCCCATGACCCCCCCTTTTTACATCTTGGCATTGAGCAGGCAGCCCTAGGGCCTGCTCATAATACCCGTAGTGATCGCGACATGGTTCCAAGGCGATCATCAAGCGGTCTCAAACCATGCCAACCAATACCGTTCAGTCAACTTTTGTTCGACTTAAATCAGATTGGCGAAGAACGCCAGAGATTTGATTTCAAATCGAAATCTGTTCACAGCCATGACGCGGCGTTGACTTTAAGCCTCAACTTTTTTCTGTGTATGTCAACAAGGTTGGGAGTGTTTCATGCAGCGCCACGTCCATGTCGGTCAGGGTTACCGGATAGCCCAGGTCGGCCAGCGATGTGACGCCGAAGGCGGACAGCCCGCACGGCACGATACCCGAAAAATGGGCCAGGTCCGGGTCCACATTGATCGCCAGCCCATGATAGCTGACCCATCGCCGGACCCGGACGCCGATGGCGGCGATCTTGTCCTCGCGCCCCATGGCCGGGCGGGGCACCCAGACGCCGACGCGGCCGTCGCGCACCTCGGCGGTGACGTTGAAGCGGGCGAGCGCGGCGATGATCCAGGCTTCGAGGCCGGCCACGAAACGACGGACGTCGCGGCCGCGGCGCGTCAGGTCGATCATCACATAGACCACCCGTTGCCCCGGCCCGTGATAGGTGTATTCGCCACCGCGCCCGGTTTGATAGACTGGAAAGCGATCCGGGGTCAGCAGGTCGGCGGGTTTGGCGCGGGTGCCGGCGGTGTAGAGCGGCGGGTGTTCCACCAGCCAGATCAACTCGGGCGCCGTGCCGGCGCGGATCTCCGCAACCCGCCGTTCCATGCGCTCCAGGGCCTGGGCGTAGTCGACCAGGCCTTCAGCGACCTCCCAGGCCGGCCACTCGGCGGCGTTCGGGTGCGGGGTATCGGGGCCGGCGCGGTGTTGCCCGGCACTGTTGCCGTCAGACGCACGCCCAGGGACAGGGCTCGAAACGGGGCTGGAATTGCTGTCCGCAGCGCTGCCAGAGCGGTCGCCGCGGGCGTCGCCCGGGGCGCTGGCGGGAGTCTTTCTATGGCATCCGCTGGCCACCGTTTACAGTCTCCTTCCGAAGCGGTTAACCCTCAAGTAACATGGTTGCGCGAAGGTGCAACACTCCCGGCGGCGTGTTTGACCGCCGGCGTGACGGTCCCGGTGGGTCGGTCCAGATCATACGAGGCATGGTGTGAGCTCACTCAACAAGGTCGGTGTGGAAATCTCGGTGGTGATCGGCTCGGCCAATATGCCGATCCGGCAATTGCTCAAGATGGGCCGCGGCGCCGTGGTCGATCTGGATTCGAACGTCGACGAGGAAGCCTGGATCTACGCCAATGGCGAGCTGATCGCCCGGGGTGAGGTGCAGGTGATGGGCGAGAAGATCGGCGTGTCGATTACCGAGATGACCTCTTTTCGTGATCTTTAAGGCGACTGAGGGCTTGATCGACGGCGGGGCTTTCGGTATACCCCGGCCTCCGATGCGGTCGTGGCGGAATTGGTAGACGCGCAGCGTTGAGGTCGCTGTGGGCGATAAGCCCGTGGAAGTTCGAGTCTTCTCGACCGCACCATTATCTCTCGCCCCAAGATGCCGAGCCGGGCGGGCCCTTGCGGTCCGGCGCGCTTGGTGCGGGCGGTCCCGGAGAGGGCGTCAGACCCCCTGAGGGGCGCAGCCGATCCCGGGGGCCGATCCCGAGCGAACGGCGAATACCGGAGGGTGGCGGCAGACAGGGAGGGCCGGCATGACCGACAGACCGCCCGAGCGCCGCGCGCCGTGGCCGGAACCGCCAGATTTGCTCCCCGATGAGGGGGGCGGCACGCTTCTGAAAACCCGATCCGACGACGATCGCGATCCGAGCAGCCAGGATGCGCACCTGCAGGTGGATTTCGTCCAGCAGGTGGTCGAGGCGGTGCGCCGCGAGGATGCGGCCGAGGCCGCGGATCTGGTCGACGGGCTGGCCTTGCCCGACCTGGCCGATCTGTTCGAGGTGCTGCCGCCATCGGATCGCCGGCAACTGGCCGCCCTCGCCGGCGACAATCTGGACCCTGCGGTGCTGCCGGAATTGGACGGCCAGGTGTTCACCGACGTGGTGCGCCAGGTGCCGGCCACGCTGGTCGCCGAGGCGGTGCGCCAACTGGACAGCGACGACGCCATCGCGGTGATCGAGGAACTGGACGAGGACGTCCAGAATCAGGTGCTGCGCCGGCTCGCCGCCGCCGACCGGGTGGTGATCGAGGAGGGCCTCGCCTATCCAGAAGAATCCGCCGGCCGGATCATGCAGCGCGATCTGGTCGCCGTGCCGCAGTTCTGGACCGTCGGCCAGACCATCGACTATCTGCGCGCCGAAAATCCGTCGCTACCCGACGATTTCTACGAGATCATCGTCACCGATCCGTTTCATCGGCCGGTCGGCGCGATCGCGCTCAGCCGCGTGATGCGCAACGAGCGGCGGGTCAAGATCGGCGACATCATGACCCGCGACCCGCATCTGATCGACGTGATGGCCGACCAGGAGGACGTCGCCTATCAGTTCAACAAGTATCACCTGATCTCGGCCGCGGTGATCGATCAGAGCCGCCGTCTGGTCGGCGTGATCACCGTCGACGACATCGTCCATGTGGTCGAGCAGGAGGCGCAGGAGGACATCCTGGCGCTCGCCGGGGTGTCGGAGGGCGGCGTCAACGAGTCGATCGTCACCATGACCCGCAGCCGGTTCACCTGGTTGTTGGTCAATCTGGGCACCGCCGTGCTGGCGTCGGCGGTGATCGGCCGGTTCGAGGCGACCATCCAGCAACTGGTGGCGCTCGCCGTGCTGATGCCCATCGTGGCGTCCATGGGCGGCAATGCCGGCACTCAGACCATGACCGTCGCCGTGCGCGCTCTGGCGACCAAGGAATTGTCGGCGGCCAACGCGCTGCGCATCGTCAACAAGGAATTGCTGGTCGGTCTGATCAACGGCGCCTTGCTGGCCGGGGTCATCGGCGGCGTCGCCTGGGCCTGGTTCGGCGACCCGCTGCTGGCCGGGGTGCTGGCCGCTGCGATGGTCATCAATCTTGCGGTCGCCGGGCTGTCGGGCATCCTGGTGCCGATGACGCTGTCGCGGCTGGGCATCGACCCGGCGGTCTCGTCGACCGTGTTCGTGACCACGATCACCGACGTGATCGGCTTTCTGGCCTTTCTGGGGCTTGCGGCGTTGGTGCTGTTGTAATCCCTGAGCTGCGGCGCGCCGCCCCCTGGCGTTCGCCGCACGGCTTGGCTATTTCCCGGTTCATGGTCGTTCATTTGTTGAAAACCGCCGCCGGCGTGCCCGATCTGGACACGCTGGCGGCACGCCAAGCCCAGTTCACCGTCACCGCCCCGGCCGACAGCCGGGCGGCCGGGCGCCCGGTTGTGCTGCATTCCACCCGTAACATGCCGCGCCGGCGCGATGCCGTGCTCGACGGCGGGTCGATCTACTGGATCGTCCGGCGCGAGATCGCCGCGCGCAACCGCATCCTGGACATGGTCGAGGCGGACGACGAAATGGGCCCCAAGCGGTGCCGGTTCCTGTTGGACCCGGAGTTGGTCGCGGTGGCGCGGGTGCACCGGCGGCCGATCCAGGGCTGGCGCTATCTGCCCGCGGCCGAGGCGCCGCGCGATCTGGCTGGCGGTCCCGACGGCGACAGCCTGCCGCCGCATCTGGCGCGCGATCTGGCGGATCTGGGCCTTCTGTAACCCGACACGGCCCGCCCAAGGGAAGCTTGGGCGGGCCGTCGGCGGTCGGTCGGTCGTTTTTCGGGGAGCGCTTAGCTGGCGCGGACCCCGGACAGGAAGTCCTTGACCGTGGCGCGCAGTTTGTCGGCGTCGCGGGCCAGACCGTCGGCTGAGTCGCTGACGCTGTTCGACGCCTGGGAGGTGTTTTCCGCCGCCTGGCGCAGGCTGGTGAGGTTCTGGGTCACCTCGGAGGTGCCCATGGCAGCTTCCTGCGCGCTGCGGCTGATTTCGTCCACCGCCGACGCCTGCTGCTCGATGGCCGCCGCCATGGAGCCGGTCGACGCGTTCACCTCGTCGATCTCCGTGACGATGGTGCGCGTGGCGTTGACCGCCTTGTTGGACGCCTCGTTGACCGCCGCCAACTGGCTGGCGATGGACTCGGTCATCTTCTGGGTCTGGCTGGCCAGTTGCTTGACCTCACCCGCGACCACCGCGAAGCCCTTGCCGGCATCGCCAGCACGCGCCGCTTCGATGGTGGCGTTCAAGGCCAACAGATTGGTCTGTTCGGCGACCGTACCGATCTGGCCCACCACCTCGTCGATCTGGCTGACCGCGCGTTGCAGGTCGTCCATCAGGCTGCCCGCTTCATTGGCGCCCTTGGCGGTGTTTTGCAGGTTTCGCGCCGCTTGCGAGACCTGTTCGTTGACCTCGCGGATCGCCGCCGACAGTTCCTCGGCCGCCGACGCCACGGTCTCGACGCTGGCCGACGCCTGATCGGCGCCTTGCGAGGCGGCATGGGTTTGTTCGCTGGTCTCCTGGACCGCCGTGGTCAGTTGGTGGGCGGTGGCTTGCAGGCTGCTACCCGACTGGCTGACGCTGTTGACCACATCGCCCACTTCCGACTCGAAGCGATCGGCCAGATCCTGGACCGCCTTGCGCTTCTCGGCCTCAAGCCGACGCTCCTGGTCGCGCTGCTCTGCCTCGAAGCGTTCCTGCTCGCGTCGGTGCGCGGCTTCTTCTTCGCGCTTTTCCGCCTCGGCGCGGGTTTGCTCGGCCTCCAGTTCCTGCTTGGCGATCGCGTTGTCTTTGAATACCTGCACATTGCCGGCCATCTGTCCCAACTCGTCATGGCGGCCGACGCCGGGAATGTCGATGTCCAGCTTGCCGTCGGCCAGCGACTTCATGGCGGCGGCGATGGTGATCAGCGGTCCGGCGATCGCCTTGGTCAGGGTGCGGGACAACACCAGTGCGCCGATGACGCTGAGGGCGAGGAACACCGACATGGTGATCCAGGCGCGGCGGCTGTCGCGGATCAGGGCGCTGGTCTGTTGTTCGCGCAGCGTGCGCGCGGCTTGTTCGACCCGTTCGGCCTGGGCCGACAGGTCGGGCGCGATCTCGGCCTGGCGGTCGCGACCGTCGACGAAGGCGCGAAACGCCCGTTCATAGTCGTCGAGGGCGGTGAGCACGGTCTCCGCCACACTGCGAATCTCATCGGTCTTGGCGGTGTCGAGCAGGTACTGGGTTTCACCGCGCAGGGCGCCGACCAGATTGATTACCCGCTCCACGGCGTCCTTGTCGCCGCTGATCTGATAGTTCTTCTCGTCGCGCCGGATGTCCAGCATGTAGGTGATCAGCCGGTTCGCCGCATCGGCCTTGGCCAGATCGTCCTGAATGATCGCGGTGTCGGCGTCCTCGGCGATCAGCTCGTTGGCCTGAGCCTTGAGTTCGGCGCGGAACGCGGTCAACTCGGCGTCGACGCGCCAGGCGGCGTCTTCCATGGCGGTCTGAGCGCTCTGCGCCTGATCGTCGATACGGACGAAGCGGTCGAACAGAGTCTCGTATTGACCGACCACCGCCGACAGCGAGTCCAGCTTGGTGCGGGCGCCGGCGTCATTGAACATGCCGGCGGCGATTTGGATCTGGTCGCTCAACCGGTCGGTCAGGCTGTGGACTTGTGCGGCCTTCTCGGGCGCGCGGTCCAGCCGATAGCTCATCTCTGAACTGCGTAGATCGAGCGCTAAGATCACCAGTTGGTTGGCTTCACTCGCTTTGTCGGTGCGATCCGAGACGCTGTTCAGCGCGATCAGGCCGATACCGCCAAGGGCCAATGTGATGATCAAGCCGAGCGTGAACGCTCCGGCCAGCTTGCGCCCGATCGGCAAGTCGCGAATGGCGTTGAAGAAACGATGATTTGGGGAACTTTGCATAACGCAGGCTCAACTTCTGAGGGTAGGCGGCATGAGTTGCCGGTATGGCGTCGGTCCTGTCACACCTCAAGCCTAACCTGGAGACCGGATTATGTTAGACCCCCGTAAATTTCGGGTAAAGACAGCTGATTCGGCGATATTCTTAAACTAGGAGTAGGTCGCGCGGTGGCGTTGCCGAGGCGAAGGCGACCGGGCGCTTTTCCACGTCCGGCCCGGTGGGGGGCGAGGGGCGCCCGGGCCGCCGGCGCTTCGCGGGCTCATGCGGCGGCGACGGGCGCCCGCGTGCTTCGGGCCGGGGGGCGTCTGGTGTGCCGGCCCCCCCCCGGGTCTTGCCCCTGCGCTCAGGCCAAGGGCGTTTCGCGGCGCCAGGGTGTCGGCCTGGCGCCGGTTCAGGTGCCGGTTCAGGCGGCGCGGTCGCGCGCGGCGCGGAAGCGCGCCAGCCCATCGGCCAGATCGGCCTTGAGGTCGGCCACGTCTTCAAGGCCGATGTGCAGGCGCAGCACCGGCCCGGCCGCGGTCCACGGCTCGGCGGTGCGCACCCGTTCCGGGCGTGCCGGCAGCACCAGGCTTTCATAGCCGCCCCAGGAAAAGCCGATCTTGAACAGCTTCATCGGATCGATCATGGCGGCCACGTCGCTTTCCTGGCCGCCCTCAAGCACCACGCCAAAGAGGCCGGTGGAGCCGGTGAAGTCGCGCTTGAACACCTCGTGGCCGGGGCACGAGGCGAGGGCGGGGTGGCGCACCTCGGCGACCTCGGGCTGCTCGGCCAGCCAGTGCGCCACGTCGAGCGCCGAGGCCTGGTGCTGGGCCAGGCGCACGCCGAGGGTGCGCAGGCCGCGCAGCGCCAGCGCGCAATCGTCGGCCGAGGCGGTCATGCCGAGCCGCACGGCCATCTTCTTGAGCTTGGGCCAGGCGCGCGCGGTCGCGGTCACGCTGCCCATCAGCACGTCGGAGTGGCCGACCACATATTTGGTGCACGAGATCACCGACACGTCGGCGCCGTGGCTGAGCGCTTCGTAGTAGAGCGGCGTCGCCCAGGTGTTGTCGGCGATCACCGTGGCGCCCACCTGGTGCGCCGCAGCGGCGATCGCCGGCACGTCGGCGACCTCGAAGGTCAGCGACCCCGGCGTCTCGACCAGCACCACCGCCGTGCGGTCGTCCAGATAGTCGGCGATGCCGGCGCCGACGCCGGGCGGATAGAAGGCGGTCTCGACGCCGAAATGTTCCTGTGCGGTCTGGGCGTAGCTGCGGATCGGTTCATAGACATTGTCGGGCAGCAGCATGCGCTGGCCGGGCTTGCAATAGGCCATCAGCGCGGTGGTGATCGCCGACACCCCCGACGGGAACAGCCAACTGTCATGGCCATTGGGTTCGAGCCCGGTCAGCGCCTCGCGCAGCGACCAGTGGGTCGGCGTGCCGCGCCGGCCGTAGAACAGCCGGCTGTCGGGGTCGGCGATGCCGGCGTCGAAGTCGGCATAGGTTTCGAACAGGCAGGTGGAGGCGCGGAAGACCGGCGGGTTGACGACGCCCTGGGTCCATTCGGGGCGCCGACCGCCGGTGACCAGTCGGGTGTTGTCGCCCAGCGCATTACGGCCGCGCGGGGCTTTCGGGTCTTGGTCGGAAGGGGTCATGCAGGGGCTCCGGTTGCGATGGGCCGGCTTTGGTCCCCCCGGTCGGCGCCCCAGTCGGCCCACGAGCCGTCATAGACGGCCACATCCTTCTTGCCGAGGATGTCGAGGGCGAGGGCGAGCGTGCACGCGGTGATGCCCGAACCGCAGGTGGTGATCACCGGGCGGCTCAGATCGACGCCGCCGGCCTCGAAGGCGGCGCGCAGACCGTCGGGGTCCTTGTAGGTCCCATCGTCGTTGAAAAGGCTGGCGAAAGGCACGTTCAGGCTGCCCGGAATGTGGCCCGAGCGGATGCCCGGGCGCGGGTCGGGGTCGGCGCCTGAGAAGCGCGGCCCGCCGCGCGCGTCGACCACTTGGGCGGTGCCCTTGTCGAGCGCCTGGGCCACCTGGTCGGCGTCGCGGACCAGGGTCGCCTGGTAGCGCGGCGAGAAATGGCGGCGGCGCGGGATCGGCGGGATGTCGTCGATGCGGCCGTCCTGGGCGCGCCAGCCGGCGAGGCCGCCGTCGAGCACGACCACATCGCGGCAGCCGAACACCCGGAACATCCACCACACCCGGGCGGCGGGATGGACGCCGCCGGTGTCGTAGATGACCAGCCGGTTGCCGTCGCCCAGGCCCATCTCGCGCACCCGCGACGAGAATTTTTCCGCCGGCGGCAGCATGTGCGGCAGATCGCCGGCGGTGTCCTTGATCTCGTCGATGTCGAAGAACACGGCGCCGGGAATGTGCGCCTCTTCATACTCCGCATGGGCCTTGCGGCCGCTGTCGGGGAAGTGCCAGGACGCGTCGACGATGCGGATGTCGGGCGCGGTCATGTGATCGGCCAGCCAGGCGGCGGAGACCAGCGAACCGGTTTCGCCCGATTGCTGCCGGGGCATGCTTTGAGAGTCGGCCATCTGCCTTGTCCTCCCTTGGGATGGGCACGGGTCAATGGGGCCGCCGTGGCGGTCCGTCCGGCGGTTTGCTGCCGGGTCGATCGGCGGCCCGGTCGGCGCTTCGGTGAGCGTTTCAGTTGACGTTTCGGGCCGAAGCTAGAAGGCTGCGGTGGCTTTTTCAATCGGTGCGCTGTTTTGCGAACTATAGCGCCCGGCGCGGGCTTTGACAGGCGCCGCCGCCGGTTGCATAAGCAGGCCATGAAAGAGACCATTTATAGCGATCTGACGCAATTGGGCGCAGCGGCGCACATGCCCGCGACGCCCGACGAGGCGGTGTTGGAGACGGTCGCCAACCCGCACCCCGACACCCTGTATCTGGTGCGCTTCACCTGCCCGGAATTCACCAGCCTGTGCCCGGTGACCGGCCAGCCCGACTTCGCCCATCTGGTGATCGACTATGTGCCGGGGCCGAAGCTGGTGGAGAGCAAGGCGCTGAAGCTGTATCTGCACAGCTTCCGCAACACCGCCGGCTTCCACGAGGCGTGCACGGTCAAGATCGCCAAGCGCCTGGCCGCCGAGACCGAGGCCCAGTGGCTGCGCATCGGCGGCTATTGGTACCCGCGCGGCGGCATCCCCATCGACGTGTTCTACCAGACCGGCGAACCGCCCGCGGGCCTGTGGCTGCCCGATCCGGGCGTGGCCTCTTATCGCGGCCGGGGCTGATCCCCGGCTTCGCCATTGAGGACCGCGCCTTGCGATCCCATACATATACTCTCCGATTTCAAGCCGAGGATTGAGCCGATGGATGCCCGCACCGGTGCCGACAGCCCCGCCACCCCCGCCGAGAGCAAGGCCCCCCAAGCGATCAACCTGGCCGACTATCGCCCGCCCGCCTTTCAGGTGGACCAGGTGGATCTGACCGTCGACCTGGCCGACCGCGACACCCGGGTGGTCGCCCGGCTGACCGTGCGCCGGGCGCGCGCCGGCGCCACCGACCTGACCCTCGACGGCGATCCGGCCATGCGCCTGGACGGCGTGACCATCGACGGCGAGCCGGTGGCCGAGACGCGGCTGACCCGCGTGGCCGAGCAACTGACCATCGCCGACGTGCCCGAGCGGTTCGTGCTGGAGACCGTCACGCGCATCGACCCGGTGGACAATACCCGCCTCGAAGGGCTCTACAAATCGGGCGGCATCTTCTGCACCCAGTGCGAGGCCGAGGGCTTCCGCAACATCACCTTCTTCCCCGACCGGCCCGACGTGATGGCGCGCTACCGGGTCCGTATCGAGGCCGACGCCAGCGCCTATCCCGTGCTGCTGTCCAACGGCAACCGGGTCGAGGCCGGCACGCTTGACGGCGGTCGCCACTTCGCGGTGTGGGAAGACCCGTTCCCCAAGCCCAGTTATCTGTTCGCGCTGGTGGCCGGCGATCTGGGCCGGCTTGGCGACAGCTTCACCACCCGCTTGGGCCGGCCGGTGACGCTCAACATCTGGGCGGCGCGGGCCGACCTCGACAAGTGCGGCCACGCCATGGCAAGCCTCAAACGGGCCATGGCCTGGGACGAGCAGGTCTATGGCCTCGAATACGATCTCGACGAATACAACATCGTCGCGGTCGGCGACTTCAACATGGGCGCCATGGAGAACAAGTCGCTCAACGTGTTCAACACCAAGTATGTGTTGGCCAGCCCGGAAACCGCCACCGACGACGATTACGATCATATCGAGGGCGTGATCGCGCATGAGTATTTCCACAACTGGACCGGCAACCGGGTGACCTGCCGCGACTGGTTCCAACTCTCCTTGAAGGAGGGGCTGACGGTGTTCCGCGACCAGCAGTTCTCCGCCGACATGGGCTCGGCGGCGCTCAAGCGCATCGACGATGTGCGGGTGCTGCGCAGCCACCAGTTCTCCGAGGACGCCGGCCCCATGGCGCACCCGGTGCGGCCGTCGAGCTATATCGAGATCAACAACTTCTACACCACCACGGTCTACAATAAGGGCGCCGAGGTGATCCGCATGATGCACACGCTGCTGGGCGCCGAGGGCTTCCGGCGCGGCATCGACCTCTATTTCGAGCGCCACGACGGCCAGGCGGTCACCTGCGACGACTTCGCCGCCGCCATGGCGGACGCCGGCGGTGTCGACCTCGGCCAGTTCAAGCTGTGGTACACCCAGGCCGGCACGCCCGAGGTGCACGCCGAGGGCTCTTACGACCCCGGCGCCGGGCGCTATACGCTGACGCTCACCCAACGGGTGCCCGACACGCCGGGCCAGACCGGCAAGGCGCCCATGCACATCCCCGTGAAGATGGCGTTGCTGGGCCCCAACGGCCAGCGTCTCGACGCCCGCCTGGCCCAGGGCGAAGGGCGTGCCGACGCCGAGGGCTTCTTGCTAGACCTGCGCGAGGCCAGCCAGCAATTCGTGTTCGAGGATGTGGGCGTCCGGCCGGTGGCCAGCCTGTTGCGCGATTTCTCCGCGCCGGTGCGGCTGACCACCGACCAGAGCCGCGACGACAAACTGTTCCTGCTAGCCCATGACGACAACGCCTTCGCGCGCTGGGAAGCGGGCCAGGACCTGGCCGGCGACCTGATCCTGGGGCTGGTCGCCGACCACGCCGCGGGTCGGGCGCTCGACGTCGACCCGGCGTTCGTCCAGGCGATCGAACAGGTGATCGCCGACGCCGAGACCGACCCCGCCCTGGTCGCCGAGATCGCCACCCTGCCGAGCGAGGTGATGCTGGGCCAGCGCATGGACGAGGTGGACGTGGACGGCCTGTTCGCCGCGCGCCAGACCGTGCGCGAGACCCTGGGGCGCGCCCTGGCCGCACGCTGGCAGGCGGTTTATGACGCCGCTTCCAAGCGCCTGGCCGCCGGCTGCGACGCCGCCGACGCGCGCCAGCAGCGCCGGGTGAAGAACCTGGCGCTCGGCTATCTGGGCGCCGCCGGCGCCGCCGGCCTGCGCCTGGCCGAGGCGCAATATGACGCCGCCACCACCATGACCGACCGGCTGGCGGCCCTGCGGGTGCTCGCCAATGCCGACGACCCGGCGCGCGAGCGGGTGCTGGCGGACTTCTACGCCCGCTATGAGGATCAGCCGCTGGTGATCGACAAGTGGTTCTCGATCCAGGCGGTATCGACCCGCGCGGACACCGTCGAGCGGGTCGCCGCCTTGATGGACCACCCGGCGTTCACGCTCGCCAACCCCAACCGGGTGCGCTCGCTGGTGTCTGCGTTCAGCCAGTTGAACCAGGTGCGTTTCCACGACGCCTCGGGGCAGGGCTATCGGCTGCTCGCCGACACGGTGCTCAAGGTGGATAAGCTCAACCCGCAGATCGCCGCGCGGCTGGTCGGTCCGCTGGGGCGCTGGCGGCGCTTCGACGCCACCCGGCGCAGCGCCATGCGCTCGGAACTGGAGCGTCTGGTCGCCGTATCCGACCTGTCGAAAGACGTCTACGAGATCGCGTCCAAAAGCCTCGCCTGACCGGGCGGCAGGGGAGACCGAAAAAAAGCCGGGTGGCGCTCTGCCAACCGGCTTTTTGTTTGTGGGCCCCGGACCGGGGCGATCCGATGGCGCGGATGGCTTAGCGACGCCGGCGCAAAACCCCCAGCCCCGCAAGGCCGATAGCCATCAACAAAATGGTCGCGGGCACCGGGATCGGCTTGGTACCCTGGTCCACCTCCAGGTCGATCTTTTTGGCGATGGCCTCGGCGAAATCGTCGAAGCTGTTGGCTCGCTTGACGAACGCGTCCTTGCCGCCAGCCACGTCGTAGGCGAAAGCCGCAGCCAGAAACTCAGTGCCGATGGCGATGGCGTTGATCGCGTCGATCTCTTGGGCGAGGGCGGCGTCACGCACTGCCCGCGACGTCCGCCCGGTACCACCGGTACCGTCACCGGACACGTCGATGATCTTGGTCGACCCTTCGAACTCATTGTTGAGGATGCTGTCGAGCGCCGCTTGCATCCCCAGCGCCACATCGGTGCCGCCGTTGAACGGCCGCGCGAAGGCTTCCAGGAGGTCGGCGAAGCCCAGCACATCGCTTTCGGTCTGCAGATGCTGGTACCCGATGCCCTCGCTGGCAATGCTGGAGAAAAACACCGCGTTGACCGCGATACCATTCTTCGATCCGACGATATCGTCGATCACCGATTGTTGACGGAAGGCGTCGGCATACCCCGCCATTTGGAGACGATATTCCTGGCGCCGGATCGACGAGGACACGTCGATCGCCAACGACAATTCCAGGTCCACCGGAACCAGCGCCGCTGCGGCCGGAGCCGACATCCCCAGGCCGACCACTGCCGCCACCACCAACCGCTTGATACTGTTCATTGTCTACACTCTACTACATTCAAGCTCTACCGACACCATGTGCCCTTATATCGTGTTCGGCAAGGTTTTGCCGATGCAATCCCGACCCGCCGGTCCATTGTCCGACGGCGCGGGTACTCAAAAATTTAAGCAAAAACTGTGCCGTTTATCAACCCTTTGTTGGCAAAGGGGTGATTTGGCGTGTGGCGCGGCTGCTGTCAGATTTCTTTACAGAGGAGCTCCGCTTCGCGCCGCCTTTGTATCGGTCAGTGACAGGGTATCGTATCTGTCGGTGACCGGGGCAAATTAAGCGCAGCGGGCCGTTTCCGCCCGGACCGAGCGCCGTCAGCGACACCGTCCGGCGACCACGGACCGGAGGCGGCCCGGACGGCCAATGCGCTGCCCGTGCTGCGCTGCGGCACGTTCACCCTTGCGTAACAAAGGCACGGCAAGCTATTTTCGGCGGCTTCAAAATCGCGGAGTTTTTGACCGATTATGTCTGCGCAGTCCGACATGGCCGGGCGCCAGCCCAAGGCGCCGTTCGATCCGGAGCACGCTCACACCTGGCGCCCCGACGGCTGGCGTCGCTGCCCGATCGAGCAGGTGCCGGCCTATCCCGACGCCCAAGCGGTCGAACGGGTCGAGGCGACCATGTCGCGCTACCCGCCGCTGGTGTTCGCCGGCGAAGCGCGCCGGTTGAAGCACCAGCTGGCCCAGGTGGCCGAGGGCGACGCATTTCTGCTGCAGGGTGGCGATTGCGCCGAAAGCTTTGCCGAGTTCCACCCCGACGGCATCCGCGACACCTTTCGGGTGATCCTGCAAATGGCGGTGATCCTGACCTTTGCGGCGTCCTGCCCGGTGGTCAAGGTGGGCCGCATGGCCGGCCAGTTCGCCAAGCCGCGCTCCAAGCCCACCGAGGTGCAGGACGGCGTCGAACTGCCCGCCTATCGCGGCGATATCATCAACGGCATCGAGTTCGTCGAGGCCGAGCGCACGCCCGACCCCGAGCGCATGCTCAAGGCCTATGCCCAGTCGGCGTCGACCATCAACCTGCTGCGCGCCTTCGCCCAGGGCGGCTATGCCGACCTCAACAAGGTGCATGGCTGGACGCTGGAATTCCTGTCCAACACGCCGGCGGTGGCGCGCTATCGCGATGTCGCCGACCGGATCAGCGGCGCGCTCGACTTCATGGCGGCGTGCGGCGTCGGCCCCGGCGACGTGCCGCAATTGCGCGGCACCGACTTCTACACCAGCCACGAGGCGCTGCTGCTTGGCTATGAACAGGCGCTGACCCGTCGCGACTCGGAAACCGGCGCCTGGGTGGATACCTCGGCGCACATGCTGTGGGTCGGCGACCGGACCCGGCAACTGGGCGGTGCGCACCTGGAGTTCCTGCGCGGCATCGAAAACCCGGTGGCCGTCAAGGTCGGGCCGAGCATGGCCGCCGACGAACTGCTCAAGGTGATCGACACGCTCAGCCCCGACAATGCGCCGGGCCGGCTGACGCTGATCTGCCGCTTCGGCGCCGACCAGGTGGGCGACCATCTGCCCGGTCTGATCCGCGCGGTCGAGCGCGAGGGACGCCGGGTGGTGTGGTCGTGCGACCCGGTCCACGGCAACACGGTCAAGACCGCGGTGGGGCTGAAGACCCGGCCGTTCGACAAGATCCTGACCGAGATGCGGCGCTTCTTCGAGGTCCACCGGGCCGAGGGCACCCATGCCGGCGGCGTGCACCTGGAACTGACCGGCAAGAACGTCACCGAATGCACCGGCGGCGCCCTGGCGATCACCGAAGAGGCGCTGGCGTCGCGCTACCACACCCATTGCGATCCGCGCCTCAATGCCGACCAGTCGCTGGAGATGGCATTCCTGATCGCCGAGGAACTGAAGGGTGAGCGACGCGGCCGCAAGGCCCAGGAACACGCGACCCAGGAACCGGGCGGCGCCCGCCACGTCTGAGCGCGGCCCCTTTGTGCCCGGGGCGGCGACCTCGGGCCTGCGCGCACAGGCGCGGGCGGCCGGGGCGGTGGGCTCGGGTCGGCAGGTGGCGGTTTTGGGCTGGCATGTCGACCGGCCGTTGAGCCGGGATGCGGGATCGGGCTGTCGCGGCGGGCGCAGGAGTGGCGGGCTGCGGACCACAACTTCGCCGCTTCTGGCCGGTTCGGGTCCGGATCGGGCGCGGGCGATGGTGGTCCAATGCCGCTGAGGCGCATCAATGCGGGATCGTAAAGCGGGCCAAGCCCCCGGGCGCAGGGGGAGGGAGAGGAAGGCGCCCGGGGGTGTCGCCCACGCCAGATGCTCAGATCACTGGTTGCAGATCATCGGGTCTAGATCACCGGGCACCAGGCGTCGGCGTGGGCTTGGATCTGGTCTTCGACCCAGGCGGCGAGGCGGGCGGCGTCGACTCTGCGCATCCCCGGCACCGCGTGGCCCGAGCGGGTCAGGCCGTGACGCGCTTCGCCGGCGGGGCAGGTCGCGTCGATCTGCTCGACCAGCCCGGCCAGGGCGCCCACAGCGGCGTCCAAATCGGCGTCGGTGGGGGTGTGGAAGGCTTCGGCCAGGCTGCGCGCCGGGGCCTGGCCTGCTTCCACCAGCACCAACCCGGCGCCCGCGCCGCAGGTTCCGGCGGCGACCCGCGCCACCACCTCCTTCAGCCGCCGACCGGCCCACAGCGCGTCGCCGCCGTGGCGCGCCACCAGCCGCGGCACGTCCATCGCCACATGGGCATAGTAGAGCCCGTCGCCGGTTTCCGGCGTCGGCGCCGCCTTGTCGGTCGGGGCGGTGGCCAGGTCGGCGAGGCGCGGGCGCACCGGTTCGGCGTGAACCATGAACGCCGGGGCCACCCGCACCGCCGCACCGGCGGGGTCGGCGGCGTCGGCCAGGGCGATGCCCCAGCGCCGGGCCAGCGTCTCCGGGGCGATCCGGGCGCGCAGGGCACCGCCCATGGGCACCCGCTCGACCGGGCCGGCAGCCCCGCCGTCGGTCGCGCCAGAGGCGGCATTGAACACATCCAGCACGTGAAGTTGCATCGTGATCGCAGCGGTCATCGGCCGTCTCCTTCGATCCTGTCCGCCGGTCGCCCGGCACGCGGGGGAGGTGGTGTCGTCGATGGCACCACCGACCGTCTCGGCTTCAGAAAAACATTTCTGTCGTCGTCATCTTCTATAGCAAAGCTTTCATTGATTTTCACCTATTTTTTTGTTTCAGGCTCATAATGTGTAGAACAATTTTCTCAGGCTCCGGGCCTGGGGCGGGCGGCCGTGTGCCTAGCGATCAGGCTGTATCCCGCCGCCCGGAGACGGGCCCCGGCTCGGGCACAGCTTCGGATACCGGCTCGGACCGGGTCACAGCTAGGGGCACGGACGGAAATCCGGGCAGGGCCGGCGAAGCGTTGACGCAGCGGGCCCCTTGATTCCGATGCTATACCCTGGCAGGGTATGCGGTATCGCTTAACTGGCCGCCCCGTCGAGACCGTTTCATGCCGTTTTCCACCGTCAGCGTTTCAATCCGGCGCTTCGTTGCCGTGCTGGTGGCCTGGCTTGTCCTGGCCGCGCCGGCGCTGTGCGACTGCGGTCCGGCCCATGGCCATGACCATGGCGGCGCGTCGCCGGTGGGCGAGGCCATGGCGCTGTCGGCTGGTCCGTGCGACGCCGGGACCGTGTGCCCGGCGATGGCGGCGGGCGGGCCCGGGGCGCCTGCCGGTCACCCCATGACCGCTGCCGGGATGGCCGCTGCCGGGATGACCGCCTGCGACGGCGATGGCTGCGGCCTGTGTGCTGCGGACATGCCACAGTGGAGCGGCCCGGCCGAGCGGTCGGGCGATCCGTTCTGGTGGGGCGCGGGCGGTATGGCCGTCCTGGCGGGGGGCGATGCGTCGCCGCGCGCCGTCGCCGGCCCCGGCGGGGTGGCGCCGCCCGCCGGTCCGCCGCCCCGGGTGCCCGAAACGCTCGTCGCCCTTTCCGTTCTTCTGCTGGCGTGACGCCCCTGCGCTGACGTCTGCCGTCGGTCGGTGCCGATGCATCGCCGGCGCCGAGGCAGTGTCTGCGGCCTTTGCGTCGCGCGTTCAGGTGCAGGAGATATGGATGAGTGAGCAACGAAACCGGCCGCCGTGGCCAGGGCGCGGCGCGGCGCCTTATGACCGTCCCAACCCGGTTCCCCCCGCAGATCGTCGAGCGCCTGACCGGCTTGCCCGGCGGCGCGCGCCCGGCGGTCCCGGGGCGCGCCCCGGCTTTGTCGGATCGGCCGCTGCGGCGGTGCTGCTGGTCGGCGCCCTGGCGGTGACCGCGACGCCCGCACAGGCCGAGCCCGGGACCAATCCGGCCGCCCCGACGCCGGGCGAGCCGGTGGCCGAACTGGCCGCCCAGGCCGCATCCCGCCCGGCGTCGGCGCCCGCCCCATCGGCGGCGGTGCCGGTGCCATCGGCTGCGCCGGTCGAGGCGCCGGCGCTCGGTCTCGACGACGCGGTGGCGTTGGCGCTGGGCCGGGAAGAGCCGCGCGTGGCGGCGGCCCGGGCACGCGCCCGGGCGCTTGATGAGCGCGCGGTGGCCGAGGGCCAGTTGCCCGACCCCGAACTGCGCGTCGGCCTGGCCAACATGCCGGTGGACAGTTTCGATTTCGACCAGGAGCCGATGACCCAGGTGCAGGTGGGCGTGCGTCAGGCGTTCCCGCGCGGTCGCACCCTGGCCGAAACCCGCGCCCGCACCGACGCCGAGGCCGAGGCCAGCCGCGCCCGCGCCCGGCTTGAACGCCGCCGGGTGGTGCTGGAGACCCGGCTCGCCTGGCTCGAACTGGCCTATTGGCTGACCGCCCGCCGGATCGTCGACGACCAGCAAGCCGCGGTCACCGAGTTGGTGCGCGTGATCGAGACCGCGTTCGCCACCGGCACCGGCAGCAACCAGGACCTGTTGCGCGCCGAGTTGGAACTCAGCCTGCTCGACGACCGCGCGGTCGAGGTGGCACGCCGGATCGAGACGGTGCGCGCCGACTTGAGCCGCTATGTGGGCGCAGCGGCGGCGCGGCCCTTGCCCGATGCGCTGCCGACGCTCAGCCCGCCGCCCGACCGGCGGCTGATCGCCGAGGCCCTGGCCCGCCACCCGCAGGTGACCGCCCTTGACGCCCGGGTGGACGCGCGCGGGCGCGACGTGGCGATCGCGCGCCAGGCCTATAAGCCGCGCTGGGCGCTCGACCTGGCCTATGGCGCGCGGGTCGGCGGCCGCGCCGACTTCGCCTCGGTGGGGGTGACGCTCGACGTGCCGCTGTTCACCGACCAGCGCCAGGACCGCCGGCTGGCCGCCGCGCGCCAGGACCGCCAAGCCGCCCGGCTCGACCGCCAGGCGGTGCTGCTCGACCTGCGCCAGCGATTGGACCGCACGCACGCCGCCTGGATGCGGCTGGGCCAGCGGGTCGGGCTTTATGAACGGGTGGTGCGCGCGCGCGCCGACGCCAACGCCGACGCCGCCCTCGACGGCTACCAGAACCAGGTCGCCGACTTCGCCGAATTGATCCGCTCGCGCCTGGAAGCGCTCGACACCCGGCTGACCCTGCGTCGGCTGCGCACCGACCGCGCCAAGGCCCAGGCCGAGCTTCTCTATCTGGCCCAGGGAGACGGGCAATGAAACGCATGATGACGATGGTGGCCACGCTGGCGCTCGGCGCCGCGCTTGGCTTTTCGCTGGCCTGGGTCCTGCCCTGGGGCGCGACCGGCAGCGGCGACGCGCGCGGCGGGGATGCGGGCGGCGCCGGTGAAGGCAGCGGGGACGACAAGGAAATCCTCTACTGGGTGGCGCCCATGGACCCCGACTATCGCCGCGACGAGCCCGGCAAGTCGCCCATGGGCATGGACCTGGTGCCGGTCTATGCCGGCGAGGAGCCCGGCGCCGGCGGGGCGGCGACCAGCTCGGTCCAGATCGACCCGCGGGTGGTGCAGAATCTGGGCATCAAGACTGCCGACGCGCACGCCGGCCGGCTGCGCCCGACCATCGCCACCCTGGGCCGCCTGACCGTCGACGAAACCGCGGTCGCCGACATCCATCTGCGATCGAGCGGCTGGGTCGAGCGCTTGGTGGTGCGCGCCACCGGCGAACCGGTCGCACGAGGCGACCTGCTGGCGAAGGTCTATGCGCCGGGGCTGGTCAACGCCCAGGCCGAGTTCATCCAGGCGTTGAGCAGCGGCCGGGCGACGGTGATCGAGGCGGCGCGCGACCGGCTCGCCTCGCTCGACATCCCCGACTATCAGATCGCCCGGGTCGAAGAGACCGGCAAGCCGCAGACCCTGATCGACGTGATCGCCCCGATCGACGGCGTGGTCACGCGCCTCGGCGTCGCCGACGGCGACTATGTGCGGCCCGAGACCGAGATCATGGCGCTGGCCGACCTGTCGACCTTGTGGCTGATCGCCGACGTGTTCGAGGCCCAGGCGCCGTTGCTGGCGACCGGCGCGGCGGTCACCGCCCGCGCGACCTTCGACCCCGACCGGCGGATGTCCGGCCGGGTCGACTATATCTATCCCGAACTGGACCCGGTGACCCGCACGGTGCGGGTGCGCGTGGAGGTCGACAATGCCGACGGCCAGTTGAAGCCGGGCATGTATGCCTCGGTCACCATCGACGGCCGGCGTCGCGCGCCGGCGGTGCTGATCCCGCGCCTGGCGCTGATCCGCACCGGCAAGGCCGACCGGGTGATCCTGGCCCTGGGCGACGGGCGCTTCCGCCCGGCCGAGGTGCAGGCCGGCATCGGCGACGGCGAGATGGTGGAGATCCTGGCCGGCCTCAAGCCCGGCGAGCGGGTGGTCACCGGCGGCCAGTTCCTGATCGATTCGGAAAGCAGCTTCGCCGGCGCCGAGGTGCGCCTCGCCAGCGCCGAGGGCGCCGACCCGGCGGCGTCGATGACCGATATGCCCGACATGACCCATGACGCCATGGATCACGGCGCCATGACCCATGATGCCGGCGACCGCGCCAACGGCTCGGCCGCGCCGCCCCAGACCGCCGCGCGCGTGGTCGAGGTGCGGCCCGGGGCGCGGACCGTGCGGCTCGACCACGGTCCCATCGAGGCGTTCGCCATGCCGGGCATGGTCATGGACTTCGCGGTCGCCGAGGGTGTCGACATGGCCGCCCTGACCGCCGACGCGCGGGTGCACGTGATCCTGGCCCGCCAGCGCAACGCCGACGGGCTCTATGTGATCGAGGCCGTCCACCCGATGGCGGCGGAGGCGGGTCAATGATCGCCGCGTTGATCCGTTGGTCGATCGCCAACCGGTTTCTGGTGCTGCTGATGTCGCTGCTGGTGCTGCTCGCCGGTCTGGTCGCGGTGCGCGAGACGCCGCTCGACGCCATTCCCGACCTGTCCGACGTGCAGGTGATCGTCAAGACCAGCTATCCAGGCCAGGCGCCGCAGGTGGTCGAGGACCAGGTCACCTATCCCCTGACCACCGCCATGCTCGCGGTGCCCAAGGCGGTCAATGTGCGCGGCTATTCGTTCTTCGGCGATTCCTATGTCTACATCATCTTCGAGGACGGCACCGACCTTTATTGGGCGCGCTCGCGGGTGCTGGAATATCTGGCCCAGGTGTCGGGCCGGCTGCCCGACGGCGCCGAACCGTCGCTGGGCCCGGACGCCACCGGCGTCGGCTGGGTCTATCAATATGGGCTGGTCGACCGCACCGGCGCCCATGATCTGGCCGAACTGACCAGCCTGCAGAACTGGTTCCTGAAGTTCGAGTTGCAGAGCGTGCCGGGGGTCGCCGAGGTGGCGACCATCGGCGGCATGGTGCGCCAGTATCAGGTCACCGTCGACCCCGACGCCCTGCGCGTCTACGACCTGACGCTGGCGCGGGTGGCCGAGGCGATCCAGAACGGCAACAGCGAGGTGGGCGGTTCGGTGCTCGAACTGGGTGAGGCCGAATATATGATCCGCGCCCGCGGCTATGTGGACGAGGTGGCCGACCTTGAGACGATCCCGGTGGGCCGGCAAAGCGACGGCACGCCGGTGCTGCTGGGCGACGTGGCGAGCATCGACCTCGGCCCGCAGATGCGTCGCGGCGTCGGCGACCTCAACGGCGAGGGCGAGGTGGTCGGCGGCGTCACCATCATGCGCTGGGGCGGCGATGCGCTCGCCACCATCGACGGCGTCAAGGCCAAGCTCGCCGAGCTTGAACGCAGCCTGCCCGAAGGCGTCGAGATCGTCGAAACCTACGACCGCTCGGGCCTGATCGGGCGCGCGGTGGAGACCTTGACCCGGGCGCTGGGCCAGGAATTTCTGATCGTCGCGCTGATCTGCGCGGCGTTCCTGTTGCACCTGCGCTCGTCGTTGGTGATCGTGCTGACCCTGCCCCTGGGCATCCTGGCGGCGTTCATCGTCATGAAGATCCAGGGCGTCAACGCCAACATCATGTCCTTGGGCGGCATCGCCATCGCCATCGGCACCATGGTCGACGGCGCCATCGTGATGATCGAAACCCTGCACCGGCACATGGAACGCACGCCGGTGACCAAACAGAACCGCTGGGACGTGGTGTCGCGCGCCGCTGAAGAGGTCGGCCCGGCGATCTTCTTCTCACTGATCATCATCACCATCAGCTTCCTGCCGGTGTTCGCGTTCGAGGCCCAGGAAGGCCGCATGTTCAAGCCCCTGGCGTTCACCAAGACCTATGCCATGGCGGCCTCGGCGATCCTGGCGGTGACCTTGACGCCGGTGCTGCTTGGCTATTTCGTGCGCGGGCGGATGCGGCCCGAACACAAGAACCCGATCACCCGCGGGCTCGGCTTCGTGTTCCGGCCGCTGATCGACCTGGTGGTGGCCCGGCCCTGGGCGTTGTTGGCGCTCAGCGTAGCGCTCGGCGCGACCGCGCTCTATCCGCTCCACCGCCTGGGCTCGGAGTTCATGCCGGCGCTCGACGAGGGCGATTTTCTCTATATGCCGAGCGCCTTTCCCGGCATCTCGATCGGCGAGGCGCGGGCGTTGCTGCAACAGACCAACAAGATGATCAAGTCGGTGCCCGAGGTGGCCACGGTCTATGGCAAGGCCGGCCGCGCCGACACCGCCACCGACCCGGCACCGCTGACCATGATCGAAACCACCATCCAGCTCAAACCCCGCGACCAGTGGCGGCCGGGCATGACCATGGACAAGATCCGCGCTGCGCTCGACGCCGCGGTCACCGTGCCCGGCATCTCCAACGTCTGGATCATGCCGATCAAGAACCGCATCGACATGCTGGCCACCGGCATCAAGACGCCCTTGGGCATCAAGGTGGCCGGCGACGACCTGGACCAGATCGCGCGGCTTGGCGAACAGATCGAGCGCGCCTTGAAGGACCTGCCCGGCACCGCCTCGGTCTATGCCGAACGGGTGGTTGGCGGGCGCTATATCGAGGTCGATGTGAAGCGCCGGGCGGCGGCGCGCTATGGCATGAACGTGGCCGATGTGCAGCGCATCGTCGGCTCGGCGATCGGCGGCGCCGATATCTCGCAGTCGGTCGAGGGGCTGGAGCGCTATCCGATCAACCTGCGCTATCCGCGCGACTATCGCAACTCGCTCGACCGTCTGCGCACCCTGCCGGTGGTCACGCCGACCGGCGCCCATGTCACTCTGGGCGATCTGGCGACCCTCGCCATCGCCGACGGGCCGGGCATGATCCGCAGCGAGAATGCGCGGCTCAACGGCTGGATCTATGTGGACATCGCCGGGCGCGACCTGGGCTCTTATGTCGCCGAGGCGCAGCAGGTGGTGGCGCGCGAGATCGACCTGCCGACCGGCTATTCGCTCGGCTGGTCGGGCCAGTTCCAGTATATGGAGCGCGCCCAGGAGCGCCTGACCCTGATCGTGCCGGTGACCTTGGCGCTGATCGTGGTGATCTTGTTCCTGGCGTTCGGCCGGCCGCAGGAGGTGGCGCTCATCCTGGTGTCGCTGCCGCTGGCGCTGGCCGGCGGGGTCTGGTTCCTCTATGCGCTCGACTACAACCTGTCGATCGCGGTCGGGGTGGGCTTCATCGCGCTGGCCGGGCTGACGGTGGAAACCTCGCTGGTGCTGTTGACGTTCCTCAACAGCAGCGTCGCCGACGCCCGCGCCGCAGCGCAGTCCGAGGGCCGCGCGTTCGGCCCGGCCGACCTGGTGGCGGCGGTGCGCGAGGGCACGCTGTTGCGCCTGCGCCCGATCCTGATGACCGACGCCACCGTGGCGGCGGGGCTGGCGCCGATCATGCTCGGCCAGGGCAGCGGCTCGGGTGTCATGCGCCGGATCGCCGCGCCCATGGTCGGCGGTCTGGCCAGCGAGTTGATCGTCACCCTGGTGGTGCTGCCGGCGCTCTATCTGGTGTGGCAGCGCTGGGTGCTGGCCCGCTCGGGCAAGCCGGCGATGGTGTTGCAGGGGGCGTCGGGGGGCGTTGGTGACACCGTGTCCCGTGACGCTTGAGCCCGGTTGCGTTAGGCTCTGGCCCCTGGTGCAGCGACTTGAAGCGAGAGGACGGAGCCTATGGCGCAGAGCACAGCGACCCGCCGCCCCGCCGCGACTGCCGACCGGGGCAAGCCCCTGGGCAAATCCGGTGCCAAACCCCGTGCCCAATCCCGGGGCAATAGCCGCACCGCGCTGGTCTTCGGCGCCAGCGGCACGGTCGGGCGGTTTTTGGTGCCGCGGTTGGTCGACGAGGGCTACCGGGTGCGCGCCGCGGCGCGCGGTCGGGCCAAGCTGGCCGCCGAGGGCTGGCACGACGTGGACACCGTCGCCGCCGACGCGCTGCGGCCGTGGACGCTCGACGCCGCCCTCGACGGCGTGTCGGTGGCCTTCTATCTGGTCCATTCCATGGGCGTCGGCGCCAGCTTTCCCGAACGCGACCGCCGCGCCGCACGCCACTTCGCCGCAGCGGCCGCGCGCGCCGGCGTCGAGCGGATCGTCTATCTGGGCGGCGTGACGCCCGAGGGCCAGGGCTCGGCGCACCTGTCGTCGCGGGTCGAGACCGGCGACATCCTGCGCGACGGCGAGGTGCCGGTGGTCGAGTTGCGCGCGCCGGTGATCGTCGGCCCGGGCTCGGTGGCGTTCGAGGTGGTGCGCGACCTGGCCGCCCATCTGCCGGCGGTGGTGGCGCCTCGGGAGGTGTTCTCGCTGTCGCCGCCGGTGGCCATGGCCGATCTGGTGGACGATCTGGTGGCCCTCGCCGAGGCGCCCCAGGCCGCCGGCCAGATCTACGAGACCGGCGGACCCGACCGCATCGGCTATGACACCATGATCGCGGAAATGGCGCGCGCCCTGGGCCGCGACGAGCCGCGCCTGTTCACCAGCCGGCTGATCCCGCCAGACCTGGCCGGGCTCGCCATGCCGGTACTGACCGCGACGCCGGCCAATGTGGCGCGCGCGCTCCTCAGCGGCATGAAGTACGACTTCTCCGCTGACGACCGGGGCTTGCGCGACCTGGTGCCGCGCGAACCGCGGACCTTCGCCGAAGGCGTCGCCGACGCGCTGGAGGCCGAACGGCGGATCGTCGCCACCGACCGGTTCCGCGAAGGCGCCTTCAACCTGCGCGGCGAGCGCCACGACATCGGCTTTTATGCCAAGACCATGACCCGCGCGGTCGAGACCGACGCCACGCCGGCCGAGGTCTGGCAGGTGATCGAGGCGTTGGGCACCGCGCGCGCCGGCTATTTCTTCCTGTCCGTCGGCTGGCACTTGCGCCGCCAGGTGGACCAGGCGCTCGGCAACGAGCCCGCCGGCCCGCGCCCGGCCCCGGGCCCGTTCGAGCCCGGCGAGCGGTTCGACATTTTCGAGGTGCTGGCGGCCCGCGCGCCCGACGCCGGCGGCGGCGAACCGGGCCGGCTGACGCTGTTCTCCGACGCCATCGGCCCCGGGCGCGGCGGCCTGGAGATTGAGGTGCGCGCCAGCGAAGACGGCCGCACCCGGCTGAGCGCCATGCTGTTCTGGCACCCCGCCGGGCCCGCCGGCCTGCTTTACTGGTATCAACTGGGCCCGGCGCACGGCGTCATGCTGCGCGGCATGGTCAAGGCGATCGCCGAACACGCGGCCCAGGGCGGCTGGTACGAAGACCCGGCCGACGCCGGGCCAATCGATGCCGGACCGGCCGACGACGCGCTGCCCGGTGCGGCGCCGATTTGACGCCGGGCGGGCCATGTGCCGCGGGGTCGGGGGCGACCCGGCCGTCGACAGGCGGCCTTGGGGCGGTTAAAGGCTTAAGCCGCCAAACGGGAGGCGTGGCGGCGCGGGCACGCGCAAGCTGAGTGAGGGAGTAGCGCGATGGCGCGGGATTACAGCCACTATCGGTCGTTCAAGTACAAGGCCGGCGGCGCGGCACGGACGCGCGCGCCCCAGGATCTGGTCTGGGAGGTGGTCGCCGGCATCGGCGGCGAGGACCGCTATTACACCATGAACTATCTGTGGACCGTGCGCGAGATGATGGACGCGGCGGTCGGCGGGCCGGGCATGCGCCGGACCCGCCCGGTGGGCCATGAGCCGCGCCCGGGCGACCATATCGACAGTTGGGAGGTGTTGGTGGCCGACCGGCCGCGCCGGCTGGCGCTGATCTTCGGCATGAAGGCGCCGGGCCGCGGCGTGCTGGAATTCGACCTGGCGCGCCTGCACGGCCGCACCCGCCTGACCGCCACCGCCTATTGGCAGCCCGATGGCTTTTCCGGCCTGCTCTACTGGCGCGCCATGCAGCCCGCCCATCTGGTGTTGTTCGACCGCCTGACCAGCGAAATCTGTCGGCGCGCCGAGGACCGCGCGCGCGACCTGCCGCAGCCCGCCGGGGCGGCGCCCTTGACCTCGATGCCCGAAGACGCCACCGGCTGAGCCCCGGGGGTTGAGCCCCGCGCCCCGCGCCCATCGGCGCCGCCGGCGCGCCGCTACGATGCCGGCGACGACGGGGTCGACGGAGACGGTGCCGACGAGGGGGCCGGCGGTGCGTCCGGGTCGCCGGTTGCCGCTGCCGCCTGCAACGCCGCGCCCAAGGCGTCGAGCACCGGCTGCCACGAGCCCGTCGGCCTGCCGAACACCCGCAGGCCCGGAATATGGGCCGGGCGCTCGCTCTCGTCGCCAAACTGCCAAAACTGGGGCAGGGTGCAGACGATCCAGGTCGGCCGCCCGGCGGCCAGCGCCAGCATCTGCGTGGCGATGCCGGGCCCGATCACCACATCCATCCGGGTCATCAACGCCAGATTGGCCTCGATATCCTGCTTGAGGTCGACGCCCGCCACCACGTCGAGCGGCACCCCGGCGAGGCGCGCCAGTTCGTCGGTTTCGGCGGCGTCGGCGCCATATTGCAGCGACACGAACTGGCACGCCTCGCCGCCCACCGCGCGCATCACCCGCGCAGCCCCCGGTACCCCGATATAGGCCGGCGTCGTCGCCCGACCGACGCGGCCGCTGCGCCACGACAGGCCGACGCGCAGGCGCCCCTCGGCCGGCGGCAACTGGCGCTCCAAACGCGCGGCAAGGTCGGGGTCGGCGCCCAGATAGCCCGTGGGCCAGGCCGGCAGGGCGGCGGCGTCGGGCCAATAGAGCCGCGACAGCGAGCCCGCCGGGATCGCGTGGTCCACCGGCCAGTGGCCCGCCGCCACGGCCTGTTCCAGCCTGGGCAGGCGCCGGCGCCGGTGGCGGCCGTCCATGGCGTCGACGAAGCCCTCGACCCAGGCGTCGGGGAAGGCGCGGGCATAGGCCGGCACCAGGCGCGGGTCGCAGCCGATGGCCAGCCGCGCCGCTTCGCCCGCCAGACGCGGCACATGGTGGCCGAACATCATCTCGTCGCCGAGGCCCTGTTCGGGCAGCACCACCACGCTCTTGCCCGTCAAGGGCTCGCCCTGCCAGCCCGGCAGCGTGTCGGCATAGACGGCGGTGCGCGTCGGCCCGCGTCGCGGATCGAGCCGGTGCTCATAGGCCGCCCAGCCCGCGCCCAAGACCCCGCGCGGGATCAGGTAGAGCGCGTGGTTGAGGTGCAGGGCCGGGTCGTCGGGGGCGGCGGCAAGCGCCCGGGCGTAAAGCGCGCGCACCTCGCCCGGGTCGGCGCGGCGGGCGGCCGCGTCATGGGCCTTGGCCTCCAGCGCCGGGGCGTGGGCGGGGGCAAGGCTCAGCGCCTGGTCGAGCAGGGCCATGGCGCGGTCCCGGTCGCCCAGTTGGTAGCGGAACAATTGCGCCGCCTCGCACAACAGGTCGGGGTCGGCAAGGCCCTCGGCGCTGGCGTGGCGGAAAGCCTCGTGCGCGGTATCCAGGTCGCCTTGCCCGCGCGCGACGCGGATCATGGCGGTCAGCGTGGCGGTACGGTCGCCGCCCTCGGCCAGCGCATGTTTGAGGAATTTGAGCGCCAGGGGGCCGGCGCCCTGATGCTCCAGGAAGCGGGCGGTGAAGCGCAGGATCTCGTCGTCGAGCGGCCGGTGCCGGCGATAGGCGGCGAGCGCGTCCGACACCGCGGCGATGTCGCCGGTGTCGGTCAGCGCCGCGAGCCAGCGCCAGAACGCCGCCCGGTCGCCGGGCCGGGCAGCCCATGCCTGCGCCAACGCGGCCACATCCGGGGCGGCGGCGGTGGCGGAGGCGCCGTTGGCGGTGTCCGCGCCGGGTCGGTGGTCGGTCATGGCTGCGCTCCCCCTGGAACCTGACGGGTTGGGCCGGTTCGGTTTGGTCGATCTGGCGGCGGTTCGGCCGCCCGGCGCCTTGCGTCGCGACACCGGGCGGCGTAGTGCCTTTGTGAGCGTCGGGGCCGGCCAGGGCAAGCCCCGGCGCCGCCAGGATAGGCGAGACGGGGGCTGGGCACATGGACGAAACCGACCGGCAAGCGGTGGACGCACAGGGCGGTAGCGCGCCGCCGCTGGGCCTGTTCACCACCGCCAAGGCATTCCAAGGTGCGGAAGGCACCCACCAGACCCTGGCGCTCAAGAGTTGGGCGGCGCTCGGCCTGCCGGTGGCGCTGATCGGCGACGATGCCGGCACGGCGGACGCCGCCGCCGCCTTCGGCTTTACCCATATCCCCCTGGGGCGGCCCGGCCGGCCGCGCCTCGACCATCTGTTCGCCGAAGCGGCCGCCGCCCTGGCCACGCCGGCGCTTTGCTATGCCAATGCCGACATCGCGCTGCACCCGACGGCGGCCGCACCGCTTCGGCGGCTGGCCCGCGAGGCCGCCCGGCGGCCGCTGCTCGGCGTGGCGCGGCGGCGCAACCTGCCGTTTCCGCGCCGGTTGGCGGCGGGGGCGGACGGCGTCGACGTGACCCGGCTGATCGAGGACCTGGACGCCCGCTACGGCACCTGGGGCGGCGCTACGTCGATCGACCTGGTGTTGTTCAGCGCCGGCCTGTTCGACGCCATGCCGGCGCTTGAGGTGGGGCGCATCGGCTGGGACCATTGGGCGCTGTGGGCGGCGCGCGACCAGGGCGCCTGGGTGGTCGATGCCTCGCACCGCATGGCCCTGTATCACCCGATCCACGAATATGGCGCCGGCGGCGGCGGCTTCGACGCCTATTGGAGCGACGCCGGTGCGGTGCGCAACACCGACCTGGTGGCCGGCCGGCGCCTGACCCTGGACGAGGCGGCGACCCATTTCCTGCTGGGCGACGCCTGTGTGGCCGTTGGCGAGGCGCCCGCCGAGGCCGCCGAGGCGCTGACCCCAGACCCCGACCGGGTGGTCGCCGGCGGGCTCAAGGCGCTGGCCGATTTGGGCGCGGAATGGGCGGCGGCCGACGCCGCGGCGGCCGAGACCCTGCGCCGGCCCTTGGTCGATCTGGCGCGCTTCCTGGTGATGACCGCCGGGGGGTTTGTGCCGTTTTCCGATCCGCGCGACGTGGCCCGCCTCGGCGCGCCGGAGCGCCTGGCCGCCCTGCGCGCCCTGGCCCCGGCCAAGGCGGCAGAACAACTGGAAGACGCGCTCGCCGCCGACCTGCTGGCCGTCCTCGGCCGCCACCGTGCGGCCGGCCGGCCGCTGCTGATCCACGGCTCGGGCGCCTATGGCCGCCGCGCGCTGGCGCTGCTCAAGCGCTCGGGGCTGGACGTGGCGGGGTTCGTCACCCCGGCGGCCTATCGCGGCGCGCCGAGCCTCGACGGCCTGCCGGTCCATGAGGCCGAAGCGCTCCAGGCCGCCGGGCCCGAAACCGGCCTGCACGGCGACACCGCACCGGCGATCCTGGTGGCGTCGAGTGCGGCCGCGCGGGTGATCGAAACCTATCGCGCCGCGGGCTTCGCGGTCGGCGACCGGGTGCTGGTCTAGCCGGCGACGGCCCCCCGGCATCCGGTATGGGGTGGCTCAGCAGATCACGTCGCGGCGCAGCACATAGCCGGCGGCCTCATAGTCGTCGAGCAGCAGGGCATAGCTCGACGCGATGATCACGAACGGCCGCGCCTTGGTGCCAAGGCGCGCGGCCGCCGCCTCATCCAGCGTTTCAGCCGGCAGTACCGGCAGCCCGTTCAGGGTCTCGGCGGCCATATGGGCGCGCGGCGTGACGAAGCCCCGGGGCCGGTGGCCGGCCTCGATCAGCAAGGTCAGCGCGCGCCGCCCGGTGGCGCCGGTGCCGTGGATCAACACCGGGCGCCCGGCCTCGGCCGCCGTGGCGGCTCCGGTCAGCACCTCGTGGTTGAGCCCGCGTTCGACCCAGTCGATCACCGCGTCGCGCGACAGTGTGTGCGCCTGGGCCCAGAACGCCCTGTCGACCAGGGGCGCGGGGTCGGCCAGTGGGGTTACCGGCACGAACCGCTCGCCGCCCTGGGCCAGGATCTGACACAATAGCATGACCCGCTGGTCGCTGCCCGGTTGGCCGACCAGGGTTTGGAGGGTGGCGACGATGTCGATGCCCTGCGTTTCGGCCATGGCTCAGCGCGCCTCGGCGGCGAGGGCGAAGAACCGCTCGGGCGCCAGCCGCTCGAACCGGTCGAGCTTGGAGGCCGGGTTGCAGTTGATCACACGCGCGCCCAGCGCCTCGGCCGCCGCGGCGGTGTCGCCCCACGCCTCCAGGTGCAGGTCGCGGCCCGGATTGGGCACATGGTAGAGGTCGCCGGCCTGTTGATAGTCGGCGAAGAAATAGTTCGGGTTTTGCTCCGGCGTCTGGGTGGTCATCAGCACATTGCCGCTGACCGTCTGGGCCACGTCGAGCGGCTGATAGTCCAGGTCGACGCCGAACAGCGCCACCGTCTTGTAGCCCAGCAACATGGCGATGATCGCCGCGTGGCTGCCGGTGGTGATGGTGGCGTAGCGTTCCAGGATCGGGTGCTGGCGAACCAGCCGTTCATAGGCCACCACCCGCTCGGCCTGGGGCGTGCCGGTCAATTGGCTGGCCAGGTTCATACGCACGAAGAACTGTCGGATGCCGAGCGTGTCGGCGCGCGCCAGCATGGCCTCGATCGCGTCCTTGTGCGACAGCCCGACCACGGTGTCGAGACAGGCGTAATAGGTCGGATGCCAATCGATGCGTTGCCAATGGCGATAGGCGGCGTTGAAGCCGAAGGTGTGGATATGGTCGCCGAACGCGTGCAGGTCGATCTGGGCCAGCGACGGCCCATTGCCCAGTATCGCCGCCACCGGCTGCTGCCAATCCTCCATGCGCCTCTCCCCCTTTGGTTCGCGCGCGCCGGTTTGGTTCGCCTGCGCTGCGGCCCCCGCGACCGAGGCAGCGTTTGCGATCCCCTTGGCACTGCGCGCGATTATGCTAGCGTGGCGTCGGGCGACCGGTAAAGGGGCCGTGGAACAAGGGGCTTGCGCGTCCCGCCGGCCGAGACGCCGACCGCCCGCTGCCCACCCCCTGTCGAGGCTCCCCCTCAAGGCGTCCTTGAGGGGCCCCACCAAGGACCCGGCCCATGGCCCGCAGCCGCCCCGCACTGGTCTATCCGCGCACCGCCCACGCCCATCTGGACGAAACCCGCGCCCTGGCGCGGCTGTTGGCGGACCGCCCGGCGGGCTCGGTGATGGTCGATGTGGGCGCCCATGTGGGCGGCGCGCTGGCGCCGTTCGCGCGCCTTGGCTGGCAGGTTCATGCCTTCGAGCCCGACCCCGACAACCGCGCCAAGCTGGTCGAACGCTTCGGCAGCGCCGAGCGGGTGGTGATCGACCCGCGCGCGGTCGGCGCCGAACCGGCCGCAGACGTGGCCTTCTACGCCTCGCCCGAGAGCACCGGCGTCAGCGGCCTGCACGCCTTTTTGGACAGCCACGCCCCGCGCGGCCGGGTCGACGTGACCACGGTGGCCCGGATCGCCGACGAACGGGGCTTGAGCGCCATTGAGTTTCTGAAGATCGACGTCGAAGGTCACGACCTCGACGTGCTGCGCGGGGTGGCGTGGGACCGGCTGCGCCCGGCGTGCATCGAATGCGAGTTCGAGGACAACAAGACCCGGCCGCGCGGCCACACCGCCGGCGACATCATCGCCTTCCTCGCCGAGCGCGGCTATGCGGTCTATGTGAGCACGTGGCACCCGATCATCCGCTACGGCATCCGCCACGACTGGCACCGTCTGACCCCGGCCGCCGACGGCCCGCCGCCGGGCGACGCCTGGGGCAATCTGCTGGCGTTTCGCGACGACCCCGGCGGCCCGGCGGTCGCCGACGCCTTCGCCGCCGTGCTGACCACCGCACCCGACGCCGCGACCGACTGATTAGCCCCCGCCCAGGCGGGTCAGCAGCTGACGCCAGCGACCGCGTATCCCGCGTCCGCGCAGGCGCAGGGCCGGCGGCAGGCGGCGGCCGAGCGACCGGCCGCGCCCCTGCACGGTCAGGGTCGCCAGCAGCGCGTCGCGCAGCGCCGGGCCGCCGGGGTCGTCGCGAAACGCCAACAGCGTGCCCCAGGCGGCCTCGGGGCGCGGCGCGTCGGGCTCGGTGCCCAGCGCCACCAACCCCTGCCAATAGGCGTGATAGCGGGTCGAGCGCGGCGCGTGCCACAGGCTGGCATAGAGCGCATAGTCAGCGTCGGCCAGGCGCGCCATGGCGGCCGCCCATTGGTCCGCCTGGTCGTCTCCGGTGCCGTGCAGGTGCAAGGCCAGCGCGCGCGGCCTTGGTCGGCGTGCCAGCGCGGCGTCGAGCGCGGCGACCAGCGGCCCGGCCTGGTCCGCTGTGCCGGTGCCGGGCGGGGGGCGGTCGCCGGCGGTCTCCCCCGCCGCTTCGCCGGTGATGCGCAGCAGGTCGAGCGGGGCCTGGCTCGACGCCGGCCGGTGCTGCCAGCGCCCCTGGGGCAGGGTGGCGGCGGTGCGGTCGGGGCCCAGCGGCCGGTCGAGCCGGGCGAGCGTCGGTTGCCGGGCGAACGGCGTCCGTCGCACCAGGCCGGCCAGCCGGTCCAGCGCGGTCTGCGGGGCCGACGGCGCCCGGCGGTCGGGGGCTTGCGACAACAGCCGGTGCAGGGCGGCGGGCTCGTTGACCCAGGCGCCGGCGGTCAGCGGGGCGGCGGCGGTGGCGGCCATGGGCCGGCTGGCGGCGTCGACGGTCATGGCGGCGAAGCGCGCCCGGATGCGGTGGATGTCATAGTCGGCGAAGGCCAGCGCCCGGCCGCGTTCGCCGAGCGTGCGGCGGTGCCAGTGGTTGATCACCAGGTCGCGCAACAGCCCGGTCAGCGCCACAGGGTCAGGCGCCGCACACCAGGCGCCGGCGCGGCTTTGGGCGACGATCTGCCCGGTGGCGGTGTCCATGGGGCCATGGAACAGCAGGGCGGCTCCGCTGGCCAGGCATTCGGGCAGCTTGTTGGCCACCGAATAGCGGGTGTAGCGCTGCGACGCGTCGTCGAAATTATAGGCGATAAGCGCGATGTCGGCGCCCTGGAGCCAGCGCCGGTAGCCGCGCCGGCTGAGCGTGCGCCGGATCACCCGGCTGTGGTCAAGCGGCGCCAGCGTGCTGGCCACCTGGCGATACCAATAGCGCCCGGTCTTGATCTCGAAGCGCACGTCGAGCCCTTCGCCGGCCAGCCGCTCCACCGCGTCGGCCACGCGCAGCACGCTGTCGCGGTTCATGTTGGCAGCCAGCGCGCCGCCATAGCGCACCAGCACCGGGCCTTTCTTGTCTTCGGGCGCCGGCGGGGCCGGCCAGTGCGCGCGGTCGACGCCGTTGGCGAACGCCTCGAAGGGCAGGCCATAGCGCGCCTCGAACGCCTCGGTCATGGCGTCGCCGATGCTCAACCGCCGCACCGAGCGCGCCAGCAGCCGGTGCAATTCGGGGGCGAGGCGCGCATATTGAGCCGGGTCGTCGACGCGCAGCCGCTCGGGCCAGTCGTCCATGATCCAGGTGACCACCGGCAGGCCCAGGCTGTGCACCAGGTCCATGGCGATGGCGTGGAACACCGGCTGGTCGGGCACCGGGCGGACGACGATCAATTCGGGCGCGAAGGCCAGGAGCCGGTGCAGCACGCCGAGCGGCAGCCGGTCGTCGTCGGTCGCCACCCGTTGCCACAGCCGGCCGTGGCGCACGCCGATGAAGCCCGGCTCGGCGACGAAGATCTGAAACAGCCGGTTCGGCCCCCACGGCGCGAACAGTGTCGCCTTCAACTCGCCGGTGGCGGTGGCATTGCCGATCCGCGTCGGGTCGAGCAGCAGGATGCGCGGCAGGCGCGCCGGCAGCGCCGGGCTGGGCTCGGCGTCGGTTTCGCCCCGGGGGGCGGTTTCGGTCTCCGGCCCGGCGCCCGGTCCGGTCTCGTCACCGGGGGTAGAAGTAGGCGTCTCGTCGCCGTGCGGATAGCTTGCGGTGTTCATTATTGCCCCGATAGGTGCCCCAGTACTGCATCAGCCGGAACAGGACCACCTCGCCCGCGGTGTGCCAGAACACGCGATCCTGCACCGCCTGCGCCCAGTCCAGGAACACGGCGGAAAAGAAATAGCGCACCACGTCGCCGAGCCCAACCTGCACCTCCGGCATAATGCCCTGAAGCGCCACCGCCTCGCGTTCGTAGCGGGTGCGCACCTTGTGCCAGCTTTCCTCGTGAATGTGGGTTACCGCCGCGTCGGCCACATAGCCCACGCGCGCCCCGGCGGCGAGCAGGCGCTTGGCCAGGTCCATGTCTTCGAGCCCGGTCAACTGTTCGTCGAAGCGGTGCTCGGCCCACACCGAGCGCAACAGCGCGGCATTGGCGTTGTTGCAGAAGAAGCCGTCTTGCGGCAGCGCCGAGGCGGCGGGGAAATACTTCGCAAACAGCCGGGTTTCAGAGTATTTCGACCGGTCGTGGCCGACCTGACGGCCGTAGGTGTAGGCGATGCGGTCGCGGCCCAGGGGCGCGATCAGCCGGGTCAGCCAGTCGCCGCCTTCGGGGATGCAGTGGCCCGACAGAAACACCAGCACGTCGCCGCGCGCCGCCGCACAGCCCAGGTTGAGCGACCGGCCGAACGAGAAGTCCTCCTTGGCGATCGGGACGATGCGGCAGCCATGGGCTTCGGCGATGGCGCGGGTGGCGTCGGTGGAACCCGAATCCACCACGATGGTCTCGACCCCGCCGGCCGGCGGCGTCTGGGCCGCCACCGCGTCGAGGGCGGCGGGCAGCCAGGAGGCTTCGTTAAAGGTGCGGATGATGATGCTGGCGTCCATGACCGCTTTCTCTGGGGCCGGGTTTTGACCGTTGGCGGGTGGTCGGCCGGGGTCGGCGGGGCCGTCCTTGGTGGTCTAGCGCTCGGGGGTTAAGAGCGTGTTGAGATCGACGCGGACGCGGAACAAGGCGCCGTCGTCGTCTTGTGGTTGGGCCAGCCCCACCGCCGCCGAGGTGACGTAAAGCGTGCCGGCGTCGGCGAAGGCGCAACTGGTGGGCCGGCGCGCGGGCACGGCGATGCGCGCCAGGGTCCGGCCGTCGTCGGGCGCCAGAACCACCACACAGCCGCCGTCCCAGAGCGCCACCCACAACCGCCCGGCCGCGTCCACGGTCATGCCGTCGGGTGCGCCGTCTGCGGGGTCGAAGGTGCGAAACGGGCGTCGCGCGGCCAGCGAGCCCGGCGCCCAGCCCGGCGCGCGGTCGATGCGCCGGCGGGCGCTGTCGGTCACATAGGCCACGCCCCGGCGGGTATCGAAGGCCGGGCCGTTGGTAACCCGGTACCCGTCGGCCAGGGGCTCGAAGCGGGCCGCGCCGGGCGTCCAGCGCACCCAGCCGCCCAGGTCGCGGGCCTCGGCGTCGTCCATGGTGCCGGCCCAGATGGCACCGTCGGGCGCGCGCTTGGCGTCGTTGAAGCGCAGGCCCCGGTCGCGGGCGAACGGCGCCGGCGCCAACGGCCGGTCGAGGTCGAGCGTCGGCGCGCCGTCGGCCGCCCCGGGGCTCAGTGCCGCCAGCCCGGCGTCGGTCAGCGCCAGTAGCCGGCCGGGGCCGTCGGCGACCAGTGCGGTGGTGCGCACCGGCAAGGGGTGGCGCCAGCGGCCGCCCGTTGCGGGCTCGAAGACCAGCAGCGCCCGGCCCTTGATATCAAGCCAGTAAAGCCGCGCATCGTCGCCCGACCAGACCGGGCTTTCACCGAGCACGGCACCGGCGGCCCACAGCCGCTCGACGGTCGCGCCGCGGCCGGTCATGCCGGGTCGTGGAGCCGGGCCAGCACGCCGCCGTCGAGGCTTAGCGTGGTGCCGGTCATGAACCCCGCGGCCGGTGAGGCGAGCCAGACCACCGCGTCGGCGACCTCGCGGGGGCGGGCGATGCGTCCGGCGGGGTGGGCTTGGGCCAAGGCGGCGCGGGCGTCCGAGCGGCCGGCGAACCCGGCCTCCAGCATCTCGGTCGCCACCGCCGCCGGGGCCAGGGCGACCACGCGCACGTCGGGGCCCAACTCCACCGCCAGCGCTGCGGTCAGCCCGTCGAGTGCGGCCTTGGACGTGGCATAGGCCCAGAAGCCGGGCTTGGTGGCGCGCGCGTGCACGCTGGTGATGTTGACGACCGTGCCGCGCGCGGCGCGCAGGCCGGGCAGGGCGGCACGCACCAGCGCCACGGGCGCCGCCAGATTGACCGCCAGGGTTTCCTGCACCTGGGCCCAGTGGAGCGCGTCGACGGCGCCCAGATGCTGGACCGCGGCATTGTTGACCAGCAGCGCCGGCGGCGCGGCGGCGAGCGCCCGGGCCAGCGCTTGGGCCTCGGGCGCGCCCACCGGGTCGGCGGCCAGGCGCGCCAGGTCGAGGCCCAGAAAGCGCCCGCACACATCGCCCGCGGGCGCCGGCACGCCCGGCCGGTCGATGCCCAGCACGGCGTAGCCGGCGGCGCTGAGCGCGCGCCCGATGGCTTGGCCGATGCCCCCGGCGATGCCGGTAACCAGTGCGCAAGGCGGCGAGGCGGGGGCCGGCGGGTCGGTTGCGGGCGCGGTGGCCGGGTCGGTTGCGGGCGCGGCGGTCATCCGTCGATGCCCAGATAGCCGAACAGGGTGTCGATCGCCTGGTGCGAGACGCGGTCGACGGCGTCGGCGGTGTTCGAGGCATTGTGCGAGCCGAAGACGCAGGCGTCGAAGCGGCGCAGCGCGGCGTCGGCGGCCAGCGGTTCGTGTTCGAACACGTCGAGGGCGGCGCTGTGGACCACGCCTCGCTCCAGGGCGGCGACCAGCGCGTCGGTGGCGATCACCGGGCCGCGGCCCACATTGACCACCCGGACGCCCGGTTTCAGCCGCTCGATCAGCGCGCGGTCGAACAGATGGTGGGTCGTTTCGGTCAGCGGGCAGGTGAAGACCAGAAAGTCCGCCTCGTCCAGCCGCTCGGGCCAGCGCGCCGGGGTCACGTCGAGCCCCGGCTGGGCCGCGAACGCCGGGTCGTAGGCCAGCACGCGCATCTCGGCGGCCAGCAGGCGCCGGGCGGTCTGCCGGCCGATATCGCCGAACCCCACCAGCGCCACCGTGCGCCCGGCCAGCGACAGGCCGCGCGGCTTGGGCCAGGCGGCGTCCTGGCGGATCGCCCGGTCGATGGCGACGGTGTGGCGGGCCAGCGCGGTGACGTAGTGCATGGCGATGTCGGCGACCTCGCGGCCGAACACGCCGGGGGTGTTGGTGCAGTCAAGCCCCAGCCGGCGGGCGGCGGCGAAGTCCACATTGTCGGTGCCGACGCCCCATTTGACCGCCGCCTTCAGCCGCCCGGCGGCCCCGGCTTCGAGCACCCGGGCGGTGGCCGGGTCGTCGCCGATGATCCAGCCGTCGACCCCCGGCAGCCGGGCGATCAGCGCCTCCTCGGACAGGGTTTGCACCACATGGGCCGCGTCGAGGTCGACGCCGGCGCGGGCGAAGCGGTTGCGAAACGCGTCGATCATGCCCAGCATGGGCGGGCAGGTGACCAGCACCCGTGGGGGGGCGGCGGTCATCGCCGGGGCTCCCGGTGTGCGGCAGGGCTGTCAGTATCGCGCGCGGGCGCGCCGGCCGGGGCGCCCGCGGGGGGGGCGGCGGCCTGGGCGCGCTGGCGGTAGAGCAACAGCGCTTCGGCCATGGCCCAGTCGTCGGCGTCGTCGATGTCCACCGCCTCGACCTTGGGCGTCTCGACCATCTGCGGCCGGGCGCCGATGCGCGCGCCGGTGGCGGCGAAGCTCTGGGCGGTGAACAGGTAGAAGTTGGAATTCTCCTCGTAAAGCGGCGCCAGGTCCTGGGTCGGGATCAGATGGTCGGGGTCGTGGTTGAGCGGTGCGCCGTCGGCCGCATAGAGCCGGGTCTGCAACCGGGTCACCGCGAACAGCGAATCCGCCGTGCCGTCGCGGCGCACGGCGGCGAAGCGGTCGATGGCGCGGGCCAGGGTCGCCGCCGACAGCAGCGGGTTGGTGGTGTGGGTCATCAGATAGGCGTGCGCCGGGCAGGCGGCGATGTCGTCGGCCAGCACCTTGTTCATGCTCACCGCGTCGCCGCACAGGTCGGCCCGGCGGTCGCGGATCAGCACCCGCCCGCCCGCTTCGAGCCCGGCTTGGGCCAATTGCGCGCGCGCGTCGGTATTGATCACCACCCGCGCCACGGCGGGCAGGGCGAGCAGGCTGTCGAGCACCCAGCGGAACAGCGGCTTGCCGGCGATGGTGCGGAAATTCTTGTTGGGCACGCGCGCGCTGTGCGCCTTCATGGGCAGCAGGGCGACCAAGGCGGGCGGTGTTTCGGGCGATATGGGGGGTGGGTCGGTGGGCAATTTGTCTGGCATGGGCGATCTGGCGGTTGGGACGGATGGAACCGTTTCAGAGCCTAGCGTGGCGCCGGCCAAATGCAATTTTCGATTGCTGTCGAAGGTGGTTGGGCCGGGACTGCCGGGTCGGGTCCCAGATGCCCCTTGCGCCCCAGCCCAGAAACGGTTAGAGACAGCGCCGCTGGTTTAGGCACCCGTAGCTCAGCTGGATAGAGCGCTGCCCTCCGAAGGCGGATGTCAAGTCTGGCGAAGATTGAAGGTGCCGGTAAAAGGAATTGACTAAACAAGGGCTTGAGCGGATGTCGGGTTCGCTCTTCAGGCCAACGAAAATCTCGCGTAAGCATGGCGTAAGCATCTCGCGAACGGTATGCACCCGTAGCTCAGCTGGATAGAGCGCCGCCCTCCGAAGGCGGAGGCCAGAGGTTCGAATCCTCTCGGGTGCGCCACTCCTTTTTCTCCGGTACAAAAATCCCCTAAGAGCTTGAAAGGTAAGGTCAAATTCGCGGTTCGAAATCCTTCATTCCGGGCAAAACGAAGTTTGTCCGCGAAGGTGAGTTTCAGCACCGCGCGCTTGTCCTCAATACGCTCGGAACGCCAGAGTTTCTGCGGGTTTGATAAGAACTGCATGGCGGTTCGAAACGACTCCTCGAAGGCATCGCCTTTCGAGGCAACCAAATCGCTCGTATGAGCGATTTTTTCTTCTAAAAGAACCTTTTCAGATTTCAGCTTTGAGAGCTTGGCCTCATAGGCATCGATGACCTCCACATTCTGTGTGGAGACAATGCGCTCGACCAGGCCCTCGATCTGGGTTTCGATTCTGGAAACCTTGCGCTTCATGTTGGCCCGGCGTTCACCGACGAGATTGAGACGCATGTCCCAAAGGTCGCGGAACATCGCGAGCGCGACCTCGAACAGCTTGCGGGTTGGCGCAGCGTTTTGGAGAAGCGCATCAAACGCCCCCTCAATCTCATCACGGCGGATGGCTTTGCCCTTTTCGGAGCAATCCCGCGTGAAGCAGTGATAATAGGCGTAACGCCCGCCATTGCCCTTCGACCAATAGCCGGTCAGCGGATTTCCACAGGAAGCGCAGCAGATAAATCCGCGCAACGGAAAATCCTCGCTGAGGTCTTTCCTTGCAGGTGCGCGTGCTTTCCCGGCAAGCCGGTCCTGGATGAGTTGGAAGGTCTCATAGCTGATAATCGGCTCGTGCTTAGCCTTCCGCAGCGAAACATCCCACTTCGGATATTCGAGGTAGCCCGCATAAAGCATGTTCACGAGCAGATCTTTGACCCGTTGGTTCGTGATCGTGCCCGTCTTCGGGTTTTTCGGGAAATCCGGCTGGGCTTCGAGGAAGCGCTTTACTTCCGCCTGCGTCTGAAAACGACCGCTTGCGAAACCTTCCAGGGCTTCCTGGATGATCGACGCCACGGGTTCATCTCGGACAAAGGTATTTCCCAATTCCGGCGCGCGCCTACGCTTAAATCCGATCGGCGGATTGAACGGCCAGTGACCGTTCAATAGGCGGCCACGCATACGATCAATGGTCTGCTTCTTGTTCTTGCCGGATTGGTGTTCGGACAGACTGGCCAGAACATGTTCTATGAACATCGAGTCCGGGTCGTCTTTGAATTCCATCGACGGCGAGACAAGCGTCGCGCCAAGCCCGCGAATAGCGTTGCGGACTTCAAGGTGGATTTCCATTCCCCGCGCGATGCGGGTGATATCATCGATGATGATTGTAACCTTGTCGCTTTTGCGATGGCGCAGAAAGGCGAGCATCCGATTAAGTCCGGGACGGTCAGCCGATGTACCCGTCGTGTCATCGGTAAAAACATCAATGACATTGAAGCCCTTGAATTTCGCAAATTCGCGGCACCGGACCTCCTGCGAGGCCAGGCCATCACCACGTTTGGTTTGGCTTACGCTCGATACCCGTCCATAAATGACCGCGTCATTACTTTTCATGGCTTCAAGTCCTTATGATCCTTCTTTTTGCTGCTGTTTTTCGACTTTACCTCATCAGAATCAGCAACGCCAAGTTTTTCCGAATCTTTTCCAAAATCTTCCTTGCAGACCACCTGCTGAACGGGATCGTCTCCGAAAGCACGGTCCACAAATGAGTCCATGATCGACCACATGGCCTTGAGAAGGTCATCCTTCTGCTCTTCGCTCAGATCAAAATCACCCAGCAGGGGCCGGTATTTCTCATAGTCCGGTCCCATCTATTCCAACAAGCTGGCTTTTAAATAAAGCCAGTCCTCTATCTTTAGTATACCACCATAAGTAGAGTGATTGCAAATAAATCCCGGATTTATGCGTGTTACGGAGGCTTTCATTTCGGTGATCATCTGAGTGCTCCGCATCAGTATTTCGGGAAGGCGTTGAAGGCAGCGCCCGCTTGTTCGGCCCAGGCTCTCCACGCGACGATGAGATTCTCGGTCCGCGCGCGGTTTGCGCCGCCCGTGGTCTCCCCGATGCCGTAGAGGCTGAGCCCGCAGCCCTGGAGCACATCGCGGTCAGGGGCGGGCAAAGTAGCTTGCCCATCGGCCAGGCGTTTCGGACTTGTCTCTGGCGAGGCTTCGATCCCATCGGTGAAGAGGACGAGTTTGGTCTCGCGCGTGCTGCAGGAGAGAAGCGCCGCTTCCTCTTCAAGGAAGGCGGTGATGTGCGTTGTGCCGCCAGCAGGCAGGCGTCCGCTCGCTACCAGGTCCGGCAGGCTGGCGATCAGCCGCCCCACACTTGCCGCAACACGGTGCGCAGGCATCCGACGGGAGACGGTAATGTCCAGGCGCAGCGGATTATCGCTTTGGCTGTAGGAGCCGAAGGTGCGGAAATGTACCCGATCGCCATTATCCAGGGCATGGATCATTTCCGCCGCTTTGCGACCGGCTTTGGCCGCCATGACATCGCTTTCGACGATCACATTTGAGGTCGAGACATCCAGCGCGATCATCAGATTCTGCGGGGCACGCCGCTCGTCCGCGAAGGCGGATTGTCCGAAAACGCCCAGCATCGCACAGCCAGCGAGGAATGCAGCCTTAGTCATCGAACATCTCCCGATCATTGTCAGTGAGGCCGAGCTCGTTGATCGCTACGGACAGGGCGATATCGAAGAGCGTGTCTTCGGTGATCGCCTGGTCGAGATCGGCCAGAAGGGTTTTAAGGGCGGGCATATCGAGCGTGCCGACTTCAGCGGGCAGGCCGAGCAGCTTTGAGCCCAGCCCGGCCAGCGGATCGCCCGCTTCATCGGGCTTGATCAGGTCAGCCGCCTGGACCACACGGCGGGGATGACTCAGCGCGCTATCGGCTTTCGCCGTGAGGGTGGCCACGGCCTCGCGAACAGCCGTCGCCGGCGACACGGCGTTATGGCGGGCGACCTTGTGCGCCGCCGCCGCCAGCGCCGCATCAGCGGCGAGCATCACCGCTTTCAGCCTGGCTGATTCCCGCACCCGTGTGAGCGCAGTGATAAATTCGCCAGCGAGCTTGAGCGCCAGACCGATTAGGAAATGGCTGACCAGGACGGTCAGGAAGAACACACCCCCCAGGCCAAGGCTCGCCAAAACAAGCGCAATCAGCCCGCCATAGTCCGCGAACAGATCGCGCAGAAACGCAACCAAGCTCTCGTCTTCCGCCTCGCGTTCAGTACCGGCGAGCCAGCTATCGAGGCCGTCGATGCCGGTGGCCGGATCGAACAGCATGGCAGCGGCGACCTCAAAGCTCGCCATGGCGACGATCAAGCCGAGACCCAAAAGGAAGAGCACAAGGGCGACCAGCCCGAGGCGCATCATCCAGCGATGGATCGCCTCGCTGCCAGGCTGGCGGGTGAGCACATGCAGCGCGACGATGGCGATCAGAGAACTGAGGCCCAGAAGCGTGATCGGCTGATTGCCGGTCCCGTCATCCAGGAGCGTCACCATGGTGTGAAGCATCAATTGAAACTCCACTGCCAGCGCCGCCGCGAGTACCAGGAGGACAAGCGGCAGTGCTGCAAGCCCCGCCGCCGACAGCAGGAAGGCTTTGCGGGCCGCGCCATGCAGTGCGCCAATTATTTCAATCTGGTGCGGGCGCAAGCGAGTGATCGGGCGAGAGGTCGCCTTAGCCATGATCGCCCCCTCTCTCGCTCGTGCGACGGAGCAGTTGCTCATGGTCTGCCTTCAGCCTGGCGAAGGTCTCGGTATCTTCATGAAGGGTCAGGTAGGCATGAAAGGCGGCGCTCAGCTCAGCCTTGTGCTGATCAGCCAATGCCCGTGCCGCATCCGCTTCTTTGCGAGCGAGTTCGAACAGCTCACGCAGCGCCTGAGCGATCACTGCCTTGGCGGGCGCGCGCAGTTCTGCCAGAGAAGCCTCGAAAGCATCGAGAGCGGAGGTCTTGCTCTGGTCGGTGTTGTCTGCCTTTTCCATGTCTATGCCTCAAAAGCGGAAGTCATCCGTGATCGAGGCTTATTATTTGAATCCCGCCCCGCTACTGTCGTGGCAGGAGGCTGGCAGGCATGCGGGATGTTCAGCGGGAAATTATCGTTCGACGGAGCTATCGCTCAGGTTTTCAGCGCAATGTGATCCGCAAAGCTTTGCGCTCGCAATTTGAGACCCTGAAAGCCAGGCAGCCGCGTTTTGGACGCGGCAGTTTCCGCTCAGACATCTTCGCAACGCTCGCCCGACGGGCCGAAGCGATTCGCTATCCTGATGGCTCGCCGCTCTTATACGGCGACGACGCAATTACGGACAGCGACTTGCGTGATGCGCTCAGTCCGACTGCCGATCTCACCAAGACATGGGAAACCAACGACCAGAAAGTCCGCATCTATGATGCCTATCTCCAGATCGTCGATGAGAGTTTCCCCTCAATCGCCGACCTGTCTCACCACTATGAAATGGCGATAGAGCGGCTTCAGGACAATCACGGCTATCTGGCAGAGAGCTGGCAGGCGCGCGGGGCGTCTTTGATCGCTGCCGATATCGCCTCTTACTGGACCGGATCGCTGGAGCTTGAGGCGATCGGCCTGCCCGGCAGTGAGGACTATGCCTGCGGTTTCGATGTTCTGGAGGGCAGCCGGTTCGATGGCAAGCGGGCAAAGATGACCGTTCTTACCCGCTACTCACAGCTGCGTACAGGCTATGCCCCGAACACAATCCTCGCCTTCGGCCCGCCGGTCGCAGGGGGATATCGCCCCGTTTCGGTGTTCATCTTTCCCTTGAAAGGACTGTTTCGTCACGAACGGGCCGTCGCCATGTTCCGTAATCTCTTGGCGATGATCGGCAACCGCGAGAGGCGCGCTGTTCAGATGGACTTGGAATTCCCGTTCCTGGAGATTTTGCGCACCCATGAGCCGATTGTCTTAAGCGGTATGGCCGCGCCGGGATTTACCGGCCTTGGCGAAGGATTCACGGGACCGCTTGTCTGGAAGCTCGACCCGACGGCCTATATGCACGGTGAACGGATCGGCGCCGAAAGCGATGCGTTCGATCTCAGCCGGTTCCGCTGGGCACTCGGCTCCATCGACCAATCCATACAGGTGCATCTCGATCTCGCGCTTTTCGGGATCAGCACACCATTTAACGAGGTGATATCAATGCGGCTGGCGGCGAATACCTTTCCGCTGGTCAACAATATCTTCTTCGATTTTCCTGGCGGCCCGATCTCCATGTGTCCGGCGCGCGGACCAGACCGTCCTGAGCAGGTGGGCCGTCCCTTCGATCCGCCCGCCTTGATGCCACTGGATACCGATCAATTGCCGGAGGCCATCCGGCTGGTTCAGGGCATTGCGGCAGAATTTGGCCTCTGGATGCCGGAAGAGAGCGAGCCGGAATAACGGCACAGGGGAACGAGAGCTTTTCCGCTTCACCCTCTTTCAGGCCCATCGCGCGTTGGGCCGGTCCGTGATCAATCATCGTTACGCCAACATGGCCGGGCGCGCCGACCGCGCAAGGGCCGCCCGCTCCATTCGCTCACGCCCCGGGGACTTGGGCGTTCGCTCCCGTGTTAGCCCGCGCGAGGCCATGGCCTCGCTTTGCACGTCCGGCTCTTTCGCCCGGCCTTTCTCGTTCGCGTCCCGATCACGGGACCAGACAACAGCGAGAAAGGACCAAGACAATGAGCAACCGTTACCACGCCACACCCTATGACATCTCTGCCACAGGCTTTTACTTCGACACCTATGAGGAATATCAGACCCGCGCCGCCGCGCACCGCAACGAGCACGGCGATCCGGTCGAGGAATACGAAATCCAGTTCATCGACGGCGACAGCTACCGGCTCTTCGAAGCGATCGGCGTTAACCAAGCCAACCTGAAAGACTGGTTTGAGCGCTTCGAAGACATGGACGACGACGAGGCCGTGAAGCTCATCATCCTGATCGAGCACTTTGGCTACAGCGTCGAAGACGCCCTGGATCGGATCGACGATCTGCATCTCTTCGAGGGCACGGCGATCGAATATGCCGAGGAGTTCATCGAGAGCACCGGCATGCTTGACCAGATGCCGGAGAACCTGCGCTACTACTTCGATTCCGAAGCCTTCGCCCGTGACATGGTGCTTGGCGGTGACATCACCCAGGTCGAGATTGATGGCCACAGCTACATCGCAGACGGGGTGTGATCCTTGGATCGAGGAAATGGCTTGCGATGATTAATTACAGGCGACTAGAGTGCCTATCGTTTGCAATCGAAGTTCATAGCAGAGGTTATCGGGAGTGAGCATAAATGGCAATCAAAGAAACGATCGTCGAAGATGCTTATCAAGTTTATGGCGAGTCTGGCTTCCGTGTGATCATCAGCCTTGAATTGACGCAAACTGCACCAATCGCGATCATTAATGTCCGGGCGATGAAGGACGGAGTCAAGAAAAGTGCAGCAAACTTTGATCTGGTTTTATCTATAAGAGATGATGACACGACAGCACCGGCTATTATTAAGTTTGATCCTGGTATTGCGATAGGTGTTTATGCAGCCTGTCTTGTACCGCGCATATTGAGCATAACTTATGATCAAATCACGGGATGTTACACCGAAGCTAGAAAAAAAGCTCACTCAGGAGGGAATTTCAGAGATGCTTTTGTTTCATGTTTGAAGGCGAAAAGCGGTGATACAGGATTCGCAATTGCGAAAGCGGTCGCTGAATGTTTACCCACCGTAGGAAGTGGGGCTGTCACGCCTTAGGTTCAGGCTCAAGAACTTCGATGGCTTTACCTATACCATCGCATATAAGACCCGTGCCTGTACCGATAACTGGGCTGCTCGCTACTATAGCTGATGCGATTGGGCTGAAAGGCAAAACTGCGGCAGCACATACAAATGATATTTTCATTAGAGACGGCCTAGAGGAATCCGTATAACATTGCTGCGCAAAATGTTTAAATTTTTCTGATAATTTCATTGCTTATCCAATTTATTAAATTATGAATGTCAAATGTGAATCCACTATTTGTTTTTCTTTATAATAAAATTTTTTGTATGCAGTATTTATATTAGTGGTAATTATTACTACAAGATTTGAATTTAATTATCAATGTAATTTTTATAAATGCACATTCCGCCAGCTTCCGTTCTGCCATATCAGGTTCTCAGTATTTTGTAGACCCAGCGGCATAAGAAAGTCTCTCAGCCTGACAATAACCCGATCGAAGTCGGGCGCGCTCTTCATCTCCGCACGTTTTAGAAAAGCCAACCACATAGAGGTGCGATCAGGATCGCTGGCAAATTCATCTTGAAGACCGGCAGGCGGCTCTGCCGGAAGCGCCGTGCGCCGCCGCTCAAACGTCGTTCTGACCGCCTCCAGGAGCAAAGCCCCATCAAACTCGAAAGTCTCCGACATCAGCCAGAGGTCGTAGAAGTCTTTCATCCGGCTATTGGCGAGACCGATCGACACGATCGCTTCGAATTTCTCGGCGACGACCGTCTCGCGCGGATACGCCCGGATATGCGCCTGCGGCATATCCAAGAGCGCCGGGTAGTCCATCTCGACCGGCCCCGGCGTGATCGCGTCGCCAAAGCCGATATCAATTTGATTGGAAATGCGGGCCTGACCGAGCGTCCAGTCGAAGCGCACACGAAAACCGTGATAGCTATTTGCTTCCCGGATCGGATCGACGCGCAGGCTTTCGGGTTGAAAGACAAGCCCGTCAGCAGGCTCTATCGCCATGGCGCAGATATCGCGGATATCGGCTTCGACACGATCGGGATCAAACGGCGCAGGTGCGGATAGATCGAGGTCCTGGGTTGGGCGGAACGGCATGTCCGCCCAGGACACAAACAGCATCGCGCCTTTGAGCAGATAGCGGTCCCAGTGCGGGGATTGTCCCAGCCGATAGAGAAACCGTTCCAGTCCAAAACGGATAAGCAGCGCGTTCAGCGTCGTGCCCTGTTTTCGCGCCTCGTTCTTGAGGCGATCGCGCACGGATGCCGCGATATTGGCTTTCGGATCAACCATCGGCAGCCACCGCTTCGAGATAGGGCCGGATCACCGTCCAAATACGAAGCTTGCGGGCGAAATCACCGATTTCGCCTGGCTTTGCTTTGCCGTTTTCGATCGCCTTCCGGAGACCTTCAAGCGCCACATCAAGCCCTACCTGCTTTCGATATCGAAAGCAGTCCACCACTGTTTTGGCCGGTGAAAAAATCCGGACATCGACTCCGCCAACATCATGCGTTTCGATACCAAGCGAAAACGCTTGATCACCAAAACGGACAAAGGTCACTGGCGGATAAGTAATTTTTGGCTGGTGCGCCGACTCTCCGATCGCTACCCATGTTTTGTGCGGCATCTGGAGCGTTAGCTCATGGAATTGCAGCGCCGAGACGAGACAGATGACACCGCCGGGCACTTGCAGGGCCGCCTCGGCCAGATCGTCAGGCTCCGGACTTTCAGGGAGTTGATAGAGCCCCCGGCGCACTTTCGTGATCTTGCCCGCCTCCACCAGCCGTGACAGCGTCTGATAGTGGATACCCGCATCCGCCAGCTCTTTGCTGCGCATTGGACCACGAGTTCGGAGCAGCCGGAGCGTCTCTTGTTCTTGTGTGAAATCAGTTTGCGGCATGTGAGAAAATCTATGGGGTTAATATCTAACTCCAGTGATTTTATCACATAAGCTCACGCGCTCAAAAGGATTCCTTTGCGCCGGGCGACAAAGGCCGTTTGGATGGGGCATAACCGTAAGGGATGGAAGTACCATCCACCGCCCGATCATCAGTGTACTACCGGAAAACCCGGTCTTATTTAGACCGCAAGATGTGTGTGGTACTACCACACATCTTGGCAAGGGGCCCGCTGCGCGCCCCTGTGCAACCCCCGGCCACTGGCTCTTGAGAGGGCATTGAACCCATCCAGAGCCAGCAAAACGTATCGTCGTTTCATCACTCACAAGGGAGCCTTCGGCGCTCCCCTGCACCCCATCGACCAAAGGGCATTTCATAGCCCCCTGGACCCCCCGACCATTTCATGGAGACGCCTTCAGCGCGACCATCGTCATGGAGACCAACCGTGCGCCGATTGGATGCCAATCAGGTCTTTCGCGACCCGATACCCACGACCAAACTCCCGCCGTTTGGAGAGGCGTCAGCGTATCGCCGCTGAACCCCGACCAAGGAAGCGTCCTTGGATGCGAGCCCTGAGGATATACCTCTGAATTTCATTGCAGTAATGTGTATCCATCGGCTACACTCTTCCAATGAAAGATTCGGGCCTTCGCATTCGCGTCGAGCGTGATCTCCGGGAGCGTTTTCTGGAAATCTGCCGACAGCAAGATCGACCTGCGGCGCAGGTCATCCGCGAATTTATGCGCGCCTATATCGCCGAGAACGAAGCCCCGGACACGCCTGAGAAAAAGAAACGAGTAAGCCGTTGAACGCCGTTGAAATTGAAGAAGCCATATCGGACCTAGCTGAGCAGCCTTTTGACGCTCAGGAGTTTCCCTATGCCTTTCTGGAGGCTTTCGGGAACAAGGCAACGACGATCAAGCGGCTGCGCACCGGCGCGTCGAACAAGTCCGATCTCGATGGCGTGCTTCAAACCAGCAATATCCATATCAAGGTATGCGAGCCGGGCGCGGTCACGGACACCCTTGTCGCACTGAAGGACAGCCCGGCCACCAAGAAAGCGAGGGCAAAATTCGTGCTCGCCACCGACGGCGAGTGGTTAGGTCCTGTTGACGAAGTGGATTCCCAAGGCGGTCGAAGCGTGATTCAAGACTGGCTTTTGGGAGGCGGTCTTGGTTCGCGGGTTGATGACGG
>NZ_SLXO01000009.1 GCF_004341375.1 Rhodothalassium salexigens DSM 2132
TCCGTCATCAACCCGCGAACCAAGACCGCCTCCCAAAAGCCAGTCTTGAATCACGCTTCGACCGCCTTGGGAATCCACTTCGTCAACAGGACCTAGCCTTTTCAGGTAACTCATTTTTCAAATCTTCCTCGAATAATATAAATTGCTGCTGCACATGATCGACATAGTCAGATGGATCGGATTCTGGATTCAGCGCCTTCCAGTCCTGATAATCGTGGTACTCGAAATACCCTACTGTCCCAATTCCAATGAAAGGCATAGCAGACATAACCAACTTGATTTTTGATTTAATTTTTTCTTTTGCAATTTTCTTTTTATATTTTTGTTCAATGATTTTATTTGCAGCCTTCAATTTTGCAATTTGAGCCGTCGGTTGAGCTAATTCAGCGCTCTTTTGTACGACATGAAAGGCCAACCCAACCGAGGATGCTGCAAAAGTCAGGCAGGAACTAATTAGTATAGAAATCAAGTGACTCTTGATGATAAAGAAAATTTTATACTTTTTATCGACAAATTTGTTTCGCATTAGAGCCTCCGTTACATTTATTCCAATGTAATGGAACGCGAAATACAAAATCAATACCCGTCAAGGGAGCACCGCCGCCGCCTTTGCGCGGCCTAGCAGCCGCCGGCGAGCGCCCATTGTACGGCCAACAGCAGCCGCGCCTCCTTGAACACCCCTTGGGCGAGGGCCGCGCGCACCTGGTCGCGGGTCCAGGTCAGCACCTCGATATGCTCGCCCTCATGGTCGTTGCCGCCGCCGGTGCCCAAGCGCTGGGACGTGTCCACCTCGGCATAGTAGAGATAGGCGTATTCCGAGGTGCCGCCGGGCGAGACGAAAAACTCGCCCAAGGGCTTGAGCGCGCGCGGCGCCAGCCCGACCTCTTCGACCATCTCGCGCGCGGTCGCGGCTTCGGGCGTTTCGTCGCCGTCGATGCCGCCGGCGACCAGTTCGACCAGCCAACCGTCGCTGTGGCGCAGGCTCGGATAGCGGAACTGGCGCACGAACACGAACAGGTCGCGCGCCGGGTCGTGGACCAGGGCCGCGATGGATTCGCCGCGCTCCAGGCACAGCACCCGCTGCGGCCCGGCCCAATCGCCCGCCGCGGTGCGGAAGCTGACCCGCGCGGCGTCGACCCGGTACCAGTCGTCCAGCACGGTCTCCACCGAATGGATGGTGAAAGCGGGCGCATCGTCTGCCATGGTGGGGGTCCTCTCATCCAAACACGATATCAGGCAGTACTAACGGGTATGACCGCAGACACCAGCCCCCGGCACAACGCGACCCTCAAGCTCACCATCGAGATGGGGCCGCTGATCGTTTTCTTCGGCACCTATTTCCTGGCGCCGCGTTTCGGCGTTGCCGACCCGATCTTCCCGGCCACCGGGCTGTTCATGATCGCCACCACCGCCGCCATGATCGCCTCGTGGCGGATCGAGGGGAAGATCGCGCCCATGCTGTGGGTGTCGAGCGGGGTGGTCATCGTCATGGGCGGGCTGACGCTGATCCTGCACGACGACACGTTCATCAAGATGAAGCCGACGATCGTCAATTCGATCTTCGCGCTGACCATCATCGGCAGTTTGATGGTCGACCGGCCGGTGCTCAAACCGCTGTTCCAGTCGGCCTTCCCGCCGATCACTCACCGGGGCTGGCGCGAACTCAGCCGCAACTGGGCCGCCTTTTTCCTGTTTTTGGCGCTGCTCAACGAAACGATCTGGCGCAATTTCTCGGAAGAATTCTGGGTCGCCTTCAAGGTCTGGGGCAATATCCCGCTGACCTTCGCCATGGCGCTCTATCAGGTGCGGGTGATGAACCGGAACCTCGACCGCGCCGAGGACGACGCCCCCGGCGGCGATTAATGACCCAACGACTTCGCGACCAGCGACCGACCGGACAGGGACCAACCGGGCGGGTGCGGTGCGGCCCGGGAGGCCCTCAACCGCCCTGCCCCGGCGCCGGCGCGCCCGCCTCGCGGCTGGGGCGCAGGCGGGCGCGCATCGGTCCGGTCACCCCCTGACAATAGAGCCGTCGGGCGGTCAGGTCGGCCTCGACCCGGTCGCACCGGAGCGTCACGGCAGCGGTGTCGAGCGTCACCCCGCCGCCGAGGGTCGCCAGATCCTGATCGAAATCCACAACAGCCCAGCCGGCCTCGGCCACTTGGTCGCCGCGCACGAGGCGCGCACGGCCGGGCATGTCGGCGCGGTAGAGCGTTTGACCGTCGCGCAGATAGCCGACGACGCGCGGCGCCTCCAGCATTTGATCGCAACGAAAAAGTCGCGCGCCGCCCTCCATGATCACCCGTTCAGGCTCTTTGGCCCGGCGCAGGCGCCCGCGTTCGCCGAGTTCGAACTGGACCTTTTCGGTGCAGCGTCCTTCGATCTCGCCCGGGGCTACGGTCTGTGCCGCCGCCGGCCACGCAAACCCCGCCAGCACCGCGATCGGCACCAGCCCCGCCAGCCCCAACATTGCCGGCCGCCACGGCGCCCGCGCCCCGGCCCGCACCCGCCATCCGCTGGCCATGGGCTAAAGCCCCGCTGGGCGGCGGTCGCCGCGGTCGCCGGGCGGATTACCGAACGGCGCAAAGTCGCCGGTCAGCCCGCCGGGTCGATCGAGCAGCCGACGATAGTCCCGCAGCGCCCAGACCACCGACGGAAACGCCAACTCGTCCCACGGGATATCGTCCCAGCCGACCAACGCCACCTCGGCGCTCTCGGGCCCGGCGGCGACCGCGTCGCTGGTCAGCCGGGCCAGATAGATCAGTTGCACCTGACTGATCCGGGCGATGTTATAGACCGCCAGGAGCCCGTCGAGCGCCAAGTCGGCGCGCGCCTCCTCCCAGGCCTCGCGCCGGGCGCCTTCCTCGGACGTCTCGGCCAGCTCCATATAGCCCGCCGGGATCGTCCAATAGCCGCGACGCGGCTCGATGGCGCGCCGGCACAACAGCAGCCGGTCGCCCCAGCGGGCCACCGAGCCCACGACGATCTTCGGGTTTTCATAATGGATGAAGCCGCAGCTATCGCAGACGAGGCGTTCCCGGTCATCACCCTCGGGGACACGCCGGCGAAACGGCGGCGCAGCGTTGATGTCTTCTGCCATGGTCAAACCATGCCCCGAGCGCGGCTGCGCCGTCCAGCGGTTTCCCGCCCCAGCGACCGCCCCGCCTCACCGGGCCCGTTCGTTAAACGAAGATATCGACCACCTGGCCCAGCGGCTGGCGGGCCATGATGCCGCCGGCGCCCAGGGCCAGGGCGCGCCCGCCCACGCCGGCCATGTCACCGCCGAGCGCCCGGACCCGGTCGCTGGCGGCGCGCAGTTCGGCATTGCTGGACAGCGGGTTGGCGGACGACCGGCGCTGTGCCTGACGGGCCCTGAACTCGTCGATCATCGCCTGACGGCGCGGGTCCTGGGTGTCGCCGCGCGCCTTGGCGGCGCCATCGTCGGGCTGGCCCGGCGACTGGCCCGGCACTTGTCCGGTGCGCTGCGACGGGCCGCCGAACAGCGTACCCAGCGCCGAGAGAAGATTGCTATTGGGATTGATCGACGGCATTCCCTACCCCTCTGCCGTAATCCAAAGCGCCCGGCGACCAGGCGGCCCATTTTATTGCCGGTCCAAGCCTTGGCCGGCCCAGTCTCACCCGGTCCCGTCTCACCCGGTCAGGCTCAACCCGGTCTAGCCACCTGAACCGCAGCCCCCAGGCGCCATCGATCCCGGGCACCAACGATCCCCGGTAGGCACCGACCCGCGCGCGCCCACAGGTTCGTCCGCAGACCAGCCCTTGAGCCGGTTAACGGGGCGAACGCGGGCCACTCGCCGGACCGGGGCCCGCGAAGCCGGTGAAGTTTACTCGGTCGGGCCGCTGGTTTCCAGCGTTTCCAACTGTTGGCGGATTTGGGCGGCCTGGGCGGCGTCGTCGGTCAGGTCGAGGGCCCGGCGCAGCGCCTCGGCGGCGGCGGCACTGTCGCCCTGCACCCGTCGCGCCCGGGCAAGCCGCAGCCAACCATCGCGGTCGTCGGGATTGTCGGCGAGACGCGCCGCCAGCCGGTCGACCATGCTGGCGATGAACGCCTCGCGCTCGGCCGGGGTCATCTCCGACGCCGCCGCCATGGCCTCCTGGCTCGGCTGGGGCATGCCCGCGGGCGCCCCCTGGCCCCCTGCACCGCCCGCTTGGGCTGCGTCGGCTTGGGCTGCGCCGGCTGACGGCGTGCCGGCCTGGGCCGCGCCCGGCTCGGCGGCGTCTGCCCGGGGCGCGCCGGCGCCCGACGCCGGCGGCTCGCGGCGCCAGGACCGCATCTGCAAGTCGGCGCGCGCCTGGGCCATGGCAACCTGGAACGGCACCCGCGCGCGTTCGGCCTCTTGGGGCAGCCGGTCGAGCGCATCCTGCCAGATTTCGATCGCCGCTTCCGCATCGCCGCGCTGGGCCAGCGCCACGCCGGTGTAATAGGCCACCGCCGGATGCCCCGGGTCCACCTGGGCGGCGCGGTTGAAGGCCAGCCGCGCCGCCGGCGTCACCTGGCCTTCCGAGATCTGCACCAAGGCCTCGCCATAGCCGACCCAATAGTCGCCCTTGTCCGGGTCGAGCCGGGCCGCGCGCTCATAGGCATCGGCCGAGCGCGACCATTGGCCCATGCGGCCGCTATAGCGTGCCAGCATGGCCCAGCCGTCGGCGCGGTCGGGGTCGTCCTTCAGGACCCGTTCCAATTGATCGACCAGGCCGGCCATTTCCTCGGCCGCTTCGGCCTGGTCGGGGCTCGGCGCCCGGGCGCGTTCGGCGGCACTGCGCTCGGCCCGGGCCACCCGGTCGGCATTGGGGTCGCCCACCAGAGCATAGCCCACGGCGCCGATGGCCACCCCAACCAGCGCCAGCGCCAGCACCGCCGCCCGCGGCACCTGGCCCCCGGCGCGCCGGTCGTCGCGCTGGCGGTCGGCGGCCAGCGCCCGGCGCTTGATCTCCACCGCCGCGGCGTCGGCATCCTCGCGGGCCAGGCGGCCCTCGGCCACGTCTCGGTCCAGGTCGGCCAACTGGCTCTTATAGACCATCAACGCCTGGCGCCGGGTCTCGTCGGTCTCGGCCTTGGCGCGGCCCAACCGCCACCACAGGGTCGCCAACAGGGCCAGCAACACCAGGCCCGCAATTGCAAAACTCATGGGTTGTTCACTTCATCCAGCAGGGATTGGACGCGCGCTTCCTCTTCGGCGCTCAAACGCCCGGCGACGGCGCGTTTGCGCCGGCTGTTGGCCAAGGCCAGAGCGCCGCCGAGGAACAACAGGATCGCCGGCCCGCCCCAAAGCAGATAGGTGCGCCGGTCCACCGGCGGGCGCATCAACACCCAATCGCCGTAGCGGTCCACCAGATAGCGCTTGACCTGATCGGGGTTATCGCCCGCGGCCACGCGCTCGCGCACCACCTGGCGCAGGTCGCGCGCCAGATCGGCATTGGAGTCCTCGATCGACTGGTTCTGACAGACCAGGCAGCGAATGTCGGCCATGATGTCGCGGGCCAGAGCCTCTTTCTGCGGGTCCTTGAGCCGCCCGTTGGGATCGACGGCGACCGCCGACGCCGGCGGCGTCAGGACCAGGGCCAAGACGACCACAAGCGCGGAGAGCGAAGCGAACGGAACGAACAGCCGGATCACGATTGATTTTCCCTATTCTGGCGGGTTTGTCGGTACTGCCGAACGATTTGGGCGACCAACGCCACCGCCAACAAGCTCAAGAGGATCGCAAACACCCAAAGCGGCACGAACGACGGGATGAACATGGTCACCGCGATGATCACCGCCAGTTCGACCCAATTGCCGCGCAGGGTCCGCAATGCCGCGGCCAGCCAGGTCATCGCCGTTTCTCCCTCCAACCGCCTCAACGGACGGAAAGCCTCCGGTCGCCGCGCTCAATTGCCACCCTGGCCGTCACCCTGGCCGCCGGCCGGGGCCTCGCCCTGCGGACCGGCCACCCTGCCGGCCGCTTCGAGCGCGGGCATCAACTCGGTCTCGATCAGCCGCGGCGTCAACGGCCCGGCATGCTTGAACCGGATCACCCCTTGGCCGTCGACCACATAGGTCTCGGGCACACCATAGACGCCGAGGTCGATGCCTAGCCGCCCGTCGGCATCGACGCCCACGGCGTCATAGGGGTTGCCGAGGTCGTCGAGAAACCGCTGACCGGCGGCCTGGGTGTCCTTGTAGTTGATACCATAAACCGGCAGGTCAAGGCGGTCCGACAGCGTCATGAGTTGAGGATGTTCGGCGCGGCAGGGCGTACACCACGAGGCGAACACATTGACGATCGCAGGACGCCCGGCCCGGAGATCGTCGCTCGACAGGCCCGGTCCGCCCTCATACAGGGCCGGCAGGTCGAAGGTGGGCGCCGGTTTGTCGATCAGCGCCGAGTTGAGCTCGCGCGGGTTGCGGCTCAAGGCGCCGTAGAGCAGCACCGTCAGCGCGATGAACACGGCAATCGGTAAAAGGGCACGCCAGGACATGGGACAAAGCTCTCGTTCAACAGCTCCGGGCCGGTCGGGCGGCCCGGAGACAGGACTACCAGATACGACCTATTCGGCCGGCGCCGCCACCGACTTGGGACCGGCGCTCGCATCGGCGCGGTCCGCCTTGGCGCGGGTCGGCGCGCCGACCCGGCGCCGCCGGTCGGTGAGCGAAATCGCGCCGCCGACCACCATAAGCCCGGCCCCGGCCCAGATCCACGACACCAGAGGCTTGTAGTAAAGCCGCGCCGACCAGCCGCCCTGTTCGGGTTCACCGACCACGGCATAGAGGTCGCCGTGCCATAGCGGTTTGATCGCCGCCTCGGTGGTGGTGTTGGGCGGGCTGGTATAGGTGCGCTCCTCGGGCGCCAGACGGGCCACGGTCTGCCGGCCGCGCTGGACCCGAAAATGGCCCTCGACCGCGGTATAGTTGGGGCCGGCGGCGGGGTTCACGCCCTCGAAGATGAACGTATACGGCCCCGCCTCGACGCTCTGGCCGCGACTGACCGTGACCAGCTTCTCGACCGTGAAGGCCTCCGACCCGGCGATGCCCAGAATGGTCACCGCCAAGCCCAGATGGCCCAGCGTCAGCCCCCACTGGCGCTTGGGCAGGCCCACCAAGCGGCGCAGCGACACCCACGGCGGGGTCGAGAACAGCTTGATCCGCTTGGCCAGTTCCATCGCCGTGGCGAGCACCAGCCAGACGCCGAGCACCAACCCCATCAGCGGCGCCCACTCGCCGTCGAGCGCCACCAGGGTGAACACCGCGAACAGCGCCGTGCCGACGATCGCCGGGCGCAGGTCCTTGACCACGCTCTTGAGGCTGCCGCGCTTCCACGCCATCAACGGCCCGATCGCCATGGCGAGCAGGAACCCAGGCGCCAGCGCCACGGTGATGGTGTTGAAGAACGGCGCGGCGACGGTGATCTTTTCGCCCAACAGCCCGTCGACGATCAGCGGATAGAGCGTGCCGAGCAGCACGGTGGCCGCCGACACCGCCAGGAACAGGTTGTTGACCACCAGCATCCCCTCGCGGCTCACCGGACGGTACAGGCCGCTGGCCTCCAGCGACGCCGCGCGCCAGGCATAGAGGGTGAGCGCGCCGCCGACGGTGAGCGCCAAGAGCGCCAGGATGAACACCCCACGCGCGGGGTCGGTGGCGAAGGCGTGGACGCTGGTCAGCACGCCCGAGCGGACCAGGAAGGTGCCGAGCAGGCTGAGCGAAAAGGTCATGATCGCCAGCAGGATGGTCCAGCTTTTCAGGGCGTCGCGCTTCTCGACCACGATCGCCGAATGCAACAGCGCGGTGCCGGCCAGCCACGGCATCAGCGAGGCGTTCTCCACCGGGTCCCAGAACCACCAGCCGCCCCAGCCGAGTTCGTAATAGGCCCACCAGGAACCGAGCGCGATCCCGGCGGTCAGCGCCATCCAGGCGGCCAGCGTCCACGGCCGTACCCAGCGCGCCCAGGTCGGCCCGATCCGGCCGTCGATCAACGCCGCGACGGCGAACGAAAAGGCGATCGAAAAGCCCACATAGCCCAGATAGAGCAAGGGCGGATGGAAGGCGAGCCCCGGGTCCTGAAGCAAGGGGTTGAGCCCCTGGCCCTGGGGCGGCGCGGGGATCAGCCGCTCGAACGGGTTCGAGGTGAACAGGATGAACGCCAGAAAACCGGTGGCGATCATCGACTGCACCGACAACACCCGGGCCCGGAAACTGACCGGCAAATTGCGCCCGAACGCGGCCACGGCGGCAGCGAACAGGGTCAGGATCACCATCCACAGGAGCAGCGAGCCCTCATGGTTCCCCCAGACGCCGGAGATCTTGTAGAGCAACGGCTTGTCGGTATGGCTCGACGCCACCACCAGGCGCACCGAGAAGTCCGAGACGATGAACGCCTGGGTCAGCGCGGCGAACGCCAGGGCGACGAACAGAAACTGGCCGACCGCCAGGGGCTCGGCCACGGCCATCAGCCGGGCGTCGCCGCGATGGGCGCCGATCAGCGGCACGACGGCGACGATGGCCGCCAGGCCGAATGCCAGCCAGAGCGACAGATGGCCGAGTTCCGGGCTCACGAGCCGGGCTCCGCCGAGTTCACCGGCACCAGCTTGCCGTCGGCGCCCTCGCGCCATTCGCCGCGTTCCTTGAGCGCCTCGGCCACCTCGGGCGGCATATAGGTTTCGTCATGCTTGGCGAGCACATTGCTGGCCACGAACAGCCCCGCACTGTCCAGCACGCCCTCGGCGATCACGCCCTGGCCTTCGCGGAACAGGTCGGGGACGATGCCGCGGAAGCGCACCAGTTGCTCGGCCGCGCCGTCGGTGACCCGGAAGGTGATGGTCGAATCGCCCAGCTTGTCGACGCTGCCCTCGGCCACCAGCCCGCCGAGGCGGAAGCTGCGGCCGGGCTCGATCGGGCGTTCGGCCAGGTCGGCGGGGGTGCGGAAGTGGTTGGCGCCCTCGCCGAGCGCCAGGACCAGAAGCGCGCCGGCGATGGCCAGCCCGAACAGGCCCGCCAGGCCCATGACCAGGCGTTGCTGCTTGCGCTTGTGGGCGCGGTTGCCGCTCAGTCGACTCATTGCCGGCTCTCCTTGCCTAGGGCCTTCAGCCGTTCGGCCTCGCGCGTCAGCCGACGCTGCTTGGCGAAGCTCCACCCGGCCAGGGCCACCATGCCGATCAGGGTCAGCCCGTAACAGGGCCAGATATAGGCGCCATAGCCGCCCATGGCGAAAAACTCACTCATGCCGCCGTCCTCGCTCGTTGGGCGGCGTGGGCGCGCGCGCGGCGCAGGCCGTCGACCCGCTTGGCCGCCACCGCCGCCTTGATCCGCCACAAGATCACGGTCACGAAATAGAGGCTGAACGCGCCGAGCATGATCAGCAACGGCGTCAGCATCGACGGGTCCATCGCCGGGCCGTCGCGGCGCAGCAGGCTGGCCGGCTGGTGCAGGGTGTTCCACCAGTCGACCGAAAACTTGATGATCGGCAGGTTGATCAGCCCGACCAGCGACAGGATCGCCGCCGCCTTGCCGGCCTTGTCCGGGTCCTCGATCGCCTCGCGCAGCGCCATATAGCCCAGATACAGAAAGAACAGCACCAGCATCGAGGTCAGCCGCGCGTCCCACACCCACCAGGTGCCCCAGGTGGGCTTGCCCCACACCGCCCCGGTGACCAGCGTCAACCCGGTGAACAGGGCGCCGACGGGCGCCAGAGCCACCGCCGCCAGATCGGCCAGCGGGTGGCGCCAGATCAGCCACACCGCGCTGGCGATGCCCAGGCCCAGATAGCCCATGGTCGCCAGATAGGCGCTTGGTACGTGGATATACATGATCCGCACCGTCTCGCCTTGCTGATAATCCGGCGGCGAGAACAACAGGGCATAGGGCAGCCCGACCAGGAAAGCCAACGCCGTCGCGGCGGCAAGCCAGGGCAGCAGCCGGTCGGCCAACGAGACGAAACGAGCGGGATTGGCGAGGTAGTGCATGATCTCTTTCTTAAGCCTAACGCCCTGGCGCTTCAAGAAACACCGGGCGGTTTCAAGCGGATTTGACAGGGACCGAGCGCCGCAGGTCGTTACTCCTAAACCGTTCGATCAGGCGACCGCCAGGCGCAATGCGGCCGCCGTGGCCACCGGTCCAACCACCAGCGCGCCCATGCTGAGCGCGCCGACGAAGTAGAACGCCTGCATGGCCTGCGCGCCACCGGCGGCCGCCCCAACGCCGAAGATCAGCACCGGCACCAACAGCGGCAGCACCAGAATGGGCACCAACACGCCGCCGCGCCGGACCATCACGGTAAGCGCCGCGCCCAGCGTGCCGATCGCCGACAAGGCCGGCGTGCCGAGCGCCAGGCTCAAGGCCAGCCGCGCGATGGCGTCGCCGTCCAGTTGGAACAGGATGCCGGCGATCGGGCTCGCCACCACCAGCGGCAGAGCGGTGACCAGCCAGTGCGCCAGGGTCTTGGCCAACGCCACCAAGGCCACCGGCGCGCCCGCCGTGACCAGTTGGTCGAGCGTGCCATCCTCGAAATCGGCGCCGAACAGCCGGTCGAGCGCCAGCAAGGCCGCCAACAAGGCCGCCACCCAGGCGACCGCCGGGGCGACTCGGGTCAGCAGGGCGCTATCGCTGCCGAGGCCGAGCGGAAACAGCGCCAGCACCACCAGAAAGAACATCAGCGGCATCAACGTGCCGCCGGCTTGCGCCAGCGCCAGGCGCACGTCCTGGCCCAGCGTGGCGGCGAACACCCGCGCGCCCATCAGGCGATCTCCCACATATCAAGGTCGGCGTCGCCATCCGGGCCAAGGTCGAGGCTGGCGGCGGAGGCCATTTCGACCACCGCCATGGCCGGGTCGAGCGGGTCGTGGCTGGCGATCAGCGCGCAACCGCCCTGGCCGGCGTGGCGGGCGATCAGCCGCGCCAGATCGGCGCGCGCACCGGCGTCGAGCCCCACCGTCGGCTCGTCGAGCAGCCAGATCGGCCGGGCGGCCAGGAACAGCCGGGCGAGCGCCGCGCGCCGCCGCTGCCCCGACGACAGCATGCGCGCCGGCAGATCGCGCAGCGCGCCCAGGCTCAGGGTGTCGAGGGCGGCGTCGACGCGCTCGGCCACCTGCGCCTCGGCCACGCCCTGGAGGCGGGCGAAAAAGGCGGTGTTGTCATAAAGGCTCAAGGCCGGCTTGAGCGCCTCGGCGTGGCCGATGAAGTGGACCTCTGCGGCATAGCCCTCCGGGTCGTCGTCGAGCGCCACGCCATCGAGCGCGATGGTGCCGGCGGCCGGCCGGCCGAGCCCGGCGAGCAGGCGCAACAGGCTCGACTTGCCGACGCCGTTGGGGCCCTTGAGCCACACCGGCCGGCCGGGGCCGAGCGACAGCGACAGGCCGGCGAACACCGGCCGGCCGGCCCGGCGACAGGCCAGATCGGTGACATCCAGGCGATGGGCTGGAAAGACAGGATCGGGCACGACACTTCCACTCATTGCGACGACTTGCGACGACGACGGCGCCGGGGCGACGACAAGGCCGCGCGGCGGCTGGACGCTAGCGTCTGCGGCACGCCTTGGGAAGGGCAAACGGGTATCGGCGCGGGCGGTTTGGCCGACCACCGGACCAGCGGCGGCGCTGGCGCCGCTTGCCCCCCCCGCTTGCGCCGCTTGCGACCCCGGATTATGTCAAGGACACCGTTTCGCCCCCCGTTCTGCCCACGGGGTCGGTTAGTACTAGCCCAAGAGGACTGCCCATGGCCAGCACCGGCAAGGATAGCCTGAACACCAAACGCCGCCTGACCGCGGCCGACGGCCGGGAGTATGCCTATTACTCCCTCGACGCCGCGGCCGAGACCGTCGGCGACGTCACGCGCCTGCCCTATACGCTCAAGGTTTTGATGGAAAACCTGCTGCGCCATGAGGACGGCACCACGGTGACCGCCGACGACATCCAGGCGGTGGCCGACTGGCAAAAGGACCGTCGCTCGACCCGCGAGATCGCCTATCGCCCGGCGCGGGTATTGATGCAGGACTTCACCGGCGTGCCGGCGGTGGTCGACCTGGCGGCGATGCGCGCGGCCATGGCCAAGCTTGGCGGCGACCCGGAAAAGATCAATCCCCTGGCCCAGGTGGATCTGGTCATCGACCATTCGGTGATGGTCGACGCGTTCGGCAACGCCCAGGCGTTTCGCCACAATGTCGACCTGGAGATGACGCGCAACAAGGAACGCTACGAGTTCCTGCGCTGGGGCCAGCAGGCGTTCGACAATTTCCGCGTCGTGCCGCCGGGCACCGGCATCTGCCACCAGGTCAATCTGGAATATCTGGGCCAGACCGTGCTGACCAAGGATGTGGGCGGCGAGACCCTGGCGTTTCCCGACACGCTGGTGGGCACCGACAGCCACACCACCATGATCAACGGCCTGGCGGTGCTCGGCTGGGGCGTCGGCGGCATCGAGGCCGAGGCGGCCATGCTCGGCCAGCCGATCTCCATGCTGATCCCCGAAGTGGTCGGCTTCAAGCTCACCGGCGCGCTCAGCGAAGGCACCACCGCCACCGACCTGGTGCTGACGGTCACGCAGATGCTGCGCGAGAAGGGCGTGGTCGGCAAGTTCGTGGAGTTCTACGGCGACGCCCTGGCCGCCATGTCGGTGGCCGACCAGGCGACGATCGCCAACATGGCGCCCGAATATGGCGCCACCTGCGGCTTTTTCCCGGTCAGCGAGGCGACGCTGACCTATCTGCGCTTCACCGGCCGCGACGCCGCCACGGTGGCGCGGGTCGAAGCCTATGCCAAGGCGCAAGGGCTGTGGGCCGACGCCGATACCCCCCATCCGGTCTATTCCGACACGCTGGAATTGGACCTGAGCACGGTCGAGCCGTCGCTGGCCGGGCCGAAGCGCCCGCAAGACCGGGTCGCCTTGTCCCAGGCCAAGGCGTCGTTCGGCCGCGAACTGGCCCAAACCTTCCACAAGGCCGGCGAAGAAAGCCGCCGGGTGCCGGTCCCGGGCGAGAATTACGACCTGGGCCATGGCGACGTGGCGATCGCCGCGATCACCTCGTGCACCAACACCTCGAACCCCGACGTGATGCTGGCCGCCGGCCTGGTCGCCCGCAACGCCCGCGCCAAGGGCCTGCGGGTCAAGCCGTGGGTCAAGACCTCGCTGGCGCCGGGCAGCCAGGTGGTCACCGACTATCTGGGCCGCGCCGGCTTGCAGGACGATCTCGACGCCCTGGGCTTCAACCTGGTGGGCTATGGCTGCACCACCTGCATCGGCAATTCGGGCCCCCTGCCCGAGCCGATTTCAGCGGCGGTCAACGACAATGACCTGGTGGTCACCTCGGTGCTGTCGGGCAACCGCAATTTCGAGGGCCGGGTCAGCCCCGACGTGCGCGCCAACTATCTGGCCTCGCCGCCGCTGGTGGTCGCCTATGCGCTGGCCGGCACCATGGGCGCCGACATCATCACAGAGCCGCTGGGCGAAAGCGACGCCGGCGAGCCGGTCTATCTCAAGGACATCTGGCCGAGCATGCAGGAGGTCCACGACTGCGTCGCCGCCTCGATCACCTCGGAGATGTTCAACGAGCGCTATGGCGACGTGTTCACCGGCGACGCGGTGTGGCAACAGATCGCCGTGTCGGACGGCCAGACCTATGAGTGGGACGCCCGGTCCACCTATGTGCAGCACCCGCCGTTCTTCGAGGACATGGGCGCCGAGCCCGCGCCGATCGCCGACATCAAGGCGGCGCGCATGCTCGCCATGCTCGGCGACTCGATCACCACCGACCACATTTCGCCCGCCGGCGCGATCAAGCCCGACAGCCCGGCCGGGCGCTATCTGCAAGAGCATGGCGTCGAGCGCAAAGACTTCAACAGCTACGGCTCGCGGCGCGGCAACCACGAGGTGATGATGCGCGGCACCTTCGCCAATGTGCGCATCCGCAACGAAATGGCGCCGGGCACCGAAGGCGGCGTCACCGTGCACCAGCCCTCGGGCGAGCAGATGGCGATCTACGACGCCGCCATGGCCTATCGCGACCAGGGCGTGCCGCTGGTGATCGTCGCCGGCAAGGAATACGGCACCGGCTCCAGCCGCGACTGGGCCGCCAAGGGCACCCGGCTCTTGGGCGTCAAGGCGGTGCTGGCCGAGAGCTACGAGCGCATCCACCGGTCCAACCTGGTGGGCATGGGCGTGCTGCCCTTGCAGTTCAAGGACGGCGACGGCCGCGAAAGCCTCGCCCTCACCGGCGCCGAGACCTTCGACATCACCGGCATCGCCGGCGACATCGCGCCGCGCCAGGACGTGGCCGTGCGCATCGCTTACGCCGACGGCAGCACCAAGGACATCACCATGCTGTGCCGGATCGATACCGCCGACGAGGTGGACTATTACCGCAATGGCGGCATCCTGCACTATGTGCTGCGCCGCCTGGCCGCCGACTGAGCGCGCCAGCGCCTCACCGCGAGCCCCCAAACGGCCGCCGGCTTGCCCCCGGCGGCCGTTTTTTGTCGCCGGCCCGGCTCAACCGACAGACTATTGCGCAGCCGGGGGCCGGCGCCGCACAGTGTTTGGCCTACGACAATCACAACCACGCGTCCCGCCGCCCGCCACACGTGCCGGCGACCAACGGGACCGGGCCACCCCAAGAGAGAGGAAACAGCCCCCATGCGCCCTAAACCTATCGTCGCGCGCCTTGCCGCGCTCGGTGCGCTGACCGCCGCGCTGGCAGTACCCGGCGTCGCCCCCGCCGCCGCCCAAGACGGCGACGCCCCGGCCTGGGCCGAAGATCTGGGCCAAGCGATCGCCAACCAGCGCCACGCCTTCGACACCAGCCAGCGCCTGACCCGCGAGGTGCTGATGCGCCAGACCCTCGGCGATGTCGCCCATATCGAGCGCATCCGCCTGACCGGCCCGGCGCTGGGCGCCGACTACACCGACGACTGGATCGAGCAAGCCGGCGCCGGCGCCTTCGTGCGCGAAAACCCCCTGGTGTTCTGGGCTTATGTGTTCGTGCCCAAGGACGCGGCGGCGTCGGGGAAGAAGCTGCCGCTGTTGCTCTACCCCCATGGCGGCGTGCACAGCAATTTCCGCATCGACGGCGGCCACATCATGCGCGAATTGCTGGCCCAGGGCTATGTGATCGCGGCGCCGGAATATCGCGGCAGCACCGGCTATGGGCGCGGCTTCTACGAAAGCATCGACTATGGCGGCAAGGAGATCGCCGACACCAAGGCGACCCGCGACTTCGTGGTCGAGAATTACAGCATCGTCGACCCCGACCGGGTCGGCATCATGGGCCACAGCCATGGCGGCCTGCACACGCTGATGAACCTGTTCGAGTATCCCGACGCCTACAAGGTGGGCTTCGCCGACGTGCCGGTGTCGGACCTGATCGCGCGCATGGGTTATAAGACCGACGGCTACCGGGCGCTCTATTCGGCCAATTATCACATCGGCAAGACCGCCTATGCCGCGACCGAGGAATACAAGCGCCGCTCGCCGGCGTGGAACGCCCACAAGCTTCAGACGCCGCTGCTGGTCTACACCAACACCAATGACGAAGACGTCAATGTGCTGGAGGTCGAACACCTGATCAAGGCGCTGAAGGCGGCGGACAAAAAGTTCGAATACAAGGTGTTCGAGGATATCCCCGGCGGCCATAAGCACGCCCGCATGGACCACAAGACGGCCCGCGAGGCGCGGCTGCGCGCCTACAAGTTCCTGGCCGACCATCTCGACCCGCCCAAGCCGCTGACGTCGCTGAAAGCGCTGGAAAAGGCCGGCTATCTGTTCCACGGTCGCTGACCCGACCGTCCCGATCCCTCAGGGGCCCACCACCGGCGTCGGTGTTGGGCCCCGCCCCCACGGCCTTCGGCCTGTGGGGCCATCGGCCAGCCGGGCCAGGGGCGCCGGCGGCGGTCAGACCGCGTCCACCAGCGCCTTGGCGAAGGCTTGGGGGTCGAAGGGTTGCAGGTCGTCGACGCCCTCGCCGACGCCCACGAAGTGCACCGGCAGGTCGAACTTTTCCGCCGCCGCCACCAGCACGCCGCCGCGCGCCGAGCCGTCGAGCTTGGTCATCACCAGCCCGGTGACCCCGGCCTGGTCCTTGAACACGTCGATCTGCTGGACCGCGTTCTGACCCGTGGTGGCGTCGAGCACCAGCAGCGTGTCGTGGGGCGCCTGGCCCAGCTTCTTGGTCACCACCCGGATCACCTTGGACAGTTCGTCCATCAACGCCGCCTTGTTCTGCAAGCGCCCGGCGGTGTCGATCATCAACACGTCGATGCCCTCGGCCTCGGCGCGCACCAGCGCGTCATAGGCAAGGCCCGCGGCGTCGCCTTCGAGCTTGGTGGTCACCACCGGACAGCCGACCCGTTCGCCCCACACCGCCAATTGCTCGACCGCAGCGGCGCGGAAGGTGTCGCCGGCGGCCAGCATCACCGACTTGCCCTCGGCGCGGAACTTGGACGCCAGCTTGCCGATGGTGGTGGTCTTGCCGGTGCCGTTGACGCCAACCATCAAGATCACGTGCGGCCGGTGGCCGCGCTCCACGTCCAGGGGGGCGGCCACGCCGTCGAGGATCTGCGCCACCTGCTCGGCCAGGACCGCGCGCACCTCGTCGGGGCTGACCTCCTTGTCGTAGCGCTCCTTGGCCAGTTTTTCGGTCACCCGGGCGGCAACCGCCGGGCCCAGATCGGCGCTGATCAGCAGGTCTTCGAGCTCTTCGAGGGTGTCGTCGTCGAGCTTGGCCTTGGTGAAGATGCCGGTGATGCCGCCGCCTAGATTGGCCGCCGACCGGCCGAGCCCGGCGCGCAGGCGCTTGAACCAGCCGCCCTTCTTCTTGTCCTCGCCGGTCTCGCCCTCGGACGGGTCGCGGTCGGGATGGTCGTCGGCCATGCTCGCTGCCTCCTCGCTGTGAAAACCACTGCGCCCTGCATACGCCGCCCGCCGGCGCTTTTGAAGCCGTCGATGCCGGTGGCCGGACACCGCCGGGAGCGGCCTGAGGCGCGCCGGCGCGGGCGGGCTAGTTGGCGAAGCGGAAATGCATCACGTCGCCGTCGGCGACCACATACTCCTTGCCTTCCAGACGCATACGCCCGGCGTCCTTGGCACCGGTCTCGCCGCCATGGGCCACATAGTCGTCAAAGGCCGTGGTCTCGGCGCGGATGAAGCCCTTTTCGAAGTCGGTATGGATGACGCCCGCGGCCTGCGGTGCCTTGGCACCCGCCGGCACGGTCCAGGCGCGCGCTTCCTTGGGCCCGACGGTGAAGAAGGTGATCAGGTGCAGCAACTCGTAGCCGGCGCGGATGATCCGGTCGAGCCCGGGCTCGTCGAGCCCCATATCGCCCAGGAACTCGGCCTTTTCCTCGGCGCTGTCCATCTGCGCGATCTCGGCCTCGATGGCCGCCGAGATGATCACCGAGCCCGCCCCCTTGGCCGCCGCCATGGCGGCGACGGCGGCCGCATGGGCGTTGCCCTCGGCGGCGGCGGCCTCCTCCACATTGCACACATAGAGGATCGGTTTGGTGGTCAGCAGTTGCAACTGGCGCAGCAGCCGGGCCTCTTCCTCGTCGGCCGGCTCGACGGCGCGGGCCGGCTCGCCGTCGGCCAGCACCGCCAGACAGCGTTCGACCAGGGCCAGTTCCGCCTTGGCGTCCTTGTCCTGGCCGCGAATGCGCCGTTCGAGGTTGGGCCGCCGCTTTTCCAGCGATTCCATGTCGGCGAGCATCAGCTCGGTCTCGACCGTCTCGGCGTCGGCGACCGGGTCGACGCGGCCGTCCACATGGGTGATGTCGTCGTCCTCGAAACAGCGCAGCACATGGACGATGGCGTCGACCTCGCGGATATTGGCCAGGAACTGGTTGCCGAGCCCCTCGCCCTGGCTGGCGCCACGGACCAGCCCGGCGATATCGACGAACGACAGCCGGGTCTCGATCTTGGTCGCCGAGCCGGCCAATTGGGCCAGCGTGTCAAGGCGCGGATCGGGCACCGGGACCTCGCCCACATTGGGGTCGATGGTGCAGAAGGGATAATTCGCCGCCGCGGCTGCTGCGGTGTTGGTCAGCGCGTTGAACAGGGTCGACTTGCCCACATTGGGCAGGCCCACGATCCCGCATTTGAAGCCCATGGCTGCTCGTCCTTCCGGTTTTAAGTCAGCGGGGGCGCCGCCGTGCTTGCGGGCGGCCCTCAGGCCGCCTGAAGCCGCCGCGCCACCTCGGTGGAAAACCGCTGCCAGTCGCGCGCGCCCAGCAGCTCGGCCGAGGCTTCGACCGCCTCGACCACGCCCGATATGGTCGGCTCTTCGGCCTTGGCGAAGTCGCTCAGCACATAGCCCGACACCCGGTCCTTGTGGCCGGGATGGCCGATTCCGAGGCGCACGCGCACGAAGTCGGGGCCGATATGCTGGGCGATCGAGCGCAGACCGTTATGGCCCGCATGGCCGCCGCCCTGCTTGACCTTGACCTTGCCGGGCGCCAGGTCGAGTTCGTCGTGGATCACCACCACGTCGGCGGGGCTGAGCTTGTAGAAGCGCATCGCCTCGCCGACCGCGCGCCCGGACTCGTTCATATAAGTCTGCGGCTTGACCACCACCGCCTTGTCCGCGCCCAGCCGGCCTTCGCAGACCCGCGCCTGAAAGCGCGCCTTCTCAGGCCCAAAGCCGGGCCGCCGGGCGACGATTTCGTCGACCACGCGAAAGCCGATATTGTGGCGATGGCGGGCGTATTTGGCGCCCGGATTGCCCAATCCGACCAGAATCAGCATGACCAGCGCTCCTGCCCCGACGCGCCCCGGCCCCGCGAACGGAGCGGGCCTCGCAAGGACGCTTGCGAGGCCCGCCAACGCTCGGCCGTGCGGTGGGGATTACTCCTCGCCGCCCTCTTCTTCGGCTTCCTCGCCCTCGGCTTCCTCACCCTCGGCCGACTTCATGGCCGACGGCGCGGAAATCGTCGCGACGACGAAGTCGCGGTCGGTGATGGTCGGCGTGCAGCCCTCGGGCAGCTTGGCCTGCGAGATACGGATCTGGTCGTTCACGTCCATGCCCTTGACCGACACTTCGATCATCTCGGGGATGTTCATCGACGGCACGTCCAGTTCCACGGTGTCGCGCACCATGTTGAGCACGCCGCCACGGGTCAGGCCCGGGCAATCGTCCTGGTCGACCACGTGCACCGGCACTTCCACGGCCACCGTGCCGCCCTTGGTCAGGCGCAGGAAGTCCACGTGGATCGGCGTATCGGTCACCGGATGGACTTGCAGGTCGCGCGGCAGCACGCGGGTCTTCTTGCCGTCCACGTCGATTTCATACTGGTGGGACATGAAGCCGCCGCGGTTCATCAGGCGCACCAGTTCGCGCCGTTCCACCGTGATCATCTCGGGCTTCTTCTTGCCGCCGTAAATCACCGCCGGCACCAAGCCTTCGCGCCGTGCCGCGCGGGCGGATCCCTTTCCGGCCCGGTCGCGCTTGACGGCGACGATCGTCGTCACGTCTGCCATGGTCTCAATCTCCGAAAACTGGGTCGGGCCGGCCCCATGCCGGTCCCGCAGGCCGCCCCCTCCAGGGATGTGGGCGTGCCTCGAAAGCGCGCTCTTTATCGCTTGTGGCGGGGCTTGACAAGCCCCTTGAGGCAAGGCCTCAGCGTTTGAACGGCGCCATGCCCTCATTGGCCAGTTGGTCGGCGCGTTCGTTTTCGGCATGGCCGGCATGGCCGCGCACCCATTGCCACTCGACCCGGTGGCGGGCCAGCTCGGCGTCGAGCGCCTGCCACAGATCCTGGTTCTTGACCGGCTTCTTGGCGGCGGTCTTCCAGCCGCGCGCCTTCCAGCCCGGCAGCCATTGGGTGATCCCGTTCATCACATATTGGCTGTCGGTGGCCAGCAGCACATCCGACGGCCGCTTGAGCGCGCGCAACGCCTCGATGGCGGCGGTCAGTTCCATGCGGTTGTTGGTGGTCTGGCGCTCGCCGCCCTTGATCTCCTTCTCGCGCTCGCCATAGCGCAGCAGCGCGCCCCAGCCGCCGGGCCCGGGATTGCCCGAACAGGCGCCGTCGGTGAAGATCTCCACCCGTCGCGGCGACCGGTCAGCCGCAGGCATCGGCAATCGCCCGTGGCTGGTCGAGAAACAGGCGCAGGCGCGGCATCATCGCCAGCGGGTCCTTGGGCCGGATGCGCGCGTCGGGCTTGGGGTTGAGCCAGTCATAGGCGCGCGTCAGGGTAAAGCGCAGCGCCGCCCCCTGGGTCAGCACCGGCAGTCCGGCGGCCTCGGCCGGGCTCAGCGTCCGCCGCTCGCCATAGCCCGCGACCATGGCACGGGCCCGCGCCGGCTCGAACCGGCCCCGGCCGTCAAACGCCCAGGACGCCAGCGACACCGCCAGGTCATAGGCCAACACCTCATGGGCGGCGAAGAAGAAGTCGATCACCCCCGACACATCGTCGGCAGTTGGGTGGGCGGCTGGGTCGGCTTCCGGGCCGGCCGTCGTCGCCGCGCCCGCGCCAGCGAAAAACAGATTGTCGGGGAACAGATCGCCGTGGATGACGCCCCGCGGCAGGTCGTCGCCGGGCCAGGCGGCCGCGATACGGTCGAGCGCCCGGGCCAGTTCGGCATGCAGCCCGTCGGCGATGGTGTCGAGCCGGGTTCCGCAGGCGTCCAGCAACCCGTACCAGTCGGTCAGCGACAGCATGTTGGGCCGGTGGCTGTCCATGCCTTCGGTGACCCGGTGGATGTGGGCGAGCACGCGACCGCAGCCCCGGCACGCCTCGGGCGCCGGGTCGTCCACCGGGCGGCCGGGCAGAAAGCTGGTGACCAGCGCCGGGCGCCCGGCGACCGACGTGATCGCGCGGCCGTCGCGGCCCGCGACCGGCCGCGGACACGGCACGCCGGCGTCCGACAGCCGGGTCAACAGATCGACGAAGAACGGAATATCCTGGGGCTCGACCCAGCGTTCGAACACGGAAACAACATACCGGGCACGCGCACCGTCGACCAGATAGGTGGTGTTCTCGGTGCCTTCTTCGACACCGGTATAATCCACCAGAGCGTCCAGCTCGTTATCGGTCAGCAGTGCGTCGATGTCGGCCCGGCTCAACTCGGTAAATACCGCCATGGCCGTCCTTATTAGAGCTTGATCGCGCTCAGGCTGCTTCTTCTTCCCTCAGCGACGCCGGCAGCTTGAAAATCACATCCTCGCGCGCCGTGGTCACCTCTTCGATGGTGACATTATAGTGCGCCCGGAGCGCGTCAATCACTTCTTCCACCAGCACCTCGGGCGCCGAAGCACCGGCGGTGATACCGACACTGGTCAGCCCCGACAACCAGTCCCAATCCAGCGCCTCGGCGCGCGGGAACAGCCGCGCGTCGGAGCCGCACTTCTTCGACACTTCCACCAGACGCTGGGAGTTGGACGAATTGGACGCGCCGATGACGATCATCTTGTCGCAGCGGTCGGCGATCGCCTTGACCGCTTCCTGGCGGTTGGTGGTGGCGTAGCAGATATCTTCCTTCTTCGGCCCTTCGATATCGGGGAAGCGGCGGGTCAGCACCTCGATGATGTCCTTGGTGTCGTCCACCGACAGCGTGGTCTGGGTGACGAAGGCCAGTTGCTCGCCGTGCGGCGGCTCGACCGCCTCGGCGTCGGCGACGGTCTCGATCAGGGTCATCTTGCCGTCGTCCACCTGGCCCATGGTGCCGACCACTTCGGGGTGGCCCGAATGACCGATCAGCAGGATGTGGCGGCCGGTGCGGTCGTGCCGCTCGACCTCGCGGTGGACCTTGGAAACCAGCGGGCAGGTGGCATCCACATAGAACATGTTGCGCTGTTCGGCATCTTCAGGGACCGATTTCGGCACCCCGTGGGCCGAAAACACCACCGGCGCGTCGGCCGGCACTTCGTCCAATTCCTCGACGAACACGGCGCCGCGCCGCTCCAGCCCCTCGACCACATAGCGGTTGTGGACGATCTCATGGCGCACATAGACCGGCGCGCCGAACCGTTCGAGCGCCAACTCGACGATCTTGATCGCCCGATCCACCCCGGCGCAAAAACCGCGCGGGTTGGCGATGACAATGTTCAAATCGGGCTTCGCCATGGGTCTCTCCTGGGGCATGGGATGAAAGCGGACCTAAAATGTTGGCTATCTCATATGGGGGCTGTGTCTCAAGGGGAAATCCCCCTATCCTATCGCGGCAGGCGCGCGTTCACGATAAATTTCTAGGCAAAACCGCTCGGGCTGTGGTTTGTTACGCCGCCATGACGGCCGGGCCCGGCCGCGGCCACCCGGTTCTACACACATCGAAACGCTGAAATCGCGGGTCCTCCGGGACCCCGGACCTGACAGAAGGGTAAGCGGTTATGAGTGACGCGCCGCAGCCGACGCCTGCGTCGGCACATGGGGAGTTTCTGGGCCATCCCAAGGGCCTGATCGTCCTGTTTCTGACCGAAATGTGGGAGCGCTTTTCCTATTACGGGATGCGTGCCCTGTTGATCTTCTACCTGACCCAGCACTTCCTGTTCGGCGACGACAAGGCGACTGCCATTTACGGCGCCTATACCGCGCTGGTCTATGTGATGCCGGTGATCGGCGGGTTGCTGGCCGACCGCTATCTGGGGGCGAAAAAGGCGGTCACCTTCGGCGCCATCCTGCTGGTGTTCGGCCACGCCACCATGGCCATCGAAGGCGACGCCTCGCGCCAGTTCGTCGACTATGCCGGCCAGTCCTACGAGATCGTCACCGAAGGGCGCGGCGACGCCGCCGAGCGCTTCGTGCTGGTTGACGGCGAGCGGCTGGAGGCCGCGGTGGGCGGCGGCGAGATCGACTTTCACGATGCCGACCGCGCTGCGGCCGCCGGTCTGCCTGCGGTGCTCACCGGCGAGGACTTCGCCCTGCGCACCCAGCGCGACCAGGGCGGGCTGCAGTTGCTCTATCTGGCGCTGGCGCTGATCATCGCCGGCACCGGCTTTTTGAAGGCCAATATCTCGACCATCGTCGGCGACCTCTACGCGCCCGGCGACCGGCGCCGGGACAGCGGCTTCACCATCTTCTACATGGGCATCAATCTGGGCTCTTTCATGGCCACGCTGCTGTGCGGCTGGCTGGGCCAGACCTATGGCTGGCAATACGGCTTCGGGCTCGCCGGCATCGGCATGGTGCTCGGGCTGACCGTGTTCCGGGTCTGGCAACCGCTGCTGCGCGGCCTGGCCGAACCGCCCGACCCGGCCAAGCTGCGCGAACGCGTGGCACCGATGCTCAACCGCGAATGGCTGATCTATCTGGGCGGCGTGGTGATGGTGGTGGTTGCCTGGCTGCTGCAATCGCAGGACGTGGTCGGCAACCTGCTGATCGCTGCGGGGGCCGTGGTGTTCGGCGGCATCCTGGCCTATTCGCTGATCAAGTGCACGCCCATCGAACGCGACCGGATGCTGGTCGCCACCTTCCTGATCCTGTGCCAGATCCCGTTCTGGGCGCTGTTCGAACAGGCCGGCTCGTCGCTCAACCTGTTCGCCGACCGGGCCGTCGACCGGACGCTGTTCGGCTGGGAAATCCCCGCCTCCATGTTCCAGTCGCTCAACGCCTTCTTCATCATCACCCTGGCGCCGCTGTTCGCCATCGGCTGGACCTTCCTGGCGCGCAAGCGCCGCGAGCCCTCGACGCCGGTCAAGTTCTCGCTCGGCCTGTTGCAGGTGGGTCTGGGCTTTCTGGTCCTGGTTGCCGGGATCGAGGCGTCGGGTGACGTGGGCAAGGCGTCGATGATCTGGCTGGTGCTGGTCTATCTGCTGCACACCACGGGCGAGCTGTGCCTGAGCCCGGTGGGCCTGTCGATGGTCACCAAGCTGTCGGTGGCGCGTCTGGTCGGCATGATGATGGGCGCGTGGTTCCTGGCCACCGCGTTCGCCAACTTCCTGGCCGCCCAGATCGCCCGCACCACCGGCGCCGAGACGGTCGGCGGCGAGATCACCGACCTGGCCGCCGCCAAGGCCAATTATGCCGACGTCTACGCCAATGTGGGCTGGCTGGCGGTGGCGATCGCGGTCGGCGTGTTCGCGCTGTCGCCGATCCTGCGCCGGGGCATGCACGAAGAACGGGTCGGCCCGGTCGCCCACAATATGGCCGGCGAGGCGGAATTGGCCGAACCGGCGGCCGCCGGCGCGCCAGCGTCGCGTGCGGCCGTCGAAAGCGAGACCCGCTCGGGCCAAGGCTAAGGCCGGCACCCGACGCCCACCAATGACCCGCTCCGCCGCGGCGACCAGGCGGCGGAGCGGATGACAGCCGGCCCGTGCCCTGCTAGCGTTCTTGCCAACAAAAGCAACCAACAGGGAGGGACCCTATGCCCTTGCGCCATCTGGCCACCGGTCTGGCGTTTTTGTGCGCCGGCCTCGCAAGCACGCCGGCCGCCGAAGCCCAAGCCGGCAGCGCAGCCGCCGACGCAGACACCGACCCCGGCACGATCATCCATGCCGGCCGGCTGTTGGCGGTGCCCGGCGCCGGCGTCGCCGAAGAACGCTCGATCCTGATCCGCAAAGGCCGCATCGTCGCCATCGAAGACGGCTACACCACCGGCGGCGATGACTGGCGGGGCGCGCAGATCGTCGACCTGACCGACCATTTCGTGCTGCCCGGGCTGATCGACGCGCATGTGCACATCACCGGCGAATTGGGACCGCGCCAAAAGCTCGACCGGGTCGAGATGTCGGACGCCCGCACCGCCATGCGCGCCTGGGCCTATGCCGACCGGACGCTGACCGCCGGCTTCACCACCATCCGCGACGTGGGCGCCAATGCCGAGGCGGTGTTCGCGTTGCGCGACGCCATCGCCGCGGGCGAGGTCACCGGGCCGCGCATCCTGTCGGCCGGGTCGACCATCTCGGCCACCGGCGGCCATGGCGATGTGCACGGCTATCGCGACGACATCCTGCACCTGATGGAAGACAGCAGCAACTGCGACGGCGCCGACGACTGCCGCCGAGCGGTGCGCCGCCAGATCAAGCGCGGCTCGGACCTGATCAAGATCACCGCCACCGGCGGCGTCTTATCCGAAACCGCCGCCGGCACCGGCCAGCAGATGTTCGACGACGAAATGACCGCAGTGGTCGAAACCGCCCACGCCCTGGGCCGCAAGGTCGCCGCCCACGCCCACGACGCCGCCGGCATCAAGGCCGCCTTGCGCGCCGGCGTCGACAGCATCGAACACGGCACCTTTCTGGATGACGAGGCGATCGCGCTGTTCAGGGAAACCGGCGCCTATCTGGTGCCGACCGTGCTGGCCGGCGTCACCGTGTCGGAAATGGCCCAGGCCCCGGGCAGCTTCATGGCCGCACCGGTGGCGGAAAAGGCGATCCGGGTCGGGCCGGCGCTGATGAAGATGCTGGCGCGCGCCCATGAGGCGGGCGTAAGGATCGCCTTCGGCACCGATACCGGCGTGTCGCCACACGGCCAGAACGCGCGCGAACTGGTGCTGATGGTCGAGGCCGGCATGCCGGCCGAAGCGGTGTTGCGCACCGCCACGGTGGACGCGGCGGCCCTGCTCGGCGTCGACGACACGGTGGGCACCATCGAGCCCGGCAAGGCCGCCGACATCGTCGCGGTCGCCGGCGACCCGCTGAGCGATATGACCGCCATGCGCACGATGGCCTTCGTCATGCGCGACGGCCGGGTCCACCGGCGCTGACGATACCACCGCCGTTTCGAGCCCCGTTTCAAGTCCTGGCCATGGAGACGCCCATGACGATCGTTCGCCCCTCCGTTGCTCTGACAGCCCGCCGGCCGGCGCGGTCGCTTGCCGCGGCCACCGTGGCGCTTCTGCTGGCCGGCTGCGCGACCACCGGCGCGCCGCCGCCCGAGGCCGACGCCCCGGCGACGCCGGCGACGCCGGCGGCGTCCGATACATCCGAACCGCCGGCGGCCTCCACCGCCTTTCCCTCCACCTACGAGCCCCTGGCCCACCCGGCCACGGTGTTGCGCAATGCCACGGTGTTCGACGGCACCGGCCGGCGGTTCGACGACGCCGATGTGTTGATGATCGACGGCAAGGTGGCCGGCGTCGGCCGCGACCTGGCGATCCCCGCCGGCACCGCCGAGATCGACGCCAGCGGCAAGTGGGTGACGCCGGGCATCGTCGACAATCACAGCCATCTGGGCGTCTATCCCTCGCCTAGTGTGCGCGCCCATGCCGACGGCAACGAAGCGACCGCACCCAACACCGCCCAGGTCTGGGCCGAACATTCGGTCTGGCCGCAGGACCCGGGCTTCGTGCGCGCGCTTGCCGGCGGGGTCACGGCGCTTCAGGTACTGCCCGGATCGGCCAATCTGTTCGGCGGTCGCTCGGTCACCCTGAAGCCGGTGCCGGCGCGCAGCGTCCAAGAGATGAAGTTCCCCGGCGCCCCCTATGGCTTGAAGATGGCGTGCGGCGAGAACCCCAAGCGCGTCTATGGCAGCCGCGGCCGCCAGCCGTCGACCCGCATGGGCAGCTTCGCCAGCTACCGCGCCGCATGGATCGACGCGCAGGCTTATCGGGACAAATGGGACGCCTATGAGCGCAAACGCGCCGCCGGCGAAGACGCCGAACCGCCCAAGCGCGACCTCAAGCTGGAGACGCTGAAGGGCGTGCTCGACGGCGAGATTCTGGTGCACATGCACTGTTATCGCGCCGACGAGATGCTCCAGGTGCTCGATATGGCGCAGGAGTTCGACTATCGGATCACCGCCTTCCACCACGCCATCGAAGCCTACAAGATCGCCGACCGGCTGGCCGAGGCGAACGTGTGCGCGTCGGTGTGGGCCGACTGGTGGGGCTTCAAGATGGAAGCCTATGACACCGTGCCGACCAACGCCGCGCTGGTGCACGCCGCCGGCGGCTGCGCGATCATCCATTCCGACAGCGACATGGGCATTCAGCGGCTCAACCAGGAAGCCGCCAAGGTGCTGGGCGACGCCGAACGCATGGGTCTGGCCGTCGAGCCCGCGGAAGCCTGGACCTGGCTGTCGCTCAACCCGGCGCGGTCGATGGGCATCGACCATGTGACCGGCAGCCTGGAGGCGGGCAAGAATGCCGACGTGGTGGTCTGGTCCGCCGACCCGTTCTCGGTCTACGCCAAGGCCGAGAAGGTCTATGTGGACGGCGCCCTGGCCTGGGACCTGGACAACCCCGCGCACCGGCCGATCACCGATTTCGAACTGGGCCAACCCGGCGAAGGAGACCTGAAATGACCGCGCTGACCCTCGCCCCGGCAACCGTCGCCGCGCGCGCCGCAAACGCCTTCCCCCGGCCCCGCGTCGGGCGTTTGACCCGCCGGCTTGGCGTGGCCGTCGCAGCGCTTGCGGCGGCGCTCGCCCCGGCAGTCCCCGCCATGGCGCAATCGGTGGCGATCACCAACGCCCGCGTGGTCACGCTGAGCGACGCCGGGACGCTCGCCAACGCCACCGTGGTGATCGAGGGCCGGCGGATCACCGCCGTGGGCGCCAATGTCTCGATCCCGCGCGACGCGACGGTGATTGATGCTGGCGGCGGCTGGGTCACGCCGGGGCTGTTCGCGCCCGCCGGACGGCTGGGCACCGTCGAGGTCGGTGCCGTCGACGGCACCCGCGACGACCAGGTGAGCGGCGAGGCGGCGGGCTTCTCCGCCGCCTTCAAGGTCAGCTACGGCGTCAACCCCCGCGCCACCGCGATCCCGGTATCGCGCACCGAGGGCGTGACCCGCGCGGCGGTGACCCCGGTGCCCGGCGACAGCCTGTTCGGCGGCCAGGCGGCGTTGATCCACCTGCGCCCGGCCGCCGACGCGGTGTTCAAGGACAGCGTCGCCATGGTGGTGAGCCTCGGCGAGGCCGGTGCCCGGCGCACCGGCGGGTCGCGCGGCGCCGCCATGGGGGCGCTGATCCGGGCGCTGCAAGCCGCCGACACCATCGGCCCCCTGGACCTGACGCAGCGCTGGGACGGCCCGATCCCGCGCGCCGACGCCGAGGCGCTGGCGCCGGTGGTGCGCGGCGAAATCCCGCTGATGGTTCAGGTCCACCGGGCCAGCGATATCACCCAGACGCTCAAGCTGATCGAGCGGTTCGAGCGGCTGCGGCTGATCCTGCACGGCGCCGCCGAGGGCTGGATGGTGGCCGACCGGATCGTGCGCGCCGGGGTGCCGGTGATCCTGGACCCCACCGCCAACCTGCCGGCCAGTTTCGACCGCCTGGGCGCCACCCAGCGCAACGCCGCCCGGCTGATCGAGGCGGGCGTGACGGTGGCGTTCGTGCCGGCGGGATCGGACAGCCATCTGCCGCACCTGATCCGCCAGTCGGCGGGCAACGCGGTCGCCAACGGCGTTGCCTGGGAGGAAGCGTTCAAGGCGATCTCGCTCAACCCGGCGCGCATCTACGGCGTCGAACGCGAACTGGGCGCGCTCGACCGGGGCAAGCTGGCCGATGTGGTGGTCTGGGACGGCGACCCGCTGGAGGTGCGCACCAACCCCACCCATGTGTTCATCGAAGGCGTGGCAACGCCGATGACCTCGCGCCAGATGAAGCTGCACGCGCGCTATAGCGATCTGGACGGCGCGCCGCCGTTCGCCTATCGCCGCCCCGAATAGCCGGGACCGGAACCGCGCACACCCCGCTTAAGACCGACACAAGGACAACGGCGCCGGAGATCCTCTCCGGCGCCGTTTTGGTCATCGCCGACACGGGCGTCGCACCTGGCCCTGGCGCCGTCGCCGCCAAGCCCGGCCCCGTTTAAGCGAGGCCGGACCGGGGCTGGCCGGCGCCCTACTCGGCCGGTTGGGCAGCACCGCCGCCCTGGTCGCCATCGGCCGCGCCCGACCCGGCCTGGCACTGTTGTTGGCGCAGCCGCTGGGCCTCATAGCCCGGCGACTTGGTGAACCGCGCCAGCAGGTCGTAGAACACCGGCACCACGAACAGGGTGAAGAAGGTCGCCACCACGACGCCCCAGAAGATGGTCACGCCGATGGTGGTGCGGCTGGCCGCCCCGGCGCCCGAGGCCATGATCAACGGCACCGCGCCCATGGCGGTGGACAGCGAGGTCATGATGATCGGGCGCAGGCGCAGCAGACACGCCTCGACCAGCGCGTCGCGGATCGCTTTGCCCTCGTCGCGCATCTGATTGGCGAATTCGACGATCAGGATGCCGTTCTTGGCGGCGATGCCGATCAGGATCACCAACGCCACCTGGGAATAGATGTTGAGCGTGCTGCCGGCGGCATAAAGGCCCAACAGCCCGCCGGCGATCGCCAGCGGCACGGTCAGCATGATCACCAGCGGGTGGATGAAGCTTTCGAACTGCCCAGCCAGGATCAGGAACACGATCAACAGCGCCATGCCGAAGACGAAGAAGATCGCGCCGCCGGCCTCGCGATACTCGCGGCTTTCACCCTTATAGTCGATGGTGGTCACCTCGGGCAATTCGGCGCGCACCAGGTCTTCCAGATCGTCGAGCGCCTGACCAAGCGTGAAGCCCGGCGCCACATTGGCGGTGACGGTCAGCGCACGCACCCGGTTGAACCGGTTGAGCGTCGCCGAGCCGGCCTGTTCGCGCACCTCGACCACATTGGACAGCGGCACCAACTCGCCGGTGCGGTCGGAGCGCACATAGTAGTTGAGGATATCGGACGGCTGATCCCGGTCGGCGTCCTGGGCGCGCAGGATCACCTCATACTCCTCGCCGTTCTGGATGAAGGTGGTGACCCGCCGACCGCCGAGCACGGTTTCCAGCGTCCGGCCCACGGTCTGCACCGACACGCCCAGTTCGGCCGCCCGGTCCAGATTGACCGCAACGCGCACCTGCGGCTGGGTCTCCTTGTAATCGGTATCGATGCCGACCAGCGACGCCAGCTTCGGTGCCTCGGCCTCGATCACGCTGGCATAGCGTTGCAGGTCGTCATAGGTGTCGCCGCCGATGACGAACTGCACCGGCTGGCGACCGCCGCTGGCGCTGATGCCCTGGCGCATGATGATGAAGGTGCGCACGCCGGCCAGGTCGCTGTATTTGCCGCGCAATTCGTTGATGATCTCGTCGGCCGACCGCGCGCGTTCGTCCCAGGGCTGCAACGTGACGATACCGAACGCCTCGTTGTTGCCGTCGGCGCGCACGATGACCACCCGCGCCTCTTCGGTCTCGGTGGCCAGATAGAGCGTCCGGTCCTCGATCTTGCCGATGTATTCCTTCATATACTCGAAGCCGGCGCCCTCGGGCCCGGTGACGGCGATGAAGAAGGCGCCCCGGTCCTCGCGCGGCGCCAGTTCCTGGGGCACGCTCACATAAAGCCCGGCAATGGCGACCAAGGCGCCGCCATAGACCACGCCGACCAACCACTTGCGGACGAAGAAATAGTCGAGCGACCGGGCATAGGCGCGCTGAAGCCCGCGAAAGGCGCTGTCGACCAGCCGGTTGACCAGCGGCTTGGTGTGGCCCTGGTTCTGGCGCAGCAGTTTGGAACTGAGCATCGGCGTCAGGGTCAGGGCGACCAGCGACGAGAACGCCACCGCCGCCGACAGGGTGATCGCCAATTCGCTGAACAGGCGGCCGATATTGCCGGCCAGAAACGGGATCGGCAGGAACACGCCGATCAGCACCAAGGTGGTGGCGATCACCGCGAAACCCACCTGGCGCGCGCCCTCATAGGCCGCCAACAGCCGCGGGCTGCCTTCCTCCACCCGGCGATAGATATTCTCCAGCACCACAATGGCGTCGTCGACCACCAGCCCGATGGCCAGCACCAGCCCCAACAGCGTCAACAAGTTGATGGTCAGACCGAACAGATAGAGCACGCTGAACGTGGCGACGATGCACACCGGCACAGTGACCGCCGGGATGATCACCGTGCGGATCGAGCCCAGGAACAGGTACAACACCACGAACACCAGCACCATGGCGACGCCGAGGGTTACATAGACCTCTTCGATCGCCTGCGAGATGAACAGCGAGCTGTCATAAGACACGTCGAGGGTCATCGACTCGGGCAACGTCTTGCGCATCTCCTCGATCTTGGCGTGCACCGCCTCGGCCACCGCCAGGGTGTTGGAGGTGGACTGGCGCACCACGCCCAGACCGATGCGGTTCTGGCCGTTGCCGCGGAACTCGGTTTCCTCGTTCTCGGCGCCGAGCGCCACCGTCGCCACCTCGCCGAGCCGGGTCAGGTGGCCGTCGGGGTTACGCCGCAGCACAAGCTGCGAAAAGTCCTCCGGGTCGCGGTATTCGCGGTCGATGCGCACGGTGAAATCGCGGCGCGTGGACTGCACCTCGCCACCGGGTAATTCGAGGTTTTCGCGCCGCAGCGCCGCTTCGATGTCGGCGACGGTGATGTCGCGCGCGGCCATCGCCTTGCGGTCCAGGTCGATGCGCATGGCATAGCGTTTGTCGCCGCCGATGCGCACCCGCGCGACCCCGTCGACCACCGAAATCTGGTCGACCAGATTGCGGTCGGCATAGTCCGACAGTTGCAGCGAATCCATCACCGGGCTGGACAGCGCGAACCACATGATCGGGCGGGTGTCGCTGTCGACCTTGGAGACTTCGGGCGGGTCGGCTTCCTCGGGCAGGTTGTCGAGCACCCGGCTGACCCGGTCGCGCACGTCGTTGGCCGCCGAGTCGATGTCGCGATAAAGCTCGAACTCGATGGTGATGCGCGAACTGCCGTCCTGCGACGACGAGGTGATGGTGCGGATGCCCTCGACCCCGGCGATGCGATCCTCGATGATCTGGGTGACGCGGGTTTCGATCACCGCCGCCGAGGCGCCGGGATAATCGGTATCCACCGACACGATCGGCGGGTCGATATCGGGGATTTCACGCAGCGGCAGGCGCTGGAACGAGATGATACCGAAAGCCACCAGAATAAGGCTGATGACCGTGGCGAACACCGGCCGTTTGACGGCCACGTCAGACAGGACCATGCCCGCTGTCTCCTCAAGAAGTCTGTCGCGCGTTGGACAAGCGCCGAGACCGGCGCGGCGCTTACATGCCGGCGGCGGCGGTCGCGGTCTGACCCTCGGCCCCGGCGGGCGCCCCGTCTTCGCGCAGGACCCGGACCGTGAGCCCCGGCCGCATGCGCAGGGTCCCGGCGGTGACCACCCGTTCGCCGGCGTCGAGACCGTCGCTGATTTCGGCGACCCCCGGCCGGCGCGCGCCCACCTCGACCCGGCGGCGTTCGACCGTGTTGTCGGCGCGCACCACATAGACATATTGATTGTCGTCCACCGGCACGAGCGCGTCTTCCGACACCGCCAGCGACCGGCGCTGGTTGGAGCGCAGGATCACCGACATCAACATGCCCGGACGCAGCAGGCTGTCCGGGTTGGGCAGGATCGCCCGGGCGGTCACCGCGCGCGACACCGGGTCGACGCGCGACGAGATGGTGCGCATGGTGCCGTCGAAGGTCCGACCGGGGAACGCGGCGACCCGCGCGCTGACCGCCTGGCCCACCGACAGGTCGGCGATGAACCGCTCGGGCACCGCGAAGTCCACTTTCAAGGGCTGCACATCGTCGAGCGTGGTGATCTCGTCGCCCGGCGACACCAAGGTCCCCGGCGATACCCGACGCAGGCCCAGCACGCCGCCGAACGGCGCGGTGATGCGCCGGTCCTCGACCCGGGCGCGGGCCGCTTCCACCTGCGAGCGGAAGGCGCTCACTTCGCGCACGGCCTCGTCGCGCGCCGCCTCGCTGGCGTTGCCGCGCTTGACCAGATCCTGAATGCGCGCCAATTGCTGCTCAGCTTCCTTCAGCCGGGCCTTGGCCTCGGTGAACTGGGCCACTTCCTCGTCGTCGGTCAGGCTGACCAGCACGTCGCCGGCATCGACCCGGTCGCCATCGTCGAAATGGACCTCTTCGACGGTCTCGGAGACGCGCGCGGTGATGGTCACGGATTCGTCCGCCGTGGCGGTGCCGATTGCCTCGATCTCGTCGGCGAACTGGTCGTAGCCGACCGTCGCCACCTCCACCGAGACCGGCCCGGCGCCGCCAAAGCCCGCGCCTTGCTGGCCCTGCGGACCGCGCTGGATCAAATACACCCCGCCGGCCACCAGCGCGGCGGCGAACAACAGCAGAAGGAGCGTGAACGCTTTTCTCATGATGGCTCCCTAAGACTGGGGCGCAGAGAATCTCCGTGCCCCGCCCGAAGTGGACCGGTAAACTGGCCCTTTATGCGTTTTTCCGTCGTCAAGCCGGTTTGGCGACGGCCCGACGGGTCATGATACGCTGGGCAATCGGGCGAACCTTCGCCGGCCCGATGACGAAGCCGTCGGGCGGTGCGGCGAGCGCCCACCCTTGTCCCAGGCATACAAACCAGAAGACCATAGCGAGAGGGCTATACGGTACAATTGTGCCGTTGGTTTACAATCACGGCAAGGCAATGTGGTAAACACCCGCAGCGGCGCCTGGGTATTGCGTTGTGCGCCGGGGTGGCGCCGGGGTGGCACCGGGCAGGGCTGGACCGGCCCGGGACGACCCCGGCCGGCAATCGCGGCCGATTGGCGGTCATTGGCGTTGCGCGCCGCCCACCGCCGCCGCGGTCCGCCAGGGTGGGCGCGGGCGGGGCGCTCAGTCGACCGCGCGAATGTCCGCCGACATACGCAGGTCGCGCAAGGGGCGCACGCGCGCGGTGATCTCCTCGTAGAGCGGATCGGCCTTGTAGCGGTCGAGCGACGCCAAGTCGTCGAACTCGGCATAGACCACCACGTCGATCTCATTATGCCACAGATCACGCTTTTCGTTCTGCACCACCTCAAGGTGTCGGACCGGCTCGATGGTGCCCAGGCGGGACAGGTCGTCCATGATTCGGCCCAGATGGGCGCGGTCCTTGGCGGTGAAGAAAACGATGTGACGGATCATGGTCTGACGTGACGCTCCAGAAGGATGGGAGCCTGGCGGGGCGGCTGCGCGTGAGTGTGGAGCGCACCCGGGCGCCCTCTGTCAAGGGCGCTGTGGTCGCCCTGCCCGACCGGGGGCGCCGGTGACCGGCTATTCGCCGGCGGTATCCCAGACCGCCCGGCCGCCCAGATGGGTCTCGCTCCCGGGCTCGGCCCGAGGGTCGGCCTTGGGCTCGACCGGGGGCTCGGAAGCGCGGGGACCGGCGGGCGCGTCCGCTGTCGAGGCATCGCCCGCGTCGTCGGCGGCGGTCTGCTGGCGCTGCCACATGGCGGCATAGACGCCGTTTCGGGCCAGCAACTCGGCGTGGCGACCGCGTTCGACGATTTCGCCGCGGTCGAGCACAAGGATCTCGTCGGCGCCGACCACGGTGGACAGGCGGTGCGCCACCATCAGCGTGGTGCGCCCCTGCGAGACCCGTTCGAGGGCGGCCTGGATGTCGCGTTCGGTATGGGTGTCGAGGGCGCTGGTCGCCTCGTCGAGTAGCAGGATCGGCGGGTCCTTGACGATCGTCCGGGCGATCGCCACGCGCTGCTTCTCGCCGCCCGACAGTTTCAGGCCGCGTTCGCCCACCATGGTGTCGTAGCCGTCGGGCAATTGCTCGACGAACGGCGCGATCTGGGCCAGTTGCGCCGCCTCGGCGATGGTCTCGGGGTCGGCGTCGGGGCGGCCATAGGCGATGTTGTAGCCGATGGTGTCGTTGAACAGCACGGTGTCCTGGGGGACGATGCCGATGGCCCGGCGCAGGCTCGCCTGGGACACCGTGCGGATGTCCTGGCCGTCGATGCGGATGGCGCCGTCGGTGACGTCGTAGAAGCGGAACAACAGCCGCGCGATGGTCGACTTGCCGGCCCCCGACGGCCCGACGATGGCGAGCGTGCGCCCCGCCGGCACGGTGAAATCAAGGCCCTTGAGGATCGGCCGCTTGCCGTCATAGTCGAAGCGCACGCCCTCGAACCGCACCTCGCCGCCGGCGACCGCCAGGTCGGGGGCATCGGCGGGGTCCTCGACCTCGCGCGGTTCGTCCATCAGGCCGAACATATGCTCCATGTCGATCAGCGCCTGCTTGATCTCGCGATAGACGAAGCCGAGCACGTTCAAGGGCACGAACAACTGGATCAGCAACGAATTGACCAGCACGAAGTCGCCCACGGTCAGGGCGCCCGACACCACGCCCTGGGCCGAGAACAGCATCAGCCCGCCCAGGGTGGCGTTCATGATCAGCGCCTGGCCGGCGTTGAGCCCGCTCAGCGAGTATTGCGAGCGCAGGGCGGCCTGCTGATAGCCGGCGATCGACCGGTCGTAACGGCGCGCCTCATGGTCTTCATTGTTGAAATATTTGACCGTCTCATAGTTCAGCAGGCTGTCGACCGCGTGGGTGTTGGCGGTGGAGTCGCGGCTGTTCATGTCGCGCCGGAACTGGGTGCGCCATTCGGTGACGATGGTGGTGAAGACGATGTAGGTGACCACTCCGGCCAGCAGACCCGCCGTGTAGTACCAGTCGAACTTGACCATGAAGATGCCGGTGACCAGCGCCAACTCGAACAAGGTGGGGCCGATGTTGAACAGCAGGAAGCGCAGCAGAAAGTCGACGCCGCGGGTGCCGCGCTCGATGGCCCGGCTCAGCCCGCCGGTGCGCCGCTCCAGGTGAAAGCGCAGCGACAAGGTGTGCAGGTGGCGGAAGGTCTCCAGGGCGACCCGACGCAGCGCGTGCTGGGTGACGTTGGAGAACACCGCGTCGCGCAACTGGTTCATGCCCACCGAGGCGAAGCGCGCCAGCGCATAGCCGAGCAGCAGGAACAAGGGCACCGCCACGGCCTGCGCGGTCTCGCCGGCCAGCCGGTCGGTGGCGTGCTTGTAGAAGAACGGCGTGTAGACCACCACCAGCTTGGCGGCGATCACCAGCACGATGGTCAACACCACACGGGCCTTGAGCCCGGGCTCGCCGGCGGGCCACAGATAGGGTAGCATCCGGCGGATGACCGCTCGGTGCTGTGCCGGGGTGGAATTGGTGGCCTTGCTGGTGCCCGGACGTCGCGCCACAAGAAACTCCTTTTCGACAACTGTGCCTTTTGCCCGCAAAAGGCGTCATTTACGTAAATTTAAGTGAGCCGGGCCAGACTGCCCGCCAACGATTTGCCCGCGGTCGGCCGTCCGCCCGCCATCCCCCGACGTTCTGGACCTTTGCCCATGCCAGCAACCTCGCAGGCTCCCCAGCCCCCGGCTCCGACGGCGCTGGACGAGCAGTACCGCAAAGCCCATGACCATCTCCAGACCCTGGAGCAGGAAGACGAGGTGCGCGCCCGGTTCGTCTGGCACGGCGTCGGCCTGGACGTGCTGGTCTCGCACGAAAGCCATAATCGTCGGTTGCTACGGATTGACGCGGATCTGGGCTGCCTGCCCTACTCTGCGGAAGGCGCGGCCATCCGCGACCGGGCCATCGACCAACTGAAGCAACTCGCCGCCTGGGATCATCCGGGCTTCTCGCTCGACCTGAGCCAGGCCGGACGGGTGTCGGTGCGCTCAAGCACGGTGCTCGACGCCGATATGACCATGGACGGCGTGTTCCGGGCGCTGTCGATCGTGCTGCTCGATATCGGCCCGGGCCTGATCGGCCTCGCGACGCATCTGAAATAGCCTGGTGCCGGCCAGCTTCGGCCGGTGCCATAGCCGCAGCCATGGCCGCGCGCCGATCCCGCACGCCCGGCGCAGCCAGGTTAACCAGCGCGGGATGGCGCTTCCGCCGTCGCGGCGGGGAACAACTGGCCGGGATAGATCACCTCGGGGTCGGTGATCTGGTCGCTGTTGGCGCGAAACACCAAGGTGTAGCGCAGGCCATCGGCGCCGCTTTGCGCGGGTCGGACCACCGCCCAAAGCTTATCGCCCTCGTGCACCTGAACCCCGGCGGCGTCGGCGGGCGGCGCAGCGACGCTGAACGGCTGTTCGATCCGCAGTGCCACGACCCCCTCGTCGACGAGTTGGTCGACGCGGATCTGGTGGGCGCCCTGGTCGAGCGACGTGTCGGCCGACACCCGCCAGACGCCGTCGTCGCCGGCACGGGTCGCGGCGAGAAACCGATTGTCCAGATAGACCGCCACCGACGCACCGGCGGGGGCGCGGCCGCTGATCAGCGGCAGCCGGTCGGTGCCGAAGTCGACCGTCTCGACGCTGAGGTCGCCGGCCAGGTCCGCCGGCACCGCGCCGCCGGGCTTTTGCAGCACCCGGCTCGGCCCGTCGCCGTGCCGGGGCGACAGCACCGCCACCACGCCCTCTCGTTCGGAGGGCTGAAAGCGGTTCGGATCGTCACCATTGGCCGGCAGGTTGAGCACCACCACGTCCGCCGACGCCACCGGCTCGCGATCCGCCAGCGTAGCGGTCAGCGCAAACTGCGCGGTCCCCGGCGCCAACGGGTCTTCCAGGATCATCACCCATTCGCCCCGGGCATCGGCCTTGACGGTGCCAAGCGGCAGGTCGTCTTCCAGCACGGTCACCGCTGCCCCTGGCATCGCCCGTCCGGCCAGCACGCCGGTGCCGCCACGGCTGATCCGCACCACATCGAAGGTGGGTGTGGCGGGCGCCGGCTGCTGCCCCTCCGGCCTCTCGGCCGCCTCTTGCCCCGACGGCCCCCGACCTGGATCGGTCCCCCCGGAGGCATCGGCCGCACCGGTCGCACCGGTCGCACCGGTTGCGGGGGCGGGCTCGGACGGGTCGGCCTGCGGTGGGTCTGCGGGCACCGGCTCGGGGCTTGAAGGATTGGGGTCAGACGGCGCTGGATCGCCCGGCTGCGAAGCGGGCGGCTCCGTGGCGGTCGGCTGTGGGCTTGAGGACGGCGGATCGGACACCAGCGGATCGCGCGTTTGCGGATCGGCCGGTAGCGACACAGGGGTGTCGTCCGCCATGCCCTGACCCGGCTCGCCAACGCCCGGGCCGGGGGCCTGATCGGTCGGGCCTTTGTCAGACGGCACGGGGGCGGACGACACAGGCGAAGACGGGACTGGGAAAGATGAGGCAGGATCGGCGGGAGTTGGCACCGGGTCAGCGACCGCCGCCACTGGCGACGGTGCGCTGGCCGGCTCCCGGCCCATGGCAACCAGCAGCGGTCGATCCGCCAACAGCGCGGCGTCGAGGTCGAGCGCATCCGGCCCGGCCAATGCCGGAGCCTGTTGTTCCGCCCGGCCATCGGCGTGCACGCTCTCGTGCTCGCCACCGCTCAGCAGAGCGACCAGCAGGGCGGCCGTCAGAACCACGACCACGGCGCCAATGAAGGCGATCCGCATGGCCGAAAACCGGTCACTATTGGCATTGTCTGGCGTCACTGTTCCAATCCCCATGCCTGGCCGCGTGATCGCAGGCGGCCCCGTCATCGCGGCCCATAGCGCAAATGATGGCGCCCTGGCCACCGTCGCGGTCGGCCGCCTTTGCGGCCGGCACCTCGACCCTCATATCGCCGTCGGCCCGTAATCCGTCGTCGCCAACCGCGACGCCGTCGCTTTCGTCGTCCCGTCGGCGGGGCTGCCAAGGGGCGGTTCGTCTTGCCTTTTTCCAGCCCCAGCCATAGGGTGCCGGCCACTTCTTTCAATTTGACGGGTTGTGCCAGAATGGCCGAACCCGTCGGTCGCCCGCAATCCCCGTTTCGTCTCCCGCCCCGTTCGAAAGAGGTACGACATGTCCAAGATCAAGGCCAGAAACCCGATCGTCGAAATCGACGGCGATGAAATGACCCGGATCATCTGGCAATGGATCCGCGATCGTCTGATCCTGCCTTATGTGGACGTGGACCTGCTCTATTACGACCTGTCGATTCAAAAACGCGACGAAACCGACGACCAGATCACCGTCGAAGCCGCCGAGGCGATCAAGAAACACGGCGTCGGCGTCAAGTGCGCCACCATCACGCCCGACGAGGCGCGGGTCGAGGAATTCGGCCTCAAGCGCATGTACCGCTCGCCCAACGGCACGATCCGCAACATCCTCGGCGGCACGGTGTTCCGCGAGCCGATCATCATCGCCAAGGTGCCGCGCCTGGTGCCCGGCTGGACCCAGCCGATCGTCATCGGCCGCCACGCCTTTGGCGACCAGTACCGCGCCACCGACTTCAGGTTCCCCGGCAAGGGCAAGCTGAAGATGGTGTTCGAGCCCGAAGATGGCGGCGAGCGTCAGGAATACGAGGTGTTCGACGCGCCGAGCGCCGGCGTCGCCATGGGCATGTACAATCTGGACGCATCGATTCGCGACTTTGCGCGCGCCTGCTTCAACTATGGCCTGATGCGCAATTACGATGTCTATCTGTCGACCAAGAACACGATTCTGAAGGTCTATGACGGCCGCTTCAAGGATCTGTTCCAGGAGGTCTTCGACACCGACTTCAAGGCCGATTTCGACGCCCGCGGGCTGAAATACGAACACCGGCTGATCGACGACATGGTCGCCGCGTCGATGAAATGGGCCGGCGGCTATGTGTGGGCGTGCAAGAATTATGACGGCGACGTGCAGTCGGACACGGTGGCCCAAGGGTTCGGCTCGCTGGGATTGATGACCTCGGTCTTGATGACGCCCGACGGCAACACGGTCGAGGCCGAGGCCGCCCACGGGACGGTGACCCGCCACTATCGCCAACACCAGGCCGGCCGCGAGACCTCCACCAACCCGATCGCCTCGATCTTCGCCTGGACGCGCGGGCTCAAGTATCGCGGCAAGCAGGACAGTACGCCCGAATTGGAGGACTTTGCCGCCAAGCTTGAAGCCGCTTGCGTCGAATCGGTCGAGGCCGGGCACATGACCAAGGATCTCGCCCTGCTGATCGGCCCCGATCAAGCGTGGCTGACCACCAGCCAGTTCTTCGACAAAATCGAGGAACGCCTCCAACAGAAGATGGCATAACCCGCAGGCCGGGCCGGCGATGCGCCCCATCGGTTGCATGGACAGCGGCCGCCGCCTCGCCTAAGGTCGCGGTTATCAACGACAGCGAGCGGGCCCGTCCGTCCCCTGAGGCGGTGCCGGCCCGACCCACCAGGGAGACAAAAATGCCCCAACGCACTCATTTTGCGCGGCCGGCGCTGGCCACCGCGCTTGCCGCCGCCATGAGCTCCGTTGCCGCGGCGCCGGCATTCGCCCAGTCGAGCGACCCGGTCGCGCCGCCCAAGGCCGGCCGGTTCAGCGCCGGCCTCGGCGCCACCGGCGAATTCCTGCTCAGCAGCACCAGCCTCCAGGACTTCCAGTTCAACGGCAATCTCAGCCAGATCCTCGACACCCTGCCCGATGTGGAAGGGATCGCCCAGATCAACGAGCAGAGCCTGGACAATTCCTACGGCTCGCTGGTGGGCGTGCAAGGCACGGTTTCCTATGGCCTGACCGACCGGATCGAGCTGTTCGCGCGCGGCGGTTATATGGAATCCGGGTCCAGCAACAAGACCGCCGGGTCGTTCGCGGGCGGAGACACCCAGGGCACCTTTACCGCGGTTCTGGACGACTATAACGAGTTTTACCTGCACGGTGGCGCGCGTTATTTCTTCAATGACGGCATGGACTTCCGCCCCTTTGTCGGCGGTTTCTTCGGGGTTCGGTTCATCGATTCCGTGGGCATGACCCTGACCGCCGACGGCAATGCCGGGCCCATCGGCACGGTGTATGACGGCGCCCTGTTCGACGACGACACGGTGCTGACCGCGGGCGGCGAGTTCGGACTCGCCTACAGCTTCCGCGACAATTTCACCTTCAGCGTCAATGTGGGGATCAGTTGGACCGGCGAATGGTCGCTCGCTGAAGAGGCGTTCGAGGGTACCGTGCTCAACGGCGCCCAAGACACCGGCCGGCGCCTGTCGATCCCGATCGGCGGTCGGTTCACCTACACCTTCTAAGCCGGCCGGAGCGGCCATAGCCGCTCCGCACGGCGGCCAAACCGAGCGGCCGGAAAACCGACCCGACAAGCCAGCCTTGACCACCAAGGCTGGCTTTTTTCATGCGCGGGCAAAGACGCGCGCGCCGCGCCGGGCGTGGGGGCACGGGCATCGCCTTGCTGCGGCCCGCCACGCAGCCGGGCGCGCATGTATAGAGTTCTTGGTTGCACGGGTTCGCTTCGCTCATCGGCGGACGGGCGCGATCCTGCGGTCGTCGCCTGCCCGCGCCGCCCGGGTGCGGGCCCCGTGCTCCCCTGGGGCCCCAAACCCGCGCACCGATGACCGCCCCACCGGGCTCGTCTGGTGCGCGAGCGCGCCGCCCCCGCCTCGCCCCCCCTCCTTGCCCACACCGTCACAGCCCAAGGGCCCGCGACGGCCGGGGGCAAGCCGAGCGCCAAGGCGGAGGGCGCGCCGAGACGGAGAGCGCGCCGAGACGGGGCAAAACCGGGCGCCGCCTGGATGGCAGCCGCGCTCGTCTCACGCGTGCCGCCCGGAGCGCACAGCGAGCATCCCTCGGAGCACGCGGCGGGCCGCCGCCCCGCCATCGTCCGGCCGCGCCGCACCGGTCACCAACCGGCAGCGGCGCCGCGCCTCATGCTCAAGCCGGGGCGGCGGCGCCGGCTGCGGCCAACTGGTCGCGGATGGCGGTCAGCGCCTGCTCGGCCGCGGCGCCGTCGGGGCCGCCGGCCTGGGCCATGTCGGGCCGGCCACCGCCGCCCTTGCCGCCGACCGCAGCCGCGCCCGCGCGCACCAGCTCGACCGCCGACACCCGGTCCTTAAGGTCGTCGGTGACGCCCACCACCAGGGCCGCCTTGCCGTCATTGCGGCCGACGAAGGCGATAACGCCCGAGCCCAGCGAGCGCTTGGCCTCGTCGGCCATGCCGCGCAGGTCCTTGGGGTTCACCCCCTCGACCACCCGGCCGAGGAACGCCGTGCCGCCCACATCCTCGGGCGCCGGGGCCGCCGACGGACCGCTGCCACCGCCCAGCGCCAGCGCCTTCTTGGCGTCGGCCAGGTCGCGTTCGAGCCGCCGCCGCTCCTCGAACAGCGTGGCTACGCGCTCGGGCAGCTCGGCCGGCGCCACGCGCAGCCGCGCCGCCGCCGCTCTCAGCGTCGCCTCCTGGTCGAGCAGGTGACGCCGGGCGGCCTCGCCGGTCAGCGCCTCGATGCGCCGCACGCCGGCCGACACGGCACTTTCGTCGACAATCTTAAAGAGCGCGATATCGCCGGTGCGCGCCACATGGGTGCCGCCGCACAGTTCGACCGAATAGTCGCCGGGGCGCTGGGGATCGTCGCCCGGCTCCTGGCCCATGGCGACCACGCGCACTTCGTCGCCATACTTCTCGCCGAACAGCGCCATGGCGCCGGCGTCGACCGCGGCGTCATAGCTCATCACCTTGGTGGTCACCGGGCTGTTCTGCTGGATATAGGCGTTCACCTCGTCTTCCACCGCCGCGAGCATGTCAGCGCCGATGGCCTGGGGGTGCGACAGGTCGAACCGCAGCCGTTCGGCCGCCACCAGCGAACCTTTCTGGGCCACATGATCGCCGAGCAGACGGCGCAGCGCCCGGTGCAGCAGGTGCGTCGCCGAGTGGTTGGCGCGCAGGGCCCGACGGCGCGCACCGTCGACGGACAGCGACACCACGTCGCCGACCGCCACGCGGCCGGTCTCGACCCGCGCGCGGTGGACGTGCAACGCCCCGACGCGCTTCTGGGTGTCGAGCACGGCGATGCCCAAGTCGCTGCCGTCGGTGCCGGCGATTCGCCCGGTGTCGCCCATCTGGCCGCCGGATTCGGCATAGAACGGCGTCTGGTTGGTCACCAACCACAGCTCGTCGCCCGCCTCGGCGGCATCGACCTCGGCGCCGTCCTTGACGATGGCGTCGACCCGACCCTGGCCGGTCTCGCCCGTATAGCCGACAAATTCCGTCGCACCGGCGCGGTCGCGGATGTCGAACCAGACCGCTTCATCCGCCGCGTCGCCCGATCCCGCCCAGGCCGCGCGTGCCTTGGCCCGCTGTTCGGCCATGGCGGCATCGAAGCCGGCGCGGTCGACGCTGAGGCCCTGGCCGCGCAACGCGTCTTCGGTCAGGTCGAGTGGGAAGCCATAGGTGTCGTAGAGCTTGAACGCCACCGCGCCCGGCAGTTGGGCGCCGGCGTCCAGCCGCGCCACCGCCTCGTCGAGCAGCTTGAGCCCGCGATCGAGCGTGGCGCGAAAGCGGTCTTCCTCGCCGCGCAGGGTCTCGGCAATAAGGGCTTCGCTGCGCACCAGTTCGGGGTAAGCCTGGCCCATCTCGGCGGTCAGCGCCGGCACCAGACGGTGCAGCACCAGATCCTGGGCGCCGAGCAGGTGGGCGTGGCGCACGGCGCGGCGCAGAATCCGGCGCAGCACATAGCCGCGACCCTCGTTGGACGGCATGACCCCGTCGGCGATCAGGAAGCTGGTGGCGCGCAGATGGTCGGCGATCACCCGGTGCGACGGCGCCGCCTCACCGTCGGCGGCGACGCCGATGACGCTTTCCGACGCCGCGATCAGCTTGGCGAACAGGTCGATATCGTAATTGTCGTGGGTGCCCTGGAGCACCGCGGCGATCCGTTCGATGCCCATGCCGGTGTCGATGGACGGGCGCGGCAGGTCGACCCGGGTGTCGGCGTCGCGCTGGTCGTATTGCATGAACACCAGGTTCCAGATCTCGACGAAGCGGTCGCCGTCCTCGTCCGGGCTGCCCGGCGGGCCGCCGGGGATGTGGGGCCCGTGGTCATAGAAGATCTCCGAGCACGGCCCGCACGGCCCGGTCGCCCCCATGGACCAGAAATTGTCGGCGGTGGCGATGCGGATGATGCGGTCTTCGGGCAGGCCGGAGATCTTGCGCCACAGGTCAAAGGCCACATCGTCGTCATGGAACACCGTGACCACCAGCCGGTCGGCGGGCAGGCCGAACACCTTGTGCACCAGGTCCCAGGCTTGGCTGATCGCCTGGTCCTTGAAATAGTCGCCGAACGAGAAATTGCCCAGCATCTCGAAGAAGGTATGGTGCCGGGCGGTGTAGCCCACATTGTCCAAATCATTGTGCTTGCCCCCGGCGCGCACGCACTTCTGGGCGCTGACCGCGCGGCTGTAGGGCCGGGTCTCGGCGCCGGTGAACACGTTCTTGAACGGCACCATGCCGGCATTGGTGAACAGCAAGGTGGGGTCGTTCATCGGCACCAGCGGCGACGACGGCACGATGCTGTGGTCGCGCTCGGCGAAGAAGTCGAGGAACTGGCGACGGATGTGGTTGGTCGACAACGGGTTGGTCATGGGCGCACTTCTCGCTTCGGGGACCGGCCACTTGCCATGGCAGCCGGCCGGTCACGTCGGGGCCGACCGATACGATCGGGGCTGGCCGCCCAACACCGGGCCCTGGCCCCTGACACCGGTATCGAAGACCAGTTTCAGGGACCGGTTTCTGGGACCGGCGCCGGCAAGGCCGACACACGGACCGGCAAAGGCCCCCCGCTTCTAGCCGGCCACGGCCCCGGCTGTCCAGAACCCGCGCCTATTCGGGCTCGACCAGCAATTCCTCGGTCACCAGGCCGGCATTCTTGCGGATCGCGGTTTCGATCGCCTGGGCGACGTCGGGATTGTCCTTGAGGAAACGCTTGGCGTTCTCGCGCCCCTGGCCGATGCGCTGGCTGTCGTGAGAATACCAGCTGCCGGCCTTTTCCACCACGCCGGCCTTGACGCCCAGGTCGAGCAGTTCGCCGCGCTTGGAGATGCCCTCGCCATACATGATGTCGAATTCCACCTGGCGAAACGGCGGCGCCACCTTGTTCTTGACCACCTTCACCTTGGTGGCGTTGCCGACCACCTCTTCCTTGTCCTTGATCTGGCCGGTGCGGCGGATGTCGAGCCGCACCGAGGCATAGAATTTGAGCGCGTTGCCGCCGGTGGTGGTCTCCGGGCTGCCGTACATGACGCCGATCTTCATGCGGATCTGGTTGATGAAAATGACCATGCAGTGCGACTTGGAGATCGAGCCGGTGAGCTTGCGCAGCGCCTGGCTCATCAGCCGCGCCTGCAACCCCACATGGCTGTCGCCCATCTCGCCTTCGAGCTCGGCACGCGGTGTCAATGCGGCGACCGAGTCCACCACCAACACGTCGATGGCGCCCGAGCGCACCAGCGTGTCGGCGATTTCGAGCGCCTGTTCGCCGGTGTCGGGCTGCGAGACCAGCAGTTCGTTCACGTCGACGCCGAGCTTGCGGGCGTAGGACGGGTCGAGCGCGTGTTCGGCGTCGACGAACGCCACCGTGCCGCCGTTGCGCTGCGCCTCGGCCGCCACGTGCAGGGCCAGCGTGGTCTTGCCCGAGCTTTCCGGGCCGAAAATCTCGATGATCCGGCCGCGCGGCAGACCGCCGATGCCCAAGGCCATGTCGAGCCCCAGCGAGCCGGTGGAAATGGCCGCGATGTCCATCGCCTCCTGCTGGCCGAGCTTCATCACCGAGCCCTTGCCGAACGCACGGTCGATCTGGGTCAACGCGGCATCGAGGGCCTTCTGTTTGTCCATGGGGGCGTCCTTCACCAGTTGCAGATCCGCTGCGGCCGACATCGGCGCTCTCCCTTCCATAGAAGACCGGTTCACTCCATTCAACACACGGTTTGTACCAGGTTTGTTCCGGCCGCACAAGCGCGATATTCTTGGTTTGTTCCCTTCCCCACCGGTCCGGACGAACGCCGTCAAACCCGCTCGTCGAGCACGTCCTTGACCAGTTCGGCCAGTTGCTTGAGCGAGAACGGCTTGGCGAGGAAGGCGAAGCCAGATTCGCCGATGCGCTGGCGCACCGCGTCCTCGGCATAGCCCGACATGAACACGATCTTCATGTCGGGGCGCGACTTGCGTGCCTCGTCGACCAGGGCGGGGCCGTCCATGCCGGGCATCACCAGGTCGCTGATCAACAGGTCGATGGGACCGGCATATTCGTTCATCACGTCGAGACCGTCCTCGCCCGAATCCGCCTCCAGTACCTTGTAGCCCTTGTTGGTCAGCGCCCGGGCGGCGAACATGCGCACCGGGTCTTCGTCCTCGACCACCAGGATCGTGCCCTTGCCGGTCAGGTCGCGGACCACGCGGCTGTTCTCGGGTTCGTCGACCTCGGGAGCGGCATCCTGGGTCGGCAGATAGAGCCGGAATTCGGTGCCGAGGCCGGGCTCGCTGCTGACGAAGATATAGCCGCCGGTCTGCTTGATGATGCCATAGACCGTCGACAGGCCGAGCCCGGTGCCCTGGCCCACTTCCTTGGTGGTGAAGAAGGGGTCGAAAATCTTGCTCAGATGCTCGGGCGGGATGCCGCAGCCGGTGTCGCGGATCAGGATCTGGACATATTCCTGATCGGTCATGGTCTCGGAATCGTCGTCGTCGGCGGTTTCCACCGTCACCGCGCTGGTGCGGATGGTCAGCGTGCCGCCCTCGGCCATGGCGTCGCGGGCGTTGACCGCCAGATTGATGATCACCTGTTCGAGTTGGCCCTGGTCCACCTTGACCGGGCGCAGATCGCGACCGTGCTCCATCTCCAACTCGATGGTCTCGCCGATCAGCCGGCGCAACAGGTTGGAGATCTCGGCCAGCACCTCGGTGATCGACAGCACCCGCGGGCGCAGCGTCTGCTGGCGCGAAAAGGCCAGCAACTGGCGCACCAGGTTGGACGCCCGGTTGGCGTTCTGCTTGATCTGCATGATGTCGGTGAACGACTCGTCATGGGTACCGTGACGGACCAGGAGCAGGTCGCAAAAGCCCAGGATCGCGGTCAGCAGATTGTTGAAGTCGTGCGCCACGCCGCCGGCGAGTTGGCCGATGGCCTGCATTTTCTGCGCCTGGGTGAACTGGCGCTCCAGCGACTTCTGGTGGGTCAGGTCGACCAGATAGGCGACGGTCCAGCCGCCGCGGGCCAGGCTGCGCGGCGGCAGCAACAGTTGCGCCGAGCGCTGGGGCTGGGTGTTGAAACGCAATTCCATGGGCTTGGGTGCGGTTTCGCCCGCCGCTGCCAAGCGCAGCACCTCCGCGACCGCAGCGCGATCCTCATCGACGACGAAATCGCCGAGCCGGCCGCCCCGGGTCGCCACCCCCGCCGGGACGAAGGCGCCAAACGCGGCATTGGCGCGGCCGATCCGGCCCTCGGCATCGATCACCGCCATGGCCAGGGGCGATTCCTCGAACAAGGCGGCCTCGAACGCCGACCGGCCGGGCTGCGGCGCCGACGGCACCCCGGCCTCACGCGCGGCGGCCATCCGTTCGGCCTCCCGATCAGGACGTAACACCGCCAAATGCCCCACCAGCATCCCGTGCACCGGCCCGTAAAGCGGCGCCAGCGACCGGTGCACCGGCTTGCGCGCGCCGGCCTCGGTCTGGATGACCTCGCCGTCGTCGGGAAACAGGGCGTCAAAGCGCAGACCGGCCTCGGACAGGCTCGCCGCGTCGGCGCCGATCAGTTCGGCGGCCGCGTCGTTGACGAATCGCACCACGCCGCCGTCGTCGGCCAGCACCACCCCGGTCCCCACCGCCGATAGCATAGGCCCCACATGGTCGCGCGCGCGGTCGAGCCGCTGGGCAAATGCCGCGTCGGGCTCCACCGCGGCCACATGCCAAACCCTGCGACTGGCGACCTGGCGCACGTTCAGCGATAGCCAAGCCGCCGTCACACCGGACGCGGCGGGCACCACCAGGTCGGCCTGGCCGCGTTCGTCCAGATTGCGTTGCAGCATATCCCAGTCGGCGCTGGCGCCGCCGGGGCCGCCGATCAATTGGCGCGGCGCCAGTACCTGGCCGCGGCCCAGCCGCTCATAGCCGCCATTGTGCCAGATCACCGCGCCGGTGTGGTCGGTGACCGCCACCGGGTTGAGCGTTGCCGCGACCAGAGTGCGCAACATATCCACCTCGGACTCGGCCGCCTCGACCTCGCGGCTGCGTTCGGCGAGCAGCAGAGCCAGGGCCAGACCGACCAAGCCCAGGGCCAAAAACGCCAAGCCGGCCTCGACCCCGAACCACAGCGTGGCGGCGCTCCAGGCTCCGGCGACCAGCAGCGAGGCCAAACCGCCAACCCATATCAGCCGTCCCGACGGCCGCCCGGTCGGCGGCGACGTCAGGTGCATGGGAAGCGGGGAAAAGCTCGGCATGTCCATGGCTCAGCGTCCGGGCTGGGCGGCATCGGCCCGCCGCCGGCTTCGGGCGGTCTTGGCCTTCAGCCGCATGACGTAACCGATGACCTCGGCGACCGCTTGATAGTGCGCCGGCGGGATTTCCTCGTCCACCTCCACGCTGGCATAAAGCGCGCGCGCGACCGGCGGGTTTTCCATCACCGGCACGCCGTGTTCCTCGGCCACCGAGCGAATGCGCAACGCCAATTGGTCGACCCCCTTGGCGACCAGCACCGGCGCGTCCATCTCGCCATGCTTGTAGCGCAACGCCACCGCGAAGTGCGTCGGGTTGGTGACCACCACGTCGGCATCGGGCACCGCGGCCATCATCCGTTCGCGACCGCGCTGGGCCCGCAATTGCGCCAGCTTGCGCTTGACCTCGGGATCGCCTTCGGTCTGCTTGCGCTCGTCCTTGACCTCCTGCTTGGACATCTTGAGGTCTTCGCTGTGCTTCCAGCGTTGATAAACCAGATCCAGGATGGCGATCAGCACCATGACCAGGATCACCGCGATCAGGACGCGGGTGATCAACAGCGCCAGGACCGCCAGCGTTTCGCCGATCGGCATGTCCATGAGCGCCTGAAGCCGCCCGCGTGCCGGATACAACACCAGGAGGATGACCCCGAAGATCACCGGCAACTTGATCATGGTCTTGGCGAACTCGACCAGCGCCTGGGTGCCGAACTTCTGCTTGAAGCCCTTGATCGGGTCGATCTTTTTGAGGTCGGGCTTGAGCCGTTCGCCGGTCAGCACGACCTTTTTCTGCAGCAGATTGCCGATCAGCGCGGCGGCGACGAAGATCGTCATCGGCACCGCCATGATCAGCGCCGTGTCGATCACCAGATCGGCGGCCATGGCGCGCAGGCTTTCAGGCCCCGTCGACATGGTGCCGAAGCCCTGGATATGGGCCTGAAGACGGCCGGCGATATCGGGCATGAAGAACCGCCCCAGCCCGATGACCACGATCAGCCCGGCGGTCAGGCTGACCACGTTGTTGACCTCCTGGCTGTGCGGCATCTGGCCTTTTTCTTCGGCCTCCCGCCGCCGCTTGGGCGTCGCGTCTTCGGTTTTTGAGTCTTTGTCTTCGGCCATGCCGCCGCTCCCGATGGGGGTCGGTTCCGGGCCCCCTGCCCGCGCCGGGATCAGCGCACGAAACGCTGAAACTGATCCTCATAGCCGGCCAGAAACGCCATCATGACGCCCGGCAGCACCACCGCCAAGACCACAAATCCCAGCAGAATGTTGATCGGCATGGCCAAAAAGAAAATCTGAAATTGCGGCAGAAGCCGGGCACTGATGCCGAGCGCGGTGTAAAAAACCAGCGCATAGACAAAAAACGGCGCCGCCAGTTGCAGGCCGAGCCGGAACATGTGGCTGATCTGGTCGACGATCATGGTCAGATAGTCGCCCACCGGCATCATCCGGGTCGGCGGCAGCAGGGTGTAGCTGTCGTAAAGCGCTTCGAGCATCAGATGGTGCAGATCGGTGACGAAGATCAACGTCACCCCGATGAGCCGCATGAAGGTGGCGGTCAGCGCCGCCTGGGTGCCCTGGGTGGGGTCGAACTGCTCGGCCACCGCCAGCCCGTTCATGAACCCCTGGATGGTGCCGGTGACGTGCAGCGCGCCCATCAGAATCTGACCGACCAAGGCCAGCGTCAGGCCGACGATCAATTCGCGGATCACCAGCCAGGACAGGCCGGCAAAGCCGGCCGGCGGCGGCGGCAGAGTCGGCGCCAGCGGCCCGACCATGACGCCGGTGACCAGAAGCGCAAAGGCAAGGCGCGCCGGCCGCGGGAACGATTGTTCGCCCAGCGCCGGCGCCAGCATGAAGAACGCCCCGATGCGCACGAACAGGGTAAAAAAGTCGTAGACCTCGGCTTGCAGCAGATCTTCAAGCACGGCCCGCGCGCCCTAGCCGGCGATCATCAGGTCGAAGATCTGCTGCATGAAGCTGTTCATGCGTCGCCCGATATTGGGCAGCAGGAACAGCGTGGCGGCGAACACCGCGATGATCTTCGGCACGAAGGTCAGGGTCATTTCCTGGATCTGTGTGACCGACTGAAAGATCGCCACCACAAGCCCAAGCGCGAGCCCGAACAACATGATTGGCCCGGCCGCCATCAACAGGGTCACGAGCGCCTGTCGGGCCACATCGAGCACTTCGGCACCGGTCAGAAGAAGGGGCATATCGCTCGCCTGTTCCGCCTGGGTTGCACCCGGCCGCGCCCCGAGCACCCGGCGCGCGGCCCAAGCCCGACGCCCAGCATTGGCCCGCGTCCCGGCAACGCCCCGGCAGCGCCGGATGTCACGGTGCCGACCAACGATGCGCGACACAACAAGCCGCGGGCCCGCCTTCGGGGCCGGAAACCCCAGACCCGAATTGGGGGCCGCGGGTCGAAGACCGACGGTCCGTCAGATCGGCATACGCATGATCTCTTCATACGCTTTGACCACCCGGTCGCGCACGGTGGTCACGGTGTCGAGCACCATCTCGGCATTGTTGACCGCGGTGACCACGTCCACCAGCCCCGCTTCACCGGCCACCGCCTTGGCCGACATCTGCTCGGCGTTGCGAGTGGCGTCTTCCACATTGGTGACCATGGTGTCGACCAGGGCGCCGAAGCCACCAGCGCCTTGCGCGGCCTGCCCACCCGCAGCCCCGGCGACGCCGGTCTGCTGCTGTTCGGTGGCGCGGTTGAGCGCCGAGCCGTAGGCGGCGCTGGCGTCGAGCGTTTTCATGTCCATCGGCTCTCTCCTCAGCGCAACAGTTCGACCGTGGCGACGGCCATGCGTTTGGTGGAATCCATGGTGTTCAGATTGGCCTTGTAGCTGCGCTGAGCCTGCTGCATGTCGATTGCCTCGACCAGCCCCTTGACGTTGGTGGTCGCCACATAGCCGCTGGCATCGGCGGCCGGGTGGCCGGGCTCGTAGCGGCTGCCGAATGCCGATTTGTCCTCGTCGATCTTATGCACGCCGACCTTGTTGACGCCCATCTGATCGTCGAGCGTGTTCTTGAACGTCACCACCTTGCGCCGATAGGGATCGTCGCCCGGCCGCAGGGCGGTCGAGTCCGCGTTGGCCATGTTCTCCGCGATGATGCGCATGCGCACGCTTTGCGCACGCAGGCCTGCGGCCGAGACCATCATTGCCTTTTCGATATCCATGCCGCCTCTCCTTCACTGACCACGACCGGCCCTATCTTACCGCGACGGAACCGCCGCGCGGGCCGGACCGACCGTTACCCTATCGCGCCCCACCGCCGCTGCCGATGGCCATCTTCAACAGCCCCGAATGCTTGCGGTAGAGATTGATCATCAACCCGTATTCCATCTGGTTCTCGCCGACCCGGCGCAGTTCTTCTTCGAGTTCCACATTGTTGCCATTGGGCGTTTCCTGCCCGGCCTTGGTCTCGACCGCCTGGAGCGCGCCGAACGCGTCGCCCGGCGGCACCATGTGACCGGGATGGCTGGCCACCATGCGCACCGTCGGCATGGTCGGCGTGGCGTTGTTGCCCAGCGCACCGGTCTTGTCGAGCAGTTGCGTGAAGTTCTGCCCCTGCATGCGCTGCGCCGTATAGCGCGGCGTGTTGGCGTTGGCGACGTTCTCCGACAGCACCTGCTGGCGCTTGTTATGCCAGTGCATCCGGGACTTCAGGCCCTCAAGCAAAGGGATATCGAAGAATTCCATAACGCCGACCCGCTCCATGATCCACGGCCATCCCGCGGAATGAACCTTCTGCAAGCTTAGACCCTAAGCGCTGTCGGTTGCCAGAATGTTAATGGCTGACCGCGACCGCCGCCCGAACCGACCAGGCCAGGCCAGACCGGCCGAGACAAGGCGATCGAGCATCGGGTGGCGAGGCTTAAACCATGCTTAACCGGCATTGGTAAAGATGGCGCCCACAGCCGCCCGGCCTGGGGCCGCTTGCGCCGATCGCCCGGGCTGGCGTATCGAACCAGGCGGGCACCCACCGGTGCCTTGATGACCACGCCCCGCCCGCGCCGGGCCTGACCAGGGATCTATCGCCCCCCATGACCGGGCTCGACTTGCTGTATGCCGCGCTGGCGTTGTTGTTCGTGGTCGGCCTGATCGGCGGGCTGGCGATCCTGCTGCGCAGCAGCGCGACCCTGCAAGACCGTCTGCGCCACTGGGGCAGCGGCACCAATGGGCGCCCCAAGCGCCGGCTGGAACTGGTCGAGACCCTGGCGCTCGACGCGCGGCGCCGGCTGGTGCTGGTGCGCTGCGACGACCGCGACCATCTGCTGCTACTGGGCGGCCACACCGATCAGGTAGTCGCCGCCGACACGGCGCCCAAGGAGACCGCCCATGACCGCGACCGCCGCGCCGGCCGCTGAGCCTCACCGCCCCAGCGGCGGCAACCCGGGCCCGGTGGGCCCGTCGCGCCGCCAATGCGCCTCGCGCCCGTCTGGCCCCTCGCGTCTGGCCCGGATCGCCCAGGTCGGACGCCGGGCGGCCGCCGCGCTGGGCGTGGTGGCGGCGCTGGCTCTGGCGGCGGTGGTGATCTTCCCCGGCGGTGTCGCAGCGCAGGAAATCTCGGTCGATCTGGGCGCCGAGGGCACGCTGACCGGCCGGGTCATCCAGATGCTGCTGTTGATCACGGTGCTGTCGCTGGCACCGTCGATCCTGCTGACCATGACCAGTTTCACGCGCATCGTGGTGGTGCTGTCGATCCTGCGCAACGCGCTCGGCACCCGCACCACGCCGCCCAATGTGGTGATGATCGCGCTGGCGCTGTTCCTGACCGGCTACATCATGGCGCCGGTGTTCCAGCAGTCCTACACCGACGGTATCCAGCCGCTGGTCAATGAAGAGATCGACACCGTGGACGGCCTGCAACGGGCCGTGGCCCCGTTTCGCACCTTCATGCTGGCCAATGTGCGCGAAGCCGACCTGGAGTTGTTCGTCAACATGGGCGACGGCCCGCGCCCCGAGACGCCCGACGACATCGCCATCCAGGTGCTGTTGCCGGCATTCGTGATTTCCGAATTGCGCCGGGCGTTCGAGATGGCGTTTCTGATCTATCTGCCGTTCATCATTATCGACCTGGTGGTCGCGTCGGTGTTGATGAGCATGGGCATGATGATGCTGCCACCGGTGATGATCTCGATCCCGTTCAAGGTGATCTTCTTCGTGCTGGTGGACGGCTGGAACATGCTGTCGGGCAGCCTGGTGCAAAGCTTCAACACGGTCTAGCCGGGCCGCCGCTCAGCCGGGCAGCGGGTAGCGCTCCATGAAATAGCCGAGGCAATCCTGGGCGATGATCCGGGTGTCGCTGGTCAGCATGGCCGGCACCACCGGTCGGCGCAGGGTGATCAGGCCGCCGGCGTCGGCGGCCAGATAGGCGCGCGTGCAGTCGGCGCCGGTCTCGTCGGTGACGTCGAGCAAGATCGCCCCGTCGCCGCGCGGCGCCTGGCGCGCGATCGCGGTGCCGGCATCCAGATCGGCGAAGTTCCAGGTCTCCAGCGTCAACGGCAGCGCCAGATCCGCCTCGCCCGGCCCGATCGCCATGGACAGACCCGCCGGCACCTTGACCGTGGCCACGGTGTGGAACAGGTCCACATCGGCCGGGGCGGGCCAGGTGGTGGGCAGATGGTCCAGGTGCAGCGCGGCGTCGACCCAGTCGGCGGCCAGGGCGACGCCGGCGGGCTCGCCCGAGCGCCCGCACTCCACGGTCACCGCCGGGCACAGCGGCGCGAACGCCAGCGACTGCACGCCGCGCGGTTCGGTGAAATAGACCTGGGTGCGGCTGAACAGGCGCGCCAGATGCAGAAACGCGGGCTCGACCCGGTTGACGCAGCCATAATGCGGGTTGCGCCCGGTGGTGTTGTGGATGTCCAGGCTGGCGAACGGCCGCCGCGCGGCCATGATCTCCACCACCCGCGCCATCAGCCGGTGTTCGGGGCCATCGCCCTCGGCCCCCGGCCAGACCCGATTGAAGTCGGGCTGGCCGTCGAGCCGGCGGCGGTTGTGGGCGGCAGCGGCCACATTGCCGATGAACAGGCTCAAGGGCCGCGGCAGGGCGACCGACCCGCCACCCACATCGTAGCGGCGCAACACCTGCTGCACCGCCAGCACGCCGGTATGCTCGTTGCCGTGCAGCAGGGTCGAGACGAACAGCGGCGCCCGACCTGCCTGGCCTGCCTGCCCTGTCTGGCCCGCCCGCCCGGGCAGATGGATCAGCGTCGGCCGGCCGAGCAGCGCGTCGAGGGCCGCAACCGGGGCGTCCAAAAACCCCGGCGGCAGGGCGTCCAACTGGATCAGATCGTGAGCGTCAAACCGACCACTCATGCACCGGCACTCCACTGTTCTGGCGCCGCAGATAGGCGAGCGTCAGGTCGGCCATGGACGCGCCATGGGCGGCCACATAGGCGCGTTGCCACACCGCCCCGGTCTGGCCGGTTTCGACCCGGCCGCGGATGATCCCGATATAGCGCGCGATGTCGCCGTCATCGATGCCGAGCATGGCGAGCCCGGCCTCGGCCATGGGGATGAACCGGTGGGCGAGGAAGCGGTGGATCGGCGCGATCTCCTCCTCGCGCCATTCGAAGCTGGCGTCGAGGCCGTGGCGCGCGGCGTTGTAGAAATTGTCGCGCGCCACATAGAAGGGCAGATCGTCCTCCAGCGTGGTCTCGCGTTCGACCAGATAGTGCATGAGGCCGTAATAGAAGGCGGCGTTGGCGATGCAGTCGACCACCGTCGGCCCCGACGGCACCACGCGCTGTTCAAGCCGCAGATGGGGCAAGTCGTCGTCCTCGAAGCCGACCAGCGCGCGCGTCCAGCGCCAGATGGTGCCGTTGTGCAGGCGCAGATGCTTGAGCCGCTCGGGCGGCGCGTCGAAGCGGATCGGCAGGATCACCGGATAGCGCTGGCGGTTCGCCTTGAAGACCTCGTAGAAGCCTTCTTCCAGATAGCGGATGCCGAAGGTCACCCGCTCCATATAGTCCCACTTACCCACCGAGACCGCCTGTTCGAACAGCGGAATCCGCGTCTCGGCCCACAGCGAGCGGCCGAACAGGAACGGCGAATTCGCGGCCACCGCCACCATCGGCGCCGACGCCACCTTCGACGCATTATAGGCGCGCGCGTCCTTGCCCGGCGCCACTTGAAGGTGGATCTGGAACGAGGTTGTCGCGGCTTCGAGCATGATGTCGGTGTGCACGCTGTGCAGGCTGTCCTCGCCCTCGATATCCAGGTGGATCGGCACGTCCCGGCGCAGCCGCATAATCTGTTCGTTGAGCGCGCGATAGCGGGTCATCCGCGACAGGTTCTGCGGGCACAGGTCGCGCGCGGTCACCGTCGGCAGGATGCCGATCATCGCCAGGTCGAGCCCCAGATCGCGCGCCACCCGCCGACCGCGCGCCCAACTCTCGCCGAGCGCGCGTTCCATGCGGCTTAGCACCCGGCCCGCCAGCACGGCCGGCGGGGTGTTGAACTCGATATTGAACTTGGACAGCTCGGGCACCACCAGCGGGTCGTCCATGGCGTCGAGAAACGCCTTGTTGCGCGCCGCCGGCCGGCCCTGTGCATCGACCAACCAGGCTTCAAGCTCGGCGCCGACGCGCATCCGGTCGCGCGCCACCCGGCCGGCTTTCAGCCACCGATACAAAAGGTCGGTCTCGAAGCGCAGAGTCTTCTCGAACGCCCGGAAATCCGCGCGTCGGAAGTCGCTGGTCTCGACTTCGTCGCCCATCGGTTGCCGACACCTCCCTGATGTCGTGCCCGCGTCATCGCGGTGTCATTGACCCGAGTGTGCGGCGACAGACCCACGCGACGCAAGGGGCGGCGCGCGCATTGGCCCCTTTTCAAGCGCGCCCGGCCGCGCCATGTAGGGCGCAGCTTTCCCCTCCCCGGTCCGAACAGAAAAGGCGCCAAGCGATGACCCACCAGCCCATCCATATCGTCGGCGGCGGCCTGGCGGGCTCCGAAGCCGCCTGGCAGGTGGCCCAGGCCGGCGTGCCCGTGGTGCTGCACGAGATGCGCCCGACCCGCCCCACCGACGCCCACCATACCGACAGCCTGGCCGAACTGGTCTGTTCCAACTCGTTCCGCTCGGACGTGGTGCACGCCAACGCGGTCGGCCTGCTGCACGAAGAGATGCGCCGCGCCGGCTCGTTGATCCTGGCCGCTGGCGATGCCCACAAGGTGCCGGCGGGCTCGGCGCTGGCGGTGGATCGCGACGCCTTCTCGGCCCATGTGACCGAGACCCTGTCCAACCACCCACTGGTCACCGTCGAGCGCGGCGAGGTGGCCGACCTGCCGCCCGAAGACTGGTCGAGCGTGATCGTCGCCACCGGGCCGCTCACCTCGCCCGGGCTCGCCGAGGCGATCCGCGACCTGACCGGCGAGGACAGCCTGGCCTTCTTCGACGCCATCGCGCCGATCGTCCACAAGGACAGCATCGACATGGGCCAGGCCTGGTTCCAGTCGCGCTACGACAAGGGCGACGGTGCCGACTATATCAACTGCGCCATGGACCGCGCCCAGTACGAGGCGTTCATCGACGCGCTGCTGACCGGCGAGAAGACCCGGTTCAAGCAGTGGGAGGCCGACACGCCCTATTTCGACGGCTGCATGCCGATCGAGGTGATGGCCGAGCGCGGGCCCGAGACGCTGCGCTACGGGCCGATGAAGCCGGTCGGGCTGACCAACCCCCACGACCCCGAACGCCGGCCTTATGCGGTGGTGCAACTGCGCCAGGACAACAAGCTTGGCACGCTTTACAACATGGTCGGTTTCCAGACCAAGCTCACCTATGGCGAACAAAAGCGCATCTTCCGCATGATCCCGGGGCTGCAAGACGCGCGCTTCGCCCGGCTCGGCGGTCTGCACCGCAACACGTTCATCAACAGCCCCAAGCTGCTTGACGGCGCCCTGCGGCTCAAGGCGCAGCCCCGGTTGCGCTTCGCCGGTCAGATCACCGGCGTCGAGGGCTATATCGAATCGGCGGCCATTGGCCTTCTCGCCGGGCGCTTCGCCGCCGCCGAGAGCCACGGCCGCACCCCCGCCGCGCCGCCGCCGACCACCGCCTTGGGCGCGCTCCTCGGCCACATCACCGGCGGCGCCGACGCCGAGACCTTCCAGCCCATGAACGTCAATTTCGGCCTGTTCCCGCCGTTCGAGGGACGGGTCAAGAAGAAGGAGCGCAAGGCCGCCCACGCCGACCGCGCGCTCTCAGCCCTCGGCCCCTGGCTCGCCGGCGACGCACCAGACGACGCGGCCAAGGCGGCCGAATGACCGCCGGGCCCGCTTGAGCCTGCCGGGCCTGCCCGGTCCGCCGGGTCGGTATAATCCGGGCCCGGCGGGGCTCAGTGGAAGTAGCTGGCGCCGTTGATGTCCACCGTGGCGCCGGTGGCGTGGGTGGCCAGGCCGCTGAGCAGGAACGCGATCAGATTGCCGACCTCGCGCGGCGGCGCGGCGTCGCCCATGGGCACCTCGTCGAGCATATGGGCGTTGGCCGGGTCGTCGATGCGCGGCGCCACCCGCTCGGTGCGCACCCAGCCGGGCGCCACCGTGTAGGCGAGCACGCCCTGGCGCGCATAGCCCTTGGCCAGCGAGCGGGTCAGCGCCACCACCGCGCCCTTGCTGGCGGCATAGTGCATGGCGTCGGGCATGTCGCCGCGAAACGCCGCCCGGCTGGCCACATTGACGATCCGGCCGCCGCCGCGCGCCTTGAACGCCAGCACCGCCAGGCGGCTGAGGTCCGCGACCGCGCGCACATTGACCGCCCAGACCCGGTCCCAATCGCGGTCCCAGTCCTCATAAGGGTCCTCGGGCGCCGAATAGGGCATGGTGGCGGCGTTGTTGACCAGCGCGGTCAGCCCACCCGCCGGCGTGCCCGCCGCCCAGTCCTCGGCCGCCCGCCACAACTCGGCGACCGCCGCCTTGCGGCCCAGGTCGGCCTGGACGGTCGTCGCCCGGTCCGGATAAGCCGCCGCCAGCTCGGCCGCCGTGCCCGCGCCGCTGTGCCAGTGCAACGCCACATGGGCGCCGGCGTCGAGCAACACCGCAGCGGTCGCAGCGCCGATACCGCCCGCCGCCCCGGTGACCAGCACCGTCTGTCCGTCAAGCGTGATCATCGCCGGCCCCCGGGTCGAACAATCTGGCGCGGTCGCGGAAGGTCTTGAACTCCAGCACATTGCCCGCCGGGTCGCGCACGAAGAAGGTGCCCTGCTCGCCGGCCTGGCCCTCGAAGCGCACATGCGGGTCGAGCAGGAAGGCGACGCCGGCGTCGTCGAACCGCCGGGCCAGAGCCTCCCAGGCCGCCCAGCCGAGCACGACGCCAAAGTGGCGCACCGGCACCCGGTCGCCGTCCACCGGGTTGGTGGCCGCCTCGCGGCAGTCGTCCGGGCTCAGATGCGCGGTGATCTGATGGCCGAAAAAGTCGAAATCGATCCAGGCGTCCGACCGGCGCCCCACGGCGCACTGCAACAGCCCGGCATAGAAACCTTCGGCCGCCTTTAAGTCGTCGACGGGAAAGGCCAAATGAAAGGGATCGGTGCTCATGGGGCCGAACGCTGCCACGCTTGGCGATGGCTGACAAGCACCGGTGGCTGGCCGGCCTGGGGCACCGGCGCTGGCGCGAACCGGCTTTGCCCGACCGCACGACGGGCTTTGCCCGGCTGCAACAAAGCTGTCACACTTTCCCGCAGGGCGCTAAAAAAGGCTTGCGCGGCCGGGCCAAATGGCCCAAATGACGCGGCTCAACCCGAGGTTAACCCGGAGAGTCACATGGTGCGCGGCCCCGCTGGGGCCCTTGTGGATGGAGGTCGCAGGCAATGCGCTATTCCAAGACCGAACAACTGGCCGTCGCGGGCGATACGGTCACTGTTCTCGACGCCAAGACCACCGCTTCGCCCGAGCCTGTCGATCCCAATGCCCCGCGCCTGGACGCTACGTCGCCCGGCGGCGATTTCATCGTCGAGGGCGGCCTGGCCTATGCCGGCCATCATCTGATCGCCGACTTCTTCGGCGCCGAGAAGCTCAACGACATCGACGCCATCGAGGCGGCCATGCGCGACGCGGCCGAGGCTGCCGGCGCCACGCTGCTGGGCGTCAAGCTGCACCATTTCTCGCCCTATGAGGGCGTCACCGGCATCGCGCTGTTGGCCGAGAGCCATATCTCGATCCACACCTGGCCCGAGCGCGGGTTCGCCGCTCTTGACGTGTTCATGTGCGGCGGCACCGAGCCCATGCGCGCCATCGAGGTGCTGCGCGAACGGCTCAAGCCGGCCCATGTGACGCTGGCCGAACACAAGCGCGGCGTGACCACGTGAGCGACCGGTTTCACGAAACCGTCGACCGCTACTGGGGTCAGTTCTTCGAGATCAGCCGCACCGTCCACCGCGAACAAAGCGCCTTTCAGCACATCCAGGTGCTGGAAAACCGGCTGTGGGGCCGGGTGCTGGTGCTCGACGGCGTGGTCCAGACCACCGAGGCCGACGAACACCGCTACCACGAAGCGCTGGTTCATGTGCCGCTGACCAGCCTGGCCACACCGCGCCGGGTGCTGATCATCGGCGGCGGCGACGGCGGCACCCTGCGCGAGGTGCTCAAGCACCCGGTCGAGCGCGTGGTGATGGTCGAGATCGACGGCGCGGTGATCGACGCCTGCCGCACCCACATGCCGGCCTTGTCGGCGGGCGCGTTCGACGACCAACGGGTCGACCTGATCGTCGGCGACGGCATCGCCCATGTGGCGCACAGCGACGAGACCTTCGACGCGATCCTGGTCGACAGCACCGACCCCGGCGACGGCGCCCATAGCGAAGCCCCCGGCGGGGTCTTGTTCACCGACGCCTTCTATGCCGACGCCGCCCGGCGGTTGAGCGCCGACGGCATCCTCGCCGCCCAGCACGCGGTGCCGTTCCTGGACGGCCCGGTGCACCGCGCCAAGGCCCAACGGCTGGCGCGCGCCTTCGCACTCAGCGGCCGCTACGAGGTGCCGGTGCCCACCTATACCGGCGGCCCGCTCGGGCTCGGTTGGGGCAGTGCTGCCACCGACCCCGGCGCGGTCCCGGCGGCGACGCTGGCCAGCCGGCTGGCGGCGCGCGGCCTGGCCGGGGCCTTGCGCTTCTACAGCCCGGCGCGCCATCATGCCCTGTTCGCGCTGTCGGCCGACGACGGCATCGACCCGCCGGCGCGCGACTGACGCGACACAGGTGCCGGCCCGCGCGGGGCCAGAGCTTGGCCCGCCCTTGGCCGACCCTTGGCGCCGGCTGCTTGGGGACGGCTGCTTGGGGACGGCCATGCTGCTCTTGTTCACCGACTTTGGCTATGACGGCCCTTATGTGGGCGAAATGACGGCGGCCGCGCTGGCTGCCGCGCCCGGCGTCGTGCCGGTCCATCTGATGCACGACGCGCCGGCGTTCGACCCGTGCGCGTCGGCCTATCTGCTGGCGGCGCTGACCGAGCGCATGGCGCCCGACGCGGTGGTCTGCGGCGTCGTCGACCCCGGCGTCGGCAGTGCCCGGCCGGCGGTGGTGCTGGAGGCCGACGACCGCCGCTTCATAGGCCCCGACAATGGCTTGTTCGAGATCGTGGCACGCCGCGCCCGGAGCGTGCGCTGGCGCCGGCTGGCCGAGGCGCCGGCGCGGCTGTCGGCCAGTTTCCACGGCCGCGACCTGTTCGCCCCGGCCGCCGCGCGGCTGGCCAGCGGCCAGCCGGTGGCGCTTGAACCGGCGCCGGGCGACGCGCGCCCCGGCCGCGACTGGCCCGACGACGCCGACCGCGTGGTCTATGTGGACCGCTATGGCAACGCCATGACCGGCCGGCGCGCCGCCACCCTGCCCGGCCACGCCCAAGCGCTACTGGGCGACCAGCATCTGGCGCGTGCCCGCACCTTCGCCGACGTGGCGCCGGGCCAGGCCTTCTGGTACGAAAATTCGGCCGGGCTGGCGGAAATCGCCGTCAACCAGGGCGCGGCGGCGACGGCGCTTGACCTGGCCGTCGGCAGTCCCGTGGCTTGGCGCTGAGCCCGGCACGCCCCGGCACCCCCCGTGCCGATGCACTGTCGCGATGGTCCGCCGCGATCGCCCGTGGGGCGGAAAGACCCCAGGGCCGGGGCCTGGACCGACCCGAACCGGCCCGGACGAACGGGCTCGCTGCCGGGCCTATTGCAGCGTGACGCTGGTCACCGGGTCGGGCGCCGGGCGGGCGAAGTAGAAGCCCTGGTAGAAATCCACGCCGATGGCTTTAAGCGTGTCGAAGGTCTGCGCGTCCTCGACCCCCTCGGCGATGATCTTGATGCCATTGTCCTGGGCCGTGGCGACCAGGAATTCCACCAGACGCCGGGCGATCGGGTGGCTGTTCAGGCTTAAGACCAGCGCCTTGTCGATCTTGATGAAATCGGGGCGCAGGCCAACGAACTGGGACAGATTGTTGTAGCCCGACCCGAAGTCGTCGAGCGCCACCCGGAAACCGGCATTGCGGTAATAGTCGACGATGCGGCGCAGATGGGCCATGTCGGACACATGGTCGGTCTCGACCACCTCGAACACCACGCGGCCGGGGTCGATGCCGTACTCCTTGAGCGCCGCGACCGTGGTGCGCAGGCAGTTTTCCGGGTCGTAGAGCACGCTCGGCTGGAAATTGATGAAACAGGTCTGGTCGGTGGGCAGGCGCTTGCTGCGCGCCACCGCGGTCAGCCGGGCGGCGCGGTCGAAATAGGCCGCCAGCCGCGGCGACGACGCCGCCTCGAACATGCGCCCGGCCGGGATCAGGTTGCCGTCCGTGTCGTGGCCGCGCACCAAGCATTCATGGCCCACGGGCCGCAGGGTGGCGTCGACGATGGGCTGCATGAATGCGGTCAGACGCCCGGATTCCACCAGATCGACCAACCAGGCCCCGCGCACATTGGCGGTGTAGTCGCTCAACCGCATCACCGACCAAAGCTGATCCAGATCCGGGCCGTCGTCCTTGGCCGGCATGATCATGGTGTCGGCCAGTTCGTTCATGTGGAGGCTTTCCACCAGCGCGTCGGCCAGGCGGTGGTGGTCGTCGACCTCCACCACCAATTCTTGATGACGACGGCCGGACCGGGCCACACATCCCGCCAGCTTGAGTGCTTGATGCACCTTGGCCATGGAATGGCCGCCCGGCGGACGAAGGAGGAAACGCGACCCATGGATCATCGGCGGCACCCCGCAGTTTCGGCACTGGACCATTTGGTCCGCGAAATCGTCGGTGGTGTCATTGTCCAGCATGGCATATCCATCAATCGCACGGTCGACGCCGCCAGACCAGCACGCAATACACGGGCCACCGGACGGCCTAGATAGAGGTGGCCAGTTCGACGGCCTTGTCAAGACGGGAGACCTTTGATGGATTTGGGACTTTCCGGCCTGCGCGCTGCGGTCACCGGGGCCACGCGCGGCATCGGCCGCGCCACCGCCGACTTGTTGGCCGAGGAAGGCGCCGATGTGGCAATCTGCGCGCGCCGCGCCGACGCGGTCGCCGAGACCGTCGAGGCGCTTGAGGCCCGGGGCGTCCAAGCCATGGGCGAGACCGTGGACCTGGCACGCCCGGGCGTGGCGCTCAAACGCTGGATCGACCGGGCCGCCGAGCGTTTCGGCGGCCTCGACATCGTGGTGATCAACGTCTCGGGCGGCGGTGGTATGACCGACGAGATCGGCTGGCGAACCAATTTCGAGGTCGACCTGATGGGCGCCGTGCGCACCGCCGAGGCCGCCCTGCCGCACCTGGCCCGGTCGCACAACGGCGCCATGGTGATGGTGGCCAGCATCGCCGCGGTCGAGGATTTCGGCGGCGTCCAGGCCTATAACTCCATGAAGGCGGCGCTGATCAACTATGCCGCCAACCAATCCCAGGCGCTGGCCGACCAGGGCATCCGGGTCAACAGCGTGTCGCCCGGCGTCACCTTGTGCCCGGGCGGGGTGTGGGATCAGGTCCGCCAGCAAATGCCCGACCAGTTCCAAGCCACCGCCGCGCGCGTGCCCTTGGGCCAGCGCTTCGCCCGACCGACCGAGATCGCGCGCACCATCGCCTTCCTGGCCAGCCCCGCCTCTTGCTATACCACCGGCACCAATGTGGTCGTCGACGGCGGTCTGACCCGCCGGGTGCAGTATTAATGCCGGCGCCCACCTCCCAGCCGACCCCGGGCAGCGACCAGACCCCGGCCCCCAATGACTGGACCGACGCGTGCGCACGCGCCGCCTGGGCCGGGCTGGTGCGCTGCCGGCGCTTCGAAGACGCGGTCATGGACGCCTGGCGTGCCGGCGACATCCCCGGCGTGGTCCATGTGGCCACCGGCCAGGAAGCAACCGCGGTGGGGGCTGCGCTGGCACTCGCCCCCGGCGACATGGTCACCTCGACCCACCGCGGTCACGGCCACGCCCTGGCACTCGGCACCGACCCCACGGCCTTGATGGCCGAGTTGATGGGCCGGCGGACCGGGCTCGTGGCCGGACGCGGCGGCTCGAAGCACCTGTCGGACCCGGAACGCGGCCTGCTCGCAACCAACGCCATCGTCGGCGCGTCGGTGCCGCTGGCCGCCGGCGCCGCCCTCAGCGCCAAGACCCGCCAGACCGGCGGCGTCGCGCTGGCGTTCACCGGCGACGGCGCGACCAACCAGGGGGCGGTGTTCGAGGCCATGGTAATGGCGGTGGCGCTGGCCCTGCCGCTGATCATCCTGGTCGAGAACAATGGTTACGCCCAGACCACCGCCAGCGCCTATGCCAGCGGCGGTCAGAGCCTGGCCGCGCGCGCCCGGGGCTTCGGGCTCGCCGCCGACACCGTCGACGGCAGCCGGGTCGATCTGGTCTGGTCGGCGGTGTCGCGCGCTGCCGACCGCGCACGCCTCGGCCTCGGCCCGAGCTTCATCGAAGCCGCGGTCGGCCGCCTGGAAGGCTTCTTCAGCCTCGACGCCCAAGCCTATCGCGGGGCCGACGAGGTCGCCCGGCTGCGCGCGGCGGCCTGCCCGCTCGCCCGGTTTCGCGCCAAGGCGCGCGGCGGGCTCGACGACGCCACGCTCGCCGCCATCGAAACCGATCAGGCCGACGCGGTCGACGCCGCCCTCGCCGCCGCGCGCGCGGCACCGCCCGCCGGCCCCTGACCACCGCTGGCCCAGAACGCTGCTGGCCCAGACCGCTGCCCCCTGACGGGCTCCTGACCGCCATCCTTGACCGCCGCCGCTGAAAGACCGCCGCGCCATGACCGACCGCACCGAGCCTTCGTCCGCAGCTTGTTCGTCCGCAGGTTATTCGTCCCTGGGGGCCTCGCCCGCCGATCCGTCGGCCGAGCCCGTGACCTACCGCGCCGCCCTGACCCGGGCGCTCGACGACGCCATGGCCGCCGACGCCGGCGTGGTGGTGATCGGCGAGGACGTGGCCGGCGGCGCCGGCGCGGCGGCCCAGGGCGGCACCGGCGGCGCCTTCGGCGTCACCGCCGGGCTCTATGACCGCTTCGGCGCCGAGCGGGTCATCGACACCCCGATCGCCGAAAGCGCCATGCTGTCCATGGCCGCCGGGGCTGCGGCCACCGGGCTGCGGCCGGTGGTCGACCTGATGTTCGCCGACTTCGCCCATGTGGCCGCCGACCCGCTGGTCAACCACATCGCCCAGGCCGGCGCGCTGTTCGGCGACGCCCCGGGCCAGGCCGGCCACCTGCCGCTGGTGATCCGTGCGGCGTTCGGCGCCGGCGACCGCTCGGGCGCCCAGCACAGCCAGCCGCTGCACGGCGCGTTGCTGCGCCTGCCGGCGATCCGCCTGGCCCTGCCCGCCACCCCCGCCGACGCCTATGCGCTGCTCACCCATGCGATCGCGTGCGCCGAGCCGGTGGTGGTGCTGGAGCACAAGCGGCTGTACGACACCACGGGCCCGTTGGCCGGCGACGCCCTGCCCTGGGGCCGGGCGCGGGTGGTGCGCGCCGGGCGCGACGCCACCCTGCTGGCGGTCGCGGGCCAGGTGGCCCCCGCGCTCGACGCGGCCGAACGGCTGAGCGGTCACGGCATCGAGGTGGAGGTGGTCGACCCGCGCACGCTCAACCCGCTCGACCTGGGGACGCTGACCGCTTCGCTGGCGCGCACCGGCCGGCTGGCGATCACCGACGAAGACCGCTGCGCCGCCGAGATCGTCGCCGGGCGGCTGGCCGAGACCGCCTTTGCGCTGCTCCAGGCGCCGCCCTGCCTGATCTGCCCGGCGCCGGGCCCGGTGCCGTTCGCGCCCGGCCTCGAAGACGCCTGGGCCCCCGACGCCCCCCGCATCGCCGAGGCGCTGCGCCGGCTGTGCACCGACGGCTGAGGGAGACGCAAACCGACGACTATCATACTAGGCGGTGGCGAGAGCTGAATACCCGCCCCGCAGCTCAGAGCATATCGGTGATATCCACGGTCGAGCGTTCGCCGACCCGGTCGAAGCAGGTGTCGAGCCACTGGCCGGCGGCGTCGCGGCCGAGGTCGCGCAGGCGGGTCAGGAACGCCCATTCGGCGTTGAGCTTGGACGACGCCGACAAGGACTTGATCGCCTCGGCATCCTGGATGCGGTGCAGGCGCACCTGGCGGTAATCGGTGCCGTCGAGCCGGCCCTGGTCGATCAGGCGGGACACGAACTCGATGGCGCGGAACTCCTTCATGAGCGAGGCGTTGAAGGTGATCTCGTTGACCCGGTTGAGGATCTCGCGCGCGGTCTTGGGCGTCTCGGCGCGCTCCATGGGGTTGATCTGGACCAGCAGCACGTCGCTGGTGGTGCAGCAGTCGAAGAACGGGAACAGCGCCGGGTTGCCCATATAGCCGCCGTCCCAATAGGGCACGCCGTCGATCTCCACCGCCTGGAACATGAACGGCAGACAGGCCGACGCCATCACCGTGTCGGCGCTGATCTCAGGATTGCGGAACACCCGCACCCGGCCGGTGTGCACATTGGTGGCCGAGACGAACAACTGGGTTTGCCAGCAACTCTCCACCCGCGCGAAATCCACCTGGGCTTCAAGCAGGTCGCGCAGCGGATTGAGGTTCAGCGGGTTGACCTCATAGGGCGAAGCGAGCCGCGACATCAGGTCGAAGAACAGATAGCTCGGCGAATTGTCCAGGCTCCAATCGCCGAACAACAGGTTGATCGGGTTGCGCTGGATCGGGCTCGCCTGGCCCGCGCGCGCCACCGCCGCCCAAAAGTCGGCGAGCGCCTGGCGCGCGCCATCGGCCCCGCCCTTGACCACCCCATCGGCATAGACCGCCGCGTTCATGGCACCCGCCGAGGTGCCCGAGATGCCCTCGAACGCCAGCCGCCCGTCTTCGAGCAGCCGGTCGATCACCCCCCAGGTGAAGGCGCCGTGCGCGCCCCCGCCCTGGAGCGCCAGGTTGATCGGCTTGGGCTCGGCGCGGGCCATGGGCTACTTCGCCGTCCAGCCGCCATCCATGGGCAGCATGGCGCCGGTGATCGCACTGGCAGCCGGCGTCGCCAGGAACACCGCCAACGCGCCGATCTGGTCGGTCTTGACGAACTCCTTGCTCGGCTGGGCGGCCAGCAGCACGTCGCGCTTGACCTGTTCCTCGGTCATGTTGCGCGCCTTGGCGGTATCGGGGATCTGGCCTTCGACCAGGGGCGTCAGCACATAGCCCGGGCAGATGGCGTTGACGGTGATATTGTCCTCGGCCACTTCGAGCGCCACCGTCTTGGTCAGCCCGGCGAGCCCGTGCTTGGCCGCCACATAGGCCGATTTGTAGGGCGAGGCGACCAGCGCGTGCGCCGAGGCGATGTTGACGATGCGCCCGAAGCCCGCCTGCTTCATGACCGGCAGGGCGGTTCGGATACAATGGAACGCCGCCGACAGGTTGATGGCGATGATCGCGTCCCACTTGGCGACCGGAAACTCCTCCACCGGCGCCACATGCTGGATACCGGCATTGTTGACCAGGATGTCGAGCCCGCCGAGGCGATCCTGCGCGTCGGCGACCATGGCGGCGATCTGCTCTGGATCGGTCATGTCGGCGCCGTTGAACAGCACCGTGCGGCCGGTCCGCTCGGCCAGGTGGGCGCGCGCAGCCTCGATCTCGGCGGCATCGCCCAGGCCGTTCAACATCACGTCCGCGCCGGCCTCGGCCAGCGCGGTCGCCACGCCGAGACCGATGCCGCTGGTCGATCCGGTGACCAGTGCGCGCTTGCCGTCGATCATCCTGTCCGTCTCCCGAGGTTAAGGGGAAAGATAGTCGTGCACCACGCGGCCATAGGGCAGGGTCAGATCGGCGACGAAATGGATCGCACCGACCACCCGGCGCACCGGCAGGTCGGCCACCGGCGCGTTCACATGCGGGGTCAGCGCCAACCGCGCCGGCCCGGCCCAAAAGCCCTTCACCGTGATATCGGTCAGGGCATAGGCCACGAGCTGCGCCACCAACGGCTTGCCGGTGACGCATGGCAGCAATTTAAGATTGATTTGCGTCTTGGCAAGCATGGCCGCACAGCGATCGTGTTGATCGGCCAGGTTTTCGTGCTTGTAGGCCATGGAGCCCAGGACGACCCGCTCGCCCGCATAGTCGAGCGTGCCGGTCAGCGTATCGCGCGCCACCGCCAGGTGCGGCTCGCCCCAGCGTTTCGGAAACCCCCAGATCTCGCGCCCGGCGGTGATCGCCGGCTCGTTGTTCAGAAACATCATGGCGATGAAGTTGACCGGCTCGCCATTGAGCAGACAAGGGATCACCACGCCCGATTCCTGAAACGCCCCGAAGCCTCCCGCATCCGGCATTTTCAGCCATTCATAGACCACCTGACCCGAGCCGTCGGGCTCCAAAGGGGCCGGGACGAGCGCGCGAATGGCCGCCGGATCGGTCTCGTAGGTAATGTACAACCCCTCCCGGTCGACGAACCGGAACGGACCCACCGGATAGCTGGGATTGGCCAGCGGCATGGCCGGCTGAGACAAAACATTGTCAAGCTTCATAATACCACCTCATGGACGCAAAACCGACTCGAAACACTCTTTTAAATTTCTTCTGGTTAAGGTCTTTCACCTTTTTCATGCATTATAATTGTAACTTATATTAAAATGCGTTTTTCGGATCGATAGCCCGCCACCCACCGGCCGAAACGGCTGTAGACAGCAAGTTGGTTGATTGACCAGACTTCGATTTCAACAGGATTAGTATAGATATTTATCTGACGTTTTTGTTTTTTCAGTAAAGATAGGAAAAGCGCTTTATTAAAAGATTATACTAAAATCTATATTTGTTATTTAGATCAAAATGTCAATTTTTTGACAATATTCGGTATATTTAACTTGTTTTTTGGGCCAAAAGACCAAGGAATAACGTGGCGACGCGGCATGGCTTGGGCGATCTGTTAACCCACCATAACAGAGGGAGAGGGCAAGCCAGCCAAGACACTGAAAAACCAACAGCTTTCATTCTGGCACGTAATTTGTATTGCGCCGCACAGGTTGGCACATCGACCCGACATGTAACGCTTGAAGGAGTATCCCATGCGAGCCAAGACCCTGAAATCCGTGGCGCTTGCCGTGGCGGCCACTCTGGCCATGGCGGTGACGCCGAGCGGTGCCCATGCCACCGCGATCACGCCGTCCAACCAGGGCGGCAACACCGTGATCATTGATTTCGACGGCAATCTGGGCGGCCTGTTCACGATCACCGGCGCCACCGTCGGCGAGACCTTGACGCTCGCCGACATTCAAGCTCTGCAGATCACCGGTCCCGACATCCTCAATATCTTTGCCGGCGACCCGTCGAGCCTGCCGCCGTCAGGCTTCCAGTCGGGCGCCATCGACGCCTCGATCCTGGACAATGTGAACGCCGGCGTGACCATCGACGCGCTGTCCAGCGGCTCGGGCTCGGTGTTCGACGCGCTGTTCCTGGAATTCGACACCGCGTTCGCCGGCGCGTCGGGTGATATCGCCGTGTTCGCGGGCACCAGCACCTTCGGCGTTGGCGCCAACTCGGTGGTCCTGAACCGCGACGACCTGTTGGGCGTGCCCGCCCCTGCCACCGCGCTGCTGCTGATCGGCGGCCTGGCCGGTCTGGCCGGCATCCGCCGCCGCAAGGCCGCCTGACCCGCGGTCGCCGCCAAACGCACCAACCACGCGAACACGGCCGCGCCGGGGCAAACCCGGCGCGGCCGTGTTCTATTCTACCCGATAAGGCGCCTGGGCGAGAGCGCCGCCGCCCCCGCCAGCGTCGCCAACCGCCGGGCTCAGACGCCCCCGGGCTGCCGGGACCGTCGCGGTCAGGCGCCTTCGGGCGCGGTGTCGGTGGGCTGGTGGGTGAAGCCCTTGAGCGAGGCCATTTCCTCGGCGTCGCGCGGGATCTCCACCTCGGATTGCAGATAGACGCCGATCAATTCGGCCAGCGAGCGCAGGGCGTGCAGGTGGATGCGCTCATAGCCGTGGCTGGCGTCGATGCCGAAAGCGGCCAGCGCCGTGCGCACATCGTTGCCGGCTTCAAGCGCGCTGGCGCTGTCCGAGCGATAGTAGCGGAACACGTCGCGCTGGTGGCGGATGTCGTGGGCGTTGCACAGGTCGATCAGCCGGTGGGTCAGGTGATAGTCAAACGGCCCGGTCTGATCCGCCATGGCGATGGTGACGCCGAATTCGCTGGAATTCTGCCCCGGTGCAGTGGTGCCATTGTCGATGGTGACCATCGACGCGATGTCGTGGGTGAGCATGGACGAGGCGCCGACGCCCACCTCCTCGGCGATCGAGAACAGGAAATAGCTGTCCACCGGCGGCGTGATCTCGGCCTCGCGCAGCGCCTTGAGCGCCGCGAGCGCCACCGCAACCCCGGCCTTGTCGTCCAGATGGCGCGACACGATGAAGCCGTTTTCCAGCACCTCGGTATTGGGGTCGATGGCGACGAAATCGCCCACATGGATGCCCAGATGCTCCAGATCCCGGCAGGTCTGGCCCGGCGCATCGACGCGCAGTTCCACATTGGCCCAGGCGATCGGCAGTTCGTCGATCTCGTCGTTGAACGTGTGACCCGACGCCTTCAAGGGCAGGATGGTGCCGCGATAGGCGCCCTTGTCGGAGAACAGCGTCACCCGTGCGCCCTCGGCGAAACGCGCCGACCAATGGCCGATCGGCACCAGTTCGAGCCGGCCATTGTCCTTCAACCGCTTCACCTGGGCGCCCAGGGTGTCCAGATGGCTGATGATCGCGCGCGCCGGGCGCGGCGCGTCGCCGGTCAGGCGCGCGCGAATGGCGCCCCGGCGGGTCAACTCGTAGGGCACGGCCAGCCGATCCAGTTCGGCACAGGTGCGGCGCACCACCTCGTCGGTGAAGCCGGTGGGGCTGGGGATCGCCAGCAGATCTTCAAGGATGCCGATCAGATAATCGGTGTCAATCTTGAGCCGGTCCATGGCCGATGCTCCTTTTGCGGACGGGTTGCAGCCCACTGGGGATGGACTGCGGAAACAACAGATCGATAAAACGCTCGGCGGTCGGCTGGGGCTCGTGATTGGCGAGGCCGGGGCGTTCATTGGCCTCGATGACGATGTAATCGGGTCCGGCGGGGTCCGGCACGATGAAATCGAGCCCGACCACCGGAATGTCCAACGCCCGGGCACCGCGCGCGGCGGCGTCGACCAGCTTGGGGTGCAACTGGTCGGTGACGTCGTGGATGGTGCCGCCGGCGTGCAGATTGGCGGTGCGCCGCACGGTCAGCACCTGGCCCGCCGACAACGTGTCGTCAAGATCGAGCCCGGCGTCGGCGACGCAACGCTTGGTCTCCTTGTCCAGCGGGATCTTGGACTCGCCCCCGGTCGCCGCCGCCCGGCGCCGGCTCTGGCGGCGGATCAGGTCGCGCACGGTGCGCTGGCCGTCGCCCTGGATCTGCGGCGGGCGACGGATCGCCGCCGCCACCACCTTGAAGTCGATGACGATGACCCGCAGGTCGAAGCCGGCCATGAACTGCTCGATCAACACCCGCTCGTCGACCTTGCGCGCCGCCGCCACCGCCTTTTCCATCTCCTCAGCGCTGCGGATGTCCACCGCCACGCCCTGGCCCTGTTCGCCGTCGAGCGGCTTGACCACCACCGCCTCATAGCGTTCGAGAAATTCGGCATTGGCCTCGGCGTCGCCGGCCATCACCTGGGCCGGCACCAAAAGCCCCGCCTGCCCCAGAAGCCGCCGGGTCACGCGCTTGTTGGCGCAGCGGCTCATGGCGATGGCGGTGGTCAGCTCGGTCAGGCTCTCCCGGCAGATGATCGACCGGCCGCCGTGGGACAGCCGGAAATAGCCCTCCTCGGCGTCCAGCACCTCGACGCTGATGCCGCGCCGGCGTGCCTCGTTGACCAGGATCATCGCATAAGGGTTGAGCTTGGCGCCGAAGGCGGGCCCGGCGAACAGCTTCTCGTTGATCGCGTTCTTGGTCTTGATGGCGAAATAGGGCAGCCGCTCGAAGCCGAGCTTCTCATAAAGCGCGATCGCCTGGGCGTTGTCGTGCATCACCGACAGGTCCATGAACGCGCAGCCCCGGGCCTGGAAGTGCTCGGCCAGTTGGCGCACCAGTTGCTCGCCGATGCCGGCGTGGGGCGACTGGGCATCGACCGCCAGACACCAGAGCGACGAACCGCCGGCCGGGTCGTTATAGGCGCGGCCATGGTCGACGCCCATGACCGTGCCGACGATCTCACCGGTTCGGTTGTCCTGGGCGACGAAATGGCTGAGCGCGCGCGCGTCGCCCTCGGTCCAGTAGAAGTCGGGGTCGACCTCGACCATGTTGCGCTCGGCATAGATGCGGTTGACCGCCACCGCGTCCTCGCGGGTCGACAGCCGGCGGATGTGAAAGCCGCGCGGCCGTCGCTTGGTCCGGCGATAATTGTAGGGATAGAGCCGGTAGGTGTTCGACGGGTCCAGGAACAGGTCCTGCGGCGCGTAGGACAGCACCACATGGGGTTCCTGCACATAAAAGGCGATGTCGCGGCGCTGCGGTTTTTCCTCCAGCAGGATATCGGTCAAGGCCCGGGTGTCGTCGAAAGTGTTGGCGAACACCAGCCGCCCCCAGCCGCAGTCGACCACCGCATTGGCGTGCGGCCCGCCGCGGCTGCCCTCGGCGCCCTCGACGCCGGGCTTGAGCGATTGACGGCGCAGTTTTTCGAGCCGATAGGCGGATGCGCCCTGGCCCTTACGGCTATGATCCCGTCCGGTCATCGCTCAGCCCAGATGGGTCTGGAGCCACAACTCCAGCAGCCCGATTTGCCAGAGTTTGGACCCGCGCAAGGGCGTGATGTGCGCTTGCGGGTCGGCGAGCAGCGTGTCCACATAGTCGCGCTGGAACAGCCCGCGCTCGCGCGCCGCCTGCGACGTGACCGCGTCGCGGACCAGCGCCAGATAATCGCCTTGCAGATATTTCAGCGCCGGCACCGGGAAATAGCCCTTCGGCCGGTCGATCACCGCAGCCGGGATCACCTGGCGCGCCGCTTCCTTGAGCGCGTACTTGCCGCCCTCGGCCACCTTGTGTTCGGCCGGCATGGCCGCCGCCATCTCGACCAGTTCATGGTCGAGGAACGGCACCCGCGCTTCGAGCCCCCAGGCCATGGTCATGTTGTCGACCCGCTTGACCGGGTCGTCCACCAGCATGATCTGGGTGTCGAGGCGCAGCGCCTTGTCGATGGCACGGTCGGCGCCGGGCTTGTCGAAATGCTCGGCGATGAAGGCGCGGGCATGGTCGGTGCCGCCATTGAGGAAGCGCGGGTCGAGCGTGCGCGCCATTTCCTCGGCGTCGCGGTCGCAGAACACCTGCGCGTAGGCGCTGGCTGCGTCATTAGCGGCGGTGTCCATCAGCGGCGGATACCAGTGATAGCCGGCGAACACCTCGTCCGCGCCCTGCCCGCTTTGCACCACCTTGACCTCTTTCGAGACCTCTTCGGACAGCAGGAAGAAGCCGATGGCGTCGTGGCTGACCATCGGTTCGTTCATCGCCGCGATGCACTTCTTGAGCGCCGGCAAGGCGCGCGTGCTGTCGATCTGGATCTTGTGGTGGCGGGTGGCGAAATGCTCGGCGACGATGTCGGAATATTCGAACTCGTCGCCCTTTTCCTGGCCGACGCTCTCGAAACCGATCGAGAAGGTGTTGAGCCCGGTCTGCCCGGCCTCGGCCAGCAGGCCGACGATCAGCGAACTGTCGACGCCGCCCGACAGCAGCACACCCACCGGCACATCGGCGACCAGCCGGCGCTCGACCGCGCGGCGCAGCGCCGCCAGCGTGCGGTCGCGCCAGTCCTCGAAGCCCAACCCGGCGTCGCCCGCGGCCGGCCCATAGGACAGGTCCCAATAGCGCCGCTCGCGCCGGGTGCCGTCGGGCTCGACCACCATGAGCGTCGCCGGCGGCAACTTGCGCACCCCCTTCAGGATCGTGCGCGGCGCCGGCACCACGGCGTGGAAGCTCATATAGTGATGCAGCGCCACCGGGTCGATGTCGCGGTCCACGTCGCCGGCCTTCACCAGCGCCGGCAAGGCCGAGGCAAAGCGCAGCGTGCCCGGCGCCTCGGCATAGTAAAGCGGCTTGATGCCCAAGCGGTCGCGGCCCAACACCACGCGGCCGGTGTCCTGTTCGTGGATCGCAAAGGCGAACATGCCGTTCAGCCGCTGGACCACATCCTCGCCCCACTGGCGATAGCCCTTGAGGATCACCTCGGTGTCGCTGGTCGAAAAGAAGCGATGGCCGGCGGCCTCCAACTCGGCGCGCAGGTCGGGATAATTGTAGATGCAGCCGTTGAACACCATGGCGAGGCCCAGATGGCTGTCAATCATCGGCTGGCTGCCGGCGTCGGTCAGGTCGATGATGCGCAACCGCCGGTGGCCGAAACAGACCCGGCCATGCTGCCACAGCCCTTCGCCGTCGGGCCCGCGCGGCGCCTGTGTCTCACTCATCCGGGCCACCAGACCCGCGTCGGCCATCCGGCCGTCGAACCGCACCTCACCTGCTATGCCGCACATACACATCCTCTCTTCGCCGCAGCGTCCATGGCCGCGCGATGTTGCAAATCCGAGCCCTTAGCATGGGGACCGAACGGCGACAAAGCAACCCGACAGGGTTGTGGCACGGCCGTGCCCCCGACGTCGCCCGGCGACATCCCCCGGGCCGCGACCGGGCCGGGGTTGATGGCGGCAGGGCGCGGGAACCGGGGCGTGCGTACCCGAGCGTGGGCGTCGCAGTACGAGCACCGGGGCGTTAGCGCCGGGACGACCGCACCGGGGCGACCGGAGCGCGCTATTCCGCAGCGTGTCGATCGCGGATCGCACCGTCTGGGGCGTCGGCGGCGTCGCCCTGCCCGACGCCCTCGTCGCCGTCTTCGGCCTCGTCGTCGCCATAGGGGCTCAGTTCATAGGCCATGGGCGTGGTGCGCGGCGCCAAGTGGAAATCGACCTTTTCGTCGTCGTCGATCGGCGCGCGGGTGGCGATCATGATGACCGCCGCGGCGGCGGCCAGCCCGTGGATCAGCGAGGTGAACAGGAACAGCGCCGAGGCGTCGAGGAACGCGATCGCCGTCGCGGCCAACAAGGGCCCGGTCAGCGCGCCGACGCCGGTCAGGAACAGAATGCCGGTGCCGGTGTCGACGATACCGTCGGCGTCGGTCCAGTCGATGGCGTGGGCGGCGCTGATCGGATAGAGCGGGAAGGCGAAGGCGCCGAAAGCGAACACCGCCGCCAGCGTCGGGATCAAGGCGGTGGCCGGCCCCATGCGCAGGAACGTCCCGGCGACCGCGGCCCCCACCAGACACAAGATGATCACCCGGCGTCGGTCGATGGCGTCCGACAGCCGGCCGAGCGGCCACTGGAACAACGCCCCGCCGGTGATGGTGATCGCCAGGAACAGACTGACCCCGCCGGTGCCGAGCCCGATCGCCTGGGCATACACCGGTGCCAGTCCCCAGAACGCGCCGGTGGTGATGCCGCCGGCGAGCGCGCCGATCACCGAGACCCGCGGCAGACCGGTCAAGGTGGCGAGTTTGAAGCCGCCATGGGGGCGCTGCACCGGCGTGATCTGCCGGGTCAGCGCCACCGGCACCGCCGCCAGCGAGACCAACAGCGCCGACAGGATAAACAACTCATAGCCGCGCGGGTCGTAGACATTGATCAGCAACTGCCCCGCCGCCATCATCACCAGATTGATGATGGTATAGATCGACAGGATACTGCCGCGCGAAGCGTTGTCGGCGCGTTCGTTTAGCCAGCTTTCCACCACCAGATAGATGCCGGCCAGAAAGACCCCGTAGAACACTCGGAGCGCGATCCACAACCAAGGGTGCAGGAGTAAGGCATAAGCCAGCGTCACCGCACAGAGCAGCGCGGTCATCGCGGAATGGGTGCGGACATGGCCGACGCTCGACACCAGAAACGGTACGAACAGGCTGCCGATCAGGATACCGGCGAAATAGGCTGACCCCAAGGCGGCGATCTCGACGGTGGAGAAACCCGCCAGATCGCCGCGCACCGGCAACAGCACGGATTGCAGGCCATTGCCGGTCAACAGGATCGCGGTCGCCAACAACAAGGCGGTGATGGAAACGAGCAGACGGGTCATGGCAGCCCCCCTTTTCACCAGACACAACTCGGGCGGCCGATCGCACCGAACCAATGCCATCTAACTGTGACCGAAGCCGGTTTCCAGAGGATGAAGACACGAAGAACAAAAAAGGACGGCCCGCGGGCTCTTTTCCCGGTCGATCGGTCGAGAGCGGGCGCCGGCGGCCGGACCGGGAAGACCGGACAAGACGATGCGGGGCCAGGAGACAGACCGACAAGCCGTCGGCACAGCGCGCTTATGACAGAAACCGTTTGAGCAGCGGCGCGTCACCGGCATGGGCCACCTGGGCCAGGAACAATTCGGCGCACGCCAGCGCATCCGACAGCGCATGATGGGCGCGGTAGCGCGGCAAGCCATAACGCCGGCGCACCGCGTCGAGGCGCAGACCGCCCTGCCCGGTGCCGCCATCGCGGCGCTGCGCGGGGCGGCGCTGTTCGACCGTCAACGTGTCCACCACCGGTGCCTTGAAGCGCTCGCCATAGAGCCGGCGGCACGCTCGATCCAGAAACGCCCGTTCCAACGCCGCGCCATGGGCGATCAGCGCCTTGCCGGCCAACGCCTCCCACAGGTGGTCGAGCGCCACCGGCAGCGGCACGCCCTCGGCCAGACGATCATGGCCAAGGCCGTGGATCGTCGCCCCGGTTTCGGCGGGCAGCGCCGCGTCGTCGGGCCGCACCACCTGGTGAAAGGCGGTGCCCACCTCCACCAACCCACGGCGCACCTCGACCGCGCCGATCGACAGGATCATGTCGCTGCGCGCCTTGAGCCCGGTGGTCTCCAGATCGATGGCCAACAGCGCGGCGTCGCGCACCGGCAGCCGGGGCGACGGCCGCGGGGCGGTCAGAAACCGCTCGAACGCCGGGCTCGGCACCCGGATCGGCTTATGCCGTGCCATGCCCATGGCCCGCTCCCGTCAACTCATGATCCCGCGCGCGAACTTGAACCCGATGGCGTTCTGCGCCTGCCGGATCAGTGCGAAGGCGTCGCGCAGATGGTCGCGCTCGAACCGGCTCAAGGCGCCGGGGCTGACAAAATTGTCCGCCGTCTCGCCGGCGCGCACCTGGGCCGCCTGGTGTTTGAGCCGCACGCCGGCGACGAAATCCCAGGCGTCGGTCAGGTCGGCACCATCCGACGCCGCCAACAGCCCCGCCGATACCGCCGCTGCCAACCGCTCGCGCGTGTTGACCGTCGGGCTGCCGCTGGCCAGCGCATAGACCCGCGCGATGTCGGTGATCGGCATGATGCCCTGGCGCTTGAGGTTGAGGCTGTCCTTATGTTCCTTGTCCTTGATCAGCACCAGCTTGCGGAAGAAGCCGAGCGGTACCGAGGCGCGCAGCGCGTCCTGGGTCATGTGGGCCAGGAAGATGGTGTCGCCATGGGCCAGGCCCAGCACATGGTCGCGCAACCGGGCCATCAGGGCGACCTCGCCGTGGACCGCGCGATGGTCGAAAAAGATGGTCGCGTTCATGATCGACTTGGGCTCGGGCTCGGTGATCCAGCGCGCAAAGGTCCGCTGCCAGCCGGACAAGGGCAGCCGCCAGTCCGGGTTCGACGCCATGATGCCCCCCTTGCAATAGGGGTATCCCGCCGCGTCGAGCCCGTCGCAGATCCGCCGGCCCAGCGCCTCGAAATAGCCGCCATGGGCCCGGACGTCATAGGCGTCGTCGATCAGCAGGCCATTGTCCTGGTCCGAACGCGCGCTCTGGTCCTCGCGCGCCAGCGAGCCGAACACCAACAGCGCATAAGGCACCGGCGGCGGCCCCAATTCGGCCTCGGCCAGTTGCGCCAGCCGGCGGTGCACCGCCTCGCCGATGCTGGACACGAAGTGACCGACCGCCTGGGGCGGCGCCCCGGCCTCGACCAGGGCCAGCAGGCTGGCACCGGTGGCGCGCGCCGCCTCGGCCACGGCGGCGGGGTCCTCGGCCTTCTCGATCCGGGCGGTGACATAGAGCGCCTGGCCGCTCAACTGGCTGAGCAGGTCGTTGGCGCTGATCACCGCCACCGGGTCGGCGTCGGCGTCGACCACCGGGATATGGTGGATGTTGCGCTTGGTCATCGCCAGCAGCGCTTCAAGCGCCGTCGCCTCGGCCGCCATGGTCACCGGTTGCGGCGTCATCACCTCGGCCACCGGCCGGTCGAGCGCCAGCCCCTTGCCGACCACGCGGCGGCGCAGATCCTTGTCGGTGAAGATGCCGGCCAGCGCGCCGTCGGCGTCGGTGACCAGCATGGTCGACACGTCGGCGGCGGCCATCCGACGGGCGACCTCGGCCACCGGGGTGTCGCCCCCGCACGCCACCACCGCCCGGCGCGGGCCCAGATCGCCGACCCGCGCGCTGACCAGACGGGTCTCGTCATGGCCCAGATGGTGCCGGTGGAAGCTCTCCATCGCGGCGCGCAACCGATCCGCCTCGGCCATGGCGAAGTAGCGCGCGACCATCGGCTCCTCGTCGATCAACCGGCGGAACACCGCCGCGTCCAGGCAGATCAACAGCGTGTCTTCCAAGGCGCGCACAGAGTTGCGCGTGACCCCGTCGCGCAGCAGCGACCGATAGCCGAAATACTCGCCCTCGACCAGCCGGCTGGTCAGGTCGGTGCCGCCCTCGCGCACCTCAACCGCGCCCGAGCGGACCATGAAGAAGGTGTCGTTGCGCGCCCCGGCGTCTAGGATCAGCGCCCCCTTGCGCTCGTAGCGCAGCCGCAGCACCCGGGCGATTGCGCGCAGACGCTCGCCGGGCAGCGCGTCGAACGGCCGATGCTGGGCCAGGAAATCATGCACCTCCAGCAATTCGACATCCATCGCGCCACCTTTTCGATCATACCCGGACCGCCACCGCATGAGCTTAGCCCCCGCCATCGCCGGGCGAAAGCCATATGCGGGACCCAGCATCCCGATCGCCGTCATGGCCCGACCCCGGTGCCATGACCGCCGGGGCCAGGACGCCCGGGCCGGGGCCGGCCGAATGCCAGGCCGACGTCCCGCCGGTCGGTTTAGGCTTTCGGTTGGCGCGGGGATTTGGCAATCTCTTGATATTACCGCGAACGGAAACTGTTTGCGGCAGAGCCCGTCGGCGATGCGCCCATCGCCCGCCGCCGAGGGAGCCAAATCATAAGAGAGGGGAGCATGGCGAACGCGAAGACGAGCACCGACCCGGACGGCGCGCCCCGCCCGGTCAATCCGCTGGGCCTGTCCGGGGTGCCGGAGATCCGGTCCGTGACCCTGGACGCGCCGTGGACCTGGCTTGCCGCCGGCTGGCGCGACCTGTGGCAGCACCCCGCGCTCAGCCTGGGCTATGGGCTGGGTTTCGCGCTCATCTCGGTGGGGTTGATCCTCGGTCTGGTCAGCCTCGACCTGGCGTCGCTCAGCCTGGCCCTGGCGGCGGGCTTCATGCTGGTGGGGCCGATGCTCGCCGTGGGCATGTACGAGTTGTCCCGGCGCATCCAGTCGGGCGCGCCGGTGACCCTGACGTCGATCCTGTTCGTACGCACCAAGTCGCCGGTGCAACTGGCGTTTCTGGGCGTGGTGATGATGATCGTCCTGCTCGCCTGGGTGCGGCTGGCGACGCTGATCTTCGCGTTGGTCTGGGGCACGCTGGAGTTTCCGCCGCTCGCCGACTTCGTCCACGATCTGCTGTTCACGGCCACCGGCCTGACGCTTCTGGTGGTCGGCAGCGCGGTCGGCGCGGTGTTGGCGTTCGTGGTGTTCGCGGTCTCGGCGGTGTCGGTGCCGATGCTGATGGAGCGCGACCTGGACGCCATGACCGCCGCCTTCACCAGCATGACCGCCGTGTCCCGCAACTTGTGGCCGATGCTGCTGTGGGCGTGGCTGATCGCCCTGGTCATGGCCTTGGGGATCGCTACACTGTTCGTCGGCATGATCCTGACGTTCCCGCTGATCGGCCACGCCACCTGGCACGCCTATCGCGACCTGATCGCCGACCAGCCGGCGGCCTGACGCCAGCGGCGCCAAGGCGGCCTCTGCGGGAGCGCATCGGGACGGCCGGCCACCGGCCGGTCGGACCGCACCTGGTCCGGCCGGTCCAACGATCCATCCGATCAGACCGATCCACCCGATCAGGGAGACCGCCCATGCGCATCCGCCGCCCGGCCCCCTCCGACCCGACCCGGCCGCGCGCCGCCTGGCGCCTCGGCGCCGCGGTCGCCGCCCTCGGTTGCGCGGTGCTTGCCGCCTGTGACCGCCCCGCAGGCCCCGACAAACCCGCCGAGCCGCAATCCGCCGCCACCGCCGACCCGGCCACGGCAATGACCGACGCCCGCCAAACCGACGCCACCAAGGCCGAGGCGACCACCGACCGGCCGTCGCAGACCTATTCGGCCGAGGCGTTCCTCGACACCGTGTCGGTGGGCCTCGCCCCAGGCCACGCCTTCTCGCCCGACGGGTCGACGCTGCTCGCCTATTCCGACCAGAGCGGGGTGTTCAACGCCTATGCCATCGACCTGGCCACCGGCGACAAGACCGCGCTGACCAACTCGGACGGCGACGCGATTTTCCCGGTCAGCTATTTCCCCGACAGCCAGCGCTTTCTCTATTCGGCCGACCAGGGCGGCAACGAACTCACCCATGTCTATGTCCAGGGCCCGGACGGCACCGCACAGGACCTGACCCCCGGCGACGCTGTCAAGGCGTCGGTCGCCGGCTGGATCGAGGACGACGCCGCCTTCGTGGTCGCCACCAACGAGCGCGACCCGCAGGCCTTCGACCTCTACCGCTATGACGCCGAGAGCTATGAGCGCAGCCTGTTGTTCGAGAATCCGGGCGGGCTCTACCCCGCCGAGATCAGCGACGACGGCCGCTGGGTGGTGCTCTCCCGCGCCAACACCAACGCCGACAGCGACCTGTTGCTGGTCGACCTGGACGCCGAGACGCCCGAGCCCCGCCTGATCACCGAGCATGAGGGCGCCATCCAGTTCAACGCCTTCGCGTTCACGCCCGAGGGCGACAAGCTGGTCTACGGCACCAACGAAACGTCGGAGTTCACCCAAGCCTGGACCTACGACCTGGAGACCGGCGAGACCGCGCCGTTGATCGAGGCCGACTGGAACGTGGTCTATGTGTCCTACAGCCCGTCCGGGCGCTATCGGGTCCACGGCGTCAACGCCGACGCGCGCACCCAGGTAACGCTGACCGACCGGTTGACCGGCGACACCGTGCCGCTGACCGACGGGGTCGGGCTCGCCGACGGCATCATCTCCAGTGTGCGCTTCGCGCCCGACGAAACCCGGGTGGCGTTCCGCCTGGAAAGCGCGTCGCAGCCGGCCAATCTCTACACCCTGACGCTCGGCGACGACGCCACCGCCCGGCGGCTGACCGACAGCCTGACCGACGCCATCGACGCCGCCGACCTGGTCGAGGCCACGGTCGCCCGGTTCGACAGCTATGACGGCCTGTCGATCCCCGGCATTCTCTATCGCCCGCACCAGGCGTCGGCCAAGACGCCGGTACCGGCGCTGGTCTGGGTTCATGGCGGCCCCGGCGGCCAGTCGCGGCTGGGCTATAACGGCACCATCCAGCATCTGGTCAACCACGGCTATGCGGTCTACGCGATCAACAATCGCGGCAGTTCGGGCTATGGCAAGACCTTCAACCATCTGGACGACCAGAAGCACGGCGAGGCCGACCTGGGCGACGTGGTGGCGTCGAAGGACTTCCTGGCCGCCAAAGACTGGATCGACGGCGACGCCATCGGCATCATCGGCGGCTCCTATGGCGGCTACATGGTCGCCGCCGCCCTGGCGTTCGAGCCGCAGGTGTTCGATCTCGGCATCGACATCTTCGGGGTGACCAACTGGCTGCGCACCTTGCAGTCGATCCCGGCCTGGTGGGGCCCGCAGCGCGACGCGCTCTACGACGAACTGGGCGACCCGGCGACCGACGAGGACCGCCTGCGCCGCATCTCGCCCTTGTTCCACGCCGACCGGATCGAGCGGCCGCTGCTGGTGGTCCAGGGCGCCAACGACCCGCGGGTGCTCCAGGTGGAAAGCGACGAACTGGTCGCGGCGGTGCGCGCCAACGGCGTGCCGGTGGACTATGTGGTGTTCGACGACGAGGGCCACGGCTTCCGCAAAAAGGCCAACCGGGTCGCGGCATCGGAAGCCTATCTGCGCTTCCTCGACAGCCATCTGAAGGGCCGGGACGCGCCGAGCGAACCCGACGCGACGGCGACCAACTAGCCCGCCGCAGCCCCGCCCGGGCGGCCGGTTGCATCAGACCCGGCCGCCCGGCCCCGCCTCATCGCGGCGGGCGAAAACCAAATGTTTATGAGCGCCGGGCGGCTTCGGCGGCGTCGTAGCGGTCGCGGTTGGCCACATTGCGCAGCGGCAGGCGGGTCACCGCCCAGGCGTCGGCGGCGACCGGGCCGCCGGCTTGGGCCAGCAGGCGCGCATTGTGGGCCGCGTCCACATAGCCCGGGCGGCGCTCGGCTGCGGCTGCGAACGCCCGCTGCGCCGCCGCCCGGTCGCCGGTGCGCGCCGCCGCGACGCCCAGATTGTTGTGCAGGTCGGCGCCATCGCCGGCTTGGGGCCGGCCCTCGACCGCCGCGCGCAGCCACGCCGCCGCCTCGCCCGGCCGGTCGAGCGCCAACAGGGCGGCACCGCCCAGAAACCGCCCCATCCAGTCGGCGCTATGGCCATAGGGCGCGATGGTCTCGGCGCCGTCCAGCAGCACCTCGGCGGCGGCGAGCGCGGCGGCGGCATCGCCCCGGTGCACCGCCTGGGCCGCGCGGGTATAGGCGATCTCGACCGCCGGCAGCCCGGCGCGCGCCATGCCCGCCTCGGCCGCCGCCCAGTCGAGCGCCCGATGGACCCGGCGCATATTGGCCTGGGCCACCGCCAGGTTGCGCGACAGGGTCGCCGCCCCGTGGCGGTAGAACACGCCGACCCGGTCGAGCAAGGCGATGCGCGCGCCGGCCATCAGCGCGTCGAGGCAGAAGCGATAGTCCTCGCCGGTCGACAGCTCGGGGTCATAGCCGACCCGGCGCGCGATGTCGGTGCGAAAGCCGCAGAACAGCCCGTTGAGCCAATTGCGTTCCACCTGTCGCCACAGCCGGCCGGGACCGTGCAGGAACGCCGGCATGGGCAGGTCGCGCTCGACCCGGCCGGCGGTGTCGATCAGCGTCACCGCGTCATAGACCAGGTCGGCACCGGCATCGAGCGCCGCCCGGACCGCCTGCGGCCGGCCCGGCGCCATCAGGTCGTCGGCGTCGAGCCACAGCCCGTAGGGCGTGTCGATGGCGGCCAGGGCAAGCGCCCGGGCGCGGGCGACGCCGCGCGGGCCGGGCGCCGTGACCACCTGGAGCCGTGCGCCCGCCACCGCCCGCGCCCGCGCCACCGTATCGTCGGCGGACCGGTCGTCGACCAGCAGGATCGGCCCGTCATGGGTGTCGCAGACCGAACGCAACGCCGCCGCCACCGTCGACGCGGCGTTGTAGGCCGGCATGGCGACGGTCAGGTCTTGAGACCGAGGCGACGAGGCGGACTGGCGAGACAGGGACTGGCGAGAGAGGGGCTGGCGAGACATGGGGCAGGCTTCGCTGGCTGGGGCGCGCGGGCGCGACGGCGGACGCCCGATCTTGGCCCGACGTGGTTAAGGAACCCTTCAGCGCGGCCGCCGCCCGGCGCCTCACCCTGGCCCTGGATCGCCGGGCACGGCTGGGCTAGGCTCTCCGCCGCCCGTTGCGCCGCTTCGCCTGTCACCCGTCCGAGACCGACCCGATCGCGATGTCCAGCCCGCCCGCCGAGCCCTTGCACTATCGCTGCCTGCCGCGCCGGCGCGTGGAGCGCGGCGCGCTGGCCATCGAGAGCGTGCAGCCCGACGACATCGAGGCGATCCGCCAGTGGCGCAACGCCCAAATGGCGATCCTGCGCCAGGACCGGCCGCTCTCGCCCGACGATCAGCGCGCCTATTACGCCGCCCATGTGTGGCCCGCCATGGCCGCCGAGCAGCCGGCGAACATCCTGGTGTCGATCCTGGAACACGGCCGGCTGGTCGGCTATGGCGGCCTGGTGCATATCCATTGGGCGCACCGCCGGGCCGAAATCTCGTTCCTGCTCGACCCCGCGCTGACCACGCCCAATGTGCGCTACGGCCGCTATTTCCAGGGTTTTCTGGACCTGATCCGCGATTTGGCGTTCACCGACCTCAAGCTGCACAAGCTGACCACCGAAAGCTATGACCTGCGCCCCTATCACCTGTCGGTGCTGGACCGGGCCGGCTTCGCGCGCGACGGCGTGCTGCGCGACCATGTGCGGGTCGACGGCCGCTTTGTCGACGCGGTGGCGCACAGTTGCCTGGCCGCCGACCACCGAGGCAGAGGGGCCAGCCGCGCGCCCGGCCCGCCCGGTCACGTGCTGGTCACCAGCGCCGGCGCCAAGGCGCCGCTGATCCGCGCGGTCAAGGCCGCCGCCCGCGCCCACGACCCGCAGGCGCGCGTGATCGCCGGCGATGTGGACCCCGCAGCGCCAAGCTTCTGCCTCGCCGACGACGGTTGGACCATGCCGGCGATCTCGGACGCGACCATGGCGGCGATCCTCGACGGCTGCGCGGGCCGCGGCGTGGGCCTGGTGATCCCGACCCGCGACGGCGAACTGGGCCTGTGGGCGGCGTGGGCCGCGCGCGCCGCCGAGCGCGGCATTCATGTGGCGGTGTCGCCGCCGGCGGCGGTGGCGCGCTGCCTGGACAAGCTGGCGTTCGCGCGCGCCGGGCGCGACGCCGGCTGGCCGGTGATCCCGGCGGTCGAGCGCGTCGCCGATGCCGGGCCGGGGCCGCTGGTGGTCAAGGAGCGGTGGGGGTCGGGCAGCCGGTCGGTGGCCGTGGGGCTGAGCCCGGCGGCAGCCGAGGCGCACGCGGCGACCCTGTCGGCGGCGATCGTCCAACCGCAGGTCGCCGGCGTGGAGATCAGCGCCGACGCCTGGCTCGACCGCCAGCACCGGGTCCATGGCGGACCCGACGGCGTGGTGCTGCGCCGGCGCGAGCGGGTGGTGGCGGGCGAGTCGCAGGTCACCGTCACGTTCCGCCACCCGGACCATGAGCGCACCCTGGCGGGGCTGTTGGAAAGCCTGGAGTTATCCGGCCCAGTGGTCGCCCAGGCGATCGTCGACGCCGACGACCGCCTGCACGTGATCGAGGTCAACCCGCGCTTCGGCGGCGCCTCGACCGCCGGCATCGCCGCCGGGCTCGACCCGTTCGGCTGGACGCTGGCGGAAGCCGCCGGCCGGCCGCTGCCCGGGGCCGATGGCCTGCGCCGGCCGGGCCGCGTGCACCAGACCCGGCTGGCCGCCGACCATGTGGTCCGGCTGCCCGACGACGCGCCCTGAGGCCCCGAGGCCGGCGCGGGCGCGCGCGGCGCGGCTCGGTCAGGACACCATCAGGGCACCAAAAGCACCGGCACCGGCGCGATATGGGCGATGGCGTTCGACACGCTGCCGACGATCATCTCGGCGATGTTGGACCGGCCCTTGCGGCCGACGATGATCATGTCGGCATTGAGCTTCTGGGCCTTTTTCTTGATCTCTTGCGCGGGATTGCCCCAGGTGTAGCTGTTGTCCGCCTCGACGCCCGCCTCGCGCAGCTTGTCCATGGCCGGGGCGATGATGTCTTCCTTGGCGTGCTTTTCTTCCTTCTTGCGGTCGAGCGGGCGGTGATAGGCGTCCTCGACCCCGATCGGCACATAGCCCGACCAATGCACCACATGGATCAGATGGACCCGCGCGCCGAGCGCCTGGGCCAGCATGATGGTGTGGTCCAGCGCCCGGTGGCTGGCCTTGCTGCCGTCGACGGCGACGATGAACACTTTCTCCGATGCCATGGGCGATATCCCTTATTCTGTCCTTTGGAGCGGCATGGTCTTCGATGCCATCGGCGATGTCCAGCACCCTTGAGCCATATCAACCATGCGCGTTCAGCCCCTGAGCGTGCCCCAGACGGCGACCGCCGCAGCCAGCGCCCGGCCGCTTTCGAACGCCGCCTCGACCCGGCCGTCGAGACACCAGTCGCCGGCAGCCCCCAGGCCGCGCTCGGGCTCGAACAGGCACGGCAGACCGAGCGCCTCGGTGACCAGGGAATAGCGCCATTTGTGCCCGGCGCTGTAGACCGGCGGCCCCAAGGGCGCGCCCAGCAGCGCTTCGAGCGCCGCCTGCAACGGCGCCACCAGGTCCGCCTTGTCGTCGTCCAGATGCTCAGCACTCCACTCGGGCGTGGCGTGGATCAGCCATTGCTGCACGCCGGCCGGGCGCGGCCGGCCCGGGCGCGTCTCGCTGCGGCACGCCCAACCGATCGGACCGGCCTCGGGGCGCAGGAACGCCGGCGCATCGGCCGGCCCGGGTGCCGCCACCATCGCCGCCGCGCACGGCGCATAGACCGCCCGCACAGCCTGGGCCGCCAGGTCGGCGGCGACCGGTTCCAACAACGCCGCCGCCTGGGGGGCGGGGGCGGTGACCAGCACCGCGTCGAACGGCCCCAGGGCGGCGCCGTCCTTGAGCCGCAGCGTCCAGGCGCCGGCCGCACCGTCGATCGCCGCCACCTCGGTGGCCAGGCGCACGTCGAGCCCGTCGGCCAGCGGCGCGGCCAGATCGGCCATGCCCGGCACGCCCACATAGCGCGGCCCCGGACCGCCGCCGAGCGCCGGCCAGACGGCGGCCGTGCCGGCGGCCTCGAAGCGCGCCAGGGCATCGGCGAAAGCCGGCCCCTCGGCGCTGGCGAACTGGGCGCCATGGTCGAACGACCGGCCGTCGCGCGCCCGGGTTGCCAGCCGGCCGCCCAGGCGCCGGCCCTTGTCGACCACGCTGACCCGGGCGCCGCCGCCGGCCAGCGCGTCGGCACAGGCAAGGCCGGCCATGCCCGCCCCGATGACGGCGTAACGCGGTGCACTCAGACTGTTCATCGGCGGGTCATTCGGCGTTCTGCTGCATCCAGGTGAAGGCGCGGGTGGCGTATTTCTCGGTGTGCTTGCCGCCCTGTTCCAGGGGCTCCTGGCCCTGGTTGGAGACCAACTCCGCCCACGCCGCCTTGACGTCTTCGGCGCGGGCATGGGCGCCGAGCGTCACCCCCGGCGTCTCGACCATGTGCGCCTTGGCGAAATGGCCGGCGCCCGCCGAGACGATCTCGCCATTGGGCGCGTCCTCATGGGCCAGCACCACCAGCGCCGGCGTCACCAGGTCGGGCTGAAACAGGTCGTAGATCTGTTCGGGCATCAACCCTTCGGTCATCCGCGTGGCGGCGATCGGCACCAGCGCGTTGACCCGGATGTCGTACTTGGCGCCTTCGAGCTTGAGGGTGTTCATCAGGCCCACCTGGCCAAGCTTGGCGGCGCCGTAATTGGCCTGGCCGAAATTGCCGTAAAGCCCGGTGGACGAGCTGGTCATGACGATGCGGCCATAGCCCTGGTCGCGCATCACCGGCCAGACCGCGTGCGAACAATAGGCGGCCCCGCGCAGGTGCACGTCGAGCACGAAATCCAGATCGTCGAGGGTCATCTTGTGGAACGACCGGTCGCGCAGCACGCCGGCATTGTTGACCAGGATGTCGATGCGGCCGAACCGGTCCAGAGTCTGTTCGACCAGATAGGCGACGCCGTCGCGGTCGCACACCGACGCGCCGTTGGCGATCGCCTCGCCGCCCATGTCGCGGATTTCCTGGACCACGGCGTCGGCGGCGTCCGACGACCCGCCGGCGCCGTCCACATCGGCGCCCAAATCGTTGACCACCAGCTTGGCGCCGCGGCGCGCCAGTTCGAGCGCATGGGCCCGGCCGAGGCCGCCGCCGGCCCCGGTCACGATGGCCACCCGACCATCAAAACGCAGCGTCATGTCTGTCTCCCCCTCTTGGATTGTCCGGCCATTGGTTTGTCCGGTACGCCCGCCACGACCCCTGCCGCACGGACCATGCTCTACGGGCCTTCGGGGCCGCGATCTTGGTCCAGCTATCGGGGCAAATCAATCGCTGCCGGGCACCGCCCCCCATGGACCCCGGTGCTTCGGCACGCTATCAGACCGACGGGCAGACCGGCGTGTACCCGGGTCTTCAGGGGCGCCACGCCAATCGGGAGTGAGCGAGACATGGACGAGGCACGGCAAACGGCCCTGGCGGCCGAGACGCCCTCGGGCAAGGGCGCGGCAGACGAGAATTTCCCCGTCGGGTCGCTCCTGCTGCCCAAGCGGCTGCGCCCCCATGTGGCGCGCTACTACGCCTTCGCCCGCGCCATCGACGACGTGGCCGACGACGCCGACGCCAGCGCCGAGCAAAAAATCGCCCGGCTCGACCGGTTCGCCGCCGCCATCGCCGGCCAGCCGACGCCGCCGGGCTATGACAAGGCCGCCCGCCTCGGCCGCCAGACCCTCGACCCGCTGAGCATCCCGCACGCCCACGCGCTCGACCTGATTTCGGCGTTTCGCCAGGACGCGGTCAAGACGCGCTATGCCGATTGGGCCGAGTTGATCGACTATTGCAACCGCTCGGCCTGTCCGGTGGGCCGCTTCCTGCTCGACCTGCACGGCGAGGACCGGGCGGGCTATTCCGCCTCCGACGCCCTGTGCAACGCGCTCCAGGTGATCAACCACCTGCAGGACTGCGGCGACGACCGCGCCGCCCTCGACCGCATCTACCTGCCCCAGGACTGGATGGCCGAGGCCGGGGCGACCAACGAAGACCTGGACGGCGCCGCCCTCAGCCCCGGCCTGCGCCGGGCCGTCGACCGCTGCCTCGACGCCACCCAAGAGTTGCTGGCGCACGCCTGGACCCTGCCCGCGCAGTTGAAAAGCCGGCGGCTGGCGTGGGAAAGCGCTGTGATCCTGCAAATCGCCGACGATCTGGTGGCCCGCCTGCGCCGCCAAGACCCGCTGGCCACCCGGGTCGAACTGAGCAAGCCCGAAAAACTGTGGGCGGCGGTGCGCGGCATCGCCCGGACCTTTTAGGCCGCCGGTGATGTTCGCCACCTTAAGCTACATCCTCGCCCACGGCGCCGCCTTGGCCGGGCTGGCCGCCGCGCGCCCGGGCTTCTTCTGCGCCGACGAACGCCTGACCCGCGAGCCCGCCGCCAGCCGCGCCGCCGACAGCCCTGCCGACAGTCCTGCCGACACCGGGTGGCCGACGGTGACCGCGGTGGTGCCGGCGCGCGACGAGGCGCCGACCATCGCCGCCTGCGTGCGGGCGCTCGCCGCCCAGGACTATCCGGGCCGGCTGCGGGTGATCGTGGTCGACGACCAGTCGAGCGACAACACCGCCGCGATCGCCGCCGGGGCCGGCGCGGACGCCCGGGTCCCGGTGGAGGTGATCACCGCGCCGGCGCTCAAGCCCGGCTGGTCGGGCAAGATCGCCGCCCTCGACGCCGGCCTGGCGCACGCGACGAAGGTCGCTCCTGAAACCGATTTCTACTGGTTTACCGACGCCGATATCGTCCACGACCCGCAGGTGCTGCGCGACCTGACCGCCAAGGCGGCCCAAAGCGACGCCGCCCTGGTGTCGTTGATGGTGCGGCTGGCCTGCACCAGCGTGTGGGAGAAGCTTTTGGTGCCGGCCTTCGTGCTGTTCTTCCAGATGCTCTACCCGTTCCGGCTGGTCAACACGCCGGGCCACCCCATGGCAGCCGCAGCGGGCGGTTGCATCCTGGTGTCGCGGCCGGTGCTCGATGCCGCCGGCGGGCTCGACCGGATCAAGGGCGCGCTGATCGACGATTGTTCGCTGGCCGCGCTGATCAAGCGCCAGGGCCGGCCGATCTGGCTTGGGCTGGCCGAACACAGCCGGTCGCTGCGCCGCTACGAGCACCTGGGCGAATTCTGGCACATGGTCAAGCGCACCGCGTTCGTGCAACTGGGTTTTTCGCCCTGGCTGCTGATCGTCACCGTGGTGTTCATGGCGGCGCTGTTCATCGTGCCGCCGGCGCTCGGGCTCGTCGACCGGCTGGTCTGGGCGGCGACCGGCCAGGGCTGGCTGTTTCCCGCCGGCTGGCTCGGCTGGGCCGCGGCGCTGGCGCCGTGGCTGGGCCTTGCCATCTTGCGCCGGCCGACCGACCGGTATTATGCCCTGTCCGTCGCCTGGGCGCCGACACTGGCGGTCGCGGCGACGCTGTACACGGCGATGACCGTGCATTCGGCGCTCGCCCACTGGCGCGGCGCCGGCGGCGCCTGGAAGGGGCGCGTGTACGATCATGGCTGACAATAGACAATTCGGACGACACATGGCAGCCTGGACCAGCCCGAAACCGCCCCTTCGCCCCGCCCTGTCGCGGCCATCCCATAGGCGCGACGCCCGCGCGGCCGGCCTGCCGGAACGCGACGCATGACCGAAACCCAAGCCATCCGGTCCGAGCCCCCCGCCGCCCGCTCCACCCCCACCGCCGACAGCGCCGACTGGGCCCATGTCTATGCGGTGGTCGGCGAGGCGGGGACCAGCTTCTTCTGGGCCATGCGCCTGCTGCCCAAGCCGCAGCGGCGCGCCATGTTCGCCGTCTACGCCTTCTGCCGCGAGGTCGACGACATCGCCGACGGCGACCTGGCAACCGAGGAAAAACACCAGGCGCTCGACCTGTGGCGCGCCGACATCGCGGCGATCTTCGACGGCCGCGAACCCGCCTACCCCACCGCGCGCGCGCTCGCCGACGTGGTCGCCGCCTACGATCTGGCCCAGGCCGACCTGGACGCCATGGTCGACGGCATGGCCATGGACGCCGACGGCCCGATCCGCGCGCCGTCGCTCGACCGGCTCGACCTCTATTGCGACCGGGTCGCCGCCGCCGTCGGACGCATGAGCGTGCCGATCTTCGGCGAGCCCGGCGCCAACGGCCAGGCGGTCGCCACCCATCTGGGCCGCGCCCTGCAACTGACCAACATCCTGCGCGATGTCCACGAAGACGCGCTCGAAGGCCGGCTCTACCTGCCGCGCGAGGTGCTGAAGCGCCACGGCATCGACACCGCCGACCCCTATGCCGTCGCCGCCGACCCCCGGCTGCCGACGGTGGCCCGCGACATCGGCGCCATGGCGGCGCAGTCGTTCGACCGCGCCGACGCCGCCATGGCCCGCTGCGACCGGGTGGCCATGAAACCCGCCCGGATGATGCGCGCGGTCTATCGCCACCTGCTCGACCGCATGGCCGCCGACGGCTTCGCCGGCGTCGGCAAGCCCAAGCCGGGCAACCCGCTGGCCAAGATCCGGTCGAGCGCGGTCAAGCTGTGGCTGGCGCTGCGCCACGGCCTGCTGGCGCGGTCATGACCGCCACCCCGCCCCCCGGCCCCGCCCTGCCCCCCGACACCGTGACGGCGCCCGGCACCGTCACGACCCCCGGCACCGTGCACGTGGTCGGGGCCGGCTTGGCCGGGCTCGCCGCCGCCGTGGCGCTGGCCGATGCCGGCCGGCCGGTGCGGCTTTACGACGCCGCGCCGCGCGCCGGCGGGCGCTGCCGGTCGTTCGACGACAGCGCCCTCGGCGCCCGGATCGACAATGGCAACCATCTGATGATGGCCGCCAACACCGCCGTGGCCGACTTCCTCGACCGGGTCGGCGCCCCCGACGGGCTTTACAAAGCCCCCCATGCGCGCTTCGACTTTCTCGACCTGGCCAGCGGCACCCGCTGGTCGGTGCACCCCAATCGCGGCGCCCTGGCCTGGTGGCTTCTGGTGCCCGGCCGGCGGGTCGCCGGGGCCGGGCTGTGGGCGCATCTGCGCGCCGCCGGGCTGTTGCTGGCCGGCGCGCGCGACCGGGTGGTCGACCGGGTGCCGGCGCAAGGCGCGCTCTACGACCGGTTCATCCTGCCGCTGACCGAGGCGGTGATGAACTGCGGCCCCGATCGGGCCTCGGCGAGGCTGTTGCGCCGGGTGATGGTGGAGACCTTCGCCCGGGGCGGCGACGCCTGCCGGCCGTGGATCGCGCGCGAGGGGCTGTCGGAGGCGCTGGTCGATCCGGCCCTGGCCCATCTGGACCGCCACGGGGTGAGCCTTGAAACCGGCGCCCGGCTGAGCGCCGTGGAGCGCCGCGACGGGCGCGCCAGCGCGCTGGTGTTCGGCCGCGACCGGGGCCGTGTGGCGCTCGACGCCGGCGACGCCGTGGTGCTCGCCCTGCCCCCCGACCAGACCGGCAAGCTGTTGGACCTGGACGTGCCGCAAGGGGCGGTGCCGATCGTCAATGTGCATTTCCGCCTTGACGTGCCCTTGGCGCCGCCGGGCGAACCGCGACTTCTGGGCCTGGTCGGCGGTACCGCGCACTGGCTGTTCCTGCGCGACCGGCTGGCCTCGGTCACCGTGTCCAATGCCACGGACCTGGCGCAGCGCCCCAATGACGAGATCGCCCAAACCTGCTGGGCCGATGTGAGCCGCGCCTTGGACCGCCCGGCCGAGCCGATGCCGCCGGTGCGAGTGATTATCGAAAAGCGCGCCACCTTCCTGCAAACGCCCGAGAATGTGGCGCGCCGGCCGCACAGCCGCACCGAGTTGGCCAATCTGGCCCTGGCCGGCGACTGGACCGACACCGGCCTGCCCGCCACCATCGAAGGCGCCATCCGCTCGGGCTTTACCGCCGCCGAGGCGCTCAGCCCCGCCGCCCCGGCCGACACCGGCACCGCGCCCGCCCAAGCGATCCGCGCCGCATGACCGTCGCGCTCTCGGTGGGCCTGATTACCGGCATGGACTTCGAGGCCGCAGCGGTGCGCCGGGCGGCACGCGGCGCCCGGTTGCTCGCGCCGCCGATCGCCGTTGGCGCCGGCTGCCACGCCGCCGAAGCCGCCGCCGCGACGCTGGCGGACAGGGGCGCCCGCGCGCTGATCAGCCTGGGCTTCTGCGGCGCGCTCGCGCCCGATCTGACCCCGGGCCGGGTGGTCGTGGCCGACCGGCTGCTGACCCCGGACGGCGACGGCGCCCTGGTTGCCGAGCGCCCCGCCCTCGACGCCGCCGCCGCCCGGCTGGCCCGGGTGCTCGGCGCGCCGCCCGCCGTTGGCGCGCTGGTCCATGGCGACGTGCCCCTGGCCACCGCCGAGGCCAAGGCGGCGGCCCATGCGCGCACCGGCGCGCTCGGCGTCGACATGGAAAGCCTGGGCGTGGCGCGCGCGGCAAACGCCGCCGGCGTGCCCTGGCTCAGCGTCCGTCTGGTGCTCGACACCGCCGACGAGACCCTGCCGCCGGCGGCGCTGGCAGGTTTCGCCCCGGGGCGCGGCACATCGGTGTGGCCGGTGATCGCCACCCTGGCCCGGCGACCGCAAGACCTGCCGGGCCTGTTGCGCTTGGCGCGCCGGCGTGCCGCCGTGACCCGCGACCTGGAGGCGGTGGCCCGCGCCGGCCTGCCCGATTTCGGCCTGGCCCAGCCCTCCTTGTCAGAAACCGGGCGATCCTGACCGGTTGATTGCACAGGCCTGCGCCCGTTAAGCTGGCGACCATGGTTTTCAAACGGATTTATCAAGGATTCGAGCGGCTGGTGGCCGCCGCCCTGACCATTGGGCTGATGGCGGTGGTGGCCATGGCGGCGCTGCAATTCCTCATTGGTGTGGGCGAGACGCTCTGGACGCTCGACACCGGCTTCACCTACAAAACCTTCCAGGGCCTGTTCGAGCGCGTGTTGGCGGCGATCATCGCGCTCGAACTCGCGCATTCCGTTCAACAAATGGCCGCCGGCGAACACGGTCTGACCCAGGTCCGCACAGTGTTGCTGATCGGCGTGTTGGCGGTGGTGCGCAAGTTCATCTTGCTGGAAATCGAACAGACCAGCGGTCTATTCCTGTTGGGCCTCGGCACGGCTATTCTGGCGCTCGGCTTCTCCTACGCCGCCGTGTTCTGGGTCGAGCGTGGCCGCCAGAGCCCAGACGGCGCCGAGCGTCCGATCGACCGCAGCCCGTTCTGACCCGTGGCCAAACCGCCGCCCGCACGCTTTTCCTACGCCACGCCGGACCTGCCGGTGGCCAAGCGGGCGCTGATCGCGCTGGTGGAACAGGCCGGCGGGCGGCGCCGGCTGAAGCGGCTCTACGACCGCGCGGCGGCACGGCCTTGGGCACCGGATGAAAGCTTCTTCGACCGCGCCGTGGCGGCCTTGGGCCTCGACCTTCGGGTCGACGACGCGGCCCTCGCCCGGGTGCCTGCCAGCGGGCCCGTGCTGTTCATCGCCAACCATCCTTACGGCGTGCTCGACGGGCTGACGCTGACCGCGCTGGCGTTGCGCGCGCGCCGTGACCTTCTGGTCATGGCCCACGCCGCGCTGACCCGAATCCCCGAGGCGCACGGCCATCTGCTGCCGGTGGACTTCGCCGGCACCCCGGCCGCGCAGGCGTCCATGCTGGCGGCGCGCAAGGCGGCGCGCGACTGGCTGGCCCAGGGCGGCGCGGTCGGCCTCTTTCCCGGCGGCGGCGTCGCGACCAGCCCGCGCGCTTTTTCCGGCCGCGCCGAGGAACGGCCCTGGCACCCGTTCACCGCCAAGTTGATCCTGAGCGCCCGGGCGAGCGTCGTGCCGGTCCACTTCGCCGGGCAGAATTCGCGGCTGTTCCAGATCGCCAGCCATCTGAGCCAGACCCTGCGCCTGTCGCTGCTATTCCGCGAAACCGCGCGGCGCATCGACACGCCGCTCGACGTCCGGGTGGGCGCGCCGATCCCGTTCGAGGCCCTGACCGGCTTCGCCAATCGCGCCGCGCTCTTGGCCCATCTGCGCCAGGTCACCCTGACGCTGGGCCGGGCGCCGGGCTGACCGGCCGGGACATCCTCAAGGCGCCGGCCGGCTTACTCCGCCGCGGCTTCCTCGGTCAAAAAGCCGCCCGACTGGCGCTGCCACAGGCGCGCGTAAAGGCCGCCGGCGCGCAGCAGATCGTCATGGGTGCCCTGTTCGACGATGCGGCCGCGGTCGAGCACGATCAGCCGGTCCATGGACGCGATGGTCGACAGCCGGTGCGCGATGGCGATCACCGTCTTGCCGGCCATCAACTCGGCCAGGCTGTCCTGGATCGCCGCCTCCACCTCTGAATCGAGCGCCGAGGTGGCCTCGTCGAGCAACAGCACCGGCGCGTCCTTCAAGAACATGCGCGCGATGGCGATGCGCTGGCGCTGGCCGCCCGAGAGCTTGACGCCCCGGTCGCCCACATGGGCGTCGAGGCCGGTCCGGCCCTTGTGATCCACCAGTCCGGTGATGAACTCGGCGGCGTGGGCGCGCTCGGCGGCGCGCCAGACGGCGGTATCGCAGGCCTCGGGGCTGCCGAAACGGATATTGTCGCGCACCGAGCGGTTGAGCAGCCCGGGTTCCTGGGTGACCATGCCGATCGAGCGGCGCAGGCTTTCCTGGGTCACCGCCGCGATGTCCTGGCCGTCGATCAGGATGCGCCCAGCCTCCACATCGTGGAAGCGCAACAACAGGTTGACCAGGGTCGACTTGCCGGCGCCTGAGCGGCCGATCAGACCGACCCGCTCGCCGGCCCCGATCTCCAGGGTCAAATCGTCGATCACGCCCGAGCCCTTACCATAGTGGAACGCCACGCCGTCATAGCGGATCGCGCCGCGGGTAACGGTCAGGGCGCGGGCGTCCGGCCGGTCGACGATGGCGCGCGGCCGGGCGAAGGTGGCGATGCCGTCGCGGATCGTGCCGATGTTCTCGAACAGCGCCGAAATTTCCCACATGATCCACTGAGCCATGCCGCTTTGGCGCAGCACGATGGAGATGGCCACCGCGATTTCGCCCAAGGACACCGCCTGGGTCAGCCACAGATGGATCGACAGCCCGGCAACGCCGAACACCAACAGCGAATTGAGCGTGTAGAGACAGGTCTGCAAGCCGGTGACCAGGCGCATCTGGGCGAACACGGTGGCCAGAAAGCCGTCCATGCCGTCGCGGGCATAGCGTTCCTCGCGCCCCGACCGGGCGAACAGCTTGACCGTCTGGACGTTGGCATAGCTGTCGACCACCCGGCCGGTCATGTCGGCGCGGGCGTCGGCCTGGCGCTCCGAGCGGTCCTGCAAGCGCGGCAGAAAGAACCGCATCATGGCCACATAGCCCAGAAACCACAGCACCATGGGCACCATGAGCCGCCAGTCCGAACCGCCGAGCAGCGCCAGCGTACCGAGAAAATAGACGCCCACATAGAGCAACACATCGGTGAGCTTGAGCACCACCTCGCGCACGGCCAGCGAGGTCTGCATCAGCTTGGTGGCGATGCGGCCGGCGAAATCGTCCTGGAAGAAGCTCAGGCTTTGGCCCAGCAGATATTTGTGGGTCAGCCAGCGGATGCGCATGGGGAACGGCCCAAGAAGCCCCTGGTGGACCACCAGACCGCTCAATAGCGCCATGGCCGGCAGCACCACCAGCACCACGACGCTCATGCCCACCAGCGTCCAGCCATACTCGGCCAGGAAGGTCGCCCGGTCGGCGCCGTCGAGCCAGTCGACCAACTGGCCGAGCACGGCGAACAGCCACACCTCCAGGATCGCCACGGCCGCCGACGTGGCCGCCATGGCGCCGATCAGCCCCTTGGCCGAGCGCGCATAGTGCCAGCAATAGGCCCACAGCCCGCGCGGCGGCTGCTCCGCCGGGTCGGACGGAAACGCCTCCAGCCGGGTCTCGAACCAGCGCAACATGACAGCTTGCCTCCAGCCACAAACGCCCGCCCCGAACGGCCGGGGCGGGCGTGGTCGTCAGATCGGGGGCTCACAGACCCCCGCCGGTGCCGCGCGAGGCGACGCCGCCGGGGCGCGTCGCGGCGTCAGGCGACGCGGCTTTCCGCGCTTTCGCCCTCACCATCGCGCTTGGTGGCGTCGGGCATGTGGGCGTCGTTCATGAACGCGTCCACCTGTTTGTCGAAGATATACTTGGCCGGCCGCTGGTTGGACAGGTCCAGGTCCTGGACCATGGGCTTTTCGGTCTCGACCCCGCGCACCATGCGCAGGAACGCCTTGAACGGGTGGGCCACGGTGTCGTCGACTGCGGTCGGCTCATAGCCGCAATGGACCATGCAGTTGGCGCACTTTTCGTACTTGCCGGTGCCGTAGCTGTCCCAGTCGGTGTCTTCCATCAATTCCTTGAAGCTGCCGGCATAGCCCTCGCCCAGAAGATAGCACGGCTTCTGCCAGCCGAATACGTTGCGCGTGGGATTGCCCCAGGGCGTGCATTCGTACTGCTGGTTGCCGGCCAGGAAATCCAGATACAGCGACGACTGGTTGAACACCCACTTGCGCTCGCGCTTCTTGCCCAGGCGGAACACGTCGCGGAAAATGGTCTTGGTTTGCTGGCGGTTGAGGAAGTGCTCCTGCTCGGGCGCGCGCTCATAGGCATAACCCGGCGATACGGTGATCCCCTCGGCGCCGAGCGTCATGCAATAGTCGAAGAACTCGGCGACGCGCTCGGGCTCGGCATTGTTGAACAAGGTGGCGTTGACGGTGACGCGGAAGCCCTGCTCGACGGCCATCTCGATCGCTTCGACCGCGCGCTTGAAGCCGCCCTTCATGTCGACCGCCTCGTCATGCTCCTCTTCCAGCCCGTCCAGATGGACCGAGAAGGTCAGATAGGGCGACGGCTTGAACGTACCCTTCTTGAGCGCCTTCTTGAGCAGCAGCGCGTTGGTGCACAGATAGACGAACTTCTTGCGCGCGACGATCTCGGCGACGATCTCGTCGATCTCCTTGTGCAGCAGCGGCTCGCCGCCGGGGATCGAGACCATCGGCGCACCGCACTCGTCGACCGCTTCAAGGCACTCTTCCTTGGACAGGCGCTGTTCCAGGATGCGCTTGGGGTAATCGATCTTGCCACAGCCCGGACACGCCAGATTGCACTGGAACAAGGGCTCCAGCATCAGCACCAGCGGATAGCGTTGCCGCCCCATCAGCTTCTGCTTGAGGATGTAAGACCCGACGCGGAATTGTTGTATCAAGGGGACAGCCACGGCTCTTTCCTCTTATCCTGGAATTCCTGTTCTCCTATGGCGCCATACACCATAAGCCGGTATGCGTCACCCCCTTTTCAGACCATTTCGGTCATCATAAGAGCAGGTGCAGCACTCTTGCCACAAGCCGGTATGGCGGCCCTGTCATCCGTCGTCCGTATCGCCGGGCGGGTGGCGCAGGCTCCACAGACCGGGCAATACCACCAGCGTGCAGACCAGCGTCAAGCCGATCGCCACGGTCAGCAGGATGCCCATGCTGGCCGTGCCGCGGTGGTCGCTGAGCGCCAGGGTGCCGAAACTACCGATGGTGGTCAGTGCCGACAGGCTTACCGCGCGCGGGGTCGACGTGGCGACCGCCGACAAGGGCCCGCCGCCAGCCCGTGCTCTGAGCACGAAATGGATGCCGCTGTCCACCCCCAAGCCGATCAGCAGCGGCAGCACGATCACATTGGCGAAGTTGAACGGCATGCCCAAAAGCGTGCTCGCCGCCATGGTAAACACGCCCGCCAGCACCAGCGGCAACAGGATCAACGCCACCGTGGTCAGCCGGCGCAGCGCCACCCACAAGATCACGGCCGCCAGCACCCCGGCGGTGGCGGTGGCCTGGACCATGGCCTCGCTGACATAGCGCGCGGCGTAGAGCACCACCTTGGCCGAGCCGGTCACGTCTTCCTCCACCGCGCCCACCTCATCGACGAAGCGCGCGCGGCGCGCCTCGTCGGCCACGTCATAGGCGGGATAGATCTGCACCCGCGCGCGGCCGTCGTCGGCCAGGTAAAGCCGGCGCAAGGTCTCCGGCACATCGTCGAGGCCCACCGGCGCCACCGCCACCTGGCGCTCCAACAGCCCCAGATGGTCACCCAGGTGGCGCATCACCAGGGCCTCGAACCGCGCCAGGGTGGCGTCGTCGGCGGCCACCATGCGCGCCATGCGGTCGATCAGCCGGGTCAACGACGCCTCGAACGGCCCGGGGCGCAGGGCCGGGTCGGCCTCGGCGCGCTTGGTGTCGAGCATGTCGCGGCCGACGGCGATAAAGTCGGTGATCGCCGCGCGGTGGCTGTCGGGGTCGGTGGTCGGCTCGGGCTCGGTCTGGAACACGATCGCCAACTGGCCGGCCAAATAGTCCAATTCGGTCAGCTTGAACGCCTGATCCTTGGGCACGAAGCTGGCCAGGGTCAGCGCCTGGCGCACCGCCGGCAGGCGCTCGAACATCTCGGCCTTGTCCTGCGCCGCGCCCAGGTCGGCGGCCAGATATTGCAGCGTGTAGGGGACCGTGTTGTCCTTCTCGAACAAAAGCTGGAAGGCGCGCACGGCGGGGCTGTCGGGGTCGCGCAGGCTCATCGGGTCGGCGTCGAACCGGGCGTCGTCGGCCCACGGGATCGCCACCGCGCCGAGCACCAGCGCGATCAGCGCCATCGGCCGGGTGACCTTGGCGAAGCGGCGCTGGAACGCCGGATGGGGATCGCGCTTGAAGCGCTTCGGGCTCGGGTTGACCAGGGCGAGCCAGGCCGGGATCACCGTGACTGCGGTGAAGAAGGCGATGAACACGCCGGTGCCCGAGATGATGCCCAATTGCGCGATGCCGGTGAACGCGGTCGGGATGAAGGCATAGAAGGTCAGCGCGGTGGTCGGTGCGCACAACAACAAGGCCAGGCCGATCTCGTCCATGGCGTTGTCGAGACTGCGCCCCACCGGCTGGCCGCGCCGGCGTTCGTCCCAGAAGCTGAGCGCCAGATGGATCGCGAAGTCGATGCCAAGGCCGATGAACAGCACGGTGAACGCGATCGACACCAGATTGAGCGAGCCCACCGCGACGCTGGCGAAACCGAAGGTCAAAAACAGTCCCAAGAACAGCGACAACAGCGCGCCGCCGACCAACGCCCAAGACCGCAGCCCCACCGCCAGGATCACCGCCACCAGCACCAGCGACAGCATGGTCGACACGCCGATGCCGCTCGACACGCTTTTGAGTTCCTGGCCGCGCAGCACCGCGTCGCCGGTGACCGCAAACGCCACCGGCCCGGCGACCACCCCGCGAACCTCGTCGAACAAGGTGTCGAGTGTCGCCTCGACGCGCTTGGTGGGGTTGAGGCTGCGAAAATCCTGGCGTGGGTTGGCGGTGATCACGCGCATCACCGGCCCCTGCCCGGTCATCTGGCCGTCGGGGTCGAAAACCCGCGCCCAGGACATGGCGCGCGTCGGCGGCGCGCCGCCGCCCGAGGCCAGAGCCGCCGACGACTCGGCCAAGGCGGCGTCGGCGGTGACGCTCAACTCGTCGAACAGCCCGATCAGAACCTGTGGCTCGAAATCCCGTTCGAGCGCGCCCTTCATCGGCTTGAACAGCCCGGTCAGTGTCGGGTCGGCCATCAGCCGTTCCAGGAACGGCGTCGCGTCGCTCAACCGGCCCGACAGGTCCTCCAGTTCGGTGACCGACAGGAACAACAGCCCGTTGTCGCGCAGATAAGGCTCGACCGCGCTGGCGAACACGGTGTCGAAGGTGTCGGGCCGGGCGCGCATGGCGTCGACCAGCATGCGCGTCGCCTCGTCGGCGGTCTCGGGCGTCTCGGCGCGGACAATGACGGCGATCGAATCCCGGCTCTGCCCGAACGCGTCCAGATACGCCTGCTGCACCTGGCGATAGCGCAGATCGCCGTCGATCATGTTGCGCGCTTCGGTGTCGATGGAGATGAAGGCGATGCCGTGCGCCAGGCCAGCCAAGGCCAGGCTGGTCACCAGCGCCAATACCAGACGCGGGCGCCTGACGCAGAGCGCCACCCACGCCCGCAGCCATCCGACGATCGGTCCCAACCCTTTGTGCATGAATGCGCGCCCGCTGTGCCTGAAAAACCACTGAGGCCCGCTTGTAGACGCGCGGTGGCGGGGGCATCAAGGCCCCTCGGCCGGCCGATCCGGTGCGCGGTCGCCCCGCCGGTCCCTGCCGGTCAAAGACCGCAGCGGGGTGTCACCGCCGACCGGTTCAGGGACAGCTTCGGGACGGCTTAGGGGCGGCCAACCGGATGGCTCAAAGGCCGCCGGATAAAACCAGATCGGCCGCCAGGGCCAGGGCGATGCCCACCCCAAGACAATGATAGGGCCGAAGAACCAGCAACAATTCGGCCGCGGTGCGCAGATCGCGCCAGTAATCGCCGAGAACGTTCATAATCCCCCCTTTTTTCAACCTTATAGAATTCGCGCTGGCGGTCCCGGTGGAGCTGCGCTATTGGGTCGCGCAACCTTGACCCCCAGCTTCGCGACCGGACCCCGCCGCCATGCCTGAACACACCGCCGCCGACCCGACCGCCCGTCCGCTCAGCGGGTGGTTTTCATTGTCCCGTTTGGCCGCCGGCTTGATCCCCAAGGCGCGTATCCCGGCATTGGCCCCGGCGTTTAGCCCAGCCCTGCCCCGGGCGCTGGTGGCCATCGGCGCCGTGCTGGCCGCGCCGGTCGCCGGCCATGGCCAGGAACCGGCTCGGGAACCGCTGGAGGCCCAGGCACCGGCACAGGCCCAGGCGCCCGAGGCCGACGCGCCGGCGATCGCCTATCTGCGCTGCCTGGACGCCGCCGACGTGGCGCTGGTCAGCGCCCATCGCGGTGGCCCGGCGCCGGGCTATCCCGAAAACGCGCTGGAGACCTTCGCGCACGCGGCGTCCCTGGGGCCGGTGGCGCTGGAAGTGGACGTGCGGCGCAGCGCCGACGGCGTGTTGTTGCTGATGCACGACGACACCCTCGACCGCACCACCACCGGCACGGGCCCGGTCGCCGACACGCCGTGGCAGCGGATCGCCGGGCTGCGGCTGCGCGACAATGACGGGGCGGCCACCGATTTTGCCGTGCCGACGCTCGACGCCGCCCTGGCCTGGGCCTTGGGCTGGCGGGGCGCGCCGGTGCTGTTGCAACTGGACGTCAAACGCGGCGTCGACATCGCCCGGGTCGCCCGCGCGGTGCGCGCCCACAACGCCGAGGCGGTCGCCACGGTGATCACCTACAGCGCCGACGCCGCCGCCACGGCGCTGGCCGCCAACGACCGGCTCGGCGTCTCGGTGTCGGTGGATGCGGAGGCGGACCTGAAGGCCCTGGCGGCCCGGGGCGTCGACCCGCGGCGCATTCTGGCCTGGACCGGGGTCGGCGCGCCGGCGCCCGCGCTTTGGCAGGCGCTCGACGCCGCCGGCGTGCCGGTCTCGTTCGGCACCATGTGGGACATCGACCGCGCCATCGCCGCATCGGGCGACGACGCGCGCTACCGCCGCCTGGTCGGCCAAGGGGTCGACCTGCTGGCCACCGACCGCGCCGCCGCCGCCCACGCCGCGATCACCGACCCCGACCGGACCAGCCAGGCGGCCCGGCGCTGCGCCGCCCGCCATCGCTGACACCCGCCATGGCGACGCCCCCGGGCGCTAACACCCCCGGGCGCTCAAGCCCCAGCACCATGGTGCCGCCAACGCCCGGCGCCGGCGGCGCTCAGGCCTGGTCGGCGGGGCGGACGTAGCTGGCCACCAGGCGCTTTTCGCCGGCCTTGTCGAACGCCACCGTGACCTTGTTGCCGTCGGTGGCGGTGACCGTGCCATAGCCGAACTTGTCGGAGAACACCCGGTCGCCCTGGTCATAGGACGCCGCCGCGCTGTCCTGAACCGTCACCTTGCGGGCGCGCAGGTCGAGCGTGGTGCCCCGCGCGGCGGGCTTCTGGTCGCGGTCGAAGGGGTTGGCGCGGGCCTCGCGCCGGGCCATGCGCTGCCAGCCGGGCCCGGCGTGGCGTCCGGCGTCGCCATGGCCCGCGCTCCCCGCGCCGCCCGAACCGCCGGCGCCGGCGTCCATCCGCCCCCAGGCGCCGGCCTCGTAGCTGCGCCCCCAGGCCATGCCGCCCTGGGCGCCATAAAGGCCGGTATCGGCGGCCATCTCCACATGGTCCTCGGGCAACTCGTCCAGGAAGCGCGACGGGATCTGCGACTGCCACTTGCCGAACACCTGGCGGTTGCCGGCGTGATAGATGCGCGCCCGGCGCTTGGCCCGGGTGATGCCCACATAGGCCAGCCGGCGTTCCTCTTCGAGCCCCTTGAGCCCGCTTTCGTCGATGGCGCGTTGGTTGGGGAACACGCCCTCCTCCCAACCGGGCAGGAACACGGTGTCGAACTCCAGCCCTTTGGCGCCGTGCAGGGTCATGATGGTGACCGCCGCGCCGTCGGCCTGGCGGTCATTGTCCATAACCAGCGCGATATGCTCCAGAAAGCCGGCCAGATTGTCGAACTCGGCCATCGCCTGGATCAACTCCTGCAGGTTCTCGATCCGCCCCGGCGCCTCGACCGAGGTGTCGGCCTGCCACATGGCCAGATAGCCGGACTCGTCGAGGACGATCTCGGCGACCTCGGTGTGGCGGTGCTCGCCGGCGTCCAACAACTCCCGCCACCGGGCAAAGTCGGTCAGCAACTGGGTCAGGGCGGTGCGTGCCCGGCCCTTGACCGCGCCGGCGCGCAACTGGCGGTCGATGGCGACCATCAGCGGCACGCCCTCAGCACGCGCCGCCGCGTTGAGCGCCTGCAAGGTCGCCTTGCCGATGCCCCGGCGCGGCACATTGATGATCCGTTCGAGCGCCAGATCGTCCGACGGCTGGACCAGCAGGCGGAAATAGGCCATGGCGTCGCGGATCTCGCGCCGCTCATAGAAGCGCGGGCCGCCGACCACCCGATAGGGCAGCCCCAAGGTGATGAACCGGTCCTCGAACTCGCGGGTCTGGAAGCCGGCGCGCACCAGCACGGCGACCCGGTCGAGCGCCAGGCCCTCGCGTTGCAGATCCTCGATCTCGTCGCCGATCTGGCGCGCTTCCTCTTCGGCGTCCCAGACCCCGCGCACCACCACCGCGTCGCCGGCGCCGGCCTCGGTCCACAGCGTCTTGCCCATGCGCCCCTCATTGGCCGCGATGAGCCCCGAGGCGGCGCCCAGGATATTGCCGGTGGAGCGGTAATTCTGTTCCAGCCGGATCACCTGGGCGCCGGGAAAGTCGCGCTCGAAGCGCAGGATGTTGCCCACCTCGGCGCCCCGCCAGCCATAGATCGACTGGTCGTCATCGCCGACGCAGCAGATGTTCTTGCTGTCCTGGGCCAACAGGCGCAGCCACAGATACTGCGCCACATTGGTGTCCTGATACTCGTCGACCAGCAGATAGCGAAAGCGCCGGTGATAGTCGCCCAGCACATCGGCGTGGTTCTGGAACACGGTGATCATGTGCAGCAACAGGTCGCCGAAGTCGCAGGCGTTGAGCGTCTTCAGGCGCGCCTGATACTGGCCATAGAGCCGGCCGCCCAAGCCGTTGGCAAAGCCGTGCGCCTCGGCCTCGGGCAGCCGGTCAGGGGTCAGCGCCCGGTTCTTCCAGCGGTCGATCAGCCCGGCCAGGGCGCGCGCCGGCCAGCGTTTTTCGTCGACGCCCTCGGCGGCCATGAGCTGCTTGAGCAGGCGGATCTGGTCGTCGGGGTCGAGGATGGTGAAATTGCGGTCGAGACCCACCAGGCCGGCGCCGGGCGTGGCGCCATAGACGCCGCGCATCATGCGCGCGCAGATGGCGTGGAAGGTGCCGATGGCCATGCCGCCGATCGGCCGGCCAAGCAGCGCCTCGACCCGCTCGGTCATCTCGCGCGCCGCCTTGTTGGTGAAGGTGACCGCCAGGATCTGCCCCGGCCCGGCGCGGCCGGTGGCGATCAGATGGGCGATGCGGGTGGTCAGCACCCGGGTCTTGCCGGTGCCGGCGCCGGCCAGCACCAGCACCGGCCCGTCGAGCGCCTCGATGGCCTGGCGCTGCGGCGGGTTCAGCCCGTCCAGATAAGCGGGCGGCGACTGGGGCACGGCGGGCGGTACCGACGCCCTCGCCGGCTCGCTACCGGGCACAGGCTCACCAGCGGCGGCGGGCGCGCCGGCGGGCGCGGGGGCATCGAAATGGCTCAGGTCGAACGGGTCATGATCGGGCATGGGCGCGGTATAGCAAGCCGGTGAGGCCGACGCCAGCGGCGGCGCGGGCGGCGTCGGTCCGCCCGGCGTTCAGGACGTGGCCACCGCCGCGCGGCGATGGATCACCGCATCGCAGCAGCGCCCATATTCGATCTCGACCGTCGCGTGGTCGATGCCGTGGCGGGCGTGCAGCCGGTCCTTGATCGCGGCGATCCGCCCCACCGGGTCGGCGCCGGCGTCGATGCAGGCGTGCAGGGTGATCATCGGCCGGGTCTCGGTCAGCGCCCAGGCGTGCACATGGTGCACGTCGACCACGCCGTCCAGTTCGGCCACCAGGTCGGCGGCGATCGCCTCGGCGTCGACGCCCACGGGCGCGGCCTCCAGAAGAATGCGGCCGGCGTCCTTGACCACCAGCCAGGCGCTGCGCAGGATCAACAGCGCCACCAGGATCGACAGCAAGGGGTCGGCGGGCGTCCAACCGGTGGTCATGATCACCACCGCAGCACCGATCGCCGCCACCGAGCCCAACAGGTCGCCCAACACGTGCAAGGCGGCGGCGCGCACATTGAGATTGCCCCGGTCGGCGCCGTGCAGAATCCAGAACGCCAGGATGTTGACCGCCAACCCGGCCGCCGCGACGCCCAGCATCACCGGCCCCTGCACCGCCACCGGCTCGGCCAGCCGGCGCCCGGCCTCGATCACGATCATACCGGCGATGGCGAACAGCGCCAGACCGTTGGCGAACGCCACCAGCACCGAAAACCGGTCGAAGCCATAGGTGCGTCGGGCGTCGGCCGGCTGTCGGGCAAGCCGGGCGGCGAACCAGGCAAGCCCCAGGGCCGCGAAGTCGGTGGCCATGTGCCCGGCGTCGGCCAGCAGCGCCAGCGAGCCCGAAATGACACCGCCGGCCACTTCCGCCACCATGAACAGGCCGGTCAGCAGGGCGGCGAGACCCAACCGGCGCTGGTTCAGCCCGGCCTTGTCCGCCCCATGGGTATGCGCGTGAGCCACGGCGATCTCCTGACGTGATGCGCGGCCATCCTAGCAACGGGATCGGGGCTGGCCAATAACCGCCACAGCCAGCCCCACCGGCCCCGGAAGGCCCTGAAGACTCCGACGGCCCGCCCGCCGGCTCAGTGGCACTTCTTCATGTCGCGGGCCAGCAACCAGGCATTGACCGGCCAGGCGGCCAGGAAGCCCGCCGGGATCGCCACCGCCAGGCCGATCAGAAACGCCGGCTCCAGGATCGAACCCGCGCTGGCGCCGCCGACCATCACGTCGGCGCTGTTCATGGCGATTTCCATCACCCCGATGGAGATCGCCTCGCCAAGCCAGATGGCCTTGAACGCCTGGACGAAGGTGCGCCCGGTCTGGCGCATCACCGGCACCAGGCCGAGGGTGAAGCCGGAGATATAGGCCAGCACGGTCGCCAGGGTGATGGTCGCCCACACCGGCCAGCCCAGCGACACGCCGATGGCCAGACCGGCGACCTCACCGATCACGCAGCCGCTCAAACAATGCAGCGTGGCATGCGCCGAGGTGACCCAGCGGTTCGCGCCATGACCATGGGCGTGGCCCGCTTCCGCTTCGCCGCCGGATTTGGCGCCGTGGCCAGCGCAGCCTTGATCCTCTGCAGCGTCCGCGTGGCGCACGGCGGTGCCTGGATCGTTGGACGTCGTTAGCGTAGGAGTGTCGGTCATGGATGGCTCCTTTGCTCCGATCAAGTCAGCGGATGGGCGCTGCCGCATCGAACCGGTCGGCGGCATCAACTCCGGCCCGTCGGGGGCTTCGTCGCCGCTCCGTCGTCCGGCCGACGCCGCTTTGACGCCGGCTCATCCGTTCGCTACACATGGTACCCCTATGGGGTATACGTCAAGGACCCGCTGCTAATGACGGACACGACCGAAACCGCCGACAGCCCGGCCGAGGCCACCGACAAGACCGCAAAGCTGCGCCGGCTCCACCGCATTGAGGGCCAGGTGCGCGGCATCGCCCGTATGATCGAGCAGGACCGCTATTGCATGGACGTGCTGTACCAATTGCAGGCGGTGCGCGCGGCACTGGCCAAGGTCGAAGACCAAGTGCTCAAGGACCACGCCGCCAGTTGCGTGGAACAGGCGATCCGGGCCGGCGACCCGCAGGCGCAGCGCCGCCAGTTTCACGAACTGGTCGACTTGTTCGGCAAGGCCCGCCGCTGAGACGGGGCAGATGTGCTTCGGTCGGGTTGCGGGCGCGTGGTGGTCGACAGCAGCGGCCCGCTCGAACCGCCCCGACCCGGCGCGGTGCCCGGCCCCGGCCACCCGGCTGGTCGGCGACACTTGCGCGCCTCCGCCGGCCGCGTCATATAAAACCAGTGGGCAGACGGCCGGGCGGCCGCTCCCGACCGCGGCGAGGCCGTGGTGGGAGAGGAAAGTCCGGGCTCCACGGAAACACGGTGCCGGGTAACGCCCGGCGGAGGCGACTCCAGGGACAGTGCCACAGAAAGCAAACCGCCCACCGGCCCGAGCGGCTCGGCGGGTCAGGGTGAAAGGGTGCGGTAAGAGCGCACCGCCCGGCCGGTAACGGTCGGGGCACGGTAAACCCCACCGGGAGCAAGACCGAGAAGGAGCGACCGGGGCCGGCCTGATGGCGCGGCCCGGCCCGGTTTCCGGGGTGTCGCTCGGGTAGGTCGCACGAGGCGGTCGGCAACGCCCGCCCCAGATGAATGGTCGCCGCCCCTGGGCCACCAGGGCGCACAGAACCCGGCTTACAGGCCGTCTGCCCACCGCTTCGGGCTGCAAAATCAGCCCTTTAGGGCGTTTCTTTTAACAAAATCGGGCCCGTCGGGCGCGGCGGTAACGTCCTACCGACGCCCAAGCCGCGAAACCGGCGAGCGGGCCCTGGGAACGCTTGGGAACCGCATCGCCCTTGCCAGAAGACGAGACCATAAGAAGAACAAAACATAAACATAGAAAGAATTGGCGGGCCGCTGCCGAGAATGTCGACACAAATTGCGTAGATTTTATCGAATACAAACGGCCGGAAAGGCGCATGAATCCTAGCGTCCGAGGTAAGGAGTCCCTGGACGCCCAAGCAATCCCATGATATCCCAAAGATACCCAAGATTGGCTGGGATATGTGCGCGCGGCCCAAAGCCGCGCTGGGGCGGTGGATGAATCTCTTCTGGGGACGACACGACAAGCGGATCGACAAGAAGGGCCGGGTTTCGGTGCCTTCCGATTTCCGCGCCGCGCTCGCCGAAGCGAACGCGTCCAGCGTCGTGGTTCTGCCCGAACCGCGCGAGCCGTTCCTGCGCGCCATGGCACCGGCCGAATTCCAGGACATCCTGCGCCAGCTCAAGCAGACCTACGGCCGCTTCGACGCCAAGCGCACCCGCGCCTCGCGGCAATTGTTCAGCCGCGCGCAAGAAATGCAGTTCGACAGCGAAGGCCGGATCATCCTGCCCAAGAAATTCCTCGACTATGCCGATATCGTCGACACGCTCAGCTTTGTGGGCGCCGGCGACCATTTCCAGATCTGGAACAGCGCCAGCCTCGACGCCGAGGAAAACGACGACGACGCCATGGCCGACGATGTGCTGGCCGCCCTTGAAGGGCTGCCGGCGGAAGGGGCGCTGTCGTGATGGTCGAACGCCAGACCCCGCCCAGCCCCAATGCCGGCCCCGATGCCCCCACCGGTGGCCCGCATGTGCCGGTGATGCTGGACAGCGTGCTCAAGGCGCTCAGCCCCCAAGACGGCCAGGTGATCGTCGACGCCACCTTCGGCGCCGGCGGCTACACCCGCGCGGTCCTCGACGCCGCGCGCACCCATGTGCTGGCGTTCGACCGCGACCCGACGGCGATCGCCGCCGGCGCGGCCCTGGTCGACGCCTATGCCGGCCGGCTGACCCTGATCGAACGCCGTTTCGGCGCCATGGCCGAGGCGCTGGCGGCGCGCGGCGTGGCGGATGTGGACGCCATCGTGCTCGATATCGGCGTGTCGTCCATGCAACTCGACCGGGCCGAACGCGGCTTTTCCTTCTCCCATGACGGCCCGCTCGACATGCGCATGGACGCCGGCGGCGCCGAGGCCGGCGAAAGCGCCGCCGACGTGGTCAATGACTATGACGCCGAGGACCTGGCCCGGATCATCTACCGCTATGGCGAGGAACCGCGCTCGCGGCGCATCGCCCGGGCAATCGTCGAGGCACGCGCCAGCGCGCCGATCACCCGCACCGGCCGGCTGGCCGAGATCGTCGCCCAGGCCGTCGGGCCGACGCCCAAGCGCAAGATCCACCCCGCCACCACCACCTTCCAGGCGCTGCGCATCCATGTGAACCGCGAGCTCGACGAGCTCGACGCCGCGCTCGACGCCGCCGAACGGCTGCTCAAGCCCGGCGGGCGGCTGGTGGTGGTCAGCTTCCATTCGCTGGAAGACCGGCGGGTCAAGCGCTTCCTGGCCGCGCGCACGGGCGAGCGCCCGGCGGTGTCGCGCCACCAACCGCTGCCCGAGGGGCCGGCGCCGGTGGCCACCTTCCGCCTGCCGTCGAAGGGCGCGGTCAAGCCGACCGCCGCCGAGATCGCCGCCAATCCGCGCGCGCGCTCGGCCCGGCTGCGCGTCGGCATCCGCACCGAGGCCGCGCCCCGGCCCACCGGGGAGGCGCCGCAATGATCCGCAAGCTGTTGATCTTTTTGGGCTTGGCCGTGGTCCTGGGGGCGGTCGGCGGGCTTTATCAGCTCAAGCTGATGGCCGACGCGCGCAGCCGCGAGGTCGCCGCGCTCAAGGCCACTATCGCGCGCGAACGCGACGCCATCCAGGTGCTGCGCGCCGAAGCCGCCTATCTGTCGAGCCCGGCGGTGGTCCAGACCGAAGCGTCCAAGTTCCTGACCCTGCGCAAGGCGCGCACGGACCAGGTGATCACCAATATCCGGGACATTCCGTTGCGCCTCGACCCGGAGACGCCGGTGGACGGGGACCGCGACCTGATCCGCCCGGACGTGGCGACCGACGAGGCGCCGGCGCGGCGACCGCACGTGCCGGGCATCGGCATCGCCTATCAAGCCGCCGAGCGCGCCGGCCAGCCCCGATGGGTGACCGTAGATAAAAGGGAGGACCAGCGATGATCCGGGTCGACCGTCTGTTCCGCCTGCAACGCCCGTCGCTGGACCAGGCCCACCAACGGCTGAGCGTGCTGATCCTGCTGTTCGCCGCCGGCTTTCTGGTGGTCGCCGGCCGGGCGGTGGATTTGGGCGTGTTCCAGTACGCGGGCGACCCGGCCGCCCCGGTCAACCCCGCCGAGGCCGACCATCGCTGGCAGCGCGCCGAGATCGTCGACCGCCGGGGCGAGGTGCTGGCGACCACGGTGGCGTCGCAGTGGCTCTATGCCGACCCGCGGCGGATTCAGAAGCCCGAAGAGACCGCGCTCGCCCTGGCCGAAATCCTGCCGGGCCAGACCGCCGGCGACATCCTGCGCCGGTTCCGCCGGCCCAAGGAATTCGTCTGGATCGAACACAATCTGACGCCGTCCCAGGTCGCCGCGGTCAACGCGCTCGGCGAGCCGGGGCTCAATTTCAAGACCGGCAGCCTGCGCCTCTACCCGCACGGCCGGCTGGCCGCGCACGCGCTCGGCTATACCGGCATCGACGGCGAGGGGTTGGCGGGCCTGGAGAAGTTCTTCGACCGCCGGCTGACCGACCCCGCGCGGCTCGACGAGCCGCTGCGCCTGTCGCTCGACCTGCGCGTCCAGCACGCCGCCACCGACGAACTCGCCCTGGCCATGGACGAGTTTCAGGCCAAGGGCGCGGTGGCGCTGGTGATGGACGTGCACAGCGGCGAGCTTTTGTCGCTGGTGTCGCTGCCCGACTACAACGCCAACCGCTACGCCACCGCGACGCCCGAGCAGAAGCGCAACCGCGCCACCTACGAAATCTACGAGCAGGGCTCGGCGCTCAAGGCGGTGACCATCGCCGCCGCGCTCGACGCCGGGCTGGTGCGCCTCGACGACCGGATCGACGCCACCAAGCCGATCCGCATCGCCGGCTACACCATCCACGATTTTCACGGCCAGCGCCGCGACCTGACCGTGCCCGAGGTGTTCACCTACTCCTCCAACATCGGCTCGGCGCGGCTCGGCGACACGCTGGGCGCCGAACGCCAGAAGCGGTTCTTCCGCCAGGTGGGGCTGTTGAGCCCGGCGGACGTGGAGGTCACCGAGGTGAGCGCGCCGCGCTACCCCGAACGCTGGGGCCGCATCCACACCATGACCGCCTCGTTCGGCCACGGCGTGTCGATCTCGTCGGTGCAACTGGCCCAGGCCATGGCCGCCATGGTCAATGGCGGGCGCCTGCAACCGGCCACCTTGCTGGCCGACGCCGATCGCCAAGGCCGGCACCGCGGCCGCCAGGTGATCAGCCCCGAAACCAGCGCGGTGATGCGCCAGTTGATGCGCGTGGCGGTGGTCAAGGGCACCGGCTCGTTCGCCGACGTGCCCGGCTACCGGGTCGCCGGCAAGACCAGCACCGCCGAGAAACCGGGCCAGACCGGCGGCTATGACCATGACCGGGTGTTGAGCTCGTTCACCGGCGTGTTCCCGGCCGAGACGCCGCGCTACCTGGTGTTCGCCATGCTCGACGAGCCGCACGGCACCGAGGCCACCTATCAGTTCGCCGGCGGCGGCTGGGTGGCGGCGCCCACGGTGGGCAAGATCATCGCGCGCATCGGCCCGCTGCTCGGCGTCGAGCCCCGACCGGCCGACCAGACCTTCATCCGCGAGGCCGCGCTGCTGGTCCAGGAGAAGGATTGATCGCCATGCGCCTATCCGACCTGATCGGCACCCAAGGCACCGTCACCGGCGTGGAGATCGCCGGCTTGACCGCCGACAGCCGCGCGGTCGAGCCCGGCTGGCTGTTCGCCGCCCTGCCCGGCGCCCATGCCGACGGCCGCGCCTTCATCGCCGACGCCCTGGCCCGTGGCGCCGCAGCACTTCTGGTGCCCGCCGGCAGCGCGCTCGACCGGTGGGGGATCGACCGCAGCCCTGTGCCGGTGATCGAAGACCCGCACCCGCGCCGGCGCTACGCCCAACTGGCGGCGCGCTTCTGGGGCCGCCAACCGGCCACCGCGGTGGCGGTCACCGGCACCAACGGCAAGACCTCGGTGGTCCGCTTCGTGCGCCAGATCTGGCGCGCAGCCGGGCTGTCGGGGGCCGCCGTCGGTACCCTCGGCGTCGACAGCGACCCGATCCAAAGCCCCGGCGGCCTGACCACGCCCGACCCCGCCCATCTGCACAAGGTGCTGGCGCACCTGGCCGACGCCGGCGTCACCCATGTGGCGTTCGAGGCGTCGTCGCACGGGCTCGACCAGGCGCGGCTCGACGGCGTGCGGCTGGCCGCCGGCGGCTTCACCCACATCAGCCAGGACCATCTGGACTATCACGGCACCATGGAGGCGTATTTCTTCGCCAAGGCGCGGCTGTTCGGCGAACTGCTGGAGCCCGGCAGCGCCGCCGTGGTCAATATCGATACGCCCGGCGGCCGGTCGATGGAGGACCTGGCCTGGGGTCACGGTCTCAAGCGGCTGAGCGTCGGGCGCGACCCGGCCGCGCACCTGCGCCTGGTCGCCGCCGAGCCGGGCGCCACCGGCCAGCGCCTGAGCCTGACCTTCGACGGCGCGCCCTACCGGGTCGACCTGCCGCTGGTGGGGCTGTTCCAGGCCGAAAACGCGATCCTCGCCGCCGGCCTGGCGATCGCCGCCGGGCTGCCCGCCGACACCGCCCTCGGCACGCTCGCCCACCTCACCGGCGTGCCGGGGCGCATGGAACTGGTCGGCCGGGCGGCTTCGGGCGCGCCGGTCTATGTGGACTATGCCCACACCGACGGCGGCCTGGAGACCGTGCTGGCGCAGACGCGCCCACATGTGCGCGGCCGGCTGACGGTGGTGTTCGGCGCCGGCGGCGACCGCGACCGCACCAAGCGCCCGGCCATGGGCCGCGCCGCCGCGCGCCACGCCGACCGGGTGATCGTCACCGACGACAATCCGCGCGGCGAAGACCCCGCCGAGATCCGCGCCGAAATCCGCGAAGGCTGCCCCGAGGCCGAGGCGATCGGCGACCGCGCCGCCGCGATCGCCGCCGCGATCGCGGGCTTGGGCCCCGACGACGCCCTGATCATTGCCGGAAAGGGCCACGAAACCGGCCAGATCGTGGGCGACACGGTGCTGCCGTTCAACGACCGCGAGGTGGCCCAAGCCCATCTGAGCGATCCGGCCTCGGAGACCCTGTCATGACCACAGCCCCCGACCAACGCGCCTTGTGGACCACCGGCGCCATCGCCGCCGCCGTCGCCGGCCGGACCACCGCCGACCTGGCGGTGACCGGGGTCGCCATCGACAGCCGCGAAGTGGTGCCGGGCGACCTGTTCGTCGCCCTGGCCGGCCGCACGAGCGACGGCCACGCCCACGCCGCCCGGGCGCTGCGCGCCGGGGCCGCCGCCGCCCTGGTGCACCGGCCCTGCCCCGGGCTCGCCATCGACGACCGCCGGCTGGTGCACTGCGCCGACACCCACGCCGCCCTGGTGGCGCTGGGGGCCGCGGCGCGCGACCGGTCGCCCGCCCGACGGGTCGGGATCACCGGCAGCGCCGGCAAGACCGGCACCGTGCGCGCGCTGGCCACCGCCGTCGCCGCCATGGCGCGCCCCCATGCCAGCGTGCGCAGCTTCAACAATCATGTGGGCGTGCCGCTGTCGCTGGCGCGCATGGGCGCGACGGCCGATGTGGGCGTGTTCGAGATCGGCATGAATGCCCCCGGCGAGATCGCCGCCCTGGCCGACCAGGTGCGCCCCCATGTGGGCATCGTCACCTCGGTCGGCGCGGCGCATCTGGGCGCGTTTCCGAACGAAGCCGCGATCGCGGACGAAAAGGGCGCGCTGTTCCGGCACCTGGCGCCCGGCGGCACCGCCATCGTCAATCTGGACGCCGGCCACGCCGACCGGCTGATCGCCATCGCCCGCGAAGCCGGCGTCGGGCGCATCGTCACCGTGTCGCTTGACGACCCGACGGCCGACGTGCATGGGCTGCGGGCCGACCTGCGCGCCGACGGCACCCGGCTGGCGGTGGCCATCGGCGGCCGGCATCTGGCGCTCAAGGTGGCGACGCCGGGCCGCGCCCTGGCCGGCAACGCGCTCGCCGTCCTGGCGGCGGCCGAGGCCTTGGGGCTCGACCCGGCGATGGCCGGGCTGGCGCTCGCCCGGCTGACCGCGGGCCCCGGGCGTGGGCGCCTGGTGACCATCCCGGTTGCCGGCGGTACCGCGACCCTGATCGACGAAAGCTACAACGCCAACCCGCTGAGCATGGAAGCCGCCCTGGCCACCCTGGGCCGCCGGGCACCGGCGGCGGGCGGCCGGCGTGTGACGGTGTTGGGCGACATGGCCGAACTGGGCGACGAGGCCGCGGCGCGCCACCGGGCGCTGAGCGGCGCGCTCAAGGGCGCCCGGGTCGCCGAGGTGATCGCCTTCGGGCCGCTGTCGGCGCTGATGGGCCGGGCGGCGGGCCTGCCGGTTCTGGAACTGGCCGAGCCGGCGGCCGCCGCCGAGGCGGTGCGCGCGCGCCTGGCGCCCGGCGACGTGGTGATGGTCAAGGGATCGAATGCGGGCGGCTTGGGCGCCCTGGTCGAGGCGCTGACCCGCCCCGGCCGGGTGCAGTCCCTGGCCGGCTTCTGGGCCGTGGACGAACGGGCGGCATAACGGTGAGGGTCTATGCTTTATAATTTTCTGGTGCCGCTGGCCGACGAGTTTCAGGTCTTCAACCTGTTCCGGTACTTGACGTTTCGTACCGGCGGCGCGGTGCTGACCGCTTTGTTGGTGTGTTTCCTGGTTGGCCCGCCCCTGATCCGCTGGCTGCGCGCCAAGCAGAAGAAGGGCCAACCGATCCGCGAGGACGGCCCGGCCGGCCACATCGTCGCCAAGGCCGGCACGCCGACCATGGGCGGGTTCATGATCCTGGCCGGGCTGTCGACGGCGACCCTGTTGTGGGCCGACCTCACCAACCCGTTCGTCTGGGTGTGCCTGGGCGTCACCGCCAGCTTCGGCCTGATCGGCTTCTTCGACGACTATCTCAAGGTCACCAAGGCGTCGCCCAAGGGCGTGCCGGGCCGGTGGAAGTTCGCCCTTGAATGCCTGATCGCCGGCGTCGCGGGCTATGTGGTGCTGTCGATCCAGGGCGGCGGGCTGGCGGTGCCGTTCGTCAACGACATCGTCGCCGACCTGGGGGTGTTCTTCGTCGCCTTCGCCATCGTCGTGGTGGTCGGCACCGGCAACGCGGTCAATCTGACCGACGGGCTCGACGGGCTGGCGATCATGCCGGTGATCATCGCCGCCGCCGCCTTCGCGCTGATCGCCTATCTGGTCGGCAACACGGTCTATGCCGACTATCTTCAGGTGCCCTATGTGCCCGGCTCGGGCGAGCTGGCGGTGTTCTGCGGCGCGCTGATCGGCGCCGGGCTCGGCTTCCTGTGGTTCAATGCGCCGCCGGCCATGGTGTTCATGGGCGACACCGGCAGCCTGGCACTGGGCGGCGCCTTGGGCGCGGTCGCCGTGGTCACCAAGCACGAGATCGTGCTGGCGATCATCGGCGGCATCTTCGTGCTGGAGACCATCTCGGTGATGGTCCAGGTGGCGTCGTTCAAGCTGTTCGGCCGGCGGGTGTTCCGCATGGCGCCCCTGCACCACCATTTCGAACATCTGGGCTGGGCGGAATCGACCATCGTGATCCGGTTCTGGATCATCGCGCTGGTGCTGGCGCTGGTCGGCCTGTCCACGTTGAAGCTGCGCTAGGGCGATGATCCCGGTCCCCGCATATCACCGACGCCGCATCGCGGTCTTCGGCCTGGCCCGCACCGGCCTGGCCAGTTGCCGTGCGCTCGAAGCGTCGGGCGCGACCGTGCTGGCGTGGGACGACAATGCCGACCGCCGGGCGCCGGTGACCGACCTGGCCTGCGGCCTCTACAGCGTCGACTTCGCCACCATCGACGCCTTGTTGCTGGCGCCGGGCGTGCCGCTGACCCACCCCGCGCCGCACCCGCTGGTAACCCGCGCCGCGGCCGCCGGCTGCCCGATCCTGGGCGATGTGGAACTGTTCGAGACGGCGCGGCCACACCTGCCGGCGCACCAACTGGTGGCGATCACCGGCACCAACGGCAAGTCCACCTCCACAGCGCTCATGGCCCATGTGGCGGCCGCCGCCGGCCGGCCGTCGGTGGCGGCGGGCAATATCGGCGTGCCGGTGCTCAGCCTCAACCCGCTCGACGCCGGCGGCGTCTATGTGCTGGAGACCTCGTCGTTCCAGATCGACCTGACCCACAGCCTGCGGGCCGATGTGGCGATCCTGCTCAACATCACCCCCGACCATCTGGACCGCCACGGCTCCATGGCCGGCTATGTGGGCGCCAAGGAACGGCTGTTCGAGATGCAGACGCCCGACGCCACGGCGGTGATCGGCGTCGACGACGCGCCGGGCCGAAGCCTTGCCGCGCGCTGCCGGCAACGGGTGGTGCCGGTGTCGGTGACCGGCGCGGTCGACGGCGGCGTCTATGTGACCGAGACCGGCACCCTGATCGACGCCGTCGACGGCGCGGCGCGCCCGGTCGCCGAGCTTGCCGGTCTGGCGGCACTTGCCGGGCGCCACAACTGGCAGAACGCCGCTGCGGTCTACGCCGCCGGGCGGGCGCTGGGGCTGGCTGCCGACGCCATCGTGCGCGGGCTTGAGGGCTTTACCGGCCTCGCCCACCGCATGGAGCCGGTGGCGACCCGGGCCGAGGTGTTGTTCGTCAACGACAGCAAGGCCACCAACCCTGACGCCGCGACGCGCGCGCTCACCGCCTTCGAACGGGTCCACTGGATCGCCGGCGGCCGGGCCAAGGACCCGCACTTCGCGCTGCTGCGCGATGGCGCGGGCCGCGACGCGTTGCGCCATGTGGTGCACGCCTATCTGATCGGCGAGGCCGCCGGCGACCTGGCCCAAGCGCTCGGCAGCCAAGTCGAGCACAGCCGCCACGCCGGGATGGCCCAAGCGGTCGCCGCCGCCGCCGCCCGGGCCCGGCCCGGCGAGGTGGTGCTGTTGTCGCCGGCCTGCGCGTCGTTCGACGCCTATGCCGACTTCGAGGCCCGGGGCGAGGCGTTCCGCGCCGCCGTCGCCGGCCTCGACGCCCCGAGCCATCGCTCAGCCAAGCCCGAGGGAGATCGCCCATGAGCGCGCTCGGCCGATCCGACGACAGTGTGCTCGCCCGCTGGTGGTGGACCGTGGACCGCTGGATGCTGGTCATGGTGTTCGCGCTGATGGGGGCGGGATTGATCCTGACCTGGGCGGCGGGGCCGTGGGTGGCGCGCACCATCGGGCTCGAACCCTTGCACTTCGTCAAACGCCAGGGCGTGTTCCTGGTGCTGGCGGCGGTGGTCATGCTGGCGGTGTCGCTGGTCAGCCCGCGCCAGATCCGCCGGGCGGCCTGTGTGCTGTTGCCGGTGTCGCTGTTGTTGATGCTGGTGACGGTGCTGGCCGCGCCCGAGATCAACGGCTCGCAGCGCTGGCTGCCCTTGGGCTCGTTCACCCTGCAACCCTCGGAACTGTTCAAGCCCAGCTTCGTGGTGTTCGCCGGCTGGATGCTGTCGGCCAAGATCGACAACCCCAATTTGCCCAGTTGGCGTGCCGCCGCTGCGGTCTATATCGCCGGCGCAGCGCTGCTGGTGCTGCAACCCGATTTCGGCCAGCTGGTGCTGGTCACTCTGGTGTTCCTGGGCCAGTTGACGCTCGCCGGCCTGCCGTTCCTGTGGATCTCGGCCTTGGCGGTGGCGGGGATCGCCGGGCTCGGGCTGGCCTATCTGACCGTGCCCCATGTGGCCAGCCGCATCGACCGCTTCATCGACCCCAGTTCGGGCGACACCTTGCAGATGGACCGGGCGCTCGAAGCGTTCCGGCGCGGCGGGCTGTTGGGCCAGGGCCCCGGCGAAGGCGAGGTCAAGCGCCACCTGCCCGACGCCCACACCGACTATATCTTCGCCGTCGCGGGCGAGGAGTTCGGCACCCTGGCCGCGCTCGCCCTGCTCGCCGCCTTCGCGGTGATCGTGGTGCGCGCGCTGTCGGACCTGTTGGACGAGGAGGACCCGTTCATCGTCATCGCCGGCGCCGGGCTGGTCATGCTGTTCGGCTTGCAGGCACTGATCAACACCGCGGTCAACCTGGCGCTGCTGCCGCCCAAGGGCATGACCCTGCCGTTCATCTCCTATGGCGGCTCGTCGCTGCTGACGCTGGCATTGACCATGGGCATGGTGCTGGCGCTGACCCGGCGCAACCGCTATCTGACCGCGCCGTTGCGGGAGCGCCGCGCATGACCGACCGCCGCGATCATAACGCCGCCTCGCCGACGGCGCCGAGCGCTTCGGGCGGCCAGGGCACGCCGCGCGGGCCGATCGTGCTGGCGGCCGGCGGCACCGGCGGCCATGTGGTGCCCGCGCTGGCGGTGGGCGAAGCCCTGCACGCGCGCGGCTGGGACGTGCGGCTGATCACCGATGCGCGCGGCAGCGCCCTGCCCGGCGACGCGCGCGCCTGGGGCACCGAGGTGCTGGACGGCGGCCGGATGACCGGCGGCGCGGTGACCAAGGCGCTGGCGACCGTCAAGCTGCTGCGCAACACGGCGCGCGCGCGGGCCTTGTTCAAGCGGCTTGCCCCGGCGCTGGTGATCGGCTTCGGCGGCTATCCCGCCCTGGCCGCGCTGTTGAGCGCCCGGACGCTCAAGATCCCCTATATGATGCACGAACAAAACGCCGTGCTCGGCCGGGTCAACCGGACCATGGCCGGGGGGGCGGCGGCGATCGCGCTCAGCTTCCCCGACACCGCGCGGGTGCCCGCCACGGCCGCAGCGCGCACCGTGACCACCGGGCTGCCGCTGCGCCGCACGGTGCTCGACCACGCCCGCGGCGCAGCGAGCCCCGGCGGCCGGCCCGAGCGCCTGCACCTGCTGGTGGTCGGCGGCAGCCAGGGCGCGCGCATCCTGTCCACGGTGGTGCCCGACGCCATCGCCCGGCTGACCGAGGCCGAGCGCGGCCGGCTGGCGCTGACCCAGCAATGCCGGCCGGAAGACCTGGACCGGGTGGCCGAGCGCTATGCCGGCCTCGGTCTGGCCGAAACGCCGGATCTGGCGCGTTACTTCACCGATCTGCCCGGGCGCATGGCCGGGGCCGACCTGGTGATCGCGCGCGCCGGCGCCTCGACGGTGGCCGAGATCGCCGCCCTCGGCCGGGCGTCGGTGCTGGTGCCCCTGGCGATCGCCACCGACGACCACCAAAGCGCCAACGCCCGCGCCTTGGCCGACGCCGGTGCGGCACAGGTGATGACCGAACGCGCGTTCACGCCCGAGGCGTTGGCCGACCATCTCAAGGCGGTGCTCGCAGCGCCCGAACGGCTGGCCGCCGCCGGGGCTGCGGCGCGCGCGCAGGCGTGCCCCCAGGCCACCGACGCGGTCGCCGACCTGGCGCTGCGCCTGGCGTCCATGGACGGCACGGCGGCGCGCGGCACGACAGCCGGCGACAAACCGGCGCGCGAAGCGGCGAAGGAGAGCGATCAATGAACGGCGTCGACGCCCAGCGCACCCTGCCCTTCGACATCGGCACGGTCCACTTCACCGGCATCGGCGGCATCGGCATGTCGGGCATCGCCGAGGTGATGCACAATCTGGGCTATGCGGTGCAGGGCTCGGACATCAAGGAAAACGCCGTCATCGAGCGGCTGAAGAGCCTGGGCATCGAGGTGTTCATCGGCCAGCGCGCCGAGAATGTGGCGCGCGCCAGCGTGCTGGTGGTGTCGACGGCGATCCGGCCCGACAACCCTGAAGTAGTCGCCGCGCGCGAGGCCAAGCTGCCGGTGGTCCGCCGCGCCGACATGCTGGCCGAGTTGATGCGCCTGAAATGGTGCGTGTCGGTGGGCGGTACCCATGGCAAGACCACCACCACCTCCATGGTGGCGAGCGTGCTGGAGGCCGCCGACTACGACCCCACGGTGATCAATGGCGGCATCATCAATGCCTATGGGACCAACGCGCGGCTCGGCGGCGGCGACTGGATGGTCGTCGAGGCCGACGAGTCCGACGGCAGCTTCCTGCGCCTGCCCGCCACCTTCGCCGTGGTCACCAACATGGACCCCGAACATCTGGACTTCTACGGCGACTTCGACGCCCTGCGCCTGGCGTTTCAGGAATTCGCCGAGCGCGTGCCGTTCTACGGCGCGGCGATCCTGTGCACCGACCATCCCGAAGTGCAGACGCTGTTCGGCCGCATCGCCGACCGTCGGGCCATCGCCTATGGTTTCAACCCCCAGGCCGATGTGCGCGGCGTCAACATGCGCTTCGAGGGCGGCGGTGCCAGCTTCGACGTGGACGTCACCGACCGGGTCGACGGCACGGCGCGATCGCTGACCGGCTTCCGCCTGCCCATGCCCGGGCGCCACAATGTCCAGAACGCGCTCGCCGCCATCGCCGTCGGGCTCGCCATGGGCATCGGCGACGAGCGGCTGCGCGCCGCCTTTCTGGGCTTCAAGGGCGTCAAGCGGCGCTTCACCCATGTGGGCACCGGTGCCGGGCGCGTGGTCATCGACGATTACGGCCACCACCCGGTGGAAATCTCGGCGGTGCTGGCCGCCGCGCGCCAGGCTTATGAGGGCCGCGTGGTCGCGGTGGTCCAGCCGCACCGCTACAGCCGCCTGGCCGCGCTGTTCGATGACTTCTGCACCTGCTTCAACAATGCCGACCATGTGATCGTCGCGCCGGTGTTCGCCGCCGGCGAAACGGCCATGGCAGGCGTGTCGGCCGACACCCTGGCCGCCGGGCTGAAACGCTACGGCCACCGCTCGGTCGCCACCGTGTCCGGCCCCGACGCCCTGGCCGAGGCGGTGCTCAGCGCGTCCGGCCCCGGCGACGTGGTGATCTGCCTGGGCGCCGGCGACATCACCCGCTGGGCGGCCGCCCTGCCCCGGGCGCTCGACGCCCTCGACCCCCATGCGCGCGAGGTGCGGTCATGACCGACCCCCGTCGCAACGCCCAGGCGACCACGCCAGGCCGGGCGCTGATCGCCCGCCTGCCCGCCGTGCGCGGCCGGTTGACCCCGGACGCGCCGCTTCAGGACCTGTGCTGGTTTCGCACCGGCGGCCCCGCCGATGTGCTGTTCGAGCCCGCCGACGCCGCCGACCTGGCCCAGTTCATCCGCCAGTTGGACCGGGACGTGCCGGTCACCGTGCTCGGCCTCGGCTCCAACGTGCTGGTGCGCGACGGCGGCATCGCCGGCGTGGTGGTGAGGCTTGGCGCGCGCTTCCGCCCGGTGGCGGTCGACGGCTGCCGGGTCGAAGCCGGCGCCGGGGCCTCGGGCATGCAGGTGGCCACGGCGGCGCGCACCGCCGGCCTCGCGGGCTTCGAGTTCCTGCGCGGCGTGCCGGGCACGGTGGGCGGTGCGGTCGCCATGAACGCCGGCGCCTATGGCCAGGACACCAGCGACGTGCTGGTCGAGGTTCAGGGCGTGACCCCCGAGGGGCACCTGGTGCGCCGGGCCAAGGCCGAGATCGGCTTCGGCTATCGCCAGGCGCCGGGCGCCGCCGACCTGATCGTCACCGCCGCCGTGTTCGAAGGCCGGGCGGACGATCCCGGCGCGATCCAGGACCGCATGGACCGCATCGCCGCCGAGCGCGAGGCCAGCCAGCCGCTGCGCACCCGCACCACCGGCTCGACGTTCAAGAACCCGCCGGGCGACCGCCGCGCCTGGGAATTGATCGACCGCGCCGGCTGTCGCGGCCTGACCCGCGGCCACGCCCAGGTGTCGGAAAAGCACTGCAACTTCCTGATCAACCGCGAAAGCCGCGCCAGCGCCGCCGACCTCGAAGCGCTCGGCGAGGAGGTGCGCCGCCGGGTCGCCGAAACCTTCGGCGTCACCCTGGACTGGGAGATCCGCCGCCTGGGCCGCCCGGCCCCGGCCGTTCCGCCCGCGCACGCCCCGGACAACGGCCCTGGCAGCGACCCTGACACCGACCAAAGGGGAGACCGACCATGAGCCTGCGTTTGACCCTGCCCCGCTTCGACCGCCTGTCCCGCTTCGACCGTGTGGGGCCGCTGCTGCGGCCGGCGGCACGCGCCGGCCTGCTGGCCCTGGCGGTCGCCGTGGTGCTGGTGCCCGACTGGCCGTCGGTGGCCGAGCGCACGCGCGCCGGCGTCGCCGGCTGGATCGGTGCCCAGGCGGCCGAGGCCGACCCCGCGCGGGTCTATGTGAGCGGCGCGGCGCGCACCGACCTCGACGCCCTGGCGCAAGCGATCACCGCGCTCGGCCCCGATGCCACGCCGCAGGCGGTGCGCGACCGCGTCGAGGCCATGGCCTGGGTCGAGACCGCCCATGTGCGCCGCCACGCGCTCGGCCCCTGGCACATCCGGCTGGAGGAGCGCGAGCCGTTCGCCCGCTGGCAGAGCGACGGCGCGCTGTGGGTAGTGGACCGCAGCGGTCACAAGATCACCGCCCAGCGGCTGCACCGGTTCACCGACCTGCCGCTGTTGAGCGGCCCGGGCGCACCGCAGGCGGCGCCGGCGATGCTCGCCCTGCTCGACCGGGCGCCCGACCTGGCCGACCGGGTCCATGCGCTGATCCGCATGGGCGACCGGCGCTGGGACGTGCGCTTCGACAGCGGCATCACCCTGGCCCTGCCGGAGCCCGACGCCGCCTACGGTCCGGCCGCGGCGTGGGACGAATTCGTGTCGCTGGCGCGCGCGCATCGCCTGCTCGACCGGGAGATCCTGGTGGTCGACATGCGCCTACCCGAGCGGCTCACCCTGCAACTCACCAACCGTGGCAAGGCCATGGTGCACGCCGAAAAGCGGAGGTCCTGACACTCATGACGCCACCGCGCGATCGCCTGTTGGCTGCCCTCGACGTGGGCTCAAGCAAGGTCTGCTGCCTGATCGGTCGGGTCGGCAATGACGGCCTGCTGCACCTGTCGGGCATGGGCCATCGCAAGAGCAACGGGCTCAAGCACGGCGCGGTCGCCGACCGCGACGCCACCCAGCGCGCGCTGTCGGCCACCGTCGACCTGGCCGAGCGCTCGGCCGGCGAGACCATCACCGATGTGCTGGTGTCGATCAGCGCCGGCGAACTCTATTCGCAAGTGACCGAACAGTCGGTGAACCTGCGCGAGGCGCCGATCCACCGCGACGATGTGGACGCGGTCCTGGGTGCGGCCGCGCGCGCCCGGCCCGCCGACGACAATGTGACCGTCCACGCCTTCCCCGCCGCCTATGCGCTCGACGGCCGCTACCAGGTCAAGGCGCCCATGGGCATGTACGGCCGCCACCTGGGCGTCGCCCTGCACACGGTCAAGGCGCCCGCCGGCCCGGCGCGCAACCTGGAGACCTGCGTGCGCGGCGCGCACCTGCAATTCGACCGCTTCGTCGCCGCGCCCTATGCCGCCGGCTTCGCCACGCTGGTCGAAGAAGAACGCGCCATCGGCACCGCCTGCGTCGACATCGGCGCCGGCACCACCGACATCTCGCTGTGGGCCGAAGGCGCCATGGTGCACCTGGACGTGATCCCCATGGGCGGCGACACGCTGACCGAGGCGATCGCGCGCGAGTTGGTGACCCCGCTCGACCATGCCGAGCGGCTCAAGACGCTCTATGGCGCCGCCTCGGTGGCGCTGTGCAGCGACCGCGAGCATGTGGACGTGGTCCGCCTGGGCCGCGACGACCTGGACGGCAACACCGAACGGCTGCCGCGCCAGGTGCTCGCCAACATTCTGATCCCCGAGCTCGAAGCGTTGTTCGAGCAGGTGCGCCAGAGGCTCCAGGCCTCCGGCTTCGACGGCGTGGCGGGCCGTCAGGTGGTGCTCACAGGCGGCACCGCCCAGCTTCAAGGCATCGAGGACATGGCCGCCACCATCCTCGACAAACAGGTTCGCATCGGCCAGCCCCGGCGGGTGGCCGGCTTGCCATCGGCGGCCCAGAACCCGGCCTTCGCCACCGCCGTGGGCGTGCTTCTGCACGCCATCGAGGCGCCCGACGACCTGCCCGACACCGCCTTCGCCCAGCAATTGACCACCAGGCCGGTGGGCGGCGGCGGCATGAGCGCCATGTGGCGCTGGGTGAAAGAGCATTTCTAAGACCCGAGTAATGACCGCGTAGAGCAGAGCAAAGACCAGGAAATCCCGATCAGGAGATCACTCATGTCGATCGAATTGACCAACCCAGAACTCACAGAATTGCAGCCCCGGATTACCGTGCTCGGCGTCGGCGGCGCCGGCGGTAACGCGGTCAACAACATGATCAAATCCGGGCTTCAGGGCGTTGAATTCCTCGTCGCCAACACCGACGCCCAGGCGCTGGCCCACTCGCTGTCCGACAACCGCATCCAGTTGGGCGCCGACCTGACCCAGGGGCTCGGCGCCGGCTCGAAGCCGAAGAGCGGCCAGGCGGCGGCCGAGGAATCGCTCGACCTGGTCAAGGAGCGCCTGCAAGGCTCGCACATGCTGTTCATCACCGCCGGCATGGGCGGCGGCACCGGCACCGGGGCGGCGCCGGTGATCGCCCGGGCGGCGCGCGACATGAGCATCCTGACCGTCGGCGTGGTCACCAAGCCGTTCCAGTTCGAGGGCTCGCGCCGCATGCGCGCCGCCGACGAGGGGCTGGAGGAACTGCAGGAGGCCGTCGACACGCTGATCATCATCCCGAACCAGAACCTGTTCCGGGTGGCGACCGAAAAGACCACCTTCGCCGACGCCTTCGCGATCGCCGACGAGGTGCTGCACTCGGGCGTGCGCGGCATCACCGACCTGATGGTCATGCCCGGCCTGATCAATCTGGACTTCGCCGACGTCAAGACGGTGATGAGCGAGATGGGCAAGGCGATGATGGGCACCGGCGAGGCCGAGGGCGAAAACCGCGCCGAGGAAGCCGCCGAGGCCGCGGTCTCCAACCCGCTGCTCGACGAGGTGTCGCTGCGCGGCGCCCGCGGCGTGCTGGTCAACATCACCGGCGGGCTCGACCTGACGCTGTTCGAGGTCGACCAGGCCGCCAACCAGATCCGCGACCTGGTGGACTCGGAAGCCAACATCATCGTCGGCTCGGCGTTCAATGAATCGCTCAACGGCCAGATGCGCGTCTCGGTGGTCGCCACCGGCATCGACGCCGAGGCCCAGGAACAGGCGCAACCGTCCAATAACGGTGAAGGCGCCAGCGTGGTCAGCCTGCACCGCACGCCCGGCGGCTGGGCCACCGGCCCCGGTGCGCGCCCCGGTGCCCGGCCTGCGGCCACCGCCACGCCGCGCCCGGCAGCGCCGGCCGAGCCCGAACGCCCCGGCGCGCCGGCCCATAACAATCTGAGCGCCCGCCCCGAGCGCGGCTTCGGCCCGGCCCGCCGGGCGGCGGAAACCGGCGCAGCGGCGGCCAGCCTGGCGCGCAGCCTGGACTATGGCGTCGCCGAACCCGCCGCCTCGACCCAGCCTCAGGCCGCGCCCAACCAGAGCGAGCCCGCCCAAGCCCAGACCGCCCCATCGCAGACCGAGCGGGCGCAAATGGACCAGGGCGAGCCCACCCGCACCGCGCGCACCCAAGCCGAGCACCCGGCCGCGCCCAAGGCCGAGCCGGTTCAGCGCCAGGCCCGCTCCTACGCCCAGCCGCCGCTGGACGGCGAGCCCAGCGCCGCCGAAGCGCCGGCGCCGCGGCCCAGCGCGCCGAGCGCGGACACGGCCGCCCCGACCATGCCGCGCCGCGAGGCCGAGGCGCACCCGGTCGACGCGCCCAAAGGGCCCCGGGACGGGCACCGCGACGACCAGCCCCTGACCCTCGACGATCTGGCCGACGACGGCGACTTCGACGAGGACGAGGACGCGCTGAGCGACGAGGAAGAGGCCGAACTGCTGCCGAGCATGGAAGCGCCGCTGTCCCACGACCGGGACGATGTGTTCATCCCCGGCCCGACCCGGCGGCCCAAGCCCAAGGCGGCACCGGACGCCCCGGCGGCCTCGACCGCCCCGATGACCCCGGCGGCGCCGACCGCTGCTGACGCGCCGCGCACCGCCGGCTATGGCGAGCGCCCGGCACCGCGTCCGCGCCAGCCCGAAGCCGCTGAGCGCCCGGCCGAACCGGCGCCGCGCCGCGAAGGCAAGGGAATGCCGCTGTTCCAGAAACTGTCGCGCGGCTTCGGCGGCGGCCGCAACAACCAGGCCCGCGAGGACGCCCAGCGCAAGCAACGCGGCGGCCAGCAAAACGACCGCATGCCGCGTATGCTGCACGGCGTGACCGCCGAGGACCGCGCCGCCCCGGAACCCGAGATGGACGAGCAATTCGAAATCCCGGCGTTCCTGAAGCGCCAGACCAACCAATAAGGCGCTGTAAGCGACAAAAGCACACGGCCGCCGGGCTGACCCCGGCGGCCGTTCTTATGTCCAGAGGGTTTTGCCGGCCAAGGCCCGACGCCCGGCGCGCCGGGCGGGCGTTTACCCCCCGGTCTGATCCCCTTGGTCGTCGGTCTGGTCCGCTTGGTCGGTATGGCCCCGCTGCTCGGGGGGCCAGGTCTGCGACAGGGCGCGGATCAATTGGGTCAGGTTTTCGCGCACCCGGTCGTTCGCGACCGCATCGCAGGCGCGCGCCAGGGCCAGGGCATCGCGCGACACCGGCGGGGCCGGCGGTTCGGCCGCGCCGACGAAATAGTCGAAGAAATAGTCGGGCGTCACGTCGAGGGCGCGGGCGATCGCATACAGTTTGCCCGCACTGACCCTGTTGTTCCCGGTTTCATATTTCTGGACCTGCTGATATGAGATGGCCAGGGCAGCGGACAGGTCTTGTTGGGTCAACCCCAATTCCAACCGGCGTTCGCGGATGCGCGAGCCCACATGCGCATCCATCTGACGCGCCAGGGCGGCCGCCTGTTCGGCACGACGGCGCAAATGAGCGGTGTCGGCGGTGCCAGGGGAAGGCGGTATGGTCGGGTCGGACATGGTCTTGTTCGCCTTTTCGGGCGTCCCTTCGGGTCTGCTGCCCCCTGGACCGGTTCGGCCAGCGGTTCTAGAGGCCGTCCGGAACGCCCCGAAAGCAACCGCATTGCGATAGCGATTCAGAGTATATGACAACCAGAGGTAAGAAAATGGGTTTTTTCCCGATTGACGTTGTTCGCGGCATACGGGTTTTTATTGCCCGGCAGGATCGCGCATTGCGTTTCTTACCGGAACGCCCTTTAAATGGGGCTTGGTTGGCGCCGGGCAAGGGCCTGCGCACCGTAGCGCTGATCGTCGCCACCGGGGGCGTGGCCGCCTGCGGCGGCAGCGAAAAGGATGTCTATATCTCCGCCGATGTGAACACGCTTTACAATGTGGGCATGGATCACCTGGAGCAGCGCCAATGGACCCAGGCGGTGCGCTTCTTCAACGAGGTCGAGCGCCAGCACCCCTATTCCGCCTGGGCGCGCCGGGCACAATTGATGGGCGCCTATGCCCATTACAAGAAGAACGATTTCGACGAGGCGATCCTGGCCAGCCAGCGCTATCTGTCGCTGCACCCGGGCAGCGAGCAGGCGCCCTATGCCTATTATCTGATCGGGCTCAGCTACTACGAACAGATCGTCGATGTGGGCCGCGACCAGCGGGTCACCGAACAGGCCCGCGATGCCCTCTATGAGGTGATGCAGCGCTACCCCGACAGCGAATACGCCAAGGATGCGCGCGCCAAATACGCCCTCACCCTCGACCAGTTGGCCGGCAAGGAGATGACCGTCGGGCGCTTCTATCAGAACCAGGAACGCCTGATCGCCGCGCTCGGCCGGTTCAAGACCGTGGTCGAACGCTACCCCAACACCAACCATGTGGCCGAAGCCCTGCACCGGATGGTGGAGATCTATTGGGCGCTCGGCGTCACCGAGGAAGCCCAGGCCTATGCCGCCGTGCTCGGCCACAATTTCCCGGACAGCAAGTGGTACCGCTATGCCTATGACGTGGTGAAGGACGACTACACCGCGCCCAGCGAAGGCGGCGGCTTCTTTTCCTGGCTGTTTTGATGGCCCGACGGGTCGGTCGGGCGAACGGGAGGGCGCAAGGCCATGCTGGTCGGCTTGTCGATCCATGACATCGTCCTGATCGACCGTCTGACGCTCGGCTTCGACCGCGGCTTGAGCGTGCTGACCGGCGAGACCGGGGCGGGCAAGTCGATCCTGCTCGACGCGCTGTCGCTGGCCTTGGGCGCGCGCGCCGACAGCGCCCTGGTGCGCCGCGGTGCCAGCCGGGGCGTGGTCGCCGCCGAGTTCGAGCTGGCCGCCGACCATGCCGCCTTCGCGCTGCTCGCCGACACCGTGTCGGTCGAACCGGGCGAGCCGCTGGTGCTGCGCCGCACCGTGCAGGCCGACGGGCGCAGCCGCGCGCACATCAACGACCAGCCGGTGAGCGCCGGGCTGCTGCGCCAAGTGGGCGAGCGGCTGGTGGAAATCCACGGCCAGCACGACGAACGCGGCCTGCTCAACCCCAAGGGCCACCGCACCCTGCTCGACCTGTTCGCCGGCCACGGCGATCTGCTCGACCGGGTGGCGACGGCGCACCGCGACCGACGCGCCGCCGCCGACGCGGTGGCGGCGATCGAGGCCGAATTGGCCGCCGCGCGCGCCGACGAGGATTATCTGCGCCACGCGCTCGACGAGTTGGAGGCCCTGGCCCCCGAACCGGGCGAGGAGGCGCAACTGGCCCTGACCCGCACGACCTTGATGCAGGGCGAGCGGCTGGCCAGCGACCTGGCCGAGTATGCCGGCGAGTTGGAGGCCGACGGCGGCGTCGACGCCACCGTGCGCGGCCTGCTGCGGCGTATGGAACGGCTCGACGAGGCGGCGCGCGCACGCCTCGATCCGGTCATGACCGCGCTCGACCGGGCGGCGATCGAGATGGGCGAGGCGATGGCCGCGCTCGACAGCCTGCGCCACGATCTGGACCACGACCCCGCCGCCCTCGAACGCGCCGAGGAACGCCTGTTCGAGTTGCGCGCCATGGCCCGCAAGCACCAGGTCCAGCCCGACGACCTGGCCGCCCTCAAGGACCGGTTCGCCGAACGCCTGGCCGCCGTCGACCGGGGCGACGCCGACCTGACTGCCGCCCGCGCCGCCCTGGCCGATGCCGACCAGACGCTCGACCGCGCGGTCGGCGACCTGCGCCGGTCGCGCGCCGCCGCAGCCGACGCGCTGGCCACGGCGGTCAACGCCGAACTGCCCGACCTCAAGCTCGACAAGGCGCGCTTCCGGGTCGCGCTGACACCGCTCGACCCCGCGCACTGGTCGGCCGACGGCGGCGACGGCGTCGCCTTCGAAGTGGCCACCAACCCCGGCGCCGACTTCGGCCCGTTGATCAAGATCGCCTCGGGCGGCGAACTCGCGCGCTTCATCCTGGCGCTCAAGGTGTCGCTGGCCCGCCAAAACACCGTCGCCACGCTGGTGTTCGACGAGGTCGATCGCGGCATCGGCGGCGCCACCGCCGACGCGGTGGGCGAGCGGCTGGCCCGGCTGGCGGCGGCCGCCCAGGTGCTGGTGGTCACCCACAGCCCGCAAGTGGCCGCCCGCGGGCGCCAGCACTGGCGGATCGCCAAGCGCACCGACGCCGACAGCACGGCGACCACGGTCGAGGCGCTTGACGACCGGGCCCGGCGCGAAGAAATTGCGCGCATGCTGTCGGGCGCCGAGGTGACCGACGCGGCCCGCCAGGCCGCCGACAGCCTGATGACCCGATAGCCCCGTCCGCCCCGCCTGCCAGCCCTTGGGAGCCCCGCAGCCCATGACCGCCGCCCCCGTCCGCGCCGCCATCCGCGCCACCGGACCGCAGCCCCTGCCCGCCCCCGGCAGCCCTTCTGACCTGGCCGATCGTCTGGCCGATCGTCTGGCCCGCCACCGGGCCGCCCGGCGATGAGCGGGGCCGAGACCAAGGCCGTCGACGCCCTGACCGAGGCCGAGGCCGAAGCCGAACTGGCGCGCCTTGCCCGCACCATCGAAGCCCACGACCGGCGCTATTATCGCGACGACCGGCCGACCGTCTCGGACGCCGACTATGACGCGCTGCGCCAGCGCAACGGCGCCATCGAAGCGCGCTTCCCGCACCTCAAGCGCGCCGACAGCCCCAGCGACCGGGTCGGCATCGGGCCGAGCGACAAGTTCGAGAAGCACCGCCACCGGGTCGCCATGCTGAGCCTGGACAACGCTTTCTCAGACGACGATGTGGCCGAATTCACCACCCGCGTGCGGCGCTTTCTGGGGCTGGGGCCCGACGACGCGTTGACCCTGACCGCCGAGCCCAAGATCGACGGGCTGTCGGCGGCGCTGCGCTACGACCAGGGCCGGCTGAGCGTGGCGGCAACCCGCGGCGACGGCACCGAAGGCGAGGTGATCACCCGCAACGTGCTGGCGATCCCGGCGATCCCCGACCACTTGCCCGACCACATCGCCGGCGGCGTGCCCGACATGTTCGAGGTGCGCGGCGAGATCTATATGCCCAAGAGCGCGTTCCTGGCCCTCAACGAGCGCCGGCAGGCGGCCCACGAAGCGCCCTTCGCCAACCCGCGCAACGCCGCGGCGGGATCGGTGCGGCAGTTGGACCCGGCGGTGACCCGCGCGCGGCCGCTGGCCTTTTTCGCCTATGGCTGGGGCGAGACCAGCCGGCTGCCCGGCGACAGCCAGTGGGCGGTGCTACAAGCACTCGACGCCTGGGGCTTCGCGATCAACCCGTGGACCCGCCGGCTCGACAGCCTCGACGCGCTGATCGAGCATTATCGCGACTTGGAAGCGGCGCGCGCCGGGCTCGACTATGACATCGACGGCGTGGTCTACAAGGTCGACCGGCTGGACCTGCAACAGCGCCTGGGCTTCGTCAGCCGGGCGCCGCGCTGGGCGATCGCGCGCAAGTTTCCCGCCGAAAAGGCGCTGACCCGGCTGACCGGCGTCGACGTGCAGGTGGGCCGCACCGGCGCGCTGACCCCGGTCGCCCGGCTCGACCCGGTCAATGTGGGCGGCGCCATGGTCGCCAACGCCACGCTGCACAACTACGACGAGATCGCCCGGCTCGACGTGCGCATCGGCGACACGGTGGAGATCCAGCGCGCCGGCGACGTGATCCCGCAGGTGCTGCGCGCCCTGCCCGAGCATCGCCCCGCCGACGCCCAAACCATCGCCGTGCCTGACACCTGCCCGCGCTGCGGCAGCGAGGCCCGGCGCGAGGAAGGCGACGTGATCCTGCGCTGTACCGGCGGCCTGGTCTGCCCGGCGCAGCGGATCGAGCGGCTGAAACACTTCGTCAGCCGCGACGCCTTCGACATCGAAGGGCTGGGTAAGAAGCATGTGGACGCCTTCTTCGAGAAGGGCGTGATCGAAAGCCCGGCCGATATCTTCACCCTGGAAGCGCGCAAGGACGAGATCAAGCTGCACCGCTGGGACGGCTGGGGCGCCACCTCGGCGCGCAACCTGTTCGCCGCCATCGAGGCGCGCCGAACCGTGCCCATGGACCGCTTCATCTTTGCCCTCGGCATCCGCCATGTGGGGCTGACCACGGCGCGGCTCCTGGCCCGCAGCTACAACAATTTCGCCCGCTTCCGCGCCGCCATGGAACGCGCCGGCGAGGGCGGTGACGAGGCACGGGCCGAATTGGAGAACCTGGACGGCATCGGCCCGGTGATGGCCAAGGCGATCGTCGATTTCTTCCACGAGCCCCATAACCGCGACGTGGTCGACAAGTTGCAAGCGCAAGTGACCGTCGAGGACGTGGCCGCCCCCGAAGGCGACAGCCCGCTGGCCGGCAAGACCCTGGTGTTCACCGGCTCGATGGAAAAGATGACCCGCTCCGAGGCCAAGGCGCGCGCCGAAGCCTTGGGGGCGAAGGTGGCGGGCTCGGTGTCGTCGAAGACCGATCTGCTGGTCGCCGGGCCGGGCGCCGGCTCCAAACTCAAGAAAGCCCGGGATCTGGGCATCGACACGCTCGACGAAGACGGCTGGCTCGACCTGCTGGCGCGCATCGGCGCAGGCTGAGCCCGGGCGCCAGGCCCGACCGACTCGCGGTGTGGGCGGTCTCAAAAGGCGGGGTGTGGCCCACACCGGCCGCAGCGGCGCCGGGACCCGGGCGAACGCCCAAAACCCCCGATACTCGCCCCCGCTCACCCGGGATGAGACGTCAGGTCGCAGGCTTGCCAGGGGGGCAACGGCGCCAAAAAGCGCGCATTCGAACCATGCCTTAACCGCTTTCGCCGCCGGCCGGCGACCTGGGAACGCGGCCGACCCCAGGGCCAGCCTTGGGGGGCGCCACCGGCGGGCGTCGGAATCTTTTTTTCATGCTTAAAGAACAGGCCGAACCGTTAAAGCCATGCATTCAATGCATAGCTGATACGCATAAACACCCTCTCCTTATGCGCGACCGACTTGCCTACGTGAGCGCTCGAAGGGTCGTAACGACATACCCGATGTCACGATAGCTGAGAGGACACCATCATGACCAACGCCCCCCTGCGCGAGCGCCTGGCCGCCCTGACCGCAAACCGCGACAGCGCCTTTTGGCAGCTCGTCGCCGCCCAAAACGCGCCGACCGCCGAGCTGATCGAGCTGCCGCCGCGCGAGGCGGCCGCCGACCGTATCGCGCTGCGCGAAGCCGCCTGACGATCGGGCTGCTGGCCCACGAAACAAACCGCCCCGCCGGACCCACGCCGGCGGGGCGGTTTTGTTTTCAGTCCCGCTGCCGGCTCAGGCGAGGCGCGCAAGCGCGGCGTCGATGCGCGCCACGGTGGCCTGTTCGTCGACCAGTTTGGCGCGCGCATCCTCCACCACCTCGGGCTTGGCCTTGGCGATGAAGTTCTCGTTGGCCAGCCGACCTTGAAGGCTGCGGATTTCCTTTTCCGCCTTGTCGCGCGCCTTGGCGAGCCGGGCGCGTTCGGCGTCGAAGTCGAGCACGTCTTGCAGCAACAGCGCCACCGTGGCCTCGCCGACCACGATCTGCACCACCCCTTGGGTCGGCAGGCCCGCCACCGGCTCGACGCCGTCGAGACGCGCCAGGCGCAGCACCATCTCGCGGTTACGGTCCAGCCAGCCGGTGGTGGTGGCGTCGAGATCGGCGATCTGCGCCGGCACCCGCGCACCGGCCGGCACGTTCATCTCCGAGCGCGCCGAGCGGATCTCGCCGATCAGCTTGATGATCCAGGCCATTTCGTCGCGCGCCGCGGCGTCGATGGCCTGCGAGCCGACCGTGGGCCATTGGGCCGCGATCAGATCGCTGGCGCGGTCGTCCTTGAGCGCGTGCCACAGTTCCTCGGTGATGAACGGCATGAACGGGTGCAACAGCACCAGGATCTGGTCGAGCGCCCAGCCGGCGACCGCCCGGGTCTCGGCGGCAAGCGCCGTGTCCACGTCGTCGCCCTGCAACAAGGGCTTGATGAACTCCACATACCAGTCGCAGAAGGTGTGCCAGGTGAAGTGATAGATCGCCGAGGCTGCGGCGTCGAAGCGGAACGCGTCGAGCGCCTCGGTCACCGCCGCCACGGTCGCCGCCACTTCCGAGACGATCCAGCGGTTGACGGTCAGCGTGGCCGGCGGCGGTGCCACGGTATCCGACCCGCCGATGCCGTTCATCTGACAGAACCGGCTGGCGTTCCACAGCTTGGTGGAGAAGTTGCGATAGCCCTCGACCCGGCTTTCGGCCAGCTTGATGTCGCGGCCCTGGCTTTCCATGGCGGCCATGGTGAAGCGCAGCGCGTCGGCGCCGAAGCGTTCCACATAGTCCAGCGGGTCGACCACATTGCCCTTGGACTTGGACATTTTCTGCCCCTGGGCGTCGCGCACCAGCGAGGTCACATAGACGGTCTTGAACGGCACCTCGTCCTGGAAATGCAGGCCCATCATCATCATCCGGGCGACCCAGAAGAAGATGATGTCGAAGCCGGTGACCAGCGTCGCGGTGGGATAGTATTTGGCCAGTTCGGGCGTCTCGTCGGGCCAGCCGAGGGTCGAGAACGGCCACAAGGCGGACGAGAACCAGGTGTCGAGCACGTCGTCGTCCTGGGTCAGCACCACGTCCGGGCCGAGCGCGGCGCGCGCCTTGGCATAGGCCTCGGCCTCGTCATGGCCCACGAACACCTGCCCGTCGGGCGCATACCAGGCCGGAATGCGGTGCCCCCACCACAACTGGCGCGAGATGCACCAGGGCTGGATGTTGCGCATCCATTCATAATAGGTCTTGGTCCAGTTCTCGGGCACGAACCGGGTGCGCCCCTCCTCGACCGCGCGGATGGCCGGTTGGGCGAGCGTCTCGGCGTCCACATACCACTGGTCGGTCAGCCACGGCTCGATCACCACGCCCGACCGGTCGCCATAGGGCATCATGACCTTCTTGGCTTCCACCTGGACCAGCCGCCCCGCGGCCTCCATGTCCGCCACCACCGCCTTGCGCGCCGCATAGCGGTCGAGGCCGTGATAGGGCGTGCCGTCAAGGTCGATGCAGGCGTGCGCGTCGAGCACGTTGATCTGCGGCAGATCGTGGCGCTTGCCGACCTCGAAGTCGTTGAAGTCGTGCGCCGGGGTGATCTTGACCGCGCCCGAGCCCTGTTCGGGGTCGGCATGGGTGTCGGCGACGATCGGGATCAGCCGCCCGGTCAGCGGCAGGCGGATCATCTGGCCGATCAGATGCTGGTAGCGCTCGTCCTCGGGGTGAACCGCGACTGCGGTGTCGCCGAGCATGGTCTCGGGCCGGGTGGTGGCGACCACCAGATGCTGCGCGGGGTCGTCGGCCAGGGGATAGCGGAAGTGCCAGAAATGGCCGTCCACCTCCTTGTTTTCCACCTCCAGGTCGGAGATCGCGGTTTGCAGCTTGGGGTCCCAGTTGACCAGCCGCTTGTCGCGATAGATCAGGCCCTGTTCGTAGAGGCGGACGAACACCCGGCGCACCGCGCGGCTCAGCCCGTCGTCCATGGTGAAGCGCGAGCGGTCCCAGTCGGCCGAGGCGCCGAGGCGCTTGAGCTGGCCTTCGATGGTGCCGCCCGACTGTTCCTTCCAGGTCCAGACCCGCTCGACGAAGGCGTCGCGCCCCATGTCGCGGCGCGAGCGGCCCTCGGCGTCCAGTTGGCGTTCGACCACCATCTGGGTGGCGATGCCGGCATGGTCCATGCCCGGCTGCCACAGCACGTCCTTGCCGCGCAGCCGCTCGAACCGGATCAGGATGTCTTGCAGGGAGTTGTTGAGCGCGTGGCCCACATGCAGCGAGCCGGTCACATTGGGCGGCGGGATGACGATCACATAAGGGTCGGCATCGGGGCGCTGGCCGCAGCGGAACGCGCCGCTGGCCTCCCAGTGCCGGAACCATTTCGTTTCAATCTCGCCGGGATCGTAGACTTTACTCAGCATCGCGCCGATTGCATCCTGCTTTGACGGGGCCTGGAAACCCCTGGCGTCTAGCAGGTCTGGCGCGCACGGGGAAGCCCCGGGGCACGCGAAAGCCGGGACCGACGGGCGGCCGGCGGTCGAGAGCGGCCCAGATCAAAACGGATCGAGATCGATGCAGCCCGAGGAGGCCACAAGCCGCGGTCAACGGGAGACCAGCGGGACGGCCTGCGAAGGTCGCCCGGGGGGCGCGCGCGGACCGACGCCGGCGCTTGTTCAGCGGCGATTGCGGATGCGGCGCACCTCGCGTTCGACCACGTCCTCGACGATGGCCGGCAGGTTCTGGTCCAGCCATTCCTTGAGCATCGGCCGCAGCATCGACCGCACCACCCCTTCGAGCGTGCCATCGCTTTGCGACGAATGGATGGGCATGTCGCCGGCCAGTTGGTCGAAGAAGGTATGTGCGCGCTCGGCGGTCGCCGAAGAGACCAGGGCGTCGTCGTCGACCGCTGCCGGGTCGGGCGCCGGTGGTTCGGGCGCTTGCGGTTCCGCGACCGGCGGTTCCGGAGCGGGCGCCGGTTCGGGCTCGGCGGTCATGTCCGGGGTCAGGTCGAACACGTCGGCGACGGGTTCAGGCTCTGGTTCAGGCTCTGGCGGCGGTGCGAAAACCTCCGGCTCGGGCTCCACGGCCGCCACCGGCTCCGGTTCCGGTTCTGGCGCCGGTTCTGGCGCCGGTTCTGGCGCCGGCTGCGGCGCAGCCGCCGGCGGCTCGGTCTTCTCAGACTCTTCATCTTCGGAAATGATCCGCCGAATGGAGGCGAGGATTTCCTCCATGGTCGGTTCTTTTTCTGTCTGAACGTCGTCCATCCCGGCGCCTTTGGTGGCGAGTCCCGATCGCGTAAAGCGAACTCGCAGCGTTCCACTATTTTTTCACTAACCAACGTCCACGTTGGTGTCAATCGCCTGGGCAACGATCGTGAAGTCCGACCCGTAAAAATTGAATGAAGGGCCAGACTTCACTTGTCATTCTCTCGGGTCAATCGTTCGCACGACCGTCGGTCACGCCGAAGCCATAGTGCTTCCACTTAACGCGCCGGTAATTATAGGTCGGATCGTAATATTCCACGTTCAGTTCCATCTCGCGCGCGTTCAACAGCCCGACGGCCCGCAACAGCGCGAAAGCGGCGGCAAACTGGTCGCGCTCGGCCCGCACCAGTTCAACCCGGCTGTTGAGCAATTCCTGCTCGGCGTCGAGCACGTCGAGCGTGGTGCGCGAGCCCACAGCGGCTTCCTGGCGCACGCCTTCGAGGGCGATTTCGTTGGCGCTGACCTGGCTGGAGGTCGATTCGATGGACGCCCGCGCGGCGCGGAACTGTTCCCAGGCCGAGCGCACATCGGCATAAACCTGCCGGTTGGCTTCGGCGATCTGCATCAGCCGCTGGCTGCGGGTCTGCTTGGCGCGTCGGATTTCCGACGACACCGCGCCGCCCTGATAGAGCGGGATGTTGATCTGCGCCGAAGCGGCCAGCCGGTCGGTACTCTGGGTGAACGGACCGAACGCCCCCACGTTGCGCGACACCGACCCGCGCAGGTCTATCTGCGGCAACAACTGGCCCTTGTTCTCTTCCACCTGGAATTTGGCGGCCTGTTCGTTGGCGCGCGCGGCCAGGATCGCCGGGTTCATCTCCGTGCCCATCTCCCGCGCGGTGTCCAGGTCGGCGGGCAGTTCGGGCAGGTCGGCCGGCTTGTCGAGCGTGCCGGGATAGTTGCCGACCACGCGCTCATAGGTGGCGCGGCTGGTTTCCAGCGTGCCCTGGGCCTGAATGCGCGCCGAGATTGCGCCGGCAAGCCGCGCCTCGGACTGCGCCACGTCGGTGCGGGTGATCTCGCCGACCCGGAACCGGTCCTGGCTGGCTTCCAATTGCCGGCGCAGCACCTTGACCTGATTGTCGTTGAGCGACAGCACCGCCTGGTCGCGGACCACGTCCATGAACACGGTGGCGGCTTCCTGGAGCACCTGCTGTTCGGTCTGCAACAACTGCGCGCGCCCGGCCTCGACCTCGGCCTCGGCGCGGCTACGGGCGTTGAAGTTGGCAAAGCCGCGGAACACCGGCTGGTTGATCTGGCCGGAATAGGTCCGGTCGTCGGAGTTGATGATCGACGATTGCGGACTGCCCGGCTGCACGCTTTCGATGCGTGACTGACCGACGCTCATCTGGCCCGAGATGGTGGGGCGCCAGTTGGAGTTGGCGCGGGCCACGTTTTCGTCAACCGCGCGAAGCTGCGCCCGCTGCGCCTCGAGCGTGGGGTTGGAGGTATAGGCGGTCGCCAGCGCCTCGCGCAGCGTGACCGCCTGGGCCGGACCGGCCATCAGACCGGCAGTGGGCACCAGAACCGCTGCTGACCACAACAGACGGCGCAGGGGTTGTCGAATGAACGGCATTCGAGTGGATAGCATTTCGGGTCGCTCCCTGTCGTAACGCATATTTATTTGCTGCGAGGGAGCCACGAGACCGGGTGATCGACAATGCACCAATCACACGACCGCACCGCGCCGGTGCAGCTTACCCCCACAAACACTGTTTTCAACAGCCAGACCAAGATGACACGCGCGGCCTGCGGCTGTCTAACACTCATACGCTTCTATCAAGCAAGCAAAACAACACGGGCAATGCCTGCGCGTTCCGGCCGCGCGAGCGCTGCCAAAGCCCTTTTGCAATCAAAATTCGAACGCCGGCGCCGCCTCGAACCCAGGCAGAACCGGCGTGTAGGCGTCGAACAGGTCGCGCCCGCCCCAGACCCGGTCGGTCTTGCGCACGATGTGGGCGCGGCTGGTCCCTTTATGCTTGCGCACGCAGACCAGACGTCCGCCATCGGCCAATTGGGCAATCAGCCCGCCGGGGTCGACCTCCACCGCACCGTTGAGGAAAATCACGTCGAATGGCGCCTGGTCGGGCGCACCGTGGGGCAAAGATGCCTGGATCACCGCCGCATTGTCCACGCCCAAAGCCGCCAGCTTGCTTTCCGCCGACTTGGCCAGATCGGGGTCGCTTTCCACCGCCAGCACCGATTCCGCCAGCCGCGCCAGAACCGCCGTCGAATAGCCGGTGCCGCAGCCCACGTCGAGCACGGTGTCGCCGCTCCCGATGCCGGCTTCGAGCGCCAGACGCGCGAACACCATCGGCTCCATCAGATAGCGATCGGTGGCGATCGGCAGGTCTTCGTCCACATAGGCGACGCCGCGATAGGCGGCGGGGACGAATTTTTCGCGCGGGATGGCCTTGATCGCGTCCAGCGTGCGATCGTCATTGACCCGATTGACCTTCAATTGTCCGGCGATCATGGCCAAACGGTGGGCGTCGGATGCAGTCATCGGATTACGCCTTCAACAGGGGGCGGTGCGCGCTCGATTGCGCCCTTATAGGCAAGCGAGCCGCGCGGTGCAACGCCTGCCTGCGCGACCGACCGTCTAGGCAAAGCCGGTCACACATGCCACATGAGCGGTTCGACCGTCCCGATCCGCAACAAGACAAAGGGCAAAAGGCGATGGATGTCAAAGCCGCAATCGCGTTCGAGGCCGGCCAGCCGTTGGTGGTCGACCAGGTGCAACTGGACGGCCCCAAGGCCGGCGAGGTGCTGGTGGAGATCAAGGCCACCGGCATCTGTCACACCGACCAATACACCCTGTCGGGCGCCGACCCCGAGGGCCTGTTCCCGGCGATCCTGGGCCATGAGGGCGCGGGCGTCGTGGTCGACACCGGGCCCGGGGTGACCAGCGTCGAACCCGGCGACCATGTGATCCCGCTTTACACGCCCGAATGCCGGGAATGCGACTACTGCCTGAACCCGAAGACCAATCTGTGCCAGTCGATCCGCGCCACCCAGGGCCAGGGGCTGATGCCCGACGGCACCTCGCGATTTTCCTACAAGGGCCGGCCGATCCACCACTATATGGGCACGTCGACCTTCGCCAATTACACCGTGCTGCCCGAAATTGCGGTCGCCAAGGTGCGCAAGGACGCGCCGTTCGACAAGATCTGCTACATCGGCTGCGGCGTCACCACCGGCGTCGGCGCGGTGATGTTCACCGCCAAGGTGGAGCCCAACAGCCGCTGCGTGGTGTTCGGCCTGGGCGGCATCGGGCTCAACGTGATCCAGGCGCTGCGCATGGTGGGCGCACGCCAGATCGTCGGCGTCGATCTCAACCCCAACAAGCGCGCCATGGCCGAACGCTTCGGCATGACCGATTTCGTCAACCCCGCCGAGGTCGAGGGCGACCTGGTCGGCCATCTGGTCGAATTGACCCATGGCGGCGCCGACTATTCGTTCGAGTGCATCGGCAAGGTGGAGACCATGCGCCAGGCGCTCGAATGCGCGCACAAGGGCTGGGGCGAAAGCGTCATCATCGGCGTCGCCGGCGCCGGCGAGGAAATCGCCACCCGGCCGTTCCAACTGGTCACCGGGCGGACCTGGAAGGGCTCGGCGTTCGGCGGCGCGCGCGGCCGCACCGACGTGCCCAAGATCGTCGACCTTTATATGGAAGGCCGGCTGCACATCGACGAGATGATCACCCGGACCCTGGCGCTCGACGACATCAACGAGGGCTTCGAGTTGATGCGCCGGGGCGAAGGCATTCGCAGCGTGGTGACATTCTGATGGCCCTGACCCAGATTGCCGCAGCCAAATGCTTCGGCGGCCAGCAATTGGTCTGTGAGCATGACAGCGACGCCTGCGGCGTGACCATGCGCTTCGGGCTCTATCTGCCGCCCCAGGCCGAGCATGGCCCGTGCCCGGCGATCACCTGGCTGTCGGGGCTGACCTGCACCGAGCAGAACTTCATCACCAAGGCCGGCGCGCAACGCGCGGCGGCCGAGTTGGGGGTGATCCTGGTCGCGCCCGACACCAGCCCGCGCGGGCCGAACGTCGCCGACGCACCCGACGGCGCCTACGACCTGGGGCTCGGCGCCGGCTTCTATGTGAACGCCACCGCCCAGCCCTATGCCGCGCACTATCATATGGAGCGCTATGTGGCCGAAGAACTGCCCATGGTGCTGGCCGCCCACTTCCCCCTAGACCGCCGACGCCACGGGCTGTCGGGCCATTCCATGGGCGGCCACGGCGCGCTGACCCTGCACCTGAAGTATCCCGACATCTTCCGATCGGTGTCGGCGTTCGCGCCGATCGTGGCGCCGGCGCAGGTGCCGTGGGGGCAGAAGGCGTTCAGCGCCTATCTGGGCCGCGACCCCGAGGTTTGGGCCGACCACGACGCCACCGCCCTGGTGACCCGCCAGCCCACCGACGCGGCGATCCTGATCGACCAGGGCAGCGACGACCCGTTCCTGACCGAGCAATTGCGCCCCGACCTGTTCGCCGCGGCGTGCGAGGCGGCGGGCCAGTCGCTGACCCTGCGCCACCAGCCGGGCTACGACCATTCCTACTATTTCGTCGCCAGCTTCATCGACGACCATCTGCGCCACCATCTGGCGGCCTGGCAGCGGCGATAACCGACGCTTGGGCCAGGCGGTGCGACCCGCCTGGCCCAAGCGCAACGAGCCGGCCCGCGACCGGTCTCCCTAGAAGTCGTAGCGCAGGCCCAACCAGACGGTGCGGCCTTCCTGATAGCCGGTGAACGAGCCGAACGAGGTCTGCGGTTTGATGTTGAACAGATTGCCGATGCGCGCCTGAATGCCCACATCGTGGCGCCCGGCCAGCGTCAGCGTGTAGGTCAGGTTCAGGTCGACCCGCACCGAGGCATCGCGCTCGGCGAGTTCATAGACGCGGTAGCGTACCCCGTCCACTTCCGTGGAGCGCCGGGCGTCGCGCGCGATGGTCTGCGAGCCCACATAGGACAGCCACAAGGCGCTTTCCAGCCGCTCGCCGAACCAATGCGATTGCAGGCCCACATTGGCGGTCACCGGGTCGGCATAATTGGCCCGGTTGAAGCGGTCCTGCAATTGCGCCAGGGTCAGCAACTCGCCCTCGAAGAACACCGGCGTGGTCTGGAAGTCCTCGGGGTCGAGGGTGTCGAAGGCCGAGCCCAGTTCGGCGGAATTGTTGCGCGTCTTGCTCCAGTTGGCGTTCATGGTCAGGGTGTGGTTGCGCCACGACCCGGCCCATTCCGCCGACAGCCCCAAAAACCGCGTCTCACCCCGGTTGGTGGCCTGCTGCCACATGTCGAAGCTGGTGCCGCCGTCGGGGTCGGTGATGATCTCGTAATCGCGCGGCGCCGAGACGATCTGGTCGTCATACCAACGCCGGACCGCCTTGAGGCGCCCCAGCCCGCCGAACAGCGGGAAGTTGAACGCGCCGGTCACCTCGTCGCTATAGGGGGTGTCGAGCCCCGCACCGCGAAAATCGGTGGTGTTGAGCACCCGATACAAGGACCAATCGTCGGGGCTGAACACCAATTGGCCGTTCTCTTCGCGGCCGGCGCGGGTGTAGATCTCGGTGTTGGGATTGGCCGCGCGCACCGCATAGCCGATGAAATTGCCCTCATAGTAGCGGTTGAGACCGGTGGTCAGGCTGACCTCGTCGGTGATCGACCAGGCCGCACTCAGGCGCGGCGCGATATTGTGGTTGCCCAGAAAATCCTCGTAGGAATAGCGCAGACCCGCGCGCACCTCGACCGGCCCGAACTCTTGGCGCTGTTCGATCCAGGCCGATTGGCGGAACACATCAATGTCGGCCTCGAAGGCGGCGTTGACATTGTAGCGGGTCAGGCCGATCTCGCCGTCGATGCACGCCGGGTCGTTGGGGTCGGCGCACACCGTGGCCGGATTGAAGGCGCCGCGGCTGTAGCTGAGCGATGTCTCGGGCCGCGCCTTGTAGGCCGAGATATAGAGCGTTTCGATGCCGGCGGTGAAGGTGCCGCCGAACGCCGGCCGGCTCATGTCGGCGAGCAGGCTCCAATCCTTCTGGATCTGGTCGATGTCGCCGAAACCACCGGTCGAACAGCTCGACAAGGTGCAAAAGTCGATACTCGGCGCGGTCGAATCCCAACTGAACGAATTGGTCGGCGCGGTGCGGCCCATATTGGCGCGCACGAACGAGGTCTGCACGTGCCAGTCGGTGCGCCCGGACACCCCGTCCAGCTCCAGCTTCGAGGTCAGTCCGCCGCCCTTGGTGACCACCATGTCGTCGGCCATGTTGTCGCGGGTGAACTCCTGTTCATAAGGGCTGTAGATCACCGTCGCGGCGAGCTTCAGGTCGGGCGAGATGTCATAGGCGCCCTTGACCAGAAACTGGTCCGACCGGGACTGGTTTTGCCGACTGGCGCCGTTGAAGTAGAAGTCGGCGTAGCGATAGCGCACGTCCGAGCGGTTGGTGGAAAAGGCGGTCAGCAGCGCAAAATCCTCGGTGACCGGGATGTCGAGCGTGCCTTCGACCCGCCAGCGATTGAAATTGGGCGTCGGGTCGAAGGCATCCTCGCCGGCGTCTTTGTTGCGAATGTATTTGACCAAGCTATCGTTCTGATACTCGACCGTGGCGCTGGCGCCCCACTCGCCCGACGGATCGCGCAATTTGGCCTCGACCACGCCGCCCGAGAAATCGCCATAGCGGGCCGAGACATTGCTGTCGCGCACCTCCAGGCTCTCGATCAGTTCGGGGCTCAGAAAGATCGTCTGGCCACGCGCGCCGGCGGTGCTGTCGGCGGCGGCGGGGTTGTTCTCGGTGATGTCGAAGATGTTGTTCACGCCGACGCCGTCGAGGCGGAAATTATTGCTGTCGATCAGGCCGCCCGAAATCGAGATCTCGGACGGGCGCAGGTCCTGGATGTTCTCGGGGTCGGCCGAGCGGTCGCCCACGTCGAAGCGCACATTGGGCAGGAAGCGCAGAAGCTGGTTGGCGTCGCCGAGGCCGGGGTCGAACGCTTCGATGGCGTCCTTGCCGATCACCGCCGCGCCGCTGTCCAGCGGGTCGGGATTGCCATAGGCCGGCAGCGGCGCCAGGTGGTCGACCACGTCCACCGTGCCCAGATCCACCGAGTCCGAGCGATCATCGACCGCCGCGTCTGCCGCCCCCCCCTTAGCGCCCTTCGGCCGCGTTTGCCGCTCCCCCTTTTGGTCTTTTCCGATCGCCTCGGCGCCCGACTGCTTGCCCGCCGGCTCACCCGCCGCCTGTACTGCCGCATAAGCCGGCGACGCCGCCAAAACCACCATCATGGACAGGGTAGAAACTACCGTCATCGAAACCCCCTTGGTTACCAAATTCTTCTCGCTGATAATGAAAGTCACTCGCACTTACAACAAAACAGGGCGAGCATGCCCGGCGTACTCCAATCAACCCTGCCGCGCACCGGTGCAATGAATCGCGAAACCGAGGCAATGCGTGAAGATGGGCCGCTCCGCCCGCGTCAGAAGTCGTAGCTAACACCGAGCCAGACGCTGCGGCCCTCTTGATACGCGCGGTTCAGAAGCACATTGGTTTGCGGTTTGATGTTGAACAGATTGCCGATGCGCGCCTCGACCCCCACATCATGGGCGCCAGCGATGGTCAGCGTGTAGGTGAGGTTCAGGTCGACCCGTACCGACGCATCGCGCCGGGCCACCTCGAAAATGCGATAGCGCGTGCCATCCACCTCGATCCGGTCGTATGTCTGTTCGAGAATTTGCTGCGAGCCCACATAAGACAGCCACAAGGCACTTTCCAACCGCTCGGCGAACCAGTGGGATTGCAGGCCGATGTTCGCGGTCACCGGGTCAGCATAGTTCTGGCGACCGAAACGCTGTTTCAGTACCGGCACAGAGACGATATCGCCCTCGAAATAGACCAATGTCTGCTGCAACGCCTCGGGGTCCAACTCCTCGAACGGCGTGCCTAATTCCGCAGCGTTGTTTCGGGTTTGGGACCAATTGGCGTTCATGGTCAGGGTGTGATTGCGCCACGATCCTGCCCATTCCGCCGACAGGCCCAGAAAACGCGTCTCCCCGGCATTGGTGGCATAAACCGTCTGACGCAGGAAGGTGGAGCCATCGAGATTGGTGTCCTCGACGAACTCTCGGGGGGTACCGGTAATCTGGTCCTGATACCAACGCCTGACCGCCTTGAGCCGCCCCACCCCGCCGAGCAACGGAAAGTTGAAGGCGCCGGTCACCTCGTCGCTGTAGGGGGTTCGCAGATCCTCGGTTTGGCGGAACCCTAAAAAGCCGATCGGGAAGGTCAATTCCCAATCGTCTGGGCTGAACGCGAGGCTGTCGCCGTCGACGCGCGGGCTACGCCCGAACAAGCCACTATCGGGGTGCTCAGCACGCACCGCATAGCCGATAAAATTGCCTTCATAATAGCGGTTGAGACCGGTGGTCAGGCTGACCTCGTCGGTGATCGACCAAACGGCGCTCAAACGCGGTGCAATGTTGTGGTTGTCCAGAAAATCCTCATAGGAGTAGCGCAAACCCGCGCGCACCTCGACCGGCCCGAACGCCTGACGCTGCTCGACCCAAGCGACCTGACGAAACACCTCCACATCCGCCTCGAAAGCCGGATTGATGGTGTATGTATCCAAGCCGATCTCGCCGTCGATGCACGCCGGGTCGTCCGCGTCCAAACAAACGGTGTTAGGATTGTAAGCACCGCCGCGAAAACTGAACGAATCCTCCCTGCGCGCCTTGAACGCCGAAGTGTAGAGCGTCTCGACGCCCGCGCTGAAGGTGCCGCCGAAAGCGGGACGGCTCATATCCGCCTGCAGGTTCCAGTCGCGCTGAGTCTGGTCGATATCGCCGAAGCCGCCTTGCAGACAGGTGTCGCTACCGCAGAAATCGATGCTCGGCGCGCGGGCATCCCATAAAAACGAGTTAAGCGGCGCCTCACGCCCCATGTCGGCACCCACATAAGACGCCTGGACCCGCCAATCGGTGCGACCGCTTCGCGCCGCCAGTTCAAGTTTAGACGTGATCCCGCCACCCTGGGTGGTGATGCGACTGAACGCCATATCGTTGCGAGTACTCTCTTGCTCATAGGGGCTATAGATCACCGTGCCCCGCAAGATCATGTCGGAACTGATCTCATAGCGCCCTTTGACCAAAAACTGGTCCGAACGCGACTGGTTGGTCTCGGCGGCACCGCCGAAATAGTCCTCATCATAGTAGTATCGGACCCGTGCGCGGTTGGTGGAAAACGCCGTCAAAACCGAAAACCGCTCAGAAACCGGAATATCCAGCGTTCCCTCGACCCGCCAGCGGGTAAAAATCGGCGGCAAGGCAGCGCTCTCGCGGTCTACGTCGTCGTTGATCAGATAGTCGACCAGGGTCTCGTTCTGGAATTCGGCCGTGGCACTGGCGCCCCACTCGCCCGACGGATCGCGCAATCCCGCGTCGACCACCCCGCCAGTAAATTCTCCATAGCGGGCCGAAACGTTGCTGTCGCGCACCTCCAGGCTGTCGAGCAGACCAGGACTGAGAAACACGGTCTGTCCACGTGCCCCGATGGTCTGGTCGGTTTGGCCGGGAGTCGTGTTCGTAATGTCGAACACATTGTTCACGCCGATCCCGTCGAGGCGGAAATTGTTGTTGTAAATCTGACCGCCCGAAATCGAAATCTCGGACGGCCGCAAGTCCTGGATGTTGTCCGGATCGGCCGACCGGTCGTTGCGGTTGAAGCGCACATTGGGCAGGAAGCGCAAAAGCTGGTTGGCGTCGCCGAGGCCGGGGTCGAACGCTTCGATGGCGTCCTTGCCGATCACCGCCGCGCCGCTGTCCAGCGGGTCGGGATTGCCATAGGCCGGCAGCGGCGCCAGGTGGTCGACCACGTCCACCGTGCCCAGATCCACCGCCGCCCCCCCGTCGGTCGCCTGCGAAGCCTGGGGCGACTGGTCGTCCGCCGGCCGCCCAGCCTCCGATTGCTCGCCGCCCTGCTGGGCCTCGGCCGCTGAAGCGCTGCCCGACTGGGCGTTCGCCGGCTGTTGCGGCACCCCCGCGGCCGCCAACGCCACCAAAAGAGAAACAGAAGAAACCACGGTCATCGAAACCCCCTTGTTTACCACAGCACAGCACTTGTTAGTGCGAGTCACTTGCACTTACAACAGAAGGAGGCAAGAAGGGTTTGGGGCTGTTGCTCGCTAAGCAGGCAATGATAAAGCCAGTTGCAGGGGCGAGCGCCGACCACCGGGGTCAAAATCGGGCAAACCGGGCAAGAAGGCCCCTCTTTTCCGTTGGTGATGCGGTCGGATCGCAAGCGCAGACGGCACCCTCTCCCCTCGGGGCCGATCGCCCGTGTCGATGCAAGGGGCCTTTCGCCTCTTCGTCCGTCGTAAGCCAAGCACAACAAAGCGATTCAATCGCCGCCGGTCCTTGGGCGCGTTCCCCAAGCCGGCCCGCACCTCAACCGCCGGCGCCCCTGGCTTGCCGCACCGCCTTGCGTCGGCTCACCCTGAAGGCGCAGTAAGCCAAAGCCGGTCAGGCAGGCGCTGCATTTTCAGGCCGGGTGGCAACTGTGAGCGGGCAACCGCCCTGAGCCACCACGTACCCGAAAGCCGCCCCGAACAGCGTTCCCCCTTTAGCGCACAACCGGCCAGACCCTGGTGAAAGACGGGCCGGGCTCGATGCGCTACTAAATCCGCGATGCCCGAAGTCACTTGCAATTCACTCCTAGTTGCTTAGGGTGCCGGCAGATCGACTGGGCTTGAAAGGTGACCTGCGTGGTTTTGTATCGTCTTGTCTTGGCTTTGGTTTTCGCGGTCGCAGCGTGTGGGGAGCCACGCCCCGCCCCAGACGCCTCCGCGTCCATCGCTCCCGATGCCGGTACCGACTCCAGTGCGCGCGCTCTGGGCTGCGGACGCCAGGTCTGCGCGCCGGGGGCGGCCTTGCGCGACGCTTATGAAGGCGCGCCGGAGACCTGGCCCGCGGCCCAGATCGACGCCGATGTGGCCTATGACGAACTGGCCGCCCTGCCTCGCCCCGAACGCGGCGGCGACGAAGCCGACAGCGCCGCCCTGGTGGCGCTGGGCGAGGCGTTGTTCCACGAACCGGCCCTCAGCCGGTCGGGCCAGATCAGTTGCGCGTCGTGCCACAACCCGGAACTGGCGTTCACCGACCGGGTGCGCACCGCCTTCGGCCACGACCGCCAGCGCGGGCGGCGCAACACGCCGACCGTGCTCGACAAGGCCGGCCAGCCGCATTTCATGTGGGACGGCTCGGCCGCCAGCCTGGAAGCCCAAGCCGCCGGGCCGATCACCAATCCGGTCGAAATGGCCGCCGAGCCCGACCGCTTAGTCGCCCGGCTGGCCGCACGGCCGGCCTGGCGCGCCCGCTTCGCCACCGCCTTCGAGGCCGAGGCCCCGACGGACGCCGGGGCGCGCCAACCGGTGCGCTTCGAGCGGGTGACCGCAGCGCTCGCCGCCTATCAGCGCAGCCTCCACCGGCCGACCGCCTTCGACCGGTTCATGGCCGGCGAACACGACCGGCTCGACGACCAGCAGATCTTCGGGCTGCACCTGTTCCGCACCAAGGCGCGCTGCGCCAACTGCCACATGGGCGCGCGGCTGACCGACGACCGCTTCCACAATCTGGGCCTGCACTATTACGGCCGCGCCTACGAAGACCATGGCCGCTATGGCGTCACCGGGCGACCGGCGGACATGGGCGCCTTCCGCACGCCAAGCCTGCGCCATGTGGGCGACACCGCGCCTTACATGCACAACGGCCTGTTCCCGACTCTGGTCGGCGTCGTCAATCTCTACAACGCCGGCGGCGCGCACCCCTCGCCGCGCGCCGACCAGGCCCAAGACCCGCTGTTTCCCGCCACCAGCGACCGCCTGCGCCCACTCGATCTCAGCCGCCAGGAGGTCGAGGCGCTGGCGGCGTTCCTCGACGCGCTTTGAGGAGGTTCGTCATGGCATCCCTGCTCGCGTCCCCGATGTTCTGGAGCACCCTGCCGCTCGCCCTGTGTTCGGTGGTCGCCGCGGCGTTGATCGCCGACCGGCTGATCGCCATGGCGCGCACCGGCCGGCTTGACGCCGCCACCCGCCAGCGCATCGACCGAGCCCTCGACGACGGCGCGCCGGGCCGGGCGCTCGACGCGCTGACCGCCGAGCGGCCGTTCTTCGCCCGGTCCGCCCACACGCTGGCGCACATGGCCGCCGCGCCCAAGGCGCTGCGCGACGAGGCGACCAGCGTGGCGCTGGGCGAAGACCTGGCCCGGCTCACCCGGCGGCGCAGCGGCCTGGTGACGCTGGCCGCGCTGGCGCCGATGCTGGGGCTTCTGGGCACCGTGGTCGGCATGATGGAGGCGTTCCGCGCGCTCGAAGCGCTCGACGGCCCGGTCGAACCGGCGGTGGTCGCCGGCGGCCTGTGGCAGGCGCTGATCACCACCGGCATCGGCCTGTCGATCGCGGTGCCGTGCCTGCTGGTCAGCGCCTGGGTCCGGTCCTGGGCCGGGGCCCAAGGGGCCGCTGCTGCTGCGCTGCTGACCCGCGTCTCGATCGCCCTCGAAGCCCGCGAATTGCGCGTCGACCAGCCGGCCGACCGGCCGGTGGCAGCCCCGGGAGGCCGGCCATGATCGGCCCCGGAGCCACCGGCTCACGCGCGCCCGGCCCGCTGGCCGGGCTGAGCGACGCCGAAGCCGACGAGACCGGCGGCAACGCGCTGATGCCGCTCGTCGACGTGGTGTTCATGCTGGTGGTGTTTTTGCTGCTGACCGCCAATGCGGTGTCCTATGCGCTGAAGGTGGACACGCCCGAAGCCGCCGGCGCCCAAGCCCACGAAGCCCGCGAGACGGTGGTTCTGACCGCCCCCCATGGCGGCCGGGGTTGGCAGGTGGACGGCGCCGCCCACGCCACGGCCCAAGCCGCCCGGCGCGCGGTGGTGCAAGCGCTCGACGCCCGGCCGGACGCGGTGCTGGTGGTCGCCGCAGCCGCCGACAGCTCGGCCCAGGACCTGATCGACGCGCTGGAGATGGCGCGCCAGGCCGGCGCCCGGTCGGTCGACGTGGCGGCCCGGCCCCTTGGCCAGGCAGCAGCGCCCGGACAGTCCGCACAACAAGGAGCACAGCCATGACCCGCTGGCGCGGTTTTCCGCTGCTGTTGGGCGCCTCGGCGCTGGTCCACGCGGCTGCGGCCGCCGCCTTCACCGCGCAATGGGCGCCGCCCCCCAAAACCGTCGCCCCGGCGCATCTGCATATCGCGCTGGGCTCGGCCGGGGCGACGGCGGGCGGCCCGGCGACCGTCGAGCCGAGCGCCGCGCCGGTCAAGGCCAGCCAACCCACGCCCACCCCCACCGAGTCGCGCCGGACCGCCGAGGCAAGGCCCGAACCGCTGCCGGCCGCCGACGGCCCGTTGCCGGCGGCCAAGCCGGTGCCCGATCCCCAGACCGACCCCGCCCCTGAGACCGAGCCGGCCGAAGCGACGCCCGAGACGCCCCCGGAGCGGCAGGAGACCGAGGCCCCGGACGAGCCGGTCGAGCGCGCCCAGACCGAGCGCCGGACGCTGGCCAGCGCGGCGTCGGTGCGGGGCAATGCCGGGCTGAGCGGCACCGAGCGCGTCAGCGACCAACCCGACACCGAGGGCGAGACCGACCGGGCCGGCGCCCAAACCCTGGCCGCCGACCATGACGCGCGGGTGCTGGCCCGGTTCAGCGCCGCCAAGCGCTACCCCGCCGCTGCCCGGCTGCGCGGCCAGGAGGGCACGGTGGCGGTGCGCTTCACCCTCGACCGCGCCGGTAGGGTGCTGGCAGCGGAGTTGGCCGGGGCGTCCGGCCGGCGCACGCTCGACAAGGCGGCGCTGGACCAGGTGCACCGCGCCGCCCCCTATCCCGCAGCCCCCGAGGGCAGCCGCTGGCACCGGCGCACCTATGTGTCGAGCGTCGCCTTCCACCTGAACCGCTGACCGGGCGCGGCGGGGCGTGCACCGCACACCGGCTTATCCGCGCCGGGCGTGGCGCCAATGGCTCGGCGGGCAGCCGTAGCGGCGGCGAAACGCGGCGGCGAACTTGGCCGGGTTGGCATAACCCACCGCCGCCGCCGTGGCGGTCACCGGCTCGCCGGCCAATAACAAGTCCTGCGCGCGCGCCATGCGCCGGTCGGTGAGATAGGCGAACGGCGTGCGCCCGGTGGCCTGGGCGAACGCCTTGGTGAACGCGCTGGCGTCCATGCGCGCCATTGCCGCCATCTCGGCCACGGCCACACCGTCGCCGAGGCGCGCCTCGATCAGGTCGAGCACCCGGGCCAGACGCTGGCCGCGCAACCGCCCGACCCGGCCGCAGGCGCACCCGCCCGACGGCGGGTCGAGAGCGGCCAGGCGCCCCAGCACCAACGCCAGCCCATGGTCGAAAAACGCTCCCGACGCACCATGGTCGTCGGCGGTGCGCATCATCGCGGTGATCACCGACGCCACCGCCGGGTCCTGGGTCAGCCGTGCGGCGGCCGCCGCCAGATCGTCGGGGCCGAGCGCCGGCCGGTCGTCGGGCCAGCGAAAGCGCGCCAGGTCCACCGCCAGGCCGATCATGGTCACCGGCGAGGTGGTGGCCCAGCCCGACTGGCCCGCCGGGTTGACCGCCAGCGCGCCCACAGCCCAGGGCAGACACAGCCGGGTGTCGCCGTCGCAATGGGCATAGCGCGCCGGGCGGCCCACATTGAGCGCCAGCTTGGTCAAGCCGCTGGCGTCGACGAAACCGTCGAAGGCGCCAAAACGACTTTCGACCATCAACACCGCCCCATCGGGGGCAGCCACCAAGCGCGTGCCCGCGCCATACCGGCCAAGCGCCCGCGCCAAAGCGGCGCCATCGCCCGAGCCGGCCGCGCCCTCGCACCGCCCGCCACCGCCTGCGTCCCCGCCGGCCGCCGCCTTGGCGCCCGCACCGCGCTCATCGTTCATCTACGCCCCCTTGCCCGGCAACCGACCACGCCAGGGCGCCCGCGCGCCGGACCGGATGCCCCGTCGACCGCCCCTGGCCACCCGACCGGGCCGACCGGGGCAACCGGGGCGATCCGCCGCTAGGGGCCCCGGCAATTTGCACCGGTTTCGGAGTGGAAACCTCAATTAACACCTGTTTTGGAGTGGTTGACACGGATCGCGGGGCCTATCAAGGCGCAATTGAAACTCGATTGCAATTAAACGGTGCCGCTGTCCGCCACCCGGCGGCGGCCACCCCATGACAGGTAAGCCGTTCGATCATGATGCTTGATTTCTTGCGCCGCACCGGCCCCGCCCTATTGCTCTGCCCGGCCCTGACCCTGGCCCCAACCCTGGCCGCCGACGCCGCCCAGGCGGCGCCGCCCGCCGGCCCAGAAACCGGCATACAGGCGGACACAAAGCCCGGGCCCGACAGCGGCCCGATTGAGAACATCGTCGTCACCGGCACCAAGCGCGACACCAGCGTCCACGACGCGCCCATGGGTGTCACGGTGCTCGACGCGCTGACGATCCAGGACGCGCGGCTGCGCGATTTTCGCCGGCTCGACGACCTGGTGCCGAACGTCAAGTTCAACGAAACCGGTCAGATGAGCAGCATCTTCATCTCGATCCGCGGTGTCGAATCGAACCCGTTCGTGGTCAACCGCGCGGCCGTTTATATCGACGGCATCCCGTTTCGCGAGTTGAACAACGCGGTGCTGAACCAGGTCGACAGCATCGAGGTGCTGCGCGGCCCGCAGGGCACGCTCTATGGCGCCAACAGCGAGTCCGGGCTGGTCATCGTGCGCACCCGCGCGCCCGGCGACGAGACCACCGGCACGCTGCGGCTGACCGGCACGGCCTACAGCGCCGGCTTCGGCATCGAAGGCGACGGCTTCATCGCCGGGCCGATGGTCGAGGACGTACTGAGCGGCTCGCTGTCGTTCAAGGTCGGCCGCGAGGACGCCTATATGCGCAACAAGGCGTCGTCGATCGGCCGCGAGGGGCTGCTGCGCGAAGCGTTCGTGCAAGGCCGCGTGCGCTTTACCCCCACCGACCGGCTGACCGTGGACGCCACCGGCTATCTGATCGACCTGAAGGCGCCGGGGCTGTTCAGCCAGGAATATGTGGCACTCGACATCGACCGCTATAACGCCCTTTACGCCGACAGCCTCAACGGCGGCCAGCACATGTCCCGCTTCACCATGCTGCACGACGCGCCCAAGCGCAGCACCGAACGCGAGATCGTCGCCGGGCTCAACGCCACCTACGCGCTCGACTATGGCCAGATCGACACGGCGGTGTCGTATCGTCACCTGGAGACCGACAATCGCGGGCTCGATTTCGACAGCACCGCAGCCGCCTTCGTCGCCGGCTCGGAGGCCAAGAACGAGCGCTATTGGAACGCCGAAATCCGCTTCACCTCGCCCGAGCACGACCGCGGCGACTATATCGTCGGCGTGTCGCTTTATGACGAGTATGAGGACCGCTATCTGGCCACCCTGCTCGGCCCCGGCGGGCTCGACGATTATGTGGCCGCGCCGACCCAGAAGGGCGACGGGCGCGACTATGCGGTGTTCGCGTCCGGGCGCTACCGGCCCGGCTTCCTGCCCGACCTGACCATCGGCGCCGGCATCCGCTACGACCGGGCCAAGCGCGGCACGGTGCAGACGCCGGGCGAATTGGACATGGGCGGCGGCACCGTCATCGTCTATCCCGAAGCGGTGCTGAGCGAGACCTTCGACGCGGTGCTGCCCAAGGGCTCGATCAGCTATGCCATCGGCGACGCCTGGTCGGTGTATGCCTCGGGCGCCAAGGGCTATATCCCCGGCGGCTTCAACCTGGCCGCGGTCCAGGACGGTTTCACCGACCCCAATGCGCTGCGCTACGGTGCCGAGAGCCTGTGGAGCCGCGAGGTCGGCGCCAAGTGGCGCTCACCCGACCGGACGCTGCGCTTCTCGGGCGCCTTGTTCTACATCACCTCGGACAATTGGCAGGAATTGCAGGTCGCCACCGACGACCAGGGCCGGCCGATCTCCAGCGACTATATCGGCTCGTCGGCGTCGATCCGCAGCCAGGGCTTCGAGATCGAAGGCCATTGGGCGCCCACCGAGGCGCTGACCATCAACGGCCATCTGGGCTATGTGGACGCCGAGTATCGCGACCTGCAGGTGGACCCCGAGACCAATCTGCGCGGCCAGGCGGTCAAGTTCGTGCCCGCCTATGACGGTCTGTTGGCGGCGCGCTACCAATGGCCGGTGGGCGTGTTCGCCCGCGTCGAGGCGGTGTTCACCGGCGACATGCCGCTCGAAGCGCGCGGCGAAGGCGAACAGCCCGCGGTGGTGACGCTCGGCGCCCAACTGGGTCTGGAGCGGGCGTGGGGCAGCGTGCGCCTGTTCGCCGAGAACCTGACCAACCGCCGGCGCGCCAGCGGCCTGGCGCTGCGTAACCTGGCGTTCGGCAATGACGGCCTGTTCTACGCCCCGATCGAAGCCCCGCGCATCGTCGGCCTGGAACTCGAAGGCCGGTTCTGACCCGCCACTCAAAGCCGGGGCGAGCAGAGGCGACGGTCGCCGCCCTGCCCGCCCCGGCCTTGCGACCTGCTTGCGCCTTACTTGCGACTGCGTATCATGCGCATCAAGATGAGCCGCAGGCGTGAAGCCCCACCCCAAGCGAGTGCTCCCCCCATGACAACGAAACCAGCGACAACGAAACCGGCGGAAAAATCGAGCATGACCTCCTTGCAGGCGGTGACCATGGCGCTGCTCAGCGCCGGGTTGGTGGTGGCGGTGGTCTGGCGGTGGCAGACCATCGGCTGGCCGGGCCTGGTGTGGTTGGTCGGGTTCGTCGCCATGTGCGCGATCCGCAGGCCCTATGCGCGGCGGGTGCGCGGCAATCGGATCGTCCAGGCCCACAAGGATCTGGGCGAGCATGTGGTGTTGGGGGCCATGTTCGCGACCATGATGATCCTGCCGCTCGGCCATCTGGCCACCGGGCTCGGCGGTTTTGCCGATTATCCGCTGCCGGTGTGGGCGAGCGGCATCGGTGCGGCGCTGCAAATCCCGTTTTTGTGGCTGTTCTGGCGCGCCCACGCCGATCTGGGCCGTAACTGGAGCCCGAGCCTGGAGGTCCGCGAGGATCACGGCCTGGTCAGCGACGGCGTCTACGCGCGGGTCCGCCATCCCATGTACACGGCCATTGCCCTGTCCTGTCTGGCCCAGGCGCTCTTGATCCCCAACGCCATCGCCGGCGCGCTGGCGATCCCGGCGTTCGGGCTCTTGTGGGCGGTCCGGGTACCGAGGGAAGAGGCCATGCTGCGCCGCCAATTCGCCGGCGCCTACGACGCCTATGCCGCGCGCACCGGCGCGCTGTGGCCGCGCTGGCCCTGACGTGCTGCGGCAATCATTGGCAGAATCGGAACACAGCGAGGATTGACCCCTGCCCGCCGGCCAATCAGTAACGCGCCCCAAAAATGACCGTAACGCGCTTGACGGCGCGGATCAAAAAACCTAAGCATTGCGCTCTGTTGGCGCGGTGGCGGAGTGGTTACGCAGAGGACTGCAAATCCTTGTACACGGGTTCGAATCCCGTCCGCGCCTCCATCGCCTCCGATCCGCGCCAGACGGCCTGAGCCGTGCTCCGCTCAAGACCGCGGGTCCAGGGGCCAAGCCCCTCCCCACAGCGCCATGACCAGATCCCCCTCGCCAGCCCCCGACCCTGAGCCGCCCCAAGCGTCGGCCAATGATTTTGTCGTCGTGCTCGACGCCGACGCGCTCGGCGACCGGGAAAGCCGGGCGGTGTGGGTGCACGGACGCGCGGTGCTGATCTGCCGGGTCGGACGGCGCCATTTCGCGGTCGCCAATCGCTGCCCCCATGCCGGCCGGCCGCTGGCGGGCGGACGCCTGAGCCAGCGCCCGTTCGGCCGGCCGACGCTCGCCTGCCCGGTGCACGACGCCCGCTTCGACCTGACCACCGGCGCGGTGCGCAGCCGGCTGACCCAAAAGCGGCTTGAAACCTACCCCGTGCGCGTGGTCGACGGCCGCGTCGAGGTGGCGGTGCCGCCTGCCCATCCCGAGCCCATGGACGACGACGCCTGAGCCCGCGCCCCTGATCCCCGCTGCAGCCTGGGCCGCGCGCCGGGCTGCCGCCCGCCCTGTCAACTCGTCCGCCGATCAAGTCCCCCACTCCCGGCGCGCGCTCCCCTCGGTCGCCTAAGTCGGCCGCTGAAATCGGTCGCTGGCGCCCGCTGCCGCCCAGCGCCAAACGAAAACCCCCGCCCGGCGGTCGGCCGAGCGGGGGGATCGCGAACCGGCGCAGGCGCGCCGGATCAGTCGGCGGCAACCGCCGCGCGGATGTCGGCCAATTGCCCGGCCAGCTCGTCATAGCGCGCCGGCGCCTGATCGCCCGGCGCCTGATCGGCCCCGGCCAGCATGTAGTAGAGATAGCCGGTTTGGTCGATCAGCATGGGCTGCTGGTAGAAATTCTCGTCGTTGGTGACCAGCGCGTCGAGGGCTGCGGTCACCGTGGCGAGCCGGGCCGCACCCGCATCGTCCAAGTCGCCAGCGGCGCGCGCGGTCTCAAGCGCATCGCGCTCTTCGCCCAGGTCGTGGGCTAAGCGGCGCGCGTCGCTCAACAGGTCGCGAATGCGCAGCAGCAGATCCTCCTGCGCCGTCATCTGGTCGAGCGTGGTACCGCGCGCCAGCACCCGCGGATCGGCCTTGACCTCCAGCGGCTGGTGGAGCGTGGCATCACCGACGCTCAGGCGCAGCGTGTAGGTGCCCGGCGCCACCAGCGGGCCACCGCGATACCGGCGCTCGGGCTCCCCATCCCAGGCGCCGGCATGGGCGAGGTCCCAGCGGAAGCGGTTCATGCCCGCCTCGGAGGTCAGCCGCTCGGTGCCCAGATAGGTGACCGCCTCGGTGGCCATGTCGCGCTCGCCTTGCGGTCCGGGCGCCTCGGCGTCCGCCGCGCCAGCACCTTCATAGGCGGCGACCACCCGGCCCGCCGCGTCGTGCACGCTGAGCCGCACCGGCGTGCCGGCCAGGTCTTCGGGCAGATAATAGTCGATCACCGCAGCGGCGCGCGGATAGTCGGGCACGCCCGAGGCGTCGCCATAGCTCGACCGATAGCGATAGGTGGTCTTGGGCTGGAACAACAGCGCGGCGTCGTCGCGGCCCTCGAACGCGCGCTGTGCCAGCGTCGCCACATTGTCGAGGATCCAGAAGCCCCGGCCCATGGTCGAGACCACCAGGTCGCCGCGATGGCGCTTGATGTCGGTGACCGGGGTTACCGGCAGGTTCTGCTGGAACGGCGCCCAGCTGTCGCCATCGTCATGGGAGACGAACAGGCCGTATTCGGTGCCGGCATAGAGCAGCCCCGGCTTGAGCGGGTCTTCGCGCACCACGCGCACGGGGTAGTCGGCGGGGATGCCGTTGCGACCGTCGGTGAGCAGGGTCCAAGAGCGGCCATAGTTCTCGGTGCGCAGGACATAGGGCTTCCAGTCGTCAAGCTGGTAGCGCAGCACGGTCACATAGGCCTTGGCCGGATCGTGCGGCGACGGCTCGACGCTGTCGACCCGGCCGCCGCCGGGCACTTTGCCGGGCGTGACGTCGGCCCAGGTCTCGCCGCCGTCGCGGGTCACCTGCACCGGGCCGTCATTGGCGCCGACCCAGATCACCCCGGCGCGCACCGGCGACTCGCGCAGCGAATAGATGGTCGAGTAATTCTCCTCGCCGGTGATGTCGCGGGTGATCGGCTCGCCCGAGATCACCTGCTTGTCGGCCTCGAACGCGGTCAGGTCGGGCGAGATGGTCTCCCAGCTGCGGCCCTCGTCGGTGGTCCGGTGCACATATTGCGAGGCGTGATAGACCACGCCCGGATCGTGCGGCGACACATGGATCGGCGCCACGCGCTGGAACCGGTGGCGCAGGTCGGCGGGATTGTGGCCGTACATATAAGCCGCGCCGACCCAGTAGCTCTTTTCCTGGCCGGTGCGCTTGTCATAGACGCCGAAGCGGCCCTTGCAGTTCACATAGACGGTGTCGGGGTCGCCCGGCTTGGGCACCGCCGGGCCGGTCTCGCAGCCGCCGCTGTGCTGGATGTAGGCGGCCTTGTTCTGCACCGGCCACGGCGCCATCGACGGCACCGAGATGGTCGTGCCATTGTCCTGCTGGCCGCCATAGAGCCAATAGGGATACTGGTCGTCCACTTCCACCTGATAGACCTCGACGGTGGGCTGGTTGAACTGGGTCGACCAGGTCTTGCCGCCGTTGAAGGTGATGTTGGCGCCGCCGTCATTGGCCTGGATGAACAGGTCCGGGTTCGACGGGTCGATCCACATGTCGTGGCTGTCGGCGTGCGGCGGGGTCAGCCGCGCCCAGGTCTCGCCGCCGTCGGTGGACTTCCAATAGCGCGTCGCCATCACATAGACGGTGTCGGGGTCGGTCGGGTCCACGTCCACATTGGTGTAGTAGAAGGGCCGGTTGCGCAGCCCCTTGTGGCTCGACACCTGGGTGAAGCTTTCGCCCTGGTCGACCGACTTGTAGAGCCCGCCCTGCTCGCCCGGCGCCTCGACCAGGGCATAGACGATGCGGCTGTCGGCGGGGCTGAGCGCCAAGTCGACCTTGCCGATCAGGTCTTGCGGCAGGCCCTTGGTGATCTTGGTCCAGGTGGCGCCGCCGTCGACCGACTTCCAGATGCCGCCCTTGTCCGCCGACCCGCCCGAGCGGATCGTCCACGGCGTGCGCCGGGCTTCCCAGGCGCTGGCGAACACGATGTCGGGGTTCGATGGCAACAGCTCCACATCGGTGAAGCCGACGCTGTCGGAGCGGTAGAGCACCTTGTTCCAACTGCGCCCGCCGTCGGTGGTCTTGTAGACGCCGCGCTCCTCGCTGGCACCGAAGGCGTTGCCGATCGCCGCCACCCAGACCGTGTTGTGGTTGCGCGGGTCGATCTCCACCGCGCCGATATGGCCGGTTTTCTCAAGCCCGATGGCGGTCCAGCTCTGGCCGCCGTCGATGGACTTATAGACGCCCTTGCCGGCGATCACATTGCTGCGCAACCCGTCCGAGCCGGTGCCCACATAGACGATATTGGGGTCGCGCTCGGCCACCGCGATGTCGCCGATCGACGGCGAAGCGAAATAGCCGTCCGACACCGGCGCCCAGCTCTGGCCATAGTCGGTGGTCTTCCACACGCCGCCGCCCGAGGCGCCCAGATAGAAGGTGCCGGGTGCGGCCACGGTGCCGGCGACCGCGGTCACCCGGCCGCCGCGCGCCGGGCCGATATTGCGGTATTCGAAGCTGTCGAGCGTGTCGTCGCCGCGCGCGTCGAGCGGCACAATGGCCGTCGTTCCAGCAAGAAAAACGAGTAAACCGAAGATATTTTTCATCAAGACTCCCCGAGACACAGGACGACAGCCCGCAGACCTGAAAGATCAGACCCACCGGGCACGATGACATTATGTGTAGGTGTCCAGTCCAACAGGGCGCAATGTTTTTCCCCGGCCGCCGCCCAACATCGGCGACGGCTTAAGACCGGAGCGACCGCGCAAGCTCAGGGGCGCCCCCGCAAGGCAGGGGCCTTGCGACGGCGGCGGCCGCCATGACGGCTCACCGCCCAAAATGGCGAAAGAAGAGAATGGCGCGCCCGGCAGGACTTGAACCTGCAACCCCATGCTTAGAAGGCACGTGCTCTATCCAGTTGAGCTACGGGCGCCCTGAGCCCGACCGTTAGCCCAAGCCTGCGACAATGAAAAGACATTGTGCGGACCCGGGGGCGACAAACCTGCTGTCCGACAGCGGGCAGCCGGCGGTCGGGACGGCGCGGGCCTCAGCGGAAATTGTCGGCGTAGCTTTTGAGCACCTTGCGCCGCTGGTGATCGGGCAAGACCCGGGCAGCGATCTTATGGCGCTTGGCGTAGTCGAGTGCGTCTTCCTTGGTGTCGAATTCAAGCCGGATCTGCCGGCGCGTATCGGCTGATTGGGCCCAACCCATCAACGGATCGCGCCGCGTGCGATCCTGGCGCTCATACTCCAGAACCCAGTGCTTGGTCTTGGCCCGACCCGACTGCATGGCGGTCTTCGCAGGGCGATAGATGCGCGCGTCCATCCCGCTCTCCCGTGACTTGGCGTGACAGCATGTCCAGTGAGTAGATAGGCGCGCCGCCCCCTGCCTGGCAAGAGACCCCGGCCGCGACACGCCCCCGCCCCGCCAAACGCCCCAGCCGGGCGCCCGGACCCCAGCCGATCCAAGGCCCTCCCCCCAGTGCGAGCTTTCGCGCTAGCCAAGCCTCGACGCAGCACTCGACTGGGGCCGCCCGCCATGGGCCAGTGCCCGGATCTCGGCGTGCAGCGCGGCGGGCAGACGCAGTCCGTCGCGCGCCGCCGCCGCGCGGGCCGCCAAGCGCCGGGTGCCGGGCAGGCGCACATCGTCCTCCGCCGCCACGGTCGCGGCCAGCACGGCCATGCGCTCGGCGAACGCGTCGCCCGAAACCGCCGGCGCGTCGAACGCCAGGATCAGGTGACCAAGCCCGGGCGGCGCGCCTTCGGCCTCGAATAGGGACGACGCCTCGAAGCCGAAGCGCGCGCCGGTCAACGCCGCCGCCAGCACCTCGACCATCAGCGCCAGCGCCGCGCCCTTGGCCCCGCCCACCGGCAGCATGGAGCCGGCCAGCGCCGCCGTGGCGTCGGTGGTCGGCCGCCCTTGGGCGTCGAGCGCCCAGCCCTCGGGGATCGGTCGCCCCGCTTGCGCGGCGGCATTGACCTTGCCCCGCCCGGCGACCGACAGCGCCATGTCGATGACCAGCGGCGCGCCGTCGGTGGCCGGACAGGCAAAGGCGATCGGGTTGGTGCCCAGCCGCGGCAGACGCCCGCCGTGGAACGCCATCGCCTGGGGTGTATTGGACAGCGCCAGCGCCACCAAGCCCGCCTCGGCCAGCCGCTCCACATGGCGCCCGGCCTGGCCGAAATGGTGCGACCGGTGGATCGCGGCGGCGCCCAGACCGAAGCTCGGCACCATGTCCACCAAACAGTCGATCGCCACGTCGACGGCGGGATAGGCGAAGCCGCCGCCGGCGTCGATGCGCACCAGGGCGGCGGCCGGCTGGTCGACGCACGGCACGGCGTGGCCGTCCACCTTGCCGGTGCGCGCCTGGGCGGCGTAGCTCGGCACCCGGCTCAGGCCGTGACCGGCCTGGCCGTCGGCTTCGGCGGCGACCAGCGCAGCGGCGGTGGCGGCGGCTTGGGCGGCGCCCGTCCCGTTGGCGGTCAGGGCGTCGACAACCAGGGCATGGGCCGCGTCGAGAGACAGGCGGACGGTATCGGGCATCGGGCTACTCATGCGGACGGGGGGCGGGGCGGGCATGGGTTTCTGTCGCGACAATGGCGCCGCGACCCTCTTTTCATCAAGCCTAAAACAACTGCCGGGCTCAATGGATCAACCAAGCCCGGCGGTCGCGGAGACGGCCGCGCAACTGCGGACGGTGTGCCGCCTAAAGGCTGCGAATACGTTCGGCGCAAACGCGCGCGACGCGTGCTTCGGTGCGCGCCACATCGTGGGTGCGGACCATCAATTCGGGCACGGACATGCCGAAACTGTCGGCCAGCCCCTCCAGGTCGCCCAGATTGTCCACCAGACCGCCGAACAGGTCACCAAGCGCCTGCCCCGGTCGCGCCGGCTCGTCATCGAGTTCGTCGAGCGTACGGTCGAGCGCCTGGCTGCGTTCGCGCAGGATCAACAGCAGGTCGCGCTCGGCGGCGCTCAAGCGGTCTTCGAGCAGCCGCCAGCGACACCGACACGCCGCCTTGCTCGGCCCGCCCTGCGCGCACAAGGCCACATAACGCGCCGCCTTGGGGTCTGCGGCCACGGTCTCGGCCCGGTCCTCGCCGGTCGCCGCCGCACCGTCGGCCGCGCCGTCGCAGGCCGCCGCCCCCATGACCGCGAGGACGAGCGCCAAGCCCTTGAAGGGCGCAGACCATCTCATCGACCTGTCTCCTCTTTTTGCGTCCGGCGCGCCGCAGCGACCATGGCCGCCACATCGGCGCGCAAGGCGACGGCGTCCCAGACCACGCCGTCGCGGATCGTCCAGCGCACGCCGCCGACCCGCTCCACCTGCCCGGTCCGGTCGTTCAACCGCCGGTGCCCGGTGCCGTAAAGCAGCTTGAAATTGGCCACCGGGTTGCCCGGCACGATCACCAGATCGGCCTTTTTGCCAACCTCCACACTGCCCAGATCGGCGGCGCGCCCGATCAATTCGGCGCCATGCAAGGTCGCCGCGCGGATCACCTCCAGGGGGTGAAAGCCGGCCTCTTGCAGCAGCTCCAACTCGCGCACGAAGCCGAAGCCGAACAGCTTGTAGATAAAGCCCGAATCGGAGCCCGCCGTGACCCGGCCGCCGGCGTTCTTATAGTCGTTCACGAAGCGCATCCAGCGGCGGAAAGTGCGCTTCCAGGCGATCTCGTCGGCGGTCGTCCAATCGAAATGATAGGAGCCGTGGAGGACGCGGTTGGGTTCGAAGAAGCGGCGCAGGCTTGGCAGGGTGTAGGTGTCGTGCCACTCGGCGGTGCGCGCGCGCATCACGTCGCGATTGGCCTCATAGATGGTGAAGGTGGGCGACAGGGTAAAGTCGAGGCGGCGCAATTCCTCGATCACCGCGCGCCACCGGGCCGAGCCGGGCCCGGCCGCCTGCGCCCACAGCCGGCCGGCCGCGCCGAAGCGGTCCTGTTCGTCGTTGTAGTTATAGTCATAAGGGTAGTCCTGCACCGTGCGGTCGGTGAACAGCGCCTCGGGCAGGCCGTACCAATGTTCCATGCTGTCGAGGCCGCAGCGCGCGCTGTCCAGCACGGTCATGCGGGTGACGCTCATCTGGGCGTGGTGGAACGCCGTGCCGAGGCCGAGCGCGCGCGCTTCGTCGATGGCCGCGCAGATGATCTCGGGCGGCGCCCCGAAGAATTTGAGCCCGTCGGCGCCGCGGGCGTGCACCGCCCGGACCCAGGCGCGCGCGTCCTCGGGGCGCTCGAACTGGTTGGGAAACGCCACATGGACCACCAGCCGCGGCGCGGTGATGGCGAGCGCGGCGCTGCGCTGGCGGTGCGCGATGGTCCAGCCGAGCCCCATGCCGGCGCCGACCTCGCGCGCGGTGGTCACGCCGTGGGCCAGCCACAGCTTGAAGATGTATTCGGGCGGCGGGATGCGGCCCACCAGCCCCTGGAGCATGTTGCCGATATGGGTGTGGGTGTCGACGAAGCCGGGCAGCACGGTCATGCCGCTGGCGTCGATATCCCGGTCGCCGGCGGCCGGGCGGCGCGCGGGGTCGATGGGCACCTGCGGCGCGCCCACCGACCGGACGGCGGCGATGCGGTCGCCCTCGACGACGATATCCACCGGCCCCACCGGCGGCGCGCCGGTGCCGTCGACCAGCGTGGCACCGCGGATCACCAGCCGGTCATAGGGCCCCGCGCCCTCGCCGTCGAGCCGGTCGGGCGCCGGGTCGGGGCGGGTGACGCCGAGCGTCGCCATGCGCGCCACCGCCTCTTCGCCCGGCTCGACCGGCGCCGGCTCGGTCGCCTGCGCATGGGCCGGCAGGCCCAGCCCCAGGGCGGCATAAAGCGACCCGAGCAGCCCCAGCACCGACGGCCGCCGCCACCGTCGCCACCCCGAGCGGCGCGCTCGGGTGACCGTCGGCGCGTGACCGCAACATAGGGCGCGGACGATGCGCGACCGAGGGGTGAAACGGACCATGATGGCGAAGCGGGACGGACGCATGAGATCTCTCCCCGTCCGCCTGTTCTGTTTCGGGTCGACCGGCCGCGCTATCCGGCGGACGGGGATGGCGCGGCGGTGAGCGCGCTGGCGATCGGAGCCCACAACTCCTTGCGCACCTTAGCTCGCTCGAACAGGGTCCGATAGACCTTGAGGTCGCCGGTTTTCAGCGACGTGCGCACCTTTCCCGGCGACAGATGCGCGCGATAGGCCAGCGCCAGGGCACAAATGGTCAGATCGCGCCGCTCGGCCGCCGCCAGGACGAATTCGTCGGAGAGCCGGCCGCCGGCACCCAGCCGCTTGATATTGTCCGCCAGGCCCTCGCGACCGCTGCGGATCAAGCGATCGACCAACTGCCCTTCCGAGACCGTGTTATAGCGCTTCTCTTTTTCGTCGAGGCTCTGGCCGCCGGAAGGCGTTTGGGTCGAGGGTGTTTGGGCGGCGGGTGGGACGCTGGCTCGGTCGTCGGCGACCTTGTCCGGTCCGGCCTCCGGCGGCTCCGCCAAGGCGGACAGCTCGGTCTGGTCGTCGGCGTCTCGGGCCGCACCGTCGACGGCCGCCCGATCGGGCGCCGGGTGGGAAGCTGCCGCCCCTTCGCCCGCCGGCGCCGGATCGGACAAGGCCAGGCCCGAGGTGCCGAACCGGGCCGACACCTCGGCATGGATGCGGTCGGTCACCGGCGCGTTGGCATTGGCAAGCAGCGACGCCACCACCCGTTCATCGCCCTTGGCCACCACCGCCAGCGCCATCTGTTCGCTGATATCGGGACGCCGCGCCACGGCGGCCAGGGCGTGCGCCTCCAGATCCTCGATCAACGCCAACCAGCGTTCTTCCGACAGCAAGGTGGTGGCTTCGATGAACGGGCCGGCGACCGCTTCGGCCGGGTCCTTGATCACCCGGTCGATGGTCCTGTCGGTCAGCTTGTCGGCTTGGCTCAGATGCCGCGCCATGATCTCGCGCACGGTGTCTTCCGGCGCGTCCACGAACCACCAGGCAAGATCCTCCAACCGTCGCCGTGCATCCACCGACAGCGCCGAGGAGGTCAGATATTGGCCCAGCAGGTCGGCCACTTCCGACTTGGTGGGCTGTCGTTCGATCGTATCGTCCACCACCTGTACCAAATCACCCTTGAGGCGCCACCGGTGACGCCGCCCTAAGCTGCCCGCCCGACTTAAACAAAGCGTTGCCCGTTCAACCGCATTTTAGCAACCCGAAACATCGGGCAAGTCGGCCCGGGCGGGCGCCAAGCGCGCTCACGACGGCGGGATGCGGCCCCGCTCGGAAGCAGACGCCGGCCGCCGAGAACGGATGCAAAGGCCGGACGGGCCGGTCAGGATGCCGGCGCGTCCCAGTCGGCCGCCTTGCCCATGGCGGTGCGCGGCAGGGCCGCGCCAATGCGGATCGTGCGCGGCCGGGCGGGTGCCGGCAGGTGCCGGGCCAAGTGATCGTGCAACGCGGCAACCAGCCGGTCGGCGTCGCCCTGCCAGCCGGCAGCCGCGACCACGAACGCCTTCAGCCCTTCGCGGCCGGGCCCGAGCGGGCGAACCGCCGCCTGTGCGACGCCCGCATGCTCCTCAAGCAGGTCGCACACATGGTCGAGCGCCACATTGACCCCGGCCACCTGGACCACGGTGTCCCGGCGCCCCTCGATGGTGAAGCGGGCATCGTCGTGCCACCGGACGCGGTCGGGCAAAGCCACCGGCGGACAATCGGACCGGTCGGCGGGCGTCACACCGTCACCCGACCGGACCCACCGCGCCATCAACCGGAACGCTGCGTCGGGGGCGTCCCGCCAAGCCAGCCCGGCGGTCTCCGTGGCCCCGTACAGTTGGATCAGCCGCTCAAGCCCCAACCCGTCCAGGCGCTCGGCCAGTGCCGGCGGACAAGGGGCCGTCGACGTTAGCCCGACGACGCCCCTGGGCAATGGCTGTCCGGCTTCGGCCAGTTGTTGCCAGATGAACGGCGTCGCCACCACCAGGTCGCCAGGCTCCAAACGCCGCGGCAGGCCCGCCGCCGGGACCCGTCGCGCGTCCCAAACGGGCACTTCGGCGCAGGCCGGCAGCAGCACGGTCCACAAGAACCCATAGATATGATGGCCCGGCACCGCAGTGACCAGGCGGGCCGGCGCGCCCAAATGCGGCTGGAACGCCGCCACCTCTCCCAACAAGTCGGCGAGCCGATGGTCGACGGGGCGCGGCGCTCCCGTGCTGCCCGAGGTGTAGAAGGTGACCGTCCGGTCGTAATGGTCGAGCGCGGCGGACGCCACGTCGACCCAGTGTCCCAACGTGCGCTGGCGCAGCAAGCGTTCCTCCTGGCCACTCTCGTCCAGGTGCAGGCGCCGGGTCAGGTCGCTGGCCGCATTGACGAGGCCGAGCGAGTCGAGCCCAGGTCCGTCACCCGACCCCGCCGCATCGGTCAGCGGCGTGTCGTCGGACCAGAAGGCCGGCAGCACCGTGCGCGCGGCGGCATCCGCCACACAGTCAGCGACCACCCGGACCAGCAAATCGCGCCGGCGCCACCACGCGACGCGCGCCGGGACCGAGGGTGCTGGGGCGTCGAGAGGATCAGACACGCTTGACGAAGATCCAGTAGCTGTCGCCGGTGATAGCGCGCTTCATGTGCACCTTCACCTTGGTCGGCTGCATCTGATAGTCGAAGACATATTCGAACATCGCGTTCAGGTCGCCATTGGCCACCCCCTCGCGGAACCGGCCGCCGAATTCCTCGGTGTCGGTGCACGGCGCAATGTCCTTGAAGAAGTTCTTGCCGATCACGTCTTGGGGACTGCGGCCGGTTAGTTCGCCCTCGGCCGCGTTATAGGCCAGGATCGTGCCGGTCTCGTCCAGTTGAATGGCGCCAAAAGCCAGGTCGTCGATCTGCGCGTCGCCCATATCCGCCATGGCGTTCTCGATGTCGTCCTGGCCGAATTTGATCATTTCCATAGCAAGTCTCCCGTGACGGTTATGATAGGCGGACGATTCCATCGCCACGCCCAGACATAGATATCGGCGCCCTTTATACAATACAGATAAATGAACCCGGTGCGCACACGGCGCCTCGTTTGGGGGAACCGGCGCAAGAGGTCAACGGTTCGTCGTGTCGCTGCGGTGGGCCGTCAACGTCCGCCGCCGCCCTGTGCTGCAGCGCTGTCGGCCTCCCTCGCCTGCCGGTCGGCCACATTGTCGCATCGCGCCAGCGAGTGCAACTGGGGCAGATCCGGGGCCCCGGTTGGCACGAACCGGATACCATGTGGTCACATCGAAACCCCGTCATGCGCAAAAAGGCCGACCTGCCCCAAAAACAATGCGCCGAATGCAACCGCCCCTTCACCTGGCGCAAGAAGTGGGCCCGGGATTGGGAGCGCGTGCGCTATTGCTCGGAACGCTGCCGGCGCAGCGCCCGGCAGGCTCGCACCGCCGCCAAGGAACCGCCGCCATCATGATTGAAGCCTCCCGCGTCGAAGCGGTCGCGCCAGCGCACGCCGATTCACCCCAGACGCCAGCGGCGACCCGCGCCGCTGGCCTGGCCCGGCTCGACGCCTTCGCGCCCCGGGCCGGGCGGATCTATGCGGCCGACCGCAACACCGATTACGGTCCCGATGCCGACGACAGCGTCTCGCACCTGAGCCCCTATCTGCGCCATCGCCTGGTTCTGGAGCCCGAGGCGATCGCCGCCGCCCTGTCCCGGCATAGCGTCAATGCGGCGGAAAAGTTCGTCCAGGAGGTGGTCTGGCGCGGCTATTTCAAAGGCTGGCTGGAACAGCGCCCGTCTGTGTGGAGCGACTATCGCCGGCGCGTGCGCGCGGATCTGGCCCGGCTCGACGCCGACAGCGCCTTGGACGCACGTTATCGCGCGGCGGTCGAGGGCCGCACCGGGATCGCCTGCTTCGACGCCTGGGCGACCGAATTGGCGGCGACCGGCTATCTGCACAATCACGCGCGCATGTGGACGGCGTCGATCTGGCTGTTCACCTTGGGGCTGCCATGGTCGCTCGGCGCCGACTGGTTCTATCGCCATCTGCTCGACGGCGACCCGGCGTCGAACACGCTCAGTTGGCGCTGGGTCGCCGGCCTGCACACCCGCGGCAAGACCTATCTGGCGCGCGCCGATAACATTGCCCGGTTCACCAACGGCCGCTTTCAGCCCACCCCCGACAGCCTGGCCAGCGACGCCCCGGCGCTCGACGAGCCGGCCCCGCCGCCGGCCGCCATGCCGGCCGCCCCCGCGCCGCTGCCCTCGGACGGTGCGCCGGTGGGCCTGTTGCTCACCGAAGAGGACGGCCACGCCGAAAGTCTGGGGCTCGATGGCGCCACCGTCGCGGGCGTCGCAACGCTGAGCGCGGCCGAGCACCGCTCGCCGCTCGCCGTATCGGCAGCGGTGGTCGGCTTCACCGGCGACGCGGTGGCCGATGCCGCCGCGCGCGCCGCCGCCCATTGGAACGTGACGGCAGAGACCTTGCCCGCCGGCGTCCAATGGGGCGACGCACTGGCTGCGTGGGCGCAGCGCCTGGGCGTGACGCGGATCGTCACCGCCGAGCTCCCCCAGGGGCCGGCGCGCGAGGCGCTCGACACCGCGCAACCGACGCTCGACACCGCCGGACTAGCGCTTTATCGCATCCGTCGCCCCTATGATGCGGCGATCTGGCCCCATGCCACCGCGGGCTTCTTCAAGGTCAAGAAGCGGATCCCGAAGCTCCTGTCCGAGCTTAGCCTGGCTTAACGGCGGCTTAGAAAAACCCGTTGGCGACGACCGGGCGGCAATCCGATATGCGCCGGGTGCCCACTAGCCAAAGGAGTAGCGCCGATGAGCGCCACCACCGACGCCGTGCTCGCCGCCAATGCCGCCTATGCCGCCGATTTCGGCGCCAAGGGCGACCTGCCGCTGCCGCCCGGCCGCGGCTTTCTGATCCTCACCTGCATGGACGCCCGGCTCGATCCGGCGCGCTTCGCCGGCCTTGCCGAGGGCGACGCCCATGTGGTGCGCAACGCCGGCGGTCGCGCCACCGACGACGCCATCCGCTCGCTGGTCATCTCGCACAAGCTGCTCGGCACCCGCGAATGGTTCGTCATCCACCATACCGACTGCGGCATGGAGTATTTCACCGACCAGCAGATGGCCGACCTGCTCGCCGGCAGCCTGGACACCGCCGAGCTGACCGACGCCGGCTTTCGCAATACTGCCGAGACCGGCGGCTCGGCCGAGGGGCGCTATCTGCGTTGGCACACCATCGCCGACCAGGCGCAAAGCGTGGTCGACGATGTGGCGCGTATCCGCGCCCACCCGCTGGTCAACCCGGCGATCCCGATCCACGGCTATATCTACGACGTCAAGACCGGCCGGCTGGTCGACGTGCCGGCCGCCCACCGGGCAGGAGCCCCGCGCGGCGGCTGAGCGCCGCGCCCCTTTCATCGGCGCCGCACCGGACCATATGCCAAGGCATGGGATCGGCACGCCGTGCCGGCCCATCCGCCCGCCATCAAGGAGACCAAGTCATGACCAGCCTGGGATTCGGCATCGTCGGCACCGGCTTCATCGCCGGGGTCATCGCCGAGGCGCTCAGCCAGGCCCAGGGCGCCCATCTGGCTGCGGTGTCGAGCCGCGACGGCGCCCGCGCCCGCGCCTTCGCCGACCACCATGGCGGCAACGCAGCCGCGGTCGAGGGCCACCAGGCGCTGCTGGCGCGCGACGATGTGGCCGCCGTCTATGTGGCGGTGCCGACCGTCGCCAAGGAAGAGATCGCGCTCGCCGCCATCGCCGCCGGGCGCCATGTGCTGGTCGACAAGCCGTTTCTGAACGAGGCCAGCGCCCGGCGCATGATCGACGCGGCGCACGCCGCCGGCGTCTTGTTCATGGACGCCACCCACTTCACCCACCATCCGCGCACCCACGCCCTGCGCGCCGCCCTGGCCACCACCATCGCCACGCCGCGCTCGCTGCACACCGCGTTCTATTTTCCGTTTTCCGACAAGACCAATATCCGCCTCAACCCGGACCAGGAACCGACCGGCGCGGTGGGCGACATGGCTTGGTATTCCCTGCGCGCGGCGGTCGAGTATCTGGCCCCCCAAGGCGCACCGCAGACCGTCCAGGCGCTGGCCGAGCGCGACCCGGACACCGGCGGCGTGGTGCGCGCCACCGGGCTGATCGGTTTCGCCGATGGCACCAGCACCACCTTCGACGTGGGCTACACCGCCGACACCCTGGCCATGGACCTGCATCTGATCGGCACCACGGGCATCGTCATCATGGACGACTTCGTGCTCGATTGGGCCAACAGCTTCCCGTTCAAGAATACCGGGCTCAAGGCCGGCTATGTGCACCGCCATGGCATGGCCAGCCACGCCGACGCCCGCTTCATAGAGGTGGCGTCCGACACGCCGCAGCAGGTGCTGATGGTCGACCGCTTCGCCGATCTGGCGCGCACCGGCAGCGCCGACGACCGCGCCCGCGCGGCCGCCCCAACCCTGGCCACGCAAGCCTTGCTGGACGCGGTCTGGGCCGCGATCCCCTGATCGCCGCTGCCGGGGCATCGGTTTGCCCTCAGAGATGTCCGAGCGCGTCGGGCAGCGCCGTGTCACCCCGAAAGCACTGGGACCACGGACGCGGCTCACCGGCGGCGCCGCGCCCGGCCGTGGGCGCCCTGGACATCAAAGACATAAGCGTCGGCCGCGCGGTCCGGGTCGGGCGCGTTGGTCCACAGCCGCGCCAGCGCAGCGCCCGCTGCGGCCGGCGGCGCAGGCGCCCGGCGGGATCAATGCCGACGCTCGACAGCTCGAACGACGCGCTTCTCGGCCTCCAGGGTCAGCAGCAGCACCACTCCAACGGCGACCACCTGAAAGCCTTCACCGATGCTCAGCGGCCGGGTGTCGAAGAACGCCTCCATGAACGGCGCATAGGTGAACAGGAACTGCAACGCGGTGACAGCGGTGATGGCGATCAACACCGGCCCGGTGCCGAGCACGCCGCGCAGGGTGATCGACGGGCTGGTCAGATAGCGTACCGAAAACAGATAGAATATCTCCATCACCACCAGGGTGTTGACGGCGACGGTGCGGGCCTCCTCCAGGCTCGCCCCCTGGGCCTCGGCCAGGGCGAACTTGGCGAAGATGCCCAACGAGAACAGCACCGATACGAAGCTGACCCGCCAGAGCACGAAGCGCGACAGGATCGGCTCGCGCGCGCCGCGCGGCGGCCGGGCCATGATGTCACGCTCGGCCGGCTCGAACGCCAGGGTCATCGCCAGCACCACCGACGAGACCATGTTCACCCACAGGATCTGCACCGGCGTGATCGGCAGGGTCAGGCCCAGCAGGATCGCAGCGATCAGGCTCAGCGACTCGCCGCCATTGACCGGCAACAGAAACACGATCGATTTCTTGAGATTGTCGTAGACCGTGCGCCCGGCCTTCACCGCCGCGGCGATGGTGGCGAAGTTGTCGTCCGCCAGCACCATTTCGGCGGCTTCCTTGGCCGCCTCGGTGCCCTTGCGGCCCATGGCGATGCCGATATCGGCGCGCTTGAGCGCCGGCGCGTCGTTAACGCCGTCGCCGGTCATGGCCACGACCTCACCGGCTGCCTGCAACGCCTGGACCAGGCGCAGCTTGTGTTCGGGGCTGGTGCGCGCGAACACATCGACGGCGGCGACCCGGGCCCCCAGCGTGGCGTCGTCCATGGCATCGATGTCGGCGCCCCGGATCACCTCGGCGGGGTTCTCAAGCCCCAATTGCCGGGCGATGGCGGCGGCGGTGCCGGCATGGTCGCCGGTGATCATCTTGACCCGGATGCCGGCCGAGCGACACTGAGCGACCGCCGTCACCGCCTCGGCCCGCGGCGGGTCGATCAGACCGACCAGACCCAACAACACCAATGCGCCGTCCACATGATCGCCGTTCAAGCCGTGCTCGGCCTCGGGCGCCGCCGCCGAGGCGATGGCCAGCACCCGCTGGCCCTGCCGGGCCAGCGTCTGCGCCCGGTCTTGCCAATAGTCCGGATCGAGCGCCACCGGATTGCCGGCTTCGTCATGTTGCCAGCGGCTCATGGCCAACACCTGTTCCGGTGCCCCTTTCACATAGACCCGGTCGGCGGCGCCATCGTCCGACCGATGACGGCTGGCCATGTAGCGGTGCCGGGCGTCGAACGGCACGGTGCCGACCCGGCGCCGCCATGCGCGCTCGGCGAGAGCATCCAGGCCCAGCTTGCCGGCCATGGCGACCAACGCCCCCTCCATGGGGTCGCCGGCCACATGCCATTCGTCCTCGTGGTCCTGCATCAACTCGGCGTCGTTGCACAGCAACGCCGCGCGGCCGAGTTCGATCAACAGCGGATAATCGGCCGGCTCGACCGGCCAGTGGTCGAGCGACACCTGCCCCACCGGCGTGTAGCCCGAGCCCGACAGGGTGAACAGCCGCTCGGCGGTCGCCACCGCGCCGACGGTCATCTCGTTGCGGGTCAACGTGCCGGTCTTGTCCGAACAGATCACCGACACCGAGCCCAGCGCCTCGATCGCCGGCAGCCGGCGCACGATGGCGTGGCGGCGCGCCATGCCCTGAACGCCGATGGCCAGGGTCACGGTCAGGATCGCCGGCAGGCCCTCGGGGATCGCCGCCACCGACAGGCCGACCACGGTCATGAACAGATCGTCGAACGCGGCATCGCCAAGCGCCACGCCAACCCCCAGGATCGCCGCGCTGACGCACAGAATGAACAAGGTCAGCCAGCGCGCAAACACGTCCATCTGGCGCAACAGCGGCGTGGTGGTCTGTTCGACGGTGGCGATCAGGCCGCTGATCCGGCCGATCTCGGTCTGCGCGCCGGTGGCGACCACCACGCCGCGGCCCTGGCCCGCCGACACCATGGTGCCGCTGAACGCCATGCAGCGCCGGTCGCCAAGCGCCACCTCGGCCGCCACCGGCGCGGTGGTCTTGTCGACCGCCACCGACTCGCCGGTCAGCACCGCCTCGTCCACCTTCAGCCCGGACACCTCCAACAGCCGCAGGTCGGCCGGCACCCGGTCGCCCGCGTCGAGCAACACGATATCACCGGGCACCAGCGCCTCGCCCGCAACGCTCTGGCGGCGACCGTCGCGCAGCACGGTGGCGCGCGGCGCGAGCATGTCGCGAATGGCGGCCAGGGCGCGCTCGGCCTTGCCCTCCTGAACGAAGCCGATGGCCGCATTGACCAACACCACCGCCAGAATGACCCCGGTGTCGACCCAATGGTCGAGCGCCGCCGTGGTCGCCGCGGCGGCCAACAGCACATAGATCAAAACATTGTGAAACTGGCTCAGAAAGCGCAGCACCGGCCCGCGCCGGCGGGCTTCGGGCAGCCGGTTGGGGCCGTGACGGTCGAGCCGGGCGGCGACGGTTTCCGCCCCCAGGCCGAGGGGGTCGCTGTCGGTGGCGGTCAGAACGTCCTCGGCCGGGCGGGCGTGCCAGGTGATGCGCACCGATGCATCGGCAGAACCATGATCGCGAGGCATGCGCAGCCGCTCATTCCCGTGATAACCAGCGGCGATTCTACCGGCGCCGCGGCCCACGGATCAATCGATTAAAAGTCGCAAGCCCCCTTGAAATTGGTAAAAATCCACCAATTCCGACGGACCACAACGGCGGCGCAGCATGGCGCCCGTGACCTATGGCGAGACATCGTTCAACGATCCCTCGGCGCGACACCATCGATCACCATCTGTCTTGAGCCGCCGCGCCGGTGTTGCCGACACCGCCGCCGATGACGCCAACAGCCCGGCGCCAACCATCGCCCGAGCGCGGCATTCCGCATCGCGCGAGAGTAAGGGGCCGCGACGCCCGACAGTGCCAGCGCCTCTTTGAAGCGGCCGCACAGGCCCCGGTCCGAGCCGACGACGGTCGCCGCCGGGCGCCCGGCGACGGCTCATGAGCGCAAAAATCGCAGAATTCCGGGCTTTGACGCCAGATACTTACTGTAAATTTGAATTGACAGGCTAGAGCGACAACTACACTTGACACCTTGGTTCTAAGGGACGAAACTGACTTTGCTTCGGGCGCACCTGCTCGAAGTCGTATAAGTTCGGAGAGGAGAAAAAATGGCCATGGCCCAAGAAAGACGGACCACGGATCTGGACGATCCGGATCGCGTTTGGCCCACCGGACTGACGATCAAGGAATCGGAAGAACTGCACAAGCACATCATTGATGGCACTCGTGTGTTCTTCGTGATCGCCGTGATCGCCCACGTCCTGGCGTACATCTACACGCCCTGGGGCGGTTGATAGGAGAGTATCCCATGAATAACGGCAAAATCTGGTGCGTCGTTAAGCCTTCGGTTGGCCTGCCGCTGTTTTTTGGCGCCGTCGCTGTGACTGCTCTGATCGTGCATGCCGCGATCCTGAGCAATACCGACTGGTTCCCGGCCTACTTCCAAGGCGGTATGTGAGACTGGGACCACGGGTCCCTTCTCACGGATAAAAGCGATTAGGGGTTGGGGCACTTGTCCCAATCCCTCCTTGATAGTAGGCAAAGGCGACAAACACGGTCGGCTTGGACCACGCCCGGCGTGGTAACAACGAAACTGGTCGCGAAGGAGAGCCGTCATGAAACCGGTCACGACAGCCAAAGTGCGGATGTATCGCACGGAGAGTGAAGCCCAAACGGCCGTAACCAACCTCAAGCAGGCGGGTTTCACCGATGTGAAGCATTTTGCTGGGCCCAAACTGTCCGGCAAGGAAGAAAAGACCGTTCATGAAGCCATCGAAGACGGTTTTCTGCCCAACGCGCGGCCGTTGCTGTTCCAACAAATGCTGGAACAAGGGCGGTCGCTGGTGGGCGTGCGGGCCCTGTTCGGCCAGGCCGCGAAAGTGGCCAAGATCCTGGACGCCGCCGGCCCGGTAGACACCGAGTTGTTGCCCACGGGCGCGAATCCGGATCCGACGCCGCTGTCGACGTTCCTCGGCATGCCGGTGCTGTGGCACTACAAGACCCGGACGGAAGTCACCGACAAGCCGATTTCGTCGATGCTCGGCCTGCCGCTTCTGGCGCCGCGCAAGCCCGGCTGGGACAAGAGTTTCGGTATGCCCGTGCTGACCGACAAGAAGACGCCGCTGTCGTCGGCCCTGGGCATGAATATGCTGATCCAACCGGGTCCGAAGCGGAACAAGTAAACAGCAAGACGATCCAAGTCGGGGCGCACAAGCGCCCCGCTTGCGTTTGGGCCTTGGTTCACCGGCCGCGCGCACGACCCGGAAGGTCCGACGCCCCAGTATCCTTGCAGCCACGAGACTGGACATGAAACCTTTCCGGCAACGGCTCATTTCCACCTGGGCCTCTCTCGGGCCGGGGTATCTGCCCTTTGCGGACGTCACCACCCCCGATCTGTCGCTCGGCCGCTTGTTGCGGCTGTCTCTGTTTCAAGTCACCGTCGGCATGACCCTGGTGCTGCTCGTCGGCACGCTCAATCGGGTGATGATCGTCGAATGCGGCGTCCCGGCTTCGCTGGTCGCCTTCATGGTCGCGCTGCCGGTGCTGTTCGCGCCGTTCCGGGCGCTGATCGGCTACCGTTCCGATACCCACCGCTGCGAACTCGGCTGGCGCCGGGTGCCGTTTATCTGGAAGGGCACGCTGTGGCAGTTCGGCGGCTTCGCGATCATGCCGTTCGCCATCCTGGTGCTGGCCGGCAAGGGCCAGGCGGATACCGCGCCGGTGTGGATCGGCCAATCGTCGGCCGCCCTTGCGTTTTTGATGGTCGGCGCCGGGGCGCACACGGTCCAGACCGCCGGTCTCGCCCTCGCCACCGATCTGACGCCGTCTGAGTCGCACCCCAAGGTGGTCGGCCTGATGTACGTCATGCTGCTGTTGGGCATGATGGCCAGCGCGCTGATCTTCGGGGCGGCATTGGCGGACTTCTCGCCCGGCCGGCTGGTCCAGGTGATCCAGGGGGCGGCCGTGGTCACGGTGACCCTCAACGCCATCGCCATGTGGAAGCAGGAAACCCGCCGGCCGCCGCGCGGCGCCGCCGCCCCGGCGGCCGACCCCAGCTTTGCCGAGTCGTGGGCGCAATTCTGCACCGGCGAGGACACGGTGCGCCGGCTGGTGATCGTCGGGCTCGGCACCATGGCGTTCGCCATGGCCGACGTGCTGTTGGAGCCGTTCGGCGGCCAGGTGCTGGGCTGGAGCGTCAGCGCCACCACCCGGTTGACCGCCCTGTTCGCGTTCGGCGGCGTGGTCGGGTTCTGGACCGCCTCGGTGCTGCTCGGGCGCGGCGGCGACGCCTATCGGCTGACCCGCAATGCCGCCCTGGTCGGCCTGCCGGCGTTCGCGCTGGTCATCCTGGCCGCCCCCTATGGCCTGTCGAGCGCCTTCCTGGTCGGCAACTTCCTGATCGGCTTTGGCGCCGCCCTGTTCGGCCACGCCACGCTGACCGCCACCATGACCCGCGCGCCGGCCGGCCAGGCGGGCCTGGCGCTCGGCGCCTGGGGGGCCGTGCAGGCGACCGCCGCCGGCGTCGCCATGGCGCTGAGCGGGGCGCTGCGCGACATTGTCAACGCCAGCGTCCACGCCGCCGGCACCTTGCAAGGCATGGCCGCCGACGCCGCCGGTTATGTGACCGTCTATGCGATCGAAATCGTGCTGCTGCTGGTCACGGTGGCGGCCACGGTGCCGCTGATCCGGCGCACCGCCGGGCGGCGCCTGGCGACGGCGCCGGAACCCTTGTCGGCAGGCGAACCGGCCGACCGGTTGGGCTGAGCGAGGAACCAACGCCATGGACGGCTTCACCATCCTTGAATATCCCGACGAGCGGCTGCGCCAGCCCTCGGCGCCGGTGACCGCGTTCGACGACGCCTCGCTCGACCGGCTGATCGCCGCCTTGCAGGGGATCATGACCGAGGCCGGGGCCCTGGGCATGTCGGCGCCGCAGGTGGGCGACCACCGCCAGGTGCTGGTGATCGACCCGGCCGGCGACGGCAGCGACATCCAGGTCTATGTGAACCCGGAAGTGCTGTCCAAGGGCGGGCTCGGCTTCGTGGAAGAGAGTTGCCTGTCGGTCCCCGGTGTGACCGGCAGCGTGATGCGTGCCATGGGCGTCAAGGTGCGCGCCCGCGACCGCGCCGGCGAGCTGTTCGAGCGCGACCTGGAGGGCATGGCGGCGGTGTGCCTGCAGCATGAGATGGACCATCTGGCGGGCAAGTTGTTCATCGACCGGCTGCCGCCGTGGCGGCGCTGGCGCCTGCGCGCCCAAGCCCGCCGCCGCGCCGCCGCCTGAGCTCCCGCGCCCACGGACTGGGCAAGCAGCGAGGAACCGCCTCGCCCTCAACACCGCAGACCCGGCCGACATACGCCTATTGTCGGGCTGTTCCCGTCGCGATAGCCCGTTAGGGTGCCACGCCGACCGCCAAGAGAGCGACACGCATCGGCAGAAGCGGCCGGGCATCGGCCGAGTTCCCGGCGCCTCGTCTTTTGACGATCATTGGCACGAACAGTGGTATGAAGCTGCGCCCAGCGCCCGTCTTTTGTCTCGGGTGCCGCGGCGCTACAGGGAGAGTATGGCATGGTGGCTGAACGCGTTCGGTGTCGGGGGCTTCAGGATCGTATTTGCAGCGCCGACGCGGCGGCGAGCCTGATCAAGGACGGCATGACCTTGGGCATGAGCGGCTTCACCCGCGCGGGCGAGGCCAAGGCGGTGCCCATGGCGCTGGCCGAGCGCGCGCGCACCGAGCCGCTGAAGATCACCCTGATGACCGGTGCCTCGCTCGGCAACGATCTGGACAAGACGCTGGCCGAAGCGCATGTGCTGGCGCGGCGCATGCCGTTCCAGGCCGCCCCCTATCTGCGCAACGCCATCAACAAGGGCGAGGTGATGTTCATCGACCACCACCTGTCCGAGACGGTCGAGCATCTGCGCACCCGCCAACTGGGCCCGGTGGATATCGCGGTGATCGAGGCGGTGGCGATCACCGAACAGGGCGGCATCGTGCCGACCACCTCGGTGGGCAATTCGGCCAGCTTCGCAATCCTGGCCGACAAGGTGATCGTCGAGATCAACCTGTCGCAGCCGCAAGCGCTCGAAGGGCTGCACGACATCTACATCCCGACCCGCCGGCCGGCGCGCGAGCCGATCCCGGTGGTCGCGCCCGAAAGCCGCATCGGCCTGCCTTATATCCCCATCGACCCGGACAAGATCGCCGCCATCGTGCTGACCGAGAAGCACGACAGCTCGTCGACCGTGCTGCCGCCCGACGCCGACACCCGCGCGATCGCCGGCCATCTGGCCGAATTCATGGGCCATGAAGTCCGCCACGGCCGCCTGCCCGAGACGCTGCAACCCTTCCAGGTCGGCATCGGCACCATCGCCAACGCGGTCATGACCGGCTTCATCGACACGCCGTTTCATAACCTGACCATGTATTCCGAGGTGTTGCAGGATTCGACCTTCGACCTGTTCGACGCCGGCAAGCTCGACTTCGCGTCCGGCTCCTCGATCACCCTGTCGGCCGCGCGCTATCAAGAGGTGCTGCCCAAGCTGCCCGACTACAAGTCGCGCCTGGTGCTGCGCCCGCAGGAAATCTCCAACCACCCCGAAGTGATCCGGCGGCTGGGCATCATCTGCGTCAACACCGCCCTCGAATTCGACATCTACGGCAATGTGAACTCGACCCATGTGGGCGGCACCAAGATGATGAACGGCATCGGCGGTTCGGGCGATTTCGCGCGCAACGGCTTCATGTCGATCTTCGTCACCAAGTCGATCGCCAAGGGCGGCAATATCTCCAGCGTGGTGCCCATGGTCTCGCATGTGGACCATACCGAACACGATGTGGACATTCTGGTCACCGAACAGGGCTTGGCCGACCTGCGCGGCCTGGCCCCGCGCGAGCGCGCCGAGACGATCCTGGCCCGGTGCGTGCACCCGAGCTATCGCGACGCCATGGCCGATTACATGGCCCGGGCCACGGCGCGCGGCGGCCACACCCCCCATGTGATCGAAGAGGCGCTGAGCTGGCACGCCCGCCTGCGCGAGACCGGCCACATGCTCGACGGCGCCGCAGCTTAAGCGGCGCAGGCCCGGCACAGGTTAAGCGGCGCGGAAGACGCCGCGCGGCCAGCGACGCAGTCGGCGACAGGGATCGCCCGACACTTGGCCGGCGCCGTCTTCCCCCCCCCCCGTGTCCCCGGCGCCCCTGAGTCCGCCGGCGCCGCTTTACTCGCGGCGGCACCGTGCGCACCGCGCGACCGTGCGCGCCGCTTTACCCGCTGCACCACTGGGGACCCGGCGCACCGTGCCCCACCGTGCCCGCCGCGCTACCGTGCCCGCCGCTTGCCCGCTTTCCGCTGCCGACCGCTGCGTGGCGTTCGCGTCGGTCGTGCGGCCCGTCGCATCGATCTGGCCGCCCGGCGCGCGCCCCAGCCGGGTGTCACGACAGGCGCGCCCCACGCCGCGCCGTGGCGCGGCTGGGCGTGCTCGCGGCAGGTCAGGCGGCCAGGTCGAGCACCACGCGGCCCTCGATATCGCCCTTGTGCAGGCGTGCGAACACGTCATTGACTTGATCGAGCGACGCGGTCGTGGTAGTCGCCTTGACCAGCCCGTCGCCGGCAAAGGCCAGCGCTTCGGCCAGGTCGAGCCGGGTGCCGACGATCGAGCCGCGCACGGTGATGCCGCGCAGCACCATGTCGAAGATCGGCAGCGGAAAGTCGCCCGGCGGCAAGCCGTTGAGTGCCACCGTGCCGCCGCGGCGCACGGTGCCCAGGGCTTGTTCGAACGCCTTGGGCGACACCGCGGTGACCAGCGCCCCGTGCGCGCCGCCGATCTGGGCTTGCAGAAACGCCGCCGGGTCGGTGCGGGTGGCGTTGACGGTGACCGCAGCCCCCAGCCGTTCGGCCAAGCGCAGTTTGTCGTCGTCGATATCGACGGCGGCCACGCGCAGGCCCATGGCGCGGGCGTATTGAACCGCCATGTGGCCAAGCCCGCCGATGCCCGAGATCACCACCCAGTCGCCGGGCTTGGTTTCGGTGGTCTTGAGGCCCTTATAGACGGTGACCCCGGCACACAACACCGGCGCAATGTCCACGAACGGCAGATTGGCCGGCAGGTGACCCACATAGTCGGGGTCGGCCAGCGCATAGTCGGCGAAGCCGCCATTGACCGAATAGCCGGTGTTGCTTTGCGATTCGCACAAGGTTTCCCAGCCGCCGAGGCAATGCTCGCAATGGCCGCAGGCGGAATAGAGCCACGGCACGCCGACCCGGTCGCCCTCCTTCACCGTGGTGACGCCCGGGCCGACGCCGGAGACGAAACCGACGCCCTCATGGCCCGGAATGAACGGCGGTTCGGGCTTCACCGGCCAGTCGCCATGGGCGGCGTGCAAGTCGGTGTGGCAGACGCCGCAGGCCTCGATCTTGACCTGGATCTGGCCCGGCCCGGGCTCGGGGATCGGCGCTTCTTCGATCGCCAGCGGGGCGCCGAACTGGCGCACCACGGCCGCTCTCATGGTCTTCGACATTGTTCCGGTTCTCCCCAAAGGTTCGCGGTATCGCCCCGCAGGCCTAGAAAAAGCCCAATTTCTGCGGGTTGTAGCTGACCAGCATATTCTTGGTCTGTTGGTACTGGGACAGCATCATCTTGTGGTTCTCGCGCCCGACGCCCGACTGCTTGTAGCCGCCAAAGGCGGCGTGGGCGGGATAGGCGTGATAACAGTTGGTCCACACCCGGCCGGCCTCGATGGCGCGGCCGAAGCGGTAACAGGTGGTGATGTCGCGGCTCCACACCCCGGCGCCGAGGCCGTAGAGGGTGTCGTTGGCGATGGCGAGCGCCTCGTCATGGTCCTTGAAGGTGGTCACCGCGACCACCGGGCCGAAGATCTCCTCCTGGAACACGCGCATCTTGTTGTGGCCGTGCAGCACCGTGGGCTGGACGTAGAAGCCGTCGGCCAGGTCGCCGCCGAGGGTGGCCGCGCCGCCGCCCACCAGCACCTCGGCGCCCTCGGCGCGGCCGATATCGATATAGGACAGGATCTTGTCGCGCTGCTCGGCCGAGGCCTGGGCACCGATCATGGTGCTGGGCAACAGCGGATTGTCCTGTTTTAAGGCGCGCACCCGGTCGAGCGCGCGCTCCATGAACCGGTCGTAGATGCTCTCATGGATCAGCGCGCGCGACGGGCAGGTACACACCTCGCCCTGGTTGAGCGCGAACATGACGAAGCCTTCGATGGCCTTGTCGAAATAGTCGTCGTCGGCGCGCGCCACGTCCTCGAAGAAGATGTTCGGCGACTTGCCGCCCAACTCCAGGGTGACCGGGATCAGGTTTTCCGACGCATATTGCATGATCAGCCGGCCGGTGCCGGTCTCGCCGGTGAACGCCACCTTGGCGATGCGCGGGCTCGACGCCAGCGGCTTGCCGGCTTCAAGGCCGAAACCGTTGACGATATTGAGCACGCCGGGCGGCAACAGGTCGCCGACGATCTCGGCCCAGATCAGGATCGACGCCGGGGTCTGCTCGGCCGGCTTGAGCACGATGCAGTTGCCGCCAGCGAGCGCCGGCGCCAGCTTCCACGCCGCCATCAAAAGCGGGAAGTTCCACGGGATAATCTGCGCGACCACGCCGAGCGGTTCCTGGAAGTGATAGGCCACCGTGTCGGCGTCGATCTGGCTGATCGAGCCTTCCTCGGCGCGGATACAGCCGGCGAAATAGCGGAAATGGTCGATCGCCAGCGGCACGTCGGCGGCCGTGGTCTCGCGGATCGGCTTGCCATTGTCCCAGCTTTCGGCGACCGCCAGCCGGTCGAGATGCTCTTCCATCCGGTCGGCGATGCGGTTGAGGATCAGCGCGCGCTCGGCGGCACTGGTGCGGCCCCAGGCGTCCTTGGCGGCGTGGGCAGCGTCGAGCGCGGCCTCGATGTCGGCGGCGTCCGAGCGCGCCACCTGGCACACCGGCCGGCCGGTCACCGGCGAGATATTGTCGAAATACCGACCGGCCTGGGGGGCGGCCCACTGGCCGTTGACGAAATTATCGTAGCGCGCGGCGAACGGGATTTCGGGCGCGGCACTCAAAGCTTCGGGGGCATTCATGATCGGTGTCTCCTTCTCCGACGATCTGCGCCGCAGCGCAGGGTGAACCGCAGAAGGGGAAGACGGCGCTCAAGCCGAGCACCCAAACACCACTAGAAAGGGCCGCCAGCGCGGACCGCCTGCCTGCACCCACCCCCCAAGCCCGGAACGCCGAGCCCGGAGCAACGCACACAAGCCTCGCCCATCGCCGGACCAGCCGACCACGCAACGGCAGCATCATCGCCCTGACGGACGCGCACCACCGTTTTTTTTATACCTCCCCTATTAAGCTTTACACTATCACAACAAGCGCCTTTACCGAACCGCTTTTGCGCGCACCTCCTACAAGAGGCTGTGAAGCGCCGCGCGCCTTTGGTTGGAACACACCAACGGCGCAGCCCGGCCCCGCGCAACGCGTCTCTCAGCTCCGGCGTGCCTGACGGGCGCCTCTTTGTGCCTGGCGGAGTGGACGGTTATTTTTGCAAGTGCTAGTCACTCGCAAAAATAACCGAGGGACGAAACATGAGATCATACAAGATGGCGGTCGCCCGCCTCTGGGCGACCACCAAGACCGCGCTGGCTACGACGGTCCTCGCACTGCCGGCCCAAGCTCAGACCGAGCCCGACCGCTCGGCCGACGCCGACACCGGGCGGATCATCGAGGAGATCATCGTTACCGGCGAAAAGCGCGCGCGCAGCCTGCAAGATGTGCCATCCAGCATTTCGGTGGTGACCGACCGGGATCTGGACCTTCTACCCGGCCGATCGCTCGCCGATGCGGTGACGATCGTGCCCAATGTGACCGCCCAGAACCAGGGTGGACGCACCGGAACCTATTTCTACACCCGCGGCATCGGCCGCAGCGAACTGAACTTCCCGATCGTGTCGGTGAATGTGAACGGGGTCGCCCTGCCCGACCCGTCATTCTTCGGCCTCGACATCGACGCTGCGGAACAGGTGGAGTTCCTGCGCGGGCCGCAGGGCACCTTGTACGGCCAGAACACCCTCGGCGGCGTGGTCAATATCTCGCTCAAGGAGCCCGGCGACGAACTGGCCGGCTCGGTCGACGTCCTGGCCGGCGAACGCGGCTACCGCGAGAGCGCGGTGCGGCTGGAAGGGCCGCTGTGGGGCGACCGGCTGCGGGCCGCCGGCACCTTTTTGTGGAACGATGTGGACGGCTTCATCCGCAACACCACCACCGGCAAGCCACAGAACAATGAGCGCACCTTTGGCGGCAGTCTGTTCGTGGTCGCCGAACCCACCGACAATCTGCAGATCGACGTGAACTATTTCGTTCAGGATCGCAACGACGGGCTGGCCCAATTCCCCCAGGCCGACGACCTGTTCGTCATCACCAACAATGCGCCGACCGAAGAAGACGCCCAATCCCACATTCTCGGGCTCAAGCTGGTTTACGATCTGGGCCACATGCGGCTGGAATCGCAGACCGGCTTCAGCCAGATCGACCGGTTCACCCAGAACGATCTCGACTTTTCGGCCGCATCGGTCGCCACCTCCACCGCCGACAGCGACATCCGACAATGGACTCAGGAATTCCGCCTGGTGAGCCAGAACAGCGGACCGCTCAACTATATCGTCGGCCTCTACGGGCTGAGCCTGCAAAACGACTTCGACGTCTACATCAATGACCTGGTGGATGCCGGCATGGTCGGAACGCCGACCTCGATCAACGATCTGGTCCGCTTCGACGACAAGGCGCTGGCGGTGTTCGGTCAGGCGAACTACGTCCTCGGCGACTGGGAACTGACCGCTGGCCTGCGCTACCAGCACGAACGGGTCGAAACCGACAACACCAATACCCTGTTTGCCTGGCCGCGGACGGCGTCGGCACCGCCCCTGGCGCCGGTCACGGCGGTCAACGGCAAGCAGACCTACAACAAGCTTCTGCCGCGCCTGGCCGCGACCTATGCGGTGACCGACGATGTGAAGCTCTATGGGTCGATCTCCCGGGGCTTTCGCGCCGGCGGCTTCAACAACACCGTGTTGACCGCCGAACGCCTGGGGATCACCGGCTTGCCCAAATCCTATGGGCCCGAGTTCACATGGAATTATGAAGTGGGCAGCAAATGGCGCCTGCCCAATGGTTTCGGGCGCATCGACGTGACCGCGTTCTATATCGACTGGTCGGATCTGCAGGCCGAACAGATCGCGCCCGGCTCGCTGATCGACTTCCGCACCAACTCCGCCGCAGCGACCAGCGTCGGTGCCGAGATCGAGACGCGCCTCTATCCGACCGCCAACTGGGAACTAGGCGGCAGCTTCGGCTATGCCAATGCGGAATATGACCGGTTCGTCGAGCAACTCACCGGCGCCGACCTGGCGGGCAATCAGGTCGCCGGCGGTGCCAAGATCACCTGGAGCGTGTTCACCCGTTTCGAGGATGACGACTTTTTCGGCCGCATCGGCTTGGCCGCCAATGTGTCGGCCAATGGTGCCAGCGACCGGTTCTTCGACGTGGCCAACCAGGTCCCCGGCGACGACTACGCGCTGGTCAATGCGCGTCTTGGATTGACCTACGAAAATTGGGAAATCTTCGTGTTCGCGCGCAACGCCTTCGACGAGACGTACATCGAATTCGAATTCACCGGCTTCGGCGCCTTCGTCAACGAGCCGCAACTGATCGGCGGCGGCGTCGAAGTCACGTTCTGATCGACGCTCTCCTGCGGGCCTCGCCGCTGTTGGCGCGGCCCAAGGGCGCGCGCGCACGCCGCGCCGGCCGGACCGGCCGCGTCACCCTTGCGAGGGATTGCGGCCGGTCTCTCGGCGATAGGCGGCCGCGAATTTGGAGGGATTGGCGTAGCCGACCGCCAGCGCGGTATCGAGCACACTCGCGCCCGCCTGCAAAAGCTCGCACGCCCGCTGCATGCGCCAATACCGCAACCGGCCATAGACGGTGGTGCCGAACAGCCGGTGGAAACCGCGTTTCATGGTCATGTGGTTGAGCCCCACCTGGTTCGCCAAGGCCAGGACCGAGGGCGGCGCGGCCAGGTTCTCCTTTAGATACCGATCGGCCGCGTCGATCTGGGCGTCGAGTTCGGGCGCCGGTGACGCGGCGCCCGTGCGTTCCACCGTGACCCAATCGGCCAGCAGGTCGCCCGCAATGCGGTGGAGGTCGGCCAGCAGGCGCAATTGGTCGGACAACGCCTGCGGCACGGCCTTGGGCAGCGCGGCCACCCGTTCGACCAGCGGCCGACCGACCGGCATCTCGGCAAAAACCGGTCGGTCGGGGTTTTGACAATAGAGGCGCGCCGTCGGTGTCTGGACCTGCGACAGGGCGGCGGCCTCGAACACCATCTTGACCCCGGAATAGCGACCCGGCTCCGCCATCTGGGCCAGATACGGGGTTTGATTGGTCGCGTAGAAATAGGCGCGGCCGGGCGCAATCCGCATCACCTCGGGCATCCCGGCCAGGCGCGCCTGCGTGACCCCGAAGTCCGGCACATAGGCGACCAATCCAGAAAACGGCTCGGTCAACGACGGCTCGATCGGGTTGGCCAACGCCAGCCGGCCATAGACGGCCATCACCCCCACACCAAGCCGCACGCCCCACCCGTCGAGCACCGCACCGTCACCAATAGCCACCGGGCCAAAAGCCTGAAAACCCATCTGCCCAGGACAATCTTTCTATTATCGAAGAGGTCATGCCGATTGGGAAAACCCATACTCCATAGCGGATAACCCAAGGCACCATGCCCAGCAACCGGATCAAGACCGGTCTTGCCGACCGGCGCCTGTCATGCCGATTGGCCGAGATGGACGGGCGGGTTTCCATGCCGGCAGCCCGATAACGGCGTCACTCCGATGACAGACCGCAACACCTGCCGATCAAATGCCCTCAACCGCGCCGCGGTTTCCGGTCATTGGCTGACCGAAGCAAGCGCCCCTGGCTCGGGCTGGGGCTCGATCTGCCCTCCAGCCGAGAAAGGTCGCCCCAGGTGGTTGCGCCAGAAATCAAATACGCACTAGTTTTTGTGCCAATATGCCGGCGCTAACGAAACAACATTACCAAATAGCGCCGGCACCGTCCCCTCGGACTGGGGCATGTCTCGGATAGGGACATGGCATTACCGATATCAGGGAGGTATATGTGTTCTATCATCAACGACCCGGCGCCGTGTCGACACTGGCGCTTTTGACCGGTTTGTCCTGCTTGACCGCATCGGCCGCCGCACAATCGCCCGATCAGGCCGGTGCCCAGGAGGTCGATGAGGTCGAGGAAATCGTGGTCACCGGGTCACGGATCGCCCGGTCGACCGCCACCACGCCAACGCCGGTGACCAGCGTCGACGCCGAGCAATTGGCATTGAATGCCGACAACCGTCTAGCCGATACCCTCAATCAGTTACCCGCTCTCGGGGCCACCCGCACGCCGGCCAGTACGAACTTCGCCCCCCAACAGGCCGGCACCAACTTCCTGGATCTGCGGCGCCTTGGGATCGACCGGACACTGGTTTTGGTGAACGGTCGGCGCCATGTGGGCAGCGACCCGGGGTCCGCCGCGGTGGACACCAATACGATCCCAACCGCCCTGGTGGAGCGTGTTGAGGTCATCACGGGCGGCGCCTCCGCCGTTTATGGCGCGGATGCGGTTTCGGGCGTGGTGAACATTATTTTGAAGGATGATTTCGAGGGTCTGAAATTTGACGGTCAGCTTGGCATATCGGATGAAGGCGACGGCGAAAGCCAAAAAATCAGTGTGACCGCCGGGACCAATTTCGACGACAACCGCGGCAATATCTACTTCAACGCCACCTTCGATAACAGCGAAGAGATCAATGGGGCCGACCGCAATTGGCGCGATGCCAGCCGTCGTTTCGCCCCCAATCCTGACGACACCGGGCCCAATGACGGCATCCCCGACCAGATCTTGTTCGAGGATACGGGCTTCATATCCACCGCGCCGGGGGGACGGGTGATCGGGCCTGACGGTCAGGTATTCGAAGCCAATGGCGGCCCCTTCACTTTCAACGATAATGGCGACTTGGTTGCGCAGGACCTGGGCAATCTGATCGCGCCGTCTCTGTCATCCGGCGGTGACACGGTGGACTTGGCGCCCTTCGATTTCATCCAGGTACCGGTGGAACGGCTGCTGCTGTCGGGCGGAGTACGCTACGCTTTCAGCGACAAACACACTTTTTTCGCCGACGCCAAATTCGCCCAGACGACGGCGTCCACGGCGGGCCAACCCTCTTTCTCCCTGCCCAGTGTGGAGCCCATCTTCCTGCAGGCCGACAATCCCTTTGTCCCTCAGGAGTTGCGTGACATTCTGGCAGCCGAAGATCTGGATGGCTTTTTCGTCGGCCGCACCCATGTGGACCACGGCCAATCCCGATCCAAATCCGACCGGGATACAATCCAACTCTATCTGGGTTTCGAAGGTGCGATCTCTTCCAACCTGGATTATTCAGTGCACTACCAATACGGCCGGTCGGACATCACCACCAAGTTCATCAACCAACAAGTGCCCTCGCGGTTCCAGCAAGCACTGGATGCTGTGCGCGACCCGCAGACAGGGGAAATCGTCTGCCGCGACCCATCGGGCGGGTGCAAGCCCCTGAACGTCCTGGGCCCGCAAGCGGCTTCGCAAAGCGCCCTTGCGTTTGCCTATACCGATTTCCTGACCGAGGGGCTTGTGGAGCAAAATGTGGTCAACGCCACGGTGACCGGCGATACGGCTGACCTCCTTGAATTGCCCGGCGGACCGGTGGGCTTTGCCGGGGGCTTTGAGTATCGAACCGAACGCGCGGAAACCGAAGAGGGCTTCCTGCGCAATACCGGTGATATCTTCGCCTCGCCGCCCATCGGCAACATCGAAGGCGACTTCGACGTCTGGGAAGTCTTCGGCGAGGTGAACCTGCCCCTGGTCCGCGACCTGCCCCTCGCCGAAGAGATCAACCTCGATGGTGCGATCCGCTATGGCGACTATTCCACCATCGGGGGGACCACCGCCTGGAAGGTCAGTGCAGATTGGGCACCCACGGCAGACCTACGCTTCCGCGGCGCCTTTTCAGTCGCTGTTCGGGCCCCCAATGTGGGCGAGTTGTTCGGCCCCACGGACGTGAACAACATCTTTCTGATCGACCCCTGCGACGCGGCCAATCTGGCCAACGGCTCGCGCAGCCGGCCGGACAATTGCGCTGCGCTGGGCCTGCCAGCCGATTTCGACTCCCAATCTCAGAACCGCACCAACACGGTCATCACAGGCGGCAATCCGAACCTGACGGAAGAAAAGGCCGACACGATCACGGTGGGGGCCGTTTTCACCCCGCGCTTTCTGCCGGGGCTGACCCTGGCCGTCGACTATTGGGATATCAAGATTACCGACGCGGTGAACAGTTTCCCCGCCCAGGCTATCGTGAACAACTGCGTTGATGCCGAAAGCATCGATAACCCCTTCTGCGATCAGGTTCGCCGTCAGACCAACGGTAACTTCGATGCGATCGAAAGCCGGCTGATCAATGTCGCCAAGCTCGAAGCCTCGGGCATTGATTTTGATGCGCGCTACATCATCGACCTAGCCGGTACCACGGCCAACGCGGTGCCGGGATCGCTGGAAGCGAGTTTCGTGGGAACGTACCTGGACACTCTGGCCTTCTTCGGCCAGGAGAACACCACCACCCCCGACCGCGAGGCCGGCGAACTGGGCGACCCGGAATTCTCCTTCACGTCAAGGCTCTCCTATTATTGGCATAATTGGACCTTCAGCCTTGAGGAACGATTCCTGTCCAGCATGCGCTCGGACCTCGGCGAGGTGCCCGAAGCTCGCGCCCCCAACAGCACCGATGCCGAATGGTATACGGATATCAATATCCGCTACCAGATCGTCGAAGGCACATCGGTCTTCTTTTCCGTCGACAATCTTTTGGACAATGATCCCCCTTTGCTGGCCCAAGTACCCGAGACGCGCGGTTTCCTGACCAACGGGCGTAATGATGTGGGCCTGTTTGATCAGGTGGGGCGCTTCTTCCGACTAGGTGCATCGGTCAGCTTCTGACCGATGTCTGCTGCTTGGGCCTGTTCGGTCAGGCATCAATGGCGGGCCTGGCAGGCTGCGGAAAAAGCCGTGTGGTTTTCCGCTTTCCCCACCGGCGGCGCTTGAAAGTGGCTCTGCCGGTGGGGTTGGACTCGCAGCCTTTTGGCTGGGTGTCATGCCGATCGTCGGTTTTGGGGGCGACACCGAGCGCCATGCCGGCCCCCGACTCTGGCTTCAGATGGATAAAGGTCAGGGGTCGCAGCCCCCCCAGAGGTGATAGCCCCCTCGCGCCTTGGAATTGACGAAAAACCGCACCCAAAAGACGAGCAGAAAGCTACTGCCTCAGAATGCCATGGCCAAGTGGGGCAGGCCCGAAAGGCGACCCAATATCCAACCAGCAAAACGCCGGGTGATTATAGGTCGGTTTTTGGCAGTTTTCTGGGAATGGTGACCCCTACGGGACTCGAACCCGTGTTTCCGCCGTGAAAGGGCGATCTGCTTTAAAATCAAGCCGGTTTGGCAATTTCCCCGTTTTGTTCACCCTCATATAAATCAACGCCTTACACCCCAATTGCCAAACCGTGTTCGGCGCGGAAACAGCCATGAGAACCCCGCTAGTCGAATTATTCCCGGCGGCCATTCACCAGCCGACGCACAGCGATCAGATCGCGGCGGCAGTGGCGGGCGGCGGTGGCGGTTTCCACGGCCCAGCGGGCCACATCGGCCTGGGTGATGTCAGGGCCGGTCGGCGGGTCCGGGATCGGCGGGCAGGTCAGAAGGGCTTGGGGTATCG
>NZ_SLXO01000010.1 GCF_004341375.1 Rhodothalassium salexigens DSM 2132
AGGGCTGGAAAAACGCCCACTCCTCGTCCGTCATCAACCCGCGAACCAAGACCGCCTCCCAAAAGCCAGTCTTGAATCACGCTTCGACCGCCTTGAGAATCCACTTCGTCAACAGGACCTAGGTTTTGAGCCCGCGTATCGTAGCCAACCAAGACATCGGGGTTCCGTTCTAGCCATGGATATAGCGATGTGATGATGCTTCTCGGAAGCCGGTCTCGTGTGTCCGGATGCAAAGCCACGGGCATCGCACAAAACGGTAAGCAGAAAGATGGTGGGCCTGACTTCGCTCGCGTGTAAGAGTGGACAAATTCATAGATCAAAGCACCACAGTAAGCTGGGTTGAAATGGTTCGCTTCCTCAGGTGAGCGCTCGCGCCAAATGGGCAATCTCATCACACATTACCTTCTTCATTCATGAGCGCGTTGAATTCAGGGTGCCAACCAAGACGCACTGAGTCAGCAAGGATCTGATAGGAGCCTGACGACAGCCATAGTTCTTCTCGATTCCGGAAAGGCTTGCTGTAAAGGCCCGCCCAGAAAAATATCGAACGTCCGATTCTCTTTTTCTCATCCTCGCTACAGCCGTTCCTAACTTCGTCGACTTTAGAGTGAAATTTCCTTTTCCATGCGTCGTATAAGGCCCGGTCATATCGATCGACCTCGCCATCGAGCAGCAAGTTTTCCCTCGCCCAACGGGAGCGTTGTTCGGACGCGCGATAGAAATCATGGACGGCAGCAAGGGTTGGGCTTTCCTCGAGGCCAATCAGTTTCATTTGTCGGACGAAATCGCGTTCGTCCTCTGGCAATGTCTCAATAGGCGGCATCGCATCGATGCCATCATCAAGGGGGAGCTTTGCTGCTTGAAAAGTCTCACGCAAATCAGCGATTTTACTTTGAATCGCAGCAAGAGGAATAGATGGAGGAGGGGAATCCGTAAGCGCGCCGATAACTTTTCTAAGCCACCAACCCTCCAGATAATCGACAAAATTTGTTAATTGATCAGAGGGCGCTGCATAAAATAGAAGCTCTTCCAGTTCTTCACGAACATCGACAATGTTCGGGGCGGCGTCGAACACCCAAATATTGGCAATCAGCAACTTACGCTGTTTGGAGTCCATGTCCAGAAAGGCCTCGCGCGCTTTCTGTGTCTGTGAATTAGTTGAGGATTTCGCCGCGTGGAGTAGGGTTTCCTGAGCACCATCGACATCACGCAGTTCTCCAAACATTCTAAGTTTGGATAAAGCTGTTTCAGGGGCCGCCGTACTTGTCGTAAGGAACGTAAAGCGGGTTTCGGACATCGCTTGGGGGTTGCCTTTAACCTGCCCAATCCAAATTCCAAGTGTTTTCCAGGTATCGACACTCATGTCTGAGGTGTCGCCCGGTTTGGAATGATGTTTGGTTTGAATTAGTTCAAGTGGGTTGTCAGTGTCTTCAAAGGCAACGTCATCGAATTTTTCAATGGACAGGGTATGACTTGGATTGCCCTTACCTTCCTGGAGGGCGCGAAGAAGCGCGTAACGGCTTTGGTATAAATAGCCGAGCATAGAAGCCGTGGCATCATGCGCGTTAATCAATGGTCCCCCCCCCCAAAGCTAAAATTCCAATCAGGATACAATTTCTACGTGCTTACGCTCAATCCTTTTATGGTTCTGTATTCATGGCCCAGAGACCTACTTCGGTACTTTTGGTTTCTTCTCGGGCTGCGGCCCATCCATCTCTAAATTATCTGGCCCAAGCACCTGCTCAGGATCGATATCCATCTCGTTTGGGTCAAGCTGTGCAAATACCCGCACATCACCGATTCCGGGCGCGTAGTAGGTCCGCAGGAGCTCCCCGGCCTCCAGCGGTACGCGTTCACCCGGTCGGACCGTAATCGCGTCTTCTGCCGGCTCCGTTGGTTCATCATCCCACCCGGGGTTGTCCTCGGCAAAGGCGTATTCATCAACATAATCGTCGTCCTGCATTGTTTCTGGTGCAACTTCTGGCGGCGATGCGCACGCCTGCTCCCACGGCGGCACCCACGGGGGCTCAAACGTCTGCACCCAAGGCGGCTCCCATGACGGTAGGTGCGGCTTGGGCGGCACCAGTCCCGGCGGAAGCCATTCGTCAGCCTCGGGCGCAGGCGTCGGCTGCGGCACAGGGAACCACGCCGGATCAATCTTGATCGGCTCGGGCCTCGGACCGCGCGGCCGGGCGAACCAGTTGAACAGCGCCCGGATGCCAAGCAAGCCGGTCAGCTTATTGAACAGCCTCTTGAGGCTGAACCGTGCCTGTGATGGTCCAGGATTGACGGGTTGTCCGCTCCTGCGGTCCTGCTCCTCCCGTCGGGAAGGACCGCTCATCGGTCGTAGCCACCTCCACGGTCGGGCGGCCGGTCGCCAGATGGATCGAAGTCCGGCGGATTGGGATCGCGGGCGCGGTCCAGTTCCTGCTGCCGGGCGCGCTCCTGATCGCGGCGATGCATGTCTTCAAGCTGCTGATGTTCGCGCTCGAAGGTCCGCTCCATCTTGTCGCGATGTTGTTCCTTGTCACGCAGCAGCTCTTCCATGCGGGCCTCGCGGCGTTCTTCGTCGCGGGCGTCGCGTTCTTTCTCGCGGGCCTGGCGCTCGTCGTGACGGTCACGGACGCGTTTCCGGTCGAGACGGTCGCGCAGCTTGTGATCGAACCGTTCAAAGCCGGACTTGCCTTCCATCTCCTTCCAGTCGGTTTTGCGCTCGATCTCGCGCTGCTCCCGAATCTGGCGATTGACCAGATCCATTTCGCGCGCGATCCGCTTCTCCCAATCCTGCTCAAAATATTCACGCCGACGCGCGTGGTTCTGGTCCAGCTCGGCGCGGGCCTCGGCCAGGGCCGGATCATCAGGGGCAAGAACCGGCAACGCGTCTTTCACCGGTTGTGCGGGCTCCGGCGTAACCTGAGACACGTCCGGCGCGTCCACCGCGCCATGCTGGCGGGCCTCGGCATCCTCGCGGCCCGAAGCACTGCGGCGGGCGTCGCGGCGCTGCTCTTGCAGCTCGCGCGCCTCGCTCACATCCGGCAGATGGGCGGGATCGATGTCGGCGACCTTCTCGCGGATTTCCTTTGCCTTGGCGGAGGTAATCTGGCGGTTGAGGCTGTGAACGTGGCCCGCGATGTCGACCACGACGAAAACGCGCTTGTCGCCATTGGCGAGCACATAGCCACGATCCTCAAGCGCGTTCTGAAACGCCTGTCCGTTATCCGACTGCTCATAGAGCGCCGTGATCTCGGCCTTGCGTTCCACCGCGTCTAAGCCCGACCGTTCCGATTGCTGCCACTCGGCGTGGTTATAGTCGGCCATCGGCAACTCCTGCTCCATGTCGCGCTTGTGCCATTTGCCCGGCACATGCTCGTGGCCGAACTCTTCCTCCAGCCGGGCGCTGGCGCGTTCGTGCTTGCCGTAGGTGAAGCTGTCCGGACGTAGCGTCATGGTGTCGAGGTCCGTGCGCGCCCATACGACATGGATATGCTCGCGGTCGTCTTTCTGATGCAGAATGATCGCACGGGGCTGGCCTTCGAAGCCCAGCTCCTGTTCCAGCACGTCAGCGGCGCGGAACCACTGCTCCTTCGTCATGGGGTAGTCGGAATGCGGATCGATATTGGCGTGGTACAGGCCGTTCTTGCCCTGCGTGCCAAGGCAGAGGGCCTGCATGTCGCAAAGGGCTTCTTCAAGATTGTCGGTGGGGGAAAAATCCACCTGCAACAGATCGACGCGCTCGTTGGTGTCGGTGCGCTCAAGATGCTTGGCCAGCCCCTTGGGCCGGGCGCGGCTTTTGCCCTTGATGATCATGGCGCGCCATCCGCTCCGTTATCCGGCTGCGGATCGCGCCAGCTCGGCACCGGATCGTGACCGAACATGGCCTCAATCGCGCGTGCGGCGCGTTCATGGGCGGCGTAGGTGAAACTGTCGGTGCGCAGCGTCAGCGTGTCGATATCGGTGCGTGCCCAGATGACGTGAAGATGGGCGCGCTCGTCCTGCTCATGCAGGATGATGACGCGGGGCTGGTCGTCCAGGTCCAGCTCGGCCTCCAGAATGTCGGTGGCCCCGACCCATTGATCGTGGGTGAGGCTGTATTCCGGGGCGGGGCGGATTTTGGCATGGTAAAGGCCCTTGGTGCCTTTGGTCCCGGCGCTGAGTATCTGCATGTGACGCAGTGCGTGCGCCACCTCCCAGATCGGTACGTCCCGGTATTCCAGCGCCTCGATACCGGTGTTTTCCACCGTGTCGTCGAGAAGTCGCCGCACAAGATCGAGCGAGAACGTGATGCTGTTGCCGGTGATAATCATGGCCCGAGCCCCAGCACCTTGCGCACCGCCGCGCGCATATCGGCATAATCGACCACCGCCGCCTTGATGTCGTCGGCGAGGCCGTTCGGGTCGTCGCCGCTGTTCACGGCACGGGCAAGCTGGTTGAGGTTGGAGCCGGTCTTGCCGATCTGGCCCAGTAGCCGGATAAGCTCGCGCTTCGCCACCGGCGGCTTGCGCGCCGCACGTGGCCCGGCATCGCCAAGGGCGCAGGCGCGCAAATATGCCCCGAGAGACATGCCCGCATTATCGGCGGCGGTGACAAGTCGCTCATGCTCCGCATCGGACAGGCGGAGATGGGCCACCTTGTTGCGCCGCCGCTTTTCGCTGCGGGCGGGTTTCTCGTTTTGGGCTTGGCGGGCCATGCTGCTATCGGCGACCTCCGGTGTCGTTCCTACAGCGCGCATCCGGGTCCAGCACGGTTTTGCTGGTGCGGGTTCAGGGGGCACACCCCTGACGCGGGGTCGAGGGGGCTGCGCAACCCTCTCGCCGGGTTCCAAGGGCGGCGCGCCTTGGTCGTCATGTCGGGCCGAAACCCGGCGCCGCATCCAACCGAAGGGGTTGGCCGTTCCAGCACGGATGCTGGTCGTAAGCCGCTGCCGAAACAGCGGTCGGGATCGTCAAGGGCGAAGCGCCTTGACGCGGTGTCCAGCCCGAAGGGGGCTGGCCGTCACCGGGGGCGGAAAACCCGGTCGTGATCCAGCGCCGAAACGCTGGTCTGGGTCCAGGGGAGAAGCACCCCTGGCCGGGGATGCAACGGGGACGGAGCCCCCTTGCCAAGCAGGTCTGATTCTCGGCGCGCAACCTGTGCGTCCGGGGATCGGACCGTCTGGGCGGTAACACCGCCCACGGCTTGCCATCACCAGTATCGGTACTTTCAACCTATCATATTTATGAAAAATATGCGAGTATTCGCACACTCCTGCGTAGACGATTTCGGCGCGCGGAACAACGCTCACAAGAGCGTTTCGCGTATTCCGCCAGCGCCGAACGGGCGGTCATTGCGCCCGCCCGCGCGGATGTCATCCGCGTTCCCGTGGTGCAATTTTCAGCCACAGTTTGTAACAAGGGAAGCGCCAGGAACGGAGGGGAACAGATGTGAACATACAAGCCCGAGAACTCCTCACCCTCTCTGCCATCGGCATCGCCGTTCCGTTTGGCGTGATCGCCCTTACCGGCGACGACATGCCCCTTGCGTGGGGGCACGCGGCACGGTCATCGGTGGCAGCCGGGTTCCTGTTTCTGGGGCTTGGTGTTCTGGCTATGTTCGGCATCCCGAAATCGGCCAAAGAGCCGGAAGATGAGGACGACGAAGAGGACGAATGGCGCTGGCGGCACGTCCGTCTGTGGCAGCTTTCCCTAGGTCTTGGTTTTCCCCTCCTGCTCTATGCCGATGGCGTCACCGGGGATACCGCCAACTTCGCCCGGATGCAGACCATCGTCACCTTCTGGCCCGGCGTTGCGGCGGTCGGTTACGCTTGCCTTGTGGCGGGGTGGCGTATCTGGCAGGCGCTCTATGGCGAGACCATTGACGAGCCCGAACTGTCGAGCCACGGCACGGCCCGGTTCGCCGACGACAAGGAAATCAAGAAAGCCGGGCTGCTGGAAAAGGGCGGCGTCTATATCGGCCAGTACCCGGACCTGACCGATGAAGGGCTGTGGTTCGACGGCGACGGTCACCTCATGACCGTGGCCGCCTCGGGGGCTGGAAAAGGTGTCTGCTCGATCATTCCGAACCTGCTCACATGGCAGGGCTCTCTCATCTGCAATGACCCCAAGGGTGAGAACGCCGCCATCACGGCACGGCGGCGTCGGGAGATGGGCCAGGAGGTCCATGTCCTGAACCCATGGGGCCTGCATAGCGGCCCGCCATGGGATTTACCGTGCTCGGCGTTCAATCCGCTCGACTGGCTGGACACCAACAGCGACGACGTGGGCGATGATGCCGCCATGATGGCGAATGCCCTCGTGCTGCGCGACAAGGGCACGTCCGGCGTCGAGGGGCATTTCTCGGATGAAGCGGAGTCATTGCTGACCGGCCTCATCCTCTATGTCGCCTTCATGGAGACACCGGAACGCCGGAATTTGCTCACGGTCCGCGAGCTGATCACGCTCGCCCCGGAAGACTGGACCGACCTGCTCAAGAAGATGTCCAAGCTGCCGCAAGCCGACGGGCTGATCGCCCGCGCCGCGAACCGCTTCCTCTCGAAGTCGGATCGCGAAGGCCCGGCGGTGCTCTCCACCGCACAGCGGCACACCAACTTCCTCGACAGCAACCGCATGCGGCTGGTGCTGGGCACGTCGGATTTCGACCTGGCGGACCTCAAGCGCAAACCGATGACGATCTATCTCTGCCTGCCCTTCGAGCACGTCAACGGCCAGTTCGCCCGCTGGCTTCGTCTGATGATCACGCTCAGCCTGACGGCGCTCTCACGCACGCAAGGCCCGACGCGGCCCGGCGTGCTGTTCTTGCTCGATGAGTTTGCCGCGCTGGGCCACCTCCGCATGGCCGAACGCGGAATGGCAGAGGGGCGCGGCTACGGCGTCAAGATGTGGCCGATCCTGCAAGACCTCAGCCAGCTCAAGGACACCTATCGCGACCGCTGGGAGACCTTTATCGGGAATGCGCGGATCGTGCAGTTCTTCGGCACCAACGATCTCTTCACCGCAAAATACGCCTCCGACCTGCTCGGCAAGACCACCGTGTGGTCGAGCGGATCAAGCGGCGACAGGGAAAACATCAGCGAGACAGGCCGCCCACTGATGACGCCGGACGAGGTTATGCATATGGGGCCGCAGGAAGAGCTGCTGTTCTTCCGGGGCGGGCTGCGCCCGATCCGGGCGCAAAAGCTGCCCTACTTCCATTCGACGCTGAACGAGTGCGCCGATCCGAACCCGATGGCCCCGGAGCACTTCGACCAGGCGGGGAGCTGAGCCTTCCAAGCCTTCCGCAGCCTTGACAAAAGTACCGCGCACGGTACATAATGTACCTTGAAAGGTACAGGCATGGTCGATGCGGAAAAGCGAATTCCCGCTGTCTTTTACCGGACGGGAAAGGGAAGTGAACCCGTCCGGGAGTGGTTGAAGGGCCTCGACCGCGAGGATCGCCGAGTCATTGGCGAGGATATCAAGACGGTCGAGTTCGGCTGGCCGGTCGGCATGCCGGTGTGCAGGCCGATCTCATCCCACAAGGGGATATGGGAGGTTCGCAGCTCCCTGCCGAAAGGCCGCATTGCGCGAGTGCTGTTCTGTATCGCGGAAGGGCAAATGGTTTTGCTGCACGGCTTCGTCAAGAAAAGCCAGAAGACACCGAAACCGGATTTGGACCTGGCCGTGCGGCGTATGAAAGAGGTGAACTGAGATGGCTAAGAAACATATAGGGTCGTCCTTCGACGACTTTCTTGAGGAAGAAGGCGCGCTTGAGGAAGCCACGGAAGTGGCGATCAAGCGGGTTCTCGCATGGCAGATCGAAGAGGCCATGAAGGAAAGAAAACTGACCAAAGTCGAGATGGCAAAGCGGATGCAAACCAGCCGGTCACAACTTGATCGGCTGCTCGATCCGCGCCAGACGCATGTCAAGCTGCACACGATGCAGCGGGCCGCCGCCGTCATCGGCAAGCGGCTGAAAATCGATCTCGTGGATGAAGCTCCTGCCGGATAACGCGGCGGGGCCATCCACGGTTTATCAAACACTGAATCTGCGGCAATCATCGCCGCAGATTTTTGTTTTCCTGAACCATCCAAACAGAAAAACGTCCAGAATTAACAATCGATTGTGCCATTAACCGTTAATTTCTACTAGTAATAGTATAATTACCCCATACTACATGGGAGTAATTCATGGAGATGTTCAAACAACAAACACCTTTCGACATTCGTATCATCGATTCCAGCGGCACATTTCTCGGCGTCATGGAGTTCAGCACCGTTTCCGAACTCTGCCGCCATATGCGCCATCATGGCCTGCCCAAAGGGCAGGCTTTTTGTTTGGCGGGGCTGGATTTGCGCGGCAGCTACCTGCGGCAGGCGCGTCTGGCCGGTGCCGATTTATCAAACTGCAACCTTGAAGGCGTCTGCCTGAGCGGTGCGGATTTGACGGGTGGCAATCTCGAAGGCGCAAACCTCAATGGCTGTTCACTCAAGAATGCCAGCCTGCGCGGCGCACGACTACGCCGCGCGACGCTGGTCGCGGCGGGCATGTGGTGGGCGGACCTTGAGAGCGCAGATCTGGAGCAAGCCGATCTGCGCCACGCCAACCTCAACGGGGCCTGCATGGAAGGCGCAAATATGGCCGGGGCTGATCTCGGCGCGGCGGCGCTGGCATGGACGGATTTCGAGGGCACGAACCTCGAAGGCGCCAGGCTGTGCGGCGCCTATGCGCGCGGCTCTTTCTTCCGGGGCGCCGATATGCGCGGTGCCGACATATCGGGGGCCTTCCTCGACGGGGCGGATTTTCGCACCGCGCATCTGAAGGGCGCATGTATCGACAAGGCCGATATGTGCGGCGTCCATGTCGTCTCCGCGCAACTGCGCGGAACGACGGGCAAACCGGCCACGGCACCGCCGGTCATGGCGGAACACGTGGAACGGGGCGCGCCATGACACGCCAGCAATGGATTGTCTGCGGTGCGGAATTTATCGAGGGCGACGTGATCCGCTGGCATGAAAGCGTGTTCCAGCCGAACCGGTATGACCGGAGCCAGCGGGTGAAGGTCGGCCACCGCGCGGTGACGGCGCAGGTGCTGTTCGATCCGATGGATAGCAACGAAATGCTGGAACTTGAGGTCGTCGCCAGCGAGGGCAGAAATGCCTACCAGGTCGGCGATACCCTGCGCCGGGCACGACGCACGGTGAGCCGCGAGGATACCGAGCGGCTGGCATGGTCTGATGAAGAGGCCCGCGCCTCGGTCGTTGACTCATTGCCGGAAGCCCAACTCAAGGCCGTGCGCGAAGCGCAGACACAAATACCCAAACCACTGGCGCAGCCAGGCTATAGCCAGAAGATACCAAGCGCCGGTACAACCGGCGCGCCATGGCGCAGGAAGCGCAAAGCGACCGGAGCCTATGCCGCGAAGCCCTGAGCGGCCACACATAGGGGTGGGTCGGGCGGGAAAGAAACTGCCCCCGCGTGATGCGGGGGCAGTGCTTCAGGCCGCCTGTTCGGCTGCGTGTTCTGTTGCTTGCTCCGGGGCCTGCTCGGCGCTCGGCTGCAAGCCATGCAGGAAATCCACGGCGCGCTGTGCATGCGCGGCGGCGGTGAAGATCGCGCGCTTGTCGTTCTGCAAGACCTTCAGCCATGATCCGATATAGGCGGCGTGATCCTCGCGGGGCTCCGGCGTCAGCTCAAGATCGGCGGCCAGAAAGGCAGAACCCAGCTCGGCAACAAGCTCCTCGGCGGCGTAACCTTCATCGCCCCAACGTTTGCGCCCAAAGTCACGCTCAAGGCGGGACGGGTGGCGCGTCCAGTGCGTCACCTCATGGGCCAGGGTCGCATAGTAGGATTCGGCATCCCTGAACGCTTCAAAGGGCGGCATCTGCACATAGTCGGAACCGACAGCGTAATAAGCCTGATTGCCACCATGCCGGATATCGGCGCGGGTCGCGGCAAAGAACGATTCCGCCCGCTCGATCCGCTCGACCGGGTCAAGCTGCGGCTCGGCCACGGCGTAGTAATGCGTGGGCAAGCCTTCGATCTGCTCGACGTTAAAACAGCTATACCCTTTCATGAACGGAATATCGCGTTCCTCTTCCTCGCCGGTGTCGGCGTCAACCTCCGTGCGGGTAATGGTGTTGGCATAGACCACAAGGGAACCCTTCTCACCCTTGCGGACATGCCCACCCAATTCCTTTGCCTGCCGAAATGTCATCCAGATGGGCGCGGCAAAGCCCCGCTCCACGGCAGACGCCCAAAGCATCAGGACGTTGATTCCATTGTACGGCGCACCATTGAACCGCAACGGCCTTGTGATTCGCCCGGCGGCGTGCTCGGCGTTCCACGGTTTGAGCCATGTACGGATTCCCTTCTCAAGGTCAGCGACGATCTTGTCAGTTACACGGGTGTAAACATCAGCTTTCATTGCCTTTCTCCTTTTGGCTGTTCGCGTTTGCGCTGCTGCTGCAAACGGACTAGCCACGCGGCAATGAGCGGGGGTTGGGCCGTCAGAGGCCGGACGCGGGGAAAGGGGGATCACCCGGCCTGCACGACCAAAGGGAGGAAGGTCGGGGAACGCCGCGCGTCCGCCCGGAGCCCAAGCGAAGGGCCTGGCCTTGACGGCCAAGGGGCCGCAAGCCCCCAAGAAAGACAAAGAAGAAGCGGCCAAAGGCCGCTCAACAGGGGCGGCGCAGCCGCCTAAACGCGCGAGGGATCGTTACCGAATGGCCGAGACCCTTCGTGAGCCTTGCGAAGCAGGGGCTCGGGGAGCGCCGCAGGTGCGAGTAGAGCCTGGTCCGGCTATGCCGGACGCGCCCCACCAGTGAAAACAAACAGAAATGTAGAACTTCTCGATGTTTCGCATACAGGTTGCTACGGTGAAAAGCGTTTGATGATGGCTGAGTTAGCTTCTTAAAGGAGACCTATGCGTCCGCCATAAGTCTTTCAGGGATCGGGGGAACAATTGTGAAAGTCGTTTTGCTTGAAATAGAGAATTTTCGCGGCATCAGTTCCGGAACAATAAAGTTCCACGACCATTCCGTTCTCATTGGGCCTAACAATAGCGGCAAGACGACGGTCGTTGAGGCGCTGGCTCTAGTGCTCGGGCGTGACCGGCTGGTTCGTAATCTGACGGAGCACGACTTCTTTGGCTCGGCCCCTGAACCACTCAGCAGAATAAAAATCACGGCAACCCTGGCTGGATTTGAACCCGAGGATTTCGCGGAGCATACCGACTGGTTCCGCGATGGACGGGGCGTACCGTTCTGGTTCGATCCGGAAACCGGAGATGTATTGCCGGAAAAGACAGAAGATCGCCAGAATTTGGCGTGCCAGATTGTATTTGCCGCTCGTTTCGACAGGGAGAGCCTAGAAGTCGAAACCGCGCGTTATTTCAACGACGGCAACGATATCGATGTTTTCGCCGACGAAAATTATGTCGGGGTTCCGGCCAAGCTGATTCGTGATATCGGCTTTTTCATCGTACCGGCGAACCGGTCCTGGGACCGGATGCTCTCTTTCAGCTCCGAACTGTTCAGGCGCGTCATTCGCTCCACCGACGGCCTTCCGGCTGAGACGATTCTGGATGAGCGAGACAGGCTCCGCGATCCGGCCCGGAAACTCGAAGACGATGCGCGCTTGAGCCCGGTCGTCAACGAGGTCAATGAAGAGATAAACAACCTTCTTGGCACATCTACGCCGATGCGCCTGAGGCTAACGGCAACAGACAGCGCCGGGGTCCTGGAATCGGTAATGCCTCATTTCCAGACCGGTGACCGTACGCCGATTCCGTCAAAGCGGCAGGGCAGCGGGCTAGTCTCACTGCAAAGCCTATTTCTGCTCCTCCATTTCGGTCAGAAGCGCATTGAGGATGGCGAGAGCTTCTTCATGGCACTCGAAGAACCGGAACTGCACCTGCCTCCAGCGGTGCAGCGGCGCGTCCTATCGCGCCTGCAAGCGCTTTCGACGCAGACCATCATTTCCACGCATTCTCCGCTCGTCGCCGGATATTGCGACGCCGACTCTCTGCTTGTCGTACGTAACGAGGACGGCAGGATGGACGCGCGGCCGATGTTGCCCAAGCCACTTGGGCAGGACGCGATTAACGCCGTTCGCAGGCTTTACCAGATCAACAGGGTCGAAACCGCGGCCGCAATGATGAGCGAGTTCCTTCTCGTGCCCGAAGGGCGTTACGATTTCGATTGGCTGGCGTTGTTGTTACGCGTTGCAGAGCTAGCCCCTGAGCGCGAGCAGCCTTGTCTCTTCGGCGTACGAATCGGCGTGGTGCCGACCGATGACGCCAAGGTGGAAGAGACCTGTGAAACACTTGCCAAAGCACATCCGAAGGTCATGGCGCTGGTTGATGGCGACCCCGCCGGAATCGGATACGCCGATGCTCTTGATGCACCCGACGCAGGAGCAAAGAAAGTTCTTCGCTGGCCTGATGACTGGACGATGGAGGATGTCATTGGTTGGCTTCTCGAAGCAGACGAAGCTGCGGTGATTGCGCGTCTGGATACGGATTTAACGACAGCGCCCGGCGACGCCGCGACGCTGGTGGCTCGCCTGAAATCCAGTGACCGGAACAACAATGGTCTCAAAGGTGACGGCGTCGCATACGAAATAGTCGCCAATGCCTTATCGGAAAGCGCCGCTTGCCGCGTTCGTACCCGCGTGCTTCTGCACGCCATCGCCGAGGCTTGCGCCGGAACCGAAAACCCTCATTTCACGCAAGAGCAGGGGCAAGGAGGCCATATCCCCAGACTAGTGTTCACGCAATGACAGTCGTCGCTTTCGAAGGACCGGCGGGGGCAGGAAAAACCTATCGCCTGATGGAAAGCCTGTCGGAGGCGCTGCGCGAACGTCCGTTGGTTGATCATGAGCGGGTCATGGCGCTGACCTTCATGCACGGGTCGCGGCGTAGACTCGATGCTCGGCTGCGCGACGTAGATGACCTATCGGGTCGCTTTGCAGCAATGACATTGGATAGCTTCGCGTGGCGGGTCACACAGAGGTGGCAGCGGCTCGCCAGACATCTCGGTCACCAAATGCCCGGTGAGAACGAGTACGAACGCACCTGCAGACTGGCCGCTGTCCTTCTGGAACGTGATGATGTGCGGAGATGGGTCACTCTGACCTATCCTTATATTCTCGTCGATGAAGCGCAGGATCTTAGCGCCGAAAGATCGGCCATGATCGCTGCCTTGGCGCAGTCGGGAACCATCCTGCTGGCTTATGACGAGTTCCAGTGCCTGAACACAGCGCTTTTGCCGATCGCGATTGAAGGGTGGATAAGGGAGCATTGCGAGCCGGTTATCCTCGAAGGCTGTCGGCGGACCGAAGACGCGGAGTTGATTGAAGCGGCTATTGCAGTGCGAGAAGGCCGGGCCGTGAATCCGGACGGTCAACGTTTCAAGGTCGTCGCAACGCCCGGACACGTAAATTACAGGGCGACGTTTGTCGCGAACGCGATTGCATGGCGCAACGGAGGAAGCGTCGCAGTGCTTACACCGTCTCGCCAAGGCGGGTTTGCAGACGATGCAGTTAGACGGGTTGGCGAAGGGCCTGTCGGTCAAAGACAGAACGGTCCTTACAGGATCAGATGGGAAAGCAGCGATGCACAAGATGGAGATGCGCTGTGGGATAATCTCGGCATAGCTGGCCGCTGCACGGCAGATGAAGCACTCGCCGCTATGGCAGCGCACCGGCGCAAGCCTGCGGTCAGGACGCTGAGGGACTGGGTGAAGAGGCAGCGCAGCACACAGGGCGTAGAGCAATTCAGCGGGGATGATCTACGACGCCAGCTCGGTCAGGCGTTATCGGTGCGGCGGCGGTACGGTCAACGAGCCGACGCTGAATTCACTGCAATGACGATCCAGCAGGCCAAGAACCGGGAATTTGATCATGTCATCGTTCTCTGGCCTTACAATGTCCCGAACGATGACGAACAGAAGCGGCGCCTATTGTACAATGCGATAACCCGTGCGAAGCGAAGCTGTAGAGTTCTCGTCCAGTCCGAGGATATGCTGTCGGCACCGCCGTTTTCGCCATGAGCCGGGATCTGAATGCGAGAGCCAAATTGCCTGGCTCTTTTTCCGGCTAAGGTCGTTGGCCATAGAGGATCGCCGAGTTCTGAATAGCATCTTCTGCATTCATACGAACCGGGGCGCGTTGCGAAAAATGCTCCTCCAACTACCGCACCATGCTCAAACTCGCTGCGATCAAAATCTGGCTACGCCTTTGTGGGGCTATGACCTAGTGGATTGATCGGAACGAAAGAGTCCGATTGAGGATTCCATGTTCGTCGCCGGCGTGCGAGTCTGGCGCATGCGCACCGACATCTCCTTTACCGTGTCGTCTCGCGAGCGCCAGCGATTGCGAGCGATCGTCGCAGACCCCAAGAGCCCGCAGAAGCATGTCTGGCGGGCGCGTATTGTCCTTCTCAGCGGCGACGGCCTCGGAACTGCGGCGATCATGGCCGGGACCGGCAAGTCCAAGACCTGCGTGTGGCGTTGGCAGGAACGCTTCATGCACGATGGCGTCGACGGGTTGCTGCGCGACAGGACCCGTCCGCCCGGTAAGGCACCGGTCCCGCCGGAGCGCGTCGCCGGGATCGTCCGCCTGACGCTCGAACCGCCGCCGTTCGAGGCGACCCACTGGACGCTGCGCGCGATGGCGACGCTCGCCGGCGTCGCGCCGTCGACGGTCCAGGCGATCTGGAAGGCGCACGGCCTCAGCCCGCACCGCTGGCGGCACTTCAAGCTCTCGAACGACCCGGCCTTCGCCGAGAAACTCACCGATATCGTCGGCCTCTATGTCGATCCGCCCGCCCATGCGGTGGTGCTCTCGGTCGACGAGAAGTCGCAGATCCAGGCGCTCGACCGCACCCAGCCCGGCCTGCCCATGAAGAAGGGCCGCGCCGGCACCATGACCCATGACTACAAACGGCACGGCACCACGACGCTGTTCGCCGCCCTCAACGTTCTGGACGGGACGGTCATCGGACAGAACATGCAGCGCCACCGCCATCAGGAGTTTATCCGCTTCCTCAACCGCATCGAGCGCGAGACCCCGGCGGACAGGGACATCCACGTCATCCTCGACAACTACGCGGCACACAAGAAGGACAAGGTCCGCGCCTGGCTCGACCGCCATCCGCGCTGGACCTTCCACTTCACGCCGACCTCGTGCTCCTGGCTCAACGCCGTCGAGGGCTTCTTCGCCAAACTCACGCGCCGCAGGCTCAGGCTCGGCGTCTTCCATTCCGTCGTCGAACTCCAGGCCGCCATCAACCGCTTCGTGAGCGAATACAATGCGGCAAACCCCAAACCGTTCGTCTGGAAAGCCCGTCCCGATGACATCATCGCCGCTCGAAACAGAGGGTTCCAAACGTTGGAATCAATCCACTAGTGTCTGCGCTGTTCTCGAAGTTCTGACTCGTACCTCTTAAAGAAATCTCCCTTCAGCTTGTCCGATAATTCACCAACAGTGGCGCGAGCGCGAGCTTCACTGATCTCATAAGACTCCTTTACTTTCTTCACGACATCCTTGAACACATCGTCTCTCATTCGATTCGAGAGCTTTACGCCCAAGAGGGTCGGGAAGACAGTTCCAAAACTTTTCCGTACATCTTCCGTAGAGGGTGAAAGAGCAATGAAGTTAAGCAAGAACTCCGGGCGCATCATATATTGTGCGCCATTCTCTTTTATGGTTTCCGATGTTGCCCGTCGTACGAGCGTTTCATGGGTGAGCCACCATGTGCGATACCCATACGGATTCGGTTTCTTTGCTTCGCCCAACTCTCGTCGCTTAGCGTAAACGCGTAACACGTGAAGAGCATCGTTAAAGGAGAGAATTTCCTCTTTCTCTTTGTCTCGAGCTGGTCCCTTCCGAACGCTGATAATTTTATCCTTCAATTTTTCCAAGTCATCGGCGTCAACACCTTGACTCATGTCTGATGCGCTCTCGTAGGAAAATCCAAACTCTTCACAGAGATATCGCCGTAAAGAGTCTTTTCCTGCTTCAGAATGCAAATCCTCGTATGTGCAAAACTGCCCCAAATATCTCTTCCACCCGGAGGGTTTCTTCCTCTTTGGTTCATCATCAAAACGTGCATAGAAGTACGACCGGATCAGGATTCGGTCTATATGCCGGGCAAATTCTCGATTAATGGAGGGCTCTATATCCATGTAGAAATTTTGAAATTCAAAGTCCGCCGCGCGAATATGAGAAATCACTTCTTCTAGGGCTTTCTCAGTTAGAATAGTTGTTGAGCCTGCGGCTTGGACGATCTTAAAAACGTTCCAGGTAATGCGGTCTTCCTCAGGCAGGAAATATTCTGATATTGCTCTAATAATTAGGTCCGCACCTATATATAAAAAAGTCTCTAGACATCGTTCGGAAGTATTCTACAATCTTTGGTTCATTTTTTAGAACAAAAATAAGGGTGTAGGTTCTACTGAGTTTTGATAAATAAACTCGTTCTTCTTCCGTACTCTCGTAGAAGGTGCTTCTCAATACCTTCATAGAGGTCTCTTTTACGAGTTGCCTCTTGTCGGAACCGACAGACAAGGCCTCCATGGCAGAATCAACATTTTCTGAGATGCTTGGGGTTACATAGTCTTCGGGTTCCTCTTCCGCGAAGTAGTAGGCCACCTCTAGGCCTTGCTTCTCGAATGTAATTTCGAGCGTGCGATGGCACGTTCCGACAACAAGCTCCATCAGGGCGTCGGGTTCGTCAGGAATCGTAAACCCTGACACTCTCATCTTGAAAATGTCACTCACTTGGGTCTTTAGAGATTCGTCCTCAACATTTTCCTGTTCAACCAAGAGACGGGTCTCATAGGGGAGGCAAAATTTATCCTCCTTCTTATGCCATCTAACTTCGCGGCCAGATGTGCCCTGTTTGGAAGAGAGTGCTTTCAAGCGGTGGTCCATAACCCCCCGTATGAAATGGCGTGCAGCCGGTAAGGCAGCTTCGATCTTCTCGCGAATTTCGTCCCGTGTAACAAAGATACCTTTGTCTGGGTCAGTCCCCTCCATGGCCCAAAGAATGAGGCTATCGGTTACTGCCTCCAAGAGTTGCGTGTCGCCTCTGCGACGCTCAATTTCCTGGCCCAGGAATACGCATAGAGACCGAGCTGGCAAATCCGGAGTATGGCTTAGCAGTGTCGTGCCGCCGATATCCCTCAAGAAAGCGAGTTGCGGGGCGAGGTACGAATTAAACGCCTGAACCGTTTGGGGAGAGTCATTGATGTGGGAGAGAATGTACTTTTGATCTCTTATCCGCACTCTTAGACTAAGCTCAGCACCCAACAAATCCTCTTCGCCGTCAATGTCCTGAACGACCACCGATGTGCAGTAGGTCAATTGAGCAGGGGTTCGCCCGAATTCGCGCAGACGACTTACCGTTTTTCGTATCTTTGACCTTGGTGTCTTTTCGACTGAGGCCTGCCAAAAATGATCAGCGTGGCCCGCGTCGAATACGCCACCTTCCGTGAAGGCGTCTGCCCCACCATCATGTACACCGCCTAGCGGAACGAAATTCTCGCCCGTCAGGGCGGCGAAGAAGGCGTGGCAGAACTTTTCGAAAGATGCGCCATCGACCCGCTGAAGCGCCATCTCAACTAGCGGATAACTAATAGTTTCCAATTAACCACTCCTCATTTCGAAGGGCCATAGAGCGTCAACGCTAAAGGCGGCCCGATATGCTTCATCAAGCAAATGCCGAACACGGCCTATCAAGCCCTTAACCTGCCATTTTGGCCTAATCCGTCCCAAGAGGTCCGGCACGTTTGATGCGCGCGTCATTTCAACGGATGCCAGGGGCATAAGCTCAACGGATGGCAGGGGCATAAGCTCGTTTGACATTTCTTGGCTCGCTCTCGCTAGATATTGTATTCAGCGGGTAACTAGGATTGGTCTCTAACCTCACGCAGTGCCCTGTTAAAGAAATGCTTGGTCGCCTTGTCTCGCGCTTCGGCGTCGGTCAGGACAATGTTGCGCATTTCGTTGTCCCGCTGAAACATGCGGATTGCGCCCTGGAAAAAGGCATCCCGGAAGGCGGCGTAAACAACGTCTGGCGGGTTGTTGCGAAGCATCTCCGTCATGTCTTCGTCCATGATCTCGCGGTTGACCTGCTCAAAGCGGATCATGTCGGCTTCGCTAAACTCCGTCCCATGCCGTTCGTTGAAGGCTTTCACAATTTCTGAAAGCTCTTTCTTCTCGTCCTCGGTGTACGGCTTCGCCCCGAACTCGCTGATAGCCTTGAGGGCTTCAGTGTCTCCTGCTTCTAGTGAAGCACTACCCGCTTCCTTCTGCTCTACCTTGAAAGCTTGAAGCCGAAGCATGTCCTCGGTGATTTCGATCTCCGGTGGCACTTCACGGTTCGGCAGGAGGCGCGCAAGCCAAGCTCCATAAGATGCGAGCTTTTCAAGGTCGGTATCTTCTAGGCGGATCACCTGTGCAATAAAGCTATAGAAGCGGCCATAGCTCTTGAGAAGCTGGCGAAACTCTTCCTGCCGCCCTTCGTCGTCGTCCGCTTCAAAACGACCGACAGCAAGGCGCACCAGACCTTCCAATCGCGCGCGATCTGAACCGCTAAGCGGCCCCTTGAAATAAGTCTGCGCAAATCGCTCGATCTCGTCCTTGTCGAGGTAGCCGAAGCGATAGAGCCGACCTTCAAGGTCATAGACCTGATTGGGGTCGGACATGGCTTCGACGGTCGTTACCTCGTAGAAGGGCTTAAACGCCGTCTGGATGTCCTCGATTGTGTTCTGGAAGTCGAGAATGAAGGTCTGGTCCTTCCCGGCGCGCGTGCGGTTTAAGCGGGAAAGGGTCTGCACCGCCTGAAGACCAGCGAGCTTGCGATCCACATACATGGCGCAAAGCTTGGGCTGATCGAAACCAGTCTGGTATTTCTCCGCGACAATCAGGATTTGATAGGTTTCGGGATACGGTGTGCCGTCTGGCTTGAAACCATCAAAGCGACCCGGAAGCTCTGTTTCTGAAAAGTCGTTGAGGTCCGCCTCAGTGTAGGTTTCGCCGTCAAGGTCAAGCTCGCCGGAAAACGCGACGAGCGCCTTCAAATTCGTATAGTCCTCATCGCGGATATACTTCTTCACGCCGAAATAATAGCGCAGCGCATGTTCACGGCTCTGGGTAACGATCATTGCTTTGGCCTGACCGTTCAGCATCCCCATCACATGGCGGCGGAAGTGCTCGACAATGATTTCGACCTTCTGGCCGATAGCGGTGGCATGAAGGTTCGCGTACCGCGCCACTTTTCGCTGACCGCGCCGACCGCTCAGCTCGGGGTCGTCTTCAATCGTCTTTTCAAGCTGATAGTAGGCTTTGTAGGTCATGTAATTCTGGAGCACGTCCAGAATGAAGCCTTCCTCAATCGCCTGGCGCATCGAGTAGAGGTGGAATGGATGCGGCAGGCCGTCCGGCCCCTGCACGCCAAACCGCTCAAGCGTCACGTTGCGAGGGGTGGCGGTAAAAGCGAAGAAGCTGATGTTCGATTGCGGGCCGCGCGCCTTCTGATATTCGGCGATCAAATCCTCGATGTCATCGCTGGACGTTGCTTCGCGGGTCAGTGCGTCTGTCATCGCTTGGGCGCTCTTGCCGGATTGACTTGAGTGCGCCTCGTCGATGATGACGGCGAAATTGCGCTTGCCCTGACCGGACAGCGCTTTGAGGTGATCCGTCGAAAATTTCTGAATAGTGGTGACGATGATCCGCGCGCCCTTGGCAATGGCATCCTTCAACTGCCGCGATGTGCCGTCGATCTTTTTGACGATGCCTTGTGTCTGCTCGAACTGAGAGACCGTGTTTTGAAGCTGCCGGTCGAGTACAACACGGTCGGTGACGATAATCGCCGTGTGAAACACCTGATTGTCGTCAGTGTCGTGCAGGTTGATGGCGTGATGCGCGAGCCAGCCAATGGTGTTCGATTTCCCTGATCCTGCCGAGTGCTGGACAAGGTAGTTCTTGCCAGCACGGTGAGCCTTCGCGTCCGCCATAATCTTGCGCACGGCGTCAAGCTGCTGGAAGCGCGGGAAGATCATCACTTCGTTCTTGCCAATGACTTCCAGCGTCATGAATCGACCGATCACATCGATCAGCACCGCGCGCGAGAAGATTGCCTCACCCCAATCGCCGGAGCGGTAGAGATAGGCGATGCGGTGTTCATCTTCGATATCCGGGTTGCCTGCGCCACCGTCTCGTCCACGGTTGAACGGAAGGAATCGCGTCTTCCCATTTTGAAGTCGTGTCGTCATCGACACATTGTCTTCGTCGATGGCGAAATGGACGAGTGCCCCGCGCTTGAAGGTCAACAGCGGCTCGCCAGCCGGGGAGCGATCCTGTTTGTATTGCCGCTCAGCGTGGCGGAAGGTCGTACCAGTAAGAAGGTTCTTGGCTTCAATCGTGGCGATGGGCAGGCCATTCAGGAACAAAACAACGTCCAGCCGGTTACCGTGTTTCTGGCTGTAAACGACTTCATCCATCACGCTGAGGAGATTGGCTTCGTATTCGGCAATGCGTTTCGGCTCCAACCCACTCGCCGGGCGGAAGTAGCAAAGCGTAAAGGGGATGCCGGGAACGATCTTGATCCCTTGACGGAGCACATCGAGAAGTCCGCGATCTCTAAGCGCCTTGTCGAGCTGCTTGAACAGCACATCCTCGGCGGAGCCGGTATAGTGCTGCTCCAACTTTTCCCACGCTTCGGCCTGTGTGGATTTCAGGAAGCGAACCACAAGCGCTCGGTCCAACGCCAGCGCCTTGTCGAAGTGGATTTCCCCTTCATAGCCTAGGCTTTTCTCCGAGCCGATGCGCCGGAGATAACCTTGTGTCGAGACAAGCTGTTCTATTAGATGCTCCTGAAGAACATCCTCTTTATGGGCATTGGAGGCAGCATGTTCCGTCATTGGGCATCCTCCTGCGGTAGATATGCCCAAATCCGTTGCAAGGGCAGGTCAGCGCGAATGCTTTCCGGCAAGCGGTCATAGGTGCGGAACAGCGCATTCAGGATTTCGTCGCGGCCCCAGAGACGCACACGGAAATAAAGTTCGTTCACACGCTGGCGGACAGGCGGTGTGAAACCGGACCAACTCACGAGAAGTCCGTGCTCCGCCTGAACATCGGAAATGCAACCAATCAAGCTTTGCAACGTAGGTTGATCGGTGACGAGATCGCCCGACTTGACTTGGACGACGAGGCGCGGACCGTCGAAGCCAAGCGCGCCTTGACCGGCAACAATATCAATCCCCTTGTCGCTTCCTGGCGGTGAGACCTTGGTCTGATAGCCGTCGGCTTGAAGAATTGCGTCGATCAGGCGCGTAAACGCATGTCCGACAAAAGCGGAACTGATATGCCGCTCGATTTGGTCGCGCGCCAGCTCAACAAGGTCGATAGCGCTTTCGGTCTCGGCGTCTTCCTCATCGCCATTGCTTTGCTCAAGGGCGGGCAGAGCGCTGTCGCCCGGATCGCGCCGTGTTTTGACAATTTCTTCAAAGCGGCTGGCGGCGTTGTTGCGCGAGATTTCGCATATCGTCTGTGACGCCCCCAAGCTGTAGAGCAAGTCCTGCTTCAGGGCATCGCGGGGCAGGTCTGTATGGAGCCATTCAACCTTGCGCGCTGGATGTTGTCCCTTAGCGGCGAAAAAGCCGCCCTTGATCCGACCAATGGCTAGTTGCCGCGAAGCTGTCTTGAGAGGTGTGACAGTCAGATCGCCTTCGCTTGCCTTGTTGCAAAGTTGATTGAGCTGGACACTCCAATTCTTGAGCGTTCCCGGCTTTTCATCAGGATACGCCGTTTGCAGTTCGGCGAGGATCGCGGCACGGTCTAGGGCTTCCGTGAAATTGGGCAAGCACCAGCCTGTCGCAAGCTCACCCGTCTCCAATGCGTAGGCTTCCGCCTCGCCATATTCGCCAAGTCTAACCAGCCAAACCCTTGTCATGCGCGCACCTCCCGGATAGACATTTCCTCTTCGATCCGGTCGAGCCGACGATCTGTCTCCTCCTGTCTGCCCCAGTTCTTGACATTGATCTGCCCAGTTACGGCGGCGGTGATAAGCGCTGAACGGAACTCCTGAAGCAATGCCTCGGCCTTCTTGTTCTTTTCAAGCAAATTATCTTCGCGGCCCTCTCGGTTAGCGATTTCTTTCAGTAACGCGTCTTGTGTTTCTAGCGGAGGTATCGGCAAACGCATGTCTAGAAACGCGTCGGGATACAATCGCAGGCGGGATGAATGGATGCCTTTGCTGCGTCGGGTAGCTTCCGCAATAAATGGTTTAGAACGCACCATCAGATCAACAAACTCTGACCGGAGCGCATCGGAAATCGGTGAGTAAATGCCGTAAGATGGACTGATGAGGCCGTGCTCTGAGCTAACTCCCATAGCTCCCATCCAGGCCCACATTGTATTGATGACCAGTTCACCAGGCGCGACGAGTTTGTAGCCCTCGTTGCTCTCTGCCATGAACATATTTACGTCCTTTTCAGAACGCTTCGTCACACCAGTGAGATGCGAAACTGTCAGAAGCTCTTCCTCGCCCGTTTTGCTACGTTCTTGGCTTTCCCGAAAGTGGACCTTTGCACGCTCTGCTTTCCAGCCATCAGGCAACGCGGAGAGCCAAGGTGTGTCACCAGTCGTACCGGTGACGGCCTGCGAGACAATAGCCAAGCGCCGTTCAAGTACGAGCTCGGCAAACTTTGATCTCTTATCGATCAGTTCGTCGATGCGGGCGGTTTCACGGTCAAGAAAATCCGCGATGGCCTTTTGGGTGTCGAGGTCAGGGAGAGGGACAGGAAACTCAAGGAGGTCAGTAGGTGTGAGATTTTGGCGAACACCACCCCCCATGCCATTAAAGATATTGTTCAGATAGGCCCCGTAGAAGAACCAGTAGTAATACCGCGAAAAGGTTAGTGGGCTAGAAGGCTGAAGTCGAATATAAGCGGGGCTCATGATCCCTCTACGTGGAACATATCCCACGCGACTTGTCTTAATATTCTCAAGGTCGATTAGCTTAAAAACAAGATCGCTCTCCTCGAATACCTGGTACGTTGAGTAGTCTGAAGACTGCAGGCCCTCGTCATCTTCGAGCGCCCTATCAATGACTCCGCCAAGCGTCAATGCGAGGCGATGTTTTTCCTCCATACCTCGATTAACTCGTTTGCGGAACCGGAACCGACGCTTCGCAGGGGCTTGGTTCCATGCGTATTTCTCGGCGAATTTCTCAAGGAAAGTAAGCTCGCTCACGCTGCCACCTCCTTCAGAAGCCCGGCGATGTCGGCTTCGAGCGCTTTAAGCTCTTCATCGATTTCTTCGAGTGGCCGCGGGGGCACATACTGATAGAAATATCGGTTGAAATTGATCTCATAGCCGACGCGACCAACCTGCTTATCGCGGGCGTCAGTGTGGCTCTCGTCAACCCAGGCATCGGGCACGAAGGGCTTGACCTCACGCTCCACATACTCCCGCCAGTCTTCATTTAGCGGCACAAGCTCGTTATCGCGTAACTCTGTATCGGGCTCGGGGTTGCCATTCTTGTCCGTACAAATATCGGCGTCTTCGTCCCGTTCTGACAAAGCACTCAGGATTGCCTTTTTGATGGGCGCACCGATTTTGGTGCCTTCCCCTTTCAAGGCTTTTGCCAATGTCCTTTCGAACGCACTACGGTTGGTAAAGGGCGTGCCGGGTAACGTCGCGAGGGCGGCGCGGATAGCTTCGGCCTCGTCGTCCTCAAGCCTCTGGAACGCTTTCTCGTCTGCCAATCGAGCAATCCGTTCCTCGCTGGCCTGGAAATTCAGCCGCAAGGGGCGCTCGACCCGGATTTCCCGATAGCCAAAGTCAGTCGTATTGAAGATTTTGGAGACTTCAGATTCACCGCTCTCGCCATTCAGAAACTCCGCGTAGAGGCGCACGATCTCGGCGCGTGCCTCATCTGGGATTTCCCGGCGTTTGGAGCCAAGCGATTTGCGCATGGACTTCCAGAAACGCTCGCCAGAAGCATCAATGAGTTGCACCTTGCCTTGACGGCTGGCGGGCTTCCGGTTCGTCAAGAGCCAGACATAAGTTTGAATGCCCGTGTTGTAGAAAAGATCAGTCGGCAGAGCGACGATGGCCTCAACCCAATCGTTTTCGAGCATCCAACGACGGATTTCGCTCTCGCCCGATTGCGCCCCGCCTGTGAACAGGGGGGAGCCATTCATAACAATTCCAATGCGCGAGCCGTCCTCGTCGTCGCGCATTTTCGAGATCATGTGCTGAAGAAAGAGAAGCTGCCCATCTGAGATGCGGGGCGTACCAACGCCGAACCGGCCTTCGAAACCCATATTCTCGGCTTCGGCCTTGATAGGGTCTTGATATTTCTTCCAGTCCACGCCGTAGGGCGGATTGGACAGCATGTAGTGGAATTTCTTGCTCGCGTGAGCGTCCTGGGTGAGTGTGTTGCCGAAGGCGATCTGCTCAGGATCGTGGCCGGTGACGAGCATGTCGGATTTGCAAATGCCGAAAGATTCGTCGTTCAACTCCTGCCCAAACAGCTCAACGCGGATATTGGGGTTGAAGTCCTTCAGCGCCTCTTCGGTTAGTGCGAGCATACCGCCGGTCCCGCAAGCGGGGTCATAGACCTGGCGAATGATGCCGCGTCCAGTGAGCTTAGCGTCGTCGTTGGCGATTAGAAGATCGACGATCAGGCGGATAACTTCGCGGGGAGTGAAGTGCTCCCCGGCAGTCTCGTTCGACATTTCCGAGAAGCGGCGGATCAGCTCCTCGAACAGGTAGCCCATTTCGAGGTTAGAGACCGTCTCGGGATGAAGGTCGATCTCGCAGAAACGCTCGAACACATTCCAAAGAATGCCACCGTCTTTCAGCCGCTTGAGCTGATCCGTGAAGCGGAACTTGTCGAGGAAGATATCCCGGACGTTCGGCGAGAACTTCGTGATGTAGTCGATCAGGTTTTGGTGAAGCTGGCCGGGTTCTTGGCCCTTCAGGGTGTCGAATGTGAAGCGCGAAAGGTTGTAAACCTTTACGTTGCCGCCGACCGCACCGAAAAGGATCATGTCGCGCGTAGCATCGTCGGCGCTATCCGGCAGAGTTTTTTCAGCATCAAGAACGGTTTGTTTGGACCCCTCTAGCAAGCAGTCAAGTCGCCGAAGCACAATGAAGGGCAAGACCACCTTGCCGTATTCGGACTGCTTGTAGTCACCGCGAAGGATTTCTGCGATTGACCAAACGAAAGAGCTTAAGCTCTGAACCTTGGCTGTTGCTCCCGACACCCCTGAACTCCCTCGTTATCGGTTGCCCGAAATGGGCTTACATAGAATTTCGATTCACGATCCTCTGCGATCGTCTCTCTTGTCAGCTTTGTCCGCTGCCTGATTTTTACGGTGCGTAAGACCTTTAAGTCGGTCGTACTCCTCCGTCGAGATAACCACGACAACAGGCCGTCCGTGTTTTTCGATCACCACGGGCTCTGCCCGTGCTGTGTCGAGAAGCAACCCGAAGCCGTTCTTGGCTTCCTTGGCTGACATTTTTTTCATGGCGTGTCCTTGCGAGCCATTTGGGCTATTTTGTCCACTTTGATGGCTGCACGCAAGGATTGATCTTAAGGCGAGTTGATATCGCCGATAATAGGCTGGAGAGCCGCACTCGGTACGGCGAATTTTCAGTAGCTGTCCCGAGCCACAAGATGCCCATCGGGCGGGCTCGGACGGCTGAGCGGCTTCCCGCCCATCCTGACATGAGGCACACCGCAAGCGTCCGGTGCCGGACGATAGATGCGCGGTGGCCTTTACCCGTCCAGGTCCACTGACGCCCAACGGGCTGGACTTGACGGCTCTTGAAGCTGCCTTCCGAGCCTAACGGGTGAGAGAAGGGGATTAAGCCTCCGGTCTCTTGCCGGAGTCCTCTTCCTTGCTTTGGTTTTTGCGCTTCGGCCTTCGCACATTGATCGCTGACGCATCGAGGGTCGTGGCGATGTGCGAGGCGTAGTACTTCTCGATCATCTCGACGCTGGTACGGCAGTTTTTGGCGATCTGGTAGATGTCGGCACCTTCGAGGAGCCGGAAACAGATATAGGTGTGGCGCAGACTGTAGGCCGTCCGCCTGTTGCCTTCGCGGTCGAATTTGAGGTCATTCTCTTCGAGAATGGCGTTGAATTGCTTCTTGTGATTGGCGGGGAAAACAAGGTCGGTCGGCTGCGGTTTCCGCCAGACAGGTTCCCCCGATCCGGTTTCCGTGTCGTCAACGTCTGTCTGATCATCTGATGGGGGCCGCAGCCTGTCGACCAGGCGCTCAAACGGTCGCACGGCGTTCGCCATGCTCTTGCAATAGCCGACGCCGCGTTTTCCCCGGACTGAAATCAGAAGGATCGTTTCGCCTGTTCCTTCGTCCTCGACGATCTCAACGTCACGAAACTCAAGCGTGTTGGCTTCATCCGGTCGCAAGCCGGTATTTGCCATGAACAGGATATAGTCGTGCAACTGCTCGTTCGGCCACGCCCTTGTCGTGCCCTTGAATTGTTGGGTGCGGGCGCGGGACGCCTCGTAGAGCTTCCGGTATTCTTCCTGCGAGAACCACGCGCGGTGGGCGATTTTCTCGGCCTTCCGGTATGGGGGCGAGAAGTCGGGCAGGTGTTCCAGCCAGCCGTGGCGGATGGCGGTCTTTATGACCTGCCGAAGCGTCACGATCTCGTGGTGCATCGTGCTTTTGGACGGCGGCCTGCTGCGCTGCTTCATCCAGTTCAGCATTTCGCCAAGCGCGCCCAATTCACGGTCCACGATCTTAGCGGCGATGGCGGGTTCTTGATCGATCTCAGAAATCCGGTGGTCACGGTATTTCTCGATAGCCTTGGGTGTGACGGTGGCTGCAACTCCGTCACTGAAATAGGGAACGATGTGTTTCTTGACCGCTTCGAGGCGGGCCTCGGCTTCGCGGTCGGTACGGTGATTGCTTCGAAAGCCGTATTCCTTCTCAAACTGGCGAACCGCCTGTTTGAACGGCTTTTCGATTGGCTTGTTGTCGGGATTCAGCCTGGAGATGCGGTACTCCTGCACAAGGCCGGGAGTGACTTCGGATAGTCCCTTGTCTCCGAAGAAGGGGACAAGGTGGAGCTTGAGCCGACGCTCATGTCCTTCGACATAGCCGGGGTGGCGCTGGCCTTCGGTGATGACCTCGTACTCGCGCAGGAACTGCTCGGCGGCTTGCTTGAATGTCTTTTCGGATTTCAGCTCGCCGCGATTGTTCTTTCCACGGAGGTCTAGATACCAGTCCTCTGCAAAGTCCTTTGCCTGCGCCAAACTCTCTTGCTTGGTGCTGACGCGCCGGTTCTTACCGGCGATGTAGGTGGAGCACTGCCAGTATCGGCTTCGTCCACGTTTATAAACGTGGACTTTTCCGCCCATTATCGTGTGATTAGCCATGACTGTTCAAAAAGTGTGAAAATGTGTAAGCTATGTGTAAGGATAAAATGGCGATCACGGCGAGGCAAGAAAATTCATAAGTTATTGTATTTTCGTTTTTATTTGCGTTTTTATGGAGAACAAGTCGTATGGGTCGGGAGATTAGGAATCTGATGCTCTATCCACCTGAGCTACGGGCGCATGCTATGCTCTGTGCCTGTTTGTGGGGGGGGAGTCAATTGGAGGGCCGGTGCGTGCCAGAGCGGTGGCCGCGGTCGAAAGAAGCCCCCGCGCGACGGTTGCGGCGCGCGGACGGTCAGCCGGTTGGCGATCGTGGCTCGCCGGTCGCCATCGTCTGCGCGCTGTCGATCACACTGGTTGCGAGCGCCTCGGTCGCGCCGGCGTCGGCGCCATCGACCCTGGCGCCAGCCGCGCCGCCCGCTGCGCTGGCGGGACTGACCGAGGGTGCCGGGATGCGCGTCGTCCGCGTATCCGATGGGCTCAGCCTGCGCGACGACGCGGGCGAGACCCTGCGCCTGGCAGACCTGTGGGCGCCGCGCCGGACCGTACAGGGCGAGGCTGCGCCCGCGGCGGATCGGGCGCGGGCGGTGCTGGCGCGGTTAGCGCAGGGGCGGCGCTTCGTCCGCTACGCCGCCGAGCCAGCGCAGGATCGCTATGCCATCCCCCAAGTGCATCTGGTGCGCGACGATGGGCTGTGGCTGCAACGCGCACTGTTGCAGGCAGGCGCCGCCCAGGTCGACCCGTGGACCGACCGGGAGGCCGTCCGCGCGGCGTTGTTTGAGGCCGAGGCGGTGGCCCGGCACGCCGGGCGCGGGCTGTGGCGCACGCCATCCATGGGCCGCCGGCGCGCCGATAGCCTCGACGCTCGCGACCGTGACCGTTTTCGCATCGTCGTCGGCCGGGTCGAAAGCGTGGGACGCGGTGACCTGGGCGTGTTCATCAATTTCGGCCGCGACTGGTCGCGCGACCTGACCCTGTTGGTGCCCACCGGGCATGTGCGCGCCATGGGCGGCATGGCGGGGCTGCGCGCTCTTGAAGGCCGAACCGTCGAGGCGCGCGGCGTGCTCGATTGGTGGCGAGGCCCGTTCCTGCGCGTCCGCCGGCCGGGCACCCTGCGCCCGCTGGCCCCGGCCGACGACGCGGAGTGAGCGATCGTGTTCGAAACCGTCTCGACACGCTTGGCCGCCGGGGCCGGACGGACCCAGGGGGAGGGCCGGAGCTTGGGCGCCCCCGCCCGGGGAGCGACCGGGCCCTGCCGGCAACAGGCCCGTACCGCCGGTGATCTCTGGCACTATGGCGTCCGGCGGTCGGGTCTCGGCTTGCTGCAGGTGCCAGGAGCCGCGACGGCAGCGGCCGCCGGGGGATGAGAGATCGGCACCGGGTCTATGTGGGGCCGGGTCTCTGCGGGGCCGGGTCTGAGAGGCAGGTGAGGGAGGGCGACGCCGCGGACGCCGAGCGCGTCGGGCGTCGCCAAAGCGGGCGGATCAGGCGGCGACCAGCACCTTTTCGAGCTTGGTCATCGCCTCGCCTTCGTCGATCTGTTCGACGGCGGCGAGCTCGCGTGCCAAGCGGCCGAGCGCGGCCTCGTAGATCTGGCGTTCGGAGTAGGACTGTTCGGGTTGGTCATCGCCCCGGTGCAGGTCGCGCACCACTTCGGCGATCGACACGATGTCGCCCGAGTTGATCTTGGCTTCGTATTCCTGGGCCCGGCGCGACCACATGGTGCGCTTGACCCGCGCCTTGCCCTTGAGGGTGGTGAACGCCTCTTCAAGCGTCGCCTGGTTGGACAGGCGCCGCATGCCGGAGGTGGCCGCCTTGTTGAGCGGCACGCGCAGGGTCATTTTTTCCTTTTCAAACCGCACCACATAGAGATCGAGCTTCATGCCGGCGATCTCCTGGTGCTCGATATCGACAATCCGCCCGACGCCGTGCTTGGGATAGACCACATAGTCACCCTTGTTGAACGCCAGTGTCTTTTTGTCTTTTGCCATGATGCCAGTGTGTTCCTCTGCAGAGCGTCGTCGGACCGTCCGGGATACGGCAATGTGGCCATGCGTCCGCGCCCTCATTCGGAGGCATCGCCATTACGAATCGCTTGATGTCAAAGGGAAGTTGCCGCGGCCTCCGGACCCGTCACCGCCGAATGCTCTTCATGCCTTGGGTTCCAATGGCGATTATGTAACATATTTTCCGCATTTTTGGTAGCCCCCGTTTTCTGCGCCTTTTGGGATCGTTTCGGCCTAAACGATCGTTGAGGGCGCGGGCTGCGGCTGGCGGTCTCGCGGCCGGCTGGCAAGGCAGTCTGTAAAGTGGTCCCCACGGTGAGCCTCGGGGCGACCCCGGGCGGGGCCGGGCCCAAAGCCGCGCTGGATGGCGGCGCTGGGTGGTGGGCCTGGGAGGCGGCGCGGCCTGAACACCGATGGCGGCGGTTTCCATCTCGTCAAGGCGCATTCTATGCGCTATCCTGATCCGACGACCCAGTTTTCACGGCTATAGGAGACAAGACCATCCGTAAGCGTCGCATGCCGGGTGCCGCACCCACGCCGACCGGCCCCCGCGCCAATGAAAGGATCCGGGTGCCCAAGGTGCGCCTGATCGATCACAATGGGGATAATCACGGCGTCGTCGAAACTGACGAAGCGCGGCGTCTTGCCGAACAAGCCGGATTGGACCTGGTGGAGGTGTCGCCCAGCGCGGACCCGCCGGTTTGCAAAATCCTCGACTATGGCAAGTACAAGTACGAGGCTCAGAAAAAAGCCAATCTGGCCCGTAAGAAGCAAAAGACCCAGGACGTCAAGGAAATCAAAATGCGTCCGGGGATCGACTCGCACGATTACGAGACCAAGATGAAGGCGGCCAACAAGTTTCTGGACGCCGGCGACAAGGTCAAGTTTACCCTGCGCTTTCGGGGCCGCGAGATGGCCCACCAGGATATCGGCATGAACATCCTCAAGAAAGTTGAGGAAGATCTCGTCGATATCGCCAAGACCGAAGCGCGCCCGAAGATGGAAGGCCGCCAGATGGTCATGGTGGTGGCACCGAAATAGCCGGACGCTCATGCGGGTGGTGCCGACCGGCGGTTTCGCCGGGCACCGCCCGCGGCGCGCCCTGCCGCTTCCACGTTGTCCCGCCCTAGGCCGCCGGCCCCTCGGCGGACCCGCGCCAGAAGTCCGCCACCAATCCGCGAGAACCCCACAAGACCCCCTCCCAACACCCGGGGCTCCCCTTCCGGGTCCTGGCAGCGCATCGGCCTTTTCCGCCACCGCTTTGGTCATGGCGACAGCCGAGGTCGCCCGGGCGCTCGCAAGCGTCGGTGGGCGATCGCCACGTCGCGCGCCGGTCGGGCCGCCAGCCACACTCAGCCACACGCCGACACCGCCGCTTTACCGATGCGGTTGGCCGAATGCAGGTGGGCACGACTGCGGTGGGCTGGGCCTATGGCGGCCCGCCGGCCCAGGGCCGCCCGACGATCAGGCCTGGCCGGCTTGGCGATGCGTGTCCATGGTGGTAGGGGGCGCGTCGGCGGCGTGCTCACCCCGGCCGATGCCGTGATAGACGAGCCCGTGACGGCGCGGCTCGTCGCCCCGGCCATAGACGTTGCGCAGATCGACCATCACCGGCGCGCGCAGCAGCCGCGCCACCCGCGCCAGGTCGAGCGCGCGGAACTGGTTCCACTCGGTCAGGATGACCACCGCGTCGGCGCCGTCGATGACCGCATAAGGGTCGGCGCCGAAGCTGAGCGCGTGGCCGAGCAGCGGCGCGGCTTCGTCCATGCCCTCGGGGTCGTAGGCCAGGATCTCGGCGCCCGCGTCCTTGAGGCGCGGCACGATGGCAAGGCTCGGGCTTTCGCGCATGTCGTCGGTGTTGGGCTTGAAGGTCAGGCCCAACAGGGCGATGCGCTTGCCGGCCACCGAGCCGCCGCACGCGGCGATGATCCGGTCGGCCATGGCGGCCTTGCGGGTATCGTTGGCCTGCACCACCGCGTCGACGATGCGCAGCGGCGTGCCGGCCTGTTCGGCGGTGCGCAGCAGGGCGAGCGTGTCCTTGGGAAAGCAACTGCCGCCATAGCCCGGCCCGGCGTGCAGGAATTTCGGCCCGATCCGCTTGTCGAGACCCATACCGCGCGCCACGTCCTGGACATTGCCGCCGACCCGTTCGCACAGATCGGCGATCTCGTTGATGAAGCCGATCTTGGTGGCCAGAAACGCATTCGAGGCGTATTTGATCAACTCGGCGGTTTCGCGGTCGCAATAGAGCACCGGCGTTTCGTTGAGCGACAAGGGCCGGTAAAGCCCCGCCATCACCGCCTGCGCGCGGTCGCTCTGGATGCCGACCACCACCCGGTCGGGGCGCATGAAGTCCTCGATCGCCGAGCCTTCGCGCAGGAATTCGGGGTTCGACGCCACCTCCACGTCGGCGCCGGGCGCGGTCTCACGCAGCAGCGCTTCGAGCGCCAGGCCGGTGCCCACCGGCACGGTGGACTTGGTGACCACCACCGTAAAGCCGCGGACCGCCGCGGCGATCTCGGCGGCGGCGGCGCGCACATAGCTCAGATCCGCATGGCCATCGCCGCGCCGGCTCGGCGTGCCGACGGCGATGAACACCGCCTCGCTGTCGGCCACCGCCTCGGCCATGTCGACCGCGAAGTCGAGCCGACCGGCGGCCACGTTGCGCGCCACCAGATCCTCAAGCCCGGGCTCGAAGATCGGGATCTTGCCCCGGTTCAGGGCGTCGATCTTGGCGGGATCCTTGTCGACGCAGGTGACATGATGACCGAATTCGGAAAAGCAGGCGCCTGAAACCAGGCCCACATAGCCGGTGCCTACCACTGTAACGCGCATACGCTGGTCCTCCTCAGGGTCGCATCCATCTGCGATCGTCGCGGTTGCGACCGTCGCCGTTGTCTATCCGGTTCCGGCGTCAATCGCCAGGGGGCGCATGGGCCGATGACCCGCCGTCTGGACAGAGTGCCGCGCCCCACAAGCCGCCGTCCCGACCTATCTGGGCGGGTCCGTCGGTTGGGCGTTTGACGGTTGGGTGAAGCTTTCATGGCAGCCGGCTTATGTCACAAATCTGAGATCACGAGCGCCTACCAGAGCGGCCATAGGTGAAAAACCGCAACCGGGGCGGGATCGACCGTCTTTGTCGAGGGCCGGAGTAGTGTTTATGTTTGAACGATTTCGCCGCATCGGGATCGGAACTTGGATTGCCGGCACGCTGGGCTTGGTGATCGCTTTGTTCTTTTTGTCGAACCTGGCGGTTCAGGATCGCCTGGCAACGGTGCGCAAGGCGGATCGGTCGATCCGCGCGGCCGAGGTCGTAGCTTTGGCGGCGGATCGGTACTTGTTGGCGCTAACCGATTTGGGCGCGCGGTTGAAGGAATATGCCTATGCGCCGACCGCTGAGCATCGCGCCGCCGTGGACGCCGCGTTTGCCGAGACCGACCGCCGGCTCACCCGGCTCGACACGCGCCTGGCGGCGGCCGATGCCGGCGACCTTGCCGCCGCCCTGGACCAGCGCTGGCAAGCCTATCGCGCCAAGCTGGAATCGGTGCTCCAGCGCGCCGAACTCGACGCCGAGGGTCTGGCGCTGGTGCTGTTCGGCGTTGGCCAGTTGATCGATTCGACGCCCGACCTGTCGGCCTTGTTGCGCCAGGTGGCGCCCGACACCGCGGCTGAGACGGCGGCCGCCCTCATGCCCTCGGCGCGCGACCTGCGCGACCGGGCGCTCGCTTATGCCGCCACCGGCAGCGACACCGCCTTGGCGGCGGTCGAGGAGGCGTTGGACGCCCATGCGGCGTTGCTGGATCGCGCCAAGGCGGCGTTGTTGGGTGCACGCATCGAGCGCGCGCAGTTCCGCACCTTCATTTTCGTGCGCGGCGATTTCGAGAAGGTGCAAAGCGGGGTACGCCAGAAGCAGGGCGAGGTCAGGGGGTTTCAAGCGGCGCTTGAGCAGTTGAACGCGGCTCAGGCGGCGGTGAGCGAGGCCGCCGAGCGCGCGCTGGCCGACCTCCAGGCGAGCCGTGAGGCGGCCCTCAACCGGCTGTCGGGGTCGGTCGATGCCGCCAACCGGGTGGCGCTGCGCTGGGCGATGGCTGCGCTGGCGCTGGCCATCGCCATGGTCGGCGTGTTGCATCTGCGCCTGGTCCGGCCGATCCGGCGGATCACCGCAGCCCTGTCGGCGCTCGCCCGCCAGGAGCGCGAGGTGAACATTCCGTATGAACATCGCGGCGACGAGATCGGCGCGCTGGCCCAGGCGGCGCGCGTGTTCAGTTCCCACGCCGCCGAGATGGAGCGGGTCAATGCCCGGCGCCTGGAGGCCGAACGGGTCGCCGCCGATGAGCGGGAGCAACGCCGGCGCGAAGAGGAACACCGCAAGGCCGAGGCGGCGGCCGACCGTCAGCGCCAGGCACAGGCCGCCGAGCGCGCCCGCCACCAGGCCATGGTCGCGCTTGCCGACCGGTTCGAACGCGACATCATGGCGGTCGCCACCCGGGTCTTGGAAGCCGCCGAGCAGGTGCGCGGCTCGGCCGACACCATGAAGGCCAATGCCGGGCGCACCCGCGACCAAGCCGGCGCGTCGGCCGAGGCGACCGAGACCGCCGCCGACACGGTGCGCCAGATGGCGCTGACCGCCCAAGCGCTCGGGGCCGGCATGGCGCGGATCAGTGCGTGTCTGGCACAATCGCACACCGTGTCGGGCGCGGCGTCCGACAAGGCCGGTCGCAGCCAGCGCGCGGTCCGGCGGCTGCGCGACGCGGCGGCGGAAATCGGCAAGGGGCTCGACCTGATCACCGACATCGCCGACCAGACCAATCTCTTGGCGCTCAACGCGACCATCGAGGCGGCCCGGGCCGGCGACGCCGGGCGCGGCTTCGCCGTGGTGGCGACCGAGGTCAAGACGCTGGCCGGACAGTCCGCCAAGGCGACCGAGCAGATCGCCGGGTTCATCGACGAAGTGCGGGCGGCCACGCGCCATGTGGCCGACGATATCGACGGCATCGTCGCGACCATCGCGACGCTGGGCAGCGCCACCGACGAGGCCGCCGAGGCCGCCGGCGAACAGGAACGCGCGGCCGGCAGCATCACCGAGCGGGTCGACGCGACCGTCGACGAGACCGACCGGGTACGCACCAGCATCGACGATATGCACCGGGCGGCCGAGGAGACCGGCCGGGTCGCCGACAGCGTCTTCGAGGCCAGCCGCGCCTTGACCGAAGACGCCGAGGCCCTGCGCGCTCGCGTCACCGCGCTGGCTGCCGAGATCCGCGCCGCATGAGTGCAGGCGGCCGCGCGGCGGCAAGGGCGCCCCGGCCGGATGCCGCGCCTTGGCGGTCGGCGGCTCATCGGCGCCGTCCGCACAACGAATTGGCGTGAGGGAAAACAGAAACGAATGGTGCCGGCAGCAGGACTCGAACCCGCGGCCCTCTGATTACAAATCAGATGCTCTACCAGCTGAGCTATACCGGCCTGCATCTCGGGAGACGCGATGCCGCATGAATAGCAAAGGCCGGCGTGCGATACCAGTGCCGGGTGAGGGCCGGACCGGCCGGCCCGGCCCGGCGCGCGCCTATGCCCTTGCGCTGGAGCGTTCACCCTGCCACATCACACAGAACCCGTTTCCTGAAAACGCAACCGAAATCGAGGACCGCATGACCCACTCGGTGATCCAGAACCGGCCTTCGCTGGACGATGAAGACGAGGAAAAGCCCGACAATCGGGAAACCCCAAATTTCATCGAGAAGCATCTGTTCAAGCGCCGCCACGTGCTGATCACCGGCGGCGTCGACGACAAGCTGGCCCGGGTCACCTGCGAGCGGCTGCTCGCCCTGGCCGCCGAAAGCAGCGACCCGATCAATGTTTTCGTGTCGTCGCCCGGCGGCCACGTGGAATCGGGCGACATGATCCACGACATGATCCGCTTCATCGATTGCCCGGTGCGCACCATCGGCACCGGCTGGGTCGCTTCGGCCGGCGCGCTGATCTTCGCCGCGCCGCCGCGCGAGAACCGGCTGTGCCTGCCCAACACCCGCTTCCTGCTGCACCAGCCCTCGGGCGGCATGGGCGGCTCGGCCACCGACGTGGCGATCCAGGCCGAACAGATCATCAAGATGCGCCACCGGCTGAACCTGATCTTCGCCGAGGCGACCGGCCAGCCGCTGGAGCGAATCGAGAAGGACACCGACCGCGACCATTGGCTGACGCCCGAGGAAGCGCTCGACTATGGCCTGCTCGGCCGCGTGGTGCAGACCACCCGCGACATCGGCTGATCGATCCGAAGTAAGCGGCGCCGCAGCGCGCCCCGACCGTTCGCCCACGCCCCGGCTCACCGCCGGGGCGTTTTTTTTGGTCGCGGGCCGGCCCGTCATCGGGGCGATTTGCGGCGTGCCGGATGGGGTGGACAGGCGGACAGGGGGGCTTGACGTTGCTGCCCCGGTGTTATACATATCTACTACACCAACCAAGCAAAGCGCCGCGCCACCATGTATGGCCCGGTCACGACAGCACCGCCCGATACCGGCCGACCGGGTCGGTATCGGGCCCCGATCAAAGCGGACACCGCGCCCGAGCGGCCGGTGCCCGAGAAGGAGAGACCTCCCATGATCCCCGCTTCCCCTCTGCTGGTTCCCCGCGACGCGCCCGGCGCTCGCTCCTTATCGCGCCGGCTTGGCGGTGGGCCGCGTTCGCGCCCGCAGCCCCGCCCTCTGTTGGCGGAGGCAGCGACCGGCGGGCCGCGCGTTGTGCGTGCGCCTGGCCGGGCGCTGGCCGCCTGATGGGGGAGGGTGCGCCCATGATGCTGTCGCCCGAATGGACCGACGACCAGCCGATCTATCGTCAATTGCGCGACAAGGTGGTGGCGTCGATCCTCGACGGCTCGCTCAAGGAGGGCGAACCCTTGCCGAGCGTGCGCTCGGTGGCGGTGGACTTGCAAATCAACCCGATCACGGCCTCGAAAGCCTATCAGGAGCTGGTGATGGACCAATTGGTGGAGAAGCGCCGCGGCCTCGGCATGTTCGTTATCGACGGCGCGCGCGCAAAACTGCTGGAGGGCGAAAAGCGCCACTTTCTGGAACAGGAATGGCCGCGCATCCTGCAACGCATCGAACAACTGGGCCTGACCGCGGAGGATCTCTTGGCCCGCGCGCCCAAGCCGGGAGACGCTCAATGACCCGTCAAGCCACCGCCAGTTCCGAGCCTGTGGCGCCCGCCGAGGCGGCGGCCGCCGACGCCACCCGGCCGATCGTCCGGGCGCGCGGGCTCGCCAAGCAGTATGGCGACTTCACCGCCCTCGACCATGTGGATTTCGACGTGGCGCCGGGCCGCATCCTCGGCGTCATCGGCGCCAACGGGGCCGGCAAGACGACCCTGCTCAACGCCATTCTGGGGCTGATCCCGCACGAGGGTGAGTTGACCGTGTTCGGCCGCGACCCGGCGCGCGAGCGCGCCGCGCTGATGCGCGACGTGTGCTTCATCGCCGACGTGGCGACGCTGCCCAAATGGATGACCGCCGCCCAGGTGTTCGACTATGTGGAAGGCGTGCACCCCGGTTTCGACCGCACCGTGGCGCTCGACTTCCTGTCGCGCACGTCGGTGCCCTTGTCGAAGAAGATCAAGAAGCTGTCCAAGGGCATGACGACCCAGTTGCACCTGTCGATCGTGATGGCCATCGACGCGCGGCTGTTGGTGCTCGACGAACCGACGCTCGGGCTCGACATCCTGTTTCGCAAGCAATTCTACCGCAGCCTGCTGGAAGAGTATTTCGACGACAGCCGGACGATCATCGTCACCACCCACCAGGTGGAGGAGATCGAGCACATCCTCACCGACGTGATGTTCATCCGCGACGGTCGCATCGTGCTCGAAGCCGAGACCGAGGCGCTGGAGACGCGGTTCGCCCAGGTCAGCGTCGACGCCTGTCACGCCGACGCGCTGCGCGACCTCGGCCCGCTCTATGAAAGCGGTAGCCTGGGTCGCAAGACCTTCGTCTTCGACGGCGCCGACCGCGCCGCGTTGCAACGCTTCGCCCCCCCTCAGCGCATGAGCCTGGCCGACATCTTCGTCGCCACCATGCAGGACGCGCCCAAAGGAGACAGCCAATGAGCCGGTTGACGAAATACGCCGCGTTGGCCCGGCGCGAAGTGCAGGAAACCTGGACCGGCAGCGTGATCACCCCGGCGCTGATCATGGCCGTGGTGGTGCTGGTCACCGTGCTGGCGCTGAGCGCGGTGCCCCAGGGCGGCATCAGCATCGGCGACGAGGGCCCCGACATCAACAGCTTCGCCGAATTGCTGGACCGCGTCGGCCAGGAAGCCGAGGGCGACGAGGACAAGTTGATGTCCACCTTCCTGTTGGGGGTGTCGTTGCCGTTGGCGTTGGCGACCTATTTTATCGTCTTCTTCACCCTGTTGGGCAGCTTGTACGAAGACCGTCGCGACCGCAGCTTCCTGTTCTGGAAGTCGATGCCGGTGTCGGACACCGAGGAGGTATTGGCGCGGTTCCTGGGCGGCGCGCTGCTGCCGTTCGTCACCGTCAATCTGGTGACCCTCGCCGGTCTGCTGGTGCTGTTGGTTTGCGCCACGGTGGTCGGGCTGGCTCAGGGCGCCAATGTGGGGCTGTTGTGGCAAATCGGCCCCTATCTGCAGCTCTGGCTGCTCAGCTTCCCGCTGTTCGTGCTGATGATGCTGTGGATGCTGCCGCTGACCGGCTGGGTGTTGTTCGCCAGTTCGGTCGCCCCGCGCGCGCCGTTCGCCTTCGCGGTGTTGCCGCCGGTGCTCGCCATGGCCATCGAAGGCGTGGTGTTCAACAGCGGCCGGGTGGCCGAATGGCTCGGCCGCCGGATCGTGCCGATGGCCGGGGATGACGGCATCGACGATGTGGACGGCTTCGGCGAGTTCTACGACTCGCTCAGCGCGATGATGCTGGGCGATTGGCTCGATCTGCCGACCATGCCCGAGTTCTACGTGTCGATCCTGGTTGGCGCGGCGTTCATCGCCCTGGCGATCTGGCGCCGCCGTTACACCAGTTGACCATGCCGCCGGGGGTGCCTGCCGCCCCCGGCGTTTTTTCGCTCAGACCCGCACAGCGAGGCCGTCGATGACCAAGCTTCCCGCTCCGCCCCTGACCGCGCCCGACGACGTGCCCGTGGCGCTCATCCGCCATCTTCAGCGCCAGCGCCGACGCGCGCCGCAACGCTGAACCGGCCCTGTACCGGGCGCTCGAAACCCGAGCCGCCCGCCCCAGGCCCCGAAAGACCCGTCCCGCCTTTGTTGCCGGCCGGGTCTTAGGCTCGGCGCGCGCGCGTGACCGCGTAGAGGCTCACCGCGGCGGCGTTGGAGACGTTGAGGCTTTCCACCGCCGGGTCGATGGGGATGCGCGCCAGGGCATCGCAATGCTTGGCCACATTGGGGCGCAGGCCGCGCCCCTCGGCGCCGAGCACCAGTGCGACCGGGCCGGTCTGTGCGGCGGCGCCCTCCAGATCGACCGGCGCCGAGCCGTCGAGGCCGACGCGCCAGAAGCCCGCCTCGGCCAGCGCGTCGAGCGCGCGCGCCAGATTGGTCGCCCGCACCCAGGGCAGTTGTTCGAGCGCGCCCGACGCCGCCTTGGCCAGCGTCGCCGTCTCGGCCGGGCTGTGGCGGTCCTGGGTGACCAGCGCCACCGCCCCGAATGCCAGCGCCGAGCGGAACACCGCGCCCACATTGTGCGGGTCGGTGACCTGGTCGAGCACCATCACCGGGCCGCGGTGCGCCTGCGGCACGCCTTCGGCGGCACTCAGCGCGACGTCGAGGTCGGCGGGCGGCAACGGCTCGCAAGCCAGTGCCAGCCCCTGGTGCGGCACGTCGCTGTCGCCGGCGCCGGCGCGGGCCAGGGTGCGGGTCAGCGCCTCGGGGCTGACCGTTTCCACCGTCAGCGTGCCGGCGATGCCCGCCGGCAGGTCGTAGCGTTCGGCGCCGCGCTCGGTCAGGAGCAACCGGCGTTTGACCCGCTGGCCATTGGCCAGCGCGGGCAGCACCGCGTGGGCGCCGTAAAGCCACAGTGTATCCGGTGCGCTGGGTCGTGACCCGCCGGACTTGACCGGGCGGCGCGCAGCGCGAGGGCGCGGCTGAGGTTTGCCGGGCCGCTTGGGTCGGATGGGAGATGCGGGAGGTCGTGCCATGATCGGCAAGCCTGTGCCCGTTTCCGCGCCCGAAGACAAGAGCGTGTTGCCGGTTTGGGTCTCAGGTGAAAATGACTTGCAATAACAATAACGCCAACGTACCCCTTGGTCGGTCGGATTGATTGAAGGTTCAAGCTAAGCAGGGGTCAGGCGGCGATGTGGGGTCGGGAGAGAGGGACGGTTCGGGGGCTGTTCGGCCTGATGGTCGCCGTGGGTGGCGGGCTGGGGCCGGTGGCGGCGGCGGATGACGTCGAGGCGGGGGCGGACGCCGCAGCGGCTTCGGCGGACCGCCAGCCGATCGAGACCCTGGTGGTCTATGGCGAGCGGGTCGAGCGGCCGCTTCTGGAGGTCCTGTCCGGGGTCACGGTGTTCGACGAGGCGACGCTGGCGCGCGAGACCGGCCGTCATGTAAACCAGTTGCTGAATTTGGCGCCCAATGTGCTGATTGAAAGCATCAGCGAGACGCCGGTGGTGCGTGGTGTCCAGGGCGGCGGGGCCGGCGGCATCGCCACCGGGGCGACCAATGGCTCGCTGCCGCGCCTGACCACGGTGATCGACGGCGTGCCGCAGATCGCCGCGCTGCCGAATTCGTCCTTCTCCGATCTCTACGATGTGAAACGGATCGAGGTGCTGCGCGGCCCGCAGACCACGCTGTTCGGCCGTAATGCGCTTGGCGGCGCGGTGGTGGTGGAGACCAACGACCCGACCTTCGAGCCCGAGGCGGAATTGCACTCGACCCTTGCCTTCGACGGCACCAGCCGGGTGGACGTGTTGGGCGCCGGCGTGGTCTCGGGGCCGCTATGGGCCGACAATCTGGCCGGTCGGGTGATGGTCCAGTACCGCGACGGCGAAGACCCGCGCGACGTGATCGGCGCGCCCGCGGGCGCCGAGACGGGCTTTCTGACCGAGTTCGACGCGCTGCGCGTGCGGGCCAAGCTGCTGGGCCGGGCCAATACCTGGCTCGGCCGTCTGCGGGTCGAGGGTTTGGTGGACTATGAGACCGGGACCACACCCCAGACCCGCAACGATGTGGCGGGGCCGGCGGCGGGCGGCGCACCGTTCGACGATCGGGTGATCCGCTTCGACGGTCCCAATCGGACCTTCGACGTGGCCGCGATCACCGGCGCGGTGGAGGCCGAACTGGTGGTTAGCGACGCCTTTGCCATCGAGTCGCTGACCTCGGTCACCCGCACCACCTTCGAAACGGTGCCCGAACAGGTGTTTCCGAGCGCCTTCGACAGCGCCGAACGGTTCCTTGCCCAGGACCTGATCGCCCGCTTCGGCCGGGCCGCCGACCGGTTGACCGGCCTGGTGGGGTTGGCGTTCGAAGGCCGGGATCAGGAGATCGCGGTGGTCGGCGTGCCGATCAACTCCGACGCCGCGGTCGAGTCGCGGCAATGGTCGGCGTTCACCGATCTGCGTCTGCGCTTGCGCGGTGGGCTGGATCTGGTCGGTGGCGGTCGGCTGCTGTCGATTGCTCAAGACCGGGTCCAAACGATCCGCACCCTGCTGCCGACACCCGGCGGGCCGGTGGCGATCCCCGGCGATACGGCGTTCGACGAGACCGAGACGGTGTTTTTGCCCAGCGTCGGCCTGATCTGGACCTTCGCCGACGCCCACTCCTTGCGAGCCAGTTATCGCGCCGGCTTCAACGCTGCGGGCGCATCGGTCAACGCCTTCACCGGCGTGCCCTTTCGCTTCGACAGCGAGCGGTTGCGCGCCGTCGAGGCGGGCTATCGCGGCCAGGTCTGGGGCGAGCGGCTGACGCTGTCGGCGACCGCCTTTCACTACAGTTACGACGACCAGCAGTTTTTTCTGCAGACGGTACCCGGCGACCTGACCTCCACCATCACCACCAACGTGCCGGACAGTTCGTCCTACGGGCTGGAACTCGACGCCAGCGTCAAGCCGGTCGACAGCGTGACGCTGAGCCTCGGCTTGGGGCTTCTGGAGACCAAGATCGGCCGTGGCCCGGCCTCCAACCCGGCCTTCGACGGCAATGATTTCGGTCGTGATCCGGGCGCCAATGTGACCGCCAGCCTGCTCTGGGCGCCCACGCAGTGGCTCGATCTCGACGGTCAGCTTCGCTATGTGAGCGGCTACTTCCCCGATTTTCAGAACATACCCGGCAGCCAGGTGGGCGATTATGTGCTCGGCGATCTGGGGGCTACGGTGCGGTGGCGGCGCTTCGAACTGCGCGGCTTCGTGCGCAATGTGGCCAACGAGACGGCGTTTCTGCGTCGGGTCGGCGGGTTTGCGGCGTTGGCGCAGCCGCGCACCATCGGGCTGTCGATCACCGCGCAGGTGTTCTAGCCATGGCGACCGCAGACCAGGGGCCGACGCGCCCGCTGTTTCCGCGCCGTCGGCTGCGGTTGGCGCTGGCGGTGCCCGGTGCCTTGGTGGCTGCCCTGGCGGTGACCGCCGGGTTGTCGCTTTACGCCCCGGTGGGCCAGGTGGACCGCATTCTTCTGCCGGTGATCTTGTTCCCGTTTTTGTTTGTCGGTCTGTTTTTCTTTGCGCTGATGGCCCCCCGGGTGCGCTGGGTCGGGCTGGTGTTCGCCCTGCTGATCCTGGGCCATGGTGCGCTGATCGCAAGGGGGCTTGGATAATGGCCAGGACCAGCAGGGCGTTCCGTCAGATGCACGCCATTCACGCCTGGACCGGGGCGGTGACGGCGTTGGCGCTTTATGTGGTCATGCTGACCGGGGCCGTGGCGGTGTTCGCCCGGCATGATCTGGCCGCCTGGGCGGACCCGGCTGTCAACGCCGAGACCGACCCGGGGTTCAGCGCCGAACGGGCCCTGCGCCTCAGCATTGCCCGGTTCCAGGCCGAGACGGGGGCGCCGGCGGGCTCGGCGATCCTGTTCTTCCCCCAGCCGGGGGCGGCGCGCGCCCATGTGAGCATCATGGCCGCAGCCGAAGACGGCGCCGCCGGCCATGACGGCGTCGACTATCGTCTGGACGCCGGCCGGGGTACCGATGCGTCGGCGGTCGTCGGCCGCGCGGCGGGCGATACCGAGCGGCTCTACCAGACCGACTGGACCACGCCGCTCGGGTCGTTTCTGGTCCATCTGCACACCGACCTGTGGCTGCCGCCGCCTTGGGGACGGTATCTGACCGGGCTGTTGGGACTGACGCTGTTGATCTCGGCGTTGTCGGGGCTGGTGATCCATCGGCGCTTGCTGCGCGACGCTTTGCTGCTGCGCTGGCCGCGCGGGCGCTCGGCGCGCTGGCGCGAGGCGCACAAGTCGGTCGGGGCCTGGGGGCTGTTGTTCAACCTGATGATCGGCCTCACCGGTACCTTGCTGAGCTTTGCCGCCGCCTTGTTGCTGCCGATCGTGGCGGTGATCGGCTTTGGCGGCGATGTGGCTGAGGCCGAACGCGTGTTCGTCGGCATTCCGCCGGCCGCCGGTGTTGAGCGCCCGACCGCCGATCTGGACCGCCTGATGGCCGATGTGTCCACCCGAAGCCCCGGGTTTCGCCCGGCGTTCCTGCATGTGCACCATCTGGACGACGCCGCGGCGGTGGTCGACGTGACCGGCTTTGACCGTGGCGCGGTCTCGCAGGCCAAGTATCGCTTCGACGGCGCGACCGGCGCGTTCCGGTCTCGGCTCGACGGTCTGGCCGACGATGCCGCCCTGTCCAAGACGCTCGCCATGCTGTTGAGCCTGCATTTCGGCAATTTCGGCGGCGGCTTGGTCAAGGCCGCCTGGGCATTGTTAGGCGTTGCCTCGGCGGGCTTGGTGTTGAGCGGCCTGATGAGTTGGGTGGAACGCCGCGGCCGTCTGGTCGCCGGGCCGGTCGGATCGGCAGCCGGCGCGCGCCTGGCGGCGCCTTTGGCAGCGCAGGCCGGAAAACCGGCCGGGAGACGGGCCGGGGCACCGGCCGGGACACCGGGCAGGGCGCCATCGGGGCGCGGCTATGGTCTGCTCGCCCGGCTGGCCGGTGGTGTGGGCGTCGGCGTGCCGCTGGGCCTTGCCGGCGTCATGGCCGCAGCCCACCCGATGGCGGCGCTGACCCCGTCGAGCGCGGCGGCGACGGGGGCGCTGACCCTCGTGTTCTGGTCACTGGTGGCGCTCGCCTGCGCGCTGGCCATCGCCCTTCGCCCGCTGGCGTCGGTGCTCGGCGGGTTGTTGACCGCCGTGGCGATCTGTTTGCTGGCGGCGGTGGTGGCGCGCGGGTTTCTGGCCGGGGTCTGGCCTTGGCACAGTCTCGCCGAGGCCCGTTGGAGCGTCGTCATGACCGATCTGGTGTTGGTCGGGCTGAGCGGCGGGCTTGCGTGGGCCGGCCTGCGTCTGGCCCGGCTTGGTCTGGCCCGGAGGGCGGCCGGCGAGCGGGCCGGGGCGGTCGTGCCATGACCGGTTGGGTGGCCTGGATGCTGGTCTTGGGCGGGCTTGGCCTGGCGGTGCGGGTCCGTCGCCGCTCGCCGCGGTCGGCGCTGTGGCGGGTGGCGGCCTGGGCCGGGTCGGGGCTGGCCCTGGCGGTGGCGGCAGGCCTGTGGATCGGTGCTCTGGGCGTCGAGGTGGGACTGGTCGTCTGGCTGGCGCTGGTGCCCTTGTCGGCGTTGGCGGTGGTGGCGCTGTTCGGCCGCCGCGGACCGCGCCGCGCAGAAAAACCTGACGGCTGGTGATCTTGTTGTGTTGACAACCCAGCCCCATTTTCTTAGACGACACGCCCTGACGCTGACCCAATCGGGTTCGCGCCACTCTGGAGGGGTGGCTGAGCGGTCAAAAGCAACGGACTGTAAATCCGTCGGGTTTCCCTACGCAGGTTCGAATCCTGCCCCCTCCACCAAGTCCCTTCCCCGAGACATCCGCTCGGGACGTTGTACGGGAAGGCTGATGCGGGTATCGCGGCGGACGGCGCGGTGCCCGGCTCGTGTATGCGGGTGTAGCTCAATGGTAGAGCCCCAGCCTTCCAAGCTGGTGGTGTGGGTTCGATTCCCATCACCCGCTCCAATCGCCGTCCACCGCTCCGGCGTCGCCGGGCAACGACGCAAAACCCAAGGGGCCGCTCCGGCCCAGGATTGAACCGTAGCTAGGCGCCGCGCGCCGCAGAGAAGAAGGGCACGAGCAGGGCGATGTCCAAAGAGAAGTTTGAACGCGATAAGCCGCACTGCAATATCGGCACGATCGGTCACGTCGACCACGGCAAGACCACGCTGACGGCGGCGATCACGAAGGTTCTGTCGGAGACGGGCGGGGCGACGTTTTCGGACTACGCCAACATCGACAAGGCGCCCGAAGAGCGCGAGCGCGGCATCACGATTTCGACCGCGCACGTGGAGTACACCACGGACAAGCGCCACTATGCGCACGTGGACTGCCCGGGTCACGCCGACTATGTGAAGAACATGATCACGGGTGCGGCGCAGATGGACGGGGCCATTCTGGTGGTTTCGGCGGCCGACGGCCCGATGCCGCAGACGCGCGAGCACATTCTGCTGGCCCGTCAGGTGGGTGTGCCTGCGATCGTGGTGTTCCTGAACAAGGTGGACCAGGTCGACGACGAAGAGCTCCTGGAGCTGGTCGAGCTGGAAATCCGCGAACTGCTGAGCGACTACGAGTTCCCCGGCGACGACATTCCGATCGTCGCGGGGTCGGCGCTGGCCGCCCTTGAGGGCCGCGATGCCGCCATTGGTGCCGAGAAGATCCAGGAACTGATGGCGCAGGTGGACGAGTATGTGCCGCAGCCGGAGCGTCCGGTGGACAAGCCGTTCCTGATGCCGATCGAGGACGTGTTCTCGATTTCGGGTCGCGGCACGGTGGTGACCGGCCGGGTCGAGCAGGGGATCGTGAAGGTTGGCGAGGAAGTGGAAATCGTCGGTCTGAAGGACACCAAGAAGACCACGGTGACCGGTGTTGAGATGTTCCGCAAGCTGCTCGACCAGGGCGAAGCGGGCGACAATATCGGTGCGCTGCTGCGCGGTGTGGCGCGCGACGACGTGGAGCGCGGTCAGGTTCTGGCCAAGCCGGGCTCGATCACGCCGCACACCAAGTTCAAGGCCGAGACCTACGTGCTGACCAAGGAAGAAGGCGGCCGTCACACGCCGTTCTTCGGCAACTACCGGCCGCAGTTCTACTTCCGGACCACGGACGTGACCGGGTCGGTGACGCTGCCCGAGGGCACCGAGATGGTGATGCCGGGCGATAACGTGACGCTGGAAGTGGAACTGATCGCGCCGATCGCCATGGACAGCGGCCTGCGTTTCGCGATCCGCGAAGGCGGCCGGACCGTCGGCGCCGGCGTCGTCGGCGACATCATCGAATAAGCCAGCCGGCCAACCGGTCGCATCCGTGCGGGTGCGACCGGCTGGTAAAAAAGGGGCTTGACAGCGCGTCGATCGCGCTTCAGTCATACGCTCCTTGTCGGTCTGGGGCGGCGGCGGTCGTTTGTTCCAGACCTTTGATTTTCGGGCCGTTGCCTCGGGTTGTCGTGCCAGACGGGGCGGCGCCCTGAGCCGGGCCGGAACGCCGGGTCTTGGAGGAGTGTAGCTCAATTGGTAGAGCACCGGTCTCCAAAACCGGGGGCTGGGGGTTCGAGTCCCTCCACTCCTGCCACCTTGATCCAGGCAGTTCGGCAGCGGCACCGCGCACGCCCGGCCCGTGCGAGACGGGCGTTGGGGCCCGAAGGCCGGCGAAGAAGGAAGTAATCGATGGCACGCACCAGCCCGGCTGAATTCGTTCGGCAGGTTCGCCAGGAAATGAACAAGGTGACGTGGCCGACCCGCAAGGAGGCTACGGTTTCGACCATCATGGTGCTGATCATGGTGTTCGTCATGATGTTGTTCTTCCTGGGCATCGACTCGGTCTTTTCGTGGGCCATTCAGTATATTCTGGGCCTGGGGAATTAAGCCGATGGCGACACCGCGCTGGTACATCATTCACGCCTATTCGGGCTTCGAGGAAAAGGTCGCCGCGTCGATTCAGGAGCGTGCGCTCCAGCACGGCCTGGACCAGTTGATCGAAGAGGTCACCGTGCCGACCGAAGATGTGGTCGAGGTGCGTCGCGGTCAGAAGCGGACGGTCAAGAAGAAATTCTTCCCCGGCTATGTGCTGGCCAAGATGGTGATGACCAACGAGACCTATCACGTGGTCAACGAAACGCCGAAGGTGACCGGCTTTCTGGGCCCGCAAGGCAAGCCGACGCCGATCACCCAGGCCGAAGCCGACCGGATTCTCAATCAGGTGACCGAGGGCGTGGAACGGCCGCGCCCGTCGGTCCATTTCGACATTGGCGAAGAGGTGCGCGTCACCGACGGCCCGTTCTCCAGCTTCAACGGCCAGGTCGAGGACGTGGACGAGGAGCGCGCCCGGCTCAAGGTGTCGGTGTCGATCTTCGGTCGCGCCACGCCGGTGGAACTGGAATACAGCCAGGTCGAAAAGGTTTGATGCGGCGCGCCGGCCCGGGTTTCGGGTCGGCGGTGCATGACTTGCGTGGCAGGCTCGCCATAGCCGGACCACGCCCCTTCAACCCTGTCGAAGGACGAGAGGAATGGCAAAGAAGAAGATTAAGGGGTACCTGAAACTTCAGGTCCCGGCGGGTGCCGCCAACCCGTCGCCGCCCATCGGGCCGGCGCTCGGTCAGCGTGGCCTGAATATCATGGAATTCTGCAAGGCGTTCAATGCCGCCACGCAGGACCTGGAAAAGGGCATGCCGATCCCGACCATCCTGACCATCTATCAGGATAAGTCGTTCACGTTCGAGACCAAGACGCCGCCGGCGACCTACTATCTGAAGAAGGCCGCCAAGATCAACAAGGGCGGCAAGGAGCCCGGCCGCGCGGTGGCTGGTACGGTGACCGCCGACCAGGTGCGCGAGATCGCCGAGGCCAAGCTCAAGGACCTGAACGCCAACGATGTGGACGCGGCCATGCGCATTGTCGCCGGCTCCGCCCGGTCGATCGGCCTGAAAGTGGAGGGCATGTAAGATGGCACGGCGCTCCAAACGTATGCAGAAGCTCCACGAGGGGCTGGACCTGACCAAGACCTACACGCTCGCCGACGCGCTGCAGGTGCTCAAAGAGCGCTCGGGCGTCAAGTTCGACGAGACGGTCGAGGTGAGCATGAACCTCGGCGTCGACCCGCGCCACGCCGACCAGATGGTGCGCGGCGTGGTCGCGCTGCCCCACGGCACCGGCAAGACCACCAAGGTGGCGGTGTTCGCCAAGGGCCCGAAGGCTGAGGAAGCACAGGCCGCCGGTGCCGACGTGGTCGGCGCGGAAGACCTGGCGCAGCAGGTGCAGTCCGGCGACTTCGATTTCGACCGGGTGATCGCCACGCCGGACATGATGGCCGTGGTCGGCAAGCTGGGCAAGATCCTCGGGCCCAAGGGCCTGATGCCGAACCCCAAGCTCGGTACCGTGACCATGGACGTCAAGGCGGCGGTGGAAGCCGCCAAGGCCGGCCAGGTGCAGTTCCGGGTCGAGAAGGCCGGGATCGTGCACGGCGGCGTGGGCAAGCTCAGCTTCGACGCCGACAAGCTGCTGGAAAACGCCAGTTCGTTCGTGGACGCGATCATCAAGGCCAAGCCCTCGGGCGCCAAGGGCACCTACGTCAAGAAGGTGTCGGTGTCGTCGACCATGGGCCCGGGCCTGACCATCGACGTTTCGAGCCTCGGTCAGTAAGGCCAAGGGGGCTCGCCCGGGCGGCGCCTGACCCAGGCGCCGGCTGGTAAGGAACGCTTCGTCGGGCGCGCTGCGCTCGCGGGGCCGGACCGGAGGATCGGGGGCGCTGGCCGTCGGTCCTCCACACTGTCCAAGAACCCAGGTGTGCCCGGGCGCCGCGTGCGACGATGGCGGGGCAGGGGCACTTAATCAAGGTCGTCTCGCGGGGCGGCCGGCCTGGATGAGACGGGGTATCGGAACGGCGTCGGCCGGTGGGGCATCAAGCCCCGCTTGAAGGCGCCACCCGCGGTGTCCGATCGGTCGGGGCCTGCTGTCGAGCGGCACCCGCTTCCGCCGGGCGCACGGGGACATCCGATGGGATCTCCCGTGGGCAGCAGCGGATCGGCCGGGACGGTACGCCGTCCCGCCGGAGCTCAAACGACCGGGAAGCAAAGTCCCCATGGGGGCCGCTTCCCACAGAGTTGGAGACGTTCTGTGGATAGAGCCCAAAAACGGGAGTTGGTGTCGGACCTGCACGACGTCTTCTCGTCCGCGGGCGTTGTGGTGGTGACCCACTACAGCGGCCTGAGCGTGGCGCAGATGACCGACCTGCGGAGCCGCATGCGCGACGCCGGCGCCAGCTTCAAAGTGACCAAAAACCGGCTCACGCGTCTCGCCTTGGCTGACACGCCGGTGGAATCGGTGTCGGACCTGTTTACCGGTCCGACGGCGATCGGCGTGTCGGACGATCCCGTCGCCGCGCCCAAGGTGCTGGCCAAGTTCGCCAAAGAGAATGACAAGCTGATCATTCTCGGCGGTGCGCTCGGCGAGACCCGGCTCGACGAAGCCGGCGTCAAGGCGCTGGCCGAACTGCCCTCGCTCGACGAGCTGCGCGGCAAGCTGGTGGGTCTGTTGCAGACCCCGGCGAGCCGGGTGGCCCAGGTGCTGCAAGCGCCGGGCGGGCAGGTGGCGCGTGTGCTGTCAGCCTATAGCGAAAAAGACGCGGCGTAAGCCGAGACCGATGACCGGGCCTCGGGCAATGATGAACGCCCAGAGGCACTCGACCTGGAGTGAAAAGAATGGCCGATCTGGAAAAGCTTGTTGAAGACCTGTCGAACCTGACCGTGATGGAAGCCGCCGAGCTGTCCAAGCTGCTCGAAGAGAAGTGGGGCGTGTCGGCGGCCGCTCCGGTCGCCGTGGCCGCGGCCGGTGCGCCGGGTGCCGGTGGCGAAGCCGCTGAAGAGCAAACCGAATTCGACGTGATCCTGGCCTCGGCCGGCGACAAGAAGATCAACGTGATCAAGGAAGTGCGCGGCATCACCGGCCTGGGCCTGAAGGAAGCCAAGGCGCTGGTGGAAGAAGCGCCGAAGCCGGTCAAGGAAGGCGTGTCGAAGGACGAAGCCGAAGAGCTGAAGAAGAAGCTGGAAGAAGCCGGCGCGACCGTCGAGCTGAAATAGGCTTGGGTCGTCCGAACCAGCATACCGGTTCCCGGGGCTGGGAGCGCGCGTCGCTTCCGGCCCCGGGCCGTTGTCTGACGGTCGTCGGGAGCGTGGTCCGCCCGGCTTGAGCCGTTTTTGGACCACCGGCGTGGCCGCAGCCGTAAACCCAGGGCGGCACCAGCAAGCGAGGGCGAAGCATGGCGATCTCTTTCACGGGTCGGAAGCGGGTACGCAGAAATTTCGGTCGGATCGAAGAAGTGACGAAGATGCCCAACCTCATCGAGGTGCAGCGGGCGTCTTACGATCAGTTCCTCAAGCCCCATCCGAGCGAGGAGGAACGGCTGGCGTCGGGCCTGGAAGAGACCTTCCGCTCGGTGTTCCCGATCACCGATTTTTCCAACACCGCGTCGCTGGAATATGTGCGCTATGAGTTGGAAGACCCCAAGTACGACGTGGAAGAATGCCAGCAGCGCGGGCTGACCTATGCCGCCCCCCTGCGCGTGACGCTGCGCCTGATCGTCTTCGAGGTCGACCCTGAGACCGAGTCGCGCTCCGTGCTCGATATCAAGGAGCAGGACGTCTATATGGGCGACATGCCGTTGATGACCGACCACGGGACGTTCATCGTCAACGGCACCGAACGCGTGATCGTCAGCCAGATGCACCGCTCGCCCGGCGTGTTCTTCGACCATGACCGCGGCAAGACCCATGCCTCGGGCAAGCTGCTGTTCGCCGCCCGCGTCATTCCCTATCGCGGCTCGTGGCTCGATTTCGAATTCGACGGCAAGGACCTGGTCAATGTGCGCATCGACCGGCGGCGCAAGCTGCCGGCGACCACGCTGCTCTATGCCCTGGGCTTCAACGCCGAGGAAATCCTCGGCCATTTCTACGAGGTCGCCACGTTCAAGCGCGACCCCAATGGCTGGCAGGTGCCGTTCCGCTTCGACGCCTGGCGCGGTGCCAAGCCCGATTTCGACCTGATCGACGCCGCTTCGGGCGAGGTGATCGCCGAGCAGGGCCAGAAGATCACCCCGCGCCTGGCGCGTAAGATCGAGCAGTCGGGCGTCGAACGGGTGATCGTGCCCGAGGCCCGGGTGATGGGCCGCTATGCCGCCTTCGACGTGATCAACGAGTCGACCGGCGAGATCTATGTGGAGGCCGGCCAGGAGATCACCGAAGAGATTTTGGCCAAGCTTTATGAGGCCGGCGTCGAGGATCTCGGCGTGCTGGAGATCGACCACACCAATGTGGGCCCGTGGATGCGCAACACCCTGGCCGCCGACAAGGTGGAGACCCAGGACGGCGCCCTGGCCGAAATCTACCGGGTGATGCGCCCGGGCGAGCCGCCGACCAAGGAAACCGCCGAGGCGCTGTTCGCCGGCCTGTTCTTCGACAGCGAGCGTTATGATCTGAGCTCGGTGGGCCGGGTCAAGATGAACATGCGCCTGGGGTTGGATGTGGACGATACCGTGCGCGTGCTGCGCAAGGACGACATCCTGGCGGTGGTCAAGACGCTGGTGGCGCTCAAGGACGGCAAGGGCGAAATCGACGATATCGACCATCTGGGCAACCGGCGCGTGCGCTCGGTGGGCGAGCTGATGGAAAATCAGTACCGCATCGGCCTGCTGCGCATGGAACGCGCGATCCGCGAGCGGATGAGCTCGGTGGATATCGACACCGTGATGCCGCACGACCTGATCAACGCCAAGCCGGCGGTCGCCGCGGTGCGCGAATTCTTCGGTTCGTCGCAGCTCAGCCAGTTCATGGATCAGACCAACCCGCTCGGCGAGATCACCCACAAGCGGCGCCTGTCGGCGCTCGGTCCGGGCGGGCTGACGCGCGAACGCGCCGGCTTCGAGGTGCGCGACGTGCACCCGACCCACTATGGCCGGATCTGCCCCATTGAGACGCCCGAAGGCCCCAATATCGGCCTGATCAACTCGCTGGCCACCTACAGCCGGGTCAACAAGTACGGCTTCATCGAGACCCCCTATCGCCTGGTCAAGGACGGCCATGTGACCGACGAGGTGGTCTATCTGTCGGCCATGGAAGAAGGCGGCCACGTGATCGCCCAGGCCAATGCCGACCTCAACGACGACGGCACGTTCGTCAACGACCTGGTGTCGACGCGCTCGAACGGCGAATACGCCATGAGCCCGCGCGACACCATCACGTTGATGGACGTGAGCCCCAAGCAACTGGTGTCGGTGGCGGCGTCGCTGATCCCGTTCCTGGAAAACGATGACGCCAACCGCGCGCTCATGGGCTCGAACATGCAGCGCCAGGCGGTGCCGGTGGTCAAGGCCGAGGCGCCGTTCGTCGGCACCGGGATCGAAAAGGATGTGGCGCAGGATTCGGGGGCTGCGCTGGCGGCGCGCCGGGCTGGCATTGTCGACCAGGTGGACGCCAACCGGATCGTCATCCGCGCCACGGAAGAGGTGGACCCGGGCGAGTCGGGCGTTGACATCTATCGGATGAAGAAGTTCCAGCGGTCGAACCAGAACACCGCCATCAACCAGCGCCCGCTGGTCAAGGTGGGCGACCGGGTGGCCAAGGGCGACATCATCTGCGACGGCCCGTCCACCGATCTGGGCGAACTGGCGCTGGGCCGCAACGTGCTGGTCGCGTTCATGCCCTGGAACGGTTACAACTTCGAAGACTCGATCCTGATCTCCGAGCGGATCGTCAAGGAAGACGTGTTCACCTCGATCCACATCGAGGAATTCGAGGTGATGGCCCGCGACACCAAGCTGGGCCCCGAAGAAATCACCCGCGACATTCCCAATGTGGGCGAAGAGGGCCTGCGTAACCTGGACGAAGCCGGCATCGTCTATATCGGTGCCGAGGTGCACCCGGGCGATATCCTGGTGGGCAAGATCACCCCCAAGGGTGAAAGCCCGATGACCCCGGAAGAGAAGCTGTTGCGGGCGATCTTCGGCGAAAAGGCGTCGGACGTGCGCGACACCTCGCTGCGCCTGCCGCCCGGCGTGTCGGGCACCATCGTCGAGGTGCGGGTGTTCAACCGCCATGGCGTCGACAAGGACGAGCGCGCGGTGGCCATCGAACGCGCCGAGAAGGAGCGCCTGAAGCAGGACAATGACGACGAACGGCTGATCCTGGAGCGCAACATCTATTCGCGCCTCAAGCCGCTGTTGCTCGGCAAGACCGTGGTCAAGGGCACCAAGGACCTCAAGAAGGGCCAGGAGGTGACCGCCGAGAAGCTCGACGAGTTGGTCAAGGTCGAATGGTGGTCGATCGCCGTCGACGACGACGAGGCCATGGCCACGGTCGAGGCGCTCAAGAAGCAGTTCGACGAGTCCAAGAAGGCCCTGCAGCGCCGGTTCGAAGAAAAAGTCGAAAAAATCGAACGGGGTGACGAACTGCCCCCGGGCGTGCTAAAGATGGTCAAGGTGTTCGTGGCGGTGAAGCGCAAGTTGCAGCCGGGCGACAAGATGGCCGGCCGGCACGGCAACAAGGGGGTGATCTCGCGCATTCTGCCGCAGGAGGATATGCCTTTCTTGGAAGACGGTACACCGGTCGACATCGTGCTCAACCCGCTGGGCGTGCCCAGCCGGATGAACGTCGGGCAGATCCTGGAAACCCACCTTGGCTGGGCCAGCCGGGGGATCGGCCGACGCATCACCGATGTGCTGGAACAGGTCAAGGCATCCAAGGCCGAGCCCGAGGCGCTGCGCCGGGAACTGGCCCAGGTCTATTCCGAGAAGCAGTATGCGGAAGAGATCGCGCCGCTCGACGACGCGGACATCGTCGAAATGTCGGGCAATCTGACCTCGGGCGTGCCGTTTGCCACTCCGGTGTTCGACGGCGCCAAGGAAGACGATATCGTCGACATGCTGGAGCGCGCCGGCCTCGATGCCTCGGGCCAGGTGGATCTGATCGACGGGCGCACGGGCGAGAAGTTCGACCGGCCGGTGACCGTGGGCTATATCTACATGCTCAAGCTGCATCACCTGGTGGACGACAAGATCCACGCCCGCTCGATCGGCCCCTACAGCTTGGTCACCCAGCAACCGCTGGGCGGGAAGGCGCAGTTCGGCGGTCAGCGCTTCGGCGAGATGGAAGTGTGGGCGTTGCAAGCCTATGGCGCGGCCTACACGTTGCAGGAAATGCTCACCGTCAAGTCGGACGACGTGGCCGGGCGGACCAAGGTCTATGAGGCGATCGTCAAGGGCGACGACACGTTCGAGGCGGGCATTCCCGAATCCTTCAACGTGCTGGTCAAGGAAATGCGCTCGCTGGGCCTCGACGTGTCGCTCAAGGGCGAAGGGTAAGCCCCCGTGCCGGCCGGCCGCCGGGGGCTGCGCCCCGGCCTGACCGGCCCTCATATACTCTGCCGCGGGTGGCGCGTCCGCCCGCGGGTTTGCTGAGCCTCAGACTGAGAGCAAACGGCTATGAACCAAGAATTGATGAATCTGTTCAGCACGGGTCAGAAGGCGGATACCTTCGACGAGATCCAGATTTCGATCGCCAGCCCGGACAAGATCCGCTCCTGGTCGTTCGGCGAGATCAAGAAGCCCGAAACGATCAACTACCGGACCTTCAAGCCCGAACGCGACGGCCTGTTCTGTGCCCGCATTTTCGGTCCGATCAAGGACTATGAGTGCTTGTGCGGCAAGTACAAGCGGATGAAGTATCGCGGCGTGATCTGCGAGAAGTGCGGCGTGGAAGTGACCTTGAGCAAGGTCCGCCGCGAGCGCATGGGCCATATCGACCTGGCCGCCCCCGTGGCCCATATCTGGTTCTTGAAGTCGCTGCCGAGCCGCATCGGTCTGCTGCTCGACATGACGCTCAAGGACCTGGAGCGGGTGCTCTATTTCGAGAATTATGTGGTCACCGAGCCCGGTCTGACGCCGCTCAAGCCGCTGCAACTGCTCTCGGAAGAAGATTTCTATCGCGCCCAGGACGAATATGGCGAGGACGCCTTCACCGCCGGCATCGGCGCCGAGGCGATCCGCAAGCTGCTCGAAGAACTCGACCTGGAGGCCGAGCAGACCAAGCTGATCCAGGAACTGGCCGAGACCAAGTCGGAGCTCAAGCCGAAGAAGATCGTCAAGCGGCTCAAGGTGATCGAGGCGTTCCTCGAATCCGGCAACCGGCCCGAATGGATGATCCTCACCGTGATCCCGGTGATCCCGCCCGAGTTGCGCCCGCTGGTGCCCTTGGACGGCGGCCGGTTCGCGACCTCGGACCTGAACGACCTGTATCGCCGGGTGATCAACCGGAACAACCGCCTGAAGCGGCTGATCGAATTGCGCGCGCCCGATATCATCATCCGCAACGAAAAGCGGATGCTGCAGGAATCGGTCGATGCGCTGTTCGACAACGGCCGGCGCGGGCGCACCATCACCGGTGCCAACAAGCGGCCGCTGAAGTCGCTGTCCGACATGCTCAAGGGCAAGCAGGGCCGGTTCCGTCAGAACCTGCTGGGTAAGCGGGTCGACTATTCCGGCCGGTCGGTGATCGTGGTCGGGCCCGAGCTCAAGCTGCACCAGTGCGGGCTGCCCAAGAAGATGGCGCTCGAACTGTTCAAGCCGTTCATCTACAGCCAGCTCGACAAGCGCGGCATCGCCACCACCATCAAGCAGGCCAAGAAGCTGGTGGAGAAGGAGCGCCGCGAGGTCTGGGACATCCTGGCCCAGGTGATCCGCGAGCACCCGGTGCTGTTGAACCGCGCGCCGACCCTGCACCGTCTGGGCATCCAGGCGTTCGAGCCGGTGTTGATCGAAGGCAAGGCGATCCAGTTGCACCCGCTGGTCTGCGCGGCGTTCAACGCCGACTTCGACGGCGACCAGATGGCCGTGCACGTGCCGCTGTCGCTCGAAGCGCAGCTCGAAGCGCGGGCGCTGATGATGTCGACCAACAACATCCTCAGCCCGGCCAACGGCAAGCCGATCATCGTGCCGAGCCAGGACATCGTGCTGGGTCTCTATTACATCACCATGATGGCCGAGGGCGAGCCGGGCGAGGGCATGGTGTTCTCCAGCCTCGACGAGATCGAGCAGGCGCTGGAGACCAAGGTGGTTTCGCTGCACACCAAGATCCAGGCCCGCTTCGACACCGTGGACGAGAACGGCGAGCCGGTGGTGCGCCGGGTCGAGACCACGCCGGGGCGGATGATCCTCGCCCAGCACCTGCCGCGGCACCCGCGGGTCAGCATCGATCTGATCAACAAGCTGTTGACCAAGAAGGAAATCTCCGAGGTCATCGATACCGTCTACCGGCACTGCGGCCAGAAGACCACGGTGCTGTTCGCCGACGCCATCATGGGCCTCGGCTTCCGCCAGGCGTGCAAGGCCGGGATTTCGTTCGGCAAGGACGACATGGTCATTCCGTCGGCCAAGGAAGACCTGGTCAACAAGACCAAGGAACTGGTCAAGGAATATGAAGAGCAATACCAGGACGGTCTGATCACCCAGGGCGAGAAGTACAACAAGGTGGTCGATGCCTGGGCCCAGTGTACCGACAAGGTCGCCGACGAGATGATGAAAAAGGTCTCGGCGGTGGAGAAGGACCCGGAGAGCGGGCGCCAGAAGCCGGTCAACTCGATCTACACCATGGCCCACTCCGGGGCCCGGGGCTCGCCGGCGCAGATGCGTCAGCTGGCCGGTATGCGCGGGCTGATGGCCAAGCCGTCGGGCGAGATCATCGAAACGCCGATCATTTCGAACTTCAAGGAAGGCCTGTCGGTGCTGGAGTACTTCAACTCCACCCACGGCGCGCGGAAGGGTCTGGCCGATACGGCGCTCAAGACCGCCAACTCGGGGTATCTGACCCGGCGTCTGGTGGACGTGAGCCAGGACTGTGTGGTCAACGAGATCGACTGCGGCACCGAGGACGGGCTGACCGTCGGCGACGTGGCCGACGGCTCGGACGTGATCGTGCCGCTGGCCGACCGCATTCTCGGCCGCTCGGCCGCCGGTGACGTGCTGCACCCCAAGACCGGCGATGTGATCGTCGGCTCGGGCCAGCCGATCAACGAGGCCGAGTTGGACGCCATCGCCGAGGCGGGGCTGACCGAGGTCAAGATCCGGTCGGCGCTGACCTGTCAGACCAAGGGCGGCATCTGTGCCACCTGCTACGGGCGCGACCTGGCGCGCGGCACGCCGGTCAATATCGGCGAAGCCGTGGGCGTGATCGCGGCGCAGTCGATCGGCGAGCCGGGCACGCAGCTGACCATGCGCACCTTCCACATCGGCGGGGCGGCGACGGTGAACGAGCAGACCTCGCTCGAAGCGCCGGTCGCCGGTACGGTCAAGCTCGGCGAGGGATCGGTGGTCACCGACAGCCGCGGTCGCGACGTGGTGATGAGCCGGACCATGATTCTGACCCTCGTCGACGAGGACGGGCGCGAGCGCTCGCAGCACAAGCTCAGCTATGGCGCGCACCTGTCGGTCAAGGACGGCCAGGCGGTCGACCAGGGCGAGAAGCTGGTCACCTGGGACCCCTATACGATCCCGATCCTGACCGAAAAGTCGGGCGTGGCGCGCTATGTGGACCTGATCGAGGGTCTGTCCATGCGCGAGGTGGTCGACGAGGCCACCGGCATCACGTCCAAGGTGGTCAGCGACTGGCGCTCGGCGCCCAAGGGCTCGGACCTGCGCCCGCGCATCACCCTGCGCGACGACAATGACGAGGTGGTGCAACTGGCCAATGGCACGGAAGCGCGCTACTTCATGTCGGTGGACGCCATTCTGTCGATCGAGGACGGCGACCGGGTGCAGGCCGGCGACGTGATCGCCCGGATCCCGCGCGAGGCGGCCAAGACCCGCGACATCACCGGCGGTCTGCCGCGGGTGGCGGAACTGTTCGAGGCGCGCCGGCCCAAGGACCACGCGATCATCGCCGAGGCCGACGGCTATGTGGAGTTCGGTCGCGACTACAAGAACAAGCGTCGCATCATCATCCGCCCGAAGGACGACAGCCTCGACCCGTTCGAATATCTGGTGCCCAAGGGCAAGCATATCGACGTGCGCGAGGGCGACTTCATCCACAAGGGCGAGTATCTGATTGACGGCAATCCGGCACCGCACGACATCTTGCGGGTCATGGGCGTCGAGGCGCTGGCCGAGTATCTGGTCGAGGAGATCCAGGAGGTCTATCGGCTGCAGGGCGTGAAGATCAACGACAAGCACATCGAGGTGGTGGTCCGCCAGATGCTGCAAAAGACCGAGATCACACACCCCGGCGACAGCACCTTCCTGCTCGGCGAGCAGGTGGACCGCGAGGAGTTCGAGGAGGCCAACGCCAAGCTGGTGCAGGAAGACCGGACCCCGGCCAAGGGCGAACCGGTGTTGCTCGGCATCACCAAGGCGAGCCTGCAGACGCGCTCGTTCATCTCGGCGGCGTCGTTCCAGGAGACCACGCGGGTGCTCACCGAGGCGGCGACCGCCGGCAAGGTGGACCGCCTGCACGGCCTCAAGGAAAACGTCATCGTCGGCCGCCTGATCCCGGCGGGGACGGGCGCGATGGTCAAGCAACTGCGCTCGGAAGCCGCCGACCGCGACCTGGAATACCAGCGCACCCACGGGGCGCCGGTGGTCGAGGCGCCGGCCCTGCCGGCCGAGACCGGCGAGGGCGCGGGCGATGGCGGCGGTGCGTCTGAGTCGTCGGCCGATCTCTGAGCCGACTCTCTCCCGCGGCGGCACGCCGCGTTATCATGGCAACGTCGGGGCCCGGTCCCGGCGTTTTCTCTTCCCCCGCCGCGGGCCCGTTCAGGGGCTCGGTCGGCGGCTCTGTCGGCGGTCGGAGCGGCGGTTTTCCGCGGCTTGGCTGTCGGACCGTCCCCTGCCGACGGCGGGGCTGGCGGTTATGACTTTTTTGTTGACTCAGGGTAGGGCCAACCATATGGTTCGCCCCTCGCTCGGGCCCGGGTGGTAGCCGATCGCGCTAGACGCCGGGCAGGACGAGCTGCTGAAGAGACAATCGAACCGCATCGTGCCGAGGGCCAGTCGGCAGGGACGGCCTCCCTCCGGGGGGCTTGTTTTCTTGTGCCGACCGCCGTGCTTGGCGGGGATGCGCCGTAACCAGGGCTGAAGTGAGGCGAGCTGAATGCCGACTGTGAACCAATTGATCCGCAAGCCGCGGCAAGCGCCGGTTGAGCGTAAGAAGGTCCCGGCGCTGGAGGCGTGCCCGCAAAAGCGCGGCGTATGCACCCGCGTTTATACGACGACGCCGAAAAAGCCGAACTCGGCCTTGCGGAAGGTCGCCCGTGTGCGTCTGACCAACTCGATCGAGGTCACGGCCTATATTCCCGGTGAGGGCCACAATCTGCAGGAGCACTCGGTGGTGCTGATCCGCGGCGGCCGGGTGAAGGATTTGCCGGGCGTGCGCTACCACATTCTGCGCGGGACGCTCGACACCCAGGGTGTCAAGGACCGTCGCCAGAGCCGGTCGAAATACGGCGCCAAGCGGCCGAAGTAAGGGGAACCGATCATGTCGCGTCGCCATCGCGCAGAAAAACGGGAAGTCCTGCCCGATCCGAAATTCGGGGACACGGTGCTGACCAAGTTCGTCAACAATCTGATGCTCGACGGCAAAAAATCCGTCGCCGAGGGGATCGTCTACGGTGCCTTCGATCAGATCCAGGCGAAGGTCAAAACCGATCCTCTGGCGCTGTTCCACGAGGCGCTGGACAATGTGAAGCCGGCGATCGAGGTGCGGTCGCGCCGGGTCGGTGGTGCCACGTATCAGGTGCCGGTCGAGGTGCGCGGCGATCGCGCGCAGGCGCTGGCCACCCGCTGGCTGATTTCCGCAGCCCGCAAGCGCAACGAAACCACCATGAAGGCGCGCCTGGCGGGCGAGCTGATGGATGCGGCCCAGAACCGGGGTGCCGCGGTGAAGAAGCGCGAAGACACCCACAAGATGGCCGAGGCGAACAAGGCCTTCTCGCACTATCGCTGGTAATCGCTGACCGAGACGTCCTACGGACCCGAAGGAAGACCCATGCCTCGTCAAACGCCGCTGGAACGCTACCGTAATATCGGCATCATGGCCCACATTGATGCCGGCAAGACGACCACGACCGAGCGCATTCTGTATTACACCGGTCGCAGCCATAAGATTGGCGAGGTGCACGACGGTGCGGCGACCATGGACTGGATGGAGCAGGAGCAGGAGCGCGGCATCACGATCACGTCGGCCGCGACCACTGCGTTCTGGAACGACCATCGCGTCAACATCATCGACACGCCGGGCCACGTTGACTTCACCATTGAGGTGGAGCGCTCGCTGCGCGTGCTCGATGGTGCCGTTGCGGTGTTCGACTCCGTCGCCGGCGTCGAGCCGCAGTCCGAAACCGTCTGGCGTCAGGCCGATAAGTACGGCGTGCCGCGCATGGCGTTCGTCAACAAGATGGACCGGATGGGCGCCAATTTCGACCGCTGCGTCGAGATGATGGTCGAGCGTCTGGGCTGTACGCCGCTGGTTACGCAACTGCCGATCGGCGCGGAATCCGATTTCGTTGGTCTGGTCGATCTGATCCAGAACAAGGCGCTGGTCTGGAAAGACGAAACGCTGGGGGCCGAGTGGGAAATCCGGGACATCCCGGCCGACATGGCCGATGCCGCCGAAGAAGCCCGCACCACCATGATCGAGACCGCGGTCGAGCAAGACGAAGCGGTGATGGAAAAGTATCTCGAAGGTGAAGAGCCCACCGTCGAGGAGCTGAAGCGCTGCATCCGCAAGGGGACGCTCGCCAATGCCTTCGTGCCGGTGTTGTGCGGCTCGGCGTTCAAGAACAAGGGCGTTCAGCCGCTGCTCGACGCGGTGGTGGACTATCTGCCGGCGCCGACCGATGTGGCCTCGATCAAGGGTGTCGACGCCAAGGACCCGGAAAAGCCGATCGAGCGGAAGTCGTCGGACGACGAGCCGTTCTCGGCCCTGGCGTTCAAGGTGATGACCGACCCGTTTGTCGGCACGCTGACCTTCTGCCGGGTCTATTCGGGCAAGCTGGAGTCCGGCACGCAGGTGCTGAACTCGGTCAAGGGTAAGAAGGAAAAGGTCGGGCGCATGCTGCTCATGCACTCGAACCACCGCGAGGACATCAAGGAAGCCATGGCCGGCGATATCGTCGCCCTGGCCGGCCTGAAGGAGACCACCACCGGCGACACGCTGTGTGAGAACCTCAAGCCGGTGATCCTGGAGCGGATGGAGTTCCCCGAGCCGGTGATCGAGGTGGCCGTGGAGCCCAAGTCGAAGGCCGACCAGGAAAAGATGGGTGTGGCGCTCAATCGTCTGGCGCAGGAAGACCCCTCGTTCCGGGTCAAGTCGGACGAGGAATCCGGCCAGACGATCATTTCCGGCATGGGCGAGTTGCACCTGGACGTGCTGGTCGATCGGATGCGTCGCGAGTTCAAGGTCGAGGCCAATGTGGGTCAGCCGCAGGTGGCCTATCGCGAGAGCTTCGCCAAGGAAGTCCAGATCGATTACACGCACAAGAAGCAGACCGGCGGGTCGGGTCAGTTCGCGCGCTGTAAGATCGTCTTCCGGCCTGGCGAACTGGGCTCGGGCTTTGCCTTCAACGACAAGATCGTTGGCGGCCGGATCCCGCGCGAATACATCCCCGGTGTCGAAAAGGGCATCAAGGATGTGGCCGAGACCGGCGCGCTGATCGGCTTCCCGATCATCGACTTCGAGGTCGATCTGATCGACGGCGCCTATCACGATGTGGACTCGAGCGTCATGGCGTTCGAAATCGCCGGTCGCGGCGCCACCCGTGAGGCCGCCGAGAAGGCCGGCATCAAGCTGCTCGAACCGATGATGAAGGTCGAGGTGGTGACGCCCGAGGATTTCATCGGCGACGTGATCGGCGACCTGAACAGCCGTCGCGGCCAGGTTCAGGGCCAGGAGCCGCGTGGCCCGGCGGTGGCGATCAACGCCTTCGTGCCGCTGGCCAACATGTTCGGCTATGTGAAGCAGCTTCGCTCGTTCAGCCAGGGCCGGGCGCAATTCACCATGCAGTTCAGCCATTATGAGGAAGTGCCGTCGAGCGTGGCCGAAGAGCTGCGCGCCAAGCACGCCGGCTGAGCCCGCTAGCTAAACGCGAACGCGAACGGAACACAGCCTTGGCGCCGCCGCGCAGGGCCTGAGGATCGGAGACGGAAAGATGTCCAAAGAGAAGTTTGAACGCGATAAGCCGCACTGCAATATCGGCACGATCGGTCACGTCGACCACGGCAAGACCACGCTGACGGCGGCGATCACGAAGGTTCTGTCGGAGACGGGCGGGGCGACGTTTTCGGACTACGCCAACATCGACAAGGCGCCCGAAGAGCGCGAGCGCGGCATCACGATTTCGACCGCGCACGTGGAGTACACCACGGACAAGCGCCACTATGCGCACGTGGACTGCCCGGGTCACGCCGACTATGTGAAGAACATGATCACGGGTGCGGCGCAGATGGACGGGGCCATTCTGGTGGTTTCGGCGGCCGACGGCCCGATGCCGCAGACGCGCGAGCACATTCTGCTGGCCCGTCAGGTGGGTGTGCCTGCGATCGTGGTGTTCCTGAACAAGGTGGACCAGGTCGACGACGAAGAGCTCCTGGAGCTGGTCGAGCTGGAAATCCGCGAACTGCTGAGCGACTACGAGTTCCCCGGCGACGACATTCCGATCGTCGCGGGGTCGGCGCTGGCCGCCCTTGAGGGCCGCGATGCCGCCATTGGTGCCGAGAAGATCCAGGAACTGATGGCGCAGGTGGACGAGTATGTGCCGCAGCCGGAGCGTCCGGTGGACAAGCCGTTCCTGATGCCGATCGAGGACGTGTTCTCGATTTCGGGTCGCGGCACGGTGGTGACCGGCCGGGTCGAGCAGGGGATCGTGAAGGTTGGCGAGGAAGTGGAAATCGTCGGTCTGAAGGACACCAAGAAGACCACGGTGACCGGTGTTGAGATGTTCCGCAAGCTGCTCGACCAGGGCGAAGCGGGCGACAATATCGGTGCGCTGCTGCGCGGTGTGGCGCGCGACGACGTGGAGCGCGGTCAGGTTCTGGCCAAGCCGGGCTCGATCACGCCGCACACCAAGTTCAAGGCCGAGACCTACGTGCTGACCAAGGAAGAAGGCGGCCGTCACACGCCGTTCTTCGGCAACTACCGGCCGCAGTTCTACTTCCGGACCACGGACGTGACCGGGTCGGTGACGCTGCCCGAGGGCACCGAGATGGTGATGCCGGGCGATAACGTGACGCTGGAAGTGGAACTGATCGCGCCGATCGCCATGGACAGCGGCCTGCGTTTCGCGATCCGCGAAGGCGGCCGGACCGTCGGCGCCGGCGTCGTCGGCGACATCATCGAGTAATCAAGCGTGAGCGCGCGAGCGAGCTGAGAGAAAATAACCATGGAAGCGCAAAACATTCGCATCCGCTTGAAGGCGTTCGACCACCGGGTGCTGGATCAGGCGACCGGTGAGATCGCCGACACTGCAAAGCGGACCGGGGCGTTGCTGCGGGGACCGATCCCCATGCCGACCCGGATCGAGAAGTTTACCGTGCTGCGCTCGCCGCACGTCAACAAGAAGTCGCGCGAGCAGTTCGAGGTCCGCACCCACAAGCGGCTGCTGGATATCGTGCAGCCGACGCCGCAAACCGTCGACGCGCTGATGAAGCTCGACCTGGCGGCTGGCGTCGATGTCGAGATCAAGTTGCAGGGGTGAGCCAGATGCGCACGGGATTGATTGCAAAGAAGCTGGGCATGACCCGGATCTTCGACGAGCAGGGTCGCCACGTTCCGGTGACTGTGCTCGGCATCGAAAACTGCCAGGTGGTGGCCCATCGGACCAAGGACCGCGACGGTTACAGCGCGGTGCAACTGGGGGCCGCGGACGCCAAGGTCAAGCGGGTGAGCAAGGCGCAGCGGGGCCATTTCGCCAAGGCGGAAGTGGCGCCGAAGCGCAAGCTGACCGAGTTCCGGGTCGCCGAGGATGCGCTCGTCGATCTGGGCGCGGAAATCACCGCCGAACACTTCGTCAAGGGCCAGAAGGTGGACGTGGTCGGGACCAGCCAGGGTAAGGGCTTCGCCGGTGGCATGAAGCGCCACAATTTCGGCGGCCTTGAAGCCACCCACGGCATCTCGATCTCGCACCGGAGCCACGGCTCGACCGGTCAGTGTCAGGACCCTGGCCGGGTGTTCAAGGGCAAGAAGATGGCCGGCCATATGGGCGACCGTCGGGTGACCGTGCAGAACCTGGAAGTGGTGGACGCACGCGCCGATGACGGCCTGCTGCTGATCAAGGGGGCGGTGCCCGGCGCCAAGAACGGCTGGGTGCTGGTGAGCGACGCCGTCAAGGCGGCGGCGCCCGAGGGCCTGCCCTATCCGGCGGCGGTGCGCGCGGCGGCTGCTGAGACGGCGGCGCCGGCCGAGGCCGCGGGCGACACCGCGCAGAGTGAGGAATAAGACCGATGAAGGCGGACGTCATCACACTGGACGCCGAGAAAGCCGGCCAGGTCGACCTGGACGAGGCGGTCTTCGGCATCGAAGCGCGGGCCGATATCCTGCACCGGGTCGTGACCTGGCAGCTGGCGCGTCGGCGCGCAGGGACCCACGCGGTCAAGACCCGCGGCGAAGTGACCGGGACCACCAAGAAGTGGTACCGTCAGAAGGGCACGGGTAACGCGCGGCACGGCAACAAGAAGCCGAACATCTTCCGCGGCGGCGGCAATGCGCACGGCCCCAAGCCGCGCGACTATGAGTATTCGCTGCCGAAGAAGATCCGCGCGCTGGGCCTGCGCTCGGCGCTGTCGGCCAAGCAGGCGGCGGGTAAGCTGATCGTCGTCGATGCGGCGGCGCTCGACGCACCCAAGACCCGGACGCTCAAGGACAAGCTGGCCAAGCTGTCGCTGGACAATGCGCTGATCATCGACGGCGCGGAGGTGGACGCGAACTTCAAGCGCGCCGCTCAGAACCTGCCCAAGATCGACGTGCTGCCGAGCATGGGCGCCAATGTCTACGACATCCTGCGCCGCGACACGCTGGTGTTGACCAAGGCCGCGGTCGAGAAGCTGGAGGAGCGCCTGAAATGAAGGCCGAACCGAAGCATTACGACGTTTTGCGCGCGCCGGTGATCACCGAGAAGTCGACCCTGGGCTCGGAGCACGAGAATACCCAGGTGACTTTCAAGGTGGCCACCGACGCCACCAAGCCGGCGATCAAGGAAGCCGTGGAAGCGATCTACGGCGTCAAGGTCGAGGCGGTGAACACGCTGATCCTGAAGGGCAAGCAAAAGCGGTTCCGCGGCATTCGCGGCCGCCGGCCCGACGTGAAGAAAGCGATCGTGACGCTGGCCAAGGGCCAGTCGATCGACGTGACGACGGTGGGGGCCTAAGATCATGGCGCTGAAACAGCACAATCCCGTCACGCCGAGCCAGCGCCAGCTGGTGACCGTGGACCGCAGCGAGCTCTACAAGGGCAAGCCGGTCAAGACATTGACCGAGGGCCTGACCAAGAAGGGCGGACGCAACAATCACGGCCGGATCACCGCGCGGCGTCGCGGCGGTGGCCACAAGCGCACCTACCGTCGGATCGACTTCAAGCGTCAGAAGGTCGACATGCCGGCGACGGTCGAGCGGCTGGAATACGATCCCAACCGCACCGCCTTCATCGCGCTGATCAAGTACGAAGACGGCGAGCTGGCCTATATCATCGCGCCGCAACGGCTGAAGGCCGGCGACACGGTGGTGTCGGGCGCGCGCGTCGACGTGAAGCCGGGCAACGCCATGCCCCTGTCGGCCATGCCGATCGGCACGATCGTCCACAATGTGGAGCTCAAGCCGCGCAAGGGCGGCCAGATCGCGCGGGCGGCCGGCACCTATGTGCAACTGGTCGGCCGCGACCAGGGCTATGCGATCATCCGGTTGAACTCGGGCGAACAGCGCCGGGTGCCGGCGGCGTGCATGGCGACGGTGGGCGCGGTGTCCAACCCGGACAACCAGAACATCTCGCTGGCCAAGGCCGGCCGCAAGCGCTGGCTGGGCAAGCGCCCGTCGGTGCGCGGTGTGGCCATGAACCCGATCGACCACCCGCATGGGGGTGGTGAAGGCCGGACCTCGGGCGGTCGTCACCCGGTCACGCCGTGGGGCAAGCCCACCAAGGGCGCGCGCACCCGGAGCAACAAGGCGACGGACAAGTTCATTCTGCGCAGCCGCCACGAGCGGAAGAAGAAGTAAGGAGACGGCCTGATGGCGCGTTCGGTTTGGAAAGGCCCGTTTGTTGATCTTCATCTGCTGAAGAAGGCGGAAGAGCAGCAGGAAAAGGGTGGCGGCGGTGTGATCAAGACCTGGTCGCGCCGGTCGACGATCATGCCGCAGTTCGTCGGTTTGACCTTCAATGTCTACAACGGCCAAAAGTTCGTGCCGGTGTATGTGACCGAAGAGATGGTCGGCCAGAAATTTGGTGAGTTCGCACCGACCCGGACCTATTACGGGCATGCGGCGGACAAGAAGGCGAAGAGGAAGAAGTAGCCGTGGGTAAGAGCAAAAATCCGCGCCGGGTCGCCGATAATGAGGCGGTGGCGACGGCCACCATGCTTCGGGGCTCGCCGCAAAAGCTGAATCTGGTCGCGGCGGCAATCCGCGGCCTGCCGGTGGAACAGGCGTTGACGCAGTTGGCCTTCAACCGTCGCGGTCCCGCCCGGGATGTCAAGAAGGTGCTGGAGTCCGCCGTGGCCAACGCCGAAAACAACCATGATCTGGACGTGGACAACCTGGTGGTGTCCGAGGCCAGCGTGGGCAAATCGTTGACCATGAAGCGGTTTCGGGCCCGTGCCCGGGGCCGTGCGGCGCAGATCCAAAAGCCGTTCTCGCGGCTGCGCATCGTGGTTCGCGAAGTGGAGGAGCAGGCATAATGGGTCAGAAAGTTAATCCGATCGGCCTGCGTCTGGGCATCAACCGGACCTGGGATTCGCGCTGGTACGCCGGCGGTGACCGGTACGCTTCGCTGTTGCACGAAGATCTGCGCCTGCGCGAGTTCATCGCCAAGGAAGTGCCCCAGGCCGGCATCAGCCGGATCATCATCGAGCGGCCGGCCAAAAAGGCCCGGGTGACGATCTATTCGGCGCGCCCCGGGGTGATCATCGGCAAGAAGGGCATGGACATCGAGAAGCTGCGTCGCAAGCTGGAAAAGCTGGCGACCGGCGAGGTCAGCTTGAACATCGTCGAGGTGCGCAAGCCCGAGATCGACGCCAAGCTGATCGGCGACAATATCGCCCAGCAGTTGGAGCGTCGGGTGTCGTTCCGCCGCGCGCTGAAGCGGGCCGTGCAATCGGCCATGCGGCTCGGCGCCCAGGGGATCCGGGTCAATTGCGGCGGTCGCTTGGGCGGTGCCGAAATCGCGCGGACCGAATGGTACCGCGAAGGCCGGGTGCCGCTGCACACGCTGCGCGCCGATATCGACTATGCGCATTCGGAAGCGCGCACGGCCTATGGCGTGATCGGCATCAAGACCTGGGTGTTCAAGGGCGAGATCATGGCCCACGACCCCTATGCCCAGGAAAAGCGCATCCAGGAAGTCCAGTCGAGCGGCGGCGCGCCGTCCGGCCGGCGCTAAGCGGGAAGGAACAGGGCGATGTTACAGCCGAAACGGACCAAGTTCCGCAAGCAGCATAAGGGCCGCATCCACGGCCTGGCCAAGGGCGGCACCGACCTGAACTTCGGGCAGTTTGGCTTGAAGGCCGAAACCCCGGGCCGCGTGACCGCGCGCCAGATCGAAGCCGCGCGTCGGGCGATGACCCGGCACATCAAGCGCGCCGGCAAGATCTGGATCCGCGTGTTCCCCGACGTGCCGGTCAGTGAAAAGCCGGCCGAAGTCCGCATGGGTAAGGGTAAGGGCGCGCCGGAATTCTGGGCCGCCCGGGTCAAGCCCGGTCGGGTGATGTTCGAGATGGACGGCGTGCCGGAAGACCTGGCGCGCGGGGCGTTGGAGCGCGCGGCGTCGAAGCTGCCGGTTCAGACCCGCATCGTCGTTCGCATGCAGTAGCGTGGGAGCCGCAGCGATGAAAGCCACCGATCTTCGGGCCAAGTCGGCCGACGAGCTGACCGACAGCCTGCGCGATCTGAAGCGCGAGCAGTTCGGGCTGCGCGTGCAGGCCGCCACCGGCCAGTTGGAGAATACCGCACGGGTTGGCGAAGTGCGCCGCGATATCGCGCGCATCAAGACCGTGCTGAACGAGAAGGCCGCCCAGTAGGGCCGTCCGGGAGAGAGTAATGCCGAAACGCATCCTGCAGGGCGTGGTGGTCAGCGACAAGATGGACAAGACCGTGGTCGTGTCCGTCGAACGGCGCTTCAAGCACCCGCTTCTGGGCAAAATCGTGCGGCGGTCGAAGAAATTCCACGCCCACGACGAAGAGAACGAATGGAAATCGGGCGACCGGGTCCGCATCGAGGAATGCCGGCCGCTGTCGAAATCCAAAACTTGGCGCGTTGTGGGCGGCGAACACGTCCAGACCCTCTAGCGCGCGAAGTCCCATGGCAGGCCCCGAGACCGGGGCCCTGAGTGAAGGAAGTTGGACCCATGATCCAGATGCAGACGAACCTCGACGTCGCCGATAATTCCGGCGCCAAGAGGGTGCAGTGCATTAAGGTCTTGGGCGGATCGAAAAAGCGCACGGCCGGCGTTGGCGATGTCATCGTGGTGTCCGTGAAGGAAGCGATCCCCAAGGGCCGGGTGAAAAAAGGCGACGTCCACCGCGCGGTGGTGGTGCGGACCGCCAAGGAAGTGCGCCGTGCGGACGGCAGCACGATCCGCTTCGACCGCAATGCTGCTGTGCTGTTGAACAAGCAAGGCGAGCCGATCGGCACGCGCATTTTCGGCCCCGTGCTGCGCGAGCTGCGGGCGGCGAAATACATGAAGATTATCTCGCTGGCTCCGGAGGTGCTGTGATGGCGTCGAAGTTCAAGACCGGCGATCGGGTGATCGTCCTGGCCGGGCGCGACAAGGGCAAGCGCGGCCAGATCACCAAGATGCTGCCCAAGGAAGAACGCGCCGTGGTCTCGGGCGTCAATGTGGTCAAGCGCCACCGCAAGCCGAGCCAGGCCGCGCCCCAGGGCGGTATCGACGAGATGGAAGCGCCGATTCACCTGTCGAATCTGGCGCTTGAGGACCCCAAGGACGGCAACGCCACGCGGGTCGGGTTCAAGTTTCAAGACGATGGCCGGAAAGTGCGCGTCGCCAAGCGCTCCGGGGAGGTGATCGATGGCTGAGGCCGCTGTGGACAACGCCGCCGAGCGCTATGTGCCGCGCCTCCAACAGGTCTATCGCGAGCAGATTCGCGGTGAGCTGACGGAAAAGTTCGGCTACAAGAACCCGATGGAAGTGCCCAAGCTGGACAAGATCGTCATCAATGTGGGCGTTGGTGACGCGGTCCAGGACAGCAAGCGCATCCGCGCGGTCGAGCAGGAAATCGCCGCCATCGCAGGCCAGAAGCCGGTGGTGACGCGGGCCAAGAAGTCGGTCGCCGGCTTCAAGCTGCGCGAGGGCATGCCGATCGGCGTCAAGGTGACGCTGCGGCGCAACCGGATGTACGAATTCCTCGACCGCCTGGTGACCATCGCGTTGCCGCGGGTGCGGGACTTCCGGGGCGTCAGCCCGAAGAGCTTCGACGGTCGCGGCAACTACGCGCTGGGCCTGAAGGAACAGATCGTCTTCCCCGAGATCGAGTACGACAAGGTCGAGCACGTGCGGGGCATGGACATCATTATCGCCACGACGGCGAAGACGGACGACGAAGCGCGCGCCCTGCTGGCCGCCTTCCAGATGCCGTTCCGTCAGTGATTGGGAGCTGAGCAATGGCGAGAAAAGGCTCTGTGGAGAACAACAAGAAGCGCGCGCGGCTGGCGAAGCAATATGCGGCCAAGCGGGCTCGGTTGAAGGCGATCTCGGAAGATCTGTCGCTGCCTGAGGACGAGCGGTTCCTGGCTCGGCTGAAGCTGGCCGAACTGCCGCGCAATGCGGCGCCCACCCGTGTGCGTAATCGCTGCGAGGTGTCGGGGCGTCCGCGCGGTTTCTATCGCAAGTTCAAGATGTCGCGGATCGCGCTGCGTGACCTGGCCAGTGAAGGCAAGGTCCCCGGCGTCGTGAAGTCGAGCTGGTAAGGAGCGGCACCGATGAGTATGCAAGACCCCCTTGGGGATATGCTGACGCGGATCCGCAATGGCTTGCGGGCGCGCAAGGACATGGTGCCGGCGCCGGCGTCGCGCAACCGGGAACGGGTGCTGGACGTGTTGCAGCGGGAAGGCTATATCCGCGGCTATGAGCGTGTGGAGCTGGGCAACAACAAGGCCGAGCTGCGCATCTTTCTGAAGTATTTCGAAGGCGACCCCGCGATCCGGTCCATCGACCGGGTGTCGAAGCCGGGTCGGCGTATCTACGCCGGCGTGCGCGATCTGCCGCGGGTGGCCAACGGGCTGGGTATTTCGATCGTCTCGACGCCGAAGGGCGTGCTGTCCGACGCGGAAGCGCGTGAGGGCAATGTGGGCGGCGAAGTGCTCTGCACCGTGTTTTAACCGGCCGGGGGACAGAACAGATGTCGCGTATCGGTAAGAAGGCGATCGAGATTCCGTCCGGTGTCACGGTCAACGTCGACGGCCAGGACATCTCGGTCAAGGGTCCCAAGGGCGAAATGGCCCTGACCCTGGTCGACGAGGTCGAGGCTCGTTGGGAAGACGAAAACAAAGCGCTGTCGATCATGCCGCGCAAGACGGACAAGCGCCACCGCTCCATGTGGGGCATGCAGCGCACCCGCGTGGCCAATCTGGTCGAGGGCGTGTCCCAGGGCTTCACCAAGAAGCTGGAAATCAACGGCGTCGGCTACCGGGCGCTGTTGAAGGGCAAGGAGCTGCAACTGCAGCTCGGCCTCAGCCACGACGTGATGTTCCCGATCCCCGAGGGGGTCGACGTTCAGGTGCCGGACAACACGACGGTGATCGTGTCGGGCGCGGACAAGCAGCAGGTCGGCCAGGTGGCCGCCAAAATCCGCGAGTACCGGAAGCCGGAACCCTATAAGGGCAAGGGCATCAAGTACGAAGGCGAGTATATCTTCCGCAAGGAAGGCAAGAAGAAATAAGGACGAGCGGCAATGGCTAAGCGACTTACTCAGTTCGAGCGGCGCCGGCAGCGCCTGCGCACGCAAATCCGCCGCAAGAGCGGCGGGCGCCCGCGTCTGTCCGTTCACCGCTCGTCGAAGAACATCTACGCGCAGGTCATCGACGACGCGGCCGGCCGCACGCTGGCGGCCGCCTCGACGCTCGATGCCAGCCTGCGCGACAAGGGCGGCGCGGACACCGATGCGGCCAAGGCGGTCGGCAAGCTGATTGCCGAACGCGCCAAGAGCGCCGGCATCGAGCAGGTGGTGTTCGACCGCGGCGGTTTCATCTATCACGGGCGGGTCAAGGCGCTGGCCGACGCCGCGCGCGAGGGCGGTCTGGACTTCTGACCGACCTGGCGTACAGACGAGAGGAATAGGCGATGGCACGCGCTGACAGAGACAATCGCGAAGACAGCGACCTGGTCGAACGACTGGTCCACATCAATCGCGTGGCGAAAGTGGTCAAGGGCGGCCGGCGGTTCGGCTTTGCCGCCCTGGTCGTGGTGGGCGACGGCAAGGGTCGGGTCGGTTTCGGTACCGGCAAGGCCCGCGAGGTCCCCGAGGCGATCCGCAAGGCCACCGACCAGGCGAAGAAGACGATGATCCGGGTGCCGCTGCGCGAAGGCCGCACGCTGCACCACGACGTCAAGGGCCGGCACGGCGCCGGTCGGGTGATGCTGCGCTCGGCGACGCCGGGGACGGGCATCATTGCCGGCGGGCCGATGCGCGCCGTGTTCGAAAGCCTGGGCGTTCAGGACGTGGTCACCAAGTCCAACGGGACCTCGAACCCCTATAACATGGTCCGCGCCACGTTCGACGCGCTGGCCCGCCAGTCGAGCCCGCGCACCGTGGCGCAGCGTCGTGGCCTCAAGGTCAGCGACCTGGTCGCCCGGCGCTCGGTGGTCGAAGGCGGCGGTGCTTCCAAGGCGGCGGCCGAATATGAGGCGGCCAGCGGGGAGTAATCGGACATGGCCAAGAAACCGAGCAAGGCGAAATCCATCACCGTGACCCAGACCGGCAGCCCGATCCGGCGCCACAAGGACCAGCGCGAGACGCTGGTCGGCCTGGGGCTCAACAAGATGCATCGGACGCGCACCCTGGAAGACAGCCCGGCGGTGCGCGGCATGATCGACAAGGTCAAACACCTTGTCCGCGTGGAAGAGGTGTAGGATCATGAAACTCAACGATCTGCGCGACAATCCGGGTGCCCGTAAGGGCCGGATGCGCGTCGGCCGCGGTCTCGGCTCGGGCAAGGGCAAGACCGGCGGGCGTGGTTACAAGGGCTACAAGTCGCGGTCGGGCTCGTCGGTGAACGGGTTCGAGGGCGGCCAGATGCCGATCCACATGCGGCTGCCCAAGCGCGGCTTCAACAACATCTTCGCCAAGGACTATGCCGAGGTGAATGTGGGGCGGTTGCAGGCCGCCGTGGATGCCGGCAAGCTCGACGCGACCAAGCCGGTGGATGCTGAGGCGCTCAAGGCCGCCGGCGTGATCCGCCGGGTCAAGAAGGACGGCGTGCGGGTGCTGGGCAAGGGCGACTTGACCGCCAAGCTCGACCTGCAGGTGGCCGGTGCCACCAAGGGCGCCGTGGCCGCCATTGAAAAGGCTGGCGGTTCGGTCACCGTGACCGCCCCGGCGCCGGCTAAGGCCGCCGACGCCGACTGATCGCCGACCGGGCGGCCGGGCGCTGTGGGCGCCCGCCGCCCGGGTTCCGGCGGCGGCCCCCAGGCCGGTACCGCGCCGGCACCCGCCGGCTCGTGTGCGTGCATAGACCGGTGCGTGGCTAGACCGGCGACGGTCCGCGCCGGCCGGGCCCAGAAGGAGCGACTTCCAACATGGCATCTGCCGCAGAGCAACTTGCGTCCAATCTCAACTTCAGCGCCTTTGCCAAGGCGGACGAGTTGAAGCGCCGTCTGCTGTTCACGATCACCATCCTGATCGTGTACCGCTTCTGCACCTATGTGCCGCTGCCGGGGATCGATCCCGACGCGCTGGCTCGGTTCTTCGAGCAGCAGCGCAGCATGGGCGGCAGTATGCTGGACGTGGTCAACGTCTTCTCCGGCGGGGCGTTGCAGCGCATGTCGATCATCGCGCTCAACATCATGCCCTACATCTCCGCCTCGATCATCATGCAGCTGCTGACGACCATGTCGCCGGCCTTGGCCGCGATGAAGAAGGAAGGCGAGGCCGGGCGCAAGAAGATCAACCAATACACCCGCTACGGCACGGTTCTGTTGACCGCGGTGCAGGGCTACGGCCTGGCGCTGACGCTGCAAAGCGGCGGGATGGTCTCGGCCGAGAATGCCGGGGCGTTCTTCCAGGCCAGCACGGTGATCTCGCTGGTCGGCGGCACCATGCTGCTGATGTGGCTCGGCGAACAGATCAGCGCGCGCGGCGTTGGTAACGGCATTTCGCTGATCATCTTCGCGGGCATCGTGGCGGAACTGCCGCGGGCGTTCGCCCAGATCGCCACGTCCAACATGAGCACGCTGGCCACCCTGGCGCTGATCGCCGGCGCCATCGGCCTGATCTACCTGATCGTGTGGGTCGAGCGCGCCCAGCGCCGGATTCTGATCCAGTATCCCAAGCGCCAGATGGGCAACCGGATGTTCCAGGGCGACACCTCGCACCTGCCGCTCAAGCTCAATACCGCCGGGGTGATCCCGCCGATCTTCGCCAGCTCGATCCTGCTGATGCCCCTGACGGTGGCCAGCTTCTCCAGCAGCCAGGACGGCGGGCCGGCATGGGTCAACACGTTCACGGCCCTGCTCGGCCAGGGTCAGCCGCTCTATCTGGCGCTGTTCGCCGCAGGGATCATCTTCTTCGCCTTCTTCTATACGTCGATCGTGTTCAATCCCTCGGACACGGCCGACAATCTGAAGAAGCATGGCGGCTTCGTGCCGGGCATCCGGCCGGGCAAGCGGACGGCTGAATACATCAACTATGTGTTGGTCCGCTTGACCGTGGTCGGCGCCATCTATCTGGCGATCATCTGTACGATCCCGGAGTTCCTGCGCGCCAAGAACGCGATCCCGTTCGCGCTCGGCGGCACCAGCTTCCTGATCATGGTCAATGTGACCATGGACACCGTCGCCCAGATCCACAGCCACCTGCTGGCCCACCAGTATGAGGGGCTGATCAAGAAATCCAAGCTGCGGGGAGGACGGAAGAAATGATTATCGTCTTGATGGGACCGCCGGGCGCCGGTAAAGGCACCCAGGCGTCGCGGTTGGAACAGCAACACGGGCTGGTGCAATTGTCCACCGGCGACATGCTGCGCGCCGCGGTGCGCAACGAAACCGCGGTGGGGCTGGAGGCCAAGTCCTACATGGATGCGGGCGATCTGGTCCCGGACCAGGTGGTGGTCGGCATCATTGCCGAGCGGACGGCGAAACAGGATTGCGAAAACGGTTTCGTGCTCGACGGCTTCCCGCGCACGGTGGCCCAGGCCGAGGCGCTCGACGCCATGCTGTCGGAGCGCGGCGCCCAGGTCGACCAGGCGGTCGAATTGACCGTGTCGGAAGAAGCGCTGGTCGAGCGGATCACCGGTCGGTTCAGTTGCGCCAAATGCGGCGAAGGCTACCACGATCAGTTCAAGCGGCCGGCCCAGGCCGGGGTGTGCGATCGCTGTGGCTCGACCGAGTTTACGCGTCGTGCCGACGACAACGAACAGACGGTGCGCGAGCGCTTGGCCGCGTACCGGCAAAAAACCGCCCCGGTGCTCGGCTACTATGGCGCCAAGGGGCTGTTGACCGAGATCGACGGGCTGCAGTCGATCGACACCGTGGCGCACCAGATGGACGACGCGCTCGGGGTCACGAATCTCGAACCGCGCTGTTGACGCGACGGTCGAAATGGGTACACTCGCGCGCTTCCGAGCGGCGGGGCAAAAATTAAACGGTTAAGCCGAGGCAGGAGAACGGTCGTGGCGCGTATTGCAGGGGTGAATATTCCGACCAACAAACGGGTCGAGATCGCCTTGACGTATATTCATGGAATCGGTCCCACGCGGGCCAAGGAAATCTGCCAGCGTTTGGGCGTGGCGTCGGAACGGCGCGTCAACGAGCTGTCGGATGCTGAAGTGGTGCAGCTGCGCGAGGTGATCGACAGCGACTTCACGGTCGAGGGCGATCTGCGGCGCGAAACCGCGATGAACATCAAGCGGCTGATGGATTTGGGCTGCTATCGCGGCCTGCGTCACCGCAAGCATCTGCCGGTGCGCGGTCAGCGGACCAGCACCAACGCCCGGACCCGCAAGGGTAAGGCCGTGCCGATCGCGGGCAAGAAAAAGTAAGCATTCAGTGGGCCGGACGGCACCGCGGCGGACAATTAGGATACGAGAATGGCCAAGGAACAAGCAGGACGCGTCAAGCGCCGCGAGCGGAAGAATATTTCTTCGGGCGTGGCGCATGTGAACGCCTCGTTCAACAACACCATGATCACCATTTCCGATGCCCAGGGCAATGCGATTTCCTGGTCGTCGTCGGGGATGATGGGCTTCAAGGGCTCGCGCAAGTCGACCCCTTATGCCGCTCAGGTGGCGGCCGAGGATGCCGGCCGCAAGGCGCAGGAACACGGCATGCGCACGCTGGAAGTGGAAGTGAAGGGCCCGGGCTCGGGGCGCGAATCGGCGCTGCGCGCATTGCAGGCGATCGGCTTCCAGATCACCTCGATCCGCGACGTCACGCCGATCCCGCACAACGGTTGCCGGCCGCCCAAGCGCCGGCGGGTCTGATCGCCACCACCCGGCGGCAGGGGCAGGTGCGTCCGGTCTCGGCCGGGCGCCCTTTTTGAACACTAGGGAACGCGAGGATGTCGTCGTGATCCAAAAGAATTGGCAGGAACTGATCAAGCCGAGCGGCCTGGAGATCGTGCCCGGGGTCAACCCCGAGCGGCGCGCGCAGGTGATCGCCGAGCCGCTGGAGCGCGGTTTCGGCATGACGCTCGGCAATGCGCTGCGGCGGGTGCTGCTGTCCTCGCTGCAGGGCGGCGCGGTGACCGCGATTCAGATCGAGGGCGTGCTGCACGAGTTCTCGTCGATCGACGGCGTTCGCGAAGACGTCACCGACATCGTGCTCAACGTCAAGCAGTTGCCGGTGAAGGTCGAGACCGACCAGCCCAAGCGTCTGCACCTGACCGCCACCGGGCCGGGCGAGGTGCGGGCCGGCCAGATCGCCGAAGTGGCGGGCGTCGAGATCATGGACAAGGACCTGATCATCTGCACGCTCGACGACGGCGCCACGTTGAACATGGAATTGTGGGTCGATTCGGGCAAGGGCTATGTGCCGGCCGACCGCAATCGCCCCGAAGACGCGCCCATCGGCCTGATCCCCGTGGACGCGCTCTACAGCCCGATCCGCCGGGTCGCTTACAAGGTCGAGAACACCCGCGAGGGTCAGATCCTCGACTATGACAAGCTGACCCTGGACATCGAGACCGACGGGTCGATCAGCCCCGAAGACGCGGTGGCGTTTGCCGCGCGGATCCTGCAAGACCAGCTTCAGTTGTTCATCAATTTCGAGGAACCGACCGAAGCCCTGGCCACCAAGGAAGAGGGCGAGCCGCCGTTCAACAAGAACTTCCTGCGCAAGGTCGACGAGTTGGAACTGAGCGTCCGCTCGGCCAACTGCCTGAAGAACGACAATATCGTCTATATCGGCGATCTGGTGCAGAAGACCGAGGCCGAGATGCTGCGGACGCCCAACTTCGGCCGCAAGTCGCTCAACGAGATCAAGGAAGTGTTGAGCCAGATGGGCCTCAGCCTGGGCATGGAAGTGCCCGGTTGGCCGCCGGACAATATCGAGGAACTGGCGAAGAAGCTGGAGAACGATTACTGAGGCTGCCGGGTTTGAACCGGGTCTCGGAGCTAACGGAGTAGGACCATGCGTCACCGCAAATCGGGCCGCAAATTCAATCGCACGTCGAGCCATCGCCAGGCCATGTTCAAGAACATGGCGCAGGCGCTGGTCAAACACGAACAGATCGTCACCACTCTGCCCAAGGCCAAGGACCTGCGTCCGGTGGTCGAAAAGCTGATCACCCTGGGCAAGAAGGGCGGTCTGGCCAATCGTCGTCTGGCCATCGCGCGGCTCGGCGACGTCAAGCTCGCCGACAAGCTGTTCAGCGAACTGGCCGAGCGTTATCAGGACCGCCCCGGCGGCTATGTGCGGGTGCTGAAGGCCGGCTTCCGCACCGGCGACGCCGCGCCGATGGCGGTGATCGAACTGGTCGACCGCAACCCCGAGGCCAAGGGCCAGGATTCAGGGCCGGTCGAGACCGAAGAGCTGGAAGAAGCGGCCTGATCGGGCTGCGGCTTGCACCGGCAGGGCGGGTCGGCCATGGGCCGATAGCCAGAGGATGAAGGCGGCGCCCCGGTGCCGCCTTTTTTCGTGGCAATAGACGCCAGAGGCTTTTTCTCGGCACAACTGACAGCGTTTTGCGACGGGAGACGACAGATGGCCAAGCTGTGGCTGATGACGGCGGGACTGGGGGCGGCGTTGCTGCTGGGCGCGGCGGGCGCCAAGGTGCCGGTGGCTCAGGAGATCGAGCGCCAGGTGCCCCATGACCGCCAGGATGTGCTGCTCAGCTATGCCCCGGTGGTCGAGCGGGTGGCGCCTGCGGTGGTCAACATCTACACGCGCAAGCAGGTGGCGGCGCGCGAGTCGGCCATGGCGCAGATGTTCCGCGAATTCTTCGGCCAGGACATCCCGCAGCGCCGGCGCCAGCGGGTGTTGTCGTCGCTCGGCTCGGGCGTCATCGTGCGCCCCGACGGGGTGATCGTCACCAACAACCATGTGGTCGCCGACGCCGACGAGATCACCGTCGCCTTGAGCGACCGGCGCGAATTCGATGCCGAGGTGGTGGTCGCCGACGAACGCACCGATCTGGCCGTGCTGCGCATCGACACCGACGGCGAGAAGCTGCCCACCTTGGCGTTCGCCGATAGCGAGACCGCCATGGTCGGCGACATCGTGTTGGCGATCGGCAACCCCTTCGGCCTCAACCAGACGGTGACCAGCGGGATCGTCTCGGCGACCGCGCGCACGCGCGTCGGCATCACCGACCTCAATTTCTTCATCCAGACCGACGCGGCGATCAACCCGGGCAATTCCGGCGGCGCGCTGGTCGACCTGCAGGGCCGGCTGTTGGGCGTCAACTCGGCGATCTATTCGCGCTCGGGTCAGTCGGCGGGCATCGGCTTCGCGGTGCCGGCCAACATGGTCGAGACGGTGGTGCGCGCGGCGCTCAACGAGGGCGAGGTGGTGCGCCCGTGGATCGGCGTCGCGACCCAGCCGGTGACCCGCAATCTGGCCGCCAGCCTCGGGCTCGACCGGCCCGGCGGCGTGTTGATCGACCGCTTGTATCCCAAGGGTCCGGCCGAGCGCGCCGGCCTGCGCCCGGGCGATGTGATCCTGGCGGTCAATGGGCGTGAGGTGCTGGACGAAAGCGCGCTGACCTTCCGCGTCGCCACCACCCGGCCGGGCAGCGCGGCGGCGGTCACCATCCTGCGCGACGGCCGCACCCGCGACATCGCGGTCGACGTGGCGCTGCCGCCCGAGCGGCCGAAGCGCGACCTGACCGCCCTCGACGGCCGGCACCCGTTCCAGGGCGTCGAGGTGGGCAATCTGTCGCCGCGCTTCAACGACGAACTGGGCCTCGACCCGTTCGCCGAGGGCGTGGTGGTGGTGGCGGTGGAGCGGCGCAGCCCGGCGGGGCGTCTGCGTTGGCTGCGCAAGGGCGACATCATCCGCGGCGTCGACGGCACCAAGGTGGACGATGTGGCGGAGCTGGAGCGGCTGTTGGACGACACGGGCTCGCCGTTCAACTATCGCATCGAGCGCGACGGCCAGGTCGCCGACTGCGTCATCGCCGACCGCGGCCGCCGCTTCGGCTGCCAACGGGTGCGCTGACCGGGATGCTGACCGGAGCACCGATCGCCACCGCGGTCGGTCCGGGCGGGTCGGGCCGGGCGCCCGCTCACCAGCCGGCCCGGTGGCTTGTGTCGGTGGCCGGAACGGATTAGGAACACCGGTGTAGCACCGCGAGGCAGCAGCCCATGAGTGATCTTTTCGAGCAGGCCGGCATGGCCGAGGCAGCGCCGCGGCCCTTGGCCGACCGGTTGCGGCCCACGGCGCTCGACCAGGTGGTCGGTCAGGACCATCTGTTGGGTGCCGGCGCGCCGCTTGCGCGCATGGTCGAAACCGGCCATCTGGGCTCGCTGGTATTGTGGGGGCCGCCCGGGACCGGCAAGACCACCATCGCCCGCCTGTTGGCCGAGCGCACCGGGCTCGCCTTTACCCAGGTGTCGGCGATCGGCACCGGCGTCGCCGAATTGCGCAAGGTGTTCGACCAGGCCGCCCAGCGCCGCCGCACCGGCCAGGGCACGCTGTTGTTCGTCGACGAGATCCACCGCTTCAACCGCGCCCAGCAGGACAGCTTTCTGCCCCATGTGGAGGACGGCACCGTCACCCTGGTCGGCGCGACCACCGAGAACCCGTCGTTCGAGCTCAACGCCGCCCTGCTCAGCCGCATGCAGGTGCTGGTGCTCAAGCGCCTCGACGACGCCGCGCTCGACGCGCTCTTGGCCCGCGCCGAGGCGCATATGGGCCGCGCCTTGCCGCTGACCCATGAGGCGCGCGCGCAACTCAAGGCGATGGCCGATGGCGATGGGCGCTATGCGCTGACCACCGCCGCGGCGGTCTTCGATCTGGCGCCCGGCCCGCTCGACCCCGCCGGCCTCGCCGAGTTGATCCAGCACCGCGCGCCCCACTATGACAAGGACCGCGAAGAGCATTACAATCTGATTTCGGCGCTGCACAAGGCGCTGCGCGGTTCGGACCCGGACGCGGCGCTCTATTGGCTCGCGCGCATGCTCAGCGCCGGCGAGGACCCGCTTTATGTGGCGCGCCGGCTGATCCGCTTCGCCTCGGAGGATATCGGTCTGGCCGACCCTGCCGCCCTGACCCAGGCGCTCGCCGCGCGCCAGGCCTATGAGGTGCTCGGCAGCCCCGAGGGCGAGTTGGCGATCGTCCAGGCGACGCTCTATCTGGCCACCGCGCCCAAGTCGAACGCGGCCTATGCGGCGCAAAAGGCCGCCTGGGCCAAGGCGCGGGCGACCGGGTCGCTGATGCCGCCCAAGCATATCCTCAATGCGCCCACCGGCTTGATGAAGGATCTGGGCTACGGCAAGGGCTATGCCTATGACCATGACACCGAGCAGGGCTTTTCGGGCCAGGACTATTTCCCCGACGAGATGGCGCGCGAGCAGTTCTACCGGCCGCGCGGTCGGGGCTATGAGGCCCGGGTCGCCGAGCGGCTGGCGGGCTGGGAGCGGCTGCGCGCCAAGGCTGGCCAGGACGGCGGCCGCTGATCGGCCGGCCGGGCGCGCTTGGCCGGCGCGACCGGACCGCCGCCGATGACCTGGGGCGCCTTCGACGCCTTCGTCGCCATCGACTGGACCGGGGCGGTGGGGCGCCGGCATCCCGGCATTGCCGTGGCGCTGGCCGAGCCCGGCCGGGCCGCGCCCCGGCTGGTCTGGCCCGAAGACCGGGGGGCCTGGTCGCGCACCGGCGTGCTCGCCTGGCTCGGCGAGGCGGCGGCGGTGCGCCGGCTGCTGGTCGGTTTCGACTTTTCCTTCTCGCTGCCGTTCATCGATCTCGGCGCCTATGCCCCCGGTCTCGACGCCGCCCGGGTGCCGACGCGCGCGCGCGACCTGTGGGCGTGGCTCGACGCCCTCGCCGCCGGCACCGAGGGCGCGGAGGATCTGGGGCCGGGGACAATCGCCCGCGACGGCCCGCTGGCCGCCTATTTTCTGACCGCCAAGCCGGCCGGCCGGCACTTCCAGCGCCGCTTTCGGCTGACCGAGCATCTGTGCCGCGAGGCCGGGCAGGGCAATGCCCAGTGCGTGTTTCACCTGATCGGCCCCAACCAGGTGGGCAAGGCGTCGCTCGCCGGGATGCGCCTGCTGCACCGTTTGGACGGTTTCGCCGTCTGGCCGTTCGACCGGCGGCAAACCGGCGCGTCGGTGGCGGTGGAGATCTATACCGGCCTGTGCATCCGCGACGCCGGTCTCGGCCAGCGCAAGGTCGCCGACCATGCCGGGCTCGCCGAGGCGCTCGGCGCCCTGGCCAGCGACGCGGTGGCGCCGGATGGCGATGCTGCGGCGCTCAACGACCATGGCGCCGACGCGCTGATCGGGGCGGCGTGGCTGCGCGCGCGCGCCGGCGATGCCCGGCTCTGGCGGCCGCGTGCGTTGTCGGCTAAGGTGCGCCGCGCCGAGGGCTGGACCTTCGGCGTTGTGTAAGCCGATTTCAGGAGTGCGTGTTCCATGGCCGGTGTTCCGCCCGTCCTTGCCATCGCCCTTGGCGGGGCCCTGGGCGCCGTCAGTCGGCACTATGTCTCGGCGACGGTCATGCGCTGGTGGGGCCAGACCGGCGGCGGGGCGTTTCCGCTTGGCACCCTGGCGGTCAATGTGGCGGGCTCGGCGCTGATGGGGCTGCTGGTCGGCCTGTTGGTCGGCCGCTTCGACGCCGGCGTCGCGTTGCGCTCGTTCCTGACCGTGGGCTTTCTGGGCGGTTTCACCACCTTTTCCACCTTTTCGCTGGAGACCATGCTGCTGATCGAAAAGAACCAATGGGCCCTGGCCGGCGCGTATGCGCTGCTGTCGGTGGGGTTGTGCGTGGCCGCTGCGTTTGCCGGTCTGGCGCTTGCCCGCGGCGTGGGGGCTGGCCTGTGAGCGGCGCCGAGACGGTGACGGTCGGCGCCGAGGACGACGGGGTCCGCCTCGACCGCTGGTTCAAGCGCCACTATCCGGGGCTTGGCTTCGGCGCGGTGTCCAAGCTGGTGCGCACCGGCCAGGTGCGGGTCGACGGCAAGCGTGCCAAGGTGGGCGACCGCCTGGTCGCGGGCCAGGCGGTGCGCGTGCCGCCCATGGACCGTGAGGCGGCGCGTCAGCCGGCGGCGGGGCCGGCGGCCAAGCCGCGCCCGGCGGTGTCGGCGCGCGACGCGGCGGATCTGCGCGCCCGGGTGCTGCACAAGGACGACCATGTGCTGGCGATCGCCAAGCCGGCGGGGCTCGCGGTCCAGGGCGGCTCGGGGGTGGCGAGGCATCTCGACGGGATGCTCGACGCGCTGACGTTCGAGAAGGACGAGCGCCCGCGGCTGATCCACCGGCTCGACAAGGACACCTCGGGCGTGCTGTTGCTGGGCCGTACGGCGCAGGCCGCCGCCCAGTTGGGCAAGGCGTTTCGCAGCCGGGCCGCGCACAAGGTCTATTGGGCGCTGGTCATGCGCGTGCCCCGGGTGCGCGCGGGCGAGATCCGCGGCGCCATGGACAAGCAGGGCGGCGCGGGCCAGGAGAAAATGGCGCTCGACCCCGAGGGCAAGGCGGCGGTGACGCTCTATTCGGTGGTCGACCAGGCAGCACAGAAGGCCAGTTGGTTGGCGCTCAAGCCGCTGACCGGGCGCACCCACCAGTTGCGCGTGCACAGTGCCGCGATCAATCACCCGATCGTCGGCGACGGCAAGTATGGCGGGCGCGAGGCGTTTCTGGGCGGCCAGGTGTCGCGCAACCTGCACCTGCACGCGCGCGCGATCACGCTGCCCCATCCGGCGGGCGGGCGGCTCAGCGTCACCGCGCCGCTCGAAGGCCATATGCTGAAAACCTGGGAGACCTTCGGCTGGGACCCCGATTATGCCGAGGACCCGTTCGAGGACGACGGCGCGCGCTGACCGCGGGATTGACTGATCGGCTGATTGACTGACCCGGTGGCCGCGCGTCGCCCCCGTTGCTTCCGTTGCCCCCGCCGCCCGCCGGAACTGGCCGGTGGGCGGCGGGCGGTGGTCAGAAGACGTCGCCGGTCGATCCGAATTCCAGGTCGTTGGTGAGGCCCAGGTCATTGGCCCAGATCAGCGGCGCGCGCTCGGTGCCGAGCGCCTCGAACCCGTCGGGCTCGGCGCGGCCGGCGAGGCTGCGCAGGTCGAGCCCCCGGGCGTCGGCCCAGTCGCTGCCCGAAACGAGGATCGGGTCGGTTTCGAACGCGAAGCCGTCGTCGGCGAACAGGCCGGCACTCACATAGATGTCGTCGAGCCGATTGCCCGACGGCGCGCCGCCCATAAGCCCGGCGATCGGGTCGCCGCCGAGCAGAACCGAGCCTGAGGGCACCACGCTGACCGTCTGGCTGCCGCCCGGCCCGCCTTGCAGGATCAGGTCGATGGTCACGGTGTCGGTCTGCTGGGCGCCGATCTGCGCGCCGGCGAGTACCGCCTGGGCCGGGTTGAACAGGGTCACGTCGATGCTGGCGGTGACCGATTGGCCTTGGGCCACGCTCGACACGCCGAACACCTCGGTGAAGCTGAGCGTCACCGTCTCCGACGTGTCGCCGGGCTGGAACAGCACCCGGCCGTCGAGATTGGTGCCGGCGCTGGTGGCCAGGTCCAGCCCCACCGACGACGAGACGGTGCTGAACGGCGGCGCGCTGGAGAGCACGATGCCGATGTCGAGGCTGCCCGCCCCGGTGCCGGCAAGCCCCGACACGCTGACCGTGGGCACCGCCGAGGCCGGCAGGCCGTCGAGGATGTTGATGAACGGCGCCTGGTTGATGTTGGTGACCGAGTGACCGATGTCGGCGAACAGCGCCAGTTCGGTGGCGCCGATATCGGCCCGGTCGCCCTGGATGACGAACGGGTTCATCAGCGACAGGCGCAGGTCCACCGGCGTGCCGAAGCTGTTGCCGGTATTGCCCAGGAAGTGCGAGATGTCCGAACCGCCGCTGCCGGTGGTGTATTCAAGCGGCACGCCGCCACCATAGAGCGCCACGCTGTTCGGCCCGGTGAACAAGGGCACGCCCGAACTGTCGTCGATGAACAGGTCGTACTGGGTCGCCGCCGTGATCGTGCCGAAGCCGAGGAAGTTGCCGCTGGGCAGGCTGCTGGCCACCGGCACGCTGTTGGCCAGGCCGAGGAAGCCCAAACCGTGGCCCAGTTCGTGCAGGATCACCGAATAGAAGTCGATCTGGTTCGATGGCACCGGGTCGTCCAGTTCCGGGTCGAAGAAGAACTGGCCGCCGTTGATCAGCTGTTCGTTGACGTTGACGATGATGTCGGGCGTGCTGCCGTTGAAATCGGTGCCGGTCTGCAGCTCCAGCAGGCTGCCGGCGATCACCGTGCCTATGTCGCCGGCGTCGAAGCTGCCGCTGCCGTTGCGGTCGACGAAGTTGCCGTCGAAGAAGATGCTGCCAGGCCCCGCCGACGCCACGGCGTTGGTGCCGCCCACATTGACCTGGACGTCCAGATTGGCGTTGCCGAAGCCGTTGAGGAAGTGTCCCCAGGCTTCGAGCGCCTTTTCGGTGATCGTCTCGAACAGGGTGAGGATCGACGCGGCGGTGCCGCCGACCTGGTCGACGATGGCCACGGTGAAGTCGAAGCCCTGCTGGCTGGCCTTGAACCCGAACGCATCGGACGGCAGTTCGGTGCCCATATAGGGCAGGGCCGCCCCGGCGAGCAGGCCGGCAAGGTCGAGGCCGTCCTCGCCTTCGTGGTGATGGTGATGGTGCGCATGAGTCATCGCATCTGGCTCCATGGCAACGGGATGAGGGAGATAAGCTTTGGGTTTATTGTCTTACTTAGCATACGTCCTATCACGTGCATCATAAGGAATAAACAAAAAATATTTTCAATGAATTGTTGCTGTTCAGGGTTGCATGGCCAGCCTGTCCGGCAACATTGAGTGTCAAACGGGGGGCGACGGGGCGCCGCCGGCGCGGCCCTCTCGCCTTCCGTGTCGAAACCCACTAAACCCCTTCGCGCGGGGCGGGCGTGCGCGCGCCTCGTGCCGGCTTGGATTGAGAGAGGATCGATCACGATGGCGCAACGCGTCTCCGCCGACCGGCCGTTGCGGCTGGTGGTGTTCGATTGCGACGGCACGCTGGTGGACAGCCAGGGCATTATCGTTCGCACCATGGAACGGGTTTTCGATGCCGCCGGCCTGCCGCGGCCCGATGCCAACGCGGTGCGCCGGGTGGTGGGCTTGTCCTTGCCCGAGGCGATCGCGCACTTGCTGCCCGACCTCGACGCGCCCGACCATCATGAACTGGCCGGCCATTACAAGCGCGCCTTCGCCGATATGCGGGCCGCCGGCGGCGATGCCGACGAATCGCTCTATCCCGGGATCGCGGCACTGCTGGCGGCGCTGGACGATGCCGGCTATCTGATGGGGGTGGCGACCGGCAAGTCGTCGCGTGGGCTTGCCTTGACGTTGGACAGGTACGGCCTTGCACGGTATTTTATCACTTTGCAGACGGCGGACCTGCATCCCTCGAAGCCGCACCCGGCGATGCTGCGCACGGCGATCGCCGAGGCCGGCGCCGAGCCCGAGCAGACCGTGCTGATCGGCGACACGCGCTATGACATGGCGATGGCGCGCAGTGCCGGCGCCCATGGCCTGGGCGTTACCTGGGGCTATCACCCCGGCGACGAACTGATCGAAGCCGGGGCGCGCGGGCTGGCCGACCGGGCCGCGGATGTGCCCGCGCTGGTCGCCGGCCTGATCGACTAGCGCCGCCGGTGAGCCGGCATGTTGGCGTTGATTTGGCGGATAATCTTGACGAACAGACGGATCGCGAATGACTTCCACACCGCGCCATAGCGAAACGCCGCCGCGCAAACGCCCGGATTGGGTTGTGCGGCACCTGGAACAGCCATCGACTGTGCCGGCGACCGATCCGCAGGCCCGCGAGGGGTATTGGCTCCTGGTCGTCGGCGCGGTCCTGTGTTTTGCGGTCACCGCGCTGATACTGGTCTATCGAGGCTGGTTTTTGGCGGGCTCCGACGCCCGGGCGTTCGTGTATCTGAGCCTGCTGGGCTTCTCGACCATCGGCGGTCTGTTCTTCATCGGCGCGTTCCGGATGCGGTCGCTGGGCGACAAGGTCCTGAACAAGACGCCGCGCCGGCGCGCCCGGCCGCTGCCGGTCTCGCACCTGCGCTTCGGTGCTGAAACAACGTCGGGCGCCCAGGTCAAGCGCCAGTCTTCGGCCCGGTTGCAACGCCGCCAGGCCCGGCGCGAGGCGCTGCGCCACATGCCGCGTGCCAGCCAACGCCCCGCCGTGCGGCCGGCCGCCAAGCCCGGCCCGGGCACCGGCCCCGCTGACCGGGCGGCCGAGACACCGGCCCACCGGCACGGCGACGATGGTGTCGCGCCCCCGGCGACCGCCACGCCCGCACCGCCGCCGGCCTCGCCCTCCGCTGCGCCGCCCTCTGCTGCGCCGTCATCCTCCGCACCGACCTCCGATCCCGACCCGAAAGGCTGACGGTCCGTGAAGCGTTTTTATTCCGACGCGGCCGTCGTTCCGGCCGACGAGGGCTATGCCGTCGTGCTCGACGGTCGCCCGGTCAAGACGCCGGGGCAGCGCCCGGTGGCCGCCCCCACCCGTGCCCTGGCCGAAGCGGTGGCCGAGGAGTGGCAGGCCCAGGGCGAGACCCTCGACCCCGCCGCCATGCCGCTAGCCCGCAGCCTCAACTCGGCGATCGACACCAGCGACGAGCAGCGCGCCGCCGTGGTCACGTCGCTCAGCCGCTACGCCGAGACCGACCTGTTGTGCTATCGCGCCGCCGGCCAGCCCGACTTGGCCGAACGCCAGCGCTATCTGTGGCAACCCTATCTGGACTGGGCGGCCGAGCGCTTCGCGGCGCGCTTTGCGCTCGCTGAAGGGGTGATGCCGGTGGTCCAGCCCCAGGCCACGGTCGATGCCCTGGCGGCGGCGGTGGCCCGGTTCGACCGGTTCCGGCTGACCGGCGTGCACCTGGCCGCCGGGGTGACCGGGTCGGTGGTGCTGGCCCTCGCACTCGAAGCGCGCTTCGCCTCGGCCGAACAGGTCTGGACCGCGGCCAGCCTGGACGAGGCGTTCCAGGCCGAATTGTGGGGCGAGGACAGCGAGGCCGCCGAACGCCGCGCCGGCATCGCCGCCGAGGTGCGCGCCGCCGATCGGTTCTTGAGCCTGCTCGACGCCGGCTAAGCGTGCGCGCCGGTCGGGGCCGCGATGGCCCCGGCGCGGTTTTCCGACCTCTGGGTTATTGACAGCGGCGCCCCGCGGCGATCAGCCTGTGCGCCGCACACGGCCGTGCCGCCCTGTCCATGGGGGGGCGCGGCCGCTGTATCCGCGCCGGCCGCTCGCCCGGCCAACCATCACAATAAGGGGGACCGTGCCCATGAAGGAAATCCTCGAAGAGCTGGAGCAGCGCCGCCACCAGGCGCGCCTCGGCGGCGGCCAGAAGCGCATCGACGCCCAGCACGCCAAGGGCAAGCTGACCGCGCGCGAACGCATCCAGGTGCTGCTCGACCCGGGCTCGTTCGAGGAATACGACATGTTCGTCGAGCACCGCTGCACCGACTTCGGCATGGACGACAAGACCTATTACGGCGACGGCGTGGTCACCGGCTCGGGCCTGATCAACGGCCGGCTGGTGTTCGTGTTCTCGCAGGACTTCACGGTCTTCGGCGGTTCGCTGTCCGAAACCTATGGCGAGAAGATCTGCAAGGTCATGGACATGGCGGTGAAGGCCGGGGCGCCGATGATCGGCCTCAACGACTCCGGCGGCGCGCGCATTCAGGAAGGCGTCGCCAGCCTGGCCGGCTATGGCGAGGTGTTCCAGCGCAACATCGAAGCCTCGGGCGTGATCCCGCAGATCTCGGTGATCATGGGGCCGTGCGCGGGCGGCGCGGTCTATTCCCCGGCGATGACCGACTTCATCTTCATGGTCAAGAACACCAGCTACATGTTCGTCACCGGTCCCGACGTGGTCAAGACGGTGACCAACGAACAGGTGACCCAGGAAGAACTGGGCGGCGCGATCACCCACACCACCAAATCGTCGGTTGCCGACGCGGCGTTCGACAATGATGTGGAAGCGCTGATGCAGGTGCGCCGGCTGGTCGACTTCCTGCCGGCGAGCAACCGCGAACGCGCGCCCAAGCTGCGCCCGTTCGACGTCGCCAACCGGCCCGAGCCCAGCCTCGACAATGTGGTGCCGTCGAACCCCAACAAGCCCTACGACATGCGCGAGGTGATCGAGAAGGTGGTCGACGAGGGCGACTTCTACGAGATCCAGGCCGCCCACGCCGCCAACATCCTCACCGGCTTCGCGCGCCTCGACGGCCAGACGGTGGGCATCGTCGCCAACCAGCCGATGGTGCTCGCCGGTTGTCTCGACATCGACAGCTCCAAGAAGGGCGCGCGCTTCGTGCGCTTCTGCGACGCCTTCGATATCCCGATCATCACTTTCGTCGACGTGCCCGGCTTCCTGCCCGGCACCACTCAGGAATATAACGGCATCATCAAGCACGGCGCCAAGCTGCTGTTCGCCTATGGCGAGGCGACGGTGCCCAAGATCACCGTGACCACGCGCAAGGCCTATGGCGGCGCCTATGTGGTGATGAGCTCCAAGCACCTGCGCGGCGACCTGAACTATGCCTGGCCCACGGCCCAGGTGGCGGTGATGGGCGCCAAGGGGGCGGTGGAGATCCTCTATCGCAGCGAACGCGACGACGCCGACAAGATCGCCCAGCGTACCGACGACTATGAAAACCACTTCGCCAACCCGTTCGTGGCCGCCAAGCGTGGCTTCATCGACGAGGTGATCATGCCGCACAACACCCGGCCGCGGCTGATCCGGGGCTTGAAGGCGCTGGCCAAGAAGCGGGTCGAGACGCCGTGGAAGAAGCACAACAACCTGCCGCTCTAAGCGGTCGCCGGTCGGGCGTCCGCGCCCGGCCGGGCGGCTCAGCCGCCGGTGACCGGCGGGAACAGCGCCACCTCGTCGTCGGCGCCGACCGGGGTCGCCGGGTCGCGCGCGTGGACCTGGTTGACCGCCACGCACAGCCGCTCGCGCTCGCCCAGCACGGCGGCATAAGCGCCGCCCCGGCCGGCCAGCCAGTGGAGCAGGCTGGCCACGTCGACCACCGCGGCCGGCGGTGCGACCTCCTCTTCGGCGACGCCAAGGCGTTCGCGCACCCAGGCGAAATACAGCAGTTTCATGGTCGCGCGGTCCCGAGGTCGTCGGCGCGTGAGGCTGCCGCGCCGCTCAGCGATCCTCGCCGGCGTCGGTGGGGCCGGTCAAGTGCGGCCAGGCGGCGGCGGTGTACTGCCAGCCGGTGATCGCGGTCATGGCCGCCGCCAGCCACAACAGCGCGAGCCCGAGCAGGTGCGCGCCGCCGGCACCGGCGCCGACGAGCGGCGCGCCGAGCAGCACGGCGATGGCGACCAATTGTACCGTGGTCTTCCACTTGGCCAGCCGCGACACCGGCATGGTCACCTTCACATTGCCGAGAAATTCGCGCAGGCCCGAGATGAAGATTTCGCGGAACAGGATCACCACCCCGGCGACCACATGAAGCCCGGCCAGCCGGCCGTCCCAGGCGAGCAGGATCAGCGCCGCGCCGACCATCAACTTGTCGGCGATCGGGTCGAGGAAGGTGCCGAGCCCGCTGACCACCCGCAGCTTGCGCGCCAGCCAGCCGTCGAGGAAATCGGTCAGGGCGGCGACGGTGAACAGCAGGAAGGCAGCCAGGCTCTTGGTCGGCTCGGCCAGGAAGAAGACGCCGGCCAAGAACGGCACGGCGGCCACCCGCGCCACGGTCAGGGCGTTGGGCAGGTGGCGCAGGGCGGTGCGGGCACTGGTCATCGGCTGGCGGTCCGGGCCGGCTCAGGCCGGGACGGCGAAGCTTTTGCGCCGGGCGGCGGCCCCGCGCTCGATCGCCGCGGCGGTCAGCCGGTCGATGCCCAGTTCGTGGCGGATCAGTTCCAGGATGCGCAATTCTTCCTGGCTCAGATGGCCGTCGGCCGCCGCCACCTCGCAGGCGACCGCATAGACCAGATCGCCATGATACTGGTCGATCGCCTCGGCGATCAGGCCGATCACCGCGTCGAGCCCCTCGTCTTCCTGAAGCATCTGGGTACACGCCTCGCTGTCGGCGAGCAGGCGGTTCTTGTCGTAACTGGCAAAGCAGGGCAGGCCGCCGACCGCGAAGGTCATGCGGTTCAATTCGCTGTCGGTCATGTCGCCGTCGCAGGCCGATACCAGGACCATGGTATAGACCAGGGCGGTCTCGGGGCTGATGGTGCTCATCTGAGGACTCTTTGTGCTGCGGGATACCGGCTTGTGGCCGGCTGAAAAGGACCGGGCCTGGGCCCGCCTTGGTTGGCGACAAGCTATCGCGCGTGCGGCCGCTGAGCAAGGGGGCGCCCGGTATCGCCGCCGGCTCAGAGAACACCGGCACCATGATCGTGTCGAGTGAGCGTCGGCGCGGGCCCGGGCCACAGTTCCAGGTGGTAAACCTGTTCCGCTTATGCCTATCCTCGACCGCCCACAAGGGGGGCATGGCGGGAGAGGGCCGATGACCATCGATCTCGACCAGATGACCGATGCCGCGTTCGCGCGGCTTCGCAAGGATAACAGCCGGCTGACGCTGCAATATCTGGACGGCGCCCAGTATCGGGGCCGGTTCGACCGGCGGCTGGCGGCGTTCGCAGGCCAGGCCCGGTTCGTGCGCGAGTTCGACAGCCTCGACGCGCCCGGCGCGCTGGTGGCGGAAGATTTCCTGCTCGCCGGCGATGGCGCTGATGACGGCGGCGACGACGACGACGCCGGGCCGTTGCGCCGCGCGGTCTTGGAAAGTGCCGCCGAGGGGCTCGATTTCGGCCCCGGCGAACGCCCGGGCTATGGCCCGCCGGGCGGCGTGGTGACGCTCGACGAGGTGTTGGTGCCGGTGGTGGCGGAACAGCCGATGGTGCTGCTCGGCCGGGCGGTGTTGACCCGGCTGCCCGCAGCGGCCGACCGGGACACCGCAGACCATGGGGCCGCCGAGCCCGATGCGGTGTCGGGCTTTTTTCTGCTGGAGCGCACGACCCCGCCCGAGGCGATCAAGCCCTTATTGTCGGGGCGCAAGCTGCGCACGCTGCGCGCGTTCACCGAGGCGCTGTTCGCGCCGCGCCTCGACCAGGCGGTGCTCAGCCTCGACGAGATCGTCGACAGCATCCAGGAACAGGTGGCGCTGATCGGCCGGGATATCCTCGCCACGGTCAAGCTGGTGCTGTTTGGCATCGAGCGGCTGGACTTTTTCGGCGGCTTTTCCAGCCAGTCGCTCGACAAGCGCCAGCGGCTGATCCGCAACACCCTGCTCGACCCCGACAGCGACGGGCCGTTCGGGCTGTTCCGCGACATGGCCCGGCTGCGCGCGCTGATCTATGCGGGCTATTACCGGCGCGAGGCGAGCTATCGGCGCATCGGCTTCGTGCCGCCGCCCGACCGGCCGACCCATGAGGGCCCGGCGCCCGAACGCGCGGTGCCCACCGGCCGGCTGACCGGCGGCGAGAGCTTCGACGTGATCGTCGTGGGCTCGGGCGCCGGCGGCGCGGTGACCGCCTACAATCTGGCGCGCCAGGGCTATGAGGTGGCGCTGTTGGAGGCCGGGCCGCTGGTCGCCAACGCCGAGATCACCCACAACGAAGCGGCGATGACCGCCAAGCTCTATGAGGATGGCGGTTTGCAGACCACCGCCAACAACGATCTGGTGATCTTCCAGGCCCACGCGGTCGGCGGCTCGACGGTGGTCAACAACGCCATCTGCCTGAACTTGAAGCCCGAGACCCTGCACCCGCGCGCCCGTGCCAATCATCCCTTCGACCTGTGGGCGGCGCGCTTCGACATCGATATCGACCGCGACCGCTTCTACGCCGCCTATGACACCATCGCCGACTTCCTGCCGATCCGCGAGATCAGCGAGACCCAGGCCGGCCCCAATGGGCGATTGCTGCTCGACGGCTGGGCGGCGTATCGCCAAACCCTCGACGACCCGGACGACCGCGCCGCGCCGGCCGGCCGGTTTCGCAAGAATTATCGCCAGGACGGCTATGGCTGTTTCCAGTGCGGCTATTGCAACACCGGCTGCCCTTATGAGCGCAAGAACGACGCCCGCGGGCGCTACATCCACGAGGCGGCGACCCGCCACGGGCTCAAGGTGTTTCCGCGCACCTGGGTCGACCGGGTGCGCCTGCGCGACTGGTGGGGCGGGGCGCTCAAGGCGCAGGGCGTCTATGCCCGGGTGCCGGGCCAAGGCGGCGTGTGGATCGGCGCGCGCCACGCGGTGGTGCTGGCCGGCGGCGTCGGCGCGACCACCGCGATCATGCGGCGCAGCGGCTTGAGCCACAATGTGGGCAACCAGGTCAGTTTCAATGTGGGCAGCCCGATGCCCGCCCTTTATGACCGCGAGATCGGCGCGCAGTACGGCGTGCAACTGGCCACCTATGTGGACCTGGGCGACTATCTGCTGGAATCGCTGTTCCACCCGCCCTTAGGGCTGGCGGTGATGATGCCCGGCTGGTTCGCCGACCATTTCGACCGCATGCACAGCTATGACCGGCTGGGCAGTGCCGGGGTCCTGTTCGCCACCCACAATTCGGGCCGGGCGCGCCGCGACGGGGCCATCGACTATGTGATGTCGGGCGAAGAACTGGCGCTTTACAAGCGCTCATTGGCGACGCTGGCGCGGGTTCACTTCGCCGCCGGGGCGGTCGAGGTCTACCCGCCGTCGATCGCCGGGGCGACGCTCAAACGCGGCGACGATATCGAGGCCCATATGGACCATTTCATCCGCCGGCCGGGCGACGCCACCATGTCGTCGAGCCACCCGCAAGGCGGCAGCCCCATGCACGGCCGGCCCGAATGGGGCGTGGTCGACGCGCGCTGCCGGGTCCACGGCACGCGCAACCTGTTCGTCACCGATGCCTCGGTGTTCCCAAGCGCGATCCGGGTCAACGCCCAATGGACCACCATGGCCATGGCCCATTATCAGAGCAGCCGCCCCGATTGGATCTGACCGGCGTCCCGCCACGGCGCCATCGGCAGCGGGCACATGACACAAAAAGGCCGCGGCATGACGGGGCCATGCCGCGGCCGGTCTTGGTCTGGGTCGTCGGGGCGGTGCTTAGAACTGCACGAAGATGCCCGTGCCGACGCGCCAGCTGTTCAGGTCGATACCGGGTGCGACGGTGGCGTCGTCCAGTTCGAACCCGATGCCGCCGAGCTTCTCGTTCGACAGCGAGTTGTAGAAGGTATAGTCCATGCCCGCGCGCACGCCCATGAAGCTGGTCAGCATGTAGTTGACCTCGCCCCCCAGACGCAGGCCGTCCAGGTTCTTCGAGGCGTCGTCGAGATCCTTGTCAAGCGGATCGGCGGTCACCTTGGAATTGACGTAGCCGACCTTGACATTGGCCAGGGTGCGATCCGACAGGGCGTAGCCGATGGTGCCGTTGACGCCGAACGACCGGCCCTTTTCCAGATTGGTTTGCAGGCCGAGCGGCTCGCTGCCCACCTTGGTGTCGGCGAACGAATAGTCGAAGCGGCCTTCAAGGCCCAGGACGAAATTGTTCTGGAACTGGTAGCGATAGCCAAGACCCAAGTCCAGGAACAGACCGTCGGCATCGAAGCCAAGTTCTTTGATATTCAGAACGTCTTCGTTGATCGAGACATTATTGTTCTCATAGCCGAAACCCAAGTCGCCATAGGCGCCCGTGAAGGGCTCCGCATTCTGTGCGTACGCTTGGCTCGACATAAGAGCGATGGTGGAAGCAGCAACCAGGGCCTTGCCGTACATTCTTTTCCTCCTGAGGCATTGTCATAGCAACGCAGGGGATATGTACTTGGCTTTGGCAAAGTCAATGGATAATGGTATACAAAAAAGTTGATAATTATACTTTTATTGGCATAATAAACTTCTGTATAAATCAATTTTTTATTGGGTTTCAGTGTGTCATCTGCGGTATTTTCGGTCGCCGGTTTTGACGCGTAACGTATTGATCCATCCGATCGCCCGTGGCGGGCGTGATCTTGCCCGTGCGGTCGCTCAGGGTGGCATGACCTGTCGATCCGGTTAAGGCGGCGGTTGGCAGGATGTTGTCCGGCCACTGTGGCGAGGTTGCGGCGGACCGCCTGTATCATTTGAGAGGGCCGGTGTTGTTTTGAGGCGCCGGGCGGTTCTGGAATGACGCACGCGGCGCCGGGGCGTTGCCGTCGGCGGCGGTTTTTCGGCGGTGGGCCGAGTTGGCACGAACCTTGGTTAGAGGGGAGCGCGCGACCCGGTGGGCGGGGCGCGCCCCTGTTAGCAATGCGTTCAAAAGGACCCTCAATCATGTCTTTCGCCAACATGACGTTCGCGACCAAAATCTATGCCGTCGTTTGCGCCGTCTGCGCCAGGAGGTGATCGCGCTCAACCGCGCCGAGTACCGCCTCGCCGCGGCGCCGACTGTCGGCGAGCGGCGCGCCGCCATCGAACGCCGGCAAACGCGCGCCGAGGCCGTCGAAGCGGCCGAACGCGAAGCCGCCAAGCAGCGCCGTGAGGCCGAGCAATTGGAGGTCGAGGCGCGCGCCAAGCAGGAGCGGGCGCAACGCGAGGCGGCCAAGGCCGAGGCGCTGCGCGGTGCCGTTGCCACCTTCGAAGAAGACATCCGCTCGGTCCTCGACGCCCTGGCATCGAGTGCGTCGGAACTGGACGCCACCGCGCACCAGATGGCCGCCACTGCCGAGGAAACCACCGCCCAGGCGACCACCGTGGCGACCGCCTCGGACCAGACCTCGCAGTCCATGCAGATCGTCGCCGCTTCCACCGACGAGTTGGACCGTTCGATCGCCGAGGTGACCGGTCAGGTGTCGCAATCGGCCGCTGCGGCGTCGACCCAGGTCTTGTCCGCTGCGAAGACGGTGGGCGAGCGCGGCGAGATCCTCAAGGCGCGGGTCGAACATTTCCTCGGCGGCATCCGCCGCGGTGAAGAAGAGGCGCTGGCGGAAAACGCCTTCGACAGCGTCGTCGCCATGGCCCACCCGGCCAATGACACAACCCTGAGCGCGGTGGCCTAAGGGTCCGGCCACCCGCTTGTCACCTCTGCCCACCAGGGGTCGGGGTTGTTGGCGGCTCGGTCTGCGGACCGGGCCGCCACTTTTCGGTTACGCACCCGGTTGACTCGGTTGACCGCCGGTGCCGGACGCGCATGGCTATGGCCTCGGGGCGGGCTGTCTGCTAGAGCCGGATGCGGTGTATACAACCGGCCCGGTGCCCGTCGCTGGCGTGCCCGGCCGTTCGGAGTCGCTGTCATGGTCGATCGCCTGCCCGCCCGTCTGGTCTTGAAGCTCGCCTGTCCCGACCAGCGGGGCATCCTGGCGCGCCTGGCGCCGCTGCTCGCCGAGCATGGCTGCGACATCCGCGAAGCCTCGGTCTATGGCGACCCGCAAAGCGCGATGTTCTTCGTGCGCATGGAACTGGTCAGCCCCGACCGGACGCTGCACCAGCTGGAAGAGATCGTCCGCCCGCTCGCCGACACCATGGCGCGCACCTGGTCGCTGCACACCCTGGGCCGGCGCATGCGCGTGCTGGTGGCGGTGTCGAAGGCCGGCCATTGCCTGAACGATCTGCTGCACAAATGGCAGATCGGCACCCTGCCCATCGACATCGTCGGCGTGGTCTCGAACCATCCGACGCTCGCCCGCACCGTCGAGTGGCACGGCCTGCCGTTCCACCATCTGCCGATCACGCCCGACACCAAGCCCGCGCAGGAGCAAGCCTTTCGCGGCCTGATCAAGGACAGCGGCGCGGAGCTTGTGGTGCTGGCGCGCTACATGCAGGTGTTGTCGGACGGCATGAGCGCCTGGCTCGGCGGCCGCTGCATCAACATCCACCATTCGTTTCTGCCGAGCTTCAAGGGCGCCAAGCCCTACCATCAGGCGCACGCCCGCGGCGTCAAGCTGATCGGCGCCACCGCCCACTATGTGACGGCGGACCTGGACGAAGGCCCGATCATCGAACAGGACGTGCGCCGGGTCACCCACGCCACCACGGTCGACGACATGGTCGCCATGGGCCGCGAGGTGGAAGCCTCGGTGCTGTCCCGCGCCGTGCGCTGGCACGCCGAACACCGCGTGTTCATGACCAACGGCCGCACGGTGGTGCTGCGGAGTTAAGGCACTCGGGCGCCTTGTGTCGGCCTCTTGATGCTGGGGGTGTGGGCTTGGCGCGATTGCGACGAGCGTTCGGGCGCCCATGACGGGGGAGGTAAGGCCCGTACGAACACCGGGTCGGCTCCCCCGCCGCCGTCAAATCACCTCTGCGCGCAGGATTGGCACCGGTGGGTCGAGCATTTCTTGAGCGCCGGCCCGGCCGAACAGCCGGTCGAGGCTGTCGACCCCCTCGACCAATTGGCCGAAGGCGGCGAAGCCCTGGCCGTCGGGGTGGCGCGCGCCGCCGGCGTCGAGCGACGGCGTGTCGGCGCGGCACAGGAAGAAGCCGCCATAGGTGCGTCCGGGCTCGAACCGCGCCGCCGAGACGGTGCCCCGGCGATGGCGCAGGCCGGTCCGGTCGGTCGGTTCGTGGGCCACCGGGGGCAGCGGCTGCGGGTCGTCGACCCACAGCCCGCCCTGGGCCACCTCAATCGGGTGGTCGGGCCGGTGGCTGGCATTGGCACGGGTGACGATGCGGTAAAAGCCGGTGCCGTCGAACGCGCCCATGGCCGCCAAGTCGGCGAAATAGGCGCAGGTCAGCGGGGCGGCGGCGTCGTCGAGCGCGATCACCAACCGCCCGACCCCGGTGTCGAGGGCCAGGTGGCGCCGCCGGCCGGGCCCGGGCTGTGGCGTCGGCTGCGGCGTCGGTGTGGGGGTGTCGGCGGTCATGCGGGGTCGCCCCGATAGCCATAGACCTCGGCGGCGCGGTCCGGCGAGACATAGCCGTTCTTGACGTCCTCGGCCACTTGCCGGGCGGGGCGCTCGGCCGGGTCGCCATAGCCGCCGCCATGGGCGGTCACCACCTCGACCACGTCGCCGGCGTTGAGCGGCAGGGCGGTGCAGGCGGCGTGGCGGCTACGCTCGCCCGACGCGCGGACCACCTCGATAAAGTTGGTCGAACCCGGCCGGCCGCCGTCGAGACCCCAGGGGCCGTTTTCTGTGCGCACATAAGCCGTGGTGATCCACCAGCCGTCGGCCATGATCCGATAGTGCAGGCGGATGCCGCGCCCGCCCATGTGCCGGCCCTCGCCGCCCGGTGCCTCGCTCAGGCTCAGCCGGTCGACCATCAGCCCGTTGCGCTGTTCGGCCACTTCGGCCGGCACGTTGAAGGTGTCGCCGTGATAGCCGGTGTAGAGCGCGTTGACGCCGTCGCGGGTCGCCGCCGCCCCCCAGCCGCCCAGCTGCGGCTCGACGATGCCGAGCGCCTGGCCGGTTTCGGGGTGCGGGCCGCCCAGGAAGGTGCCGCAGATCGAGGCATAATGGCCGGCGGTCAGCCGTTCGGGCAGTGCGGGCGCCAGCGCCTTCCACAACAGGTCGAAGCCGGTCACCGTGGTTTCGTAATAGACGCTGACCGCGGCCGGATAGCGCGCGGCGAACATGGAATCGTCGTCGACGAGCAGGCGGATCGGCCGGAAGGTGCCCGAATTGGCCAGATTGTCCGGCCCGCAGATTGCCATGAAGATCATCTGCGCGTTGACCATGGTGGCGTCGAGCGTGCAGTTGAGCGCGTCGGCGCGGGTCGGCGGGTTGCCGCGCAGGTCGACCTCGAAGACGTCGTCGGTGATGGTGATCGTGGTGCGCAATTCGATGCCGTCGTCGGTGCGCTCGGTGGCGTCGAAGCGGCCATGGGGCAGCGCCTTGAGGGCGGCGCGCGCCATCCGCTCGCCGGTCTCGATATAGTCGGCGATGGCGTGCAGCACCGCAGGCGTGCCGTACTTCTCCGCCAGCGCCTTGAAGCGGCGCTCGCCGGCGCGCATCGACGCCACCCCGGCCCAGAAATCGCCCTTCGAGATGTCGGGCTGGCGGCTGTTGGCCTGGATGATGTCGAGCACCGCCTGGTTCACCTGGCCCGCCTCGATCACCTTGATGCACGGCAGTTGCAGTCCCTCCTGATAGAGGTCGCGGGCGTCGGCGCTGATGCCGCCGGGGAACGCGCCGCCCAGGTCGACCCAGTGCGCCTTGTTGGCCAGCCAGCCGATCAGCGTGTCGCCGGCGAACACCGGCAGGATCAACACCACGTCGTTCATGTGGCTGACCCCGCCATGGTGCGGGATGTTGGTCATGAAGATGTCGCCGGGGCCCACATCGCCGGGCCGGTGGTACTTGGCCCGCACCGACTTCACGCCCGGTTCCAACATGCCGATGAAGCCCGGAATGCCCGAGCCCGAACTGGCCAATTGGCCGTCGGCGTCGAACATGGCGACGCCGAAGTCGAGCACCTCGTAGATGATCGAACTCATTGCGGTCTTGCGCATGGTGGCGAACATCTCGTCGGTGATCGCGCGCAGCGAGCTTTGGATGATCTCCACGGTGATCGGGTCCACCGGCGCCTGGTTCCGGGTCGGGCTCGGGGTGTCGTGCTGGGTCATGCCGTGGCCTTTCCTGTCTCGATGTGCAGATTGCCATAGTCGTCGACGCGGACCCGTTGGCCCGGCAGCACCACGGTGGTGGTGCCGGCTTCCTCGACGATGGCGGGGCCGGTGAAAGTGGTGCCGGCGGGCAGCCGGTCGCGGTCGTAGATGGCGGTTTGGTGGACCCCCTGGGCGTCGAAATCGACCCGTCGGTCGGGCTTGCGCGCGGCGTTGAGCGCACCGGCCGGGTCGTCCGTGGTCGCCAGCTTGGGCAGCGTCGGCTTGTCGATGGCGGCGAAGGCGGTGAGGTTCAAGCTCACCAGTTCGACCGGGTTGTCGAGCGCGTAGGTATAGGTTTTCTCGTACGCGGTGTGGAAATCGGCGAGCACGCGGTCGATGTCGTCGGCGGTCAGGCGGTCATGGTCGAACGCTACCTTGACCGTGTGCGCCTGGCCCACATAGCGCAGCTCAAGCGCCTGGTCGAAGCGCACCCGGCCGGGCTTGACGCCTTCGTCGGCATAAGCCGCAAGCGCCTGGTCGCGCAGGGCGCCCAGGGCGTCGGTGATGCCGTCGGCGGCGTGGGCGTCCATGGCCACCGCGTGGGTCTGCACATAGTCGCGGCGCAGGTCCGACATCAACATGCCCCAGGCCGAGAACACCGACGCCTTGGCCGGCACGATCACCGAGGGGATGTTCAATTCCTCGGCCAGGGCAGCGGCGTGCATGCCGCCGCCGCCGCCGAACGCCACCAGGGCGAAGTCGCGCGGGTCATAGCCCCGGTTGATCGACACCAGCTTGAGCGCGTTGGCCATATTGTGGTTGGCGATGCGGATCACGCCGCGCGCGGCTTGCACCGCGTCGAGCCCCAGGGGCTGGCCCAGGCGCGCGAACGCCGCCTCGACCGCGGCCATGTCGGCCTTAACCTCGCCGCCGATGAAATAGTCCGGGTTGACCCGGCCGAGCATCAGATTGGCGTCGGTGGTGGTGGCGTCCCGGCCGCCGCGCCCATAGGCCACCGGGCCGGGGTCGGCGCCGGCCGATTGCGGGCCCACGTGCAGCTTGCCGAAATCGTCGATCCAGCCGATCGAGCCGCCGCCATTGCCGATCTCGACGATGTCGACCACCGGGGTCATGATCGGATAGCCGGCCGAGCGGTCGTCGCGTTCGATCATGTACTGGCTGGTCAGGCTGACCTGGCCGTCGTCGACCAGCGAGCATTTGGCGGTGGTGCCGCCGATGTCGAACGCGATCAGGTTGCGCACGCCCAACAATTCGCCGAGTGCCGCGGCGCCGAGCACGCCGCTGGCCGGGCCCGATTCGACGATGGTGATCGGCGTGCGCCGGGCCGCCTCCACGGTGTCGATGCCGCCGTTCGACTGCATCACATAAAAGGCACCGTCGAATCCCTTGGTGGTGAGCGCGTCCTGCAACTGGGTCAGATAGGCGCTGGCGCGCGGCTGCACATAGGCGTTGAGCACGGCGGTGTTGGTGCGTTCATATTCGCGCCATTCGCGGCAGATCTGGTGCGAGGCGACCACCGCCACCTCGGGCCAGCGCGCGGCGATGGCCTGGGCCAGCGCCTGTTCATGGGCGGGGTTGGCGTAGGCGTGCAGCAGGCAGATGGCGATCGCCTCGACGCCCTCGGCGCGGAAATGGTCGAGGATCGCGTCGAGCCCCTCGCTGTCCTCGCTGGCGTCGAGCGCCAGGGGCTGCGCCACCTCGCCCTTGTAGGTCATCCGCTCGGCGACCTCGCGGCGCAGGTGCCGGGGCACGAACGGGGCCGGCTTTTCATAGAGCAGGTTGAAGAAATCCGGGCGGTTGCCGCGCGCGATCTCCAGCACGTCGCGAAACCCTTGGGTGGTGATCAGGCCGACCGCTGCGCCCTTGCGCTCGGTCAGGGTGTTGATCACCACGGTCGAACCATGGGCGAAGAAGGCCATCTGGCGCGCGTCGATGCCGGCCTTGTCGAGCGCGTCCATGACGCCTTGCTGGAAGTTGGGCGGGGTGGTGTGGGCCTTGACCTCGGTGATGTGGCGGGCCTCGCCGGTCCGGTCGTCGATCTCGTAATAGACCAGGTCGGTGAAGGTGCCGCCCACATCGCTGGCGGCGCGGATTTGCGTCATGGTGTCTGTCCCTTCTGGCCAAGGCGCCGGCAGCCTTGCGGGCGGGCGGCCGGGTCGGATCGGCGTTGGCGATGGCATGGCTGGGTGTCGGCCGGGGCCGAGCGGCCCTTGGATGGTCGGCGGCCAAGCGACCGGGATGTGGCCCGGCCCCGGCTGCATCCGATGACGAGAGGGCGGGCGATCACCCGCCCTCTCGGGCGTCGGCCCGGGGCCGGCCCGGTTTCTGTGTCCGGTGCCGGCCCCGGGTGGGGCGGCCGTCCGGCGTCGGCTTGGTTGGGTGCCGATCTGCGCGGATGGCCGTGGGTGTGGGGGGCGAGCGGCAAGGGCGTTGGGGTCTTGCCGGTCTAGAAGTTGTAGCGCAGGTCGAAACGCCAGACCCGCGGCAGCGCGGCGTGGGCGAAGCCGCCGAGCACATATTCGGAGTTGTAGACCGTGTCGGTCAGGTTCTCGACCGAGCCGGTCAGCGCCCAATGACCGTCGGCGGTCTCGACCCCGGCGCGCAGATTGACCAGGTTGATCGCCGAGCGCGGCGTGGCGTTCTCGGGCGACCAATACTGTTCGCCGCGCCGCTCATAGTCGGTGCGCGCGAAGCCGATCAGGTCTTCGGTGATGTCGAAGCGGTATTGGGCGGCCAGGTTGAAGGTCACGTCGGCCACATAGGGCGCGGTGTTGCCGACCAGCGCGGGGTTGACGGTGTAGTCCTTGATGGTCGCGTCGGTGACGCCGATGCCGGCGGAGATGTCGAAGCCGGCGAACGGCCGCACGGAGATTTCCGCCTCGCCGCCATAGATCTCGACCACGTCGATGGGCACCAGCACCTGGCCGCCGACGGCGCCGATGAACACATAATAGGGCGCGTTCTTCAGCCGATTGCGATAGACCGCGCCGTTGACGGTCAGCCGGTCGCCGAGCCAGACGCTCTTGAAGCCGGCCTCGACCGCGTCGTTCTCCTCTTGCGGCAGCACGTCGGCGACGCCGGGCACGCCGTTGGCGGCCGCCAGGTCGCCGATGCCGTTCTGGTTGAACTGGCCGCTGCGGAAGCCGCGCGCGTAGCTGGCATAGGCCGAGACATCGTCGGTGATGGCGTAGCGCAGGCTCACCTTGGGTTGGAACAGGTCGAAGGTGGCCTGGTTGACCGCGCCGGGCTGGCCGATGTCGCGCTGGCTGGTGCCGTCGATGAAATTGCCCTGGTCGGGGTCGACGACCTGGTCGCGTTCTTCGCGGTCGTAGCGGCCGGAAAAGTCGATCTCCAGGCGCTCGGTGACGTCGAAGGCGGTGCTGAAGAAGACCGCATAGGCTTCATTGTCATTGTCGTCGGCGATGAAGCTGAGCAGCGGGTTGGTCGGGTCGATCACCGGTTCGCGGCGGATGCGCGTGAAGCCCTGTTCCCGATCTTCCATCACCGAGGTGGACAGGAACCGGTTCTCGCTCAGGAAATAGGCGCCCACCTGCCAGCGGAAGCGCTGGTCGGCGCGGCTGATCAGGCGCACCTCCTGGCTGAAATTGCTGACGTCGGTGAACTGCGACTGCAATTGATCGCCCAAGGGGTAGGGGATCGCCGGGGTGATGCCGCTGGCCGCCGAATAGGGGTATTGGTCGCCGCCGGTGCTTTGGGTCAGCATGTCGTAGGCGGTGACGGTGCGCAGCTCGGCGAAGCCTAAGTCGGCGGCGATGCGCAACGAGATCTGGCTGACGTCGCGGTCGTCGCGGCCCAGATTGTTGGTGTAGAAGGTGCGCGACACCTCGTTGGCGTCGCCGCGGCTGAAGTCGAACGCGACCGGGATGCCGTCATCGTTGAGGACCGCCGGCTGGTAGACATAGTTGAGCCCGCCGCCCTTGGTGCGCACCAGCGAGCCGCGCAGGTCCATCTGCAACCACGGCGCGGGCGTGAATTCCAGATGGCCCCGGAACGCGATGTTCTCCTGATAGTCCATCCGTTCGTCGACGACCGGATTGTGGAAGAAGCCGTCGCGGTTGAAATAGTGGGCCGACACCCGCGCCTTCAGCACATCGGGCACGATCGCGCCCGAGACCGACAATTCGCCGCCGAAGCTGTCGCCATTGCCGGCGGTCGCCTGGGCATAGCCTTCGAACGCGTTGGTCGGGCCTTTGGTATTGATGATGATCGCGCCGCCGATGGCGTTGCGGCCGTAGAGCGCGCCCTGCGGCCCGCGCAGCACCTCGATGCTGGACAGGTCGAACAGGGGCTGGTCGAACATGCGCTCGTTGGTCAACAGCACGCCGTCGATCACGATCGCCACCGGCGGGGCGGTGTTGCGGCTTTGCGTCGAACCGCGGATCGAGATGAAGTTGGTGCCGGCGTCTTGCGAATTGGCGAAGGTGACGCCCGGCGTCATGGCGAAGAAATCGTCGACCCGGTCGATGCCCGCGTCCTGGATCAACGAGGCGGAGAACACCGTCTCCGAGATCGGTACCGACTGCACGGTCTCGGTGCGGCCGCGCGCGGTGACGACGATCTCCTCGATGGTCAGGCTGGTGTCGGCCTGGGCCACGGCCGCCACGGACAGCGCCGGCCCGGTCAACAGGGTGGAAGCGAACAGGGCCGCAAAACGGTGTCGATTGCGCATATGGTGTGAGTCCCGGCTGATTTGTTATGGCGATGTCGCGTCGCGGCATCCATTCATTGCCGAGCAGTATGCTGGGGTGTTCCTTGGCCGGGCAAAGCCGCAGACGGGTGGTTTTGGCGGTAATCCGGGTGGGGTGCGCATGGCCGGGCCTACCCGAACGGGTGGGCCGTGCCGCGCCGGGGCCTATTGCAGCAATGCCCGGGCGCGCGCCTTGGCCACCGCCTCGCCGCGGCGCTGCACCCCAAGCTTGGCGTAGATGCTCTTGAGGTGGAACTTGACCGTGTTCTCGGTCAGCGCCAGCACCCGGGCGATTTCCTTGTTGGACTGGCCCTGCGCCAACTGGTCGAGCACGTCGCGCTCGCGCCGGGACAGCAGCGCCTGTGCGCCGCCTTCGCGCGTGGCCAGCAGGCGCTCGACCCGGTCGAGTGTCAGGCGATCCAACTGCCGGGCCGGGTCGTCCGCACAAAGGTCGCGCAGGTCAGCCAGATACGGCTCGAGCGCGCCATCATGGGCGAGGATCGCCGGCAGTCCGTGGCGGGTGACCGCGCCGAGCGCCCGGGCCAGAACCGCCTGGCTGCGCCGTGGCTGGCCGGCGCGGTCGAGCGCCCGGCCCAGCGCCGCCCACAGGCGTTGGGCATGGAACGCCCGGCCGGTGTCCTCCAGCCGCCGGGCCAGCGCTTCCATGCCGGCCAGGTTGGCGACGGCCTCGGCGCCGCCACCCGCCGGGTCGACCGCCGCACGCAGGCTCAGAAACAACGCCGCCGATTGCCAGTGAAACGCGTCTTCGTTCGCGCCGGTCACGTGCGCGCCATATTGGAAGCCCAGGGCCGTCAGCTCTTCCCAGGCGGCGTCGGTGCGGCCGGTGACCCAGGCGTGTTTGGCGCGCAGACAACGGACAAAGCAGGCCAGGCGGTCCAGGTCGCGCCGGGCGGCATAGTCCTGCACCTGGTCGAGCACCTGGGTCGCCAGCTCATGACGGCGATAAAGCAGCGCCAGGTGCACCAGCGCATCCACGCCGACCAGATAGATCTCGCTCCAGCCATCATGGTCGAGGATATGGTCGAGCATGCGGCGAAACCGCGGGATGTCGCTGTCGCGGGCGGTGCCGGCCCAGGTCTTGACCGCCAGGTCGAGCACCGTGGCCAGGTGGATCAGGCCGCTGTCGAGGCCGAAATTCTCCCGCGCCAGGTCGAGCGCGCGTTGGATCGCCGCTTCCGCCGCATCGTGCTGGCCGGCATAGAGCGCGATGGTGCCGGCGTGGATGGCGCAATAGTTGAGCCCCAGGATCGACCCGCACTGTTTCATGGCGAGGGTGGCAGCGCGTTCGGTCGCCACCGCGTCGGCGAGCCGGCCGCGGCGCAGCCGGTCCAGCGTCTCGCCGGCCAGGATGGTGCCGGCATCGAGCGGCGCGTGGGCCTCGGCGCGCGCGATCACCTGGGCCACCGGCGGCGCGCCGTCGGGCCAGGTTCCCAGATCCTCGTACAGGTGCAGCATGGTCAGCACGGGCTCGATGTCGCCGGCGCCCCCGTTCCCCTCGCTCCCCCCGGTTCCCCCGCTCCCGGCGCCTTCGCTGGCCTGGCCGCCCTGGTCAATTGGGCCGGGCAGGGCGGCGGCGCGGCTCAGGCAGGTGCGGGCCTGGGCGATCTGGCCATCCTTGCAGTGCAGATAGCCGCGCGCGATGCACAAGGCCCGGTCGTTCTGCACCACCGCCGGCGGCAGGTGCGCCAATTGGGTGCGCAGCGGCGTGATGCCGTCCCACAGAATGATCCGCCAGCCGCCCTGGCTGCGGATCAGGGCGCTGGCCAGCGTATAGTCGCCGGCCGCCGCCGCGCAGCGCACCGCCTCGCCGTTATAGCCGCGCTCGGCATGCCAGCGCGCGGCGCGGGTCAGGATCCGGCGAAACACCGCTGGCGCCTCGCATTTGAGCTGCTTTTGCAGATGCTCGGCGAACAGGTGGTGCAGGCGAAACCATTGGCCGTCTCGGTCGAGCGGCACCAGCAGGGCGCGAAACGGCTGCAAGGCCGCCAGCATGGCCCAGGCATTGGTTGCGCCGCCCTGGCCCGCGTCGTCGGTGCGCTCGGGCGCCGGGTCGTCGGCCACATGGTCGGCGAGTTCGGCGGTGACCTTGCCGAGCACCGCGATGCGGAACAGAAAGTCGCGCAATGGCGGGTCGAGCACGGAGATGATCTGCCGGGTCAGATAGGCGGAGATCAGTTCGCTGGAGACGATTTCGCCCACCGGGGCATGGGGGTTGGTGGCCCGGCGCGCCTTGATAAGTTGCAGGGCGATGGGCCAGCCCTCGGCCTTGGCGGCGATGGCGCTCAATTCGCCGGCGTCGAACGCCTCGCCCAGCAGCGTGCGGGTTTCGTCGGCGGTCATGCGCAGATGATCGGGGCCGATCTCCACCGCCCGGCCTTCGGCAAACAGGGTCGCCAGATCGAGCGCCGGGGCATGGCGACAGCCGAGCGCGATGTGCACGCGCCCCCCGGCTTCGCGCAGCAGCCGCTCGAGCACCGCATTGGCTTCGGGCGTTTCGGCCAGGTGATAATCGTCGATGAACAGGGAAAGGCGCGCTGGTGCGGCTGCCAGGCGCTCCACCAGTCGGTCGGTCACGGCGGTCACATGGGCCTGTGCGAAGCCATCGGCCGCCCCCACGGCCATGTCGTCCAGGTCGAGCGCCGCGTTGGCAAGCGCCCGGACCAGCAGGGCGAGGAAGGCGCGCACGTCGCGGTCGTCGCTGTCGGCCGCCGCCCAGGCGGTGGTGCGGCCCTCGGCCTCCAGGGCCTGGGCATACTGGATCAGCAAGGTCGATTTGCCGAAGCCCGCAGGCGCTGCCAGGATCACCAGCGGCCGCGCGGCTTCGGCGGTCAGCAGACCGATCAGCCGCCGGCGCGCGATCAGCCCCGCCGCCGGATCGGGCCGGTGGGTCTTGGTCATGCTGTGGCCGGGCATGGCAGCCCCCGGCGCGACGACGCCCCTGGACATATGACGGCGCTACCCCTGTGGTATCGATCCAGGAGCCTAGTCAGGATGGTTGCGGGAAATAAAGGGAACTTTCGTCACCGCCCCGGCGAGGGGGCGAGGCTGCGGTGAGCGGCTCTGCCCCATGGGCTGCGATCGCGGGCGTGCACGCTTGCCGGGCGCAGGGCGTGACCGAACCATTGTCCCCTGTGCGCGGACCAGCCTAAGTGCTTGATTTGAATGGTGGGCGCGAGAGGATTTGAACCTCTGACCCCTGCGGTGTGAACACGTGTGGGGCGCAGTTTTCCGCGGTTTTTCGATTCAATTTCCGTGCACAAACCAAGAACAAAGCATGAACAGGCAATTTCAGGGTTCATCGCGTACCACCGAGCACTGTGTTTTTTTGGCCCCCGGATCAGTAGTCCAGAGCCGCTGCCGCATCCTGTAAGTAATCCGGGCTATAGCGCGCATAGGTGCGTTCGGTGACCGACGTGCTGGTGTGGCCCATGTACTGGCTGATAACCGACATCCGCACGCCAGCTTCGGCCATCCAAACCGCCGCCGTGTGGCGCAGAGAGTAGGGCGTGGCCTTGACGCCGCTGCGCGCGCTGGCTGAAGCGAACGCCGACTTGATGGATTGCACGCGGCCACCGCCATACTCGATCACATATGCCGATATCGCCCCCTGCCGGGCCTCCCAAAGCACACCAAGCAGCTTGTCATTGATCGGCACGATCGGTCGGCGCTTTGACGTCTGCGCGCGACCGGGGGGATTGAGGTCGATGCGCTTGAGCTCAAAATCCACTTGGTCCCATTGCAGATCCAGGATCGCGGAGGGCCGGGCCGCGGTCGCGATGGCGATCTGCATGTAAAGCCGGATATGGGGGGCGCAGCACCCGTCCAACAGTAACCGGAATTGGTCGCGCGTCAGGTGCCGTGACGCCGGGGCGCCGCGATCCGGCAATGTGATGTGGGGTGCCTTGGTCAGAAGACCCGCCCGCTCGGCCGAGCGGAGTGCCGCGCGTAGATAGAGCAATTCGGTGTGGATCGTCGCACGAGATGCGCCACCATCGCGCCGTTGCTCCACATAGGCGTGGCACACCTTGCGCGTCACATCCGTGGGCTCCAATGGTGCAAAGACCGGCGCGAGGCGCTTCCAGGCATCGCGTTGTCGGCTGGAGGATTTGCCGCGCTCTTCCAGTTCCTCAAGATAGGCTTGGTACAGCGCGGCCACGAGACCGCTCTTAGGTTTCTGGATTTCCTTCCACCGCTGTGGCGCGCGTGCCTTGGCGACGGTGTAGTCATCGGTGCCGAGCGCGCGTTTGCGGTAGACGCCATCTTTGTCGTGGAAAGCTATGCTCCAGCCGCCTCGGTGGCGCACGATTGAATATAGGTTTCCAGATCGCTTTTCCTTACCCGCCATAATTTGGTCCCGACACGAAATCCCTTGAGTGTGCATTTGGGTGAAGCCAGCATCCGCCGCACGGTCGACGGATTGCATGACAGGAACTCAGCGACTTGCTCGACCGTGTACACGGGCTCGATCTTGATTTGGCTCATGATCCCGTTCCTTCTCTATTCGCCAGCGCCAGAAGCACGTCGGCATGGCAGGGTTGGTCGAGTGGGCACCAGCAGACCAAATCGCGACCCCGCAGATCCCGCCGTGCGGCCTCGCGCAGGGCGGCCTGCTCAGGCCGGGCCACGTATTCGCGATAGAGCCGCGCGAGCCTTTCGGGGTCGGCGCCCTGATATGGATTGCCCCAGCGGGTAGGGCGGCCCACGTAGACGGCGCCGGCCGGCATCAGCCAGCCTTTCGTCCGCTTCCGTTGTATGCGCTGCGGGCGGCGCGATGGGTCGATCATGCCGCCGCCCTCCGGCTTGGGCTGAGGGCGGCCGGCAGGGCGGTGTGCTCGCGGCCATCGAGCAGGCGGCCGGCACGGCGTCGGCCGAGCGCCACCATCACCTCATTGTCCAGCGGCGACACCGGCGGCCGGCCGCCATTGATCGCCACCTC
>NZ_SLXO01000011.1:0-43429 GCF_004341375.1 Rhodothalassium salexigens DSM 2132
CCACGCGCTATGACAAGAAACCCGAGAACTTCCTCGCCGCCGTGAAACTCGCTTCAACGCGGATATGGCTGCGAAATTATGAGTCTACGGCCTAGGTCACATGGGCCGGGACGAGCCGATGGGCAAGGGGGCGGGCCTGACCGCCGCGCCGTCGCAGCGGTCGCTGTGGGCCGGGTCGGTGCAGATTTTCTCTGAAAGATCACCGCTAAGCCATTCGGGAACATCGGTGTTCAGGAAATCGCGTCTGATTGACAGAGGGCCGGAAGAAAAAAGCCCCGGCGCGAACCGGGGCTTTCCGTCCTTTTGTTGTTGGCCGGCGCTCAGCGATAGTCGCGCGGCTGGAGCCCGTGCGGCGGCGCAATGGGCCGCATGGGACGGGGCGTCTGATCCCGGTTCAACAGATCCGGCACCAGGCGTTCGGCAAAACCGGCGGCAGCGGCGATGAACGCCAACTTGTAGACATTCACCATGTCCATGGCGCCATCCCCGCCGGTGGCGCTCAATTGGGTGACGATGCCCGAGCGCAGCAACAGATAGACGATCAGCGCGATGATCACGCCGGCGAACACGCGGAAGCCGCCATAGAGGAAATTGAGCCCGGCGCTGGCGCCCACATCGACGCTGAGCCCGCGCAGGCTGACCGCCACCGAGGCCAGCGCGCCCACCGCGCCCATCATACCGGCGATGGCGAAGCCCGGGTCGAAGCCGGTCGGCGCCAGGTTGAGCATCAGCCCGCCGGCCAACAACACCACGGCGGTGACCAGGAAACACATGCGGAAGTAATAGAGCCGGCCCACATTGCCGACCTTTTGTTCGAGCACCGTGGTCAGATGGCTCATGGTCTCGCGCCCGGCGTCTTCGTCGCCGCTCAGCGCCTGGGCGATGCCACGCGCCATCTCGCGCTCGTAGTAGCTGCGATTGTTGGTCGACCCGCGCCGGCCGTCGCCGCCCGGCAGGCGGCCGATCAGATGGTCGAGGGCAGCCAGTTGCGACCCCAGCTTCAGATAGCGCTCGCGCTGTTCCTCGGCGACCACGGGGTCGTCGGAGAAGTGCGGCGAAACCCCTTGCGGCGTCTTGTAGATCTTGAAGTCGTGGACGGCCCACAGCACGTCCTCGATCGGCCGGTCGCGCTTGTCCTTGCCGCCGGTGCGCACCGCTTTGAGCGGGAACGAGACCGAATAGTCTTCGTCTTCATAGCCCGCCTTGACGGTGGCGGCGGCGCGCTTGCGGGTACCGACCGCGGTTTCGGGTTCGTTGGCCATGGCGCGTTCCTCTTTTCGCTTCGACGCCGCACGGCGCAGGCCGCGCAGCCCCGGCTCGTCGCGGTCGGCTTGCGGCTCGTCATACGGCCCCCCGGAGCCGCCTTCGCCGGGCTCGTCCGGATCGGACGGCGCCCTTTTCCGGGACGTTGTGACCATCCCTTGATCCCCTTTGTATATACGCCGACTTTACATCATAAGTTTCACATTGCAGTATAGCCGCGCTTTCAGGGGATGAAAACAGTCTTTATTTGGTTAATAATGTGTTACGGGCGGTCTTGGGATACCTTCGCCTGATACTCTGCCCAATAGCGGTCCGCATTCTCGCAAAGATCGCGCAAATAGGGCCAACTATAAAGTCCGGTGTCGTGGCCGTCGTCAAAGCTGATCTTGACCGCATAGGTGCCCACCGGGTCGAGCCCGGTGATGGCCACACGCGCCTTGCCGCGCACCAGGGTGCCGCCCTGGCCGGCGTGGCCCTTGACCTCGGCACTTGGCGAATGAACGCGTAGAAACTCGGCCCCGAGGGTGAACCGCGCGCCGTCGGCAAAGCCGATCGCCAAGCGCCGGGTCGTCCGATCATAGGCCAGGTCGACCACCTGGCGGGCGTCCTTGGGGGGGCTGGAAGTGCCGGGCGGGCGGGCGTCGCGGTCGGTCATGATCGGGCCTGGGGGTGATGGGCGGGGACGAAGGCGCGCACGAAGGCGCGTATTGGGTGTGCGTATCGGGGGCGCGAACGGAGGCGGATCGCCGGGCGCGCGCAGCCCCTGCTAGGCGGGGTCGCTCGCCGGCCCGGCGACTGCCGGCGGCGTGTCGTCCAGCCGGCGTGCTTCGTCCACCAGCATGATCGGCACGCCGTCGCGGATCGGAAACGCCAATCCGGCCGCGGCGCTGACCAATTCGGCGCGGCTGGGATCATAGCGCAACACCGACTTGGTGATCGGGCAGACCAGGATTTCGAGCAGCTTCGGGTCCACACCGTGATGGGGAGAGCCAAACCCACCCGCAGCCGGGCGGTCGTCGCCGGTGTCGGCATCGGCGCCGTCGATCTCGGGGGCGGTGGCCTGGGTTTGCGGGTCGGGCGAGGGATAGCGCGGGTCGGACATGGCGAACGCTCTTCTGGCTGGGCGCCCCGTGGCTCACGGCCAATCGGGGCACCGAACGGACATCGGCCGGCGCCCACGCCGCCGGCCGCCCGTCGCGCGATCAGTGCGGGGCGGCCGACGTTGGGTCCGCGGCCATGGTTTCAAACTGCAGCAGCAACATCACCGCCTTGGCCCGGCCGGTCAATGTGGGTTCTTCGAGCAGCGCCTGTTTCTCGGGCGTGTCGAACGGGCACAGCATGGCCAGGGCGCTGACCAGCGTTTCATCGTCGATGCGGTGGAGGGCGTCCCACTCGGCCTCCAGCCCGCGATCGTCGAGATACGCCTTCAACAGCGCCAGCAGCCGCTCGCGGTCCACCGTGCCGTGGGCGGCCGGCGGCTCCAGATCGGACAGGAACGGCGTGAAATCCGCGGAAACCTGGCGATAGAGCGTGGTGCAGGTCAGTTCTTCGACGACCCGGAACCGGCACAGCCCTTCGAGCGCGATCAGCAGGCGCCCGTCGCCGGTCTCCTCGACCCGGTCGAGCCGCCCGGCACAACCGACGTCGAAGACCGGCGGGTCGCCGGGCCCGCCGGCGTCGCGCGGCTGGATCATGCCGATGATGCCGGCACCGGCCTGGGCGTCCCGCACCATGTCCAGGTAGCGCGGCTCGAAGATGTTGAGCGGCATGGTGGCGCGGGGAAACAACACCGCGCCGCTCAGCGGAAAAATGGGAAAGACGGTAGGCAGATCCGCGGTCGATGGCATATCCCTCTCGGCGCTCAGGCAAATAAAAGAGAAGACAGAGCGCGGCGATATTCCAGGGTGAAGCTATCCGTCGGGCCGGCGGCTTCGAACAGGGTGACGAGTTGCTTGCGCGCCGCGTCGTCGTTCCAGGACCGGTCCCGGCGGAGGATCTCCAACAGCTGATCGCCCGCGCCCGCCCGGTCGCCGGCGGCTGCCAAGGCCAAGGCCAAGTCGTAGCGCGCCGCCAGATCGTCCGGGTCCTTCTCGATACGCGCCTTGAGCGCCTGCGGATCGCCGGCGGCGGTCGCCTGCGCGGCAAGGTCCAGGGCGGCCTGGACCTGGGAGAAGGGCGGCTTGGCCCGCTCGGCCTCGGGCACGGCGTCGAGCAGCGCCCGCGCTTCGTCCGGCTGGCCGAGTTTGAGCTGCGCCTGGGCGAGCCCGGCGAGTGCGCGTTTCTCCTCGCCGTCGGCTTGCAGGATCTGGGCGTAGAGCGCGGCGGCGGTTTCGGCGTCGCCGGCGTCGAGCAACTGTGCCGCCTGATCGAGCGCCGCCTCGATCTGGTCGTTGCCGCTGCCCTCGCTCGCGTGGGCGTCGATGATCTGGGTGATCTGGCTTTCCGGCACCGCGCCCTGGAAGCCGTCGACCGGCCGACCGTCCTTGAACACATAGACCGTGGGCAATGATTGGATGCGCAACTGAGCGGCCAGGCCCTGGTTTTGGTCCACATTGATCTTGACCAGCCGGGCCTTGCCGCGCGCCTTGCGCACCGCGGCCTCAAGCGCCGGCGTCAATTGCTTGCACGGCTGGCACCAATCGGCCCAGAAATCGACAAGCACCAGAGCCTCTTGCGAGGCGTCGATCACATCCTGGGCGAAGGCGCGTTCGTCGCTGTCCTTGATCAGCGTCTTGTCGTCGGGTGCGGCGTTGATGATCGGTTCCATGGTCGCGAAGTGATCCTGAATCGGGGCCCTGACGTCTCTGGCTTCGGGGCCTGGGTCTGGGGTCCGCCGGCGCCGCGGTCTCGGCGACCGGCGCCGGCGGGGCGGTGAAACACGACGAAGCGCAGGTCCGGCCGAGCCGCCCGGACCGACGCCCCTGGCGCCGCCGGCACGCCGGCCGGGCGCGCGACAGTCGCCTAAAGGGTGATCGTTGAGCCGGGGCTTTTCAAGCGTCGGCGAGGCGAGCCCCGCCACGCGGGACCATATAGCCGGCCGCACCGGGTCGCCCGCGACGCTCTTGGCCGGATCGGGGTTCGTTTGAACCTGGGGTCGTTTGGGCTGGGTCGGGCGGGCGCCCTTCTGCCCATCAGATCTTTGCCGTGCGGCACCAGACAGGGCCGGGCCTGCCCAGGCCATAAAAAACCGCGACCCCCGGCAGGGGTCGCGGCCATGCGCTTTGGATATCGATCCGCCGGGATCAGTAAGACAGGTTGATCCCGAAGAAGATGTAGCGGTCGATGTCGTAGGACGCGGGGAAGGTGTTGCCGTTGCCCGGCGCATTGCCCGCCGACGTGGAGATCGGCGCATCCTTGCCCAGCAGGTTGTTGGCGCCAAGGCGGAACTCCGCGTATTCGGTCGCCTGCCAACGCACCACCATGTCCAGATAGTTGCGGCTTTCAAGCACCGCATCGATCGGGTTGGCGGTCCCGGCGTTGAGCTCGGTATCGCCGAAGTAGCGCCAGGTGGCGGTCACGTCCACGGCCCAGGGGGTGTTCCAGGTGGCCAGGAACAGGTGCCGGTATTCAGGGTTCGGCACCCCGCAGCCGCCGCGGTAGAAGCCCTGACACTCCACCTCGGGCGTGCCTTCGATGGGCGTGAACGAATTCGACCGCAGCCAGGTGGCGTTATAGTCGAAGTTCAGCGACCCCGAATTGCCGAGCCCGATGCTTTCCAGGTCGAAGCCATACTTCATCGAGAAGTCGACGCCGGTGGTCTTCAACTGGGCGATATTGTCGAGCGGCGTGCGGATGCCCTCGAAATTCGAGTTGTCGAGCCACAAGGTGCCCAGGCTGTCGCGCTGGATCAGGCCACAGAAGCGCTCGTCGCCGGTGGCGATGCAGCTGTCGAGGGTGGTCTGCGCCGGGATCTCGCTGATCGCGTCATTGATGGTGATGTTGAAGTAATCGATCGCGAGCGAGAAGCCGGGCAGGTAGGACGGCGTCCACACCGTGCCGACGGTGAACGTGTCCGACACTTCGGGCTTCAGTTGGGCGTTGCCGCTGGTGACGATATTGTACTGGCCGGCGGGGTTGTCCTCGATGTTGCCGTAGAGCTCGTCGGTCACGCCGGTGCGCGCGCACTGCTCGCGGGTTGCGGCCGGCGCGATCGGGTTGCCGTCGCCGTCGACGCCGCTGGCGCACGGGTCGAACAGCGTGTTGGCGCCAGCCGCCAGGTCCACCAGGTCGGTGTTCTGGGTGGTGAACAGGTTGATCACGTTCGGCGCCCGGATCGCGCGCTGGAACTGGACCCGGAATCGGATGTCGTCCACCGGCGCATAGTTACCACCGACGAAGAAGGTATTGGTGCCGAAGCTGTTCGACGTCGGGTCGCCGGAAATCGGGTCGGCCCCGTTGGTCTCGTATTGCGACCGGCGATAGGCGCCGTTCAGCGACAGCTCGCGGATCAGGAACGCGTCCTGGACCAGCGGGATCTGGGTTTCCATGAACATCTCGACGACTTCCACATTGCCTTCCACGGGCAAGGTGCCGCCGCCGCCGCCGGTCAGGCCCATGCCGCCGACCACTTGCGAGATGTCGTCGGGCGTCCGGCTGAGTTCGTCCTTGCGGTATTCGAGCCCGACCAGCATCGACACGCCGTCCTCGGCGAACGGCGAGGTCATGCCATAGCGGCCGAAATCGCCGCCGATGGTGCCGCCGACCACCCGCTGGTTGGTCTCGCCGATGCTCATGCCGACGCCTTGAATGAAGTCGGTGGCCGCAGCGGTGACCATGCTGTCGCCGTCGGCGGTGCGCCCGAAGATGTTCCACGGCACGCAGCCCTTGTCGGGGTTGCGCTCGGGGTCGCAGACGATCTGGCCATTCTCGCCTTCAACCGCGAACAGCGCCTGCTGCACCCGGTTAAAGTTGAGGTCGTTGCGCATGATGTCCTGGCTCTTCACCCGCGAGAATTGGCCGAACACTTCCCAGTCGAAATTGTCCAGCACGCTGCCGCGCAGGCCGGTGACCACCCGCCAGCTGGTATTGTCGTATTCGGTCTCGCGCGGCTGGCCTTCGACGTTGCGGTGGCTGTTGAAGAACTGGCGGTCCACATTGTCGCGTTCGCCATTCTCATAGGCGTCGATGATGGCGGCGCAGCCGAGTGCGTCGTAGAAGCTCGTGCCCGCGCCGTCAGGGCCGGCGCCGTTTTGCAGCAGCGGGTTGTCGCAGTTGATCTGGAACGCCCGGTTGAACGACGCCGACGGCGCCAGCTGCGCCTTGGTGTTGTTGTTCATGAACGACAGGTCCATGAACGCCGTGACATTGTCGCTCAGGTCGTAGTGACCGCGGGTGTAGATGTTGAAGCGTTCATTGGGGCGTTGGAAGTGGTTGAGCGGCGCATAGTTGTAGGTCTGCTCGGGACCGCCCACCAACGGCACCAGGGTGCCGTCTTCTTCCAGGAACATGGTCCCTTCGTCGGTGTTGAAGCGGCGATAGTTCGACGAGCCGACGCACGCAATGCCCAGGTCGGAGCTGCTGCCGGCGATGCCGCAGGCGCTGATGTCGCGGTCGCCTTGCAGGATCGCGTTCTGGTTCTGATAGGCCACATGGGCGGTGATGTTGCCGCGGCCGTCGGCGCTGTTGGCGCCCATGGTCATGGTCACGAACACGTCGCGTCCGTCCATGGTCGAATCGGGCTGGGGATAGCCGTCGGCCCCGGTCACCGCTTCCATGAACGAATTGTTGTTGCCGGCATGGTGAAAGCCCACCTGGCCGTCCACTTCGATGCCCTCGAAATCGTCCTTGAGCACGAAGTTGACCACGCCCGCGACCGCGTCCGAGCCGTAGATGGCCGAGGCACCGCCGGTGACCACGTCGACCCGTTCGATCAGTTGGGTCGGCACCATGTCGAGATTCGGTGCGGCGGTGGCGTCGGAGCCGAACGGCATGCGCTTGCCGTCGATCAGCGGCAGGGTGCGCACCGCGCCGAGGCCGCGCAGATTGACCGACGACGTGCCCGTGGCGCCATTGCCGGCCGTGCTGGTCTGGTCGCCGAACGACGACGGCAGCACGTTCAGCACCTCTTCGACGCGTACCACGCCGCGGCTGTCGATCTGGCCGGCGCCGATCTGCACCACCGGCACGGGCGAACTGACATTGGTGGTCGCCAGGCGCGACCCGGTAACGACGATCTCTTCGACCTCCATCATGGAGTCTTGTTGATCGTCGACCGCCTGGGCGTGCGCCCCGGCCGTGGCCCCCAACAGCGCAATGGCGGACGTGCCGAACAGCGCCGATCGCTTAAAAAAGCCGTTTGTCATTACTAAGCGTTCCCTCATACGAACTTGTCGGCAGGTATTCGTGTCTCTTGGGCAAATTTTTAATGGCGATGCCGCCGACCTGACATCGCAGTCAGATTGTTGCGAAAAACCCAAGCTACCTGTGTGATTAGATCGGGCCCATCAAACCCTGTAAAGCGATTAGACAGATTAAAGCTGTTGAAAAAAACGAATGTTGCCAAAAGGCCACATTTATGACGGATAGTATCGACCAAAATAAAAAATTCAACTGTGTGTAAATAAACTGTGGGATCGTTTTCTATAATATTGCATGTTATGTGCCAAAAAATTTTCTGGCTAAGAAGTGACAAGAGCTGGATTTAGCAAAATATTTCATATTTACTCCAATTTTGGAGTGCAGCTTAATCGTTGGTGAGGAGCCGGCGCGGATCGGTGACAGCTAGAGCGCCTCGGCGCTGTGCACTCCAGGCTTGGGCCTTCGAGGCGGGCCTGGGTGCCGCGCCCGGGGTCTTGCGGTTAACGTCCGGCGCGATAGGCGGCGGGGCAACCTATAGACGCGGGGGTGGAGGGGTAAGTGCGGTCCGCCAGGCCGGGGCTTTGGGGGCGGGTAGCGGCATGGGGAAGCTGTCGCCGACCAGTCGCGCCTTCGCTGGGCCCATGATAGGCGCACCGAGACCAAGATGGCCGGCCAGCCCTTGTCAGCTGCCGCGGACCGTCGCCGCCAACCACCGCCGCTCGAAACCTGATCCAGACAGAGGTGCGCCTTCGCTGGGCTGATTGATCGATCCGGGCGTTTGGGCGATCGCCAAAAAAAGGGCTTGCATCGGCCCCATTGCCTTGTCTATAGACTGCCGCACCGATCGGGACGCTCCGGTCGGTCCGGTGCGGGCGTAGCTCAGGGGTAGAGCATCACCTTGCCAAGGTGAGGGTCGTGAGTTCGAATCTCATCGCCCGCTCCATTTTTCTGATAAAAGACATTCAATGAACGCTGTAAGCCTTGTTGCTTTCGACTTTTTAGTCGAAGGACAGGGCTTGTTCCGTTTTCGTGGCCCTGTTCCATCAGGCCGGATTGCAGGCTAGTATCGAAGCCGCCAAACGCCCTTGCAGGCGTGACCATGTCTCTTCCAGTCGGCTAAACCGCTCGGTCGATTGACAAGGCCGATCCCCGGCGTTCCTATGACGCGCGTAAAACCAGTGTTTACGGGAAGCCAATCATGTCATCGATCACCAAGCGCGCCGGCCAACTGGCCGGTGCCGTCTCCGCGCTGGCCCTGTTGGCCGCGTGCGACCCCCAGACCCCGGCCGCGCCGGCGGGCGACGCCGGCCAGACCGCCGCCGAAACCGCGCAACCCACCGCCGAGGACGCGCGCGCCTTCGTCGAACGCGCGGGCCAGAAGCTCGCCGCAGTGTCGGAAGAAGCCAGCCGGGTGTTCTGGATCAACGCCAATTTCATCACCTATGACAGCAACTGGCTGGCCGCCAAGCAGTCCGAGCGGCTGACCAAGCTGGGCGTCGACCTGGCCCAGGAAGCGCGCCGTTTCGACGGCGTCGAGGGGCTCGATGCCGACACCCGGCGCAAGCTGATGCTGTTGAAGGAATCGCTGACCCTGCCGGCGCCGGCGGGCGACGACGAAGCGGCCGCCGAACTGGCCCGCATCACCACCGAGTTGCAGTCCATGTACGGCACCGGCGAGGTGGACGGCAAATCGCTGGGCGAACTGTCGGAAACCATGGCCAGCTCGCGCGACTATGACGAATTGCTGGCCACCTGGGTCGGCTGGCGCGACGTCGCCAAGCCGATGAAGGACATGTACGCCGCCATGGTCGACATCGCCAACCAGGGCGCTGGCGACCTGGGCTATGACGACACCGGCGTGCTGTGGCGGTCCAAGTACGACATGGACCCCGACGCCTTCGCCGCCGACGTGGATCGGCTGTGGGGCGAGGTCAAGCCGCTGTACGAATCGCTGCACTGCCATGTGCGCGCCAAGCTCGGCGAACAGTATGGCACCGACAAGGTGCCCCAGGACGGCCCGATCCCGGCACACCTGCTGGGCAATATGTGGGCGCAGCAATGGGGCGAGATCTTCGACCTGGTGGCCGAGGGCGACGCCGACCCGGGCTATGACCTGACCCAGCTGCTCAAGGACGCCGACTACGACCATATGAAGATGGTCGAAACCGCCGATAACTTCTTCACCTCGGTGGGCTTCGAGCCGCTGCCGGAGACCTTCTACGAGCGCTCGCTGTTCCTCAAGCCCGAAGACCGTGACGTGGTCTGCCATGCCTCGGCCTGGAACCTCGACGACCAGGACGACATCCGCATCAAGATGTGCATCAAGCCGACGGCGGATGACTTCAAGACCATCCACCACGAAATCGGCCACAACATCTATCAGCGCGCCTATAAGATCCAGCCGCCGCTCTACCGCGGCGACCCCAATGACGGCTTCCACGAGGCCATCGGCGACATGATCGCGCTGTCGATCACGCCCGACTATCTCAAGCAGATCGGCCTGCTGGACCAGGTGCCGTCGGAAGACAAGGATATCGGCCTGTTGATGGCCCAGGCGCTCGACAAGGTGGCGTTCCTGCCCTTCGGCCTGCTGGTGGACAAATGGCGCTGGCAGGTGTTTTCGGGCGAATTGACCCCGGACGACTATAACGAGGGCTGGTGGAAGCTGCGCGAACAGTATCAGGGCGTGACCGCGCCGGTCGACCGCGCCGCCGACGCCTTCGACCCCGGCGCCAAGTACCATGTGCCCGGCAACACGCCTTACATGCGCTATTTCCTGGCCCACATCTTCCAGTTCCAGTTCCACCGCGCCGCCTGCGAGATGGCCGGCTGGGACGGGCCGCTGCACCGTTGCTCAATCTACGGCAACAAGGAAGTGGGCGAGAAGTTCAACGCCATGCTGGAAATGGGCGCGTCCAAGACCTGGCAGGAAGCGCTGGAAGCGTTCACCGGTCAGACCGAGGCCGACGCCACCGCCATCCAGGCCTATTTCAAGCCGTTGAAGGACTGGCTGGACGAACAGAACCAAGGCCGCTCCTGCGGCTGGTAAGGTCGCCGGCAGGGCAACCTGCGGACGCGGTCGGGGCCTGGTGCCCCGGCCGCTTTTTTTTCGCCCGGCGCGGGCTTTCCAAAAGCGGCAAGCTTGGGCTATGTGGACCATAGCCGTCTTGTTTCCACCCGATGAGGTTTGCCATGGCCGCGCCCGACACCGCCCCGACGCCCAATGCGCCCCCGCCGCTGACGACGACGCCGACGCCGCCGACCGAGGTCGACGCGACCGACCCGGCGCCGGCACCCGGTGCGCGTCTCGATGAGCTGCTGGCCGGCCTGCCCGAGCCGGCCAAGGGCTGCGCCCTGGACGCCACCCGGCCCAGCGCCGAGACGCTGGCGCTCCTGGCCCGGCGCCGGTCCACCAAGGTCAAGGACGGCATGACCGGCCCGGCGCCCGAGGGGGCGGCCCTCGCCGGCCTGCTGCGCCTGGCCGCCCGGGTGCCCGACCACCGCCAGGTGGTGCCGTTCCGCTTCGTCACCATCGACGGGCCGGCGCGCGGCCGGCTGGGTCGGGTCGCCGCCGACGCCCTGGCGGCCGACGGCGAGACCAGCGAGGCCAAGCTGGCGCTGGAGCGCGGCCGGTTCGAGCGCGCGCCGCTGGTGGTCGCGGTGGTCGCGTGCCCCGATGTGAATCACAAGACGCCCGAATGGGAACAGATGCTGAGCGTCGGCGCGGTCTGCCAGACGCTGATGATCGCCGCCCACGCCGCGGGCTATGGGGCGCAATGGCTGACCGAGTGGGTGGCCTATGACGACCGGGTGCGGGCGGCCCTGGGGCTGGCGCCGGGCGAGCGCGTGGCCGGCTTCATTTATCTGGGCCAAGCGGTGGGCGAGCCCGCCGAGCGGGCCCGGCCGGACATGGCCGCGCTGGTCACCGCCTGCCCGGTCTGAACCGCCAGGAAGCGCCCGGAGCGCCCGCGCCAACCGGGGCGCGGGCGTTGAACGGGTCCTGTGCCAGTACTGGGCCAGCACTGGACCAACACTGGGCGGACGCTGGGCGGGCCCGGCGACCGCCCGAGGCTTCAGCCCTTTGGCTTGACGAATTTAAGCGTCATGCGGTCGGATTCGCCGATCGCCAGATAGGTGTCGCGGTTTTCCTCGCCCAGGGTCAGCACCGGCGGCAACGCCCAAACGCCCGGCGGGTGGTCCTTGGGGTCCTTCGGGTTGGCGTTGATTTCGCTCTTCTCGGCCAATTCGAAGCCCGCCGCCGTGACCCACTCGATCACGTCGCTTTCCTTCAGATAGCCGCGCCGGTCGGCGGGCGTGTTTTGGGACGCCGGGTCCTCGCGGTGCTGAACGATGCCGAGCACGCCGCCGGGTTTGAGGATGCGGAAATACTCGGCGAGCATCGGTTCGAGCGTGCCGGCATAGACCATGCCGTGGGTGGCGCGGATGACCAGCGCGGTATCCACCGAGGCGTCGGGGATCATCGGCTCCGGCCCGCCAAGCGTCGCCGCCTCGGCCCGTTCGCCGAACATCGGCCGGTCGGTGTCGAAGTCATCGACGAACCGGGCACGGCCGGGGCGATAGGGATGGTCCTCGGGCAGCAGGCTCGGATGCTCGTTCACGGCGATATAGTGGCCGTCCTCGGCCAACAGCGCGCCCAGGATTTCCGTATACCAACCCGGCAGTTGTTCGGTGACCGTCTGGTCGGGCTTCAGGCCGAAGAAGCGCAGCGTTTCCACCGGGTGGCGGTAAACGTCGCGAGCCGCTTGCGCGTCGCTGCGGTGTGGGTTGGCCTGGACTGCGGCGACGATCGGGTCGCCAGACGGATCGGCGGACGCGGCCTCGGTATCGGCTTCAGGTGCAGGCGCGGCGGCGTTCGACGCTGGCATAGGCGCCTCAGCGGTCGTCGTCGCGCTGCCGGTCTCGGTGCTATCCGTGGACGGGTCAGCAGGCGTTTCGGGCGACCCGCCGTCGCATGCCGCCAGGGCCAGCACGGCGGCTCCGGCCAGCCAGGCCCGCGCCCTCAGATGTCTGCGCATTGTCCTCTCCCCTTGCTATGGTCGAATGGATCGGCACTGTAGCAGGCGCCGGAAACGGGCGTCGAGTTGTCTCCCGCTTGCCGCAACGGCGCCGGTCAGGACGCTGTCTGTAGGGGTTGGTTCGACCTTGCGGCCCGGTTCCGGGGTGGGTTTCGGCTTGTGCGGGGCCGATGACGGATCTCTCGCAGCGATGGTGTCAGCCCTCGTCGCGCCCACGGAACAAGGGCGATGCCGCCCGACCCCCTGGGTTGGATCAAGCGGCCTTGAGATGATCGCGGTCGTGGGGCGCGGTGAAGTCCAGAACCGGGCCGCCGGGGACGATTCCGGTCGGGTTGATGCCGGTCTGGCTCACATAATAAAACCGCTTTATGTGCGTCATCACCACCGTCTCGGCGACGCCCGGCCATTGATAGAGCTCGCGCAGATACCCCGCCAGATTGGCATAATCGGCGATGCGGCGCAGGTTGCACTTGAAGTGGCCCACATAGACCGCATCGAAACGCACCAGCGTGGTGAACAGCCGCCAGTCGCTCTCGGTGATCCGATCGCCCAGCAGATAGCGCCGGCTGGCGAGCAGCGCATCCAACGCGTCGAGGGCGGCGAACAGGCGCTCGAACGCAGCGTCGTAGGCGTCCTGGGTCTTGGCCTGGCCCACCTTGTAGACGCCGCTGTTCACGTCGCCATGCAGCCGCTCGTTCATGGCGTCGATCTCGGCGGCTAAATCGGCGGGGTAGAAGTCCAGATCCGGCCGCTCGGCCACGGCGTTGAAATCGTTGTTCAGCATCCGCATCACGTCGGCGGACTCGTTGCTGACGATGGTGCCGGCCTCGTTGTCCCACAACACCGGCACCGTGACCCGGCCGGTGTAATCGGGCATGGCGGCGGTGTAGACTTGGTGCAGCCGGTCGAAGCCGTGGACCGCGTCGACGGTGGCGCCATCGTCGGTCGGCTCGAAACGCCAGCCGTGATTGTCCAGATGCCAGTGCACCACCGACACCGGGATCGCCGCTTGCAGCCCCTTGAGCGCGCGCATCACCAGCGCGCGGTGTGCCCACGGGCAGGAATAGGCCACATAGAGATGGTAGCGCCCGGCCGCCGGCGGCTGCGCGTCGCCGCCGACGCGGCCGTCAAACCGGCTCGCCGGCCGGCGGAACGATCCGTCCGGGGCGATCAGGTCGCTATTGTCCTCGTGCCACACGCCATCGATCAGCAGTCCCATGGGCTTTACTCCTTCGTCACCAAAACCTCAGTCCCAGAGATAGGCACGCCGCCCCGGCCTGTCTGCCCCCGGCCGACTAGAGATCGTCGAAATCGGCCAGCACCGGCGCATGGTCGCTGGGCCGTGGCCAGTCGCGCACGTCGTCGAGCACGCGCATGGTGCGAAACCGCGCCATCAACGGCCGGCTGACCCAGATATGGTCAAGCCGCCGGCCGCGATTGGATGCCCGCCAGTCGCGCGCCCGATAGGACCACCAGGTGAACAGCTTATGCTCCGCCGGCACCGCCGCGCGCATGGCGTCGACCCAGTCATGGGCGGCCATGACCGCGTCGAGGCGCGCGCGCTCGGGCGGCGTGTGGCTGATCACGTTGCGCAACTGCTTGTGCGACCAGACATCGGTTTCGAGCGGCGCCACGTTCAGGTCGCCGACCATCACCACCGGCCGGTCGAGCGTTTCGGCCCAGGCGCGCATCTCGTCGAGAAAGGCCAGCTTGTGGGCGAAGCGCGGGTTGGTCTCGGGGTCCGGCTCGTCGCCGCCCGCCGGCACATAGAAGCAATGCACCTCGACCCCGCTTTCCAGGCGCACGGCGATGTGGCGCGCGTCGCCCTTGCCGCACCAGTCGAGGCTGTAGCTGTGGACCACCGGCACCCGGGCGAGGATCGCCACGCCGTGGTGCATGCGCTGGCCGCGCGGGCAGACATGGCGATAGCCCGCCGCGCGCATCGCCTTGTGGGGGAAGCCGTTGTCGTCGACCTTGGTTTCCTGAAGGCACAGGATGTGCGGGCGCTGTTCGTGGCTCAGCCGGGCCACCTGTTCCAATCGGGCGCGCACCGAGTTGACGTTCCAGGTGATCAGGCGGAAGGCGCCCATGGGCCGGTCTCCGGGGCTGTTGGGGGCGTAGCGGCGGCGGGGGGGATCAGAAGATGTTGAAGCTGGCACCGACGATGCCGACCGGCCAGCGGCCGTGTTCGTAGAGCGAGAATTTGAGCGAGAACGGGTGCTCGGCGCCCTGGCCCGCGGCCAGCACCAGGGCCGCCTGGTGGCACGCCTGGACAGCGCCGCCGCTGGCCGCGCGCAGGAAGTCCTCGTCATGGATGCCGAGCAGCGCGGCGGTGGTCTCGGCGGCGTCGCGCACCGGTTCGGCGGCCAGTTCGGCGATGCCGGTCATCACCAGTTCGAGCACCCGGGGCTCCACCTCGGCCTCGGCGGCCAGCGCCAGGTCGCGGCGCAACTGCGCCTCGGCTTCCCAGGCCGGCGTGTTGAGGTCCAGCGTCTCAGCAGCAGCAGCGGCGTCCTGCCAGTCTTCGAGGATCGCCGGTTCGGCGTCGGGAAAGCCCAGGGCGGCGGCATAGGTGCGCGCCTCGTCCAGCGCCACCGGGTCGAGCGGCTGGCCGACCCGGGCGAACCAGTCGGTGTTCGGGATCAGACGGGCGAACCGGCGCACCCCGGCCAGGGTCGGATAGGTCTCGAACAGAGCGTCATGATCGTCGAAATCCATCTGTTCATGCGCCTCCCGGCACGCCGCGTAGAAACTCACAGAAAGGAGCCCGGTCGCGGGGGGACGACCGGGCTCCGAGCGCCCAAGGCGCTCACGGTGACGCCGGATGGAAGGGGGCTCGATCCGGTAAAGGGGGCTCGTCACCGTTCGCAAAGACAGATGTTCCTGGTTCCTGTCGAATTCAAGACAGGACCGCGCGAAAAAGCACCGGCAGCGGCCCGTAAAACCGGGCGCGCGCGCATCTCGCGTGACCGGCGCCAGGACGCACCAGGACGCGCCAGGCGCGGCGTGCGGCGCACCAGTCCCGCCCACCGTGTCCCCTCGCGCCTCAGAGCTCGCGCGTCAGCGCCCGCGCCGGCGGCGGTTGGCGGGCAGGCCGCGCGGGTCGTCGAAGGTCCAGGTGCTGTCGGCGAAGGTCTGGCCCAAGGTCACGTCGGACAGGCTGACCCGGGTCACATAGCCCTGGGCGTCGACCACCTCCCAGCCGAGCAGCCGCACGCCCGTCTGGGCCTCACGCACGAAGGTCAGTTCCACCGTGCCCGGTATGTCGCCGTCGGGGTTACGGGCTTCGAGCACCCAATAGCCGGCGAGCGCGCCGGGATTGAACGCGAGGTCCAGGCCCGTGGCCGCGGGGTCGTCCAGGTCAATCCGGTCGCGCACCAGCAGCCCGAGCGGCGTTTCGTCGATCGGCCAGCGGGTGACCTGGCCCACCTCATAGTCGATGAAGGTCAGCGTGGCGCCGTCCGAGACCAACAGCAGCGGTGTCTCGTCGTCATAGTCGAAGCGCAGCCGGCCGGGTCGGTCGATTTTCAGCACCCCGTGCGCCATGCCGCCGTCGGGGCCGATCTGGACGAAATCGGCGCGCAGCGTGTCGATACCGTTGAGATAGTCCTCGATGGCTTGGCGCGCGGCGTCTTGGCCGCCGGGCGCCGGCGTCACCGTCTCAGCTTCAAGCGGCGGCAGACCCGGCTCGGCGGTGTCGCTGGACGCGGGTGCGCCGGCGCCTTCCTGGGCCGCCGCGCCGCCCATTGGCAGGCCCATGAGCGCAGCCAGCAGCGCCCCGGTTAAGGCCCTGGTCAGGGCCTTGGGGCGAACCGGGCGGCGGCGCGGCCACGGCGGGGCATTTCGGTCGGTCATGGCGTCGATCCTCATTGGTCGCAGCGGCGATGCCGGCCTCGTCGGCAGCCCGGTCTGGGCTTGGGGGGGCGGTTGCGGGCGTCGCCGTCTACTGGCCCTCGCCCGGCGGGATCACCTCGCGCTTACCGGCATGGTTGGGCGCGGTGATGACCCCCTCGCGCTCCATCTCGTCGATCAGGGTGGCGGCGCGGTTATAGCCGATGCGCAACTGCCTCTGGATATAGCTGGTGGACACGCGGCGGTCGCGCAAGACGATGGCCACCGCGCGGTCATAGAGTTCGTTGTCGCTGTCGCCGCCTCCGCCGCCATTGCCCGTGCCGCCGCCGGGGCCGGGGATAAAGGGCGAATCGAAGCCTTCCTCGGGCTCCTCGGTCACCTCTTCGATGTAGGAGGGCGGCGCCTGTTTGCGCAGATAGTCGGCCACCGCCTCGACCTCCTGGTCGGAGACGAACGCGCCGTGAACCCGGGTGATCCGCCCGCCGCCGGCCATGAACAGCGAATCGCCCTTGCCCAGCAGCTGTTCAGCACCTTGTTCGCCCAAGATCGTCCGGCTGTCGATCTTGGACGTCACCTGATAGCTCAGCCGGGTCGGGAAGTTGGCCTTGATGGTGCCGGTGATCACGTCGACCGACGGGCGCTGGGTGGCCATGATCACGTGCAGACCGGCGGCGCGCGCCATCTGCGCCAGACGCTGCACCGTCGCCTCCACCTCCTTGCCGGCGACCAGCATCAAGTCGGCCATCTCGTCGATCACGATGACGATATGGGGGTAGGGCGTGACGTCGAATTCCTGTTCCTCGTAGACCGGCTGGTGGGTTTCCTTGTCGAAACCGGTCTGCACCTGGCGGGTCAGCGGCTGGCCGGCGGCCTGGGCTTCGCGCACCCGCTTGTTGAAGCCGTTGATGTTGCGCACGCCGAGCTTGGACATGGCGCGGTAGCGCTCCTCCATCTCGCGCACCGCCCATTTGAGCGCCACCACCGCCTTCTTGGGGTCGGTGACCACCGGCGTCAGCAGGTTCGGGATGTCGTCATAGACGCTGAGTTCCAGCATCTTCGGGTCGACCAGGATGAACTTGCACTGCTCGGGCGGCAGCCGATAGAGCAGCGACAGGATCATCGCGTTGACGCCCACCGACTTGCCCGAGCCGGTGGTGCCGGCGACCAGCAGGTGCGGCATGGTCGCCAGGTCGGCGATGATCGGGCTGCCGCCGATGTCCTTGCCGATGACCACCGGCAGGGCGGCGTTCGACCGCTCGAACGCGCGCGATTCGAGCAATTCGCGCAGCACCACGGTCTGCCGGTCGGCGTTGGGCAGTTCGATGCCGATGGCATTCGCGCCCGGGATCACCGCCACACGCGCCGAAATCGCGCTCATCGACCGGGCGATGTCGTCGGCCAGGCCGATCACCCGGGCCGACTTGGTGCCCGGCGCCGGGCGCAGTTCGTAAAGCGTCACCACCGGGCCGGGGCGGACGTTGAGGATCTCGCCCTTGATGCCGAAATCGGCCAGGACGGTTTCCAGCAGCCGGGCGTTTTCCTCCAGCGCGTCGGCGCCGAGCGCGGTGTTGCCGGCCGCGGCGTCGGCCTTGGACAGGATGCCGAGGCCAGGCAGGCGGAAGCCGCCATGCTCGGTCCCGAACACCTGCCCCTGGGGCGCCGGGTCGACCCGGCGGCCGGGCTTGGCCGGTGCCTCGACGGTCTTGCGGCCTCGCGGCTTAGTCGGCGGGTCGGCCTCGTCCGACGGTGAGCGGTTGGTCTTGCGCGGCCGCGCGACCGGCACGGTCTCGGCCGCCGCGGCGTCGGTCGCCGGCGTGTCGGGGGCGGGCTGGACGTCCGACGCTTCGGCCCGGCGTCCCAGGCGCAAACTGGGGAGCGAGGGCAGCGAAGGCAGAGCCGGTGGGCGCGGCATCTCGGCGCCGCGCAGCGTCGTCCACAGTCGCACCGCCGCACCGCGCCACTCGTGCCAGGGGATCCCGAGCGTCGCGGGTAAGGCGCTGGCCAATAACAGCGCCAGGACCAACCGTTCGATCCAACGCGGCGGCGCCGCCCCAAGCGCCGCCCAACCGTCGGCGATCAGCGACAGCCCGAGCGCCCCCAAGCCGCCGCCGAGCCCGCCGCTGGGCCCGGCGACCGTGGCGGCCAGCAAGGCGGCGAACAAGGTTGCCGCCGGCACGATCAACAGATGGGTCCAAAACGCCGGGATGCCCCGCAGCAGGATCAGCCGCAGCCCCCAGACCAGGGGCGGCAACAACAGGGCCGCTGTGCCAATACCCAGCGTTTCGACCAGAAAGTCGGCGGCATAGGCGCCCGGCAGGCCGAGCCAGTTGGCGACCGGGCGGCTGCTGGCGCTGAGTGGCGAGGGGTCGGTGGCGTCATAGCTGATCAGCGCCAGCGCCAGGGCCGCGACCGCCAGCACCAGGGCCGCACCCACCGCCCGCACCGCCAGACGGCGCAACAGCCGGCTCAACGCCTGGGGCAGCAGTCTCGGTCGGCGGCCGAACGATTTGGAATGCACAACGGACACGGGGTGATGGGTCCTTTCCGTGGGGCCTTCCGGGTATACAAATCCACACGTCCGGGCAAGCGCGTCGCCACAAACCGGGGTGCGACGCCCTCGGCGGCCCGGTCCCCGGGTCCTGGTCTCCGGCCCGCCGCGCCCCGGCTTGGGTGAGGCCCCAAGCTCGATGTCCCCCCGCGCCTGTCCCCGCGCCCCTTGGCGGCTCAAGGCCCGGTGTCGGCGCGTACGGCGGCGCGCGCCGGGTCCACAGCGTGCCGATCTCGGTCAAAGCGCGAACAAACAGTAAACGACCCGACCGGCAATTGCAAAGCCCGGTCGGGTCGCGAACACGCCAGGGCTGGCCGGGCTCGGAGCGGCGGCGGTCAGCCGGCGAACTGCGAGCCGCGGCCGAATTCGGGATAGGCTTCCATGCCCAGTTCGCTGGTATCGCCGCCGGCCAGTTCGTCCTCGGGCGTCAGGCGCAGGCCGATGGTCGCCTTGAGCCCCAGCCACACCACCAGACTGGTCACCGATACCCACAGCCCGGTGGCCAGCACCCCCAGACCTTGAGCGGCCAGGGTGGCCTCGGGGTTGGTCAGCGGCACCGCCAGCGTGCCCCAGATGCCGGGCACCAGGTGCACCGACAGGGCGCCGACCACGTCGTCGATGCGCAGCCGGTCGAACAGCGGCACGCACACCACCACCAGCACCCCGCCGACCGCGCCGATGGCGACGGCGGCCAGCGGCGACGGCGTCAGCGGTGCCGCCGTGATCGACACCAGGCCGGCGAGCGCGCCGTTGAGCACGAAGGTCAGGTCGATCTTCTTGTAGCGCAGTTGTGCCAGTAGCATGGCGCCCAAGGTGCCGCCGACCGCGGCCATGTTGGTGTTGGCGAAGATCCTGGCGATCGCGGCGACGTCGGCGCCCGAGCCCATGGCGAGCTGGCTGCCGCCGTTGAAGCCGAACCAGCCGAGCCACAGGATGAACGTGCCCAAGGTGGCCAGCGGCAGGTTCGAGCCCGGCATCGGCCGCACCCGACCGCGCGGGTCGTAGCGGCCGAGCCGGGGGCCGAGCACGATGGCGCCGGTCAGCGCCGCCCAGCCGCCGGCCGAATGGACCAGGGTCGAGCCGGCGAAATCGCTGAAACCGGCGCCGGCCAGGGCCACGAAACGGTCGCTGGTCAACAGCCCCGAGCCCCAGGTCCAGGCGCCCTGGATCGGATAGATCAGCCCGGTGAGCACGATCACGAAGACGAAAAAGCCGGTCAGCCGGACCCGTTCGGCCAGCGTGCCCGAGACGATCGAGGCGGCGGTGGCGACGAACACCATCTGAAAGAACCAGTCGGCGGACGAGGCATAGCCGGCGCTGAAGTCGGCGTCGGCGCCGTCGAGCGTGCCGTCGGCGGGCAGGAACGGGCCGAAGCTGCCCAGAAATCCGCCGTCGACGCCGTCATACATCAGCCGATAGCCGACCAGCAGGTACATCAGCCCGGCCAGGGCGAACAGCACGATGTTCTTGAGGCACATGGTCGCCACATTCTTCGAGCGGACCAGGCCGGCTTCCAGCATGCAGAAGCCGGCCGCCATCCACATGACCAGAAAGCCGCCGATCAGGAACAACAAGGTGTTCAGCACATAGGCGGTCTCGTCGGTGACCGCGGCGTGAGCCGGGGCCGAGACGGCCGCAAGAGCGACGAACACGGCGACAAACACTTTGACCATGGCGGTTCCTCCCGGGGGGTGTTTGGCGCTGCACAATCAAGAACCGTGCCGGGCGCGCGGGCACCGGCGAACGCCGCTGCGGGCGGGCCGGCCTGCGCCCACGCCCCGGGCCCGGCGCCGGTATTGGGGCGGATAATTGCTCAATCGGTGAACACGCTGCCCATTTCCTGCGCAATTGGTCCGTTCGGGCGGCGAAGCGTGCCGTGCGGGGGCGGCTCGGGCTGCGGCCAAGGCGCCCCTGGACAGGCGCTTGCACCGCCGGTCTAATCCGCGCACAAGACAATGTTTCGACCTTGGACCATCCGCGCAGCAGACGAGGCACAGCGATGACCCGATCTTCAGCCCCCACCCGGCCCGGTGCAGACCCACAGCGCGCGGATCGGGCCCAGACCAGCCGCGCCGACGTGGCGATCATTGGCGGCGGTCTGGTCGGCCTGACCACCGCCGTGGGCCTGGCGCAGCAGGGCCTGTCGGTGTGCGTGGTCGACCGCCAGCCGTTGCCGGCCACGCTCGACCCCGCGTTCGACGGCCGGGCGACGGCGGTGGCGCACGCCTCCAAGCTGTTGTTCGAGGCGTTGGACCTGTGGCCGGCCATGGACGCGCACGCCCAGCCGATCCTGGAAATCCGGGTCTCTGATGGGCCGTCCTTGATGCACCTGCACTTCGACCATGACGACCTGGGCGACGGCCCGTTGGGCTTTCTGGTCGAGAACCGCTATCTGCGCCAGGCCATGGCCGACAAGGTCGCCGGGCTCGATGCGGTCGAGGTGGTGGCGCCCGAGGCGGTCGAGACCATCGAGCGCAGCGAAGCCGGCGCCCGCGTCGCCCTGGCGTCGGGCCGGGTGATCGAGGCGGCGCTGGTGCTGGCCTGTGACGGCCGCGGCAGTGCCACGCGCAGCCGCGCCGGCATCGACATCATGCGCTGGTCCTATGACCAGATGGGCATCGTCGCCACCATTCACCATGAGCTGCCGCACGCCGGCATCGCCCATGAGCGGTTCCTGCCCGACGGCCCGTTCGCCATCCTGCCCCTGCGCGGCAATCGCTCGTCGCTGGTGTGGACGGTGCCGACCGCGAAGGAACCGGCGATCATGGGCCTCGGTCCCCGCGGTTTCGAGGCCGAGGTGCGCCGCCGGGTCGGCGATTTCCTGGGCCAGGTGACGGTCGAGGAGCGGCGCTGGTCCTACCCGCTCAGCCTGCACCTGGCCGACCGGATCACCGACACCCGGTTGGCGCTGGTGGGCGACGCCGCCCACGGCATTCACCCGATCGCCGGCCAGGGCTTCAATCTGGGTCTGCGCGACGTGGCGGCGTTGATCGAGGTGATCGTGGATGCCCGGCGGCTTGGGCTCGATATCGGCTCGGCCGAGGTGCTGGGGCGCTATGCCCGCTGGCGGCGCGCCGACACGGTGGTGCTGGCGGCCGTCACCGACGGGCTCAACCGGTTGTTTTCCAACGATGTGACGCCGGTGCGCCTGGCCCGCGACATCGGCCTGGCGGCGGTCGACCGGATCGGGCCGCTCAAGACCTTCTTCATGCGCCAGGCGCGCGGCTCGATCGGCAACCGGCCGCGGCTCTTGGACGGCCAGGCGCTCTGAACGCCCGGCGGCGCGCCAGGCTTTGCGTGTCGGGGTCTGCTGGGCCGGGGCCGTCTTGGCGGCCCCGGCATGGGCCGCTTATGACGGGATCACCGCCCGGCTGAGGATCGAGCGCAGGTGGCGCGCGGCGAAGCTGAGCTTGGCGACCGTCAACTGCCCCGACCCTTTCAGGTCGCCCAACAGTCGGTCGGTGCGCACCAGGGTCAATTCGCGCTCGGCCAGCCAGTCTTCGACCGCCTTTTCCGCGCCCGCGTCATGGTGTTCTTCAAGCACCGCCTGGGTCAGTTCGCGCTGCTGGTCGGCCACATCGTCGAGCACCGCGCCGGCGGCCAGCCGATCCCAATGGTCGTCGGTGCCGAGGCTGTTGGCGGCGCGGCGCAACCAGTCGAACCCTAAGCGGTCGCCGGCGTCGAAATAGGCCCGGCCCACATCGGCCACCGACCGGTCGAGGCTGTGCGCCACCTGGACGATATCGGTGGCGAAGGGCAGGAACTCGAACGCCGTGACCAGCCGCGCCAACGCGTCGGGCACGCCGGGCTCGGTCCACTCGGCGACCCGGGCCTCGAACGCTTCGGCCAGGTCGGCGGACAGCACGCTTTCGGGGGCGGCGAACAATTCGCCGGCGGCCGGGCCGTAGCGGTCGATCAGCGCGCCCATGTCCAGCGGGCGCGGCGCGTTGCGCAGGAACCAGGTGGTCTGGTGGCGCAGGAACGTGGCCACCGAGCGGTGCATGTCCAACTGCACCGCCGCGGGCACTTGGTTGTCGAGCCCGTCGATCCCGGCCCACACCCGGTCCAGGTCGAAGGCGTAGCGCACCACCGTGAAGGCGGCGGTGATCTGCTCGACGCCGAGGCCGGTCTCCTGGCGGATTTCGTAGACGAAGGTCAGGCCGCCCCGGTTGATCACGTCGTTGGCGGTGATCGTGGCGACGATCTCGCGGCGCAGCCGGTGGCGCGCGATCAGGGCCGCATAGCGCTCGCGCAGCGCGGCAGGAAAGCCCCAATCCAGGCTCGGTTGCAGGATCGCCTCGTCCATCATCGGGCTCGGGGTCAGGATCGCGGTCAATGACAGCTTGGCATAGGACATCAACGTGGCGATCTCCGGCCGGGTCAGGCCGCTTTGGTTGAGCGCCAGTTCGGAGAATTGTTCCTCGCTCGGCAGGTTGGCCAGATCGCGCTCGAACGCGCCTTCCTTCTCCAGCGTGCGGATCAGGCCGGCGTGCAGTTCGCGATCCTTGACCGCCTGGTGCTCGGCGACCGAAATCGCCAGCGTCTGGAGATAATTGTCCTCCAGCACCAGGTTCGCCACATCGTCGGTCATCTCAACCAGCAGGGCGTCGCGGTCGGGGCCCGACAGGCCCTCATTGACCGCGGCGTCCTTGAGCAGGATCTTGATGTTCACTTCCTTGTCGGAACTGTCGACGCCGGCCGAATTGTCGATGAAGTCGGTGTTCAGCCGGCCGCCGGCGCGCGCGAACTCGATCCGCCCGGCCTGGGTCATGCCCAGATTGCCGCCCTCGCCCACCGCTTTGACGCGCAACTGGCAGCCGTCGACGCGCAGGTCGTCATTGGCCCGGTCGCCCACTTGCGAATGGGACTGGTGCGCGGCCTTCACATAGGTACCGATGCCGCCGATCCACAACAGGTCCGCCTGGGCCAGCAGGATGCGGTGGATCAACTGGCTCGGCGTCAGGGTGGTGTCGTCGACGCCCAGGAACGCCTGGATTTCGGGCGTCAGCCGGATCGACTTGGCGTCGCGGCGAAACACCCCGCCGCCGGTCGAGATCAGCGCCGGGTCATAGTCGGCCCAGCCCGACGCCGGGCCGTCGAACAGCCGCTTGCGTTCGGTCCACGCGGTCGCCGGGTCGGGATCGGGGTCGAGGAAGATGTGCAGATGGTTGAACGCCGCCTTCAGCCGGATGGTCTTGGACAGCAGCATGCCGTTGCCGAACACGTCGCCGCCCATGTCGCCGATGCCGATCACGTCGATCGGGTCGGTCTGGACGTTCAGGCCCATCTCGCGGAAGTGGCGTTGCACCGACACCCAGGCGCCGCGCGCGGTGATGCCCATCTTCTTGTGGTCATAGCCCTTCGACCCGCCGGACGCGAAGGCGTCGCCCAGCCAGAAGCCGCGCGCCTCGGCGATGCCGTTGGCGGTGTCGGAGAAGCGCGCCGTGCCCTTGTCGGCGGCGACCACCAGATAGGGGTCGTCGTCGTCGCGGCGTACCACGCGCGCCGGCGGCACCACCGTGTCGCCGTCCAGATTGTCGGTCACCGACAGCAGCGTCTGGATGAAGATGCGATAGCAGGCCTCGCCCTCGCCCTGGCGTTGGTCGCGGCCCAGCCGGTCGAGCCGGGTCGGCACAAAGCCGCCCTTGGCACCCACCGGCACGATGACCGCGTTCTTGACCTGCTGCGCCTTCATCAGGTCGAGGATCTCGGTACGGAAATCCTCGCCCCGGTCGGACCAGCGCAGGCCGCCGCGCGCCACCGGGCCGCCGCGCAGGTGGACGCCCTCCAGCCGCGACGAATAGACGAAGATCTCGGCCCAGGGACGCGGGCGCGGTGCTTCTTCGATTTCGCCGGTGCGGATCTTGAGCGCCAGCGCGGTGTTCAGCCCGTCGGCGAAGGCGTCGCCATACTCGCCCCAGAAATTGGTCCGCAAGGTGGCGGCGATGGCGTGGTTGAAGGCGCGCAGCACCCGGTCGTGTTGCAGGCTCTCGACCGCTTCGAGCGCGGCTTGGAAGCGGTCTTCGATGTCGGCGACCCGGGCGTCGCGCGCGGCCCTGTCGTCGCTGGTATCGGCGGCGTCGGCATCGGCCGGTGCCCCGTCCCGGGGGCCGAAGTCGGGGCGCAACTGGGCCTCGAACCGCTCGAACAAAAGCCGGGTGATGGTCGGGTTGTCGATCAGCGCCCGGGCCAGCGCGTTGGTGCCATAGGGCACGTTCAACTGGCGCAGATAGCGCGCATAGGCGCGGATCACCGTCACCTGGCGGCAGTCCAGCCCGGTGGGCACCACCAGGGCGTTGAACCGGTCGTCGGCGACCCGGTCGAGCCAGACGGCGTTCAACAGGTCTTCGACCAGGGTGCGTGCCTGGGCCCAGTCGACGGCGCCGTGCGGCCAGCTCAGGTCGAAGTCGTAGATCGACCCGGCGCGCGGCCCGCTCAGCTCATAGGCGTGTTCGCTGATCACGTTGAAGCCGGCATGTTCGAGCATCGGCATACAGCGCGACAGCGGCACCGTGCGTTCGCGGGTGTAGATCTTCAGCCGCACCGCGTCGGCGGGATCGCCGGGGCGGTGATAGACGGCGAAGTCCACCGGCCGGTCGGCGTGCAAGCGGGCCAGCCGGGCGATGTCCTCGATGGCGCGGGCGGGGGGAAAATCCTCGCGATAGCTGAACGAGAAGCTGTCCGACCAGTCGTGGAACAGTTGGTTGCCCTCTTCCTCGCCGTGGCGTTGGACCAGTTGTTCGCGCAGCCGTTCCGACCAGGTCTTGGCGGCTTCGATCAGCTCCTCGTTGAGCTTTTTCTCGTCCACCTCGGGCACCTGGCCGGGCTTGGTGCGGATGATGTAGTGCCAGCGGCCCAAGGGGTCGTCGGACAGTTGTGCATAATGTACCGAAACCTCGCCGTTGAACGCCGCGCACAACAGGTCGGCGGCCTTGCGGCGCAGGCCGCTCTTGAAGTTGTCGCGCGGCACATAGATCAGCGCCGAGACGAAGCGTTCGAACCGGTCGCGGCGCAGGAAGAGGTGCGGGCGCGGCCGTTCGAGCAGGTGCATCACCTGGGTCGAGATCGACAGCAGCAGGTCTTCGTCAATCTGGAACAACTCGTCGCGCGGGAAGGTCTCCAGAATGTGGGCCAATACCTTGCCGGCATGGCTGCGCGGGTCGAAGCCGGCCTGTTCCTGGACGGTCCGCACCTTGACCCGCAGCCACGGCGTGTCGCTGACCGATTCCGCATAGGCCCGGGCGGTGAACAGGCCGACGAACCGGCGTTCGCCGACCACCCGCTGGCGGGCGTCGTAGATCTTGAGCGACACATAATCCAGATGAACCGGCCGGTGCACGGTCGACTTGCGGTTCGCCTTGGTGACCATGAGCGGCATTTCCGGCCGGCTCAGAAAATCGCGCACCTCGGGCGAGATGGCGGTGTAGCCGTGTTGGCCGCGGACGATGTTGCGCGACGGATCGCGCAAGATGCCCAGACCGCTGTCATTGTCGGTCTTGAAGGTGGCGGTCTCCGGTTCGCCGTCGAAATAATATTCGCGAAAGCCCAGGAAGGTATAGTTGTCACTGCCCATCCAGCGCAGGAAGCGGATCGCTTCCGATACGCCCTCGTCGTCGATGGGTGGCGGATTGACGGTCAGCGACGCGGCGGTCTCGTCGATCTTGGCCAGCATCGCTTTCCAGTCGGTCACCGCCAGGCGCACATCGGCCAGCGTCGCGCGCAGCGTCGCCTCGATACGGGCGAGCGCGGCGGGGTCCGACTCCTCGTCGATCTCCACATAGACGATGGACTCTTGGCCCGCGGGGCGGCGGGCGGTGCCGTTGCCATAATCCACCGGCCCCAGAAGCGCGGTGCGGCGGCCGCCGTCGTCGCGGTCGACGCGCACGATCGGGTGGTGCAGCTCGTGGATGCGGTAGCGCAGCGTGGTGCCCAGCGCGCCGGTGATCGAGTCGACCAGGAACGGCATGTCGTCGTTGACGATCGCCACGCTCGTGTGCGGCGTGGTCCAGCCATGGCTGTCGGTGCGGGCGTTGAACACCTCCACCAGCGGTTCGCCGGGGCGCCGGGTCTCGCCCAACTGCCAAAGATAGCGCCCGAGCGCCAACAGGGCCTCGGGCGATTTGGCGTCCAGATCGTCGGCGGCGGCGTTGGAGAACAGGATGTCGAGAAAGCGGAGCAGCGGGTCTTTGCCGTTTTGCTTCAGCTTGTTACGTGCGCGATCCATCACATGGGCGATGATTGCGTCTTTGGTCTGCCACAAGGTCATGGGGTCCGGGTCCCCGGGTCAAGGTACGAAAGTCGGCGAACGGCCGGCACTTTGGCGCAAACGGCACCGGGCGTCCAGTAAATTAGGCCCTTAAAAGGCCCCGCTAAGCCATTATGATGCTTGGCGTTTTTGTGCAGTGCGGCGAACCGCTTCGGCAACCAGGTCGGGCGCGTCGACGTCCAGACGGCCGACGATTTCGGGCTTGCCATCGGCGCCCGGCCGAGCCAGCAGCAGCCAGGCCGCCGTGGGGTCGGCGGGCTGCTGATCGGCCGGTGTCAACGGGGTCAGGCCGGCGACCAGGGCGGCGGCATCGGCGCTGTCGCTGTGCCCGGTCGTTACCGGTGCATCGGGGGCTTCGTCGGCGATCAGGGCCGCCATGTCTTCAAGCAGTTCGTCGCCGCCGGGCCCGCCGCCCACGTCGAAACCGTCATTGGAGGCGAGCGGCGTGTAGCCGGATTGCTCGATCACCGTTTCCTTCCAACTGACCACCGCGATGACGCTGGTCAGCGCGGTGCCTTGGGCGGCGAACGGCAGCAGGATGGCGCGAAACGGCAGCACCAGGTCGGTGTCCAGGTCCAATTCGGCGTCGAGCCCGACCGGGGCTGCGGCCTCCAGCACCTCGTCGATGTGGCGCAGCACGCGGCCGAGCAGCAGCTCGTCGGGCACCGACGCCGGCGTCCAACCGGCATAGGTGCCGCCCGACACGGCGGCCAGTTTGGCCCCGGTGGCGACGATGCGGTCGCTGTCGCCGGTCAGGTCGATGTGGCAAAAATAGTCGGCAAACGGCGCGAAGTCGGCGTCGTCGGTGTCGGGCGCGGCCGGCAGGGTGGTGCCGTCCAGCAATCGCTCCCAATGGCGGAACGCACGGATATGAAGCCGTTTTTCCGAGGCGAAAAAGGGCAGGTCGTCGGGGTCGATCCGGTACCCGGACTGATCGGGTGCTTGCGCCATGCGCCACTCCGCTGATGGTTGCCGAACGCTACGGGCATCCACGTTAACAAGCTCTGAAATCATGGCCAAGTTGTGGGCTCCCGACCGCTCCCGACCGCTTTCGACCGCTGGCGGGCGGCCGGGCACGGTCGGGGGCGGTTGGGCAGCGATCAGGGGTGGGCGAGGACCGAAGACGCCGCGCATGCCGCTCAGCGGCTCTCGCGCATCCAGACGCCGACCAGCAGACCGCCCACCAGCACCAGCCACGCCCAGGCGGGCAAGAGCGGGCGTTGTTCGACCGCGACCACGCGTTCGGCCCGCTCGCGGGTCAGGCCCAGCCAGCCGGGGCCGGCGCGGCGGTCGCGTGCGCCGACCCGGCGCACCTCGGGGATCGCCTCGGCAAGCCAGAACACCCCGCCGCCGGTGCGCTCGGCCAGCGGTGTCAGCGCCGTGGCACTCGGTTTGAGCGCGGCATACTCGGCGGCGCTGTCCAGGCCCACCGCCACCAGGGCCTCGCGCTCGCCGTCGCGGACCCGGTAGAGCCCGCGCCGGGGCACCTCGGTGACGCCCACCGCCTGGCCCGGCGCGGTTTCGCGCAAGCTGACGGCTTGGTCCACGCCGGTATCGGCCGCGCGCAGCGGGCCGCTGACGGTGACCGTGCCGGCGGCCTGGCCGAGGCTGCGGCGGTGGATCTCGATCCGCTGGCCGGCCAGCGCCTGGGCCGACAGGGCCTCTTCTTCCAGATCGGGTTCCTTCATCAGCCAGTGGGCGGTGCGGCGCAGCAATTGCTGGTCGGGCCCGCCGCCTTCGACGCCGCGCGCCCACAGCCAGATCTGGTCGGACAGGATCTGCGCGATGCGCCCCTCGCCGACCCGCGACAGCACCAGAAGCGGCCGCGCCGCCGGCCCCTCCATCAACACGTCGCCGCCGAGCACCGCCGCCTCCATGACCCGGAACCAGCGCCCCCAGCGGTCCTGGTCGGCGGCCAGCGGCGCGGTGACGGGGTGGCGCGCGCCCAGGTCGGTGACCGTCGGGCGGTAGGCTTCGGCCAACATCTGCCCGGTGGGCGCCGCCGGCAGGATCGGCCGCAGCGGCGTGCGGAACAGGCTCGACGCTTCGGCGAACTCGGGCCCGGTGGAGATCAGGATCGCGCCGCCGGTCTCGACGAACTCGACCAGGTTGAACAGGTGCTGGCGCTCCAGCACGGCGCGGCGGCTGTAGCGGTCGAAGATCACCAGGTCGAAATCGTCCAACTGGCGCTCGAACAGGCGCTGGGTCGGGAACGGGATCAGTGACAGTTCGGATTCGGGGGTCAGGTCGCGGCTGTCGGGCAGGCGCAGGATGGTAAAGTGCACCAGGTCGACCGCCGGGTCGGCCTTGAGCGCCTGGCGCCAGACCCGCTCGCCCACATGGGGCTCGCCTGAGATCAGCAGCACCTTGAGCCGGTCGCGCACCGCGTTGAGCTTGAGGATCACCCGGTTGTTGCCCAGGAAGGTCTCGCCCGGCGCCGGCTCGACGGCGATTTCCACCAGCGTTTCGCCGCGCCGTTCGGGGCGCACCGGCACGGTCAAGTCCTGGCCGACGCGCCCGCGCAGTCCCGGCCGGCGCTCGCCGTCGACCCGCACCGACACCGACACGGCGCCTTGGGTGGCCAGATTGTCTTCCTCGATGCGCACGGTCAGCGGTGTGCGCTTGTCGACCAGGGCATAGCGCGGCGCGGTGACCAGGTCGATGCGCCGGTCGGTGAAGCCGGGGGCGCCGGCGACCAGCGCGTGGAACGGCGCGTCGAGTGCTGCCAGCGGCTCGGGCGTGTCGTGGATCTGGCCGTCGGTGATCGCCACCACGCCGGCCAGCCGGTCGGCCGGCACCTCCTTGAGCGCGCGGGCCAGCGGACCGAACAGCCGGGTGCCGTCGGCGGCCTGCGGGATGTCGACCCGGTGGACGATCAGGTCGCCGGCGTCGTCGAGCGCGGCGTTCAACCGGGCGGCCGCGGCGTCGGCCTGCGCCCGGCGTTGGCCAAGGGTCATGCTTTCGCTGCGGTCGCTGGCGATCAGCACGTGGCGCGGCAGGCTCTCGCGGCGTTCTTGGACCAGCATCGGCCCGGCGAGCAGGGCGACCACCGCCAGCCCCAGGGTCAGCCGTGCCAGCCCGCCGCGCGCCCGCGCCGCCAGGCTGATCAGCGCCGGGGCCAGCGCCGCCGCGCCCAACAAGGCCAGCGCCCACAGCGGCAGCAACGGGTCGAAGGCGATATCGGCGGCGTCCATGGCCTATTCCCCCAGCCGTTCGAGCACGGTCGGCAGGTGCAGGCTGTCGGCCTTGTAGGTGCCGGTGAGCGCGTACATGACCGCGTTGACGCCGAAGCGCAGCGCCATCTCGCGCTGCTGGGTCCCGCCGGGCAGGCTGGCGACCATATAGCGGCCCTGGTCGTCCACCGCCCAGGCCGCCGCCCAGTCGGCCTGGCCCACGATCAGCGGCGACACGCCGCCGTCGGCGCGCTCGGTGCCGCGTTCGACCCACAGGGTGGTATCGCTCAGCCGGCCGGGGAAGGTGCGCAGCAGATAGAAGGACCGCGCCAGCACATGGTCGCTGGTCACCGCCATCAGCGGCGGCACGTCGACGCCGTCGAGCAGCGCGCGCAGCCTTGTGCCGTCGCCGGTGTCGATGCCGATCGGGCCGCTGCCGGCGCCGGTGTCGAACAGCACGATGCCGCCGCCGCGCAGATAGGCGTTGAGCCGCGCCCGGGCCGCCGGCCCCAGCCCGCCGCCGCCCTGGGGCACCGGCCAGTAGATCAGCGGGAACAGCATCAGCGGGTCTTGGGCCGGGTCGACCGCTTGCGGCGCGCCCACCTGCACCGCCGTGCGCAGGGTCAATACCCGGCCGAGCCCGACCAGGCCGGCGCGCGACAGGGCGTCGACCTCCGGGTCGCCGGTGGTCACATAGGCAAGCCGGGTCGCCTCGGTGGCGTGGAGCGCATAGGCGTCGTCCAGTCGGTCGTCGCCGGGCGGCTCTTGCGCGGTCGCCGGCGCGCCGCCGGCCACCAGGCCGGCCGCCACGGTCAGGGCGAGGAGTGCGGCGGCGCCGGGGCGCCAGCGGCGGCCGGGCACGCCCAGGCGCCCGCGCAGCCACAGCCCGACCAGACCGTCGACCGCCAGCAGCACCGCCACCAGGGCGAGGAGCGGCGGCGCCAGCGCCCGGTCGCCCCGGGTGGCGGCCAGCAGCGGCTCGGTCTCGGCGTCCAGATCGTCCAGCCGGAAGCGGTCGTCGATCGGCCCGGCCGGCCCCATCAGGTTGAGCGCCAGCGCCGCCCCTTCGGGACCGTAATAGCCCGGCGGGTGGCGGGGCCCGGCCGGGGTCTCGTCCAATTGCGCCAGGCTCAGCGGCGCGACGCGCGGGTCGGCGGGGCCCAGCCGGCCGAAGCCGTCGAGGGTCTGGGCCGGCACCAGCCGCTCGGGGCCCTGGCCCGCCAGCGCGCGCTGGCCGGGCTCGGCGAGGGTCACCAAACGCTTGAGCATGTCCACAAACACCCCGTTGAGCACCAGGTTCGACCAGTCGGGATTGGCCGAGGTGTGCACCAGCACCAGCCAGCCGTCGCCGCGCCGTTCGGCGGTCACCAGCGGCGTGCCGTCGGCCAGTTGCGCCCAGGTCTTTCCCGCCAGGTCCGCCGACGGCACGGCCAGCAATTGCCGGGTCACGGTGACCCGCTCGCCCGGGTCGAGGCCGGCGAACGGGCTGTCGTCGGGAAACCGGCCCAGGGCTTGCGGCTCGGACCAGCTGAGCGCGCCGCCGAACGCCCGGTCGCCCGAGCGCAGGCGCACCGGCAACAGCCCGTCGTCGGCATTGGCCAGGCGCGGCCCGGCGAAGCGGATCAGCACCCCGCCCTGGCCGATCCAGTCGCTGAGCCGGCGGCGGGTCTGGGCCGCCACCTCGCCCACATCGGCGAGCATGAGCATGGCGACGCCGCCGTCGATCAGGCCGTCGATCTCACCCTGGCGCACGGCGGCGAACGGTTCGAGCGCCCGCGACAGATAAAACAGCGGCGAGCGCAGCGGCGTCACTCCGGCGCCCACCAGCCCCACATCGGGCCGCACCGCCCGCGCGTCGAGCAGCAGCGTGGTGCCGGCGCTCGCCTGGTCGGCCAGGTCGAGCCGGCGGACCTCGTTGCGCAGCGCCGGCGGCAGCTCGACGCGGGCGGTGGCGGTGCGCGCGCCGGCGGCGAACCGGGCGGTCGCCTCGGCCAGCAGCCGGCCGTCGCCACCGCGGGCGTGGAGCGTCACCGATTGTTCGAAGTTGCGCGGCGGGCGCACCAGGGTGGCGGCGAGCGCCGTGCCGGTGCGCTCGACCCCGCGCAGGCCCAGGGGCGGCCGGGTCGGGGCGTCGGTGAGCACGGTCAGCCGGCCGGCGCGCGCCAGCGTGGCCAGCAGCCGGTCGCTGCCGTCATGGGCGACGCCGTCGGACAGATAATAGACCGCGCCGCCGGTGGCGATCTCGCCGCGGTCGAGGGCGGCGTCGATGCGTCGGGCCACCGGTTCGGGCGCGGGCGACCAGGGGCGGACCGCCAGGTCGGCGAGCCGGGCGCTCAGCTGCGCGGCGGTGGTGGCGTCGGCCAGGGCTGCGTCGGCAAGCGCTGCGTCGGTGCCGCCGGTCCAGCCGCCGGGCGGCGGCGCGGTGGTGATCAGGCGCACGCCGCGGCCGGCGCGCGCCGCCTTTTGGGCCAGCCGGTCGAGGGCGGTGCGCCGGTCGTCGAAGCGCGCCGCCGCCTGCCAGCCATTGTCCAGCACCAGCAGCACCGGCCCGGTTCCGGCGAGGTCGTCGCTGCGGTCGAGCACCGGCCCGGCCAGGCCAAGGATCAACAGCCCGGCGGCAAGCAGGCGCAGCAGCCACAGCCAGGGCGGTGTGCGCATGGGCGGCGGGTCGGCGGGGCCGATGTCGCGCAACAGCCGGATCGCCGGGAAGCGCCGTTCGCGCGGCTCGGACGGCAGGGCGCGGATGATGAAATAGAGCCCGACCAGACCGGCGAGCGCCAGCAACAGCGCCGGGCTCGAAAAGCTCAGGGCGCCGAGCATGGCTCAGCGGCTCCCGCGATTGTGGCTGTGACCGTGGCCGGCGCTGCCGGGGCGCGCGGCGGCCATGGTCTGGGCGACGGTCAACAGCGCGTTGAGAGCCGGGCGGTCGGTGCGGTGGACGGTGAAGCTCCAGCCGACCCGGCCGGTCAGCCGCGCCAGGGTCTGCTGCCAGGCGGCGAGGCGGCGGCGATAGGCGTCGCGCAGGTCCTCGGCACGGTCGAGCACCTCGGACCCGTCGCCGGCCTCAAGCCCGGTCAGCCGGACCCGGCCGCGATAGGGGAAATCCTCCTCCGCCGGGTCGAGCACCTGGACCAGATGGCCCTGGACGCCGGCGGCGGTCAGCCGGGTCAGCGCCGCTTCGATCTCGGCCGGTGGGCCGAGGAAATCGCCGACCAGCACCAGGTGGCTGTGGCGCGAAATCGGCGCCGGGGCCGGGCAGGCCGGCTGGTCGGTGCCGCGCCGGCTTTCGGCCGCGCGGGCGATCCGGTCGAGCCCCAGCCGGCCGCCGGTGGCGCGCCGGTGGGCGGTGTAGAAGCCCAGTTTTTCGCCCGCTTCGCCGGCCATGGCGGCGAGCGCCAGGGTCAGCACCAGCGCCCGGTCGGCCTTGGTCTGCGGCCCGCCCTCGGCGAAATCCATGGACGGCGAGGGGTCGCACCACAGCCAGATGGTCTGCGGCGTCTCCCATTCGGTCTGGCGCACATAAAGTTGGCCGTCGGCGCGCGCCGAGCGGCGCCAGTCGATGTCGCTCGACCGGTCGCCTTCGTGGAAGCCGCGATACTGCCAGAAACTGTCGCCGGGGCCGGCGCGCCGGCGGCCGTGGGCGCCGCGCCCGACCACCGGGCCCAAGGGACTGACCCGGGCGTTGAGCGGCGGGCAGGCGCGGGCCAACTGGTGCGCCTGGGCCAGCAGGGCGTCGAACGGCTGGGCCTGGGCGGCATCGGCGCCCGATGGCTGGCCGCTTCCGGCCGGGCGCCAGCGCTGCCCGAGCCGTGCGCGCAATGTGGCGATGGGCGGGGTCAAAGCGTTTCGGCCAAGCCCCCGATCACCTGATCGGTGCTGCGGCCCTCCGCCAAGGCCCGGAAGCTCAATGCCATGCGGTGGCGCAGCACCGGCTGGGCCAGGGCGACCACATCGTCCACCGACGGCGCCAGCCGGCCGTCGAGCAGCGCGCGCGCACGGGTCCCCAGCATCAGCGCCTGGGCGGCGCGAGGGCCCGGCCCCCAGACGATGTCGGCGTCGCCGGCGTCGGGCCGGGCGCCGCGCACCAGGTCGAGGATCGCTTCGACCACGCTGTCGGGCACCGGCAACTGACGCACCAGGGCCTGCGCGGCGGTCAGGGCCTGGGCGTCGAACACCGCTTGGGCGCGCGCGCGCTCGGTGCCGGTGGTGGCCAGCAGCACCTGGCGTTCGGCGTCGCGGTCGGGATAGTCCACATTGACCTGCATCAGGAACCGGTCGAGCTGCGCTTCGGGCAGCGGGTAGGTGCCTTCCTGTTCGATCGGGTTCTGGGTCGCCAGCACGTGGAACGGTCGCGGCAGCGGGTGGCGGGTGCCGGCCACCGACACCTCGCCTTCCTGCATCGCCTGCAACAGCGCCGACTGGGTGCGCGGGCTGGCGCGGTTGATCTCGTCGGCCATCAACAGGCGGCTGAAGATCGGCCCGGGGATGAACCGGAAGTGACGCTTGCCGGTCTCGTCCTCGTCGAGCACTTCCGAGCCGATGATATCGGCGGGCAGCAGGTCGGGGGTGAACTGGACGCGCCGTTCGTCGAGCCCGAGCACGGTGCCCAGCGTCTCCACCAGCAGCGTCTTGGCGAGCCCCGGCACGCCGACCAGGAGCGCGTGGCCGCCCGACAGCACGGTGATCAGCACCTGGTCGACCACCGCGTCCTGGCCGAAGATGACCCGGCCGATCTCGGCGCGCGCGGCCCGCACCCGGGCGGCGGTGGCCTCGGCGGTCTCGACGCTGATGTCGCTCGCGGGTGTGGCGGTTGCGCCGTCTGGGGCGGTCGCGCTGTCCTGGGGAGCCATGCCATGCCTCTCTGTTGCGCCGGGCCTTGCTGTGGCGCCGGGCGTCTGCCCACCGGGTCGACGTCCACCGGCCTCGACGGGTCGGGTAGCGTTAGACCAAGCGAGGGTTTCTTCCTATATAAAGGGCGTAACAGTGTCAGGGAAGCCAAGCCATGGTTGACGAGTCTCGTCCGGCCGAAACGTCGCAAGCGCCCGCCGTGGCGCCTGGGCTCGAGGGGCTGGTGGCCCAGGTCAAACAGCGTCCGGCGCCACCGGTGCACGATTGGAATCCGCGGTTCTGCGGCGATATCGACATACGTATCGCGCGTGACGGCACCTGGTACTATCAAGGCTCGCCGATCACCCGACCGGCCATGGTACGGCTGTTTTCCAGCGTTCTGCGTCGCGACGACGACGGCAAGACCTATCTGGTCACGCCGGTGGAGAAGCTGGGCATTCAGGTGGACGACGCGCCGTTTCTGGTCGTCGGCCTGGGGCGCAGCGGCGCCGGCGCCGACCAGCGGCTGGTGTTTCGGACCCTGACGGAAGATGTGGTGATTGCCGATTCGGACCACCCCATTTGGGTCGAACATCACCGAGCGGGCGGCGAGCCGACGCCCTATTTGCGCATACGCGACCGTCTGCACGGATTGATCAACCGGCCGGTGTTCTACGATCTGGTCGAAATCGCGGTCGAGGAACGGCTCGACGACGGGACCTATCTGGGCGTCTGGTCGGAAGGCAGCTTCTTCCCGCTCGGCCGGGTCGACGAGGCGGCGGCATGACGCACGCCGCCGGCGCTCCCCCTGCCCCTGCCACCGGGTCTGCCCCGGGGTCTGCCCCGGGGTCTGCCCCGGGGTCTGCTGTGTCCGCCGAGTTGCTGGCCCGCCTGTCCAAGCCTTGGGCCGCGCCGGTGGCCGGCCCGCTGGTCGGCGACGCCGACATGCTGCCGGATGGCCAGACCGCCGCCGAGGCGCGGCTGGCTCGGCGCGCGGCCGCCGTGCTGGTGCCGTTGATCGTCCACCCCGGCGACGTGACCGTGTTGCTGACCCGGCGCACCCGGGCGCTCAAGCGGCATTCGGGACAGGTGGCGTTCCCCGGCGGTCGGGTCGACCCGGAAGACCCCGACGTGGTCACCGCCGCCCTGCGCGAGGCCGAGGAAGAGGTCGGGCTGCCGCGCGACCGGTCGCGCCTGCTCGGCCGGCTGGCGCCCTATAACACGGCGACCGGCTTTTCGGTGACGCCGGTGGTGGCCACGGTGCGCGCGCCGTTCGTGCCCATCCCCGACCCGGCCGAGGTGGCCGCGGTGTTCGAGGTGCCCCTGGCCTTCGTCATGGATCGCGCCAACCACCAGTGGCGCACGCGCACCTGGCGCGGCCGGGAACGTGGCTTTTACGCCATCCCGTATGGCGAGCATCTGATCTGGGGCGCGACCGCCGCCATGCTGGTCAATCTGGTGCACGTGCTGTCGACGCCCGGCGGGTCCGGCGCGGTTGTCGAAACGTCCACCGGGCCGGCCGCCGCGCCGGTGCCGCGGTCTTGAGCGCGATGAGTAAAGGAGCGGGCGAAGGCGCGGATCACCGGGCGAAAGACGCCGCGGCCGGCGGCGACGACGGCCTGACCGACGCGGTGGTGCCGGCCGCCTGGCCGGGCCAGCCGCCGGCGGTCACGGTGTTGACCGCCCTTGGCGCCGGGGCGGCGCGTTATGTGGGCGGGGCGGTGCGCGACGCGCTGCTCGGCCGGCCGGTACAGGATATCGACATCGCCACCGTGCACGGGCCCGAAACGGTGATCGAGCGGGTGCGCGCTGCCGGGCTCGCGGCGCACCCCACCGGGCTCGACCACGGCACGGTGACGGTGGTCGCCGAGGGCCACGGATTCGAGGTGACCACCCTGCGCCACGACCTGGCGACCGACGGGCGCTACGCCACCGTGGCGTTCACCGACGACTGGCGCGCCGACGCCCGGCGGCGCGACTTCACCATGAACGCGCTCTACGCCGACGCTGCCGGTCACATTTACGACTATACCGGCGGCATCGCCGACGCGCGCTCGGGACGGGTCCGTTTCATCGGCGACGCCGCCGCGCGGATCGAAGAAGATGGCTTGCGCATTTTGCGCTTCTTCCGGTTCCACGCCTGGTACGGCGCCGGCGCGCCCGACCCCGCCGCGGTCGCCGCCTGCGCCGCGCATCGCGGGCTTTTGGGCCGACTGTCGGCCGAACGGGTCGGCGGTGAGGTCGTGCGCCTGCTGGGTGCGCCCGACCCCGGCGCATCGGTCGCCGCCATGGCTCGGGCCGGCGTGCTGGCGGCGGTACTGCCGGTGGCCGCATCCGGTGCGGCTGCGGCCCGGCTCGCCCGCTTGGTCGCCCGAGAGCGGCAGGCCGGGGTGGCGGTTGCGGCGGAACGCCGGCTGGCCGCCCTGGTCGGGCCCGAGGGCGCGGACGGCACGACACCGGCGGCGGAGAAGCGCGCGCGCGCGCTCGGTCGGTCGTTGCGGCTGTCCAGGGCGGCGACGGCGCGCTTGGGGGCCGCCTTGGGCGCGCCGCCTGATCTGGCTGACCCGCCCGGCACGGCCGACGCCCGGACGCTCGCCGAGGCGGTCTATTGGGATGGGCGTGCGGCCGTCGTCGATCGGCTGCTGCTCGACGCCCGACTCGATGACGCGCGCAGTGCTGCGGCCGTGACCGCGGTCGGCGCCCTGGCCTGTCCGCGCTTTCCGCTCGGCGGGCGCGATCTGCTGGCGCTTGGCCTGACGCCGGGCCCGGGCGTCGGCCGGCTGCTCAAGCGGCTGGAACGGGACTGGGTGGCGGCTGGCTTCGCGCCTGACCGCGAACGGCTTCTGGACCGTGCCGCCGCCCTGATCGCCGGGACCGGCGATGCCAGCACGCCCGGCGACGGCTGAACTGCTGGCGACCGGCGCCGAGCCGCGGGCGTCTCGATCAACGGACCCTGCCTCGTGTGCGGGCGCTCGGGCCATGGCGGAGGGCCGGTGGTGGGATCGATGACCGCCGCCCGGAGCGGGCGGCCAACGACAAAACCGGCCGCGGCAAGGCCGGGCCGGCGCGTCGATCTTTGGTCAGGCCCACGCCGCAACGGCGGGCGCGCCGCAAGGTGCCGACGGTATCTGAGCGGACGCCCGGTCAACACGGGACGTTTGTCCCGGTCGGTCTCGACCCGACGCTGGGCCCTGGGCGGCCGGGCGGGGTGCGACGACCCCGGCCCCGGAGGCTCAGAACTCGTCGTCGTCCCGGGCCTGTTCGATCACCTGGCGACCGCGGTACATGCCGGTCTTCAGGTCCACATGGTGGCGCAGGACATATTCGCCGGTGTGGGCGTCTTCCTGGATGTTCATCGGCTTGAGCGCATCATGGGCGCGCCGGTTGCCGCGGCGCATGCGCGAAGTTTTCCTTTTGGGAACGGCCATGGTTCGGGTCCCTACCTACATCAAGGGCCGCCCATTGACGCCGCGCCACGGCGGAGCGACGGTGGTCAACGGGGCGACTGTGGTCAAAACCGGTGCTGAACGCGGCCGCATGGCCCGCGCACTCGAAGCGCGGACCCTATTGCCGCCCAGAGGTTCGAGTCAAGACGCTTTGCCGCAAAGCCAGTCTCTTTTCACGATGCGGCGATGTCGTTAGAGCCTTTGCGGTCGGAGCGGTTCGCTTATGGCGGTCGATCCGGGCGCTACAATACGCTCATCTCTTGCATCTTGGGTTCTGTCCCGGCCGATCCAGATGGATCGGAGCAGAGTTTCGATCCGACGGCGCGCTTCCTGAACGAAGGAGAACGACCCCATGTCGCTGGCCCGCCCACCTCGTTTCGCGTTGTTTCTGGCCCTGTCGGGGACGCTGCCGGTGCTGGCGGCGTTGATGGCGTTGCTGGTCCGCTGGCCGGGGCTCGACGGCCTGTGGCTGCGCGCCGTGGCGGTCTATGGCGCGGTGATCGTGTCGTTCGTGGCCGGCGCGCATTGGGGGTTGGCATGCGCGGCGGGGGCTGCTGCCCAACGCGCCGTGGTCCAGCGTCATCTGGCCTGGTCGGTGGTGCCGGCCCTGGCCGGTTGGGCGGTGGCGGCCCAGCCCTTGTGGATGGCGTATCTGGGGCTGGCGGTGCTGTTTCCGCTGTTACTGGTGCTGGACCGGGTGGCGGTCGGGGCAGGCTTGGCGCCGATCTGGTGGCCGGCGATGCGCCTACCGCCCACCGTCGTCATCGCGCTCGGCTATCTGGCGCTCGGGCTTTTGCTGTTGGTCTGAGCGCTCAGGCGCCGTCGGTGACCGTGTCGGGATCGACGTCGAGCACGTCGGCGGCGAGCACCGCCTGGGTGCGGTTGAGCACGCCGAGCTTGCGGAAGATCGCGGTCACATGGGCTTTCACCGTCGCTTCGGTGATGCCCATGTCATAGGCGATCTGCTTGTTGAGCCGGCCGCGGCGCAGGCCGAGCAGCACGCGCACCTGGGCCGGGGTGAGGGTGGCGAGGCGCGCCGCGGTCTCGTCGGTTTCGGCGTCGGCGGCGGTCGGGTCGAAGCCCGGCGGTGTCCACACCGCGCCGCCGAGAATCGCGTCGAGGGCGGCGCAGATGGTCTCCAGCCCCGACGCCTTGGGGATGAAGCCGGCGGCGCCGAAGCCGATGGCGCGGGCGATCACCCCGGCGCTGTCGCTGGCCGACACCACCGCCACCGGCACGGCGGGGAAGTCGTGTTGAATGCCGACCAGCCCGGCGAAGCCGTCGCTGTCGTCCATGTGCAGGTCCAACAGCACCAGTGCTGCCGGCGTCTCGGCCAGATGGGCGCGGGTTTTGGCCAGGCTGGCGGCCTCGCGGATCTTGGCGCCGGGGGCGACCCGGCGTACCGCGGCGGCGAGGGCGTCGCGGAACAGCGGATGGTCGTCGCTGATGACGATGGTCGTCATGGCCAGGGTCACGGGCTTTCTGTCCAGGCCGGGGCGGTGCCCGACCGAGGCTTGAGGCGCTTGGGCGGGCATGGTGTTGTCGGGCATCGCCGACCCCGGGCCATCCCGCCCCCGCCGTTCAGACCTATCGGTTCAGCCGCCCTTCGATCAAGTCGTCGACCACGCCGGGGTCGGCGAGCGTCGAGGTGTCGCCCAGATTGGAGAACTCGTTCTCGGCGATCTTGCGCAGGATCCGGCGCATGATCTTGCCCGATCGGGTCTTGGGCAGCGCCGGGGTGAAGTGAAACAGGTCCGGCGTCGCGACGGGGCCGATTTCCTGGCGCACCCAGGCGCGCAGCTCGCGGCCCAGATCCTCGGTCGGCTCCAGCCCGGCGTTGAGCGTCACATAGCAATAGATGCCCTGACCCTTCATCTCGTGCGGGTAGCCGACCACCGCGGCCTCCGAGACCAACCGGTGCGCCACCAGGGCCGATTCGATCTCGGCGGTGCCGAGCCGGTGGCCCGAGACGTTGAGCACATCGTCGACCCGGCCGGTGATCCAGTAATAGCCGTCGGCGTCGCGCTTGGCGCCGTCGCCGGTGAAGTAATAGCCCGGAAAGGCCGAGAAATAGGTCTGTTTGAACCGCTCATGGTCGCCGAACACGGTGCGCGCTTGGCCCGGCCAACTGTCGCGGATGACCAGATTGCCCTCGCCCACCAGGTCCTCGACCAGATGGCCTTCATTGTCCACCAGGGCGGGCTCGACGCCGAAGAACGGCCGGGTCGCCGAGCCGGGCTTGAGCTCGGTGGCGCCGGGCAGCGGGGTGATCATGATGCCGCCGGTCTCGGTCTGCCACCAGGTGTCGACGATCGGGCAGCGGCCTTCGCCGACCACCTCGTGGAACCAGGACCAGGCTTCGGGGTTAATGGGCTCGCCCACCGAGCCGAGCAGGCGCAGCGACGAGCGGTCGTGCTTGGTCACCGGCTCGTCGCCCTCGCGCATCAGCGCGCGGATCGCCGTCGGCGCGGTGTAGAGGATGTTCACATTGTGCTTGTTGACGATCCGCCACATGCGGTCGATGCCGGGATAGGTGGGCACGCCCTCGAACATCAAGGTGGTCGCGCCGTTGGCCAGCGGGCCATAGACGATGTAGCTGTGGCCGGTCACCCAGCCCACGTCGGCGGTGCACCAATAGACCTCGTCGGGGCGGTAGTCGAAGACATATTCGTGGGTCATCGACGCCCACACCATATAGCCGCCGGTGGTGTGCAGCACGCCCTTGGGGCTGCCGGTGGAGCCCGAGGTGTAGAGGATGAACAGCGGATCCTCGGCGCTCATCTCCTCGGGCTCGCAGTCGGACGGCACCAACAGCGACAATTCGTGGTACCAGTGGTCGCGCTCCTCGAACCAGTCGATGTCGGCGCCGGTGTGGCGGACGATCAACACGTCCTTGACGCCCCGGGCGTGTTCCAAAGCCTTGTCGACGTTCTTTTTCAGCGGCACGGCCTTGCCGCCGCGCACGCCCTGGTCGGCGGTGATCACGAAGGTGGAGCCGCAATCCTCGATCCGGCCGGCGAGCGCTTCGGGGCTGAAACCGCCGAACACCACCGAGTGCACGGCACCGATGCGCGCACAGGCGAGCATGGCATAGGCGACCTCGGGGATCATCGGCATGTAAATGGTCACCCGATCGCCTTTCTTGACGCCCAGATGCTTGAGCACATTGGCCATGCGGCAGACGTGCCGGTAGAGCTGGCCGTAGGTGATCGAGTGGTGATAGGCGGGATTGTCGCCTTCCCAGATGATCGCCGAGTCGTTGGCTTTCGCCGGCAGGTGCCGGTCGACGCACTGGACGCAGGCGTTGAGCGTGCCGTCCTCGAACCATTTGATCGGCACGTCGCCGTCGAAGCGGGCGTTCTTGGTTTTTGAGAAAGGCTTGATCCAATCCAGGCGCTGGGCGTGTTCGGCCCAGAAGGCGTCGGGATCTTCGATCGACCGTCGATACAGTCGGTCGTAATCGGCCGCCGAGCATCGGGTTTCGCCCCGGGCGGCATCGGGAACGGGATAACGGGCGTCGTCAGCCATCAAGTCCTCCCCTGGATTGCATGGCGCTGCCTTTGGCTGCGCCTCGCGCTAGCCCGGCAGCTTGCAGTGATCGACGGCAACGAGTTTACCACTCTCGCCGTCCCTGTCGAAGGGTGGAGCGGTCAAACCTATGCGACCTTGGTCGCAGGCTTGCCCGCCCGTCGATGTGCCTTTAAATGGCGCAAATTTTGAAACAATATAGTAAAAATTTGCTGGATGGTGGCCGATAGCGGGTTTCGTCAAGTAATTTTTTATTAAGTAATTGAGTATATTGAAGCTTAAATATCGAATTTTTGTCTTTGCAGAAGAGTGCCTGCCCCATGTCCCGATTCTTGTCGATCAAGAACGCGCTGATCGCCCTGCAAGGCTTGATGTTGCTCGGCTTCATCGTCCTGACGGTGAACGCCGTCGCGCCTTATAAACAACAGTTCATGGAAGAAAAGCGCGAAACGATCAAGGCCCTGACCGACATCGCCTATGAAACGATCCTGCATTATAAAAATATGGCCGATGCGGGCGAAATCGATGTGGAGACGGCGCAAAAGCGCGCCATAGATGCGGTGGCAGCGCTTCAGTACGACAATGGCAAGGGCTATTTCTGGATAAACGATCTGGACTATCGGGTTCTCTACCATCCCAGCGACGACTTGCGCGGCACGGATGCCAGCAACCTGTTGGACGTTTATGGCAAGGCGATGTTCGTGTCGTTCACTGACAAGGTGCGGAACGGCGGCCATGCCTTCGACGATTATTACTGGAACAAGCCGGGCGAGACCGAACCGTCGCCGAAGCTCACATCGGTGGAATTGGTGCCGGATTGGCAGTGGGTCGTCGGCACCGGCTTTTATGTCAACGATGTGGACGAGCAGGTCGCCGCGCTGACCTGGGAACAGGCCGGCGCCGCCGGGGTGATCCTGGTGGTGACCGCGGGGCTGGCATTGGTGATCGCGCGCGGGCTCAGCGGCCGGCTCGGCGCCCTGCGCGCAAGCTTGGGCGCGGTTGCCAGCGGCGACTATACCCAGGATATCCCGGGCACCGACCGTCATGACGATATCGGTCTGATGGCGCAGTCGATCGACGTGTTGCGCGAACGCGCCGCCGAGCGCCAGGCGTTGCAGGCGCGCCAGGCGGAAGCTGAGCGCGAACAGCAGCGTCGCGAGGCAGAGCAGGCCGAACGCGACCGCCAGGCCGAG
>NZ_SLXO01000011.1:43527-104075 GCF_004341375.1 Rhodothalassium salexigens DSM 2132
GCTTCCAGCCAGATGACCAGCGCCGCCCAGGGCCTGGCTCAGACGGCGGAAAACCTGTCCGGTGCTATGCAATCCTTCCTCACAACGCTGAAATGAAAAGTAATAAATAAACTGTTTAAAACAGCAATTCGTGCGAGCAACAATACTGTATAGTATTTAGAATAAGCGATATTAATATTGTATAATGATTTTTATTTATTTTTAATACTTAAATAACCAAGACATGAGAGGAGTCCAAATGGCGCGACCCAAATACAGGTAACAAAAACGCGCCATTTGTCCCCCTTCGTGATTCAGGTGATAAAATGCTTGATTGGTATCGAAGCTTATCGCTCACAGTGAAGATCAGCGTCGTCAGCGGCGTTCTTGTCCTGGCCACTGCCGTGGCGGTGGCCGTGACGGCTTACCGATTGACGGCCGGATCGGTGGCCGAGCAGGCGCAATCCCGTCAGACGACCAGCCTCAACATCGCGGCGGAAATGTTGGCCGACGCCCAGCCGGAGACGACGATTCGCTACCGCGACGGCGTCGTCGCCGACATCGTGACCGAGACCATCGGGTCGGTGTCCGACCATCGGCTGATCGATCGGATCAGCCGTGCCACGGGCGGTGTGGCGTCATTCTTTGTTTGGCACGAGGCTCGCCAGGTCTTCGTCCGCGAAAGCACGACCCTTCGTCACGCCGACGGCAATCGGATCCTTGACACGGTGCTCGATCCCGATGGCCCGGTGCTGCCGGTGATATCGGCCGGCCGCACCTATCGCGGCGAAGCGGCCGTTCAAGGGCAGGTCTTTTACGGTCTCTACCAACCCATCGAATCGCCCCAAGGCGCGGTGATCGGTCTGCTGTATGTGGGGATCGAGAAGCAGCAGATCGCCGACGTCCTGACCGCCCTGCGCAATCGGGTGGCTTTGGCCACGCTGGTGTCGGTGCTGGTCGCCGGCGGTCTGATCTGGTGGCTGATGCGCGCCAGCATCGGGCCGGTCCAACCGATCAGCGAGACCATCGCGCGGCTTAGCGACAATGATCTGGACGTGACGGTGCCGGCGATGGATCGGCACGACGAGATCGGCGTGATGGCCCGTTCGGTGGACGTGTTGCGCGACAAGATGGCCGAGCGCCAGGCGTTGCAGGCGCGCCAGGCTGAGGCTGAGCGCGAACAGCAGCGTCGCGAGGCAGAGCAGGCCGAACGCGACCGCCAGGCCGAGCGTCAGCGCCAGGAGGAAGAGCGCGCGCACGAACAACAGATGGAAGAGCAGCGCCGCGCCGACATGGCTCGGATGGCCGACGAGTTCGAGCGTAATGTGGGCGAGTTGATCAACAATGTGGCGCACATGGCCGAGGAGATGGAGGCCACGTCGCGCGGCGTCAGCGTCAATGTGGAAGAGAGCAACGGTCAGTTGAAGGTGCTGATGACCGGCGCCGAGGGGGCTAATTCGGCGGCCCAGGCGGTGGCCACCGCCACCGAAGAGATGAGCGCCGCGATCTCGGAGGTGTCCAGCAACGTCCATGCGAGCAGCGAGGTCGCCCAACAGACCAACGCCACCGCCCAGGACGCCGGGCGCGATCTGGACGAACTGGTCGCCAACATCCGCACCATCAACGGCATTGTCGACGGCATCAACGATGTGGCCGACCAGACCAACTTGTTGGCGCTCAACGCGACCATCGAGGCAGCGCGTGCCGGCGATGCCGGCAAGGGCTTCGCGGTGGTGGCCTCTGAGGTCAAGGCACTGGCCAACCAGACCCAGAGGATGACCGACGACATCTCGGAACAACTGAGCGCCATCCAATCGCGCGCCGACCAGTCGGTGGGCTCCATGAAGGCGATTCTGGGCCAGGTGGAAAAGCTGGAAGGTGCCGCCACCCACATCGCGTCGAGCATTGAGGAGCAGGTGGCGGCGGTTCAGGAAATCAGCCAGTCCGCCCAGCGCGCTGCCAGCAGTTCCGACGAAATCACCCAGGGTATCAGCGGGGTCGAGGACGCCGGCGGCAGCATCGCCGCAGCGACCACGCAGATGAACACCGCCGCCGAAAGCCTGGCGGAAACGGCCGAAAAGCTCTCCGGGGCCATGCAGGCCTTCGTCGCCACCCTGCGATAGGGCGTCGAGGCGCGAACCATAGGGCGCGTGCGGTGGATAAAGCCGCCGCGTCCGGCTTGTAAACAAAAATTACCGGTGGGGAAGACGCGATAGCCCGTAGGACTAGACCGAGGTCTAATATCTCCAAGCAGTCGTGGCGGGCAGGATGTCGGGGTGGGAGCATCGTTTTGTACATGAGAGGGGAAAATCGGATGTGTCGGCGCCGTTTTAAACGCTGTATGACGATTTTGTTGTCCTGCACCATTTTAACCGGCCTGACTTTGAGTGGCCCGGCAATGGCGCAAAGCTCGGAGTCCGAGGCCGAGGCGCTCAAGGAGCGTGTGCGCAAGCTGGAGGCGCTGGTGGAGCGTCTGAGCGAGCGTCTGGCCGAAGACGAAAAGAAGATCGAGGAAAAGGAAGTCGAGATCCTCGAAACCAGCAGCCGTCTCGACGAGGCTGTTCGCAAGGTGGTGGAGGTCGAGCAGGAGGTCGATCAAGTGGCCGGCAAGGTCGAAAGCGCCAGCGTCGACGTGGAGAGCATGTCGCAGTTCTTCGAACGGGAGCGCAAGCCGGGCTTTTCCATCGGCGACACGCAGGTGACGTTCGGCGGCTATGTCAAGCTCGACACCACGGTGTCACGCTATTCCGACGGGGCGATCCCCAGTTCCAGTTTCGGGCGCGATTTCTATATCCCGTCGACCGTGCCGGTGGCGGCCGACGCCGACAGCGAGACGGTGTTGGACTTCAGCCCGCGCGAGACCCGGTTCCTGTTCAAGACCGAAACCCCGGTGGCCGGGCACACGCTCGGCTCGCATATCGAGTTGGACTTTCTGATCACCGACAATGACAATGAGGTGATCTCCAACAGCTTCACGCCGCGCATGCGTCAGGCGTTCCTGACCTATCGCGGGTTCCTGTTCGGCCAGGCCTGGTCGACCTTCTTCAACGTGTCCGCCCTGCCCGAAAACCTGGACTTCGTCGGCCCCACCGAAGGTACGGTGTTCGCCCGTCAGGCGATGATCCGCTACACCCACGGGCCGTTCGAGGTGGCGATCGAGAACCCCGAGACCACGGTGACCAGCCCCGGCGGCGCCCGGGTATTGGGCCAGAACGACCACCTGCCCGACCTGGTCGCCCGCTATACCCTCGATACCGACCTCGGCACCTTCAAGGTGGCGGGCATGTTGCGCCAGCTTCGCCTGGGCGAGGACACCGTGCTCGGCAATGGCGCCAACCAGTTGGTGCTCGACAAGAGCCAGACCGCATTGGGCATCGGCACGTCGATTTCGGGGCGCATGCCGCTTGGCGAGCGCGACGATTTCCGCTTCATGGCCAATGTGGGCCAAGGGCTCGGCCGGTATCTGGGGCTGGCGCTGGTCAACGGCGCGGCGATTGATGCCGCCACTGGCGAGTTGGACCCGATCTTCATCCATTCGGGTTTCGCCAGCTATCGCCATTTCTGGTCGGACCGCTGGCGGTCGAACCTGACCTTCAGCTATTTCCGCGCCGACAATCCGGTGGAAAAGACCGGTTTGGGCGTCACCGACCGGTCCTGGTCGGGGCATGTGAACCTGCTCTATTCGCCGGCGTCCAAGCTGACCCTGGGGATGGAATACATCTACGGCCAGCGCCGGATCGAGGCGGGCGAGACCGGCTCGCTCAGCCGGGTGCAGTTCTCGGCCAAATACGGCTTCTGATCGGCCGGTCGCGGCGGCGGGCTTGCTCGCCGCCGCCCCGCGCCGTCCCGCGCCGCCCCTCGGGCCTGCCGGTCAGCAGCGGATGTGGCTCCAGTCGTCCACCGGCTGGTCCAGATGGCGGTCGAACAGGTCGGGCATCAAGGTCCAGCCCTTGCAGCTGTTGGAATTCCACAGCGCCACATAGCCCAGATCCTGGTCGGGCATGAAGGCGATCTGGGCGGAATAGCCGTCGACGCCCCCGGCATGGTAGATCATCGTCAGGTCGCGATAGTCATAGACCCGCCAGCCCAGCGCATAGTGGGTCTGGGTGACCCGCCCGCGCAGCCAGCGCGCGCGCCGGGTCTCGTGGCGCGACGCCACGCGCGGCCGGTGCGCTTCCTCCAGCACCGCGTCGGACAGCACCTCAGGGCTCAGGCCCATCTGCGCCTTGAGCCAGGCCAGCATGTCATCGAGGCTGGCATTGATGCCGCCCGCCGACGGCACCCGGTAATAGGCCGGCTCGGGCGTCACCTCGGCCAGGCCGCGCCGGGTGCCCACATGGGGGTGGGCCCAGTTGGCGTCGGCCTTGAGCGCGTCGAGCCCGAACGAGGCGTGGCGCATGGCCAGGGGCTCGAACAGCCGCCGCGTCACTACCGCCTCATAGTCGCCGCCGGTGGCGCGCGCCACCGCCGGTTCGATCAGGCTGAACGCCACATTCTGATAGACGTAGCAATCGCCGACCCGGCACACCAGCTTCACCCCGCCGAGGCGCTTGAAGATGTTGGTCACCGGCACATCGGCTTCCAACAGATTGTCATAGGCGTGCGGCGGCAGGCCGAGCCGGTGGCTGAGCACATGTTCGAGCGTCGCCCGGTCGCGTTCGCGCTGGTCGGCAAGGCGGAAATAGGGTGCGTCGCGGGCCACCGGCTGGGTCAGGTCGAGCTTGCCGGCCTCGACCAACTGGGCCGCCAGGGTGCCGGCGAAGCCCTTGGACAGCGAGGCCAGGCGGAACCGGGTATCCGGGCGCACCGCCGCGTCGCCGCCGCGCACCCGGGTGCCCCGCGTCTCGGCCAGGATCACCTCGCCGCCGGCGACGATGCCGACCGCCAGGCCGACCATGTCGTCGCGGCGCATCAAGGCATCGATCCGGGCGCGCAGGGCGGCCAGGTCGTCTTCGTGCAGGGCCAGCGCCGGTCGGGGCGCGAGCGTGAGAACCAGACACAGGCTGACGAGAACGGGTCGGATGGCGGCGATCATGGGCCGGACGGTGTCGCGCCGGCGCGCGGCTGTCAAGGCGATTGCCGCCCTGCTTTGGTCGCAATAGGATGCCGCGCCGTGCTGCGGATTCCGGGTCATGTGGACGCCGCGCCTGGGACCCCTGCGTGATCCTGAGGACCGGACCCACAATGCCTTCGACCCGTTTCAACCGGGTGGCGCACGTGCGCGCCCTCGTGTCGCTCGCCTGGCCGATCATGCTCGCCCAGGGCGTGCTGATCGCCATCGCCAATGTGGACCTGATCATGGTCGGCCAGGCGTCGACCGCCGAGCTGGCCTATCTCGGCGTCGGCCGGCAGGTCTATTGGCTGGCGGCGGTCATGGGCTTTGCCTGCATGGCCGGCATTCAGGTGTTCGTGGCCCGCGCCGACGGCCTTGGCGACCGCCGCGCCGCCCGCGCGGCCTGGGCGCAGGGGCAGCTTTATGCTGCGGTGCTGGGGCTGCTGCTGGGGGCCCTGGCGGCGGTCGCGGGGCCGCTGGCGCTGGGGGCCATGGGGCTGGAGCCCGCCCTGGTGCGCGAGGGCAGCCACTATATCTGGGTCACCGCCTTGGGCCTGCCGGTGGTGTTCCTGTCCACCGCCGCGATGCTCACCTATGAAGGCATCAGCCGGCCGCGCCCGGGCATGGCCATCGTGGTGTCGACGATCCCGCTCAACATCGCGCTCAACTGGCTGCTGATCGAGGGCCGGTGGGGGCTGCCGGCCATGGGCGCTACGGGTGCCGGCTGGGCGACCAATCTGAGCTATCTGGTGGCGGCGGTGGCACAGATCGCCGTGCTGGTGCGCGCGCCGGGCTTGCGCCGCTATGGCTTTCGCCTGCGCGCGCTGGCCCGACGCCGGTGGCGGGGGGTGTGGCGCGACGGCCGGCCCTTGCGCCGCTTCGGCTTGGCGCCCGGCCTCGCCGCCGGGGTCGAAATGGCCAGCTTCGCGCTGTTGTCGTTCTATGCCGCGCGGCTCGGCGAACGCCCGGTGGCGGCGTTTCAGGTGCTGCTCGGCCTGCACGCGATCTTGTTCCTGGTCGCCATGGGGCTCGCCGGGGCGGTGTCTGTGCGGGTCGGCAATGCGGTCGGGCGCCGGGACTGGGCGGCGATCGGCCCGATCACCGGGCTCGGCGCCGGGCTCACCGTCACCGTCATGGGCCTGCTCAGCCTGGGTCTGTGGCTGGCGCCCGAGACCTTGGCCGGGCTGTTCAACGACGAACCGGCGACCCGGGCGCTCGCCGCCGACATGGTGCGCGCGCTGGCGCCGGCGATCGCCTTCGACGGTCTGCAGTTCGTGCTGGTGTTCGCGTTGCGCGCCGCCGGCGACCAGAAGATGGCGGCGGTGTTGCAGATCCTGTCCATGTGGCTGGGCATGGCGGTGGGCGGCGCGGTCGCAACCTTCGCGCTCGGCTGGGGGGCCATGGGGCCGGTGGCGGGGTTCGCCGCCGGCGTGGTGCTGGCGGCGCTGTTGCTCGGCGCGCGCTTTGCGGTCATGGCCCGGCGCTGGGCGGTCCGCACCGATGGTGATCGCGCGGCCACCCGGGCGCTCGGCTGACCGCCTCCGGTCTCTCCCCGGTCTTGCCCCGGGGGGTCAACGCGAGCGCCGCGACGCCATCCACTCGCTGCCGACCCTTGGGCACCCGCCGGACCGCGATCCGGCCACCGGTGCCGGAGGGATTGCCGCGCCGCCTTGCGGCGGCTCGCAAGGATAGCGTCGAGCGGGCAATGCCGGTCAGCCAGACCAAATCAGCCAGACCAAATCAGCCAGACCAGATCGAGCCGGCCGGGGCCTGCGGGCGCCAAGTGGCGGCGTGAGCGGGCCAACGCGGTCGGCGGCCCGGCGCGGTCGGCGGCCCGACGGCGCCCGACGCCTGATCCAAACCCCGTTGCCTTTGCCGCTGCGCCCTGTCGCTCCGCTGTCTCGCCGGGTCCACGGGGGCCGTCGGGCCGGCCGCCCCGGGAGAGCGGCGCGGCCCGGCGGCCGGCGGTTGCGATCGATCAGGCGTCGTCGTCGTGGACGGTGACGTCGCCCGAGCCCGAGACCCGCTGACGAACCATCGGACCGCCATAGACGTCCACATCGCCCGAGCCCGACACGGTCACCTGGAGGGTGTCGCTGGCATGGACCGAGGCGTCGCCCGAGCCCGAGATGCTCAGCACCACATCCTCGGCGAGCAGGTCCTTGGCGTCGATGTCGCCCGAGCCCGACATGGACAGCTTGGCGCTGGTGCAGCGCCCGGACAACTCGGCGTCGCCCGAGCCCGACACCGCCAGGGTGAAGGTGTCGGTGTCGATGCCCTCGGCCTCCACGTCGCCCGAGCCCGATAGCTTGATCTCGTCGAGCGTGGCCACCGAGATCTCGATGTCCAGGTCGTTGTCGCCGCTGAACCAGCCGCGCCGGGTCGGTTGACGGATCTTGAGAATGCCGTCTTCCACCTCGGTTTCGACCTTGCCGAGGTCGTCGGCGGTCAGGGTGACGCGCTGGTCGCCGCCGACGTGGATCTCCAGATCGCCATGGCCTTCCATGTGGACGCCGTGGAAGGCGGGCAGCGGCCGTGTCTCGGTCTGGTCGGCGAGCGCCGGGCCGGTGGCCAGGACGGCCAGCGCCAAGGCAGTGGCGGCAGTGCGCCCGGTGCGTCCGGTCGCATGGGGGTATGGGGTGGTCATGTCTCGTCTCCCGTTGTTAGCGCGCGGTCGGCTTAGTCGTGCACGTCGATCGAGCCCAGCAGGCCGTCGCGGGTGTCGACCCGATCGGGCTTACCATAGACGTCGATCTCGCCGACGCCGTTGATCCGTGCCTTGACCCGCTCGCTGGCATAGACCGATGCGTCGCCCGCGCCATTGAGCGCGATGTCGACGGCCTTGCAGTGCAGATCCTCCAGGTCGATATCGCCGGCGCCGTTGACTTCCACGATCAGGCTGTCGCAGCTGCCCTCGGCCTCCAGATCGGCTGCGCCGTTGATCTCGATGCGCAGGTCGCCGGCGTCGGGCAAGGCCAGGTCGGCGTCGACCGCGCCGTCGACCACCAGCGCCTCAAGCATCGGCAGGGCCACGCGCACCTCCACGTCAATGTCGTTGCGGTCGCCCCAGGCGATGCGGTTCCGGTCGTCGTCGATGGTCAATACGCCGTCTTCGACCGTGGTCTCCACCTTGTCCTGATGGTCGTCGCGGGTGGTGACGGTCACCGCGAAGTCTTCGCCGGCGACCACATTGAGGTCCATGCCGCCTTCGATATGCAGCTGCGTGAAGCCGTCGACGGCGCGCGTCTGGGTCACGGTCTTGTGGCCGCGGTCATGGTCTTCATGGGCGCTGGCATCGGGGCCGGGTGCTACCCACAGAGCGGCACCGATCAGGCCGGCGGCGGCCAGGACGGGCACGGATACGGCGGTGGGAAAGGTCGGTCGCATCATGGTCTCCTCGCTGTTTATATATCGAGACTATATATCCGGCAGGCGGCCGGCGGCAAGACCAACCGGCGCCGGCGCTTGGTTTATGACCGCCGATCGGCCGGCGTGTGCATTGACCCTTGCCAAGCGGCCTTATGGGCGCAACCATCGGTTCATGGACGAGCAGAGCCCGATCACGCCGTTCCCCAAACCTGACAAGCCCGCCCGGCGCGGCGGCCAGGTGGCGTTCCGGCGCGAGGAGTTGATGCGGCTGATGACCGTTTATGGGCGGTTTGTCAGCGAGGGGCTGTGGCGCGATTATGCCCTGCACATGGGGGCTGAAGAAGCCGAGTTCGCGGTCTATCGCCGGGCTAGCGAGGTGCCGGTTTATCGCATCGTCAAATGCCCGGCGCTGGCGCGCAAGCAGGGTGCGTGGCGCATCCAGGGCATGGACGGTCGGGTGCTCAAGCGCGGCCGGGCACTCGAACCGCTGCTGCGCTATTTCGACGCCAAGCTGCTCAAGCTGGTTGAGGACTGAGCGCGCCGGGCGCGCCGGCCCCGGGGCTACCGGCGACGAAAAAAGGCGGCGTCCGTCAAGACGCCGCCCGAAGCGGGGCGTGGGCGGGCCGAAGCCTTGAGCGGCCCCCGCCCGCCGGTGTCTTTGGCCTATTCGCGATTGCCGAGCAGCGACAGCAGCATCATGAACAGGTTGACGAAGTCCAGATAGAGCGACAGCGCGCCCATCACCGAGGCCTTCTTCATCATTTCGGCATTGCCCACGACCATGTCGTAGGTTTGCCGGATGCGCTGAGTGTCATAGGCGGTCAGGGCGGCGAAGATCAGCACGCCGGCCACCGAGATGATGAACGACATCATGCTCGACGCCACGAAGATATTGACCAGCGACGCGATGATGATGCCGATCAGACCCATGATCGCGAACGTACCCACCGGGCCCAGGTCGCGCTTGGTGGTGTAGCCATAGAGGCTCAGCCCGCCGAAAGCGATGGCGGTGACGAAGAACACCTGGGCGATCGATTGGCCGGTGTAGGTATAGAAGATGCTCGACATGGAAATGCCGAACAGCACCGCAAAGGTCCAGAACAGCGCCTGGGTGGCGCCGGCGCTGAGCTTGTTGATGCCGAAGCTCAGCACCAGGATGAAGGCCAGCGGCGACAGGGTGGCGATCCAGCCGAGCCCGGTCATGCCCACCGGCCGGCCCGCCTGCATCTGGTAGAACAGCCCCGACAGGGCGTCGTTCGAGTAAACCAGCAGGGAGACGATGCCGGTCAGCAGCACCGCCGAGGCCATATAGTTGTAAACGCCCAACATATAGCGGCGCAGACCGGCATCGGTCGCCATGGACCGTGCGCCGGTCGCCCCATAGCCGGCCGTACGCATGTAACGGTTATCCATTGTTGCGGAACTCCCTTTCGCATTACGAGCGTTTAATATGTGGCAGCCATGCCCCCCACACAAGGGGCAACGGTGTCGCCGGGCCGGGCAATCCGGGGCGTTGGCTGCCGATCGGTCGCTGCTGGTTCACGCCGGCCGAAGGCGCGCTCAACCGGCCAAAAGCCGGGTCGCGATCGCGTCGGTGAGCGCGCGCTTGTCGGCCGGCACGACCAGCCGCCGACCGCGCCGCTCGATCAGCCCGGCGGCCACGGCGCGCGCGAGCGCGGGGCTCGCCAACAGCCGCCCGGCCGCCGGCCCCAGCCGGCGCGCGAGAGCGTCGAGGTCGAGCCCCTCGGCCAGGCGCAGGCCCAGCATCACCATCTCTTCGCCGCGGGCGACGGCATCGAGCGGCTCCGCCTCGGCGATGCCGGTCGCCGCCCAGGGCGTCGTGCCGCCGGTCGCCGCATCCAGCCATGCCTGCGGCCGGCGGTGGGCCAGGGTGGCCAGGGCGACGGCTGCGGCACGGCGCGCGCCGTCAAGCCCGCCCGCGTGGTCGGCGTCGCCTGTCGTTACCGCCCCGTCGGCGCCGTCGATCTGCGCGCGGGCCGGCAGCCGGCCGTGGGCACCGGGGCCGATGCCGGCGTACCAGTCGCCTTGCCAATAAAGCCGGTTGTGGCGGCTTTCGGCGGCGGGCGCGGCGTGGTTGGAGATTTCGTAAGCCGGCAGCCCGGCGGCTGCGGTGCGGGCCTGGGTCAAGGCGTAGAGGTCGGCGGTGCGCTCGGCGTCCGGCGGGCGGAGGTTGCCGCGCGCCGCCTTGGCGGCGAAGGCGGTGCCGGGCTCGATGGTCAGTTGATAGAGCGACAGATGGTCGACGCCCAGCGCGATCATGGCGTCCAACTCGGCAGCCCAGGCGGCCGGCGTCTGGTCGGGGCGGGCGTAGATCAGGTCGGCGCTGACCCGGGCGAAGCAGGCGCGTGCGGTGTCGAGCGCGGCCAGCGCCTCGGCCGCCGAATGGTCGCGGCCCAGCAGCGCCAGGGCGGCGTCGTCGAGCGCCTGGACGCCGAGCGACAGGCGGTTGACCCCGGCGGCGGCGAAGTCGGCGAAGCGCGCGCGCTCGGCCGACCCGGGGTTGGCCTCCAGGTTGATCTCAAGCCGGCCCGGCGCCGCCGGCCACAGCCCGGTGGCGGTGTCGATCACATCCTGGACCAGCCCGGGCGGCATCAGCGACGGCGTGCCACCGCCGAAAAAGATGCTGGCCAGGCGCAGGTTGGGCCAGTGGGCATGGTGGGCCTTCAGGCTGGATTGGAGCGCATGGCGCCACAATGCCGGGTCCGGGGACCGGGATTTGTAAACATTGAAGTCGCAATAGGGGCAGATTCGGGTGCAGTAGGGCCAATGAATATACAGGCCAAATACATCCTCTTCCGCGCGGTCCGAGCGCGCCGGCGGCCCGCTGGCATGGGCGTCCGGCGCCCGGTCGGCGCCACCTCGGCCGGTCGCCCCGGTCGCGGGGCTGCCCGCCGCCCCGGCCGTCCCGCCGCCCCGGCCGTCCCCGGCGCCCGCTGCAGGGGCGGTGGGCGGCGGGCTCACCCGCTGGTCAGGGGGCGGCGCCAAGGCTGGTCCGGATCAGCTTGGCGAAGGCGTCGGCGCGGTGGCTCATGGCGTGCTTGGCCGCCGGGTCCATCTCGGCGAAGGTCTGCTCGTGCCCGTCGGGGACGAACACCGGGTCGAAGCCGAAGCCGCGGTCGCCGCGCGGCGGCCAGACCAGCCGTCCCGACACGGTGCCGAGCACGGTCTCGTCATGGCCGTCGGGCCAGGCCAGGCACAGCGCGCAGACGAAGCGCGCGCCGCGGTCCACGTCCGGCCCCAAGGCCTTGAGCCGATCCTCGACCTTCGCCATGGCGAGCCCGAAGTCGCGTTCGGGCCCGGCCCACAAGGCGGTGTCGACACCGGGCTCGCCGCCCAGGGCCGCCACTTCGAGGCCGCTGTCGTCGGACAGCGCCGGCTCGCCGGTGGCTTGGGCGGCGGCGTGGGCCTTTTGCCGGGCGTTGCCGGCGAAGGTGCCGCTGGTCTCGTCGGGCACCGGCAGGCCCAGATCGGCCACCGACACGGTGGCAAGGCCATAAGGGCGCAAAAGATCGCCGATCTCGCGCACCTTGCCCCGGTTGTGGCTGGCGACGATCAGGCGCGGCGCGCTGAGCCGCCGGCCGGTGGGCGCGCCTTGGGCAGCGTCGACCATCAGCGCAGCCCCAGCACGCGCTTCTGTTCGGCGGTGATCGCGTCGCAGCCGATGCGCGCCAGGCGCATCAGGCGCAGAAACTGTTCCTCGGCGAACGGCTCGCCTTCGGCCGTGCCCTGGATTTCGACCACCCCGCCGGTGCCGGTGAGGACGAAATTGGCGTCGGCGTCGGCGGTCGAATCCTCGTCATAGTCCAGGTCGAGCACCGGGGTGTTCTTGTACAGCCCGCAGCTCACCGCGGCGACCGTGTCCTTGACCGGCAGGGTCTCGATCAGGCCGGCATCGCGCATGGTGCGCAGGCATTCGTGCAACGCCACGAACCCGCCCGAGATGGCGGCGGTGCGGGTGCCGCCGTCGGCCTGGATCACGTCGCAGTCGATGCGGATCTGGCGCTCGCCGATGCGGGTCAGATCGACGGCGGCGCGCAGCGCGCGGCCGATCAGACGCTGGATTTCCTGGGTACGGCCGGACTGTTTGCCGCGCGCCGCCTCGCGGTCGCCGCGGGTGTGGGTGGCGCGCGGCAGCATGCCGTATTCGGCGGTCACCCAGCCCTTGCCGGTGTCGCGCAGCCAGGGTGGCGTGCGCGATTCGAGCGACGCGGTACACAGCACATGAGTATCGCCGAACTTGACCATGCACGAGCCTTCGGCGTGCTTGGCATAACCGGTTTCGAACGAGAGTTCGCGCATTTCGTCGGTCGCGCGGCCGCTGGGTCGCATTCGGAGACTCCGTGTACAACAGGGAAAAGACGGCCCTCCATAGCCCGACCGCCCGGCGCCGTCCAGCCATGCGCCCCGGGCTTCACACGATCTCCACCCCGTCATTGCGCCATGCGCCCGCCCTGTCCGCCGTCCCTGGCCACGACGCCCCGGCCGCGTCACCGTCACCGGACCGGACCCGAGATCCCTCGGACGGCACCGGCGAACGGGCGGCCAAGTTGACGCGCAACCGGGCGCGCCCTACATGGCGTGCTGAGGGATAATGGACAAAACCATGCGCATCGAGGACCTGAACGACCGGTCGCGGGCGATCTTCCGGTACATCGTCGAAAGCTATCTGGAAACTGGCGAACCGGTCGGCTCGCGGACCCTGTCGCGCATGGCCGGTGTCAGCCTGTCGGCGGCGTCGGTGCGCAATGTGATGGCCGACCTGGAGGATCTGGGGCTGTTGGAATCGCCCCACACCTCGGCCGGCCGCCTGCCGTCGCATCTGGGGTTGCGGCTGTTCGTCGACGGCCTGCTGGAAGTGGGCGACCTGAGCGAGGCCGAGCGCGCCAATATCGAAAGCCAGTGTCAGGCGCGCGGGCGCTCGCCCGACGATGTGCTCGGCGAGGCGACGCAATTGCTGTCGGGCCTGAGCCGCTGCGCCGGGCTGGTGGTGGCGGAAAAGGTCGAGACGCCGGTGCGCCACGTGGAGTTCGTCCATCTGGGGCCGGGCCGGGCGCTGGTGGTGGTGGTGCACGAAAATGGCGACGTGGAAAACCGCGTCGTCGATGTGCCGCAGGGCCTGCCGCCGGTGGCGCTGCAACATGCATCCAACTATCTCAATGCGCGCTTCGCCGGGCGCACCTTCGAGGAAGCCAAGAAGCTGATCGAAGACGAGATCAGCCACGACCAGGCGGCCCTTGACGTGCTGGCTGCGCGGATCGTCCAGGCCGGGCTCGCCACCTGGGGCGGGGTCGAGCAGGACCCGGCGTTGATCGTCCGCGGCCAGGCCAATCTGTTGGAGGACGTGCGCGCCATCGAGGATCTGGAGCGGGTGCGCCGGCTCCTTGAAGACCTGGAGACCAAGCGCGATATGCTGCGGCTGGTGAAGGCGTCGCGCGATGCCGAGGGCGTGCGCATCTTCATCGGCGCGGAAAACAACCTGTTTTCTTTGTCGGGCAGTTCGGTCATCGTCGCGCCTTATGTGAGCGGCGACGACAGCGACGATCCCACCCGACGCAAGATTGTCGGCGTGATCGGGGTGATCGGGCCCACGCGGCTGAATTATGCCCGCATCATCCCGATGGTCGATTATACGGCCCGGGTCGTGGGGCGGCTCTTGTGAGCCGTGTCGGTGGACCGGGGCTTCGGCCGGGGCGCCGATGGGAGCGGCGGCGCCGACAGCCGGCCGATCCGCCGCGCGACCAATTACATGCACGACGCCAGACCAAGGCCAGATCAAACAAGGATAGGGTTTCGATGAGTGATCAACGCGGACACAGCGGCAAGGACCCCAAGACCGGGCCCGGCACCCAGGCGGAGACGCCGGGCGAGGGTCAGCCCGGTTGGGAGCCCGTGACGCCCGGCGACGCGACCAACGAGGCCGCCGGCCGGCCCGACGGCGACGCGGCAAAGACACGGCTTGACGACGTGATCCAGGAAGCCGCGCGGGCCGGCGCCGCCAAGGCTGAAGAAAGCGCCGCCAAGGCCGCGGCGAGCGGCCAGCCGGCGCCGGACGACGCCGACGAGGCGGACGGCGCGCGCGATGGCGAGACCGCCGCCCATGCCGGCGACAGCTCGGCGGCGCTGGCGGCCGAGGTCGAGGCGCTGAAGGACCAACTGGCGCGCACCGAGGCCGACCGGCGCAACGAACGGCGCCGGCTGGAAAAGGAAAAGCAGGACGCGTCGGCTTACGCCATTACCAGCTTTTCGCGCGATCTGTTGAGCGTCGCCGACTTTCTGCGCATGGCGCTCGATAGCATGCCCGACGACCTGAAGAGCGACCCCAAGGTGTCGACCTTCTACCAGGGCGTCGAGATGACCGAGAAAGAGTTGCAGGCGGTGTTGCAGCGCCAGGGCATCAAGCAGTTTCGGCCCGAAGGCGAGGCGTTCGACCCCAACCGTCACCAAGCCATGGGCGAAGTGGCGAGCGATACGGTCGAACCGGGCAAGGTGGCCCAGGTGCTCAAGCCCGGCTATGTGATCAAGGACCGGCTGTTGCGCGCCGCCATGGTCAATGTGGCCAAGGCGCCGCAGCCGGACCCGGGGGCCGAGGCCGGCGAAGACGGGCCGGCCCAGCCGGGCGTCGATCGCGAAGCCTGACCGTCCGCCCCGAACGCGGCGTGTCGATCAACGGGCCGGTGCCCCGGGGGGCGCCGGCCTTTGCGTTGTCGGTGTGGCGTTGCTTAGTTGAGGGCGCGGAAGAAGCGGCCCACGGGCACGCCGGCGGCGCAGCGGTCGTCGACCAGGCGGTCGCAATCGGCGATCGAGAAGCTGATCACGTCGGCACGGCCGATCAATTGCTCGGCGGGCACGAAGGTGAAGCCGCCGGGCGCCCGGCTGTCTTCGGAATTGTCCCGGTTGTCGCCCATCATGAAATAATGGTCCTCGGGCACCCGGAACGTCCGGGTGTTGTCGTAGCGCGCGCGGTCGCTGCGCTCATAGATGCGGTGGCTGGTGCCGCCGGGCAGGGTTTCTTCATACTCGGTGACCCGGACCGGAAAGCCGTGGCGGTCGACCAGGTCGAGCGTGCGCAGCGCCCGGCGTGGGACCACGGTGGCGTTGATCACCAACCGGCCGTTGCGCACCTGTACCGTATCGCCGGGCAGGCCGACCACGCGCTTGATATAGGTGGTGCCCTCGTCGATGTTGGGCCCGGCGCCTTTGGGCACGAAGAACACCGCGATGTCCCCGCGTTCGGGCGCGTTCTTCAGGATCCGGCCGTCGAACAGCGGCGGATTGAAAGGCATCGAATAGCGCGAATAGCCATAGACATATTTGTTGACCAGCAGCCGGTCGCCCACCTCCAGCGTCGGCACCATGCTCTCGGATGGGATGTGGTAGGACGCGTAGGCCAGCGTGGTGACGCCGAGCCAGATCGCGATCACCACCGCCACATCGCGCACGAGACCGCCGATTTTCGACGTGAGACCGAGGGCTTGTCTTGCCTGCTTCATGGCCATAAGTAAAAGCCTTGCTCGTCTGGGGCTGAGGCGGTGTTGTGCGCTGCGGCCCAATGGGTGTCAAGGCGTTGAACCGCAGACCCAGCACCCCATATTGCGATTGAACTGAACGAAAAGGCCGGAAAATTCCCCTTCCGGCGCCATTGTCCGACCAGAGATCGAAACCGGTGCTTCGTTGAAAGGCTGTTTCGATCGGCTGCAAAAAGGAGACGTCGAGTTATGGGTAAAGTCATTGGGATCGACCTGGGCACCACGAATTCGTGCGTGGCCATCATGGACGGTGACCAAGCCAAGGTGATCGAAAACGCCGAGGGCGCGCGGACCACGCCGTCCATGGTTGCGTTCACCGAGGATGGCGAGCGGCTGATCGGCCAGCCGGCCAAGCGTCAGGCGGTGACCAACCCCACCAACACCCTGTTCGCCATCAAGCGGCTGATTGGCCGCCCTTATGACGACCCGACGACCCAGAAGGACAAGGGCATGGTGCCCTATTCCATCGTCAAGGCCGACAATGGCGACGCCTGGGTCGAGGTCAATGGCGACAAGATGAGCCCGTCGCAGATCTCGGCGATGATCCTGCAGAAGATGAAGGAAACCGCCGAGAGCTATCTGGGCGAGGACGTCACCGACGCGGTGATCACCGTGCCGGCCTATTTCAACGACGCCCAGCGCCAGGCCACCAAGGACGCCGGCAAGATCGCCGGGCTCAACGTTCAACGGATCATCAACGAGCCCACCGCCGCGTCGCTGGCCTACGGTCTCGACAAGCAGGACGGCAAGACCATCGCCGTGTTCGACCTGGGCGGCGGCACCTTCGACGTGTCGATCCTGGAAATCGGCGACGGCGTGTTCGAGGTCAAGGCGACCAATGGCGACACCTTCCTCGGCGGTGAGGATTTCGACCTGCGGCTGGTCGAGTATCTGGCCGACGAGTTCAAGAAGGAACAGGGCATCGACCTGCGCCAGGACAAGCTGGCCCTGCAACGGCTCAAGGAAGCGGCTGAAAAGGCCAAGATCGAGCTGTCGTCGTCGACCCAGACCGAGATCAACCTGCCGTTCATCACCGCCGACCAGTCGGGGCCCAAGCACCTGACCATGAAGCTCAGCCGGTCGAAGATGGAAAGCCTGGTCGAGGACCTGATCGAGCGGACCATCGCGCCGTGCCGCAACGCGCTCAAGGACGCGGGCCTCGCCGCCGGTGAGATCGACGACGTGGTGCTGGTCGGCGGCATGACCCGCATGCCCAAGGTGCAGGAAAAGGTGAAGGCGTTCTTCGGCAAGGAGCCGCACAAGGGCGTCAACCCCGATGAGGTGGTGGCGCTCGGCGCGGCGATCCAGGCCGGCGTGTTGCAAGGCGACGTCAAGGACGTGCTGCTTCTGGATGTGACGCCCTTGTCGCTGGGCATCGAGACGCTGGGCGGCGTGTTCACCCGGCTGATCGACCGCAACACCACGATCCCGACCAAGAAAAGCCAGGTGTTCTCGACCGCGGAAGACAATCAGAACGCGGTGACCATCCGCGTGTTCCAGGGCGAACGCGAAATGGCCGCCGACAACAAGCTGCTCGGCCAGTTCGACCTGGTGGGCATTCCGCCCGCCCCGCGCGGCGTGCCGCAGATCGAGGTGACCTTCGACATCGACGCCAACGGCCTGGTCAATGTGTCGGCCAAGGACAAGGGCACCGGCAAGGAACAGGCGATCCGCATTCAGGCGTCGGGCGGTCTCAACGATGACGAGATCGAGCGCATGGTCCAGGAGGCCGAGGCCAACCGCGAGGCCGACCAGAAGAAGCGCGAACTGATCGACCTCAAGAACCAGGCCGACGCGCTGGTCCACTCGACCCAGAAGATGCTCGACGACTATGGCGACCAACTCGACGCCGCTGACAAAAGCGCCGTCGAGACCGCGCTCGGTGAGTTGAAGACCGCCGCCGAGGGCGACGACGCCGACGCCATCAAGCAGAAGATGGAAGCCGTCAACCAGACCGCCCAGAAGCTCGGCGAGCAGATGTACAAGGCGAGCCAGGAGGGCGCCCAGGCCGGTGGCGACGGCGCCGAAGGCGCGGCCGGCGGCCAAGCGTCGGGTCAGGCGTCCGGTCAGTCGGGCGACGACGACGTGGTCGACGCGGACTTCGAAGAAGTCGACGACGACAAAAAGTAAAGCGGGGTTGCCCCCGCGTGCCGGGTGCCTGAGGGCGCCTCGGGCGCGCGGGGGCCAATGCCGGGATCGCCACCCCGATCGAGCCGGAGGGCCCCGTTTCCATGGCACAAGATTTCTACGAGATTCTCGGCGTCGACCGGAATGCCGACAAGGCGACGCTCAAATCGGCCTATCGCAAGCTGGCGATGAAGTATCACCCGGACCGCAACCCGGGCGACGAAGAGGCCGAAAAGCAATTCAAGCGCATCGGCGAAGCCTATGACGTCCTCAAGGACGATCAGAAGCGCGCCGCCTATGACCGTTTCGGCCATGCCGCGTTCCAGGACGGCGCGGGTGCTGGCGGTGGGCCGGGTGGCTTCGACTTTGCCGGCTTTTCCGACATTTTCGACGAGTTCTTCGGCGAGTTCACCGGCCGCGCCCGCGGTCGCGGCGGTGCCGGTGGCGCGCGGCGTGGCGCCGACCTGCGCTACGACATGGCCGTGACGCTCGAAGAGGCGTTTTCGGGCAAAGAGGTGGACATCGCCATCCCCACCCACGCCGAATGCGGCGATTGCGGCGGCAATGGTGCCAAGCCCGGCACCGAGCCCAAGACCTGCACGCAGTGCGGCGGTGCGGGTAAGGTGCGCAGCCAGCAAGGCTTTTTCGTGGTCGAGCGGCCCTGTCCGCTGTGCCGGGGGGCCGGCCGCATGGTCTCCGACCCGTGCGAGACCTGCCGCGGCACCGGCCGGGTCGAACGCACCAAGACGCTGTCGGTCAGCGTGCCGCCGGGCGTCGACGACGGCACCCGCATCCGGCTCGCCGGCGAGGGCGAGGCCGGCGCGCGCGGCGGTCCGCCGGGCGACCTGTACATCTTCGTCTCCGTCGAGCCGCACGAATTGTTCAGCCGCGACGGCCCGCACCTGTTTTGCAATGTGCCGGTGACCATGACCACGGCGATCCTCGGCGGCGAAATCGAGGTGCCGACCATTGGCGGCAAGCGCGCCAAGATCAAGGTTCCCGACGGCACCCAGAGCGGCAAGCAATTCCGCCTGCGCGGTAAGGGGATGCCGCATCTGAACTCGGGCGTGATCGGCGACATGATGATCGAGGTTCATGTGGAGACGCCGGTCAACCTGACCAAGCGGCAGAAGGAATTGCTGCGCGAGTTCGCCGAAGAGGGCGGCGAAGAGGTGTCGCCGCGGTCGCATTCGTTCCTGGATCGGGTGCGCGAGCTGTGGGAAGACCTGACCGAATAGGCGGCGATCCCTGGCGCTGGTGGGGCCTCGGGCTGGCCCTGCCGGCGTTGCTTTTGCTCATGCCGGGGGCGCTGCGCGACCCGCCGGCGCCCACACCCGATGATCCATTGGCTGCGGCCGAGCCCGAGGCCACCGCGCAGCGTCTCTACGATGCCGGCCGCTGGGCTGCCGCCGCCGACGCCGGTGTCGCCGCGGCGACCGCCGACGGCTACGGTCTGGCGGCCCGGGCGCAGTTGGTCGCGGCGGGCTACGGCGCCGGCGACGAAACCGCGCAGCGTCGCGGGCTCGTCCTGGCGTTGGCGGCGGCCGAAGCGGCTTTGGCGCGGGACCCCGACCATGGCGAGGGCAATCTGCAGGCCGCTGCGGCGCTCGGCTATCGCGCACGCTTCGACGCCGCGCCGAGTGACGTGCGGGCCGCGCGCGCCCGTATCGACCGGGCGCTCGTCGCGCATCCGCGAAACGCCTGGGCCCATGCCGCCGACGCAGCCTGGCACGCCGAGGTGGTGCTGGGTGCCGGTAGCCTGATCGCGCGCGTGTTTTTCGGCGCCAGCCGCAAACGCGCCCGCGCTGCCTTCGCCCGCGCCGCCGACCTCGCCCCCGATACCGTGGCGGTGCTGTTCAGCGAGGCGCAGCTTCGCCTGCGCTTCGCCCGGCCGGCGGACGAAACCCGCGCCCGCGCCTTGTTGGGCCGGATCGCCACCCTGCCGCCGCGCGATGCGTTCGACGCGCGGCTCAAGGACCATGCCGCCCAGGTGGCGGCCGCTTGGGCCGCCGGCGGGCCCGACGCCGCGCGCCGCACCCTGAAGCCCCTGTTGCCGTTTCGCGGCGACGGCTGACCCGGCCGCCGCCCCCGCCCACCCGTTTATTTGGAGCCCCGTCGATGGATGACCGCCGAATCGCGCCCGCTGCCGAACGCAATAAACAACCGATTCTGGACGTGCTCGGCCCCCGGTTGCCGCGTGCCGGTCTGGTCCTTGAGGTGGCGGCGGGCACCGGTCAGCACGCGGCCTTCCTGTCGCGTCATCTGCCCGGTCTGGATTGGCAGCCGACCGACCCCGAGCCGGACAATCTGGCCAGCATCCAGGCCCATGCCGGCGACGGCAGCGACCGGTTGCGCCCTGCGCGCGCGCTGGATGTGACGGCGCGACCCTGGGCCGTGCCGCTCGACGGTCTGGCGGCGGTGGTCGCCATCAATCTGATCCACATCGCGCCGTGGGACGCCGCCCGGGCGCTGGTGGCTGAGGCCGGCGCGCGGCTGTCGCCGGGCGGTTTGCTTTACCTTTACGGTCCGTTCAAACGCGGCGGCGTCCACAGCGCGCCGAGCAACGCCGCTTTCGACGACAGCCTGGCGGCACGCGACCCGCGCTGGGGCGTGCGCGACCTGGACGACGTGGCGGCCTTGGCCGCGGCGGCCGGTTTCGCCTCGCCCGAGCTGGTCGCCATGCCGGCGAACAATCTGAGCGTCCTATTGCGCCGGGAGGATCGCTCGGTCGGCAGCCCGGTTTAAGGTTTGTTCAGCGGTGGCGCGATACGGTCAGTGCCGGTTGCGGTGCCGCCCGCCCTTCCCCTGGCGCCGAGGAGACAGGATCATGGTCACCACATCCGCCGGTCGGGCATCGGGTCGCTGGTCGTCCCGGCTTCTGTCCCGGGGCGCGGCCTGGGCGCGCGCCGCCGTTCTGGCGCCGCTGCTGGTTGCCGGGACGGTCGCCCTGCCCCCCGGTGCGGCCGTGGCGGCGGGCGGCGACGTGGCCGAGGGCGAACAAGAATCCAAGCTGTTCTACGAGCTCGAGCCGCTCAACGTGGCGGTGGTCCAGCGCGGCCGTTTCCATGGTAGCCTGCGGCTCAATCTGGTGCTTGAGGCGACCGACGCCGACGCCCGGGCGCAGGTCATCTCGGTCACGCCGAGGCTGCGCGACGCCTATATCTCCAATCTGAGCTTCTATGTGCGCGAACGTTACGACCCGCGCTCACACGTCAATGTTGCCTATGTGGCCGCGCTGTTGCAGGAGGCCACCGACGAGATTCTCGGCGGCCCCCATGCCGATGTGCTGGTCCAGGAAGCGCGTCTGATCCGCTGATCGCGCACCCCGCGCACCCGGCCCGCGCTCACATGGCGCTCAGGCCGCCGTCCACCACCAGGTCGCTGCCATTGACGAATGCCGCCTCGTCGGAGGCCAGATAGACGATGGCGTGGCCCGCGTCTTCGGCGTCGCCGACCCGGCCCGCCGGGCTCAATGCCGCCAACCGGTGCAGCATGTCCTCGCGCGATTTGCCGGGGATCAGCCCATCCAGGATCTGGGTGTTGAGATAGGCGGGCAGCACCGCATTGCAGCGCACGCCGTTCTTCTTGCGCGCGCAATCGAGCGCCACCGATTTGGTCAGATGGCGCACGCCGGCCTTGGCGGCATTGTAGGCGGCCATGTTGGGCTGGGCGATCAGCCCGGCGACCGACGCCACATTGACGATCGCACCCCGGCCGCTCTCGGCCAAGGCGGGCAGGGCGTATTTGCAGCCCAGGAACACGCTGTCCAGATCCACCGCCAGGACCCGGCGCCAGTCGGCGTAGTCGGTTTCCAACACGCCGCCGAGCGTGCCGATGCCGGCATTGTTGACCAGGATGTCGAGCCCGCCCAAGGCCTCGACCGTGGCGGCGACGGCGGCGGTCCACGCCGCCTCGTCGGTCACGTCATGCGCCAACGCCACCGTCCCGCCGCCCAGATCGGCGGCCGTGCGCCGGGCGGCGTCGGCGTCGATGTCGCTGACCGCCACCGCCGCCCCATGGGCCAGAAACAGCCGTGCCGTGGCACCGCCGATGCCGCCGGCGCCGCCGGTGATCAGGGCGCGCTTGCCGGCCAACCGGCCGACGGCGTCTGTTTGTCCTGTCATCGCGATATTGCCTCCCCTGAGTATTGCCTTCTTGCTATCGCGCCGCCGGCCCCTTCCCTCGGGTGATCAGCGGTGTTGCGCGGTTTGTTGGCCCCGTCGGTAAAGATCGCGAGCGTATCACCGCTGCCACACAGCAGAAAAAAAGCAAACAAAGTTTTGGCGACGCTTGACCTTTTCACGCGGCTTTCGCAACACTCGTCTACAACGAAAGCGGGCAGCAAAAAATTGTCTGTTCGTGAAAAACGGGCCGATCAAACCGGCCACTAAAAAATGACATGGGTGCGGTGGGCCATCCGTGGTTCAACCGACCATCGTTGGGGAGGCCACGCTATGGCTAAAAACAGATTCGTTGCATCCACCGCTCTGACCGGTCTTTTGGGTCTGGGGCTTATCGCCATCGCGCCGGTGGGGGCGGCCCACGCGCAACAGACGCCCGATCAAGGCGACCGGGACACCACCCTTGAGGTGGAAGAGATCGTCGTCACCGGGTCCTACATCCAGCGCCGTTCGGATGTGAGCCAAGCCTCGCCCATCACGTCGATCGGCATCGCGGACCTGAACAATATCGGTGCCGCCGACATCGCCGACCTGACCCAGACGCTGACCATCAACACCGGGTCGCAGAACAATCCCGACGCGTTCACGCAGAACTTCTCCACCGGTACCAGCAATATCAACCTGCGCGGGCTGGGCGTGTCGTCGACGCTCGTGCTGCTCAACGGTCGGCGCCAGGTGGTTAGCGGGGCGGCCACCGACAATGGCGTGAATTTCGTCGACACCGCGTCGCTGGTGCCGCTGATCGCCATTGAGCGGTTGGAGATCCTCAAGGACGGGGCGGCGACGCTCTATGGTGCCGACGCCGTCGCCGGGGTCGCCAATTTCCTGACCCGCGACGGCTTCGAGGGGCTGGAGGTGCGCGGCGAGTTTCAGACCATCGCCGACACGGGCTCCAGCTCCGACGCCCGGATCGAGGTGTTGGGCGGCGTGCAGATGGATCGCGGCTATGCCATCGCCGCGGTCAGCTATCTCGACCGGACGCCCTTGACCATGCAGGAAAAGCGGCTGAGCCCGCTGTTCGGTCCCGACCTCAGCTCGATCGGCGATCCGGGCACCTATTTGCCGCTCGGCCAGATCCCCTTGGACGTGTCCCTGGCCGACGTCTACACCCAGTTCGCGGGCATCCCCACCGCCGAGGGCACGCCGCTCGAAGCGATCCGGGCCGGCTTGTCGGCGGCGGGCGAATTGCCGGCCTTCGCCGACCCGGCGTGCGGCTCGACGCCCAATTCCCAGGCACCCGGTGCCGTGCCGGCGCTCGGCCTGCCGGCCGGCGTGGTCGGCATCTGTCAGTTCGATTTCGGCGAGTTCTACAATCTGGTGCCGGAGGAAAGCCGCCTTCAGGGCTTCGCCAAGGCCGGCTACGACATCACCGACAATTTGTCTTTCTTCGCCGAGTTCGGCTTTGCCCGCAATCGCGCCGAACGCGGCAACACGCCCACCTTCCCGATCCTGACCGCCCAGTTGATCGGCGGCGAGACCGGCCCCACCGGCCTGCCCGCGCACCCGAGCAACCCGTTCGGGGTCGACCTGATCAGCCTGTTCCGCCCGATCGGCACTGGCGAGGCGGTCAACAGCACGCATGATTCCGATACCTACCGGTTCAGCGGCGGCTTCGATTGGCGGATCAACGACACCTGGCGCCTGAACACCAGCGTCACCGCGGCGACCAACGAATTCCGGGTCAGCGTGCAGGACACCCTGCGCAACGAGATGGCGTTCGCGCTCGCCGGCCTGGGCGGCGAGAATTGCGACCCGCTGACCGGTACGCCGGGCGAGGGACCGTGCTTCTTCTTCGACCCCTTCGGCCCCGGTCAGGCGTCGCCGCTGAACACCGAAGAGGTGTTGGACTATGTGATCGACCGCAACCGGCTCGACTTCGATTCGGACCTGCTGGTGGTCGACGCGGTGATCGCCGGCGACCTCGGCGACCGGCTCGCCCTGCCCGGCGGGCCCATCGGCGTCGCCGTGGGCGGCCAGTATCGCGGCGAGCGTTACGGCCTCGACGCCGACACCAACTCCAACAATGGTAACTTCCTGTTCGCCTCGGGTGCCGGCACGGCGGTGCCGGATTTCCGCGGCGAACGCGACACCTATGCGGTGTTTGGCGAGGTGCGCCTGCCGGCCACCGACTGGATGGAGGTCAACGCCTCGGTGCGCTACGAGGACATCCAGGGCGTCGGCGATTCGGTCGATCCCAAGGTGGGTGTGCTGATCATGCCGCACGACGACCTGTCGCTGCGCGGCACCTTCTCCACCTCGTTCCGGGCGCCGTCGATCTTCCAACAGGAAACCGGCGGTTTCGTCGCGCTCGCCCAGTTGCGCGACCCGCTGGTCGGCAACACCGCCTTCCTGGCCGAGTTCACCACCGGCAACCCCGATCTGAACCCGGAGGATTCGCGCCAGTTCAATGTGGGGGCCACCTACCAGCCGGGTGCGGTGCCGGGGCTCAGCTTGTCGTTGGACTACTGGAACTTCGATTTCGACGACAAGATCACCAAGGAAAACGCCCAGGCGTTGTTGGATGAGGCCGAACGTCAGGCGGCCCAGGTCGGCAACCCGACGCCGTTGTTGAACCCGGACCGCTTCGTTCGTCCGGCGCTGCAATTCGGCCTGCCGCTGCTGAGCCAGGTGAACACCCAGTTCGTCAACGCGCCGAGCATCGAGACCGCCGGGCTCGACTTCAGCGCCAGCTACCAGTTCGACACGGCCATCGGCACGTTCCGCCCGAGCTTCGAAGGCACGTTGATCACCAAATACGACATCACCGACCCGACGCTCGGCGTCATCGACGGCAAGGGCAACCGCAACTTCACCAATGTGGGCAATCCGACGCCGCCGCTGCGCTTCAATCTGGGCCTCAACTGGACCCAGGGCGCGCACGCCTTCAACGTCTATGGCCGCTATATCGACGGCTTCGACGACGATCAGGCCAGCCCGACGGCCGAGCCCGGCCCCGACGGCCGGGTGCCGGAGAATGGCGTCGTCAGCGACATCTTCACCGTCGATCTACAATACACGCTCCAGGTCAACCAGTTGTTCGACCTGGACGAAAGCCTGGTGTTCAGCGCCGGCGCCATCAATGTGGCCGGCACCGAGCCGCCCTTCGTCAACACCAATGGCGGCTATGAAAGCCGGGTCCACGATCCGCGCGGTCGGGTGGTCTATGTGCGGCTGACCGCCAGCTTCTGACCGTCGCCCGCCGGTCAGGGCCGCGCGCGGCCCCGACCGGCGGCGGAAGCGACCGCGCCCTTACCCCGGCATCGCCCGGGGACCCAATCAACCAAAAAAATCCGTCGGGGAAACTTATGGTCCACACCGCCCATTTCCGTACCACCACCGCGCTCGCCGGGCTTGGCCTCGCTGGGCTCCTGGCGTTGCCGGCCAATGCGCAGCAAGCACCGCAGATCGCCGAGTCCGCCGACAATGGCGAGGTGGAAGAGATCGTCGTTACCGGCAGTTACATCCGCCGCGTGCAACAGGCTGACCGCCCCTCGCCCATCGCCACCATCGGGCGCGAGGACATCAATACCATCGGCGCGGCCGATATCGCCGACATCACCCAGACGCTGACCACCTCCACCGGTGCGCAGAACAACCCCGACGCGTTCACCCAGAACCTGACCGCGGGCACCTCCAACATCAATCTGCGCGGGCTCGGCCTGTCGTCGACCCTGGTGCTGCTCAACGGCAAGCGCCAGGTGGCGTCGGCCGCCCCCGACGACAATGGCGTGCTGTTCGTCGACACCGCCTCGCTGGTACCGATGATCGCGCTTGAACGCACCGAGATCCTGGAAGACGGGGCGGCCGCACTCTATGGCACCGACGCGGTCGCCGGCGTGGTCAACTTCATCACCCGCGACGATTTCGAGGGCCTGGAACTGCGCGGCGAATGGCAGGGCAACACCAATGCCAGCCAGAACGATCTGCGCGTCGAGGGCATTTGGGGCGGCGGCAACGACCGTACTCACCTGACGCTGTCGGCAAGCTATCTGGACCGCTCGGCCCTGACCACCCGCGAGCGCGACCTGCGGCCCGAGGCGTTTCGCGGCCAGGGCGGGCTGAGCGTCTCGACCACCGCCGCCCTGCCGGGCAATTTCATCCCGCTGAACGCGCCCAATGCGGCACTCGATCCGCGGCAGCAGGCGTTGGCCAATGTGTTCAACGCCTTCGCCGACAATGCCGCGCCGGTGTTCGACTTCGGTCCCGCCGGCCAGTTCGCCTCGCCGGTGATCCCCAACCCGGCGGGCGGCTTCCTGGTCGGCAATTTTTCCGGGTTCAGTCTTCAGCAGGGGGCGGCGACCGCCGGGGCCGCCGACGGTCTGGCCGATGCGTTCACGGCGAGCTTCCTGCCCCAGGTGCTCGGTTTGGCGCCGGAACTCTTGAATCCGGCGCTGGCCGGTTTTTCCACCGATCAGTTAAGCTCTGCCCAGCAGCAGCAATTGGGGGCCGCCTTCCAGGCGCTGGCCGCGGCGCAGGGCGAACAGGGCTTCTCGCCCTTCATCGTGCCCGACCCGCAGTGCGCCGACGCCGCCGCCTTGAGCGACGACATCATCTACGAGCCTGAGACCGTGGTCGACCCGGTCACCGGCCAGGAGGTCGCCGTCGCCCTGCCCGGTCCCGGCGGCAGCCTGCGCGGCAGTTGCCAGACCGATTTCGGCACCCAGTTCAACCTGGTGCCCCGGACCACGCGGCTTCAGGGCTATGCCAAGCTGGACCACGAGTTCAATCGCCATGCCCGGTTCTACGGCGAGTTCAGCTATGCCCGGAATCGGACCCAGCGGCAGAACAGCAATTTCCCGATCAGCAGTCCGCTGACCATTCTGCCCAATAACCCGTTCAACCCGTTCACCGGCTCGGCGTCACTGTTCCTCGGCCGCAGCCCCGGCGGCGGTCAGGTGAACGACTTCTTCTCCAACCAACAGAACCCCGGCGAGTTCGAGCACGACACCTGGCGCATGGTGGCGGGGTTGACCGGCGATATCGGCAATAGCTGGTACTATGACGTCAGCTATCTGCGCGGCATCAACAACTATCACTTCACCGATGTGTCCGACGGCCTGGCGGTCGAGACCAATCTGGCCTTGAACGGCCAGGCGGGCGTGTCGTGCCGACCGGGGCTGAACCCGCCGGGCACCGGCGGCTGTCTGTTCTACAACCCGTTCGCGTCCGGCATCGTCGGGCCCGACGGCCAGGTGCCGGTGCGCAACCTGGACGGGACGCCGGTCATCGGCCCTGACGGCAACCCGGTAACCGCGCCGGTGGTCAACAGCGACGCGATCTACGACTTCATCACCGGCGAGATCACCCTCGACGGGCGCAGCACGCTGACCGTGATCGACGCGGTCACCGCGGGCGAGTTGTTCGACCTGCCGGCGGGCCCGGTTGGGCTGGCCGTGGGCTTCCAGTATCGCGAGGATTCGCTGCGCCACGATCTGGACGAAAACACCAATGGGGCCAACTTCCTGTTCGTGACCGCGCCGATTGACGACTTCTTCGGCGAGCGCGACGTCTACAGCTTCTTCGGCGAGCTGCAGGTGCCGATCCTCGACAATCTGGAGCTGTCGGCGGCGCTGCGCTACGAGGACTATGGCGGCTTTATCGGCGATACGGTGGACCCGAAGATCGCCCTGCTCTATCAGCCGGTGCCGGATCTGAGCCTGCGCGGGTCTTGGGGCACGGCGTTCCGTGCGCCGTCGGTGTTCCAGCAGTTCGGCAACCAGACCAGCCTGAACTCGGTGTTCGACCCGGTGGAGGGTGGCGAGTCGTTCATCGCGATCACGTCGGCCGGCAACCCGGATCTGAAGCCCGAGGAGTCGGAGACCTTCAACCTGGGTGTCACCTACACGCCGCGCCAACTGGCCGGGCTGGAGTTCAATGTCGATTACTGGAATTTCGACTTCGACGACGTGATCACCCAACAACAACCCGAGGAATTGGCGGCGCGCACGGTCAACACGCCCAACAATGAGATTCCCGGCGTGGTCGAACGCGGGCCCACCGGCGGGCTGAATTTCATCCGCACCGAGTTCGTCAACCGCGGCGGCATCAAGACCGACGGGTTCGATATCGGCGTCAGCTACACGCTCGATACCGATTTCGGCACCTTCCGTCCGGGCTTCGAGGGCACCTATGTGAAATCCTACAAGGCGACGCTGGAAGACAATGGCCCGGCGGTCGACATTGCCGGGTCGCGCAACAGCCAGAACTTCGCCGCCCCGGTGCCCGAGTGGCGCTTCAACGCCAGCCTGGCGTATGTCTATCGCAACCACGCGCTGACCACCTTCGTGCGCTACATCGACGGCTTGCGCGACGACCAGAACTGCGGCGGCGGCGACACGCCGGCGGACTTCCAGCCGGTCGACCCGGTCACCGGCTGCGCCGGGCGGGGCGGTTTCGCCCGCGTCGACAGCCAGACCACGGTGGACATCCAGTACAACTACACCTTCGGTGCCATGGGGCCGTTAAGAGGCGCGCGCGTCGCCGTCGGCAGCATCAACCTGTTCGACAATGACCCGCCGTTCGTCAACACCGACGGCGCCTTCGCCACCCGGGTCCACGACCCGCGCGGGCGCATGGTCTATGTGCGCTTGACGACCACCTTCTAAGCCCCTGCTGCCGCGCATGAGCGGCGTCTGGGGGACCCGCAGGGGTCAAGCTTCAGGGCCCGGGCCGGTGACGGCCCGGGCCGTTTTTGTGCCCGATGGCAAGCCCGCGGCCGGCCGGGCGCCCGGAGGGCCTTTTTAGAGTCGCAGCAATGACAACCTCCTTTCGCGCACCACTGCGCCGGGGAGGTCCACCGATGACATTGATCGATGGACGAGGCGCGCCATGTGGAGGCTTATGAGAAGCTGGTCGCCAAATTCGGTTTGGCCTACGAGATTTCGCCGCCGCTCAAGATGAACCGCGCCGGCTTTGATAGTGGATTCTGCAAAGACAGGAGGCTCCAACTCCAGAGTAGGGTGGAGTCATCATGGACTAAACGACGAACAGGTATTCTCCCGAGGTGGGTGAGTGCGCCGTTGGCATGGTCCGGGACCGCGAGGGCCAGTGTGATGAGTCGCGCTGGGCTGGGGTTGTATCGATCTCCTCGAAGGTGGACTGGTCTGCCCAGACGCTGGACGAGTGGGTCAAGAAGGCCCAGATCGACAGCGGGCAGCGAGCCGGCATTGCCACCGAGATGAGCGAGAAGATGAAGCGCTGGAGTGCGAGAACCGGGCGCTGCGCCAAGCCAACGAGATTCTGCGTAAGGCGAGCGCCTCGGCGACGCCGGGATCGAGCCATCGGTGGGCAGCGTCGGCGACAGCGACGACGATGCTCTCGCCGAGACCATCAATGGCCTGTTCAAGGCCGCGGCCATCCATCGGCGGGGGCCGTGGCGGCGCTTCGATGCCGTGGAATACACCGCCCAGGAAGTCTCCGATATGACCGCGTAACCAAGACAACTTAGCCGCCGGCAAACCCGGGGCGGTCCACTCTGGGTGAGGCGACACGCTTGGCACGCTTGCCTTGGTCCGAGCGAAAGTTTAAGGTGAGCTGGACGTTATAAAACATGCGCTGGAGATGATCTTTAAAGTCTAGGCTCGTGTTTTATTGGCGTTTAGTATTGGTGACTTTAAATCAATTTTGCAGGCAGCGAATGCTGGAAAAAAAACGTGACGATTTGCCGGGCTTGTGCGAAGCCCGGTCCAGCGGTCCTTCAGATGAGCCGCGCCCGCCTTTTTCGTTGGGTCATATATTGCGAGATCTTTTAAATAACTGGCATATTATTATCGTTTCAGTTTTTTTTCTTGTTGTTTTGGTTTCATTTTATCTTTGGACGGCCAATCCTGAATATACAGCTGAATTGCAGGTGTTTCCAAATAGTGAGGTTCAGGAACAATTAGAGCTTGGTGTTGGTGGGTTCGGTTCGTCGCTCAATCCATTTCGTTCCAGTACGGTTGAAGAGGCAACTGTATTGGAACGTTACCTGGCGGCAATCACCTCAATCGGAGTGGCTGAAGAACTAATGGCCATACCCGAAGTTGCGCACACAGCTTTTGTGTCTCAATGGGGTGCTGAAGACCAGAAGTGGCATCCGCCGGGTGGGGCGATTGCATCACTTAAATCGTTCCTTTATCGATTTTATGGTTTGCCCGATTGGCAGCCGCCAGATGCCCGAGATCTATCCGGCTATATTAATCGCAAAGTATCGATTACATCGTTTACTGCTCCGGGGGCTGCGAAGGCAATCGGCTACGTTTTGTCTTATTCTTCTAAGGATCCTGAATTTGCGCAGAATTTTTTGACTCACTTGCATCGCGAAGCAAATCGGGTTGTCCTTCAGCAGGAACGTTCTCGCGCCTTGGAGCGGGCGGCTTATCTTCAAGATCGCCTCAAGCAAGCTCGAACCAAGGATGTTGTGGAAACGCTTTCGGAACTGCTCATCGAGAACGAGCGCAAGCTCATGATGATGGTGGTTGACGACAGTTTTGCTGCAATGCCTTTGGAGCCCGTTCGGGTTTCCAAGCTGCCGACATCACCAAAACCGCTGCTTGTCTTGGTCTTGGCGATCGTGCTTGGCTTTATGGCCGGAGCAGCGATTGTTCTGCTCCGAAATGTTTTGCGGCCCTAGGGGCAGGCCCCATAAACGGGCTTCCCCCCGCGGCTTCGGATGCGATCCGAGTTCCCTGGAAGCGAGCTTGTCGTGTCGCATTCTCATTTTTGGCTGTCGGACGAACAGGTTGACCGTCTTGTGCCCCTGCTGCCGTAGGACCCGAGGGGCAAGCCTCGCGTCGATGATCGGCGTGTCATCAGCGGCATTGTCCACATCCTGAAGTCCGGCTGGCGCTCGCGGATACCGGCGGACCACCTTCCGACGAGATGATCGACGGTTCCGCTGTCCGTGCACACCGCTGCGCCAGCGGCGGAAAAGGGGCGGAGCAGGGCCACGCCATCGGGCGGTCGCGCTGCGGTCGGACCACGAAGATCCATGCTCTGACGGGCTGCCCGCAGAGGTCATGGTTCATGCCGACAAGGGCTACGACACCGACCGGGTGCGGCAGATCATCGACAACCAGGGAGTCGCCGCGAAAACATCCTACACCCAAGGCCGACCGGTACTGGAAGACCTGTTGCTCGCCCTTCCTCTACCGCGACCGCAACGCCATAGTGCGCCTGATCGGTGGACTGAAGGGCTTCCGCCGCGTCGCCACGAGATACGATCGCTTGGCCGTCAACTTCCTCGCTGCCGTCCAGATCGCCGCTCACAAACTGTGTTGATGACCGCGTGAACGGACCGCTGCCGGTGGTCACCGGGTGCCTGCAACACGACCCCAAGACGATGGCCCAGCCGTCCGCCATACCCGAATGCCGCTAGCCCGGCCGGTGCGCGCCCGTTGGCGCTGTGGCGGAAAAGCTGGTCGGGCTTGGAGAATAGACCCCTTGCGGGTCAGGCCGTAAGCTTTTTGCCCATAAGTTGAGATTTCGGATGCGAAACGCGGTCGATGGCGAAGCCCTGTGGAGCGGCCCCGGATGCGCTGGCGGTGGTCGATCGCTTGGACGCCGCGCAATCCCGCGAGGCGTTGGACGCCCTGGCGCTGGACTATGTCCGGCGCGCGGGGTTCGACGGGTATTACTACATCCGCTATGACACCGGCGTTGGATTCTCCAGCCTCGACCACCGACCGCCGGCTTGGCTCGATCATTATCGCCGCGAAGGGCTGCTGCATGCGGACCCGGTGACCCTGCGCGTCTGCGCCGAGGTGGCGCCGTTCCGGTGGGAAGAAGCGTTCGCCGGGCGGCGCCACGACCTGGCTTGGATGCGCCGCTATCTGGTCAGCCGCGACTATGGCCTCGCCGAGGGCTTCAATGTGCCGATCCATGGCAACGGCTTCGACCGCGCCACCTTCTGCGTCTTCGGCGCCGATACCCGCCGGTTCCAGGAGGCGCTGCGCGCGCACCGCGGCGCCATCAAGGCGCTCGCCCATAGCTTTCACAACGCCTATGAGCGCCTGCACCGGTCGAGCCCGCCGCCGCTGACCCTGTCGCCGCGCGAGGTGGAATGCTTGCACTGGGCGGCGGAAGGCAAGACCAACGGAGAAATCGCCGATATTCTGTCGATCTCGGCCAACACCGTGAACGCCCATATGGCCGGGGCGGCGCGCAAACTGGGCACCGCCACGCGCATTCAGACGGTGGTCAAAGCGATCGCTCTACACCTGATACTTCCATGACAAGACCAGAAACACCCGTGTAGGGACGTATTGCCCACGCAGTGCGCGAGTGGCTCGCCCACTCGGCCAACGCCACACTGCCGCCGGTATTCTGATCCGGAGGCGTCCATGACCATTCTCATCACTCCACAAAATCGACATCGTTACGCGGCCGAACTGGATGGCGTCTATCGGTTGCGCCATTGGACCTTCAACGAGTGGCTTGGCTGGGGGCTGGCCCAACGCGAGGGCCGGGAGGTGGACCCCTATGACGACCAGGCGATCCACTTCGTCAAACTGGCCGACGACGGCGAGGTGCTGTCGTGCTGGCGTGCCATGCCGACAACCCGTCCCTATATGACGCTGGAGGTCTATCCCGAAGTCTTCGGCGACCGGGAACCGCCGGTCTCGCCCGACATTTGGGAGCTGTCCAAATTCTGTACCGCGCGCTATCGGCTCAAGGACGACAAGGCGGCCACCTACCGGATCATCGCCGAGATGACCGTGGCGGTGACCGAGTTCTGCGTCGCCTATGGCGTGACCGAACTGTTGTCGGTGCAAAGCGCGGTGGTGACGCGGGTCGCCAACATGTTCCTGGGCGAGCCGATCTGGACCGGGCCGACGGTCTGGCCCGGCGACACCGATGCCACGCTGTACAGCTATGAGCCGTCGCTGATGCAGGCCCATGTGCTGCGCGCCCGCCACGGCCTCGCGGCCGGGCCGTCGCTCGACCATTTCGACGTGCTCGGGCTCAAGACCGTCGCCGCGTGACCCGCCAGAACCGAGTCGAAGGAGAGCGCTTATGATCCGTGTGAGTGCCGACGTCGCCCCCGCCCAGTTGATCGCCGCTCTCGACCGCTATGGCGCGGTGATCATCGACCGCGCCCTGTCGGCCGAGGCGTTGGCCCCGGTGGCCCGGGAACTGGGCGCCGAACTGGACGCCACGCCGGCGGGCGAGGGTGAGTTTTTCGGCTATCGAACGGTGCGCTGCGGCGGCGTGCTGGCCAGTGTGCCGTCGAGCCAGGCGCTGGCCCTCGATCCCCGAGTGCTGGCGGTGATGGACCATTATCTGCTGCCCAACTGCCAGCACTATCAGTTGAACCTGTCGCAGGCGATCCGCATCGAGCCGGGCGAGCGCGGCCAGATCCTGCACGCCGACGACGCCATGTTTCCGCTTGCCCAGCACAGCCGGCACGAGTTCATGATCAACGCCATGTGGGCGGTCAGCGACTTCACCGATGCCAATGGAGCGACCCGGCTGCAGCCTGGTTCGCACCGCGGGTTGATCGACCCGGACCCGCCGGCGTTGCAGGACCGGCCCGAAATGGCGGCCGTGATGCCGGCGGGCTCGGTGCTGATCTATCTGGGCTCCACCCAGCATGGCGGCGGCGCCAATCGGTCGGATGCCGCGCGCACCGGCCTGGTGTTCAGCTATTGCCTGGGCTGGCTGCGCCAGTCGGAAAACCAGTATCTGACCTATCCGCCCGAGGTGGCGCGCAACTTCCCGCCCGATCTGCAGCGGCTGATCGGCTACCGGGTGCACGAGCCCAATCTGGGCTGGGTCAAGGGCGAGGACCCGGCGCGGCTGCTGGCCGGCGACATGCCGCTGCGGCCGGCAACCCGCGACTTCATCGGCGCCGACAACACCGACATGGTGCGGGCCTACTATGCCGAAGCCGGCGAATGAGCCCATTCCGCCATCGGGGCCGTGAGCACGGTGTGCCACGGCCCCGACCTGTGGCGCGGGATCAGGCGCTGGTGACTTCGTGTTCGGGCGCCACGGTGGCGTTGGCCACCGATTTTACCAACTCGAAGATGCCTTTGCGCACCTTTTTGTCGTTGATCTTGTAGTAGGCACGCATCAGTTCCAGCGTCTCGCGACGGGACATGGCGTCGGGGCCCACATCGTCGTCGCCGCCGCCGGTCAATTCGGCGCCTTCGAGCGCGTCGTCCGGCATGTCGTCGAAGAAGAACTGGACCGGCACCTCGAGGATCTGGCTGATCTTGTAAAGCCGGCTCGACCCGATGCGGTTGGCGCCGCGTTCATACTTCTGAATCTGCTGGAAGGTCAGGCCAAGCGCTTCGCCAAGCTTTTCCTGGCTCATGCCCATGAGCGTCCGACGCAGGCGCACGCGGCTGCCAACATGAACGTCTATGGGATTGGGTTTTTTGGGCTCGGTATCGGTGTCTGGGGTGGGCATGGCTCTCTCTCTCTCTTGAGGGATTCTTTTTTTGGTCGAGAATTTTATAATCCCGTTGTGCTTTGCCCCCAGAAGAAGTGTCAAGTACTATTTGGAAGTATATGCGGTGCGTAGGTGGGAGCTTTCAAAAAGAAAAACTGATCTTGAAATGAAAAAAATGTCACAGAAAAGGCAGAATTTTCAAATTCGAGGCGAAAGGGTTAATGAAATAACGATCTCCCCGAGTTTGTCGTTAACCTTACTCTTCTTCCGGCTGCAAATTCAAGGCCAGAGAGTTAATACAGAAGCGTCGCCCGGTCGGTGGCGGCCCATCGGGAAAGACGTGACCCAAATGGCTGTCGCAGCGGCTGCACAACACCTCCGTGCGCACCATGCCGTGGCTGCGGTCGACCCGTTCGACCACCCGGTCGTCGCCGATGGCGGTGAAGAAGCTCGGCCAGCCGCTGCCGCTGTCATACTTGGTCTCGGCGGCGAACAGCGGCTGCCCGCAGGCTGCGCAACAATAGGTGCCGGGCGCCTTGGTATGACAATAGGCGCCCGAGAAGGGCGGTTCGGTGCCACCCTGACGGCAGACCCGGTAGCGCTCGGGCCCTAGTTCGGCCCGCCACTGCGCCTCGGTCTTGTCGACTTTATCGATCCGGTCCATCGGTCTCTCCTCCGCTGCTACTCCCATTGCCGGCCGACCGGGATCGCGGCGTGATCCCGGTTGGTCGGGCACGGGGTCCGCTCATTGCACGGTGCACCGGTTGCACAACAGATAGCGGTTTTCGGGGTCGTTCAGCCGGCCGAGCCGCGCCCATTGGCCGGCGAGCGTCTCGATCAGCGGCTGCACCGGCCCGGCGTCGATCCGGTTCGGCATCATCCCGACGGTTTCGGCACCCTGGATATAGGCGGCGAACAATCGCTCCCACTGGGTCGGCCGGCGCTCCACATAGCGCAGGGTGAAGTCGTCAAGCTCGGCCAATTCGGCCGCCGCCGTGACCGCGTCGTCGAGCCCGCCGAGCGCGTCCACCAGCCCCAGGTCGGCGGCGCGCTTGCCGGACCAGACGCGCCCGCCGGCGATCGGCTCCAACTCGGCCACGGTCATGTCGCGCCCCTCGGCGACCAGGGCGAGGAAGCGCTGATAGGCGCCGTCGGTCTGGGTTTGCAGCAGCGCCTCGACGGCGTCGTTGAGACCGCGCAGCACCGTCGCACCGGCGATCTGGGTGGTGCCGACACCGTCCTGGGTCAGCCCCACCGCGCTCGCCGTGTCCTCGAAGGTCAGCAGCAGGCTGAACACGCCGATCGAGCCGGTGATCGTCGTCTCCTCGGCGAACACCTTGTCGGCATTGGCCGAGATCCACACGCCGCCCGACGCCGCCACACCCGCATAGGACGCCACCACCGGCTTGCCGGCGGCCTGGATGGCGGCCACCTCCTGGCGGATCAGGTCGGACCCGGCGAGCCCGCCGCCGGGGCTGTCGACGCGCAGCACCACCGCCTTGACGTGCTTGTCGGTGCGCGCCTGACGCAGCAGTGCCGACACGCTGTCGGCGGCGGTGATCTGCGGCCCGCCCTCGCCCGAGACGATCTGACCGCGTGCCGCGATCACCGCCACCGTCGGCCGGTCCTTCTTAGCCGTGGGGTTATAGCCCAAGGCGTCCAGATAGCCCGTGTAGGAGAGCGACCGGAAGCTGTCCTTGTCTTTGGCCGCACCCACCAGGCCCGCCACCGTGCCGTCGAGCGCCGGCCGGATCACCAGCTTGTCCACCAGGCCCAGATTGACCATCGCCTGGGCGCCGTCGCCGCCGGCCGACTTGTACACCGGTGCGGGGTTGTCGAGCGTCGCCACCAAGGCATCGCGGTCGATGCCGCGATTGGCGGTCACCGTGTCCAGATAGGCGTCCCACAGCACGCCCAGATAGGCTTCGTTGGCCTCGCGCGCTTCGGGCGACATGTCGTTGCGGATGAACGGTTCCACCGCCGACTTGTAGTCGCCGGCCCGGAACACGTGAACACTGGCCTTGAGCTTGTCGAGGGCCTCTTTCTGATACAGCGGATAGGCGGCGTAGCCCGGGATCCACACGCTGCCCACCGGGTTCATCAGCACGGTGTCGGCATAGGACGCGATCAGGTATTGCGCTTGCGAGTAGCTCTCACCAACCGCGATCACCGGCTTGCCGCTGTTCTTGAACCGGCCGACCGCCTCGCCCAGGCGGTGCAGTTGCGCGGGATAACCGCCGGCAAAGTCGTCCAGGTTGAGCACCAGCGCGGTGATCCGCTCGTCCTCGCGCGCTTGGTCGAGCGCGTGCAGGACATCGCGCATCAGCACCTCGTTGGGCAGCGGCCCGGCCAGTGGGCCGCCAAACACGTCGCCGGGCTCAACCCGGCTCAGCGTCTCCACCAGGCGGCCTTCCAGGTCGAGCACCAGAGCCGTCTTGTCGGGCACCGTACGCGCCTGCTTCTCCGGCTGGTTGGCCAGCGTGGAGACGATGAAGATGAGCAGCAGCGTAAAGAACACGCTGCCCACGAGAACATGAAAGACCTTGATCGTCGACCAAAGCCACTTGAGAATCGTCTTCATGGGCCAACCTCGCCTGCGGAAAAAGTCGTGAGACGGTAGCGGCTCGCAGGGGCATCGTCCAGAGTCGAAGCCGGGCTTCGACACGGGCGAAATGCCACAAATCCTGGGGTGTCGGACCGGCTTGACGCCAGGGCCTCGGCTGCGTCAAGCACGGCCCACGGTTCGGTTTCGTGCGCAGGAGGCGCCCCATGGCATCGGTGCTGTTCGTCTGTCTCGGTAACATCTGTCGCTCGCCCATGGCCGAAGGCGCGTTGCGCCGTGCTGCCGCCCAAGCCGGTCTCGACGGGCTTCAGATCGCCTCGGCGGGCACCGGCGACTGGCATGTGGGCAACCCGCCCGACCCGCGCGCCCAGGCCACCGCGCGCCGCCATGGCGTCGACATCTCGGGCCAACGCGCGGCCCAGGTGCGCGCCGACGATTTCCATCGCTTCGACCATATCCTGGCCATGGACGCCACCAATCTGGCCGCCCTTGAACGCTTGCGCCCGGCCGGCGCGCAGGCCGACCTGCGGCTGTTTCTGGACTATGCCGGCGGCGCCGGGGCGGGCGAGGTTCCCGACCCCTATTACGGCGGCGACGGCGGTTTCGATCATGTGTGGTCGCTGGTCTGCGCGGCCGCCGACGGGCTGGTGGCGCATCTGCAGCAGACGGCGCGCGCCGGTGCGTGAGCGCCTCGCCGCGCTGACCGGTGCGGCGGTGACCGCGCTCGCCCCGTTGTCGGGCGGCGATATCGGCCTCGTCCACCGGGTGCGCCTGGATGACGGGCGCACGGTGGTGGCCAAGACGGCCAAGCCCGGCGGGCGCGACACCGCCGAGGTCGAAGCGGCGATGCTGCGCCACATGGCCGCGGCGGGCGTGCCGGTGCCGGGCGTGGTGGCGGTCGAGCCCGGCCTGCTGGTGATCGATGCGGTGGCCGATCAAGGCGCCCCCGATGCGGCCGATCTGGCGCGCGTGGTCGCCGCCATGCACGGCGTCGAACGCGCCGACTATGGCTTCGACGCCGCGACCGTGTTCGCCGGCGAGCGCCAGGACAACCGGCCGGTGACCGGCGTCGCCGCGCCCGCCGCGCCCTGGCCGGCGTTTTTCGCCGAGCGCCGGCTGCGGCCCATGGCGCATCTGGCCCATGACGCCGGGCGCCTGGATCGGGCGACGCTGGCGCGGGTCGAGGCGCTGGCCGGGCGGCTCGACCGCTGGCTGCCGGCGCGCCCGCCTGCGGTGTTACTGCACGGCGATTTGTGGGCCGGCAATGTGCTCGGCGACCGGGGCCGGGTCAGCGCGCTGGTCGACCCGGCGATCTATTACGGCCATGGCGAGGTGGACCTGGCCATGTTGACCCTGTTCGGCGGCGTCGGCCGGGATTTCTTCGCCGCCTATGGCGCGCGCCGGCCGCTCGACCCCGGCTTCTTCGAGGTCCGGCGCGATCTCTACAATCTCTATCCCCTGCTATTCCACGTGAAGGCGTTCGGCGGCGGCTATGCGGGGCAGGTCGGGGCCATCCTCGACCGCTTCGGGGCCTGACCGGTCGAGCGGGTAGGTCTCCACCGGGTCATAGAGCGCGCCGTCGCTGCACAGATGGCTTTCGAACAGGGTGAACCGGGTGACCGGGAAGGCGGCGGTACGGGCACCGGCGCGGGCTTCGAGATAGCCGTCGAGCTTGGCCGGGTTGGCCCGCTTGAAGCGCGCCAGGGTCACATGGGGTTTGAACTTGCGCTGTTCGGGCGCCAGGCCGACGCGCACCAGCGCCTGGTCGATCTTCTCGTGCAGATGCTTGAGCGGGTCGGCATCGGCGACGCCGATCCACAGGCTGCGCGGCGAGCGCGGCTTGCCGAACGTGCCGAGCCCTTCGAGCGTCACCGTGAACGGGGCGGCGCTGACCCGGGCCAGCGCCGAGCGGATGTCGTCCGCCTGGCGCGCCGGTACCTCGCCGATGAACCGCAGGGTCAGGTGCAATTGATGGTCACCCTGCCAGCGCGCGCCGTCGACCCCGCCCATCAACAAGAGCAGGTGTTGGCGCACGGGTTGAGGCAGGGCAAGCCCGACGAAAAGGCGATGCATGGGGGTCCCCTCGATCGTTGGGGGCGGCTGGCATCGGGGCGGTTGGGGCGTCGCTGGCCCCAAGCGCGGGCGGCCGGCCGCCTATGGCTGTGATGGGGCCGTCGGCATGGTGGGGCTGGCACCTCCCTGACCGTTGCGCGCTCTGCCAGCCTATCAGAAAAGCCGAGCCCGGGCCGAGCCAATTTTTCGCGGCTCTCCGGTGACGGGGATGGGGGCCGGGGATGGGTGATGGCGGCCGGCGGCCGGCGCCCAGCGTCAGTGGCGCCCCGCCGTGGTGTCGTCGTCCACCGCCCCGTCGCCGCGCAGCATCGCCGCCACCAGCGGGCCGATGCCGTCGACCATGCGCGCCACGCCCTTGGCATTGGGGTGCAGACCGTCCGGCTGCAACAGGTCGGTGTCGGTCGCCACGCCGTCCATGAAGAACGGGTAGAGCCGCACGCCGTGTTGCTCGGCCAGGTCGGGATAGATCGCGTCGAACGCTTGGGCATAGTCGGGCCCGCGATTGGGCGGCGCGCGCATGCCGGCCAGCAACACCGGGATATCGCGCTCCTTGAGCGTCGCGATGATCGCGGCGAGATTGGCGCGGGTCAGCTTGGGCTCGATGGCGCGCAGCATGTCGTTGCCGCCCAGGGCGACGATCGCCAGGTCGGGCGCGCGGTCGAGACCGTCGAGCACCCAGGCGAGCCGCGACCGGCCGCCCGATGTGGTGTCGCCCGAGACGCCGGCATTGACCACCCGCGCGTCGAGCCCCCGCGCGTCGAGCCAGGCGGCGAGTTGGTGCGTGAACCCCGCGTCGGGGCCCAGGCCGTAGCCGGCGGTCAAACTGTCGCCCAGGGCCAGCACGGTGTGGCCGGGCGGGGGCGTACCCGCCGCGCCGTCGCCCGCCGGTCCAGCGGCCCGGGCGGGTGCGGCAAATCCGACCGCCAGCGCGATTGCGAACAAGGCCAGGAGGCCCAGCGGTTTCATTCCGATCATAGGCATTCTATATATCTTGCCGATATAACGCGTGTTTCAAGGACCCGGTCATGACAGCCACCAGCCCGTCCCGCCCCGCCGACCCGATCATTGCGCTCGGCGACGTGCATCTCAAGCTCGATAGCGGGGCCGGGCCCGTACACATCCTGCGCGGGCTCGACCTGGCGGTGGGCGCGGGTCAGGCGGTCGGCCTGGTCGGGCCGTCGGGGTCCGGCAAATCGTCGCTGATGGCGATCATGTCCGGGCTCGAAGCGGCGACCTCGGGGCGTGTGTCGGTGGACGGGCACGACCTGTCGGCGCTCGACGAGGACGCGCTGGCGCTGTTGCGGCGCAACCGCATCGGCATCGTCTTGCAGTCGTTCCACCTGATCCCGACCATGACCGCGCTCGAAAATGTCGCCGTGCCGCTGGAACTGGCGCGCCGCGACGACGCCTTCGCCGAGGCGGCGGCGGCCCTCGACCGGGTCGGCCTGGGCCACCGGCTCGACCATTACCCGGCGCAACTCTCGGGCGGCGAACAGCAGCGCGTGGCGCTGGCCCGCGCGGTGGCGCCGGGGCCCGCGGTGCTGCTCGCCGACGAACCCACCGGCAATCTGGACAGCGGCACCGGCCAGACCATCATCGACCTGATGTTCTCGCTGCACGACGAACGCGACGCCACGCTGGTGCTGATCACCCACGATCTGGACCTGGCCAATCGCTGCGACCGGGTGGTCCACATCGCCGACGGGCGGATCACCCATGAGGAACCCGGGCGCGGCGCCCGACCGGTCGGCGGCGCGGCCGGTGGGGCCGGTCTGTCCGGTCGCGTCGTGGAGGCCGGGTGATGGCGCGCTCGCCGGTCCTGGCCCTGGCGCGGCGCGAACTGCGCGGCGGCACGCGCGGGTTTCGGGTGTTTCTGGGCTGTCTGATCCTCGGCGTGGCGGCGATCGCCGGCGTCGGTTCGCTGTCGCGCGCGGTCACCGATGGCCTGGACGCCGAGGGCGCGCGGCTGCTCGCCGGCGACCTGGAGGTGCGCACCACCCGCCAGCCGCTCGACCCCGAGGTGGTGGCGCGGCTCGACGCGATGGGCGCGGTCGCGCGGGTGGCGCGCATGAGTTCCAACGCCCGCGCGCCGGCCACCGGCCGCGCCTCGGTGGTCGAGATCAAGGCGCCGGGCGCGGGCTATCCCTTCTATGGCGGCCTGGCGACCGAGCCTGACCGACCCTTGGCCGCCTTGCTGGGCCAGCGCGACGGCGCCTGGGGGGCGGTCGCCGACCGGGTGCTGGCCGAGCGCCTGGGCATCGATCTTGGCGACCGCATCGCCATCGGCGGCGAGACCGTGGTGCTGCGCGGCTATCTGCGCGCCGAGCCCGACCGCGCCAACCAGGGCTGGCAATTGGGGCCGACGCTGATGGTCGCGCCCGACCTGCTCGACCGAACGGGCCTGTTGGGGCTCGGCAGTCTGGTGCGCTATTACTACAAGGTGAAACTGCCAAGCGGCGCCGACCTCGATGCCGCCAAGGCGCGCCTGACCGACGCGTACCCCGACGCGCGCTGGTCGGTGCGCGACCGTACCGAGGCGGCGCCGGGCATTCGCGGCTTTGTCGAGCGGTTCGCCACCTTCCTGACCCTGGTCGGGTTGACCGCGCTGTTGGTCGGCGGCGTCGGCGTCTCCAACGCGGTGCGCACCTATCTCGACGCCAAGACCGAGACCATCGCCACCTTCAAGGTGCTGGGCGCCGACGGCGCGACCATCTTCGCGCTCTATCTGGGCCAGGTGTTGGCGTTGGCGTTGGTGGCGGTGGCGGCGGGGCTGGCGCTCGGCGCGGCGCTGCCGTTCGCGTTGCAGGGGCCGCTGGCCGCGCGCCTGCCGGTGCCGCCGGCGGTCGGGCTCTACCCCGCGCCGCTGGCCACCGCCGCGCTCTACGGCCTGTTGATCGCGGTCGCCTTTTCGATCTGGCCGCTGGGCCAGGCGCGCGACATTTCGGCCGGCGGGCTGTTCCGCGACGCGGTCGCCGGCGGCAGGCGCTGGCCGCGCCGGCGTTATGTGGCGGCGGCAGGGCTGGCCATGGCGCTGGTCGCCGGGGCGGCGGTGGGGCTGTCGACGCTGCCGGTGGTCGCGGCGGTGTTCATCGCCGCGGCGGTGGTGGCGCTGGGGCTGTTGCGGTTGACCGGTGCGGCGGTGGAGCGGCTGGCCCGCGCGCTGCCCCGGCCGCGCCGCCCGCACTGGCGCCTGGCGCTGGCCAATCTGCACCGGCCGGGGGCGGCCACCGGGCCGGTGGTCATGTCGCTGGGGCTGGGGTTGACGCTGTTCGCCACGCTCGCCGCCGTCGAGGGCAATCTGCGCGCCCAGATCAACCAGGGCGTGCCCGAGCGCGCGCCGGCCTTCTATTTCCTCGACATTCAGCCGGGCCAGCGTCAGGGCTTCGAGGACGTGGCCGGGGCGGTCGAGGGCGTCACCACGGTGGCCACCACGCCCTATGTGGGCGCGACCATCGTGGCGCTCGACGGCGTGCCGGCGGCCGAGGCCGATGTGGCGCCCGGCGGGCGCTGGCTGCTTCAGGGCGACAAGCGCATGTCCTATGCCGCCCGGCTGCCCGACGGCAACCGCATCGCCGCGGGCCAGTGGTGGGGGCCCGACTATGACGGCCCGCCGGCGATCTCCATCGACCGCGACAATGCCCGCGCCCTGGGCCTCGACGTGGGCGACACCGTGACCCTCAACGTCATGGGCCGGACCATGGCGTTGACGGTGATGAGCCACCGGCTGATCGACTGGTCCGATTTCGGCTTCAACTTCATCTTCCTGATCGACCCGAAGACCCTGGAGGGCGCGCCGCACCCCTATATCGGCCGGGTCGAGACCGCGTCGCGCGGCGCCGACGAACGGGTCTATCAGGCGATCGTCGACGCCTATCCCGCGGTCACCGCCGTGCCGATCGGCGACATCGTCGACACGGTGTCGTCGTTGTTGGGGCAGATGGCGTTCGCGGTGCGCGCGGTGGCGCTGATCACCGTGGTCGCCGGCGTGCTGGTGCTCGCCGGGGCGATCGCGGCTGGTCACCGCAAGCGGGTCTATGACGCCGCGGTGCTCAAGGTGGTCGGCGCGCGCCGGCGCGATGTGCTCGCCGCCTTCGTGATCGAATATCTGCTGTTGGGCGCGGTGACCGCAGCGATCGCCCTGGCGCTCGGCTCGCTCGCCGGCTGGCTGGTGGTGACCGAGGTGATGGCGCTCGACTTCACCGCCCGGCCGCTGGCCATGGTGGCGACCGTGGCGGCGAGCCTGGGCCTGACCCTCGCCATGGGGCTCGCCGGCAGTTGGGCGGCCCTCGGCGTGCGCCCGGCGCGGCTGTTGCGCGCGGCCTAGGCCGGTCCGGCTGCCGTCTGGCCGGGCTCTGGTCTGGTTCTGGCGGTCTTCTGGCCGGTGTCGGAAGCGGCCCGGGCGGCTGTGGGATCGACAAGTGCCGGGCGGCGGGCTATCGCACGGGGGCATGTTCAGTTCCACCTTGCGGTGTTTGTGATGACCCTGACCCGTGATCGCCTCGTCGCCGAGACCCTGGCCGCCGACCGGGATGTGGCCGACCCCGCCGCCGGCGCCGGGCGCGAGGCGCTGGCAGCCGCCCGCCGGCACCAGGACGTGGATGCCAAGGTGTGCGCCTTTTTCGCCGCGCTGCCCCAGGCGCTGGCCGCCCGCGCGGCGTTGCGCCGGCAGATCGCCCTGTTGCGCTGGACGGTGCTGGGCGGGCTGGTGCTGGCGGCGCTGGCCGGCGCGCTGGCCGCCGGCCGGGCGATCAGCGGCGGCGAGCGCGAGGTGGTCAATGTGATCTGGCTGCTGGGCGGGCTGTTGGGGCTGCACCTGGTGGCGTTGGTGATCTGGCTGGCGGTGTTGGTGGCCGGCGGCGACGGGGTCGCGCGCCAGGGGCTCGGCCGGGGCGTGGTGTGGCTGTGGCGGCGGCTGGCCGGCACGGTCGCCGGCGACCCGCTCAACCGCTCGGCGCGCCTGGCGCTGATGGCCCGGCTGTTCGGCCCGCCGGCCGGGCGCTGGACCGTGTCCACCGGCAGCCATGGGCTGTGGACGGCGTTTCTGGCCGGCGGCCTGGTGTCGGTGCTGCTGGTGCTGGCGACCCAGCATCTGGTGTTCGTGTGGGAGACGACGATTCTGTCCGCCGAGCACTATACCGCGCTGATCGGCGCGTTGGCGGCGGGGCCGGCGGCGCTCGGTTTTCCGGTGCCGGATGCAGCGGCGGTGGCAGCCGCCGAGTGGCGCGGCGGCGCCCAGGCGGCGCGTATGGTGGCCGACGCGCAGGGCGAAGGCGCCTGGGCCGGCCTGGTGGTCGGCAGCCTGATCGTCTATGGCCTGGCGCCGCGGCTGTTGGTCGGGCTGTTGACCGGGTGGCTGGCGCGCCGGGCGGTACGGCGTACCAAGCTCGACCTGACCAAACCGGCCTTCGCCCGGCTGATCCCCGACCTGGCGCCGGTGATGCAGTCGGCGCGCGTGGTCGATGCCTCGCCCGCCCGACTGCCGCCCGCCGTGGCCGCGTCGGTGCCCGCGCCCGCGCCCGCGCCGCCGCACACGCCCGCGACCGGCAGCGACCGGCGCCGGGGGCTGCGCCGCGCCAAGGCGAACGCGCCGGTCGCGGTCACCGGCGGCTTGCCGGGGGGCCACCATGTGGCCCCGCCCGCCGGGCCGGTGGCGGTGCTCGGCTGGGAGGTGCGCACGCCGCGCACCGGCTGGCCGCCGGTGGTGACGCCCGGCCAGCCGCCGGCGGGCGGCGCGCAGGATCTGGGCATCGTCGACGGTCGGCGCGCGCTCACCGCAGCGGTGGCGTTGATCGCCAACGCGCCGCCGGCGCGGCTGGTGGTGGTGGCCGACATGACCGCCACGCCCGACCGGGGCACGGTGGCGGGGCTGGCGACGCTGGCCGGCGCTGGGGCCGGCGAGACGCTGGTCTGCCTGACCCGCGAGAGCGTGGCGCGCGCCCGGTTGAGCGACGAGGACGCCCGCCAGCGTCTGGCCGACTGGGTCGCCGCCGCCCATGACGCGGGCTTGCCGCTGTCGGCGGTGGTGTTGCTGGATCTGGACGCGCCCGGGGCCGAGGATGCCGACCGGGCCGCCCGCCTGTTCGGAGTATGAGCCGATGAGCGCCCCCAAGGCCCCTCACAAGGCCGCCACCCCCCCCCAAGCCATCAACGTCGCCGTGGTCGGCCACACCAATGTGGGCAAGACCAGCCTGATGCGCACGCTGACCCGCCAGCGCGGCTTCGGCGCCGTGTCGATCCGTCCGGCGACCACCCGCCATGTGGAAATGGCCGAATTGTCGGTGCCCGGCAGCCTGCCGGTGCGGCTTTACGATACCCCGGGGCTCGAAGATTCGAGCGGCCTGCTCGCCTATCTCGACGATCTGCGCACCCGCACCGGCTTCGACTGGATCGACGCCATCGACCGCTTCGTCGCCGAGGCCACCGACGACCACCACCCCTTCGCCCAGGAGGCCAAGAGCCTGGCCCAGGTGCGCCGCAGCGACGCCGCGCTTTATGTGGTCGATGTCCGCGACCCGGTGCGTGCGCGCCACCGCGATGAGCTTGAAATCCTCGGCCGCTGCGCGGTGCCGGTGTTGCCGGTGCTCAACTTCATCGCCGACCCCGACGCCCAGATCGACCATTGGCGCGAGCAGTTGGCGCGGGTCAACATGCACGCCCTGGTGGCCTTCGACACGGTGGTCTATGACGCCGCCGGCGAGGCCGCGCTTTATGACAAGATCGCCGCCCTGGCCGACCGCTTCGCCGCCCCCCTGGCCCGGCTGCGCGACGATCTGGCGGCGCGCCGGGCGCAGGTGCGCCGCGCCTCGGCGGTCGAGGTGGCCGAGATGCTGGTCGACGCCGCCGGCGCCCAGGCCGGCTATGCGCTCGACCAGCGCCAGGCCCAGAGCGACGCCGAGGCCGACCTCAAGGCGCGGGTGCGCCAGCGCGAGGCGCAGTGCGTCGAGCGGCTGTTGGATCTGCACGGCTTCGGCGCCGACGATGTGCGGTTGAGCGACTTCGCCATCTCGCACGGTCGCTGGGATCAGGACATCTTCGACCCGCAGACGCTGGCGCAATACGGCGTTTCGGCCAGCAAGGCGGCGGCCACCGGTGCCGGCGTCGGCGTCGCCATCGACGTGCTGGCCGGCGGCATGACGCTCGGCGGCGCGGCGGCCACCGGCGCGGCGCTGGGCTTTTTGTACGACACCGCGCGCACCTATGGCGGCCGGCTTCAGGCCCGACTGCGCCGCGAGGTGCGCCTGCGCGTCGACGACGCCACGCTTCAGGGCCTGGCAGCACGCCAGATGCAGTTGCTTGCCGCTCTGCTCAAGCGCGGCCACGGCGCCATCGCGCCGGCGGCCACCGAGACGCTGGCGCCGGGCGAAGCCACCGTGCGCCAGCTTGGCCGTCAGGCGCGGCGCGCCCGGTCGACGCCCGACTGGTCGGCGCTCAATCGCCCCGGCGGGGCCACCAGCGGCCGCCGCCGTAGCGAGCTGGTGGCCGCCCTGGCCGACACGGTGGAAGCGGGTTTGGACGCGGCCGGCGCCTGAGCACGCCGAGTCGCGCCCGGTGAGCGTCGGTCATTGGTGGCGGTTTGGGCATCGCGACCATGATCGGGACAAGTCGGCCCGTATTTGATCGGTGTTTTAATGATCTGACAGCCCTGGTCCGTGACGTCGTGCTCAATGCACAAAACAATTTGCCGATAATGAAAGTAAAATTTTACCATCTCAATTCCAGAATTGACTTAATGAGAAGCTTGCCCGACCCTTGTCGTTGACTGTGACCGTTCGAACGCGGGGATGTGTTCGGACGAACGGCAGGCTCCCGAGTATGTGTATGGGGTAGTGGTCAATGGTGTTGGAATGGAATTCGGCGGTGGATAAAAGTCTGCTCGACCGCGTGGTGTTGGCGCAAAAGGTCGGTGCCTTTCTGTCGAAGGACGACATCCCTCGGGATCAGCGGCGCAAGGTGGAGAACTTCGCGCTGATGTTGGCGCACGACGTCAGCGCCGAGGTGCGCCAATGCCTGGCCTTCGAGTTGCGCCGTGCGCCGGATCTGCCGCGCTCGCTGGTCATGATGATCGTGCGCGATATCGCCGATGTGAGCGTGCCGTTCGTCAAGTCGACCGAAGTGTTCACCGACGATCAGTGGATCGAGATTCTCGACGAGCTGGAAGAGCAGGTGCTGAACGCCTTGGCCGGACGGCCGTCGATCAGCGAGCCGATGGCGTTTGAATTGGTGTGCCGCGGCGGCGACGAGACCGTCTCCATTCTGGTGGGCAACCGGGGTGCGGCGGTGTCCGAGCGGGTCTGCAACACGGTGATCGACCGATTTTCCGATCATAGGGTTGTTCTCGATACCCTGGCCCAACGTGGCGACCTGCCCCAGAGTGTCGCCGAGACACTCGTTGCCTTGATCGCCGACGCGGCGCGGGCGGTGTTGGTGGATCGCTATGGGATCAGCCCCGCGGTGGCCGGCCGGGTCGCTGCTGCGGCTGCCGATCGCGCGCTGGTGGGTCGGTTGGCGCCGCTCCGAACCGAAGCGCTTTTGGATACCGTGCGCGACCTGCGCGCCAAAGGCCAACTCGACGATGCGTTGATCCTGGCGGCGCTGGAGCGCGAGGCATGGCGGGTGATCGCGGCGGTGTTGGCGGTGCGCTCGGCGACGCCGCTGTCGCTGGTCGAGGCCACGCTGTCGGCGCGTCGGGCGGCGCGTCTGGACACGGTGATGGCAGCCGCCAATCTGGCGCCCGAGACGATCCACGCGCTGCGCCGGGCGCTCGGTTTGTCGGGCTCTGTGGCATCATGAGCGTCGCCTTGCGATACGGCCGGATCACGACGCACCGGCGGGGGTAACCATGGACGTCGCGGCGACGCCATCGCAGCCATCGGGCCTCCCTGTCGGCACGACGACCGAACGGATCGTTTTGGCATGCCGTGTCGGTCGGACCATGCGTCGGCCGCAGTTGAGTGCGGCGTTGCGCCGACAACTAGAGCATGTGGCCTGGCTGCTGATCCGCGACACCGATGCCGCCGTGCGCGCCGCCCTGGCGTTCGAATTGCGCCAGGCGCCGGACGTGCCGCGGGCGTTGGCCATGCGCATCGTCAAGGATCTGGAGGAAGATGTGGCGGCGCCGTTCATTGCCTCGACGCCGCTGTTCGACGATGGCGACTGGCTCCGCATGATCGACGATCTGGAGGATGACGCCTTGACCGCCTTGGCGCATCGCTCGGCGGTGAGCGATGCCTTGGCGGAGGCGATTCTGCTGCGCGGCAGCGACCGGGCGGTGCGGTCTTTGGTGTCCAATCCCGGCACCAAACTGTCGCCGGATCTGTGTCGGCAGGTTGTCTCGCGGTTCGGTAAGTGCCGGCCGGTCATGGATGGCATGGCGGAGCGCGGCGACCTGCCGCAGCCAGTGGTGGAGATGTTGTTGTTCCGGGTCTCGGACCGGGTGCGCGCGCGGCTGGTGGAGCAGTATGCGGTCGACGAGACGGCGGCGCGCAAGCTCGGCCTGACCGCCCATGAGGCGGCCCTGCTCGCCTATCTGGCCGGGCAGGAGGAGGCGCGCCTGCCAGCGTTGGTCCAGCGGCTGGCGCTGACCGGCAAGCTGACCGACAGTCTGATTGTCGCCGCCGCCCGTCAACGCTACCGGGTGGTCTGCCTCTTGGCGCTTGCCCATCGGGCGAGCGAGACCGCCATCACCGTCCGTCGGCGCTTGCAGAAGGCCGATACCGACGCCTGGGACCACATGCTTGCCCGGGCGGAGATCGCCGTCGACAAGCGCGGCGCGCTCAAGGGCTATCTGTCGGCCATCCCGTCCTGGAGCTGAACCGGGCCGGTATCCGAGCGACGGCTTGGGCCGGCGGTCAGTGGGTCTCGGGGTAGACCTTCCACAGCGCCAATTCCTCGCGCGAGCCATGCCAGATGGCGCGGATGCCGTCCGGCTTGTGGCCGCGGGCGCGGTTTTTGGCGCCGATGCGATACAGGTGGCGCCATTGCCGGTAGAGCGTGCGATAGGCTTGGCCCAGGCCGGTGCGCGCGTCCCAGATCTCGATCGCCTCGCTGCCGGTGCCGTTGACCTCCAGGATCTTGAACCGCTCGCCGGCGCGCAGTTGGGCGAAATCGTCGAAGCGCACGTCGAAGCGGCCGGCGTGGAAGCCCGGCATGGCGCGGGCGATCTGGTCGATGCGCCGGCGTAGCGCCTCGGTCACATAGGGCGTGCCGTTGCGGTAGATGGCGCCGCGGCTGTGCGAGCCGGCGAACGCCAGCCGATAAGGCTCGCCCACCGCCAATACATGGTCGAGCCGGTCGCGGTGGCGCGGCAGATAGATATGGCACAACCGGCCGGCCCGCTCCTCGCGGGTGATCAACCGGCGCAGGGTCGAGACGCCGTCGCCGATCACATAGGGAAAGTATTTCAGCGTCATCGAGAAGATTTCGCCGCGCTCGGCGTCGGGGTCGCGCACATAATAGATGCCGGCCTCGCCCTCCCAGTCGATCAGCGTCTGCAACACCAGATCGCGCCCGGCGGGAAACTCGCCCAGATAGCGGGCCAGATCGGCGGCGTCGCGAACCACCTGCACGCCGATGCCGCGGCAGCCCATGTCGGGCTTGGCGACCACTGGATAGGCCAGCCCGGCGGTGGCCATGGCAGCCTCGCACTGGGCCAGAACGGCGTCGGCCGGCTGGCCGTCGTCGGGGACGTGAAAGCCGGTATAGGGCGCCAGCCATTGCCGGGCCGGTTCTTGAAACAGCGCCAGCGCTTCGAGCTTGCTCTCGCCCACGAAGCCGCCGTAGCGCAGGCCGGGATTGGCTGCGGTGGGCAGGGTGATGCCGCCATAGCGCAACGACAGCCACGCCATCATCACCGGCACCGGGCTGTAGAACAGGCGCATGGGCCACAATTCGAACGGCGCGATCTTCTCGGCATCGGCGTCGAGCGGGGGCATGTTCTGTGCCCGGGGCCAGCGGGCGCAGGCGGGCACGGCGCGGGGATCGGTCATGACGATGGGGTCTCGCTGCGGCCGACGACGCCGAAGCGCCGTGCGAGCCGGGGGCCAACCAGACGCGGCACCACGAAGAACACGCCGATCAGCAGCACCACGCCCAGCCACTTCCAGGGTCCGAGCCATTCGAGGATGGCCAGGCCCGCAGTGTGGATGACGACGAATACGATAACCGTCCAGGTCAGCGACGCAAGCGTTAGCACGATGGCGAACAGGCTGAGCGGAAAGCGGAAAAAGCCGCAGGCGGTATAGGTGGGCAGGCGCGAGCCGGGCAGGAAGCGGGTCGACAACAGAATCGGGATCAACTGCCGGCGCAAGAACCGCTTGGCCCGGAACACCTCGCGCGTGGTCACCAGGGCGCGCAACTGGCGATAGCGCGACGCGGCATAGCCAATGAGATAAAGCCCGGTGTCGCCGACCACCACGCCCACATTGACCGCCGAATAGGCAAGCCCGATGTCGGCGGTGCCATGTGCCGCCAACAGCGCCGCACCGACGATGGCGGCGTCTTCCGATACCAGGGTCGCCGCCATCAGCGTCCACCACAGCACCATCGGGTCGCCGGCCAACGCCTGCAAGGCGTCCATCAGGTCCGACAGGCTGATCAGCAAGGCCATAGGGCGGTCTATCCGTTGGCGTCGGCGGGCAGGCGGGGGCGCGGCGTGTAGCCATCAGCCTCAGCTTTGCCCCGCTTCGCGCGCCCGGCCAAGCCTTGACTTTCGCGCCCGGCCAAGCTATCCGACGCGCTCGTTTTTCGTGACCGCCAACCGGGGCCCGTCTGCGCCCCGCATGCGGGGTGGAGCAGATATCATGAAGATCAGAAACTCGCTGAAGTCGCTCAAGCGGCGCCACCGCGACTGCCGGGTGATCCGTCGTCGCGGCCGGACCTACGTGATCAACAAGACCCAGCGTCGGTTCAAGGCCCGCCAGGGCTGAGCCACGGCCGGCCCGGGCGCCGGCACACCAGACGCCACAAAGGCGGCAGCGTCCCGGCTGCCGCCTTTGTTTTTGTCCACTGCTCGGACGGGTCCGGGCTTTACCGATTCCGGGCGGCATTGCCTTACCAGCAGGGGGGGGGTGGCCGATCCGCCCCCCATAATGGGTACGGATCGGCGTGGCGGTTTGTCGGTTATTCCGCCGCCTGGGCGCGACCGAAGCAACTGGCCAGGCCCTGTTGGGTGGCCGGGCAGATGCCGCGCTCGGTGATCAGCGCGGTGACCAGGCGCGCCGGCGTCACGTCGAAGCCGTAATTGACCGCCGGGCTGGTCTCGGGCGTGATCCGCACGGTCTCGACCGCCCCCGCATCGGTGCGGCCGGTGATGTGGGTGACCTCGCGCGCGTCGCGCTGTTCGATGGGGATGTCGGCGACGCCATTGTGCAGCGTCCAGTCGATGGTCGAGCCCGGCAGCGCCACATAGAACGGCACGCCATTGTCATAGGCCGCCAGTGCCTTGAGATAGGTGCCGATCTTGTTGCACACGTCGCCCGCCGCCGTGGTTCGGTCGGTGCCGACGATGCACAGGTCGACCGCGCCGTGCTGCATCAGGTGGCCGCCGGCATTGTCCGGGATCACCGCGTGCGGCACGCCGTGCTGGCCCAACTCCCAGGCGGTCAGGGCGGCGCCCTGGTTGCGCGGCCGGGTCTCGTCGACCCACACATGGACCGGAATGCCCCGCTCGTGGGCCTGATAGATCGGCGAGGTGGCGGTGCCCCAATCCACGGTCGCCAACCAGCCGGCGTTGCAGTGGGTCAGAATGTTGACCGGCTGGCCTTCGGGCTTCGATTTGGCGATCTGCTCGATCAGGGTCAGCCCGTGGACGCCGATCAGGCGGTTGGTCTCCACGTCTTCGTCGGCGATCTGGGCGGCCAGGGCGAAGGCGGCCTCCTCGCGCATGGTCGGCGCCTCGTCGGCCAGGTGGGTCCGCACCCGGTCGAGCGCCCAACGCAGGTTGATGGCGGTGGGCCGGGTCGCCAGCAAGTGCTGATAGGCCTCGCCCAGATGGCGGTCGCCGGCGTCGGCGCGCATGGCCAGCGCCATGCCATAGGCCGCCGTGGCGCCGATCAGCGGCGCGCCGCGCACCGCCATGTCGCGGATCGCCACGGCGGCGTCGTCCACCGTGTGCAGGGTGATGATCTGGAGCGCGTGCGGCAGCAGGCGCTGGTCGATGATCTCGACGCCCTGGCCGTCGGCGGCCGGCCAGATGGTGCGATAGGGGGTGCCGTCGATCTTCATGGGGGAACCTCGTCTTGGCGGTCGGGTCGGCGGGCGCGCTCAGGCGGATGGCGTGTCGAGCGCGGGTTGGCGACCGTAGGTTTTGAACTTTTCCATCACCGCGTCCATCTGGGCGTCGGACAGTATCACCGGCTCGCCGCCCTGGCGCGCATACCAGTATTGCCGGGCCAGGCTCTCCACCTCGATGGCCAGCGCCAGCGCCTTGTGCGGCGTCTCAGCGTGGCAGATCATGCCGTGATTGGCCAGCAGACAGGCGCGGCGGCCGTCCAGTGCGCGGATCATCGCGTCGCTCAGCTCGGGCGTGCCGAAGGTGGCATAGTCGGCGACCGGGATGTCGCGGCCGCCGGCCACCGCCACCATATAGTGAAACGCCGGGATCGGCTCGCGCCGGCAGGCGAGCGCGGTGCAGAAGGTGGCGTGCACATGGACCACCGCGCCGGCCTCGGCGAAGGCTTGGTAGATGTCGGCGTGCATGCGCCATTCGCTCGACGGGTTGAGCGCGCCCTCGAAGCGGCCGTCGGCGGCGGTGGGCACCAGGCGCTCCGGGGTCAAATCCTCATAGGCGACGCCCGACGGCGTGATCAGCATGCCGGCGTCGGTGCGCACGCTCACATTGCCGGCGGTGCCCTGGTTGAGTCCGTCGGTGTTGAGCCGTTGGCAGACGTCGATGACGGCTTCGGCCTTGGCCAGGGTCTCTGGGGTCATGATGGGCGTTCTCCAACTTTGTCCGCGGTGCCTTGACAGCCGCACCGCGCCTCCTGTTGTTAACACCACGCCGGCCACGGCGCGCAAGGGCGTGGGCCCGCCGGCTTCGGGTCAACAACGGGAGTGGTTTGTATGGCGGATGCCGGCAATCGAGTGGCCGATCCCCGCGCGGCGGGCGTCGACCCCATCGAGGCGGTGATCTTCGACATCGGCAAGGTGTTGGTGGATTGGAGCCTGCGCGCGCTCTACGAACAGCTCATCGACGACCCCGAGGAACTGGATTGGTTCCTGACCCATGTGGTGACGCCCGAATGGCACACCCACCATGACGCCGGCCGGCCCATGGACGAGGGCATCCGGCTGCTGAGCGAGGCCTATCCGGCCTACGCGCCATTGATCGCCGCGCTCAAGCCGCGCTGGTCGGAAACCCTGATCGGTCCGATCGCCGGCAGCGTGCAGGCCCTCGAGGCGCTCGACGACGCCGGCATTCCGGTCTATGGCCTGACCAATTACTCCGCCGAAACGTTCCCCGATTTCTGCCGCGACTTTCCGTTTTCGGTGCGCTTTCGCGATGTGGTGGTGTCGGGCGAGCATGGCGTGATCAAGCCCGATCCGCGCATCTACGATCTGGCGATCGAGCGGTTCGGGATTACGCCCGAGCGCACGGTATTCATCGACGACAGGCCCGAGAATGTCGCTGCCGGGCGCGACAAGGGGTTGATCGCGCTCCACTTCACCGACCCCGAGCGGTTGTGGGCCGACCTGCGCGCGCTGGCGCTGCCGATCTGACCCCGCCGGTCTGGGCCGCGCCATCGCGCGCGATCCCGTCTCCTGCGGGGCATGGCTGAGCACGGCTGAGCCGGACCGAGCCCGGGGCACGCACGCACGCGCGCCCCGGGCGTTTGCCGCTCGGGGCTGGTGGTCAGGCGCCGAGAAAGGCGCTCGACACGCGGTAGGTGATGAACGCCGCCAGATAGGCCAGCGCGAACATGTAGGCGGCCACAAACAACGGCATGCGGGCGCTGTTGGTCTCGCGCCGGATCACCGCCATGGTCGAGATGCATTGCGGCGCGAACACATACCAGGCCAGGAAGGAGAGCGCGGTCGGCAGGCTCCAGGCGCTGCGCAGCGTGCCGGCCAGGCTTGCTTCGGTCACCTCGCCGCTCATGGCGTAGACGGTGCCGAGCGCGCCGACCACCACCTCGCGTGCCGCCATGCCGGGCACCAGCGCGGTGGCGATCTGCCAATCGAACCCAATGGGCGCCAGCACCACTTCGAGCCCTCGGCCGATCCAGCCGGCGATGCTGTAGAAGATCGCCGGTTCGGTGGCGCCCGGCGGCGGGCCGGGAAACGATGCCAGTCCCCACAGCACGATCGACACCACCAAGATCACCTTGCCGGCTCGGGCCAGAAAGATCTTGGCGCGCTCCAGCAGACCGATGGCCAGGGTGGTCAGGCTCGGTATCTGGTATTTGGGCAGTTCCATGATCAAGGGCTGGGCTTGGCCGCGCGACAGCGTCAGCTTCAGGATGAAGGCGATGACCAACGCGCTGACCACGCCGGCCAGATACAGCCCGAACATCACCACGCCTTGCAGGTTGGCAAGGCCGCCGAGTTGCCGGTCGGGGATGAACGCGGCGATGATCAGCGCATAGACCGGCAACCGCGCCGAACAGGTCATCAACGGCGCGATCAGGATCGTGGTCAGCCGGTCGCGTGGATGGTCGATGGTGCGCGCCGCCATGATGCCGGGGATTGCGCAGGCGAAGCTCGACAACAGCGGAATGAACGCCCGGCCGTTGAGCCCGACCCCGGCCATCAGCCGGTCCATCAGGAACGCCGCGCGCACCATGTAACCGGTCATCTCCAACAGCAGGATGAAGGTGAACAGGATCAGGATCTGCGGCAGAAAGATCACCACGCTGCCGACGCCGGCGAGCACACCGTCGACCAGCACGTCGTTGAGCGCGCCGGCGGGCAGGGTACGCGCGATCAGCCCCTGCAAGGCGACGATGCCGCCGTCGATCCAGTTCATCGGCGCCTCGGCCCACGAGAACACCGCCTGGAAGACCAGGAACAGCAGCACGGTCAGGATCACCGGCCCGGCCACCGGGTGCAACAAGACGGCGTCGAGCCGCCGGGTCAGCGCGTGTTCGCGGCCCTCGGCCCGGATCGCCTGGGCAGCGATGCGTTTGGCCTCGGCCTGAAGCGCGCGCAGGTCGCGACGGCTCGGTGCGGCATCGCCGGGGCTTGCGCTGGCGGATGTCCTGGTGCCGTCGCTGGGCTCGGCCACCGGCGGTTTGGCCAGTGTCGTCTCGACCGTGCCGATCAGCATGTCGAGCCCGCGCCGGCGCAATGCCGAGGTTGGCACCACAGGGACGTCGAGCAGGTGCGACAGGCGGTCCACATCGATGTCGAGGCCGTCGCGTTCGGCCAGGTCGATCATGTTGAGCGCTACCACCACCGGCAGGCCGAGCCCCTTGAGCTCCAGCACGAAACGCAGATGCCGGCGCAGGTTGGTGGCGTCGACCACGCAGATGACGCCGTCGGGCGGCGCCTCGGCTTCGAATCGGCCGGTGACCACGTCGCGGGTGACCTCCTCGTCGGCGCTGTGGGCGCGCAGCGAGTAGGTGCCCGGCAGATCGATCACCTCGATCTCGGCGTCGAGATGGTGGCCGGTGACGCGGCCGGCGCGCCGTTCCACGGTGACGCCGGGGTAATTGGCGACCTTCTGGCGCGTCCCGGTCAGGGCGTTGAAGAGGGCAGTCTTACCGCAATTGGGGTTGCCGACGAGGGCCAGCCGCAGGGGCCGCTGGGTTACTACATCCATTAACCAGCCTCCACCGCCCCAACTTGGACGGCGTCGGTCTCGACGGTCAGGTTGACGATCACGCTGTTGGCTTCGCGGCGGCGCAGGGCCACGGTGACGCTGTCGACCCGCACGGCCATGGGATCGCCCCAGACCGGGCCCTGGTGCAGCACCTCGAAGCTGGCGCCTTCCTCGAAGCCCAGCTCGCGCAGCCGCTCGGTTACCGGGTCACCGCCGTCCGTGCATGGATCAGCGCCGGTCAGACCTACCACTCTCCCGCACATGCGCGGCTGCAAACTCCCAAGCCGCTGCGCGGCATCGCCGTTTCGCACGATCACCACTCCTTCATGCGAATGATTTTCACTCGCCTCGACCATACGCCGGATCGGGCCGAAACGCCAGGGGCTTTCCGGTCGCCGATGATTTGGCCCACTCGGCCGCTCGATCCCGCGCAATCGCAAACGCCTGTCATGAACGGTTGCTATCGGGGTTCTGTGTCAAATCGGGCGCGCGAACGCAAGGCCGGCGGATGGGCCTGTGGTTTTGTCTCGGTGAGCGCATTTTCGGAGCTGCCGCCTACACTGCCTACCGAGGGATCGGGGCCAGCCGCCCCAAGCAACTGTTCCGGTCGGTCATTATGTGGCAGAAACCCTTGCTCCCACACGCGCTCCCTTCCACACCCGCGATGCTACCTCATAGACAACAGACAGGGGGAGAACACGTCAAGCAAGGCACCCATGCAGAGCCCCCTTCGTGCGCCAAGGGGCTTCGACGTCAGGCGCGGGCATTTTGCACTGATGCTGGTAGCCGCACCGCGGAATTGAGGGTATGGAGTGGCCATGAGCGACCTGAGGGACATGTGGAAACGTCAGCAGCGAGGCCAGCCATCGCCATGAAGATTGGCCGATCTCTGCTGGGCAGTGCAGCGCTACGTGTTACTAATGCCATTCTGGGCTTCGGGGTGGCGGCAGTCCTCGCACGCACACTTGGCGCCGAAGGCTTCGGGCTATACTCCTCAGCCTTCGTAATCGCCTCGGTCTGCGCCATCGTGGTGCAGTTCGGGATACCGAACCTCGTTATGCGCGAGACGGCAACAGCGGCCGTGTCAGAAAACTGGGCGCGCATGCGTGCCGTCTGGGGCTGGGCCGGGCGCGGCGCCACTGTGTTTTCCCTGGCCATAGTGGTTTTTGGTATCATCGTTCTCAGCATCCTGGGCCGTGGCATGGAGGCAGGGCAGCTTTGGACCTATGCTTTGGCCCTGGGTCTGGTTCCCCTGCTGGCCTTCGGCGCGTTGCGGGGTGGGGCATTGCGGGGCTTGCAGCATGTGATGCTGGCGCAGCTGCCCGAGATGGTCGTAAAGCCCGGCGTGATGCTTGGCCTCGCGCTCATGCTCGGTTTGGTCGTGCCCGCGACAGCAAGTTCTGCCATGGCCATGCAGCTTGCAGCGACAGGCGTAGCCTTTGGAGTGGGCGCCATCACGCTCTGGCGCAAGACACCGGCTGCGGCGGCCGCCCTAGCGTCAGCCTTGGGACCGGGCCCGATGCCGAGCAAGTCGACCATTGTCTCGTTCGCACTGGTGGCCGGATCGACGCAGGTTAATCAGTATCTCGACATACTCACCCTGACGGTCTTTCGCTCAGACACCGAGGTTGGTCTTTACCGTGCAGCTTGGCAGCTTTCATTGCTTGTCGGGTTCGGAACTGCGGTCGGCGGGGCAATCTTTCCAGCCTTGTTCGCGCGCTATCACGCCGAACGTGATCGGAAAGGGCTGGTCAAGGCGCTTAATTCGGCACGCCTTGTCGCGTTGGCCCCAGCCTTGCCACTGGCCGGCTTGTGCTTCCTGATGCCGGGCAACATTCTTTCGTTCCTATTCGGGCCGGAGTTTGCCGCCGGGGCTCTGGTTTTGGTTATTTTTGCTGCGCTTAGGCTGATTTTGGGTGTCGCCGGACCGCTCGGGCCCTACCTCAACATGATCGGCAAAGAGCAGGCCTCCGGCCGCGCGCATTTGATGGCAGCAGGGGCGAACATATGCCTGAACATCGCCCTTGTTCCTTCATTCGGTGGCGCGGGCGCAGCGGTCGCGACCGCTGTATCCTATATTTTTCTTTGCACCCTACTCATTTCCCGAACTCGGAGATTTTAAAAACAAACTGACCCGCTCTCCCCAAAAAGGTCATGTCGCGAATTCTATAGGCGTTCCCTGGCGGCTTGCTCCGGGCCCGTGAAGCTCGCGCCGTTCAGGTGGCGAGGCCATAGCGGCAGCGTCCGATGAAAGCCTCGATGGTGGCGCGGACGACCGCCCGAAGGCGATACTTGATCAAGTCGAACCCGGCTTTGTCGGCCAGGAGCGGAAAGCGCGCAGTGTCGCTACTCTCGGCCATGGCGTGGTCTCCCTGGTGGTTACGCCGCCGGTTGGGCGGATGTCAGTACACCCGGAGATTATGCCGCCTTCATATTTCCGCCATTCCCGAGACACGACCTGGACCCGGGTCCGTCCGCCCATCAAGCCCCGCTCCTGTATTAGCTGCTGTGCGATCTCGTGCAGCGCGATGTCCGACTGATCTTCTATAAGGGCCACAAGGACGCCTTCATGCGGATCAAGCCGGGAGCCCGCAGGCTTACCCTGACGGACCGGTCCCATCCTACCATGGCCACGCCATTGCCGATGCCAGTCGATCGCGGTCGATACACTTAGGGAAAAACGCGCCGTCCCGGCAGACATACGGCCCTGAGTCGCTTCATCACTCGCCTACAAAGATCAATTCCGTATGCGCGCCCCATATCGCGCCTGCCAAGTTACCCCAGAATACAGGATCATTTATCCCGGCTCTTGGGCATCTCCTCTATCGACTCCGAGTATCTTGAACCCACGCCATCGCGCGCATTCCCTCCACTGACAATCATCGCCAAAACGATAAATTGAGCGAGTACAGCAAAATACCGAAAATTGAAAAATGTAACCAGACCACCAAAACACATTAATAGAAGGGGAACCCATATAATTTTCTGCCTCATGAAGGCGACGCGATTTTTTTTCTCGGACAATAGAATTACGATAGGAATATAAATTAGCATATGAAATACGAATATCAAAAAATCACCATTTATTGATGGCATAATTGAAGATGAAATATTCGCTGATATAACAGAAATGAGAATGGTCGTGCTCAAGCTGGCAGTCGAGACCCGGACTGCTGCCGCCAAAGGATCTCCCCCAAAAACATTGTGATAAAGACCCATCCGTGCGTAGGAATAGTAAATCTCGGAAAATTGAGGCGCGAATGCAATAAGAATGGCGCCAGCCAGTGAGTATATCAATAGCTGCTTATTCATGCTCATGCGCATAATATAAATAATGAAAAAACCGATAAACTCCGTCCTAAACATTGATAAAATCAATATCAAGGCGGGGATATAGATATATGTGTTCCTCCCATTAGGGCGTAGCAATCGAACGAAAAGCTCAGACAAAAGAAGAAAAATAAATGCTTCTCTCAAAACAAATACGGAAAAATAAGCTGTTAGGGGGGAAAGTGCATACAGTATTATTATGTATTTTGCGAGCCAAGGCTGGCTTTCTTTGTAATCAAAAATAACCGAGTAAATTCTGGCAGCCGAAAGCGCACAAATCGCCATATTAAGGAATTTTAGTGTAAAAATATCAACACTCCACCCTTTTAAGTAGTAAACAATATAAAAATAGACATTTGAAGCGGAGCCTCCATCAAAGCCGAGATATGTATGCTCATCAGGGAATTGAAGATAGTTTGGGTCAAGAAAGCCAGCCTTATAAATAGTCCAGACCAAGAAAAAGAACAATTTTGACAATAGAGAGACTGTAAATATTAAAATGAGTTCGCGTTTTTCTGTATTATTGGCGCGAAAAGCGGAACTTAAAAGGATTGCTGCAATCGTAATTATTGATATATATAGTGTGTTTGCCACCTTTTATTTCCTGTTATCGTTTTCTATTGCCGATTTTGGTTGGTAATTATTAATGCAAAGGTAAATATATATGGGATTGCATCTGATTATTAATAATCAATTTTTCGTTTATGTTCCTTGGTGCGGATGGCGTAGAAAAATGTGCGGTACGCTTTTCCAAAACGTTATCGTTGCGCGACATGATCATTAGTGTGCTGGCGACGAGGATTATCTTATTTATTCCCATCTGAAGCAGAGGATAGTGCTCCTGAGGTGGATCGGCGCCTTTCTACCACGATTGGCATTACCGGATTACTCCGCTGCCAGCAGCAACGGATCAAGATCCGTCAAGTTCGCACAGATCGGCATCGTTCGCCATATTGATGTATCTTCGGCTTACCGCCCATCCATCAATTCTGCTCCCGTATCAGCGCGTCAACTAGGCGGTAAACCCATAAATCGGCATGGTTTTTCTGGCTTGACGTGATCCAAGGCTGCCGAAGAATGTCGCCTTGAGTGAGGTGCCGACGCTAGGCCGTAGACTCATAATTTCGCAGCCATATCCGCGTTGAAGCGAGTTTCACGGCGGCGAGGAAGTTCTCGGGTTTCTTGTCATAGCGCGTG
>NZ_SLXO01000012.1 GCF_004341375.1 Rhodothalassium salexigens DSM 2132
CCCTCCATCCAGCAGACCGTCGCCAGTGGCGGCCGGAGCATGTTATCAACCGAAATACTCACCCTCTGAACGGATCGGCTTCAGGGGGAAGGTCAGAGGCTGCGTGCTTCGGTATAATCCCGCCACATCCGCGTATAGAGGCCGTCCGTTTTGAGAAGATCATCATGGCGCCCCCGTTCGATGAGGCGCCCATCCTTCATGACGAGAATCTGGTCGGCCGACGCGATCGTGTGCAGCCGGTGAGCGACAACGATTAGGGTCCGGCCTTTTGTCAATTCGCCGATAGCCTCCTGGATGGCCGCCTCGTTGTCCGGATCGGCGAAGGCGGTCGCTTCGTCGAGAATGACGACCGGCGCGTTCTTGAGAAGCGCACGGGCGATCGCGAGACGCTGGCGTTCGCCGCCGGAAAGAGCCGCGCCATGCTCGCCCAGCATGGTGTCGTAACCATTCGGCAGCTTGCTGATGAACTCATGGGCGCGCGCCGCGCGGGCGGCCGCCTCGACCTCTTCATCGCTCGCTTGCGGGTTCCCGAAGCGAATATTGGCCGCGATCGTGTCGGAAAACAGGAATGTATTCTGGAAGACGAAGGCGACCGTATCCATGAGCTGGTCGAGCCCGATGTCGCGTACATCGACACCGCCCAGCATGACCCGTCCCATGCGCACGTCCCAGAAGCGCGGAACGAGGCTGGCGACTGTGCTCTTGCCAGAGCCGGACGGGCCAACCAGGGCGGTGATCTTGCCTGTGCGCGCGGTGAAGCTCACGCCATGCAAGACATCATGATCGCTATAGCCGAAGGAGACGCTCTCGAAGGCGATGTCGTAATGCGGAAAATCAACGCGGCGACCGGTGTCGGACTGGGCGGGCGTCTGCAGAAGCTCCGCAACGATGGTCGATCCCATGCTGATATGAGCGAGCGTGTGAAACTGGTTGAACAGTTTTAACAGAGGCTGGCTGTAATTGGCGCCGAGCAGCATGAAAAACAGCAGGGTTGCCAAGCTGAGCGTGCCGGTCTGCAACAGGAGGAGCCCGACTGGCAGGATAAAGACGATATTGGTGAGAACCAGTGTGTAAAAACTGCCACCGAGTGGGATGTAATAGCGCCCCCATTCTGTTTCGATATCGGCGTAATCGCGCACAGCCTTGCTGGTTTCGGCAAGGCTTTCGCCGGTCCGATTGAAAATTTTCACCACTGGCATGCCGGCGAGGTATTCAACGATGGAGGCGTTCATCCGCGTGGCTGCCTCCTGATAGGCGCTGGCACGCTTGCCGCTGTGGGTCATGGCCATGGTAAGGAGGACGAAGGACACCGGCGTTACAAAGATCGCGGCGAGCGCCATGCGCCAGTCGACAGCGAACAGCCACACTGAGACCGCGAGCCATGTCGACAACGCGCTCACCCCTTCCGGCACCCCATGGGCGACGATGGTTTCGAGCTTCTCCGGCTCGTCGATGACGAGTTTGCGCGCATCGCCGCTCTTGCGGGTCATGAAATAGCCGAGCGGCAGACGCGCCATATGCCGGGCGATGTCGAGGCGCAGTCGGTAGATCGCATCAAAAGCGACGATGTGAGAGAGGGCCATCGCAACGCCGAGTGCGGCGTAGCCGATGACCACCCCGCCTAACGCCGCCAGCGCGTGGAGGCCCGCAAATGGCCAGGTTAGCGCGCCGCCGATCGCTGCATCGAGGACGCGATAGACCGCCCAGACCGGAACCAGTTCACAGGCCGTGGCGAGCGTTGCGAGTAGGATCGAGGCGCCCATCTTGAGCCTGGAGGCGCTGAGATAGCCGCCGATGAGGCGTAGACTGGCCAGATAATCGGGGCCGTCGTTCTCCGCCGTTGCAGCGGGTGGCGAATTTGATCCGTGAACGTCGGTTCGATCAGTATCGTCTGTGATCGTTGCATTCATGACCAAACATCCAGCGATTCAGGTAAGAATGACATGCATTATCATTTCTGGGGCCATTTAGCAACACCATATTGCAAAATGTTTGTCGCACGTATGAGCGCGGCGCGCGACGCTTACAGGTGCTTTAGACGTCGGATCGGTTTCGACAGACCGCACCAAAGATCTACCAGCCAGCGGGTCTCAAGCTCGAAACGGCAGCCCAGGCCGAGGCATGGGCCGCCGCATTCGAGGGTTGGCTTGCTAGGGTCAGGCCCCATAAACGGGCTTCGCCTGCGGCTTCAGATGCGATCCGAGCTCCCTGGAAGGGAACTCGTCGTATGGCATTTCGCCACGAGATACGGCCGCTTGGCCGTCAACTTCCTCGCTGCCGTCCAGATTGCCGCATTCGTCCGCTACTGGTTATGAGTCTGGAGCCTAAAAGGTGAGCGGAAAATTTTTGTTCAGCAGTGTTCAAAAATTGCATAATTTATGTGGGGGCAATTGAGCAAGGTGAGCGATCGGTGGGCTGTTGAATTGAACGGTTCGGAAGTGGGTAAGAGGAAGTGGTGTCAGAAGCTAAAAGAACCTTTCTTCCATTATGTCGATAAGATTGAAGATTCTCACGGTAAATATTTGGTTCTTCGGTCTTCTGGTTTCGATGATTTGGTGGATTCGAAAGACGTCCATCAGGCGGCTAAGGATTTGTTTGGTGCGGTGAACGCCGTGGTGGGGACCTCCGGGAGTATCAATCTCGTCACCGTTGGCGCGGTGGTGGAGTTTGTCTCGGACGGCCCGCCCATTAGAAAATATTTCTTAGAAGCAGCTGGGATCACGATGTCAGCGAGCCTCGGATGTGCCGAGTTTTCGGTGAAAGACGCGCAGGGCAATGTGGTTGAGCCGCTTGCCAAGCCTTCTACGGCTCAGCTTTGGTTGCGTGCTGGGGATTTGGATCGTGATATCCGCAGTGCCCAGCGCTACTTGGGGGGTGAGCCCGACTGGTTCGAACTGTACATGGCTCATGAGGCTCTGAAAGAAAAAGAGCCAAGAATTTGTGCGACAAAAAGCGGTTCGCCAAAAAGCGGCATATCACAAAAGGAAATACGTCTTTTTAAGAGGACAGCGAATGGTGCGCGGCATCACCCGAATGATAAACATAGACCGCCTGAGTGTCCGATGGCGTTGGGTGAGGCCCGCAAGCTAATGTATCGGCGGATTTCAAAGGTTATTGACTATACTATTAAGAGGGACCTGTAGATTGTTTTTGCGGGTGGTTTTGGCGTGGCGCCGTCGGTTGCGATGCCAGGCGGGCAGTGTTGCGCCGCCATGCGGGATCGGCGGGGCTCGACCGGACGGGCGCGCTTGCGTGCGGCGGCGTTTGGCGGCATGGAAGGGGCATGACCCAAGCCGATGCTTCTCCTACCGCAGCGGCGGCGTCCTGGTCGGCGGCCCGGGCGCCGGGGGCGGACGTGTTCGCCGCCCTCGCCGAGGCCGCCGTGGCGTCGATCCCCGAGCCGTTGCGCGGCTATCTGGGCGATATCGCCTTCCGCGTCGCCGAGTTTCCCGACGAGGACGTGATCCGCGACCTGGACCTCGACAGCCCGTTCGACATCCTCGGCCTCTATCAAGGCATCAGCCTGGCCGAGAAGAGCAACTTCGACAGCGGCGCGCTGCCCGACACCATCACCCTCTACCGGCGCCCGATCCTCGACGTCTGGGCCGAGGGCGAAGAGACGCTCGGCGATCTGATCACCCATGTGCTGATCCACGAGGTGGGCCACCATTTCGGCCTCTCCGACGCCGACATGGAGGCGCTTGAAGCCGCCGCCGACGGTTGATGCCGGGCCATGGCGCCGGGCCGCCGCGTCGTGGCCCACAGCGTCATTGCCCACAGCGTCATTGCTCACGGGCCTCAGGCGCGCTGGAACGGCGCCTCGGCGCGGGCGGTGAGGCCGTCGAGGGTGTCGAGCGTCAGCGCACCGCCCGAGACGGCGCCGGTGTCGATGAACAGCGCGGTGCCGAGCCGCCTTGGCGCCGGCAGTCGCGTGTGGCCGTGCACGGTGGCGCGCACGCCGCCCGTGCGCTGCGCCACGCCTGCGCGCAGCACGCTGCGGCCCCACAAGGCTTCCTGCGCCGCGTCGCCTTGGGCGTCGAGGGCGGCGTCGATCTGCGCCCAATGGGCCACCGGGCATTGCGCGTGGGTCACGCCCACCGGCGGCCCGCCGTCCGGTTGTGCCACGCTCAGCGCCACCGGCAGGGCGGCGGCGCGGGCGTGGGCGGCCGCCAGCGTCTGCGGTGCGGCGTCGAGCGCCCAATCGCCGCCATTGGCCAGCCACAAAGACCAGTCGCCGCCGTCGAGCGCGTCGAGCAGCATCTGTTCGTGATTGCCGCGCACCGCCCACATCCATGGCTGATCCACCAGCGCCAGACACGCCGCCGACGCCGGGCCGCGATCGACCAGGTCGCCGACGCTGATCAGCCGGTCGCGGGCCGGGTCGAAGTCGTGGGCGTCGAGCGCGGCATCAAGCCGATCCTTCAGCCCGTGCAGGTCGCCGACGAAGAAATCGCGGCCGTCGGTGTTGGCGGGCAGGACGAGATGTTTCATGGTCATAGGATGATCCTGCCACGCCTGGGCGGTCTTGTTCAACGTTTGTTCCCAGTTTAGAAGAAGCCATGGCCGAGACCATCGCCCAATTCGCCGCGCCCGGCGGCCTGATCGACCGCACGCCGGTGCTTGTCGCCGGCGCCGGGCGCGCCGTGGTGCTGGCCGGCGACGGCCGGGTCGAGCGGCTCGACGCCGACGCAGCAGCCGCCCGGCTGGCCGAGGCGGTGCATCTGTTGTGCAACGCCCCAGCGGTGGGCCGGCGGCTGGGGCTGAGCCCGGGCCAGGCGCTCGACGTGCTGGAACTGTTCGCTTTCGTCCGCCCGGCGCGCTTCTGCCTGCCCACACCGGTGGGCTTGGCGCGCGCCCTGTCGCTCGACGACCCCGGCCCCGACCTCGAAGCCCAGGCGCACGCGGTGCGTGCCGCCGCCCGGGCGCTGATGGCCGAGCTGGCCGAGCCGGGCTATGGCTTTCGCGCCGGCGCGGCCGATGTGGGCATGATGATGGCGCGCGGCGGCTGGCCCTGGGGGGCGCCGGTGTTGGGGGCCTTGGGCGAGACCGGCGGCGGCCGGGCCGGGCTCGCGGTCTGGTCGGCGCTGCCCGAATGGGAAGAGGGCGCGCCGCCGCCACGGCCGGGCGACGACCCGGTGGCCGGGGCCGAGGCGCTGGACCGGCTGGCCGCGCTGTTGGGCGACGGTGCCGAGCCGCGCGAGACCCAGCGCGACTATGCGCGCACCGCCGCCATGGTGTTCACGCCGCGGCACAGCGAGCAGGCGCCCAATCTGGTGCTGGCCGAGGCCGGCACCGGCACCGGCAAGACGCTCGGCTATATTGCGCCGGCGTCCCTGTGGGCCGAGCGCAACGAGGGCACGGTGTGGCTGTCCACCTACACCAAGAACCTGCAGCGCCAGTTGGACCAGGAGCTCGACCGGCTCTATCCCGACCGCCGGGACAAGGCGGCCAATGCGGTAATCCGCAAGGGGCGCGAGAACTATCTGTGCCTGCTGAACCTGGAAGAGACCGCCAACGCGGTTCTGGCGCGCGGGTCCGAGCCCGTGGCCGGGCGCGATAAGGTGTTGATCGGGCTGGTCATGCGCTGGGCCCGGTTCACCCGCGACGGCGACATGATCGGCGGCGATTTTCCGTCCTGGCTCGGCGCCCATTTCGGCCCCGGCCGGGTCGCCGGGCTGACCGACCGACGCGGCGAATGCCTCTATGCGGCGTGCAGCCACTATCGCAAATGCTTTATCGAGCGGGTCACCCGGCGGGCGCGCCGGGCCCGGCTGGTGGTCGGCAACCACGCCCTGGTGATGGCCCAGGCGGTGCGCCGCGCCGGCGATCCCGACGCGCCGCGCCGGCTGGTGTTCGACGAGGGCCACCACCTGTTCGACGCCGCCGACAGCGCCTTTTCGGGCCACCTGTCGGGGCTCGAAGGCGCCGACCTGCGGCGTTGGGTGCGCGGCCGCGAGGGCCGGTCGACCAGCCGCACGCGCGGGCTGTCGGCGCGGATCGCCGAACTGGTCGGCGCCGACGCCGAGGCCGGCCCGCTGCTCACCGAAGTGATCGCGGCGGCCGGCGTGCTGCCGGGCGAGGGCTGGCTGACCCGGGTCGCCAACGCCCAGCCGCAGGGGCCTTATGAGCGGTTTTTGACCCACGCCCGCGCCCAGGTGATGGCCCGCGCGCCCGAAGCGCGCAGCGGCTTCAGCCTGGAGGCGACGCTCAACACCCCGATCGAGGGGCTGGTGGACGCCGCCGCCGACCTTGGCGTGGCCCTCGACGATCTGGCCAAGCCCCTGGCCGCCCTTGCCAATCGCTTGATCCGTCTGCTCGACGAGGAGGCCGAGACGTTGGACACGCCGGCGCGCGGGCGCCTGGACGCCGCGGCGCGGGCGCTGCAGCAGCGGCGCGAGACGGTGGTCGCCTGGCAGCAGATGCTCGAAGCGGTCGGCGGCACCACGCCGGCGGCGTTCGTCGACTGGGTGGCGGTGGAGCGGCTGGGCGGGCGCGAGCGCGACGTGGGCCTGCACCGCCATTGGGTCGACCCCAGCCAACCGTTCGCCGAGGCGGTGCTGGAGCCCGCCCATGGGGCGCTGATCACCTCGGCGACGCTGCGCGACGGTGCCGCCGAGGACGACGACTGGCGCTCGGCCGAGGTGCGCACCGGGGCCGCCCACATGGTCTTGCCGGGCGAACGGCTGTCGGTGGCCTCGCCGTTCGATTATGGCGAGCAGGCGCGGGTGTTCGTGGTCACCGACGTGAACAAGCGCTCGCTGGCCCAGGTGGCCGGTGCCTATCGCGCGCTCATCGAGGCGGCGGGCGGTGGCGCGCTCGGTCTGTTCACGGCGATCCAGCGGCTGCGTGCGGTCTACGACCAGATCGCCGCCGGGCTCGAAGACGCCGGCCTGCCGCTCTATGCCCAGCATGTGGACCCTATGGACCCGGGCACGCTGGTGGACATCTTCCGCGCCGAGATGCGGGCGAGCCTGTTCGGCACCGACGCGTTGCGCGACGGCGTGGATGTGCCGGGGTCGTCGCTCAAGCTGCTGATCTTCGACCGGGTGCCGTGGCCGCGCCCGACGATCCTGCACCGGGCGCGCAAGGCGGCGTTCGGGCCGCGCACCTATGACGATCTGCTGGTGCGGCTGCGCCTGCGCCAGGCGTTCGGCCGGCTGATCCGGGCGCGCACCGACCGCGGCGTGTTCGTGCTGTTGGACAACCAGGCGCCGAGCCGGTTGATGGCCGGCCTGCCCGACGGTGCCGAGGTGAACCGGGTGGGGCTGGCCGAGGCGGTCGCCGGCGTGCGCGATTTCCTGGCCCGCTGACGCCGGGCCTGGGCCGGGGTGCCGGGACGCTGGCCGGGGTCAATTACCGGTACCGGAGGCGAGTGACGGGGTCGATTACCGGGGCGCTGCCGTACGGAACCGGCTCTTGCCAAGCCGGCGGGGGATGCGTAAGCCAGCCACACGCACAGGCGGAGGGGACCATGACCATCAATTGGGCGTTCATCGGCAAGGCCATGGGGGTCTATGTGGCGTTGCCCGCCGTCGCGGTCTTCAACGGCGTGATGCGCGACGCGGTCATGCTGCCAGCGCTCGGGCCGCTGGTCGCCAAGTGGTTGGGCACCGCGACCGGCATCGCCCTTGTCTATCTGGCCATGGCGTTCGGGTTGCGGGTCCTGCGTGAGCCGCGCGGCAGCGCCGACCTGTGGCTGTTGGGGGCGATCTGGATGGCCCTGACCGTCGGCGTCGAAATCGCCATCGGCGCCCTGTTGGGCATGAGTGCCGCCGAGCAGGGGGCCGCCTATCGGATCTGGGAAGGTCGCGCCTGGCCGCTCATGCTGGCGGCCATGTTGGTCGGCCCGCGCCTGGTGGGCGCGCGCCCCGGCCAGGCCGGCGCCAAGGCGACAGCGTCATGACCCCGGCGGACCGACCCCCCGAAGACCGCCCGTCCCCGGCATCGGACGGGCGCGACGATGACCCGATCCGCGCCGGCATGCGCGCGGCGCGCAACCGCCGGCAGGCTGGCAACCCCTGGCTCGGCATCGTCGTCGCGGCGGTGGTGTTCGTGCTGATTTGGGCCGGGTTGAGGGCGCTCGACGGCTGACCGGCGCCTTTTAAGGCTCGATCCCCTGACCAGGCTTGGCCCCACCGGGGCGGTTGCTTCGCGCCGCGCTGAGGCCGAGCGGCCATCCCCGCGCGCGTGCCGCCCGGTGCGGCTCGGGCTGGGCCTGGGGGCTTGGCGGCGATTGGCGGGCTGCGCTGCGCTTGGCCCATGGCGGTTGGAGGGACGGCGGGACCGGCGCGGAAGGGACCCTAGCGTCGGCACGGACCATCGGCCGTGAAGGGGCTGCGGCCTGCCTTGCGCCGGTCCGATCCTGCGCTCTTCCCACGGACCGGGACCGTCGGGGCGGTGCGCGGGACACGCTCGGTCCGGAGGCATCATCTCTCCGAAATGGAAATTTATTGCAATTCATTTTCATGTGCGTTAGCGGCGGTGATCAGGTCACACAGTCCCACACATGGAGAATGCGCCCCATGGACACCGCCTTGCGCGCGCTGATGCGCGCCGGCCTTGTCGCCACCCCCGTCGTCCTGGCCGGTCCGGCCATGGCCGAGACGCCGAGCCCGGCTCCCTATCCTGCGATCGAGGAAATCGTCGTCACCTCCGACCCGCTGCGTCGGTCGGCGTTCGATTCGTTGCAGGCCACCTCGGTGCTCGACGGCGCGGCGCTCGACGAGCAGATGGCGCCGACCTTGGGCGCGGCGCTCGATGGCCTGCCGGGGGTCGCGCAGTCGTCGTTCGTGCCGGGCGCCAGCCGGCCGATCCTGCGCGGCCTCGGCGGCGACCGCATCCGCGTGCTGGTCAACGGCATCGGCACGATCGACGCTTCGACCACCTCGCCCGACCATGCGGTGGCGGTGGACATGGCGCACGCCGACCGGGTCGAGGTGGTGCGCGGCCCGGCGACGTTGATCTATGGCAACAATGCGGTCGGCGGCGTGGTCAATGTGTTCGACGGCCGCCTGCCCACCGAGATCCCCGAAGGCGGGCTCAGTTTCGGCGGCCGGGCGAGCTATGCCTCGAACGGCGACGGCACCGAGATTTCGGGCCGCTCCACCGCCGGCCTCGGCGACCGGGTGGCGATCCATGCCGAGGGCTTCCACCGCCAGGCCGGCGACATCTCGATCCCCGGTTTCCTGCGCTCCGAGGCGTTGCGCGCCGCCGATCCGTTGCCCGACGATCTGGAATATGAGGGCGTGGCGCCCAACAGCGACCTGCGCCAGTCGGGCGGCGCGCTCGGCGCCTCGTGGATCGGCGAGCGCGGTTTTCTCGGCGCCTCGGTGAGCTTTTTCGACAAGAATTACGGCCTGCCGGTGGTCGAGGGCGCGGCCCCCCAGGTGCGCATCGACCAGCAGCAATTGCGCGTCGACGTGGCCGGCAATTATCGCGTCGAACGGCCATGGCTCGACGAGGTGCGGCTGCGCCTGGGCTATGCCGACTATGAGCATTCGGAACTCGATGGCGGGGAGATCGCCACCACCTTCTACAATGAGGGTGTCGAGGCGCGGGTGGAACTGACCCACGCCGCCGGCGACTGGCTGAGCGGGGCCGCGGGCGTGCAGGTGCGCCACCGCGACTTCCGCGCCGTGGGGGCGGAAGCCTTCGTGCCGCCCAACACCACCCGGCAGGTGGGCGTGTTCCTGGTCGAACAGGCGGAGTTCGGCCGGCTGTCGGTGGGCGGCGGTCTGCGTTTCGAGCGCCAGGATGCCGACACCGACGACAACCGGATCAAGACCGGCTTCAACGCCGTCAGCGCGTCCGTGGGCCTGGGCTACGACCTGACCGACGGCCTGCGCTTGACCGGCAACGCCTTCCGCACCGAACGCGCGCCCAACGCCGAGGAATTGTTTTCCGACGGCCCGCATGTGGCCACCTTCACCTATGAGGTCGGCGACCCGACGCTCGACAAGGAAGTGGCTCTGGGCGGCGAGGTGGCGCTGCGCAAGGACAGCGGCCGGCTGACCGGCGCCTTGACCGGCTATTACACCGACTATGACCGGTTCATCACCGAGTTGTTCACCGGCGAGGAGCGCCTGGGCCTGCCGGTGGCGCAGTTCGCCGCCTTCGACAGCCGCTTCTACGGCTTCGAGGTGGAAGGCGATCTGGAGGTCGCGCAATGGGCCGGCCATGTGTTTTCGCTCAACACGGTGATCGACTATGTGCGCGCCGAGTTCACCGCCGTCGAGGGCGACGTGCCGCGCATCCCGCCCCTGACCGCGCAGGTGGGCGGCGCGGTCGAGGGCGAACGCTGGCGGTTCGGAATGTCGGTGGAGGTGGCCGACCACCAACACAAGGTCGGGCCGAACGAAAACCCGGTCGACGGCTACACCAAGCTCGACGCGTCGCTGCGCGTGCGCCCGTTCGACGACCGGCCCCTGTCGCTGCTGTTCGAGGCCAACAATCTGACCAATGACGAGATCCGTTATGCCGCCTCGTTCCTGCGCGACCGGGTGCCGGCCATGGGCCGCAACTTCCAGGTCAGCGCGGTGATCGATTTCTGAGGCGATGCCGGGCCGGCCTGGGGTGTTCCCCGGCCGGGCCCGGCGACGGTCGGGCGGTCGACGCCGCTCAGCCCGGCGTGATGCCGAGCCGGCCGAGCAGGGCCATATCCTTATTGCCCTCGGGATTGTCGGTGGTCAGCAGCTTGTCGCCGTAAAAGATCGAGTTGGCGCCGGCGAGGAAGCACAGCGCCTGCAATTCGTCCGACATGGTCTCGCGGCCGGCCGACAGGCGCACCGCCGAGCGCGGCATGGTGATGCGCGCGGCGGCGATGGTGCGCACGAACTCGAACGGGTCGAGCGCCTTGGTGCCGGCGAGCGGCGTGCCCTCCACCTGCACCAGCATGTTGATCGGCACCGATTCCGGGTGCGGGTCGCGGGCTGCCAGTTGTTCGAGCAGGCCGGCGCGGTGGTCGCGGCTTTCGCCCATGCCGACGATGCCGCCGCTGCACACCGCCATGCCCGCCTCGCGCACCGCGTCGAGGGTGTCGAGCCGCTCCTGATAGGTGCGCGTGGTGATGATCTCGCCGTAGAAGTCGGGCGCGCTGTCCAGATTGTGGTTGTAATAGTCGAGCCCGGCTTGGGCCAGCCGGTCGGCCTGGGCCTGGGTCAGCATGCCCAGCGTCATGCAGGTTTCCATGCCCAGGTCGCGCACCGCTTCGACCACCCGGCACAGATGCGCCACATCGCGGTCCTTGGGCTCGCGCCATGCCGCGCCCATGCAGTAGCGGGTGGCGCCGTTTTCCTTGGCGCGCTTGGCGGCAGCGACGATCTCGTCCACCGGCATCAGTTTTTCGGCCTTGACGCCGGTGTCGTAGCGCGCGGCCTGCGGGCAGTAGCCGCAATCCTCGGCGCAGCCGCCGGTCTTGATCGACAGCAGTTGCGACAATTGCACCTTGTTGGGGTCGTGATGGGCGCGGTGGACCGACGCGGCCCGGAACACCAACTCGTTGAACGGCAGGTCCAACAGGGCGGCGATGTCGGCGCGGGTCCAGTCGTGGCGCAGCAGCGCCGGCGGGGTTTGATCGTCCATGGGCATCGGCGGGTCTCCTTGGGTCCGGTCCAGGGTCTCGCCCAAGGCGCCGCCCAGGTCAAGGCAAGCCCGCGTGAACGCGCGCCCGGCCGGTGGCGACGTGGGCCCAGGCGGTGGCGCGGCGGCAACGCGCTTGACAGGCCGGCGGGGCCTTGCCAAGCCCGAAACGCTCGCTTCCCCCTTCCAGCCCGCCCGGTGTGCCCGATGCCATCTTCCCGTCCCGCCGCCCCGATCGTCCCCGCCGCTGGCGACCCGCGCGCGTCGCTGCGCGCCCATGCCGAGGATAAGCTGGCCGACCTGGCGGCGCGCGACCGGCGCCGGCTTGCGGTCGAGACCCGGGCGCTCGACGCGGTGACCGTGACCCGCGGCGGCCGGCGGTTGGTCAATGTGTCCAGCAACGACTATCTGGGCCTTGCCCACGACCCGCGCGTCATCGCCGCGGCGCAAGCGGCGGCGGCGGCGCACGGCACCGGGGCCGGGGCGTCGCGGCTGATCACCGGCGAACACCCCGAGGTGGTGGCGCTGGAGGCCGAGTTGGCGGCGTTCAAGGGGGCTGAGGCGGCGCTGGTGTTCTCCAGCGGCTATGCGGCCAATCTGGGCATCGTCTCGGCGCTCGCCGGGCGCTCTGACCTGATCGTCATCGACGACCTGGCGCACAATTGCCTGCACATGGGCGCGCGGTTGAGCGGGGCGACCGTGCACCGTTTCGCCCATAACGACGCCGCCTGCGCACACGATCTGTTGGCCCGCCACCGCAGCGGCGCGCGCCATGCTTTGTTGCTCACCGACGGCGTGTTCTCCATGGACGGCGACCGGGCGCCGGTGGCGGCCCTGGCCCGCGTGGCGGCGGCGCACGACGCCTGGCTGCTGGTCGACGACGCCCACGGCCTGGGCGTGGTGGCGGCCGGGCACGGGGCGGGCGAGGGCGCCTGCGTGCCGCTGGCCATGGGCACGCTGTCGAAGGCGCTCGGCTCGCAGGGCGGCTATGTGTGCGCCGACCGCCCGGTGATCGAACTGTTGCGCAACCGGGCGCGCAGCTTCGTCTATTCCACCGGTCTGGCGCCGGCATCGGCGGCCGCGGCGCGCGCGGCCCTCGCCATCGTCGCCGCCGAGCCCGAGCGCTGCGCGCGCCCCCAGGCGCTGGCCGCACGGGTCGCCGAGGCCCTGGACCTGCCGGCGCCCGACAGCCCGGTGCTGCCGATCGTCCTGGGCGCCGAACAGGCGGCACTCGACGCCCAGGCGGCGCTCGAAGCGCGCGGCTATCTGGGCGTCGCCGTGCGCCCGCCCACCGTGCCGCCGGGCACCGCGCGGTTGCGCATCAGCCTGTCGGCGGCCCTGAGTGACGCGGCTGTGGCTGGCCTGATCGACGCCCTGCGGGCGGTGGTGGCGGAGACCGGGCGATGACCGCCAAGGGGCTGTTCATCACCGGTACCGGCACCGAATTGGGGAAGACCGAGGTGACCGCGCTGCTCGCCCGGCAATTGCGCGCCGAGCGCCGGGCGGTGCGCGCGCTCAAGCCGGTGATCTCGGGCTTTGCCCTCGACGACCCGGCGAGCGACACGCGCCGGCTGGCCGACGCGCAAGGGCTCGCCTGGGGGGCGGAGACGGCGCGGGCGCTGTCGCCCCTGCAGTTCAAGGCGCCGCTGTCGCCCGACATGGCGGCGGCGCGTGAAGGCCGGCGGCTCGACCTGGACATGGTGGTCGCCGCCACGCGCGCCGGCCTGCCGGACCGCGGGGTGGTGCTGGTGGAAGGCGTCGGCGGCGCGTTCGTGCCCTTGTGCCCGGGCGTCACCGTCGCCGACTGGATCGCCGCCTTGGGCCTGCCGCCGGTGGTGGTGGCGGGCAGTTATCTGGGCACCATGAGCCACACCATCGCGACCGTCGAGGCGCTGGCGGCGCGCGGTCTCGCCACCGCAGCGGTGGTGGTCAGCCAGTCGCCCGACCAGCCGGTGCCGGTGGCCGAGACGGTGGCGACGCTGGGCCGGCATCTGCGCTGCCCGGTTTGGGCGCTGCCCCGCTTGACCGGGCAAGAGGTGCCGCCCGACCTGACCGGCCTGGCCGATCTTGCCGGGGCGGTGGGCGGCTGAGCCGGGGCCCGCGCTGCTCCTGCACGGTGCCGCCGGCGCCCCGGCGGTGGCCGTGACGCGCCCTGAGCGCCGGGGTTTGCTGCGCGGCCCGGTGCTGGCATGCCGCTTGCTTATCCCTCGCCAACGGTCCTTTGCCGAGGGAGACGGTGATGAACGCACTGGACAAGTTTCGCGACGCGGTGGACGTGGACGCCTATTTCGCCCATGTGGCCGACGGCCTGGTGGCCGAGATGGGCGACGGCGCGCTGCCGGCGGCTGAGCAGGCGCTCACCAAGATGCGGTTGGTGGGTGACGATCTGGGCTTCGAGATGTGGCTCGGCATCCAGGACAAGCTGGTCGAGCGGATCGGCCCGGCGGGTGGGGCGGTGACCCTGCACTGATCGCCGTCCAGATCGTTTCGATTTCGTCACAAGGCTGGCCGGGGCTTATGCCCGGCCGGCCTTGTCGCGTTTATTGGCGGTTTCGATGGCGGCGCGCATCTGTTCCCACTGGTCGGGGGTCACGTCCCACAGATGGGCGAACGAGCCGGCATTGTTGAGGTGCTGGCCGCCGTCGATGGCGATGGTCTGGCCGTTGATATAGGCGACCTGGTCGGCGAGCAGGAAGGCCGCCAGATTGGCCAGTTCCGAATGCTCGCCATAGCGCTTCATGGGGATCGCGTCGCGCGATTTCTGGTCCAGATCTTCGCCGGTGTCGGGCATCAGGCGGTCCCAGGCACCCTTGGTGGGAAACGGCCCCGGCGCGATGGCGTTGAAGCGCAGGCCGCGCGGCCCCCATTCCACCGCCAGCGACTTGGTCATGGCGTCGAGCCCGGCCTTCGACATCGCCGACGGCACCACGAACGGCGACCCGGTCCACACCCAGGTGGTCAGGATCGAGACCACCGAGGCCCGGTCGCCGGCGTCGAGCCAGCGCCGGGCGCAGGCATTGGTGACCATGAACGTGCCGTGGAAGACGATCGAGGCGATGGCGTTGAACGCCCGCGGCGACAGGCTTTCGGTCGGGGCGATGAAATTGCCCGCGGCATTGTTGACCAGCCCGGTGAGCGGCTTGTGCGCCCAGATCCGGTCGACCGCCGCCTCGATGGCGTCCGGATCGCGGATGTCGACGGCATCGGTGTGTATCCGGCCGCCGGTCTCGTCGGCCAGGGTCGCCGCCGCCTCGTCCAAGACGGCGCGGCGACGGCCCCAAATGGTCACCTCGGCGCCCAACGCCAAAAACCCCCGGGTCATCGAATAGCCGAGCCCGCTACCGCCGCCGGTGACGAGGATGTGAGAGCCGTTCAATAAGTTCTCTTGAAACATCATGTCCTTCTTCTTGCTGTTTGCAGTTTTTGGCCCTGGGGGCGTTAAGTCCTTATTGAGACCCTAGCGGGTAGAATTTGGTCAATCCAGTGCTGGTCGGCCGTTTTTGGGCAGACGCCTGGGAAGCCGAAAAGGGACTAGGTGAATTACGTGCCTCAAAACATCAATCAACATGTGCACCTTCTGGATGCAACCGGCCTCGAGGGGCCGAGTGTGATCCGCCAGGTGCGCCAGGCGCTCAAGGCCATGATCCCGGGTCAGCGGCTTGAAGTCTGGGCCGAGCGGTCGATCGCCGTGCGGGATATTCCGGTGTTTTGTGCCAACAACAATCACCGGCTGGTCATGGCCCATCAGGCCGACGAAGGACTGGCCGTGCTGATCGAAAAAGGCCGGGCGTCGGCGGACATGGGCGCACTGGCCATGGGCGCGGCATCGGCTGCCCCGGCGCGTCCCGATCCGGTCGACTGATCGAATTTTTGCTGTTTGTGGCGAGCGTGGCGGGGCGGTTTCCGGCGGCGGCGGCCGGTCTTGCGCTGGGCTCGGTCTGGGCTTGGTCTGACCGGGGGCCGAGTTATTGGCGGCTCAGCACGCCCGCGCCCCAGCCGGCGACCAGCGCGATGACCACCGCGGCCAAGCCGTAGAGCAGCGGGCGTTCGTTGGCCAGCGTGTAGATCGTGCGCTCGAACCCTGATTTGTCCACCCGCATGGGAATGGTCTTGCGCGCGGCGACGCGGCCGTCGACGACCAGAAACACCGTCACCGTATAGGCGCCGACCGGCACCGTGGCCGGCAGCGGGACGTCGGTGCGGAACAGGCCGTCGTCGATGATCTCGATGCCGCCGATGCGCTGCTGGTAGAGGTCGGCGGCACGGTTGCGGCGGATCAGGGCGTTGCGGAACGGCGCGGCGGCGTCGGGCGCGATGGTGCTGCCCGGCCCGTGCGGGGCGCCCACCGGCAGATGGTCGAAGCCGATGCCCAGGGTGGCGCGGCTGCTTTGGTCCAGTACCGTTTCCAGCGGCGCGGTGGCGGCCAGGAAGTAGAAGCCCGGCGCCTGGTCGAAGGTGACCGCGTCGGTGTTGACCCAGATCCCGGCGACGCGGCCCTTGCGTCGCACCACCGTGGGCTTGGCCGGGCCGACCACAGTGACCAGCAGGTGGCGCGCGGCACCGTGCGGCAAGTCGGCCTGGGGGATCGATCCGAACAGCAACAAGGTGGCGCCGGCGAAGCTGTAGCGGATTTCGATCCGGTCCTGCGACAGATCGGCCAGAAGGTCATTGGCGGCTGCGGGGCGCCCGGTCGGCGCGGCCCAGGCCGCCACTGCCAGCGCCAGCAGCCAGGCGACGCCGCGCCAGTTGCCGCGGCGCCGGGTCAATGGACCGCCCCGAGGCTGTAGAGATCGGCCGGCGGCACCAGCAGCCCATAGGCCATGCGCGCGCCGACCGCCAGAACCATCAACGCCAGCAGGGCGCGCAACTGTTCGGCCTTCAGTTTCATGCCGACCCGCGCGCCCACCTGCGCGCCGACCACGGCGCCGACCAGCAACAGCATGGCCAGGAGGATGTCCACGGTCTGGGTGCTGACCGAGTGCAGCACGGTGGTCAGTGCGGTGACGAAGATGATCTGAAACAACGACGTGCCGATCACCACATTGGTCGGCATGCCCAGGATGTAGATCATCGCCGGCACCATGATGAAGCCGCCGCCGACGCCCATGATCGCCGCCAGCACGCCGACCAGCATGCCGATGGCCAGCGGCGCCAGCACCGAGACGTAGAGCTTGGACTTGTGAAACCGCATGCGCAGCGGCAGCCGGTGCGCGATGCCGCGATGGGCGCGCCGGCGCGGCAAGGGCGCGTCGCGGCGGCTGGCGCGCTGGATCGCCCGCACGCTCTCCCACAGCATCAAGGCGCCGATGGTGCCCAGAAAGACCACATAGGACAGCGAGATCAACAGATCCACCTGGCCGGCGCTGCGCAGGATGGTGAACAGGCGGGCGCCTAGAAAACTGCCGACCGCGCCGCCGGCCACCAGCACCATGCCCATTTTATAGTCGACGCCGCCGCGCCGGCCGTGGGCGATCGCACCGGACACGCTGGCGGCGGTGATCTGGTTGGCTTCGGTGGCCACGGCGACGGCGGGCGGCACGCCGGCGAAGATCAGCAGCGGGGTCATCAGAAAGCCGCCGCCGACGCCGAACATACCCGACAAAAACCCCACGCCCGCGCCCAAGCCGATGACCAGCGCCATGTTCATCGACATCTCAGCAATGGGCAGATAAAGGGGCATGGACCATCCGGTGCAGTCTGGAAGCGGGCGGCCCGCGACCGCCAAACGCTTAACAGGGATACGCGAAAGCGCCGCCGCTTGTCCATGCGCGCCGGGCCGGAGGCAAGGGCCAAAGGCGCGTCAGCCGGTCAGAATCTCCTCGACGAAGGCGGGCACCACCTGGCTTGCCAGACCGTAGCGGCCATCGGCGAAGAAACCGGCGCCGTCGGAGGGGTCCCGATTGAGTTCCACGGTCGCCGCCCGGCCATAGGCGCGGGCCATCTGGACGAAGCCGGCGGCGGGGTAGACCGCGCCCGACGTGCCGATCGACACGAACAGGTCGGCCTCGGCCAGGTGGCGCTCGATCGCGTCCATGTGCAGCGGGATCTCGCCGAACCAGACCACATGCGGGCGCAGGGCGGTGGCCGCACAAGCCGGGCAGGGCGTGGTGCCGCTCAGATCGTCGAGCCACGGATGGATCCGGCCGCAGGCGGTGCAGCGCGCCTTCTGCAATTCGCCGTGCATGTGCAGCACCGTCTCGCTGCCGGCCTGTTCGTGCAGATTGTCCACATTCTGGGTGACCAGCGTGACCCGCCCGGGGCCGAGGTCGCGTTCCAGCCGGGCGAGCGCCAGATGGGCCGGGTTCGGCTTGGCCGTGGCCAGGTCGCGCCGCCGGCTGTTGTAGAACGCCTGTACCAGTTCGGGGTTGCGCGCGAAGCCCTCGGGCGTGGCCACATCCTCGATCCGGTGCTTGGCCCACAGGCCGTCCTCGTCGCGAAACGTGCCGAGACCGGATTCGGCGGAAATGCCGGCGCCGGTCAGGATCACCACATTGCGATAGCGTGCCATGGCCGCGCTCCCTCGGCAAAAACTCGCCGTCCTGCCTAGCGTGTCGGCGGCGGGTCGGTCCAGGGCCTGCGCGCAGCGCGCAGCGGCTCAGCGTGTGCGGCCGGACATCTTCTCGGCGGTGCGCAGCGTGCCGAGGCCCAGCAGCGCCAACACCAATTCCATCAGATGATCGGTGGCGATGGCGGGAGCGGGAATGTCGAGCCCGCGCAGGGCGACGATCCACTCGAACAGAGGGTGGCCAAGGAACGCCCACAAAAATCCCATGCCGCACACCCAGCCGATAAACGGCCGCCAGCCGGCGACGAACAGCGACCGATGGGCGGCCTCGATCCGGTTGATCTCGGCCTGCAGGATTTGCGGGCGTTGGCGCAGCCGTTCGAGCACGAATTCCGCGCGGGCGCGTTCCTCGTCCGAGGTGAACAAGGCGTCGAACACATCGCCGAGCGCCGTCACCGCGTCCTTCGCCCCGCCGCCGATCAGATTGCCGAAAACGCCCATGGCCCTGTCCCCTTGTGGTCGAGGATCGAATATAACCTAATAGGTTAAAAAAAACAACAAGCGTGCCAAAAAGCCGGGCCGCACGATTTCCGCCCTTTCGCCCTGTCGCCCGGCGCGTTAAAGCAAGACGAAGCTTGAGGAGGCACCCGATGCGCATGCCCGTTTTTCGTCTGGCCCTGATGGGTCTGAGCGCGCTGATGCTGGCCGGCTGCGGCTGGTTCGGCGGCGACAAGTCGACCATCGTGTTCGATGAAGCCCAGGGCGTCGACGCCAAGATGCTGGTCAAGGGGCTGCCCAACGACCTGAAGGGCGACGAGAAGAACAAGCGTTACTTGATGTCGCCCATGCGCGCCGACGAGATTGCCGCCGAGGGCGAAGAGACCGGCCGGTAGGCGCGCAGCAGCGTCTCCACGCAGCGCGCCGCATGGGCCTCGACCGCCGCGTCCGACAGGTCCACGGGCAGGCCGAGCACCCGACGCATATGCACGTCGCCCTTGAGCAGGGCGACGAAATCCATGGTGATCCGGTCGGCGTCGGCGCCTTCCAGGTCGCCGGCGGCGAGTGCGGCCGTCATCACCCGCCGGATACCGTCGATCAGCATCATCGGCCCCGCCTCGTAATAGAGGGCGCTTTGCCGGCCGCCGCGCGGCACGCCGGGGCTGCGTCCGTCGGACCTGTGGGTGGCGGCCGGCGGCTCGTCGGTGCCGGCGCCGCTTTGTGCGACCAGAACCCGGAACATGGCGACCGCCTGATTCGACGTGATCAGGCGCACGAACTGCCGGCCGACGGCGGTCAGTCGCTCGGGCAGCGGCCGCGGGTCGCCGGCCACCGCGGGCAGATCGCTCAGATATGACAAGCGCACCTGGCGCACCACTGCCTGGAACAGCGCCGCCTTGTTATCGAAATGGCTGTAGACCGTCTGCTTGGACACCCCGGCCCGCTCGGCCACCGCGTCCATGGTCGTGCGGTCGAAGCCGTTGGCCAGGAACAGGGCGCCGGCGGCGTCGATGATCGCCGCGTGCTTGCCGGCGCTGCGTGGCCGCCCCGGCCGCCCCAGCCGCTCCTGTGCGGGCTGCCCGCTCGCCGACGGCGCTTTTCCCGACTGCCGGTTTTGCGGCCGCCCCTTGGCCGCGCCCCCCTTGCTCGGACGATCGGGGCCGCGACGGGGGGCGGTGGGTCGGGTGGTGGGCGGATCGGGCAGATGCTTGGACAAGACAAACCTCGACGGCAGAGCGGAGCCAGGGGTGATAATTATCTGGACTGTACGGTCTAGTTTGATTATTGTAAAGGCTGCGAGCCGGTCGTCGGCAGCCCGCCTGTCATGCGAGCGGGAATCATAAACCGGCCGCAACGATGGCGAGAGATTTCATGGAGAGGGAGGCGGCCGATGCGGGCGCGCTCAAGGTCGATGAAGGTCGCGTTGACGGCGATGGCGGTGGCCACCCTGGTGGGGCTCGGCGCGGCCGGGAAACTGGCCGATGGTCTGTCGGGGCAGGGGCACCGGGACCTGGGCGGCGTGGCCGCCAAAGTGCCGGCGCGCGAAAACGTGCTGCCGGTGGCGACGCGCACCGTGGCGATCCAGGATGGCTACACGCTCAGCCGCACCTTTACCGGGCGCGTCGCGGCGCGGCGGCTGACCGATCTGGGCTTCGACCGTGGCGGGTCCGTGGTTTCGGTGCTGGTGGACGACGGCGCGGTGGTGGCCGAGGGCCAGGTGCTCGCCCGGCTGGATACCGACCGGCTGCGCGCCGAGCGCCGGCGGCTCGAAGCCGAGTTGACCGAGGCACGCGCCAACCTGGTCCTGGCACGCAAGACCAATGCCCGGATCGAGACGCTGGTCGCTCAGGGTCACACCTCGGAGCAGCGGCTCGACGAGACCCAGGCGCAGGTCGCCGCCCTCAAGGCGCGCACCGCCCGGCTCGACGCGCAATTGGCCTCGGTGGCGGTGGACCTGGACAAGGCGCAGCTCAAGGCGCCGTTCGACGGCACGGTGCAGCGCCGGCTGGTCGACGAGGGCCGGGTGGTCGAGGCCGGCGCGCCGGTGTTGCAAGTGCTCGAGACCGGCGACCTCGAAGCGCGCGTCGGCGTGCCGCTGCGCTTTGCCCGGCGGTTGCGCGACGGCGCCGCGTTCGCCTTGATCAACGATCAGGGCCGGGCCCTGCCGGCCGACCTTCAATCGGTGGCGCCGGCGGTGCGCGGTGCCACCCGCACGGTGACCGCCACCTTCCGGATCGCCGACGCGACAAGCCCGCCGGCGGCCGATGGCGAGTTGGTCACCTTGTCGCTCGACGATCGGGTCGAGGCGACCGGCTTTTGGACCCCCTTGCGCGCGCTTACCGCCGACGTGCGCGGATTGTGGCGCATCTACCGGCTGGAACCCGCGGGCGGCGATCTCTACCGCATCGCGTTCGAGAATGTGCAGCTGCTCTATGCCCAGGGCGACCGGGCCTATGTGAGCGGCACGGTCGAAGACGGCGTGCTGACCGTGGCCGAGGGGGTCGCCAAGGTGGCCCCGGGCCAATTGGTCGCCCCGGTCGACCTGGCCGATAGCTGAGGTGCGCCGCCATGGCCCTTGATCGCCTTGGAAACGGGCGCAGTCTCTACAACTATCCCCGGCTGGTGGTGTTGATCCTGGTGTTGGTCCTGGTCGCCGGCATGGCCGCCCTGACCGCGATGCCGCGGTTGGAGGACCCGCACCTCAAGCCGCGTTTCGCTACGGTGATTACCCGCCTCCCCGGTGCCGACGCCGCCCGGGTCGAGGCGCTGGTCACCGACCCCATCGAACGCAAACTGCGCGAGGTCGCCGAGGTGGACGAGATCAGCTCGGTGTCGCGGCCGGGCGTGTCGTCGGTGACGGTGACGCTCAAGGACGAGGTGGAGGACACCGAACCGGCCATGGCGCGGTTGCGCGACAAGCTCGGCGAGGTGGTGGGCCTGCCCGCCGGCGCCACCGAACCGGTGTTCGACGACAACCGCACCTCGGCCTTGAGCGCGATCGTAGCGCTCAAGTGGCGCAGCCCCGGCGCCCCCAACTATGCCATTCTGGGCCGCCATGCCGACCAGCTCGACACCCGGCTCAAGAACATCGCCGGCACCGACTACACGCGCATCCAGGGCCTGCCCGGAGAGCGCATCACCGTCACCGTCGATGCCGATGCGCTGGCGCCGTTGGGGCTCGACACGGCGGTCGTGGCCCGGCGGCTGTTCCAGGGCGACGCCAAGAGTGCCGCCGGCACGCTCGCCGATGCCGACAACGCCTATGTGGTCGAGGTTGACGGCAGCCTCGACAGCCTGGATCGCATCCGGCGCGTGCCGCTGATCGCCGAGGCGTCGAACGGTCTGTTGACCGTCGGCGATGTGGCCCATGTGGCGCGCGGCCACGCCGATCCGCCCGACACATTGGCGTTGATAGACGGCGTGCCGGCGGTGGTGGTCGGCGCCCGGATGCTGGAGACCAGCCGGCTCGATCTGTGGACCGCCGAGGTCAAGGCGCTGCTCGACGAGTTCCGCCCGCGTCTGCCCTCGGGCGTCGAGGCGCGGTTGATCTTCGAGCAGGCGCAATACACCGACGCCCGGCTGTCGGGGCTGATGCGCAGCCTGATCGCTGGCATTCTGATCGTGTTCACGCTGCTGCTGCTGACGCTTGGCTGGCGGGCGAGTGCGATCACCGGGTCGGTGCTGCCCCTGGCCGCCCTGGCGGCGCTCGCGGTGCTCAATCTGGCGGGTATGCAGATCCAGCAGATGGTGGTCACCGGCATGATCGTCGGTCTCGGTATCATGGTCGACAACGCGATCGTGGTCACCGACGAGATCCAGCACCGCTTGCTCGACGGCGAACCCCGGGGCCAAGCGGTGGCGCGCACGGTGGGCAAGCTGTGGCTGCCGCTCATGGGCTCGACCGCGACCACGGTGTTCGCGTTCATGCCGATCATTCTGATGCCGGGGCCGGCGGGCGAGTTCGTCGGCGGCATCTCCTATGCGGTGATCGCCTCGTTGATCGCCAGTTATGCGCTGGCGTTCACGGTCATTGCGGCCCTGGCCGGGCGGCTGTTGCGCCCTGGGGGGGCGGCCGGCGCGGGTCGGCGGGTCTGGTGGCGCAACGGCGTGGCCGCCGCCCCGCTTGCTCGCGGGTTTCGGCGCGCACTCGGCTGGGGCCTGCGTCATCCCCGCCTCACCGTGGCGTTGACCATGGTGCTACCGGTCGCCGGGGTGATCCTGTCGGGCACGCTGACCGAGCAGTTTTTCCCCGCCAGCGACCGCAACCAGTTCCGCATCCAACTGGAACTGCCCGACCAGGCGTCGATCTACGAAACCGAGGCGGTGGTCCGGGCCGCCGACCGGCTGGTCCGAGCGCGCCCCGGCGTGGTGTCGGCGCAGTGGTACATGGGCGAGACCGCCGCCAAATTCTATTACAACATGATGTCCAACCGCGATGGCGTCGGCAGCTTCGCCGAGGCCATGGTGACCGCCGACGATCTGGCCGCCGTCGACCGCTTGATCCCCGATCTGCAGGCGGCCTTCGACCGGCGCTGGCCGGGGGTGCGGACGCTGGTGCGCAAGCTCGAACAGGGCCCGCCCTATCCCGCCCCCATCGAGGTGCGCGTGGTCGGCCCCGACCTGGAGACCCTGCGCGATCTGGGCGACCAACTGTTTCGCCAGTTGATGCGCGTCGAGGCGGTGACCCACGCGCGCACCACCCTGGCGGTCGGGCGTCCGCAGGTCAGCGTGGCCGCCGACGAGGATGCGGTGGCGACGCTCGGGCTCGACCTGCGTCGGGTCGCCGACCAGTTGCGCGCCGCGGTCGACGGCGAGTCCGGTGGCGCGATCCTGGAGGAGACCGAGCAGGTGCCGGTGCTGGTCCGCACCGGCGCGCTGACCCGCGGTGATCTCGACGGTCTGCGTCGGCTCGATCTGACACCGGCCGACCCGGCGCGCGGGCCGGATGACGGCTTTCTCGGCGTGCCGTTGTCGGCGGTCGCCGAGGTGACCGTGACGCCGTCGGTCAGCGCCATCCCGCGGCGCAATGGCGAACGGGTCAACACGCTGCAAGGCTATGTGGAGAACGGCGTGTTGCCGGGCGATGTCCTGACCGAGTTCCAGCGCCATCTGGCCACTGCCGGCATCGACGTGCCGCCCGGCTATCGGATCGAGTTCGGTGGCGAAAGCGAGGAGCGCAACGAGGCCGTCGGTAAGCTGATGAGCCAGGTGGGTGTGCTGTTGATGCTGATGGTCATTGCCATCGTGCTGACCTTCAATTCGTTCCGGTTGTCCGCGATCACCTTCGTGTCGGCGGGTCTGGCGGCCGGTTTGGGGCTGTTGTCGCTGTGGGTCAGTCAGAACCCCATGGGCTTTGTGGTCATCGTCGGCGTCATGGGGCTGCTTGGGCTGGCGATCAACGACACCATCGTGATCCTGGTGGAGTTGAAGAACGACGCTCGGGCCCGCGCTGGCGACGACGCGGCGATCGTCGACGCGGTCGGGCGCTGCGGCCGCCACATCGTCTCGACCAGCCTGACCACGGTGGGCGGGTTCACGCCGTTGATCCTGGCGGGCAGCGATTTCTGGTCGCCGTTCGCTTTCGCCATTGCCGGCGGGGCGGGCTTGAGCATGATCCTGTTTCTGTTCTTCACGCCGGCGGCCTTCAAGCTGGCGGTCCGCCGCCGTCCGCTGGCCTTCGACCGGCCGGGCGCGGCCGAACCTGCGGCGCTGAGCCCCGGGGCGGCCGCGGTCGATGCCTCGGCGGCGGCGGAGTAAGCGCGGACCACAGCAGGGCGATGGCGCTCAGTCCGGGGCGGTGCCCGAGGGGTCGCGGGCCAGGCGCGTCAGGTAGCGGCCATAGTCGCTCTTGTCGAGCGCGCGGCCCAGGCGGGCGAGGTCGTCGCGGTCGAGCCAGCCATTGTAGAAGGCGATCTCCTCAGGGATCGCGATGCGCTGGCCCTGGCGTTTTTCGATCGTCTGGATGTAGCTCGACGCCTCGACCAGGCTGTCGTGGGTGCCGGTGTCGAACCAGGCGAAGCCGCGGCCGAGCCGTTCCACCGCCAGGTCGCCGCGGTCGAGATAGTGGCGGTTGATGTCGGTGATCTCCAACTCGCCGCGTGCGCTCGGACGGATCTGGGCGGCCACATCGGCCACGTCGCCGTCGTAGAAGTAGAGCCCGGTGACCGCCCAGTTGGACCGGGGCTGTTGGGGCTTTTCCTCGATCGCCGTGGCGTGGCCTTGGGCATCGAAGGTGACCACGCCGTAGCGCTGCGGGTCTTGTACGTGATACCCAAACACGGTGGCGCCGTGGGCCCGCCCGGCGGCATCGTGGAGTTTCCCGGTCAGTCCCTGACCGTAGAAGATGTTGTCGCCCAGCACCAGCGCGCAGCCTTGGCCGGCCAGGAAGTCGCGGCCGATCAGGAACGCCTGCGCCAGGCCTTCGGGGCGCGGTTGCACGGCATAGGACAGCGCGATGCCCCATTGGCTGCCGTCGCCGAGCAGCCCTTGGAAGGCCGGCGCGTCGTGCGGCGTGGTGATCACCAGGATGTCGCGGATACCCGCCAGCATCAGCGTGCTGAGCGGGTAATAGATCATCGGCTTGTCGTAGACCGGCAGCAACTGCTTGGAGATCGCCAGGGTGATCGGGTGCAGGCGCGTGCCCGCCCCGCCGGCCAGGATGATGCCCTTCATGGCGCCCGCCTCCGCCTCATGCCGGCCGCGGCCCGGGCGGCGCCATCGGGAGCGGCTGGGCCGTCTGTATCGCTTGAGGCGCCGTCGCGATCGACGCCGGGACGGTGTTGAAGCAGATCCGCCAGCGCGTCGGTCCACGGACGCAAGCGGAGCCCATGCTGATGCGCCAACCGGTCGGTATTGAGGGCCGAATTGGCCGGTCGCCGGGCGGGCATGGGATAGTCGGCCGAGGCGATCGGCTCGACCGCCGGGTTCGGGCCGCCGGCAGCGGCGGCGCTGGCGAAGATCGCCCGGGCGAAGTCGTAGCGGCTGGTCACCCCGGCGCCGGCGATGTGGAAGGTGCCGAAGTCGGCGGTGGTAAACCTGCCCGCGCGCTGTGCCAGGCTCAGCAGGGCATCGGCCAGGTCGTCGGCATAGGTGGGGCAGCCGGTCTGGTCGTCGACCACCCGCAGCCGGTCACGCGTGGCGCCCAGGCGCCACATGGTGGTGACGAAGTTGCGCCCGTCCGGGCCGAACAGCCAGCCGGTGCGCAGGATCAGGTGGCGCGGCGCGCGCGCCCGCACCGCCGCTTCGCCGGCCCATTTGCTGGCGCCGTAGACATTGATCGGGTCGGCCCGGTCGTCCTCGTCATAGGCGCCGGGCTTGGTGCCGTCGAACACATAATCGGTGGACAGGTGGATCAGCGGCGCGCCGATGGCCGCACAAGCGCGCGCCAGATTGGCGGCACCGTCGCGATTGACCGCCCAGACAGCCCCCGCCTCGGCCGCCTCTTCGGCCCGGTCGACGGCGGTATAGCCGGCGGCATTGATCACCACCGCGGGCCGCCGGGCGGCGAGGCAGGCGCGCACGGCATCGGCGTCGGTGATGTCGAGGCCGGCGCGGTCCAGCGGGTCGAGCGCCAGGGCCCCGGTCGCCGCCCGGCGTTGCACCGCCCGTCCCAACTGTCCGCCCGCGCCGGTCAGCAGGACCGGGCCGGTTTTGGTCTGCCCGCCGGTCTCTGTCTGGTTGCCGGTCATGGTTGGTCTCCCGATCCGGCGGCGAGGCCCAGCCGGTCGCCGCGATAGCTGCCGTCGCGGATCGGCTGCCACCAGTCGGGGTTGGCCAGATACCAGTCGACGGTGTGGTCGAGGCCGCTGTCGAAGCTGTGCTCCGGCCGCCAGCCGAGCGCGCGCCGGGCCTTGGCTGCGTCGATGGCATAGCGCGCGTCATGGCCCGGGCGGTCGGCGACGAAGCGGATCAGCCGGCGGTGCGGCGCGCCTTGGGGGCGGCGGGCGTCGAGACGCTCGCACAAGGCTTCGACCACCGCCAGGTTGCGGCGCTCGGCCCCGCCGCCGATGGCGTAGGTCTCGCCCGGGCGGCCGCGGGTCAGCACCGCCCACAGCGCGCGGGCGTGGTCGTCCACATGCAGCCAGTCACGCACCTGCGCACCGGCGCCATAGACCGGCAGGTCGCGGCCGTCGAGGCCGTTGAGGATCATCAGCGGGATCAGCTTTTCAGGAAACTGATAGGGGCCGTAATTGTTGGAACAATTGCTGATCAGCACCGGCAGCCCGTAGGTGTGGGCCCAGGCGCGCACCAGATGGTCGGACGCCGCCTTCGACGCCGAATAGGGCGACCGCGGCGCATAGGGGCTGTCTTCGGTGAAGGCGCCGTCGGGGCCCAGTTCGCCGAACACCTCGTCGGTGGAGACGTGGTGGAAGCGGAACGCGTCGCGCGCGGCGGCGGGCAGCGCCGACCAATAGGCGCGCGCCGCTTCCAGCACCGTGTAGGTGCCGACGATATTGGTGTCGACGAAGGCCGCCGGCCCGTCGATCGAGCGGTCCACATGGCTTTCGGCGGCCAGGTGCAGCACCGCGTCGGGGCGTTCCTCGGCGAACAGGGCGTCGAGCCGGGCGCGGTCGCGGATATCGGCGTGGACGAAGCGATGGCCGGGGCGCTCCGCCACTGGGGCGAGCGAGGCCAGATTGCCCGCATAGGTGAGCGCGTCCACGGTCACCACCTGGACGTCGAGGGTGTCGACCAGCAGCCGCACCACCGCCGAGCCGATAAAGCCCGCCCCGCCCGTGACCATCACCTTCATGCCGCCATCGCCCCCGCGCTCGCCGCCGGTGCGTCATTGCCCGGCCCGTTCTTGGCACAGGATCGGCGCGCGTTCGTCAAGGCCCAATCATGCCGGGGTGGTGGTCGGGGCCGCACTCACGGCGCCGGCGCCGCCGGCGCCGGGGCAAAAAAGCGGGGCCTGCCGCCGCGAGTGCGGGCCCCGCAAGGTGGGTGGGAGAGGCTCGCGCGCGCCGGTCAGCCGTCGCGTTCGTAATAGGTGTCGCCCAGACCGCGCGACCAATCTCGGTCGCCTGCGCCCACATCGGGGTAGGCGTCGAGATCGGCGGCCTCGGCCAGCAGCGTGTTCTGGATCGACACCGGCAGCGGCCGGCGCCACGCCATCTCGGGGTCGCGCGACACGGCGGCGTCGTCATATTCATTGTCGAAGGTCAGATTGACGTTTTCCCAGGCATCGTGAAACCGGTCGGGCAGGAACTTCTTGACCGCGAACAGGGTCGGCCGGCGGTCGCCGAAAGCCGAGGTCTGCACCAGGATGCCCTCGGGGATATCGACCCCGCGGCGCTCCAATTCGGCGCGGTTGACGATCACCTCGTTGACGAAACGCGGCCGATCGGCGGCGTCGCGCGACCATAAGTCATTATAGATGGCGACGAACGCCGGTTGGGTGACGAAGGCGATCAATTCGGCATAGGTGGCGCGCATGGCGGCGGCCAATTCCGCCCGGGTGAAGCCCAGATTGTCATAGACGTGCGGGTCGTCGAGGGCCGGGCGCTCGGCGTCGGCGGGGGCCATGGCTTGGGCGCTATCGGACATGATCAACGGTCCTTGTGGTCAGTGAACGCAATGGGATCGGCGGGGCGCGGGCGGTCAGCCGGCGCCCGCGCCGCCGCACGCGGTGGCGGCCCCGCCGCACGCGCAGCCGCACAAGGCGAGCGGCGATATGGCATCCTCGACGCTGAGCCGTTCGGTCAGTTCCTGATAGAGATCGGGCTTGCGATCGCGCAGCCGGCCGATCAGGTTGAACATCTCGGGCTCGGCGGCATGCAACTCGGCCAGCAGATTGCGCTTGCCGGCGGGTTCGCCCACTTCGATGGGCTTGAAGCCCTCCTCGAAATAGCGGCTGGAAATCCGCATGTCTTCGGGCAGGCGCACGCCCTGCTCGCGCAATGCCTTGGGTGTCAATCGGCGCATCGCCTCGTCGAGCCGCTTGTCATTGCTGGCGGCTTTCACCTTGCGCATGGCCTCCACATAAGCGGGCGAGGTGATCGCTTCGACCATCTGAGACGTGATTGCCTTGAGTCGTTCGGGGTCGAGATCGTCCTGGGGCATGGGTCACCTATCGTTGAAAACAGCATGGGACGGGGTAGCGCGATGCAGCCACTAGGTGCGTCGCGGCTTATACTGTTAACAATAAGCGAGAAACAACAATGCGATCATATCGCGTCTGAGGGAGAAAATCTATACTCAAAATTGTGTGGAGGTATTTTTTGTTTCCCTGGGTTGTGGGGAGCGGGGTGGCTGGGTGATCGCGCCGGGGCGCTGCCCGGGCTGGGCGCTTTGCGCGGCGGTCAATCCGCTGTTGCCAGCGCGCGGCGAACCCTCTATGCGCTTCCGTTTCCCCTTTTTGCGGCGCAGCAACGGCGTCCGGGGTCGCGGCCCGCGGCGTCTGAGAAAACCAGGCTTGGACCCGGTCCGAGCCTTGTCATTGGCGGCCGCGTCGGGCTTTGCGCGCGCCGCGCCGACGGTGGGGAAGCCTTTTTAACGTATGCCTTCATCCAGCGATCCTTTGGGAGATATCCGTTGACAGCCGACCTTCTCACGAGCTTGCGCAGCCAGTGGCTGGGCAATGTGCGCGCCGATCTTTTGGCCGGCCTGGTGGTGGCCCTGGCGCTGATCCCCGAGGCGATCGCGTTTTCGATCATCGCCGGCGTCGACCCCAAGGTTGGGCTTTATGCCTCTTTCTCCATCGCGGTGATTACCGCCATCGTCGGCGGCCGGCCGGGCATGATCTCGGCCGCCACCGCAGCGACGGCGGTGCTGATGACCACGCTGGTGCGCGACCATGGGCTGCAATATCTGCTCGCCGCCACGGTGCTGGCCGGGCTGTTGCAACTGGGGGCCGGTGCGCTGCGGCTCGACCGGTTGATGCGGCTGGTCTCGAAGTCGGTGATGACCGGTTTCGTCAACGCGCTGGCGATCCTGATCTTCATGGCCCAGATCCCGGAACTGATCGGCGTGCCGTGGCTGACCTATGTGCTGGTGGCGGCGGGCCTGGCGATCATCTATCTGCTGCCGCGCCTGACCAGCGTGGTACCGTCGCCGCTGGTCTGCATCGTCGTGTTGACCGTGGTGTCGCTGTTCCTCGACGTGGACCTGAACACCGTGGGCGATATGGGCGAATTGCCCGACACGCTGCCGGTGTTCCTGTTGCCCGACATCCCGCTGACCTTCGAGACCCTGATGATCATCCTGCCCTATTCGGCGGCGGTGGCGGTGGTCGGGCTGCTCGAATCGCTGATGACCGCGTCGATCGTCGACGACCTGACCGATACCCAAAGCAACAAGAACCGCGAATGCTACGGCCAGGGCATCGCCAATGTGGCCACCGGCTTCATCGGCGGCATGGCCGGCTGCGCGATGATCGGCCAGTCGATCATCAACGTGAAGTCGGGCGGGCGCGGCCGGCTGTCCACCTTCGTCGCCGGCCTGTTTTTGCTGATCCTGATCGTCGCCCTGGGCGATCTGGTGGCGATCATCCCCATGGCCGCCCTGGTGGCGATCATGATCATGGTCTCCATCGGCACGTTCAGCTGGTCGTCGATCACCGACCTGAAGACCCACCCCAGAAGCGCCAGCCTGGTCATGCTGGCCACCGTGGCGACCGTGGTGGCGACCCATAATCTGGCCATCGGCGTGCTGGTCGGCGTGCTGCTGTCGGTGACCTTCTTCGCCTGGAAGATCGCCCAGGTGTTCCGCGTCACCTCGACCCTGTCGGCCGACGGGCGCCAGCGCACCTATCGGGTCGAAGGCCAGATCTTCTTCGTCTCGGCCGACGATTTCCTGGCCGCCTTCGACTTCAAGGAGGCGGTGGAACGGGTCACCATCGATGTGAGCCAGGCCCATATCTGGGATATCTCCAGCGTCGCGGCGTTGGATACGGTGATCTTGAAGTTCCGCCGCGAGGGCGCCGAGGTGTCGCTTACCGGCATGAACGCGGCCAGCGAAACCATCGTCGACAAGCTGGCGATCCACGACAAATCCGATGCGTTCGACCGCCTGATGGGCCATTGATTGGGCGTGTGCGGTGCCATTTTCTGATCTGAGGAGTGACCCCATGACCAAACTGATCGCCATGATCGACGGCTCGGTCTATGCGGAAAGCGTGTGTGACCACGCCGCCTGGGCGGCCCGGCGGACCGGCGCGTCGGTGGAGTTGATCCATGTGCTCGACAAGCGCAAGGCCGGCGGCGACGGGCTCAATCTGAGCGGCAATATCGGCCTTGGCGCGCGCAGCACGCTGTTGGCGCAGCTCACCGAACTGGACGAGCGCCGTGCCAAGCTGGAGATGCAGCACGGCCGCCAGGTGCTCGACGACGCGGTCGCGCGGGTCACCGCCGACGGCGTGGCGGACGTGACCACCCGGCTGCGCCACGGCGATCTGATCGACGCGGTGCACGAGTTCGAGAGCGACGCCGACCTGATCGTCATCGGCAAGCGCGGCGAGGCGGCGGACTTCGCCAAGCTGCACCTGGGCTCGAACCTGGAGCGCGCGGTCCGCGGCGCCACCAAGCCGGTTCTGGTCACTGCGCGCGCCTTCCGCCCGATCGAAAGCTTCCTGATCGCCTTCGACGGCGGGCCCAGTGCCATGAAGGCGGTGCGCCACATCGCCGAGGGCGACCTGTTCAAGGGGCTCGCCTGCTCGTTGGTCACCGTGGGCGCGCCGACCGCCGATGCCTCGCGCCGGCTCGAAGAGGCCGAGCGCCTGCTCACCGACGCCGGCTTCACCGTCGACGCGGGCTTCGAAAGCGGCGAACCCGAAGCCGCCATCCAGGCGCGGATCGAGCGTGACGGCGTCGACCTGTTGGTCATGGGCGCCTATGGCCATTCGCGCGTGCGCACGCTGATCATCGGCTCGACCACCACCGAGATGATGCGCTCGTGCCGGGTGCCGGTGCTGTTGTTCCGCTGACCCGCTGACCCTTCGCCGCTGACCCTTAGAGGGGCTTACCCCGTCGACCGCCGGGGCGCCGCCGGCGGCGTCGGCCGGCTCGGCAGACCCGGCGGCCCCGGCAAACCCGGCGGCGCCGCTCCGATCAACCGGCCGCGTCGGCCTCGGCGGCGATGAAGAAGTCCAGCAGGGTCTCGCCGACGTCGAAGTCGGCCCCTTCGGTGCAGCCGGCGAAGCCCGACCCGCCGGGCAGGCAGTGACCGCCGACGAGCCCCGGCCGGTCGCCGTCATGCAGGCGGATGTCGACGTCGAGCGCGCCGAACCGGGCGCGGCCTTGGCCCTGGGCAAGGATCGCCGCGGCCTGGGCGTCGCCGGCGACCTCGGCGATGAACGCCTTCACCGCCGCGAACGGTACCATCCGGTCGCCGCGGCCGTGGATGTAGAGCAGACGGGTCGGCGTGTCGGTATCGTCCATGCACTGCTGTATCACGTCGACGCCGCCGGCCATGGCGGCGAAGCTGGTATAGGCGCCGGCGGCTTGGCAGTAGGTGCCGGCGACCATGTAGCCGCCGAGCGAATAGCCCGCCATGTGGCGGCGGGTGCCGTCGAGCCCCAGATCGGCGATCAGGCAATCGGCCAGCGCCAGCACGCCGCGTTCGTCGCCTTGCTGCCATTGTGCGCCCGGCCCGTGGGCTTCGGGATGGACCACCACATAAGGGGTTGCCGCGCCGTGCGCCGGTGCCTGCGCGCCAAGCCGGCGCATGTTGGTTTCGCTGTCCATCTTGTCGGCGGACATCGAGGCGCCGTGCGCTTCGACGATCAGCCCGCAGGCCGGCCCGCCGCCGCCCGCCGCGCAGCTTTCAGGCACCGAGACGGTGGCGTCGAAGCCGGCCAATTCCAGCCGATGCAGACCGGCGCCGAGCCCTGCGACGTCGGGACAGGCAAGGGGTTGGCCGGCCTCGCCTTCCTGGCAGGCGGCCAGGCCGACGGCGACCAGGACGAAGCCGGTGGCGGTCATGGGACGGGAGCGCGGGCGGGGCATGATGGCTCTCCAGGCGTTGAGCGGTTGAGCGATCGCAGCCGGCGCCGGGGCGGCCGGGTGGGTCGCGGGTCAGTCCTTCACATGGCGGCGGTCGGCCGGGTCGTACTCCATCACCGCCACTTCATTCCCTTCGCTGTCCTTGAACGCGGCCACCTTGCCGACGGTGGGAATCTCCATCGGCTCGTTGAGCAGGGTGCCGCCGGCTTCGGTGATGCGTGCCGCCACCGCGGCCACGTCCGGCACGGTGATCGTGCAGCGAAAGCCGTTGACGCCGTCGCCCGCCGGGGCGGTCCGTTTGGCCAGCGCGCCTTCGACGATACCGGGGTCGTCGCTCTTGGGCGTGTGGATGAGAAAGAAGTCGGGCGGTCCCCAAGCCTGGAATGTCCAGCCGAAGACGTCGCCGTAGAACTTCTGCGCCCGCTCCAGATCGTCGGCCAAGATCTCGAAATGCACCACCGAATGGGCCATGCGTCGCTCTCCCTTTCCTGGCACCTTTCCTGGCACCTGTCCTGCCGCCTGTCCTGCCGCGCGGCGGGTCGTGCCGCACCCCGGTTCTGGCGCGGAGATATCCCGCCGGACCGGCGTTTCATGGCGCCGCTGTCGCCCGCGTCCGGGTGTTCCGCCGAGCCCCCGGCCAGCGCCGGCCGGGCTTGAGTGCGCCAGGGCGGGCGGTCGTTGCCTCGGGTGAAGAGTAATCGGTTCAAGGTATTCGGTCTATCGAAAATCGCGTTTTCGTTGTGTTTCATTATAAATCGTGCTCGCTATGCGCACTTTGGTGCGAAGCTCAGGGCTTGGTTTCCGGTGCCATCACCCGGCCGCGATAAAGCGTGAAACTCCAGTCGGTGCCATAGGCTTGGCGGCTGCCATGGCAGCCCATGCAGCCGCCGGCCAGATAGCCGCGGCCTTGATAGAAGGTGTTCAGGAACACCGGTTTACCTGGATTGGGCCGCGGGTTGAGGAAGATCAGGTCTTGGTGCAGGAAATCGCTGGCGAGGGTGAAGCCGGCAATGAACTGGCCCGAGAATGCTTGGTGCACCGGCTGGGGTTCGAGCACCACATTGGCGGCATAATAGACCGCCGGATCGACGGCGCCGTCGGTGTAGGGCCGGCCGGGCACCGGCTTGTCCACCGGCACCCATTGCACGCTGACCAAGCGGTAGTGGCTGAGCGGCGAGGCCGGATAGGCGGCGGCCAGCCGGGCCTGGACGGCGCGGTTGACGGCGCGGATTTCGGCCGGCGTCTCGAACAGCCGGGCCTCCACCGCCACGCGCTCGACGCCAGGCACGCCGTGGCGCGCTTCCTGGATGAAATAGAGCGCTTGGCCCGCGGGGGCGGGGTCCGATCCGCGCACGCGCACATGCTGTTCGCTGTCCTTGGTGGCGGCGGCGACGACCTCAAGGGCTGGCGTGTAGACGCGCTCGACCGGTCGCGTACGACCGCCGGCGGGGGTTTCGAGCGTCTCGACCGGGCTGCCGGCCGGCTGGTTGCGCACCAACGCGTCCACATGCTCGAACGTCGCCCAGATGAAATAGGGCGCCGACGGCGTTTTGTGGGTGATATGGAAGGCCAGCAGACCCCAACGGTCGCGGGCGTTTTCGCCGCCCGCCTGGTCGCCGCCGACCCCCGCCGGGTCGGAGTCGCGGTAGCACACGCCGTCGCCGCGCGGTTCGTAATAGCGCACGCGCTCGATCAGGAAGCGCGCTGGATCGTCCTGCGCGCCAAGCCGTCGCCAGCCGGCCTTGAGCCTCATGGTCTGGTCGGGAAACACCACATAAGCGCGGCCCTGATCGTCGGTGCTGCCGGGTTCCGGCGCGCGTTGTTCGCGGCGGATGAAATCGCCGGTGCGGCGATACGCCTTGCGGATCGATCGGGCGCCGTACCAGCCGCGCTCGGCCACATAGCGATAGCCCACCGGATTGATCTTGGTCTCCAAGAGCACCTGCTGACCCGGAAAGGGGGCTTCGGGCGACAGGCCGGCGCGCAGATTGTTGTGATTGGGTTCGTCCAGATTGTGCCAGGGCACGGCAAGGCGGTCGGCGGTGCGGTCGCAAGGGGTGATCCGGCCCGGATGCGCCGGGTCGTCGCCGGCATCGGGTCCATAGATGTAGCGCGGCGGGGCTTGGGCGCCATAGTCCGCCGCACCGGGGGCGAACGGATCGCCCTGGCCCGGATAGGTCTCGACCCGTGCCTTGAACGTGGACCAGACGCGCGTCGCCGGAAGCCCGTCAGCGTCATCACCCAAGGCGCCGCCGTCCAGCGGCGCGTCCGCCCGGGCCTTGCCGCGGGCCCCGGCGGCGGCCGGCCAGTTGAGGGCCAGGAAGTCGCGCCAAGCGAACAGGGCGGCGTCGGTCAGGGTCGCCGCAGGCGCACCGCCCGTTATGTCGCGCGGCAGGGCGGGGCCGATGAACCCGGCCGGCAAGTCAAGCGGCGCGTCTGCCGCCCGGTCGGTCGATGGGGCGGCCTCGGCGGTCGGTGGCGGGGGGGCGTCCAAGTCGGTCGTCCGAGCGGTGTGAGCCCGGCTGCCGGCAGCCTCCGTTGCCGCGGCGGCGCTGGCGAGCAGGCCAAGCAGCACGGTCCAGCGCAGCCGCGCGCGCCGCGAGGGGCGGGACATGCGGATGTTCATGGCGGATCGACCTCCTGGGCTGGTGTGTCGTCATGGCTGTCTGGCTGTCTGGCTGTCTCGGCGGCCTCGGCGGGAGACCGAACTGTCCCCGGCTGCCCCGACCGACAGGGTCGGGCTGCGTGCGGCGCGCTGTCATCTCCGTATCATCTCCAGCACCGGGCGACGGGCGCACCACAGGGCGGTGGGCAAGCCGCCGAGCAGGCCGATGGCGAGCGCCAGAGCCATGCCCTGCGCGGCCAGCAAGCCTGACACGTCGAACGCGAAGACGATCTGGGAGAAGGACGGGCCCAGCGTGCTGGACATGCGGCCGTCGAAGCCCAGCCAGGCCACCCCCACGCCGAGCGCGCCGCCGATCAGCGCCAGCACCAGGGCTTCGACCACGATGCCGCCGGCGATCGTCCCCGGCCGGTAGCCGAAGGCGCGCATCATGCCGGTCTCGCGCCGCCGGCTCATGATCAGCGAATGGATCGAATTGACCATGCCGGCGATCGCGCCGATGGCCATGATCGCCGCCATAGGATAGCCCACCTTGCGCACGAACGCGGCGAGCGACCCAGCCTGACGGGCGAAATAGGCGTCTTCCGCGACCGCCGACAGCGACAGGCGCGGGTCGTCGTCGATCAAGTTGCTCAGCGCTTCCAGGTTTGCGTCCGGCCCCAGGTCGAGCCGCACCGTCTGAACCTGGCCTTGGCGCCGGAACAGGCTCTGCGCCGCCGTCACCGAGGTCCAGATTTCCGACTCGTGGACGATGGAGCGGGTGGCGAACAGGCCCACCACGCGCCACTCGGTCTCGCCAAAGCGCACCGTGGCGCCGGGGTCCAGATCGGCGTAGAGACGAGCGGCGGCCCGACCGGCGATCAGTTCGTTCTCGCCCGGGATCGGTCGGCGTCCGGCAAGCAGGTGGAAGCCCGCGCGATAGGCATAGCCCGCGTCGGTCACGCCGCGCAGCGTCGTGTTGGCGGGCATGCCGGTGTCGCGGCGTTCGCTGTTGACCACCACCAGCACCTCTTGCGAGGCGGGGCGCCGGCTGCTGGCGATCAGGTTGCTCGCTGCGGCGATCAGGGCGTCGGCGGTGGGGGTGGTGATCGTGGAGTTAGACTCGGACTGGGCGCCGCGGCTCAGAACCACCGCGACCTGAGGGTCGCCGGCGCTGTCCAGCGTCCGTTGAAAGCCTTCGCCGAGGCCGACGAAGGCCAGAAAGGCGGCGACTACGATCATTGTCGCGCCGACCGCGGCGAGGGTGCGCCCCGGCCGGCGGGCCGAGACACCCAGATTGATGCCGATCACGGTCATCAAGGCGGACAGCGGCGCGGCCCCGTCGCGGCGCGGGCTGGCGGCCGGCCCGGATGCTGGCCCGGTCATCGCAGCGACTCCATGATCTGCAGTCGGAAGGTGCTGGCCAGCGGCGCAGCACTGGCCAGCACGGCGAGCAACAGCAGGATCGGTAGCGCCGCCCACAGCACCTCGCCGTGGAAGTCGATGTCGGGCAGGAACGAGCCCAGGTCGATCGGTTGCCAGACGATATAGGCCCAGGCGACGGACAGCCCGATCACCGCGCCGATGCCGACGGTCAGCAGGGTCTCGCCGACCGCCGCCAGGGCCAGGGTGGCGCGCCGGAAGCCCAGCGTCAGTAGCACGGCATAGTCGCGCGCGCGTTCCTTCAACGTCAGCGCCTGGGCGTTGGCGAGCACCAGGAACGAGGTCAGGAAGCCGGCGGCGGCCAGGATCATGACGATCTGGCTCAGATTGCCGAACTGGTTGAGATAGGCTTGCTGATAGACCTCTTCCGACTGGGTGCGCGTGGCGTTGCCCGAATTCAGATAGCGGTCGTCGATGCGCCGGGCCACGTCGGCCACGTCGGCGCCGGGCGCCAGGTCGAACACCAGCCAGGCGACGGTGTCGGTGCCGAAGCGCCGCGCCTCGTTGAACGCATCATAGTGCATCAGCAGCGTGCGGGCGCCGAACGGGCTGTCGTCGCGATAGATCCCCGATACCGTGAACGACCACGCCTTGGAGCCGTCTTGCTGCGGCCAGATCAGGCTGTTGACCACCACCGCGTCGCCCACCTGCCAACCTTCCTCGTCGGCCAGCCTTTGCTCCACGAGCACGCCGCGCCGTTCGTCGAGCCAGCGCGCGCGTCCCGCCGGGTCGACGGCGATTTCGGGGTAGAGCGCCAGATAGGGCGCGCCGCGCACTGGAAAGGCGGGGAACTGCTGGCCCGGCTGCTCGGTATAGCCGCCAAACCAGACCCCGAGGCTGACATCCGCGACCCCCTCGGTGCGCGCGATCTCGTCGGCGTAGCGCACTGGCAGGGGCTGTTGAATGTTGATCCGGTTGACGGTGATGACCCGGCCGCTGTCGTCGCCGGTGACGCTTTTGTTCAGCGACAGGAACACCGTGCCGAGTAGGCCGAAGAGCAGGAAGCACATGGTCGACGCAGCGATCATCAGCACGGTGCGCAGCCAGGTGCGGCGCAGGCTGTTGGCGATCAGGTCAAGCATGGGCTTGTTGCCGGGGGGCGGGCTCGACGCGGCCCTTGTCGAGCAGGATGACCCGGTCGCAGGCGTCGGCCGCGACCAGGTCGTGGGTGACCATGACCACCGTGGTGCCGCGGTCCGACAGCGCGCGCAGCAGGTCCAGCACTTGCCGGGCGTTGACGCGGTCGAGCTGGCCCGTGGGCTCGTCGCAGATGATCAGTCCGGGATTGGCGATGAACGCGCGGGCGATGGCGGCGCGTTGCTTTTCACCGCCGGACAGGTAGCGCGTGCGCTTGTCGGCCACATGGCCGAGGCCGACCAGATCGAGCGCGGTGTCGACGCTGTCGCGAATCTGGCGCCGCGACAGCCGACGCAATCGTAGCGGCAGCGCGACGTTCTTGCGCACCGATAAGACTTCGAGAAAGTAGAAATCCTGAAACACGAAGCCGATGTGACGCTTGCGGAAATCGATCAACTGGCTGTCCGACAGCGCTCCCAGATCCTGGCCAAACACGGTGATTTGGCCGCGATCGGGCCGCTCTAGCCCGCCGATCAGGCTGAGCAGGGTGGATTTGCCCGAGCCCGATGGCCCGCAGATGCCGACGAACTCCGCTTCGCCGACGCTGAGCGACACGGCATTGAGCGCTGGCGTTTTCACGCCGTCGGTCACATAGGTCTTGCTGACCCCGTCCACGTCCACGGCCATCGGCATGTGGATCCTCCCGTGCGGTTTGCGCGCCGTCGCGGCGATCGGCCAAGTTGCCGGGCACTGCCGATCGGCGGTCATCTTTGATTGTTGAAAACCACGCGGATGCAACCCCAAGGAGCTTTTACCAAGATAATTTCATGCTGCCAAGATTTCACCAAGGCGGATCAGTTGGTGCCGCGGGATCAATCGCTTGGTCGGACGCAGAGCCGGGCGAACCCGCGCAGATGGGGGGCGCGCAGCCGTTCGCTGGCCTCGAGTCGGTGGCGCGCCCAGAAGTCGCGCCGGGCAAGCGCAGCAAGCAGGCATTCGGTCTGAACAAGGGCGGCCTGGGCGCCGAGGCAGAAATGCGGTCCGTGGCCGAACGGCAGCAGCGATGCGTCCTCGCGTGCCAACCAAAGGCGGTCGGGTGCGTTGACGGTTGCGGGGTCGCGGTTGGCGGCGCCCAACATCAAGAACAAGCGTTCCCCGGCGGCGATGGCTTCACCGCCCAATGCGAGCGGTCGTTCGGTCCGGCGCACGATCATCTGCACCGGGCTGTCGTAGCGCGCGCATTCACGCGCCGCGGCAGCGGCCAGATCGGGCCGGGCGGTCAGCCGACGGGCTTGGTCCGGCGCCGCGAACAGCGCGGCGATGGCGTTGGCGATCAGGTTTTGGGCTGTGTCCTGTCCGACCGCCAGCATCATCACGACGAGCGCCGTGGCCGCTTCGCGGGTGAGGCGGTGTGCGTCGAGCCCGCGTCGCAGCAGGGCCGGCAGGGGGGCGGCGCGGGCGGGGTCGGCATCGACGTCGCCAGTGGCCAGGGCGGCGGCGATCGGTGCGTCGAGCGCGGCCGCGGCGTCGGCGATGGCGTTTAGGCGCCGTGGCGGCATCGGCTGGGTGAAGATGTCGAACAGCCGCGAGGCGTGGCTCGCCCATGCCCATGCGCCATCGGATCCGCCGAGGTGACAGGCATCGGCCGGCATGTCGCGGTCGAGCCCCAGGACCAGCGCATTGGCCTGGAACACGTAGGGCGCCGCCAAATCGGGCACCAGATCGACGCCACCGGTGTGGTCCAGCGTGCGCGCCAGGGCGTCGATGGACCGGTCGGCGAGGTCGGTCAGGCGCGCGCGATGGGCGACCATGGCGTCGCGTCGGCCGATCGGGGCCAGCAAACCGCGCAGCGCGCGATGGGACGCGCCGTCCATGAAGAACAACCAATGGCCCAGATGGTGCGCCAGCGTGTGCAGCGATGGGCTTGCTCCGGCCTCGGCGGCGGCCCGGTTGACCCTGGCGGGCAGGTCGTCGACGCCCACATCCGGGTGGCTGAGAGCGTGACGTAAGGCGGCCTGTCCGGTGACCACCCAGTCGCGACCGTCGCAGCCGGCGACCGGCAGAACCGGTCGCCGGCTGCGCAGGGCCGCAAGCGTGGGGTAGGGGTCGTCGGCATAGGCGCGGGTGAACGGGTTGAAGCGCGGTGGCGCAGGCGGCGTGGCGGTTGCCGCTGGGGCGCCATGGTCGCTGGCGAGGGTCATTCGGCGGCGTCCGTGCCGGCGGCCGCGGCGGTGGTGTCGGCATCCGCGCTGGCCATTCGGGCGGCGGCGTCGGCGAAGCTTCGAGGCGTTGGGAACTCCCACATGATCTGGGGGTCGATGTCGCGGTCGAGGCGTTCGGAGACGGCGTCGGCCAGTTCCATCAGGTCGCGCGAGTCGAGGCCCAATTCGGGGAACGGTGTGTCGGATGGCACCTGGTCGGCGGCGAGCCCCACCACATCGGCGATCCAGCCGATCACGAACCGGTGCATCGCGTCGATCCGGTCCGGCGGACCGGCGGTCTCGGTTTTGTCGGCGCTGCCGTTTCGGGGTTGGTTGGGTAATCCGTCGTCGTCGGACGCGGTCGGGGCGGTGACCGGGCGGTGCGGCGCGGTCCAGCGGGCCAGCGGCCGGATCTGCCCGGCGGCGATGCCGCGCGCACAGGCGTGTCGGCGTGGCTTGCCGCTGGTGGTCCGGGGCAGGCTGTACGGCGGCAGGATATGGACCGCGGCGGGCCGCGCGCCGGCGCGGTCGATCAGGGCGGCGGCGACCCGCTCGGCGAGTGCGTCGGCGTCGGCCGAACGCCAGGCGGTGCGGGCGATCTCGCCGGCCAGACAGAAGCCGGTCGCCGCGCCGGCGGGGGGCCGGTCGGCGGGATCGTCGGTTCCGTGCTCCGGTTCGCCCGGCCAGACCGCGACGGCGCCGGGTGCGAACAGGTCGGTGGCGGCCGCGGCGACAGCTTCCAGATCCTCCGCCAAGTGGCTGACGCCGTCGCAGATCACGGTGTTCTTGGCCCGGCCCACCAGGTGCAGCGCCCCGTCGGTCAGAAAGCCCAGATCGCCGGTGCGCAGATAGGCGCGGCCGTCGGCGTCGGTCACCGCGCCGAAGGTTGCGGCGGTGGCGTCCGGGTCGTGGGCATAGCCTTGGGCGACACCGGGCCCGGCAATGCAGACCTCGCCGGTCCGCCCCGGCGCCACCGATGCCAGGGTTCCCGGGTCGACGATGCGGACCCGCGTGCCCGCCGCCGGGGTGCCGCAGGCGACCGCCTCGCCGCCGCCATCGGGGCGCGGCCGGCTGGTCAGCCCGACGCCGCGCGGTCCGCCGGTGACGAACAAGGTGGCCTCGGCCAGCCCGTAGCAGGGAAACAGCGCGTCGGCCTTGAAGCCGGTCGCGGCGAAGCGGTCGGCGAAGGCGCGCAGCACCGCCGCGCGCACCGGCTCGGCACCCACGAATGCCACCTGCCAACCGGACAGGTCCCAATCCGCCGGCGGCGTTGCGATGCGCCGGACGCACAGTTCATAGGCGAAGGTGGGGGCGCCGCTGGTGGTCGCCCGGTGGCGGTGGATGGCGTCGAGCCAGCGGGCCGGTTTGGCGGCGAACAGGTGGGGCGCCATGAACGTCACGGTGGCGCCGACGAACAGCGGCTGCATCAGCGTCCCGACCAGCCCCATATCGTGATAGTGCGGCAGCCAGGTGACCACTCGGGTGTCGCCATCGTGGCCGAAGGCGTCACAGATCGCCCTTTGGTTGGCCAGCAGGTTGGCGTGGCCGATACAGACGGCCTTGGCGGCGCTCATGGTGCCGGAAGTGCACTGGATATAGGCGGTCTGGTCGGCCCGGGCGTCGGGTCGCAGCATGGTGGTCATCGGTTGGGCCGCGCTTGTCGGGTTGGCCGGGGCGGTGACTGCGGCGAGCGGCAAGACCGGCGGTGCGGCAGCGGCGTCGTCGACCGGCCGGACCGTGGCGCCGAGGACCAGCGCCGCCGCCCCGCAGCGCTCGGCAAGGGCGGCGCGTGCGGCGCCCTGGGCGGCCGATTTGGTCGGCCGCACCGGGATCGCGCAGCGCCCGGCGGCCATGATCCCCAACAGCGCTATCACCGTGTCGATCCCGGTTTCCGCATCGACGATTACCCGGGCGTCGCCCGGCACTTGGGCGCGGAGACGGGCGCGGCACGCTTCGACCCGGCCGGCCAGGGTCGCATAGTCGATCGCCTCGCGAACCTGGCCGTCACCGTCCAAATGGCGCAGCGCGATGTGGTGGGGACGCTCGACGGCGTGCCGCGCCAAAAGATGCAGCAAGGTCGGCGGCGGTGTCCGCTTGGTGTCGGTTTCGGATCGGCCAGCCCCGGTTCGGCCAGTCTCGGGTGTCTCGGATCTGGAGACGTCGATCATGCGCCCGCCCTCTTGATTCCGCGGCCGGGGGCGGTGGCCGCGCGGTCGGCGCGGGCCGGCTCAGCCCGGCGTGTCGTCCCGCGTTGCGGGGAAGAAAACCGTTACGGCCATCTCCGGTAGAATGTTCTCATTTTGGTCGAGAATAGCAATTCTTGTGCGAACCGTCGCCTTATTTCTATCTGCGGTAGCAAGTTTTGCGACCACACGGCCGGCGATCGGGGTGTCGGGATAGGCGTTGAGTTCGGCGCGCACCCGCTGGCCCGGGCGCACGCGGGCGATGAACGATTCGTTGACGTCCACCTCCAGTTCCAGGCTGGCCATGTCGATCAAGGTGCAGATACCGGTGCGGGTGAACCCGCCGCCGGCCGAGACGGGCGAGATGATTTCGCCGGGCTGGGCGTTCTTTTCGACCACGACGCCGGCGAAGGGCGCGCGGATGATGTGCTGGTCGCGCCGCACCCTTGCGGTGGCCAGCCCGGCCTTGGTCGCCTGTACCCGCGCATCGGCCTGGCGGCTTTCGGCGCGTAAGCGCGCCAGCCGGGTCCGGCGTTCGATCAGCAGCGCCTCGGTGGCGAAGGCGCGTTCGATCAGCGCCTGGGTCCGGGCAAGGGCGCGTTCGGCTTCGTCGATCTGGCTGTCGGCGGCGGCCCGGTCGGCGCGGGCGGCGGCCAACTCGGCGGTCATGCGGGCAACTTCGGCGTCGGCCGCCTGGGCGTCGAGCCGGGCGATCACGTCGCCGGCGGCGACCCGCTCGCCCTCTTCCACCTCGATGCGGACGATCTGGCCGGTGATCTGGGCCGAGACGGTGGCCTTGCGCCGCGCCACCACGAAGCCCGAGGCAGAAAAACCGGCGGCCTGGATGGTCGGGGCGGGCATCGACGCGGTGGCAAGGGGCGGTGCTGACGAGCCGGCGCCCGTGGTCGCGGGGGCGGCCGGGCGCAATGCTCCATCCGGGGCGGCGGCGTTCGCCCGCGGTGGCGCATCGGTTGCCGTGTCAGTCCGTGACCCGCCCGCGAGGGGGGCGGGCGTGGCCGCGGCGTCGTCGGTCGCCGCGCCGGGCGTCACCCGGGGCAGCCCCGGCACAGCGAGGAGGAATGCCAGCGCCACCCCGGCGCCGCCCGTAAGCCCACCGGCCAGAAACAGAATCGCCGGGGGAATGCGTCGGGGCCTGGCCGCTTTCTGGCGCGCCGGATCGATGGCTTGAACATTCTTGAGGTGGTCCAGTTTGTCGGCAATGTCGGACGCCTGGGGGGGAGCCATCGCAAAGCGCCTCAGAAAGAGAAAAATCAGAATGAGTTAAGCAAGCGTAGCACGTTTTCCCGGAGCGGCCAATTTGCCGCCTGTGCGCGCCTCGGGCGCGTTGGGACGGGCGCCGGGCGCGGGTGGCGTCCGGCGCATCGGGTACCGCCGCGTCGGCGTCCTGCTATCTATGATTGAAGCTTAGGATATATTGACTCCCCAGATTATATCAAGTAATTGTCAACAAAATAGCACGTTAAAGCTGAAACATGGAAACGCAAATGAACCAATGCGCGAAATATGGTGCCGCTAGACGTGTCTCACCCCCGAGGTCGGCCGCGGGGGCAGGGCCGGGGTCCGCCCTGGGATGCGCCTTGGCCCTGGCAGTCGTCGGGCCGGCCAGCATCGCCGGTGCCCAGACCGGGTGCGACGCCCGGCGCGAGGGGCCGCCGGTGAAGGTGCGTCATGTCAACCCGGAAAGCCTTTTCGAGTCCGATGCCTACTCCTCAGCGGTGGTGGTGCCGCCGGGGCGGGCGACGGTCCACATCTCTGGCCAGATCCCGGTCAGCGCGTCTTACGAGGTTCTGGGCGACGACCTGCGCGGCCAGGTCGGCGTCGCCCTCGACAATCTGTGCGAGGCGCTGGCCGCCGCCGGGGTCAGCGCCGATGACGTGATCAGGCTCAACGTCCAGTACGTCTATGAAACGCCCCGCGACCCGTTCGTGATTTCGGAGGAGTTGAAGGCGTTTTTCGCGCGCGAGGATATGCCCGCCACCACCATGGCGGGCGTCAGCCATCTCATCGTCGACGGCATACGGGTCCAAGTGGACGCGGTCGCGGTCGGCGCCATGAGACCGAAAGTGAGCAACTGAAACAACAAGAAGAGTCTCTGAGTGCAAAACCCAAAGCCGACCGACGCCGTTCGGGCACCGGGGTCTTCGCGCCGCGGACGGCGTTTCGCATGAACCCCTGTTGCAACGGAAAGGAACGGACCATGTTGAGACCACTCCAAGGATTGGTGGGCGTCGCGGCGACGCTCTCGCTTATGGGCATGCCGGGCACCGCCGCGGCCGCCGATAGTCAGGCCGACGCCGGGCCGATGATCAGCTACCACAATCCCGAAACGCTGCCGCGCTGGGATTTCTCCTATGGCGCGACCTTCGAATCGTGGCTCGAGCCGATCACGCTCAAGCGCATCTATCCCACCGACCGCAGCACCAGCATGAAGGCGCAGGCCCGCTCGGCCTTCAAGCAATTGGCGGCGACGTTGGAAGAAATGGGGGCCGAAGACCTGTATGTGGTCGGCATCGACCTGGTGTTCGCCGGCAAGGGCCTGACCAGCGAAGAATCGCTCGACGCCCTGGCCGATTTGTCGGATGTCCGGCGCGCCTTCTTTCAGCCGCGCGTGAACTATGGCCCCAAGGCTCAGGGCTTTTCCGACTATCCGGTCAGCAGCGTGCTCGGCGTCGACACACTCGGCCGCGACGGGGTGATGATGGCCATGGACGTGACGCTGGCCAACGTCCACGAACAAACCTATGCGGAAATGCTGACGCCGCAGAAGCGCATGGCCCGGATCCGGGGCGCCAGCGCCGAACGCCGCATGATGATCGGCAATGTTACCGCCATGCAGCAGAACTTCATGATCAAGGGGTATGGTGATCTGTCGGCCGAGGTCACGGCGGCGCTTGAGAATTTCGCCGCCGTGGTCAAGGACGCCGGCGGGTCCATGGCCGATATCGACTCGCTGACCGTGCACTACGTGCCCGAGGGGCTGCGTGTCCTCGCCGGGGCGGGCGAGCCGCGTCAGGTGGCGTCGCGCCGGGCCAATCTGGGGGCCGACCGCGCCAAGCTCGCCCTGGCCCGCGACGCCGGCAGCGAGAAGGTCATCTCGCGGGCGATCGCCGACTTCATGACCCGCGAGATCGGGTCGGCGTTCGACGCCGACGCCGTGACCATGAAAATGGAGCCGGTCAGGGTTGCTTGTGGTGTCCAGGAACTGGGTGTTTCGCTTGAAGGCACCGGGATCATTGCCAACTAGCGCCGCGGCCGATCGAGCTGGGTCACGCCGTGGCCCCGCTTGGCCGAGGGGCGGGCGTCGTCTTCCCAAATGCGAGCGGTTTAGCGGTCGGGTCGAACGCCACAGGCGTTTCGCCCCGGCGGTTAAACGGTTCCGTGGTGGGCTGCAAAGCCGCGGTCTGTCGGCGGCTCTTGCCGGTCCACGCGCCCCGATCGCGGGCGTGGCATCATGGCGGTGACCCGGACCCTGCTGCCGTTAACCGGCGCGCAACGGGCGCTCCACGACGCCGTGGGCCGGTTTGCGCCGGTGCCGGTGGGCGAGGTGGTCGGGCTGTTCACGCTCGCCGCTCCGGTCACCGACGCCGCGTTGGCCGCCGCGATCGATCGCCTGGTCGCGCGCCATGCGGCGTTGCGCTGGCGTTTGGTGGAGACCGCTGCCGGCCCGCGGCTGACCGAGCATTCGGCGGTTGGCCCGCGGCTGCGCTCGGTGCGGCTGTCGGCCGGCGACCGGGTGGCGGTCGACGGCGTGGTGGGCGCCGAGGTGCGCCAGCGCGGCGATACGACCCGGGCGCCCATGGCCCGGTTCGTCTCGATCAGCGGAGGCGAAACGCGGCTGTTGGCGGTACGCCTCGATCACCGCTGTGCGGATTTCCCCACCCTGGATCTGATCGCTCGCTTCCTCGAAGCCGAGCTGGGCGGGACGATCCCGGCGCCGCCGGTCGCGGACGACGCCGCGGTCCAGGCAGCGCGCGCTGCGGCTGAGGAGGCCCACGCTCGCTCGGCCTCGGGGGCGGCCGACCGGGCGTTCTGGGCCCGTCATCTGGGCGGTGTCCGCGGGCCGACGGACGTGTCCGGCTTGGCCGATGGTGCCGAACGCGGCGTGGCGGCGTCGGGCTGGCGGCGCGGCGAGGGCGCGCTGTACCGCGCCGACCCCGGCGTTCCGGCCGGTCGACTGCGCGCCGCGGCACGGACGATGGGCATGACACCCTGCGCCTTTGTTTTTGGATTGTTGGCCCGGTTCGTCGCCACCCGACGCGGCCAAACGGCGGCCGGCGCACCGGTTGCCGGGCCGGTGGTTCTGGGTGCCACCTTCGACCGCCGCGTCGGCCGGGCCGCGCGCGGTGCGTTCGGCTACCACATGGCGGCCCTGCCGGTGGTGGTTCATGGCGCCGACGATGCCGATCCTGCGGCGGCGCTCCGCGCGGCGGGCCAGGCGTTACACGCGGTCAGTGCCCACGCGCGTCTGGCGCCGTCGGCCGTGCAGGCGACGGCGGGTGTCGATTGGCACGGGCCGCCGTTTCGGCTCCTGTTCAATTATGTGCGGTTCGAGCGCCGGTTCGGCCTGCCCGCGCCGCAGGGATGGCGCGCTCTGACCGGGCTGTACCGGCCGGCGGCGGCGCTGCCTGCGGGATGTCTGCAGGCGGTTATGCTAACCGTGGAGGAGAGCGCCGACCGCGTCGAAACGCTGTGGCAGATCGACCATGACGCGATGGCGCCGGGGTCCGCTTTGGCCCTGGCGGCGGCGTTCGCGGCATTTGTCCGGGACGCGGTGAGTGAGCGGCCGGGCGCTGCGGTCGGTTCATCCGCCGCTGGCCAGGCGCCCCTGGCGACCCCGTCGGCCACGGCCCGTCCGGACGGGATGACCGAGACGGTGGAAATCTAGCGGCTCGGGCAACTGCTTGGGATCGGTCCCGGCGCGGCGTTAAGGGCCGCGGCCGTCGGGGCCGGCTGGAGGCTCGGGCGGCAGGGCCACTTCCATATCGATCTGGATGCGTGCCCCGGGCCAGGCGAGGCCGGCCACGGGGACGAAGGACGACACCGGCATGCGACCGTCGAAGAAGGCCCGCACCTTGGGCGAGACGATCAGCCCATGCATCGGGTGATAGTCGGCCACATAGATGTGGAGACGCACCACATCCTCGGGCCCCGCGCCAACCGCGTCGAGGGCCCGGCGGGCATTGGCCAGCACCGCCTGCACCTGTTTCTGCAAGCGATGCCCGGCGCTGATCCGCCCATCGGCGTCGTGCGGGCCAAGGCCGGCCACATACGCCCGCCCCGGCCGTCCGGTGACCACGGCCACATGGGAGAAGTCGCGACTGTCGAACAGCGTCGGCGGGTTGAAGCGGGTCACCCCGGCCGTGCGGGGCGAGGGAACGGGCTCTTGGGCCGCCCTGCTCGGCGTATCGGCGGCGGACGCTCCGCCAGCGACGGCGCCCGCCGCCGATAGGCCGAGCAGGGCCAGCGTACCGGCGGTGCGCGTCAGGAGTTCACGGCGCCACGGCAATGCCTTCCACCTCCACCAACATGCCCTCACCAACCAGGGCCGGCGTGCCGACCCAGGTGATCGCGGGTCGGGGCTCGGTTCCGAAATAGCTGTCCAACGCCGCCGCGATGCGGCTGCGGTCGACCCGTGGATCGACCACATAGAAGACCCGCAGGAACACCAGATCGGTTCGTTGGGCGCCGGCGGCGTCCAGGGCGTGGTCCAGATTGGCCAGGGCCAGCCGGACCTGGTCTTCGAAGGCGTCGCTGCCCAGTTCGAAGTCGGTGGTGATTGCGGTCTGGCCGGCGATGTGGATGGTCGTGCCGGCGTTGCGCACAGCCACCACTGCCGGGGTGCCGTCGGAACTGGTCAAGCCCGGGGGGTGCAAACGGTCGATCGATGGCGGTGTCTGGGCCATGCCCGCACCGCTGGCCAGTGCCAGCGCCACGGCCACCGCGCGGCGGATCGCGGGTGCAGCAGCGCGGTATGGCCGATGCTGTTGCCGGTGCTGTTGCCGGGGCCATTGGCGGTGCCGTTGCGGGGGGCGGTGGGCCGGGGGCATGGGCGCGCTCCGAGTGCGGTTCAGGGCGACAAGGCGGGGGCGGGCTTCCGGGGTGCCGCCGGAGCCAGCGCGTCGAGCGTCCGGTGCAGACAGCGTGCGACGGTGTCGGGGCGTTCGGCCGGGAAGAAGTGCCCCCCCTCGACCCGTTCGAGCGTAAAACCGCCCCGGGCCAGCGGTGCCCAGCCCGCTTCCATGGCGTCGGGAAGGGCGTGGCGATCGTTGCGGCCGGCCAGGGCGAGCAGCGGCCGCTCGGTGGCGGCGGTGATCTCCGGGCGGCTGGCAATCAGCCGCAGGTCCGAGCGAAACAGCGGCAGGAACAAACGGCGCAGAGCCGCGTCGGCCAGGACCGCGTCGCTGACCCCGCCATACTTGGTCAGATGCGCGATCAGATCGGGTTCCGACAGGGTCGCGGGGTCGGTGGCCGGCTTTTCGCCCGGGGTGGCACGGGCCGAGACCGCGATCGCGGCGGTCGCCAGCGCCGGGCCAAGCCGGGCTGCCGTGTCATAGGCCAGGGCGGCGCCCATGCTGTGCCCGAACAACACCGTCGGTTTGTCGGGCTCGGCGGCCAGGGCGTCGGTCACGCCGTCCAGGGCGGCGCGATAGTCGGTCAGATGGCGGGCCCGGATGCGGCGTTCGCGACCGGGCAACTGCACCGCCAGAACCTCGACCGTCGGTCCCATGGCCCGCGCCACCGGCCAGAAAAAGGCCGGCCCGCCGGCGGCGTGGTGGAAACAGACCAGCCGCTGCCGGGCTGTGCCGGTGCCGGTCAGGCGGACCAGCCAGTGCCCACCGCTCACGGCGCGGTCTCGCGGCGCAGGCTGAGCGGGCGCATGTCCGTCCATACGGTCTCTATATGCGCCAGGCATGCCGTCTCCGGCCCGGTGAAGCCGTCGCGGCGCCAGCCCGGCGGTAAGGGGCGCGCGTCGGGCCAGAGCGAGTATTGTTCTTCGTCGTTGACGACGACGGCGAAGACCTGCGGCGGGTCAGGATCGGCGGTCATGGCGCACCCCCAATTGCAGCTTGGTCACATAATCGGTGGCCACGAAGCCGTCATGGTCCACCAGCACTTCGCGATTCCGGCCGGACAGGGTCAGCCCGCGCGCGACCGCCATCTGTTCGAGCCGGCCCCAGAACACGCTGGCGTCCACGGGAGAGCCCTTGAATACCAGCGTCAGCGATCGATAAGGCGTCGAGGTCTTGATGGCATAGCCCGGCGGCAGGTCGTCGGCGGCCAGGGCGTCTTTGCTATGGATCGCGGCGGCCACATCCAGCCGCAGCGCGCCGGTCTCGTCTTGGGCGAAATCCACATGATAGGCGACCGGGCCGAATCGGTCGCGGCCATGGTGTCCGAGCAAGCGCTCAAGGCGCCGCGTTTCGCGCAATTCGATGGTGTAGGAGTCGGCGAGCGAGGGCAGGTGAAACCGCGCGTAAATGAACCGCTGCGGCGGATCGACGGTCTCTTCCACCCGCAAAACGCGAGCGTCGCGGCTCGACAGCGCGCCGCTGTCGGGAGCGGCCGGATCGTCCGCCATCGGGGCCCGGGCAGCGGCCGGTTCGATCTCGCCGGCCAGCCCCCAAAGCGCTGCCAGCGCGCACCAACAATTTGCCAGCAATAGTAGTTTCATGACTTTTAACGCATCCTTATTGCGAGCATCCAGGATTTGTAATAACCTATAACTCATGCGAGATAGAAAATCTATAAATCGCGCAATAAGTGCATGTCCGAGGTTGCCACGGGCTTTCTAACCGAACGATGAAGGGGAGCGTTCATGACCATGGCGACGCCCGATCGGACAGAGGCCGATGCTGGCGCGCGCTCTGTGGGGGGGCTAGGCCTCGGCGACTGTGCGGCCATGGCTACGCGCCTGGCCGGGCATCCGGCATTGCACCCGGCACAGGTGGATGAGCTATCGCTGGATCGGCCCGACTATCGCCGGCCGCAACGGGGCGAGGATTTCGATCTGGTCGGCTTCGATCGGCCGCTCGATGTGGACGCGGGTGTCGACCTGCGCGCCTTGACCTATCATCGCTTATTGTTCGTCGCACACGAGCTGGCCGACGGTTTGGCGGATGATGTGGGCGGCGATCCGGCGCTCCGCCGGGATGCCCGGGCGATTCTCCCGGCCCTCGATCGCATGTGTTTTGCGTCCCGGGTGCGCCATGCCGGTCCGCCGGGTGCGGCGAGCGACCGCCTCGATCTCGCGGCGCCGGGCTTTTGGACGGCGCTGGGTGAGCGCGCCGCATGGGGCACCGGCGTTGCGGCCCTGGCCTTGCAGATGCAGCCATTGGTTGCGGTTTTTCAACGCACGCCGACGCTCGCCGCACGCTGCGCGCCGCTGCATCGCGGCGCGGCGGGCCTTGTGGGTCGGGCCGCGGGTGGTGGTGTCGCTGCGTCGTCTGGCCATGGGCCGGGCAACCGGCACGTTGATTGGCAATTCTATCTGCCGACCGCGCTGGCGCTGGCCAACGCCTTGAGAAGCCGGGTTGTCGAGCCGACCGAGGTCGCCGAGGCGGTGGCCGCGCTGCTCGGCCGGATTTTGCGGGCCGCGCAGACCGCGGCGCCGAGCGATGCGGACATCGACCTGGCACCGGTCATCACCGATCTGGGGTCGTGGCGGTCAACCGGCGGGCCGGCGGCGGCGTTGGCCGCCGGGTTCGCAGCCGACCTTGCGGCTCATCTGGTGTGGTTGTCTGAGTTCGAGGCGCATACCGCGTTTGCGGCGCGCTGCCGGCGCCGCATGGCCACGCTGTCGGTGCCGTTGCCGCTCGATACCTTCATCGAGCCGCGCCACATGGTGTCGACCACCCATGTGCACGACGACCACCGCCTGGTCATCGTGGAGACCGGCGAGATGGTATTCTGGGCCGTGCCTGGCATGCGCTGCCGGGTCAAGGCGGGCGAGGCGATCTATGTGCCGCGCGGCCGTCTGCACGGTTCGTCGGTCCTGACCGAGACGTGCCGCTACCATCAACCGGTGATCCCCGAGGACTGGCTGGCCGACGCGCCCGTCGGTGGCGGGCGTTGACGGTGCGGAGGGCAGGGTGAGCCGACCGTTCGATGCCGACCCGGTCGCGTTGCCGGCGCGCTGGCACGACCGGGTGCTGGTGCCGACCCTGGCCGCCGACACGCCGCCGCGCCCCTGGGTCGAGCGGGTGTATGCCCAATATCGCGCCCGCCTGACCGACAAGCGCTATCCCTGCCATTTCGGCTATCGGGCGGAAAGCCGGGGGGAGATCTACTACGCCTTTCTCGACGCGGGCGAGGAGGCGCGGCTCGCCGAGGCATTGTCGGCGTTTATCCACGTCTGGGGCGGGTCGCCGGCGGTGCGCAACAATCTGGCGGTGTTCCTGGAACCGTGCGCCCGGCTTGACCACCGCGCGTATGGCGACCGGTTCTGGCGTCTTTTGGGCGATCTGCAGGCCGCCGACCCGGCGCCGGCCGACGCATCCACCCGGCTGGCGCCCGACGATGCGCTTTGGGAGTTCGAGTTCGCCCGCCATCAGTTCTTCGTGGTCGGCGCGGCGCCCAGCTATGCGCGTCGGTTAAGTCGTAATCTGGGCGACGCGCAGGTGCTGCTGTTCCAGCCGCGCAGCGTCTTTATGGATCACGCCACCGGTGCGTTGATCGACGACAAGGCACGCGACACGGTACGCACCCGTCTGGGCGCTTGGGACAGCGTGGCACCACATCGGGATCTGGGCGTCTACGGCGACGCCGACAATCTGGAATGGCGGCAATACTTCCTCGCCGACGACGACCAGCGGCTTTATGACCGCTGCCCGCTGGTTGCCGCGCCGCGCGCCCCGGCCGTGGCCGACGACCCCGGGGCGCTGGTCGCCCGCGTCGAAGCGCGCGGCGGCCGGATCAGCGCAACCGGTGATCGATTGCGGATCGAAGCGCCGACCGGCGCGATTGACGCCGATCTGCGCACCGCCCTGGCCGATGCCAAGCCCGCTTTGCTGGCCCATCTCCGCGCCGGCGCGGCGACGGGCGATGCGACCGGGCCGGGTGGGCGTGGCGCCGCCGCCGAGCGAGGCGAGCAAGGGGCGCCAGGCGTCCCTGCCGACCAAGGCACCCCAGGCGACCCAGGCGATGCGCCGCTGACCTTCGCGCAGGAACCGTTCGTCTATCTGTCCCAATTGGGCATGGCGGGCGATGCCTATCCGATCCAGTCGATCCAGCGCCTGCCCCGCCCGGTGGACGCCGATCTGGCCGCCCGGGCGTTGGGCGCCGTGATCGCCTGGCAGCCGGCATTGCGCACCCATGTGGTTGATCGCGACCAGATACCGCGTCAGCGCGTCGCCGCGGCCGTGCCTCTACCCTTCTATGTCTCCGACCTGTCGGCGTTGGACCCCGACGCGCGCCAGGTTGCATTGACCGAGCGGTTGACGCAGTTGCGCCAGACGCCGTTCGACCTGGCGCGGCCGCCGCTGTTCCGTTTCGATTGCATCCGGCTCGGTCCCGACGATCATGTGATCGCCTTTCATGCCGCCCATCTGATCTGTGACGCCGACGCGCTCGACCTGTTGTTCACCCATCTGTTGGCCGCCTATGAGGCACTGGCGGCGGGCCGGGCGCCGTCGCTGCCGCCACTGACCCTTGATCTGGCGGCTCTGGCGCGGCGTCAGAAGGCGGCGCTTCGCGGCGGTGCCTATGCCGCTCATCTGAGCTATTGGCGTGAGAAGGTGCGCGGCTTGGCGCCGGTCTTGCCGGCGCTGGGCCGGGCCGAGCGATGCGGTGACACCGCGGCGGTGTCGGCCGATGTGACGCTGGATCGGTCGATGCTCGACGCGGTCGACGCCTTTTGCCGTCGGCACAGGCTGGCGCGCAGCGTGCTTTGTCAGGGCGCCTTTCAACTCCTTCTGGCGGCCCGTACCGGCCTGCGCGACGTGACGATTTTGACGCCGGTGGCGGCACGCGACGAGGCCGCGGCGCCGGCCCTGATCGGCAATTTGACCCATAACCTGGTCGCTCGACTGCGGTTCCGCGGCGACGAGCCGGTGGCGACCATCCTCGCCCGGGCCCAGCGCGAGCAGGCGCAGATCCTGCGCCACAAGGCGGTGCCGATTGAGGTGGTGGCGCAGTTTCTGTTGAAGAGCGGCGGTCGGCGGCATGACCTGGAGCGTCTGTCGAAAGTGGCGTTCAACTATATCGACGCCGACCGCCGGCCCGGCGGCGGGGCGCTGGTGCCGGCCGACGCGCCGTCGCCGCGGACACCGCGGGCCCATGTGGTGTTCGACCTGATGGCCATCGTGGTGCGGCGGGGCGGCGGATTGTCGATCACCGTCGAAGCGCGCCGGGCCGTGTTCGGCGCCGCGGCGGTGGCGCGATTGGCCGAGGATTATGCCGCGTTCCTGAGCCTGATGCTGGCGGCGGCGGAGACCGGTTTCGACGACCTGGTCGCACGGGCGGGCGACCGGCTGGCCGGCCCGGTCGCCCGCCCGCGCACTTCGGCGGCGGTTGCGATCGCCGGTTTGCCGCCGGCGGAACGCGCACCGACGGACGATCTGCCCGCGCCGTTGCGATTGCCCCATGATCTGGTCGTCGGCGACCGCGTCAGCCGTGGCGTGGCGGTCGACGCCGACCTGTCGGTGGCCGCACTGCTGGGCCGCGCGGCGCGGGTGCTGGCCTATCTGGCGGGCGTGGGCGGGACGGTCGGCTTGCCGGTGTCGGACGGCGCCGGCGATGCCGGCGGTCTGTGGGTCGAGGACGTCGACGCGACGACGGCCGAAGGCGGCCGGCTGGTGCTGGGGCCGGTATCGTCGCCCGGTACCGAGCGGCCGGTTTCCACAGGCTATGGCGTGTGCGCCGTGGTCCATCGCGATGGCCTCGATGCAACGCCCCGGCCGCTGGACCCCGGTGACGGCGTGCGTTTCGATATCGGCCTCGATGCGGCCGGTGTGGCGGCGTTGCGGGTCGTCGGCCGGGCGGGCGTGGTGGATGCCATGCGGCTGCCCGAGCGGCTGGCGGTCGCACCCGAGACCCATGGGGTGTTGCTGGGCGACGAGCGCGACCGGTTGCGCACCGCCGGTTTTACGCCACCGCTGGCCCGCCCCGCCATTGCGGCCGAGCGGTCGCTGGCCGACCGGGTCAAGGCGGTGGCGGTGGACGACCCCGACCGTCCCGCGGTGATCGCCGACGCGGGCGGGTTCAGCTATGGCGCCTTGTGGGCGGCGGCCGGCCGCCTCCACGGGCATCTGAGCGACCGCGGCCTTGAGCCGGGCGATCGGGTGGTGCTGCCGGTTGGCCGCTCGCCCCAGGCACCGTTGGCGATGCTCGCCTGTCTGATGGCCGGGATGCCGTTCGTGGCGGTCGATCCGACCCAGCCTGCGGCGCGGCTGGCCGCCGGTGTGCGCGCGGCCGATCCGGCGCTGGTACTGACCGGCTTTGGCGCCGCGGCCGATCGGGCGGCGGCCGGCGAGGCGCTGGCGCATCTGCCCCGGCTCGACATTCGCGACGCCGCACTGCGCCCGGCCCGCACAGCCCCCACGCCGGTGCTGCCGGCCGCCGACGCGCTGGCCTATATTCTGTTTACCTCCGGGTCGACGGGGGCGCCCAAGGGCGTGCCGGTGACCCGCGCCGCCTTCGATGGGCTGCTGTCGGCGCTGATCGCCAGTGATTTGGTGTCCGGGCCCGAGACCCTGTTGGCGGTCACGCCGCTGTTCTTCGATATCGCGTTGGTGGACTACGGTCTGCCTCTGGCCACCGGTGGCACGGTGGTGATGGCCGACGACCGGGCGGTGGCCGAGCCGGAACGGCTGATCGCCCGACTGACCGGCGCGCCGTCCGACCGGGCGCCGGGGTCCGCTGACCGGTCCGAGCCCGCGCAACCGCCCGCGCAACCGCCGGTATCCCGCAGCGCGGTCGCTGCGCCCGCCATCACCATGATGCAGGCGACGCCGAGCCTGTGGTCGGCGCTGGTGGCGGCGGAGCTGCCCGACGTGGCCATCAAGGCCTTGTGCGGCGGCGAGCCCTTGTCGGCGCGCCTGGCCGGCGATCTGAGCGCCCGCGTCGCCGGGCTGTGGAATCTGTACGGGCCCACCGAGACGACGATCTGGTCGACGGCGGCGCGGCTCGACACGGTGCCCGACGATCCGGTGCCGGTGGGCCGGCCTCTGCCCGGCACGCGGGTTGCCGTGGTCGATCCGCATGGTCGTTCGGTGCCGCCGGGGCGGCCGGGCGAACTGATCGTCGGCGGTGAGGGCGTGTCGCCGGGCTATCTTGGCCGGGTCGACCCCGCCCGCTTCGGCCGCTGGCGGGCTTTTGTACGCGACGTCGGCGATATGGGCGGCGATGCGGGGACGGCGGCCGACGCGGCGGCTGCGGGCGACGCGGTCTGGGCGTTTCGGACCGGTGACCGGGCGTTGCTGGGCGCCGACGGGCAATGGCGCTGCCTGGGGCGCTTGGATGGTCAGGTGAAGGTGAACGGCCAGCGGCTGGAACTGGGCGAGGTGGAGCACGCGGCCTTGGCGTTGCCGGGGATCGCGGCGGCGGCTGCGGGCCTGTATCAAACGCCTGCCGGGCCCGCCTTGGCGTTGGCCGTCGAGGCAGCCGGGCCGGCCGCGTCCGCCGGATCTCCGACCGCGGCGGATCTGCGCGACCATCTGGCTCGGCACCTGCCGCCCTTCGCCATCCCCGGGGCCCTGACACGGGTCGATCGGCTGCCCCGGCTGGCGAATGGCAAACTGGACCGGGCCGGGGCCGTCGCTCTCGCCACGGCCGATCAAGCGGCCGGCGCCGGCGCCAGCGCTGGGGCAAAGGGCAGCGGCGGCGCAGGCGGCGGTGGGCTCCCGGGCGCGAACGGTCCGGTCAGCGCGGCGGTGCGTGCGCGCGTCCGCGCCGCCTGGGTGGAGGTGCTGGGCCGGCGCGATATCGGCGACGACGACACCTTCTTCGATGTCGGCGGCACCTCGCTGGCATTGGCTGCCCTGCGCCGTCGGCTGGGCGACGCCTTCGGACGCCTGCCCGATATGGCTGACCTGTTCAGTCTGCCGACCGTCGCGTTGCAGGCGGCGTTGCTGGACACGCCCGCCCACCCGGCGGCCAACGCGGCGGCGGGCAGGCAGCCGGTTGCCACCCGCCTGGCACCGCCGGTCGCCGGTCGGCGCGCGGCGGGCGACGACGCCATCGCCATCGTCGGCATGGCCGGGCGCTTTCCCGGCGCGGCCGACCTGGACGCGTTCTGGGACCTGATCGTCGACGGCGGCTGCGGGCTGGCGCCGGTGCCCGACCCTGCGGCCGATCCGTTGTCCGGCCTGCCGGGCTATGTGCCCATGGCTGGCAGTCTTGGCGATGTGGACCGGTTCGACGCCGGGTTCTTCTCGCTGTCGGCGCAGGAGGCGCGGCTGCTCGATCCCCAGCATCGGCTGTTGCTGAGCTTGGCTCAGCACGCCTTCGACGATGCCGGGTTGGCGCCGGCATCGGTCGGCGGGCCGGGCGATACCTCGGTGGGGGTGTTCACCGGCGTCGGGATCAGCGCCTATCTGGTGCGCAATCTGTTGCAGGCGCCCGAGACCTTGAAGGGGGTTTCGCCGTTCGAGGTGCTTTACGGGGTCGAGAAGGACTATGCCGCCTCGCGTCTGGCTTATCAGTTCGGGCTGACCGGACCGTGCCAGACCATCGCCACGGCCTGTTCCACCGCGTTGGTCTGTATCCACCACGCCCGGCGCAGCCTGCTGGCGGGCGAATGCCGCATGGCGCTGGCCGGGGCGGTCAAGATCACCGTGCCCGAAGCGCGCGGTTATCTGGCCGCGCCCGGTGGCATCGTCTCGGCGTCGGGGCGCTGCCGGCCGTTCGACGCGGCCGCCGACGGCACCGTGTTCGCCAATGGCGGCGGGCTCGTGGCGCTCAAGCGCCTGGACGACGCGCTGGCCGATGGCGATCGGGTCCGCGCGGTGATCCGCGGCAGCGCGGTCAATAATGACGGCGCAGTCAAGGCCGGCTACACCGCGCCCAGTCAGACCGGCCAGGCGGCGGTGATCCGCGACGCTCTGGCCGCCGCCGGCGTCGACGCGGCGACCGTCGACTATGTGGAGACCCATGGCACCGGCACGGCGCTCGGCGATGCCATCGAAGCCGCCGCCCTCGACGCCACCTATGGCGCCGCCCGGCGTGCCGGCGAGGACGGTGTCGATCCCTTGATGCTCGGCGCGGTCAAGGGCAGCGTCGGTCATCTGGACCCTGCTGCGGGCATTGCCGGCCTGATCAAGACGGTGCTGTGCTTGGAACGCCGCCTGCTGCCGCCCGTGCCCGGCCTGGACCACGCCAACCCGGCGCTGGGGCTCGACCGTGCCGATGCGCCGCTGCGCGTGGTCGGCCATGCCGCCCCCTGGCCCCATCGGGGGCGGCCGGCGCGCGCCGGCGTCAGCGCGTTCGGCATTGGCGGCGTCAACGCCCATTTGGTGGTCGAGGAGGCGCCGGCGGTGCCGCCCCGCGCCGAGGCCGCGGCGCCGGGTGCGCAGTTGATCACCGTATCGGCCCGCAGCGCCGATGCCCTGCGTCGGCAGATTGCCGCGCTCGGTGCCTTGGCCGCGACGCCCGAGCCGCCGCCGTTGCCCGATTTGGCCCACGCTCTGCATGGGGCGCGCAGCGGCTTTGGCTTTCGCACGGCGGTGCTGGCCGACGATCTGGAGCAGATGGCCGCCGCGTTGGCCGAAGCGAAGCCCGCGACCGGTCCGGTTGGCAGTGCGCCGCCGCTGATCCTGCTGTTTCCGGGACAGGGCGCACAGCATGCGGGTATGGCTGCCGGGCTGTACCGCTCGGTCGCGGCGTTTCGGGACGCCTTCGACGCCGCGGTGGCGGCCCTGGCGCCACATCTGGACCTGGACCTGGCCGCGCTGGCGCTGGGCGAGGGCGCCGCGGCGGGCCTGGTGGCCGACACCCGGCGCGCGCAGCCCTTGCTGTTCGCCGTTCAGTATGCGGCCGGTCGGGCCTGCCTGGACGCGGGCCTTCGGCCGTCGGCGCTGGTCGGCCACAGCGTCGGCGAGGTGGCGGCGCTGGCGTTGGCCGAGGCGCTGACGCTGGACCAGGCGGCCCGGTTGGTCGCCGTGCGGGCCGAGACCATGGCGACCGCGCCGGCCGGCAGCATGGCCGCGGTGTTCGAGGCGCCCGGCGCCCTCGACGCCCATCTCGACGCCGACGTGACGATCGCCGCGGTTAACGCCCCCCGTCTGAGCGTGATCGCCGGCCCCCGGGCGGCGCTGGCGCGGACGCTCGACCGGCTGGCGGCGGCGGGCATCGACTGCCGCCCGGTCAACGACCGATACGCTTTTCACCATCCTGTACTGGCCGAGGCCTCGGCGGCCTTGCGCGCCAGCCTTGCCGATCTGGTGCCGGCCGAGCCGCGGATTCCGGTGATCTCGACGCTGACCGGCAAGGCGGTGTCGCTGGCCCGCCGGGTCGATGGCGACTATTGGGCCGACCAGATACTGGCGGCGGTGCGGTTCGACCGGGCGCTGGCAACGGCGCTGGACGGAGCGCCGGCCACGCTGCTCGACCTGGGGCCGGGACGGGCGCTGGCGGCGGCGGCGGGCTTCGCCGACCTGCCCGCGCAGACCGAGCGGCTGGCGTTGATCGCCGAGCCCCAGGCGGCACCGGACGGTCGGGACTGGCTCGATCTACTGGGCCGGCTGTGGTGCCGCGGCCATGAACTCGATTGGGCTCGGCTGAAGGCGCCGTCGGCGCGTCGTTGCGCCGTGCCCGCCTACCCGTTCGACCGCCGCCGCCATTGGGTGGAGCCCGAGGCGAAACCGAGCGACACCGCCGCGGCGCCCCCACCGATCCGCGATTGGGGGTGGCGCCCGGTCTGGCGCCCGGTCCGCCTCGATCATGCCCGGTCGGGTCCGACCGGGGCGACCGCTCTGGACCCTGACGGCGCCGCAGCCATGGCGGTGTCCGGCGACGGGACGCGCGGCCCGCGCGACGGTGCAATGGCGCTGGTGCTGGCATCGGCGGGCAATGATCGGGCGGCGGCGCTCGTGTCGGCCCTTGGGGCGGCGGGCTGGCGCGTGCGCCTGGTCTTGGCGGGGGAGGCCGCGGCCGAGGGTGACCGGGTCTGCCGGACCGACGCCGACGCCATGGCCGCCTTGATGACCGATTTGGCCAAGGCGGCGCCGGAGCGCGCGGCGGTGATCGATCTGGTCGACCGAGCCGGTGCACGGGACGGCATGACCGGCTATGCCGAGAGCGAGACCCTGCTGTCGGCGCTGGCGCGCGTCCGACGGCCGCGGACGCTGCGGCTGCTGCTGGTCTGTCCGGGCACCGCCGCCGCCGCGCCGGGGGACTGGCTGGCGCCGGCCAGCGCGTTGCGGCGCGGGCCGCTTTTGGCGGCCGTGCACGAGATCGCCGGCTTGGCGGCCGCGACGCTCGACCCCGGCGACGCCGGTGCCGATGCTCTCGCCGCGGCGGTGGCGGCCGAACTGGCCGGGCCGTTCGACGCCGCGCGGGTCGCCCTGCGCGGGGGCGAGCGTCTGGTGGAGGGGGTCGAGCCCCTATCCTTGACGCCGTCCGAAAGCGCGCCGCCTCCGGTCGAGACCGGGGCGGCCTATCTGATATCCGGAGCCGGCGGCGCCATTGCCGGTTTGTTGCGCGACCATGTGGCGGCGGCGGGCGGCGTGCCCGTGGGGCTCGCGCGCCGCCGGCCGACGGATGGCGACGCCTGGCCGCATCTGATCGTCGGCGATGTCGGCGAGCCATCGGCGTGGACCGCGGCGGTCGAGCGGATCGCCGCTGCCGGGTTGCGTCTGGCTGGGGTCGTGCATTTGGCCGGTGTCGCCGACGGAGGGTTGCTGGCCAGACGGACGCCGGCGGGGGCGGCGCCTGTGCTGGCGCCCAAGGTGGCCGGCCTGGATGCTCTGCTCGCCGCCCTCGACGGCCGGGCGATCGACTGGGTGCTGGCCGCGTCGTCGCTGACCGCGGTCGCGGGCGCGCCGGGGCAGAGCGCCTATTGCGCCGCCAACGCCTATCTCGACGCCGTGGCCGAGGCGCGGGCGCTGGAGACTGCGGCGCGGCCTTTGGTCCGGGCGGTCGATCTGGCGCCCTGGCGCGACCGGGGGATGGCGGCGCGCTCGCCCGCCGCCCGCGAGCACTCAAGCGGCGCCGGGGTGATCGCCGACACCGACGCCCCGACCTTGTTCGACGCCCTGCTGGCGACCCGGGCGCCGCGCTTGATCGTGGCGCCCGGGCCGGTGGCGGCGCCGACCTGTTGCCCGGCGACCGTGGCGGCGGATGCCCCGGCGATCGTCGCGGATCTGGGGTCTGGCGATCTTGGCGACGCCGTGCTGGCGGGAGTGCGCACGGTCCTCGGACGGCCCGACCTGACGCCGGTGGACGACTTCTTCGCCGCCGGTGGCACGTCGCTCCAGGCGGTGCGTCTGGCCGGGCTGCTGTCCGAGACCACCGGCCGCCCGGTCGACCCCGGTGCCGTGCTGTCCCATCCCACGGCGGCGGATCTGGCCCGGGCGCTGACCGACGGTGAACGCGGTGCCGCCGGCACCGATGACGGCTCCGATGATGGCGGCGCGCTGGTTGGGCTGGCGACGCCGGGGGGGCACGGGCCACCGCTGGTCTTGGTTCACCCGGTGGGCGGCGACCTGTTCCTCTATCGTCCCCTGGCCGGACGGCTTGGCGTGCCCGCCGCCATCTACGGGCTGCGCGCGACCGATGACGGCGGCGACATCGTCGCTATGGCGACCGCCTATGCCGCCCTGATCGAGGGCCATTTCGGCGACCAGCCGGTGGCCCTGGCCGGATCGTCGTTCGGTGGCATGGTGGTCTATGAGATGCTGTGCCAGCGCGCCGATGCCGGTCTGGCCCCGACGCCGGCGGTGCTGATCGACACGCCGGGGCCGCAGGACGTGGACGCCGGCCTTGCCGACGACGCGGCGATCTACGCCTATCTGGCCCGGTCGGCGGGGCTGGCGGTGGCCGGCGACCCCGGCCACTGGGCGGACCTCCCACCCGACGCCCGCGCCTCGACCCTGGCCGAGGCGGCCGCCGGCGCCGGGGTCGATCTGGACGCCCGCGCGGTGCGCCGGTTCGTCGCCCGCTTTCGGGCCAATCAGGCGGCCATGGCGGCCTATGCGCCGCGACCCTTCGACGGGCCTTTGACCTTTATTCTGGCCGCCGAGCGGCGCTACGGCGTCGATCCAATGCGCCCCCAGGCGGCTTGGGCGGCGCTGTGCCCGTCGCTCACCGTTCTGAATTGCCCTGGCGACCACATCTCGATCCACGAGCCGCCGCAGGTGGACCGGCTGGCACGCCTGCTCGATCAGGAGCTTGGCAGGGGCGCTGCGACCGGGGCGCCGGTGGCGCCCAAGGCGGCGGTCGGAGGCTGACAACCGGCGCTGCTTGGGGAGGGGCCGTTGCGACCGGATCAGGGATCGTCGCGGGACCGGGCGCGTGTCGTCGGGCGCAGCGTCAATCGGTGCTGCGCCGGGCCGGCGGCCATGGGCTCGGGCGCGCCGGCGATCCAGGCCGCTTGCCCGCGCCCATAGAAGGGCGAGCGCGGATTGCTCGTCACGCCGCCCGACAGCGACAACAGCGCCGTGGCGTCCCGGCCCGGTGCGGCGACCATGCGCACCACCGGGCCGTGGTCAGGTGTTTGCGCCAGGATGGTATGGCGATCGCCCGGCAAGGCGACGCTCTCCATGTCGGTGAACGGTTTCAAAAACGGAAAAAACGGCGCCATCGGATGGCCCATGGCGAGCCGGTTCTGCTGGCCCCAGCGCTGACCCGACCGGGCCGCGTCGAGCGCTGCGGCAATCGCGCGGTCGATCCGCTCGCGGCGATCGGCCCAGGGTGTGGCCGCCGGCACGTCGAGCGCTGCGAACCATTGACCGAGCGGCACCTCGCCATGGTCGCCGAGTTCGTCGGCCTCGAAGTCGGGATAGCGCCTCCGAACGGCCTCGGTCACCGGGGCGAACAGCTCGGCGCGGAGCGTGTCCCGGAACGCCTTGATCGCCGGGTAGCTGCGCGAGTCGGTTCTGGCCTGACCGTCCCACGCGCGCAGCCGTGCCAGGGTTGCGCGGGTCGAGCCGGCGAGGGCCGGCCGGGCCTCGATGGCGGCGACCAGACGGTCGCGCCATAGCTGCATCAGGGGGGCCGCCGGGTCGGTCTGGATCGCCAGCATGGCGGCTTCGTCGAACCGGTCCCGAGCGCCGAGGCGCGTGGCGATGCGCCCGGCGCGCGCGCCCAGAATATAGAATCCATCGCCAAGCCGGGCCAGATCGGCACCGCCCACCACGCGGTTATTGGCGGTCCAGAGCCGGTCGGCACCGCGCCGGACGGGGACCGCCTCGCTTGCCAACAGACCGCGCCACCGGGCGCTCGGATCGGTGGACAGGCGCGGCAGCCGGCTATAGGCGCCGCGCCGGTCCGGCAGCGTGCCGGCGATGGTCCAGCCGATGGCGCCGGCCCGGTCGCCGACGACGAAATTCTGCGCCGGTAGCCCGGCGCCAGCGACCCGGGCCAGGGCGGCGTCGGTATGGGCGGCGGTCTCCAGGCCCAACAGGTCGAGCGTCACGGCCCCGGGCTTGTGCGCGGTCCATGATTGGGCCACGCGCGCGCCGTCCAGCCCCCGGGCCAGCAAGGGGCCGAACACCGTCTCGTGTACGGTCATGGTCTGCGCGGGGCCGCCCTTGACCTGGATCGTTTCGGTTGCGGTGGCGATGCGGTGGGGCCGGCCGTCGGCGGTGCGATAGGTGTCGGCGTCGTCGGCGTCGTCGGCCGCCAGGACCACCAGGTCGGTCATGTCGGCGGCGCTGTTGGAGACGCCCCAGGCGATCCGGTCGGTGGCGCCGATGACGAAGGTGGGAAACCCCGGCAGGGTCACGCCGGAGACCCGCACCCGGTCGCCGTCGTCGCGCCCATAGTCGAGAGCCAGCGGCAGGAACGGATTGGGCAGCATGAACGCCAGGTGCAGATCGCTGGCGACCAGGGCGCGGCCGTCGTCGGTCAGGGCGCCGCTCACCGCCCAGGCGTTGCTGCCGTTGCGCGCCGCCGGCGTCGGACGCGACCGGACCGGCGGCGCCCCAGTGGCTGCAGGGCGGGCTGCGTCGGCATCGGCGTCGGCATCGGCGTCGGCGTCGGGCGGCGCGGCGGTTGGCAGCGGGGCGGTGGGCAGCGGGGCGGCGGCGATGCGTGTTCCGTCCAGTGCCGCGTCCCAGCGTGGCGAGCCGCGCGGTGCCAGGAAGGGCGCATAGTCGGGGCCGAGCGCCCGGTAGAGATAGGTCAGATTGCGTTCCTGGCTGGCGTCGGCGTCCTGAAGCGACAGATACATGGCGTAAACGGTGAGCAGCGTATCCTCGGCCGCCCAACGCGCCGGTTCAGTACCCAGCAGCATGTATTCGAACGGCGGCGCGTCGAGTGCTGCGAGGCCGGCGCGCACCCCCCGTCCATAGGCGTCGAGCACCCGGCGCTGGCTATCGGGCAGGGCGTCAACCGCCCGGTGTGCCCGCAAGCGGAAGCGGTGTCGGCGCATGTCGCGGTCCACCTCCACAAGCCCGGCGCCGAACAGGGCGGCCAGTTCACCGGCGGCGATCCGCCGGCTAAGATCCATCTGAAAGAAGCGTTCCTGCGCGTGCAGGAACCCGGTGGCGAAGGCCGCGTCGGCGCGGCTGGCCGCCGTGATCGTGGGACGACCGCGGGCGTCGCGGGCGATGGTTGCAGGCTGGCGCAGGCCGGCCACATCGCGCGTGCCGTCCAATTGGGCGCGGCTTGCATCCATGCGCTCGACCAACAGGAACAGGCCGAGGCCGCCGGCGAGCACCAGCAGCCCGAGCCCCCCGGCAAGGCCCAGGGCGATGCGGCGGCGCCACCGGCGCGGCGCGCGGCGAGTGGGCGTGGCGGTCGGGATGCGGCGGGTATCAAGCGGCCGTTGCATAGGGCACCTGTGGGAAAAAGCGCAGGCCCTGGGCGTGCTCGGTCAGATACCGATCCCAGTCGAGCCCGGCGGTGGACGGGACGGGCGATCCGGCGTCGGGGCGTGGTGCGTGCGGCGCCGGGCCGGACGCCGGGTCGCTTAGAAACGCCCGGACCAGGGCCAGGTGCGCCTTTCGCCAGGCTTGGTTGACCTGGCGGTCGAACCGGCCGAGGGCGCCGGCCACGTGGCGGCGCTCGGCGGGGTCCAGGCGGTCGTAGCGCCAGGACAGGTTGCGCTCCGCGTAGCGTGCGGCGAACGCGGCGAGCATTGGTCCGTGCTGGGTGTCGAACGCCGCCAAGGTGTCGCTGCCCTGCGTCGCCCGGTGCCAATAGCAGCCGCGGACCGCGGCGTGCGCGGTTGCGCCTGTGGCCCGGTTGCCGGCCGGGTCGCCAGTCGGGTCGCCGTTCGGGGCACCAGTCAGGTGGTTGGTCGGGTCGAGCGCCGGTTTTGTGGCATCGCCCACGACCGATGGCGCGGCCAGATCGCAGGCCTTGGCGCACATGAATTCGATCTGGCGGAATTGCAGCGATTGCAGGCCGCTGGCGGGCGTCAGTGCGTCGCGGAAACGGTGGAAGGCCGGTCGCGGCACCAACCGCTTGATGAGGCCGAAGTGGCGTGTCGACACCTGAAACAGGGCGGTGGCGTTGTCCAGCCGGTCCGGCCAACGGTGCGCGGGCGGCGGCGTCGGACCGGTCAGCAGGGCCAGTTCGCGGATCACCAGGGCGAACATCATCTCGATCGCCTGGTGCAGGGTGATGAACGCGACCTCTGTCGGTTCGTCGGTCAGCGGGCGCTGAGCGGCCAGGATCGTGTCGAGCGCCAGATAGTCGGTATAGCTCGGTCCCGCCGCCCGGCTCAGCGTCGGCGGTTGGTTGGTGATCGGTGCGGCGGCGGGCGGCGCGAGCGCCGCCGGCGGGAGCGGTGCCAGCGCGTCGTGCAGTGCTCGGGTCAGCGGCGCCCCCGTGGTGCCATCGTCGGCCGCCCCGTGGGCGTCGTCGGGATGGCGCGCCAGATGGTCGTCGATCAGCGCTTCCTGGCGATCGGCCCGGTCGGCCAGGCTGGCATAGGGCAGGGTGGTGAAGGCGATCATCGCATAGCGCGGCACAAAGCGGTCGGGCAGGGCGGTTTGTAACCGGCCTTCGAGCGCCCGGCGCCGCGCGAAGGCGGGGGCGGCGATCCCGCGGCGCATCTCGCCATAATTGTCGGCGGACAGCCGGCAGATGGCGGCGGCATCGGGCCGACGGTCGATGGCGAACCGGGCCAGGGCCGCGGGGGCATCCGCCGGCGCGGCGTCAGCCAGCAACGCGGCGAGCAGCCGGCAATCCTCAAGCGCGCAGTTCATCCCCTGGCCCAGGAACGGCGCCATGGCGTGGGCAGCGTCGCCGATCACCAGCGCATGGCCCGCGCGGTCGGTCCAATGGCGGGCCAGACGGCACAGGATCGGCGCGGCCGGGGCCTCGTGCAGCTCGGCCGCCACATGGGGCGCTTCGCGGGCGATGTCGGGAAAGGCGGTGGCCAGAAACGCCTCGGTGTCGGAACGGCGCGCCAGGGCATCGAACCCCGGCACGCCGGCGCGCGCGCGGTGGGGCAGGAACAGGGTCGCCGCGAATTGCCCATCGGAACAGGGCAGGGCAATCGCCATGTAATCCTCGCGTGGCCACACATGCAGCGCATTGAGTTCGAGCCCCAGCCGCCACGCATCCCGAGCCGAAAGGGTCACTTCCTTATAGCCGTGGTCGAGCGCCTGACGCGGCGCCGGCTCGCCCCGCTGGTCGTCGATCGCGGCGCCGACGCGGCTGCCGGCGCCGTCGGCGCCGATCAGCAGGTCGTAGCCGAGCGTGCGCCGGCCGCTGCGCGACCGACAGACCAGGCGCCGGGCGTCCAGATCGACGGTCGCCACCGTCTCGCCCAAGCGAAGGTCGATCCGCGGGTTGTCGCGGGCGGCGTCCAGCAACTGGGTCATCAACGCGTCCCGGCGCAGGGAGTGAAGCGCCCGGGCGCCAGCGAGGTCATAGGCGAACCGCGCTACGCCGCCGTTCACGTCATGGCGGGTGCGCCCGTACATGGCGATCAGATGGGGCGCAAGCCGGGGCGTCAGGCCGATCTCGTCCAGGGTGCGGCGGCCGCGTTCCGACAGCGCCAGGTTGATCGACCGGCGGCTGTCGCCGAGCGATGGGTCGTGACGGGCCTCGATGACCTGGCTCGACCGCCCCGCCCGCGCCAATAGAAGGGCTAAAGCAAGCCCCCCTATGCCGGCACCGACAATTACCATTGAGTGCGTCATTGCCAAGTCCCCACGTTAAGGTAGTATTATGGCGACGACTCCGGTATGGCGACAAGGCAAAAAGTGGAAAAATTTTGCTTAAAGTGCCTTTTGGTAGCAATAGGCTGTCTCGTATCGCTTAGGTGCCATATAAGCTATTGAATAAAGAGTAAAACCCATAAGTTGCTTCAATATGTTGTTATCCCGCATAAGTATGTTACCTTTGGTTGAAAAGGGCGCTGCGGCTGTGCCGTGGTGCGCAAGGGGTGACAACGGCCGCACATGCAGTGGGATACGATCATCGACGCGCTGGCCCATTGGGCCCATGAGACGCCAGCGGCGCGGGCGTTTGCGGCGTTCGACCATCGCTGCCGGGTCACCGACACGCTGAGTTTCGCCGCTCTGGACCGGCGCAGCGCTGTTGCGGCCGCTGCCGTCGCCGAGCGCTTTGGACCCGGGGCCCGGGTGCTGCTGGTGTTTCCCCCGGGCCTGGGGTTCATTGAAGTCTTTTTGGGCTGCCTGCGCGCCGGGGTTGTGGCGGTGCCGAGCCCCTTGCCGCGTTCGGCTGGCGATCGGGCCCGGCTGCTGGCGATTGCCGGCGACGCCGATGTGGCGGGCGCCGTGGTCGCCGACGCGGGCGTGGCCGGGGGGCTCGATGGGGTGCTCGATCGGGCGGGCATCGGCGGCGGCGCCGACGCCTGCCTGGTCTGGACGCGCGGGGACGCCGCCGACGCCGGTGCGGCGGTTTTGCCCGCGCCGACCCCCGACGCGCCGGCGTTTCTGCAATACACGTCGGGCTCGACGGCGGCGCCCAAGGGTGTGGTGGTGGCGCACCGGCCGATCCTGGCCAACCAGCGGATGATCCGCGAGGCGTTCGGCCATGGCCCCGACACGGTGTTCGTCGGTTGGTTGCCGCATTTTCATGACATGGGCTTGGTCGGCAATATCCTGCAACCGCTGTTCCTGGGAATTCCGGCTTATCTGACCGGGCCGGCGTCGTTTCTGCGCCGGCCGGCGGTGTGGCTTGAGGCCATCGACCGGTTCGGTGCCACCACCAGCGGCGGTCCCGATTTCGCCTATCGGCTGTGCGTCGAGCGGGTGTCGGAGGCCGACAGCGCCGGTCTCGACCTCGGCGGCTGGCAGGTGGCGTTCAACGGTTCGGAGCCGGTGCGCGCCGAGACCCTCGACCGGTTCGCCGACCGGTTTGCCGGGTGCGGCTTCCGGCGCGCGGCGTTTCTGCCCTGTTATGGCTTGGCCGAGGCGACGCTGTTCGTCGCCGGCGGGCGGAACGGCGCTGCCGGGCCAGTGTCCGTGTCGCTGCCGACCGATGCCTGGACGGATGCGATTGCCGCCCCGGGGGCAGAGGCTGCGCGGGCAACCGCGTCCACGGGCGACCGGCCGCTTGTCGCCTGCGGGCCGGTGGCCGCGGGGCTGGATCTGCGCATCGTCGATCCATCGGGCGCGCCTCTGGGTGCCGGCCGGGTCGGCGAGATCGCGGTCGCCGGCCCGTCGGTGTGCGGGCATTACCGCCATGGCCCGGTGGATCGGGTGCGGCTGGACGGCACCGACTATCTCCTGACCGGCGATTTGGGGCTGATGACCGATGCGGGCGATCTGGTGCCGGTCTGTCGGCGCAAGGATCTGGTGATCTCCAACGGCCAGAATCTGGCGCCGCAAGACCTGGAAGAGACCGCCCGGGCCGCGACGCCGAGCGTCGCCGCCGCGGCCGTCGTCCAGGACGGCGACGGGGTGGTGTGGCTGTTCGCCGAACTGGCGGCGGGGCGCAAGCGGCTGTCGGGCGAGGCCGCGGATGCCATGACGTCGGCGGTCGCCGCCGCCCATGGATGCCGGGTCGACCAGGTGGTGGCGGTGCGGCCGCGCGCCCTGATCCGCACGTCGAGCGGCAAGGTGGCGCGCGCGCTCTGTCTCGCGGCCCATCGCGACGATACCCTGCGCCGCGCCACCCGGGTGCGTCGGCGCCGGCCCAAGGATACGGTGGATGCGGATCTGATCGCGCTTTTGGCCGCTCATTTGCCGGTCGGCGAGAGGCCGCTTTCCGGTGCCAGCCATCCGGTGGCCTTGGGGCTCGATTCGGTCCGCGCCGTCGCTGTGGCCGCGGCGTTGGAGCGCCAACGCGGTGTGGTCGTCGATCCGGTGGCGATCCTGGCGGCGGCGAGCGTTGCCGACCTGGCGCGGCTGGTCGACCGGGCGCCGGTGGTGCCGTCCGGTGGCGCGACCGCCTCGGCCCCTGACGGCGACCGATGCCTGACGCCGGTGCAGAGCGCTTTCTACCACAGCGCGCGTAGCGATGCCGCCCGCGGTGTCGGCCAGATTCACCTGCGGGCCCGGCCGCTGGCCGCCACCGATCCCGACGCGCTGGCCAATGCCGTGGCCCGGGTCGCGGCCGCGCACCCGATGCTGACCGCGCGCTTCGAGGAAGCGGCGGACGGCACGCTTCGGGCGCGGCCAGGCAGGTACGCGCCGCACCACTGTCTGCGCGTCTACGAGGCGCGCCATCTGAGCATCGAACAGTGCCTGTTGGCCGACGCGTCGGCCGCGCCTCAGGGGCTCGATATCCGCCATTGCCCGCCCTGGCGGATCGAGCTCTATCGGGCGCACGAGGGCGATTTGCTGTCGATCCGCGCGCACCATATCGCCCTCGACATGCCCGCTCTCGGTCGTGTGCTTGTCGCTCTGGGCGACGCCTATGGCGCGGCCTGCCGCGGGTCGGCGGGCGCGCGGCCGGGCTCGCTGCGCTGGCGCGCGCTGCCGTCGCCGCGGCCCGGCGCCGCGCCCCCGCCCGAGGCGGCACCATTTGCGCTGCACCGCGCGGTGGTGCCGCTGGGCGCCGATTTCGGCGGCCGGTTGGCGCGCGCGGCGGCCGCCGCCGGTGTGACGCCCTTCGCCCTGCTGGCCGCAGGCTACCAGTTGTTCCTGGCGCGCCTGACCAGCGACCGTCGCGTGCCGGTGGCGACGCCGGTGGACATGCACGGTCCGCTGCGCGACCGGGCGGTCGGCTGCTTCATCGAGACCGGGGTGATTGCGGCCGACCTGGCGCCTGGAAGCGACCGGGCGACGTTGGTCGCGGCGGTGGCCGAGGCGCTTCGGGCCGCGCAGCGCGGCGCTGGCCCCGCCCTGCCGCTGCGGCCGGTGCCCGGCTGTCCGTTGCCGCTGCCCGGTGCGCGGTTTCTGATCGCGCTCGAAGCGCCGGAGGCAGCGGCGGCTGGCGCGGCATCGCTGATGCTCGGGCGGGGACAACCGGGCGGCGATCCGGCACGGCTGGGCGATTGGGCGGTGGCGCCTCTGCCGCCAGAACCCGGCGCATCGCTTTACGATCTATCGCTGATGGCGGTAGCCGCGGGGGACACGATGGCCGCCGCGCTCGATCTGCGTGCCGGCGCCTTCGCGCCGGCGTCGGCGCCGCTGCTGGCGGATCGGTTGGCCGACTGCCTGGACGCGGTTGTCGCAGCCCAGCCCGATGCCGTGTTGGATCGGGCGCCCAGGCACACGCCTGCGCGCACCCCGGCCCCGTCCGCCGGCCCCGACACCTTGGTCGACCTGGTGCGACGGGCGGCTTTGACGCCGTCCGGCGCGGTGCTGGCGGACGATCGGTGCGTCCCGGTCGACAGGCTCCTGGATCGGGCCCGGCGGGTCGCCGGCGGGCTGATCGAGCGCGGGGTGACGGTGGAAACCCCGGTGGCGTTGATGACCGATCCGGGGCCCGACGCCTTGGCGGTCATGGTTGGTATCTGGTTGGCCGGTGCGGTCGTGGTGCCCCTGGACCCGCGGGGTCCGGCGGCGCGTGCGGCGACGATCCTGGCCGACTGCGACGCCGCGTTGGTGGTCGCAGACAGCGACCGCGCCGGTGGGCCGCCGGTGGCCGACCCCGCGGCTTTGCTGGCCGGCGAGCCGGTGGACCTGGCCGCCTTGCCGCCGGTGGCCCCCGATCATCTGGCCTATCTGATCGCCACATCGGGCAGCAGCGGTACGCCCAAGGCGGTGATGGGAAGCCACCGGGGGGCGGCCGACTTCGCCATTGCCCAGGCGGGCGCCATCGGCCTTGGCCCGGGTGACGTGGTCCTGCAACTGGCGCCCTGGTCGTTCGACGCCAGTCTGTCCGACATTCTCATGGCGCTCCACAGCGGTGCCGACCTGTGCCTGGCAACCGGCGAGGCGCGGTTGCCGGGCCCGGCGCTCGCCGCGTTGATCGAGCGCGCCGGGGTCACCGTGATCACTGCGCCGCCGAGCGTTCTGGCCGCACTGCCCGAGCGCCCCTATGCCAGCGTGCGCACGGTGATTTCCATGGCCGAGGCCTGCACGCCGGCGGCGCTGGCTCGTTGGCAGCCCGGTCGGCGCTTCTTCAACGGCTATGGCCCGACCGAGGCGGCCATCGGCGCCACCTTGTGCGCGCTCGGGCCCGACGATCCGCCGGCCTCTCTGGGCACGCCTTTGGGGATGGGGACCGTGCAGGTCCTCGACGACCGGATGCGGCCGGTGGCGCCCGGCGGTACCGGCGAGATCTATCTGGGCGGGCCGGTGCTGGCACGGGGCTATCTGGGGCGGCCGGCCCAGACCGCGCGGGCGTTTGTGCCCGATCCGACGAGACATGGCGGCCGACTGTATCGCACCGGCGACCGGGCGCGGGTCGACGCCGACGGTCGGCTGTTGTTTGCCGGCCGGGTCGACCGCCAGATCAAGGTGCGCGGCCACCGCGTCGACCCCGAGGAGATCGAGGCGGTTGCCGCCGCCGTGCCGGGCGTGACGCAGGCGCGCCTGTGCGAGACGCCGTCGGGCGTGGCGTTGACCGTGCCGGCCCTGGCGGTGGTCGCCGATCCCGGCGCGGCGGTGGATGTCGACGCCATCCGCCACGCGCTGCGCACGGCGCTGCCGGGCTATATGCAGCCCCGCCACATCGCCCTGCTGCCGGCGCTGCCCTTGACCGCGGCGGGCAAAGTGGATGCCACGGCTCTCGCCGCGCGTGTCGACGGCGCCAAGCCCGACGCCGACGCGCCGCCCGGGCTGGCCGACGCGTCGCCCGGGATCGAGGCGTCGCCCGCGGATCTGGAACGGCGGCTGCTGGCCCGCTATCGGGCGCGGTTCGCCCTGCCGCACCTGCGCGCCACCGACAACATCTTCGAAGCCGGCGGCCATTCGCTGGCCCTGGCCGGGCTCAAGGCCGACTGCGTCGCGCTCGGCGGCCGTGCGGCCGAGCTTCGTCTGACCGACTTCTTCCGCTATCCCACCGTGCGCGCCATGGCCGAACATCTGGCCAGCCGCCCAAGGGTGGACCCGGCCGCAACCCCGACCCCGAAACCTGTCGATGGGCAGGATCGCCGGGCGGTGGCGGTGATCGGTCTGGGCCTGCGGCTGCCCGGCGGCATCGACACGCCCGAGCGGTTCTGGGATCTGCTTGCCCACGGTGGCGAGGCGCTGACCCGGTTCGACCGGGACGCCTGGGGCGCCGCCGGACTCGATCCGGCGCTGTTCGACGACCCCGGTTTCGTTCCCGTGCGCGGGGTGGTCGACGCGATCGACAGCATCGACGCGGACCATTTCGGCCTTGGCGCGCGCGAGGCGTCGCTCATGGACCCGCAGTTGCGCCTGCTGATGGAAACCGCCCAATGGGCGTTCGACGACGCCGGCTGCCGTCCCGACCGGCTCGACGCGGCCGTCGACGGCCCCGCGCGTATCCGGGTCGGGGTCTTCTGTGGTGCCGGACCGGAGACCTATTATCACCACCACATCGCACCCGACACCGCGCTTATGGCGGCACTGGGGCCGGTCAAGGCGCGCCAGGGGGCGGCGACCAGCTTCTTCGCCACCCAATTGGCCTATCGCTTCGGGCTCACCGGGCCGGCACTGACCGTGGACACCGCCTGTTCCACTGGCTTGGTGGCGGTGCATCAGGCCTGTGCGGCGTTGCGCGGCGGACAGTGCGAGATGGCGCTCGCCGGGGCGGCCAGCCTGGCCCTGCCCCAGACCGGCGGCCACAATTACGAGCCCGGTGGCATCGGCTCGCCGGACGGCCATTGCCGGGCCTATGACGCCGACGCCGCCGGGACCGTCCGCTCGGGCGGGGCGGTGATGGTGCTGCTCAAGCCGCTGGCCGCGGCGCTGGCGGACGGCGACCGCATCCACGGCGTGATCGACGGCAGCGCAGTGAACAATGACGGTCGGCGCAAGGTGGGGTTCACCGCGCCGTCGGTGGACGGTCAGGCTGCGGTGATCGCCGCGGCGCTGGCCGACGCCGGCGTCGGCCCGGGCGACATCGCCTATGTGGAGGGACACGGCACGGCGACGCCGGTCGGCGACCCGGTGGAGGTGGCAGCACTCAATCTGGCGTTCGATGGTCAAGCGCGGCGGGCCGTCGGGCTCGGCTCGGTGAAGGCCAATCTGGGCCATCTGGACGCGGCGGCCGGGCTGGCGGGGCTGGTCAAGGTGCTGCTGGCGTTCCGCCACGCGGTCTGGCCGGCGACGCCGCATCATCGCCGGCCCAACCCCGAGATCGATTTCGACGGTGGCCCGTTTCGCGTCGTTGCCGCAGCCGAGCCCTGGCCGGGCCAGCCCGGCGACGCCGGGTCGCCGCGCCGCGCCGGTGTCAGCGCGTTCGGCATTGGCGGCACCAACGCCCATCTGGTGCTGCGTGCCCCGCCGGCACCGGTCGGCATCGCACCGGCTGCCACCACGCCCAGCCGTCCGCTGCTGGTCAGCGGCAGCACCCGAGCCGCCGCCCGGACCATGGCGCGCGCGGTGGCCGGGCGGCTGGATGCCGGCGCCTGCCCGGCGGGGATCGCCCGGACCCTGGCGACGGCGCGCCGACCGGGCCGCTATCGGGCGGCTCTGTGCGACACCGACGGCGCGGCGCTGGCGGCGCGTCTCCGCGCCGACGATCTGCCGATGTGGCAGATGCCTTGCGACCCGGACGCGGCATCGGTCGCCTTACTGCTGCCGGGGCAGGGGGCGGCACGGCTGGCGCCGGTGGCCGCGCTGGCCGCTGCCGAGACCGGCTTTGCCGACCATCTGGCGGCGGTGTCGGTGCGGTTGGTCGGGGTTGGCGGCCCGGACGTGACCGCGCTGGTGGCCGCCGGCGACGATGCCGCGCTGACGGCCACCGCCATTGCCCAGCCGGCGCTGATGGCCGTGCATGTGGCGGTGGCGCGCTGGCTGGCCGACTGGGGCATCCGCCCGCATACGCTGATCGGCCACAGCCTGGGCGAGGTTACCGCGCTGCATCTGGCCGGCGGGCTGGACCTGGATGCAGCCCTGGGCTTCGCCGTCGCGCGCGGCGCGGCCATGGCTGCATGCCCCGAAGGCGCCATGCTCGCGGTCGCCGCCGGTGCCGACGATGTACGACCATTGCTGGCCGGCGACGTGTGGATCACCGCCGACAACGGCCCCCACGATGTTACCGTGGGCGGTACGCCGACCGCCGTGGCACGCTTGGCCGACGGTCTGGACGCGGCCGGCATCGCCGCGGTGCGTCTGGCCACCGACCGGGCGTTCCACACGCCGCTGATGGAACCGGCGGTCGAGCGGCTGGGCGGTGCGGTTGCCGCGCTGTCGATGGCACCGCCGCGGCTTGGCGTGCTGTCGACGATGACCGGCACGGCCCTGGCCGCCGATCGCGCGCCCGAGGGCGACCATTTGTTGGCACAGATCGTCAAGCCCGTGCGCTTCGCCGACGCCTTGGCGGCGCTCGACCCGCAGGTCCGGGCGGTGCTCGACCTGGGGCCGGGCCGTGGGTTGGCGGCGTTGGTGCGCCGGACGCTGGCGACCGGGTGTCCGGCGGCATTGGCGCTGCTGGCCCGCGGCCCGGTCGAGGCCATGGACGCGATCGGCCAGCTGTGGGCGTTGGGCGCGGCCGACCCGGGCGCCAGCGCCGACGGCCCGGTCTGGCATGGCGTCGCCCGGGCCGAGGCGCCGCTCACCGTGTTCGAGCGGCAGCGTCATTGGATCGACCCGCCGGCGGCTGTCGCGGTTCCGCTCGTCGGCCCGACGACGCCCGTGGCCGGCGATCGGCGCACATCGTCGGGCGCGGTGGCCAAGACGGACGCGCCCGACGAGGGTGGTGTGACAACCGAGGCCAACAGGGCCGGTCGGGCCGGCGAGGCGGGCACGGGCACTCTGGCGGCGGCGGTGGCCGAGGCTTGGCAATGTCTGCTGGGCGGGGACGCGCCGGGACCCGACAGCGATTTCTTCGCCGCCGGCGGCAGTTCGCTCGATGTGCTCAGGCTGTGTGCGACGCTGGAGCGGACGCTCGGTCGTGCGGTCGATCCCCGGTGCGTCTACGAACAGCCGCGCATGGGCGCCTTGTGTGCGGCGCTGGCGCAGACCGATGCGCCGGTGGCGGCGCGCCCGGCACCGTCGGGCAACCGGCCGCTGTCGCCCCAGCAGGCGGCGTTCGCCTATCTGTTGGCGCGCGGTCATCCGTCGGCCGCCTTCGTCCTGCCTTATGTGATGGAGATCGATGGCGATCTGGACACCGACCGTCTGGCCGCCGCGTTCGCCGGCGTGGTCGCCCGCCACCCGATTCTGGCGACCCGGCTGGCCCACGGCGCCGATGGTCCGATGCTGACGCCGGTGGCGGCGCCGTCCCTGTTGCGGCTGGCGGCCGCCCCGTCCTTGATGTCCCTGCCGGCAGCGGCCGACCATCAGGCGCCGCTGCCGGTGCCCGAGCCCGAGGCCGGGCCGATGATCCGCGCGGCGCTGTGGGCCGAGGCCCCGGGGCGTCATCGGTTGTGGGTGGCGCTACACCATCTGGTCGCCGACGGCCTGTCGCTGCACCGGCTGTTAGACGATCTGGCCGCCGCCTACCGTGCGCCCGAGACGCCGCCGACCCCGGCGACCGATTATGCGGATTTCGTCGCGGCGCAGGCGGCGCGGCTCGCCGACCCCGATCTGGCCCGCGATCTCGACGCCGAGGCGGCGGCCTGGCGCGCCCGGCTCGACGGTGCGGTGGCCGCCCGGCTGACCCCCGACCGGTCCGATGCGACGGCGCCCAGACCCGGGTTCGCGGCGGCCGAGCAGCCGGTGCCCCTGGACCGGGCGGCGCGTGCCGGGATCGAGCGCGCCGCTCAGGCGGCCGGTGCCACCGGTTTCGCCGCCGTCACCGCGGCGCTGGCCCGTGTGGTCGGTCGCTGGACCGGGTGTGGCGATGTAACGCTGGGCGCTGCCTTCGCCGGGCGGGTCGCTGCCGGCCATGTGGACACGGTGGGCTGTTTCGCTGTCGGCCTGCCGGTGCGCGTGACGCTGCCCGCGGGGGCCGCCTTGGTCGACACGACGGCGGCGGTTGACGCCTGGCTCAAAGCCGCCCAGGCGATCCAGGACTTGCCGCTCGACCGGCTGCGACCGCCCATCGCCGCAACCAGCGCCGGCATCAAGGCCGTGCCCGATGGGCCGCCGTTCACCATTCTGATCGCCGAAACCGTGGCGAGCGAATGCCCGCCCGATTTTGGCCCCGGTCTCCATGTCCGGCCGGTTCCGGTGTCGCGCAGCCATACCCAATACGATCTGATGGTCTGGGTGACCCGGACGGCGGCCGGCTGGCAGGCGGCGCTCGAATACCGCGCCGATCTGTTTTCCGCCGCGGCCATGGCCCGCTTTGCCGCCGATCTGGCATCGGAACTGGCCGGCGGGGTGGGGCAGCGGGATCGCGTCGATCCGGCGATCGTGCCGCCGGCTCGGCCCGTTGGCGCAGACCACCCGGCCGCTGAAAGCGTGCCGGCGCTGATTGCGCGGCAGTGTGCGGCCGGCCCCGGACGCCCGGCGTATCGACTGGCCGACGGCCCCGCACGGGCCTATGCCGACTTGGCGCGTGAGGTGGCGGTGGTGGTGGCGGCGCTCAACCGGGCCGGGCTGACGCGCCACGGCCGGGTCGGGCTGTGCATGACCCGGTGCAAGGCGCTGCCGGGGGCGGTGGTGGGTATTCTGGCTGCCGGTGGGGTCTATGTGCCGCTTGAACCCGACCTGCCGGCCGCGCGCCTCGCCACGATGATGACCCTGGCGGGCGTTGAGATCGTGTTGGCGGCCAGCGACACGGTGGCGTGTCTGCCCGGCGAGCCGGCGATACCGGTGCTCCTGGCCGACCGGTTGCCGCCGGTCGACGAGGCGGCGCTGCCGCCGGCGCCGGGCCTTGAAGACCCGGCCTATATCCTGTTCACCTCGGGGTCGACCGGCGAGCCGAAGGGCGCGGTCAACACCCATGGCGGGTTGGCGAACCGGGTCGCCTGGATGGTGCGCCGGTTCGGTGTGGGGCCGGACGACCGGGTGTTGCAGAAGACGCCGCTCGGCTTCGATGTGTCGTTGTGGGAACTGCTGACCCCGCTCGCCGCCGGCGCGACGCTGGTTCTGGCTGCACCAGATGCCCACAAGCGTCCCGATCGGCTGGCCCGGACCATGGCTGAGAGCAGCGTGACGGTGGCGCATTTCGTGCCATCGGCGTTTCCGGCCTTCGTCCAGGCCGCCGATGCCCAGGCGCTGTCGGCGCTGCGGCTGCTGGCGTTCAGCGGCGAGGCGTTGACGCCCGACCTGCTCGCCGCGTTCGAGGACCGCTTCGCCGATCATCCGGCCGCTCTGGTTAATCTCTATGGTCCGACCGAGACCGCCATCGAGGTGTCGTGTTGGCAGCATCGGCGCGGGCAGGTCCCGGCGCGGGTGCCGATCGGGACCGCCATCGACGGTGTACGATTGAGTGTTCGCGACGCCTGGCTCGATCCGGTGGCCGCCGGCGCGGCGGGTGAGATCTGTATCGGCGGCGTGGCGGTGGGCTGGGGCTATGTGGGCCGACCGGGCGCCACGGCCGCGGCGTTCCGGCCTGACCCGGCGGGACCGCCGGGGGCGCGGCTTTACCGGACCGGCGATCTGGGCGCGGTGGGGGCGGACGGCCAGATCCTTTATCTCGGCCGGCGCGACCGCCAGGTGAAACTGCGCGGCCAGCGCCTGGAGCTCGACGAGATCCGCCTCGCCCTGGTGGCCGACGCGCGGGTTGCCGAGGCCGCCGTGGTGCCGGGCCGAACCGCCGCCGGCGAGACCGTGGTCCGCGCCTTTGTGGTGCCGACCGCGGACGCCGCGCGCGACGGTCTGGGGGCGGCGCTGCGCGACCGGCTCGGACACGCCTTGCCGGGCTGGATGGTGCCGGGCGAGATCGGTCTGCTTGATGCGCTACCCTTGACCCGGTCCGGCAAGCTCGATGTGGCGGCGCTGCCCGGCGCACCCGGCGCACCCGGCGCACCCGGCGCGGCCGAGCCAGCGGCGCCGGCGCCGACGGATGCCCCGGCCCGGGTCGTGCCGGCACAGGGCCCGGAACAAGCCGCGGCCCCGGAACATGCCCAGGCCCAGCCCCGGGCGTCGGCTGAGGCGACCGCGCCGGGGGCGCTGCGGGCCGCGGTGTTGGCGGCCTGGCGCGATGTGCTGGCGCGACCGGATCTGGACGCCGACGCCGACTTCTTCGCCCACGGCGGCACGTCGCTGAGCGCGGCCCGGCTTGCCGCCCGGCTCGAAACGGCGCTCGGCCGACCGGTCGATCTGGCCTGGGTCGTCGAGGGCCGGACGCCGGCAGCGGTGGCCGCTATGCTCGCCCATAGCGCGAGCCTGCCGCCCGAGGTGTCGCCCGAGCCGCGGTCGGTGCCACCGTCGGCGCCGCGGTCCGTCGCGGCGTCCGCGTTGTCCACCGGCGCGGCCGGCGAGCCGGCGGTACCCGCGCCCGGCGGCGCGCTGGCTTTATCGGACCTGCAGGCGGCCTATCGCTTGGGGCGCAGTACCGCCTTCGCGCTCGGAGGGTCGGGCACGCGCGGGTATCTGGAGGTTGAGGTGGCGGGCCTTGACCCCGATCGCTTCGCCGCCGCGGTGCATGCGGTGATCGCCCGGCACGACGCGCTGCGCAGCGTGATCACCGATGCCGGGCTGGAGATCCTGGCCGACCCGCCGGCCTTCGTGCCAGGCATTGAAGACCTGCGCGGAGCCTCGGCCGACGCGCAGGCCGAGGCGCTTGAGGCGCGGCGTGTGGCCTTGCAGGCGGGACGGGCGGCACTCGACCGGTGGCCGCTGTTCGACATTCACCTGACCCTGCTGCCCAACGACCGGACGCGCGTGCATCTGAGCGTCGAGGCGATCATCCTGGACGGGCAGAGTGCGGCGATCCTGGAGCGCGACCTGAACATGGCTTATGCTGCGTTGGGGCGGGGCGATGAACCCGGCGATGCGTTGCCGCCGCCGCGCCATCGCCTGGCCGACGCGGTGGCGGCCCGGGATCGCTGGTCGGCAGCGCATCGGCCGGCGGCGCGCGCGTGGTGGCAGATGCGGCTGGCCACGCTGCCGGACGCTCCCGCTCTGCCCTATGCCCGGCCCCTCGGCACCATCGAGGCGCCCGAGAGCCGGCGCACGCCGGTGCTGTCGTTGGACGGCACGGCATGGGCCGCGCTGACCGAGTGCGCCGGAGAGCGGGGCGTGACGCCGAGCGCATTGTTGCTGACCGTGTTTGCGCTGACGCTCGCCGATTTCGCCGCGGCGCCGGACTTCACCGTCAATGTGACCATCGACGACCGGCCGGTGGATCTGGCCGATGCGGACGCGGTGGTGGGCAACTTCACCTCGGCGGTGCTGGCTGGCGTGCGCGCGCAGGCGGCGTGCCCGGTGGTGCAGACCGCGCGGGCGGTGCAGGCGGAGGTCCTGGCCGGTTACGCCCACCGCGCCTATGGTGGTCCGGCGGTGGTTCGCGATCTGGCGCGCGTTCGGGGCCGTGTCGGCGACGCGCTGATGCCCGTGGTGTTCACCAGCCTGTTGACCGAGCGCGCGCCCGGCGCCGACGACCGCCCGACGGCGCGCCCCGGTGTGATCGATTTCAGCCGCCCGATGGCCGGCGTCGCGTTTACCTCGCAGGCAGCGCTCGACTGCGTTTGCTGGCCCACGGGCGAGGGCGGTGTCGAGGTGGTCTGGGACAGCGTGGCTCAGGCATTGGCGCCCGAGACGCTCGCCGCCATGGCCGACCGGTTCGCGGCCATCGCCCGGTCGGTGGTCCGCCACGGGCTCGACCGGCCGCCCCCGGCGCGCCCGCCGGATCAAGGCGATGACCTTGGCGCGGGCCCCGGTGCGGGTGGGGCGACGGACCAGGAAGCGCAAGGCGCCCTCGACGCCCAAGCGATCCGCGGTCGGCTCGACCGGATGGTGTTGGACGCCGCTGCGGCCGATCCGGTGGCGTGCGCGGTGGCGGCGCCGGATCGCCGTCTGCGCTATGGCGAATTGGTGGCCGAAGCGCGCACCTTTGCCGAGGCCCTGCGCGACGCCGGCGTGGCACCCGGCGACCGGGTCGGGCTGCATCTGCCCAGCGGTTGGCGCGCGGTGGTGGCGATGCTGGCGATCCATCTGGTGGATGCGGCTTATGTGCCGGTGACGCCCAGCCTGCCGGCGCGGCGCCGGGCCGATCTTCTCGACCGCTGCGGCGTTAGCGTTCTGGTGTCGGACCAGGCATCGGAGCCCGAGGCGGCGGTGTGCGACACCCGGGTCTGCGTGTTGGTGCCCGACCCGCCGCCGGTCGCGGCGGTGGCGACACGGCGCGATGTTCGCGCCGCCGATGCGGCCGACCCAGACGACCCGGACGCGCTGGCCTATGTGATCTTCACGTCGGGCTCAACCGGGGTTCCCAAGGGGGTGGCGGTCAGCCATGCGGCGGCGGCCAACACCATCGTCCATATCAACCGGCGTTTCGCCGTGGGCCCGGCCGATCGGCTGCTGGCGGTGTCGTCCCTGGGCTTCGACCTGTCGGTTTATGACGTGTTCGGCACGCTGGCGGCCGGCGCGTGCCTGGTGATCCCGCCACCGGGCCCGGGGCCGATCAATCCGGCGCAGTGGGGGCAGGCGGTTGCGCAAGAGCGGGTTACGGTATGGAACTCGGTGCCGGCGCTGATGGGGTTGTTCCTCGACCAGTGGCAGGCGGACGGGCGCGGTGCGCTCGATAGCCTGCGATTGTGTCTGCTGAGCGGCGACTGGGTGCCGGTGCCGCTGCCCGACCGGGTCCGGGCGCTGGCGCCGGGCGCCGGGATTGTCTCGCTGGGCGGGGCCACCGAGGCGGCGATCTGGTCGATCGCCTATGAGATCGGCGCGGTCGATCCGGCGTGGGCGAGCATTCCCTATGGCCGCGCCTTGCCGGGCCAGGAGGTGGTGGTGGTCGACGGGGCGCTCGCCCCGCGGCCTGTGGGCGTCACCGGACAGATCGCCATCGCCGGCGCGGGGCTTGCCCTCGGCTATCACGGCGACCCGGCGGAAACCGCCCGGCGCTTCGTCACCCGGGCGTGCGACGGCCGGCGTTTCTACCTGACCGGCGACCTGGGCCGGCGCATGGCGTCGGGCGATATCGAGTTTCTGGGCCGCGAGGATACTCAGGTGAAGATCCGCGGCAACCGCCTGGAACTGGGCGAGGTGGAGGCCGCGCTCGAAAGCCATCCCGGCGTCGACCGCGCGTTGGTGGTCGCCGAGTGCGACGCCGAGGGGCGTCAGGTGGTGCGTCTGGCGGGCTATGTATCGGAGGCGATGGCGGGCCTCCGTCGGGTGCGGTCCGACGGCGCGGTCGCGTTTCGCGCGGAGGCGGTGGCGGCGGCGGTGCGAGCCGGGCTCGCGGGCCATGGCGACGCGGCGCGCACCGCTCCCGATGACGCCACGCTCGCGGCGCTGCTGGACGAGATGACCGAGACCTACACCGCCTCGGTGCTGGCGGCGTTCGAGCGGCTCGACCTGTTTCAGACGGTGGACCGCTGGCAGACGGTCGAAGAGGCGCGCGCGCATGCCGGGCTTCAGCCGCGCTACCGCCGCTGGCTGGCCCGTGCCTGCGACCATCTGGCCGGGCTTGGGCTGCTGCGCGAGGCCGGCGGCGGTTACGCCCGCCCGCCCGCGCCGTTGTCGCTGCCGTCGCCGCCCGCGGCCGAGGCGGAACCGTGGCTGGCCGACATCCTGACCGGGCGGCGCCACTCGGGCGAGCTTTACGCGGCGGCGGGCATGGAAGAGGCTTACGAGCGCCATTTCGCCACCGCCTATGCCGGGGTGCGGGCGGCGCTGGCGGCGCTTCTGCCGACCGGCCCCGAGGCGCCGCGGGTGCTGGAGGTCGGGGCCGGCTATGGCACCCTGACCCGCCAGGTGGTCGACCTGTTCGACGCCGGGGCGCAGTACCTGTTCACAGATGTGTCCCAGTTCTTTCTGGAGAAGGCACGCGGATCTCTCGACGCGCGCGCGGTGGTGCAGACCGACCTGCTGGACCTGGACCGCGACATGGGCGTTCAGGGCGTGCCGGCCGACGCCTTCGACCTGGTGCTGGCGGCAAGCGTTGTCCACGCCGTGCCGGACATTCGCCGCACCTTGGGGCACCTGTTCGCCGTGATGGCCCCCGGTGGCGTGCTGGTGATGGTGGAAGAAACCCGGTTCTGGCCGTTCTTCGACCTGGGCATGGGGCTGCAGCAGGGCTTCGACAGTGCCCGAGACACCGACCTGCGCCCCGACCATGCGCTGCTCGACCGCCGGCAATGGGACGACGAGCTGCGCCGCGCGGGCTTCGAGGCGTTGGCGCTGGTGACGCCCGAGGGGTCGGCCGCCGATCGGCTCGGCTTCGACGTGATCGTGGCGCGGGTGCCCGATACCAAGCCGGTGTTCGACTCGGCGGGGCTGTTGGCCCATGTGCGCGCGCGCCTCGCCGCCCATGCGGTGCCCGCTGCCGTGCTGCCGGTGGCGCGGTGGCCGCTGACCGCCAACGGCAAGATCGATCGTGCCGCCTTCCGCCGGCTCAGCGCGCCCAAGACCGTCGCGGCGTCTGCCGAGCTTGATGCCGATCAGGCGCGTGTCGCCGCCCTGTGGACCGACATTCTGGGCGAGACCCCGGTGGCGCCGGGCGCCGATTTCTTCGCGCTCGGCGGCGACTCGCTCAGCGCGTCCAAGCTGGTCATCGCCTTCAAGGGGCAATTGGGGGTGGACGTGCCGATCAGTCTGGTTTTCGAGGCGCCGACCCTGGCCGACCAAGCGGAACTGGTCGCGGTGGCCGCTGCGATGGTCGAAACGGCGGGCGCGCCGGCCGACATCGACGGCGCGGCGACCCGGGCGGCGGTGGAGGGCGAATTGTGAGTGCGGCCGGTTTGATCGTCGAACTGGCCCGACGCGGCGTGCGCCTGTGGGTCGAGGACGGCCGGCTTCGCTTCAAGGCGCCCGACGCCGAGGCGTTCCCCGAGCCGCTGCGTGAGCGGGTGCGCGCCCATAAGACCGAAATCCTGGCACTGCTCACCCGCACGGGTACCGCCGCGCCGGCGCCCGTGCCGGTGGCCGACCCCCATCGGGTCGCGCCGGCGTCCTTCGAACAGCGTCGGTTTTTGCTTCTCGATCGGCTGTTCGGCGCCGGGGCGGCCTACAATCTCAGTTCGGCCTTTCTCCTTGAGGGCGCGCTCGACCGCACCGCCTTGCAGGCTGCGGCCGAAGACGTGGTCGCCCGCCACGAGGTTCTGCGCACCCGGTTCGAAGAGCGCGACGACGGTTTCGTCCAGATGGCGCGGCCGATCGATCTGCCGTTTGACGTCCATGCGGCCGAGCGGGTGGCGGATGGTGACGATCCCCAAACCTGGCTGCGTGCGGTTCTGGCCCATGTGCGCGCGGCCGGCGCCGAACCGTTCGACCTGATGGCCGGGCCGCACGCCCGCCTGGCGCTCTACATCCAGGACGAACGGCGGCACGTCTTGGCCGTGCATCTGCACCATATCGTCTCCGACGACCAATCCATCGCGGTGTTCGTGGCCGACCTTCAGGCGGCCTATGCCCGCCGCACGGCAGGCGTCGACGGAACCAAAGCCCGGGTCAGGACGGGGGCGAAGGCGGGGGCGAAAAGGGGGGCGGAAACCGCAGCGCCCGAGGCGATGGCACCGCTCCTGCGTCAGTACCGCGACTATGCCTGTTGGCAGTCGGACCGCGCGGCGGGGGCGGATCAGGAGGCCATGGAACAGGCGTGGTGCGAAGCGCTCGCCGGGTTCACGCCGCGTCTGGGGTTACGGCTGCCACGGCCGGGCCGGGATGCCGACGCCGGCCCGTTTGCCGGTCTGGTGGTGGAGGCCGCCCTCGATCCCACCGCGCTCGACCGGGCCCGCCGGGCGCTTGCCGACCGGGGCCGGTTCACCGACTTCCACCTGCTGTTGGGGGCCTATGCGCTGACGCTCTGGGCCTATAGCCGGCAGGATGACATGACCGTGGGCACGCCCGTTTCCATGCGCCGCGACGCCCATCTGGACCGGACCATCGGTCCGTTTCTGAACGCGGTGCCGCTGCGTCTGCGGCTCGACCCCCAACAAACCGTGGCCGAATTGCTGGAGAGGGTGCGCCAGGCGACGGTGGCGGGGCTCGCCCGGGCCGATGTGCCGGCCGAACGCCTGGTCGACCTGGTCCGCCCGGCACGCGCCGAGCCGCACATGCCGCTGTTCGAGGCCTTGTTCGCCCTGGAAGACACGGCGGTCGGCCTGATGGCGTTGCCGGGCCTGACCATCGAGACGCTGACCGTGGACAATCCGGCGGCAAAGTACACCTTGGCCCTGTTCGTTCAGCATCGCGGCGGTCGGCCGGTGGCCGTGCTCAAGGGACGGCGCGACCGGATCGCCGAGCCAGCGGCGCGCGCCCTGCTCGACGCTTTCGTGGCGACGGTTGCGACGCTGGCCGGGCGGATCGGGCAGCCGGTGGCAGACGCGGCGCCGGGAACGGGCGTCGAGGACGATCCGGGTGCGGCGGCGCTCATCGGCGCCCCGGCGCCGCCGACGACGACCTTGCATGGTCTGGTCGCGCCGGCGGTGAACCGGCATGGCGCGCGCCTGGCGGTGGACGATGGCGAACGGGCGCTGACCTATGCCCAGTTGGACCGCGCGGCCGCCGACCTGTGTGCCGCGCTCGGTGCCGCGGGTGTCCGGCCGGGTGACCGGGTGGTGGTGCGGTTGGCCCGGTCGGCCCTGAGCGTGGTGGCGTTGCTCGGCGTTCTGCGCGCCGGCGCCGTCTATGTGCCGGTCGAGCCCGAGCTGCCGGCCGACCGCCAGCGGCATATGGTGCAGGCGGTCGGCGCGCGCTGGGCGGTGACCGAGCCGGACCCGGTGGCCGACCTCGGGGCCGTGCCCGGTTTTGAGGCGGTGACATGGGTGCCGGTGGATGCCGGCGGCGGGCTCGACCGCTCGCCGGCGGCACCCGCAGCGGCGCCGCCCGCCGACGTGTCGCCGGACGCCCCTTGCTGCATCTTCTTCACCTCGGGCTCGACCGGTCGGCCGAAGCCGGTGCTGCTCAGCCATCGGGCGATGGCCAACAATCTGTTGTGGATGCAGGACCGTTGGCCGTTGACCCCCGACGATTTGTTATGCCTGAAGGCGCCGCTGGGCTTCGACGTGTCGTTGAAGGAAATCGTCTGGCCGCTGATGGCCGGCGCTTGCGTGGTGCCCGCGGCACCGGGCGCCCATCGCGATCCGGTGGCGCTGCGCCGGTTGATCGTCGAGCGCGGTATCACGGTGATCCATCTGGTGCCGGGGATGCTTGACCATGTGCTGGCGGCGGGGGCGGCGGATCTGGACACGTTGCGCCTGGTCATGTGCGGGGGCGAGGCGCTGACGCCGGACCTCAAGACCCGCTTTTTCGACCGGCTGGGGGCCGAACTCCTGCACCTCTACGGCCCGACCGAGGCGGCCATCGCGGTGACCGGGGTCAGCCTCGACCGCGCCGGGCCGGTGCATCTGGGCGCACCCACCCATGGCGTCCGGCTCATGGTGCTGGATGACGCCGGGCGGGGGATGCCGCCGCTTGGCGTTGGCGAATTGTGCATCGCCGGGGTGGCGCTGGCCGAGGGATATGAGGGCGATCCAGCCCTCACGGCGGCGCGGTTCCGCCCGGTCCCCGAGGGCGCCGACCCCGGGGCCCGGCTCTATCGCACCGGCGATCGGGTTTGGCGCGACGAGGTCGGTCGGTTGATCTATGCCGGTCGTGTTGATCGCCAGGTGAAGATCGGCGGCGTGCGCATCGAGCCCGGCGAGGTCGAGGCCGCCTTGCGCGCCCACCCCCGGATCGCCGCCGCGGCGGTGGCCGCCGATAAGGAGGGCCGCGGGCTCGACGCCTGGCTGGTGGCCGAGCCCGGGCCGCAGCCGTCTCAAGACCAGGTGGCGGCGTTCATCGCCGACCGGCTGCCGCTTGCCATGGTGCCGCGGCGATTGTTTTGGCGCGATCGGTTGCCGCTGTCGGCCAATGGCAAGGTGGATCTGGCCGCCTTGGCCGCCGATGTCCGCAGCCCGCGCCCGCACGCCGGTGTTCCCCGGTCGGGCCTTGTGGCCACGCTCACCGAGGTCTGGCGGACCGTGTTGGGCCATGACGGTTTCACCGAGCACAGCCGTTTCTTTGAAGTCGGCGGCACCTCGGCGCACTTGATGCAGGTGCAGCGCCGCTTGAGCGCGCGGCTGGGCCGCACGGTGCCGGTGGCCGATTTCTTCGACCATCCCACCATCGCAGACCTGGCGCGTCATTGGCAGGGGATGGCGGACGATGGGCCAGGGGGCGAGGCTAAGGCGGGCGAGGCGGCGGCGACGGAGGGGGCTGCGCCCGCGTGCGCGGCGACCGGAGGGGCTTTGGCGGTGGCCGATACCGGTCGGCCGCCGGTGGCGATCACCGGTTATGCCGGGCGCTTTCCGGGCAGCGCCGACGCCGACGCCTTCTGGGATCATCTGTGCGCCGGCCGTGTGTTGATCGAGACCTTGGACGACGACCGCCTGCGCGCCGCGGGCGCCACGGCGGAGGAGATCGCGGCGCCCGATTATGTGAAGGCGCGCGGGCTGTTGATCGGGTTCGAGGCCCTCGACGCCGCCGCCTTCGGCCTGACCCCGCGCGAGGCCGAGATGCTCGACCCGCAGAACCGGCTGTTGTTCGAACTGTGTGAGGAGGCCCTCGCCCATGCCGGGCTTGATCCCGGCGGGCCGGACACCGGCCGGGTCGGCGTGTTCATGAGCGTCAGCCGCAGCAGCTTCTTTCTCAACCTGCTCGCCGGTGTGCCGGACCTCTATGCCCGCTACGGCCCGCAGCAGTTGGCGATCGCCACCGACAAGAGCTTCGCCGCGACGCAGATCGCCTATCGCTTCGGGCTGACCGGACCGGCGCAGACCGTGGATACCGCCTGTTCGTCGGCGCTGGTGGCGCTGCACGCCGCACGCCGGGCGATCGAGGCGGGCGAGTGCGACGCGGCGTTGGTCGGCGCGGCCTCCGTGGATGTGCCGGCGGTGCGCGGCTATGTCTACCAGGAGGGCAATATTGCCGCGCGCAGCGGCCGCTGCCGACCGTTCGACGCTGACGCCGACGGCACGGTCAAGGGGGCCGGCGCCGGCGTCGTGGTGCTGCGCCGCGCCGACCGGGCCGCGCGCGCGGGCGATCCGGTGCGCGCCATTCTGGCCGGCTCGGCGGTCAACAATGATGGTGCCGACAAGGCCGGCTTCACCGCCCCGAGCCCGTCCGGGCAGAGCGCGGTGATCCGCCGCGCCTTGGCCGAGGCCGGGGTTGCGGCCGCAGCGGTGTCTTATGTGGAGGCCCACGGCACCGGCACGGCGCTTGGCGACGCGCTCGAAGCGGCGAGCCTGGCCGAATTGTTCGGGACGACCGCGGCGGCGTCGGCGGCGGATGGCGATGACGCGGCGCCGGCGCCGCTGGTCGGTGCGGTCAAGGGCAATATCGGCCATCTGGACGCCGCCGCCGGGATCGCCGGTCTGATCAAGGCGGTGCGGGTGATCGAGACCGGCTGGGTCCCGCCCAGCGGCGGTTATGCGCAGCCGGCTGCCGACCGGCCCGCCTTAAGGGTGGCCGCGCGGCTCACACCGTTGGATTGCCGGATCGGGGATGAGGCGGTGGCCGGTGTCAGTTCGTTCGGCATCGGCGGTACCAACGCCCATGCCGTGCTGCGTGGCCGCCCCAAGGCGCCCGATGCGGCGTCACCGGGACCGCGGGCGACCGGGGCCGATGACCCGCCGGCCCTGCTGCTGCTGTCGGCGCCGACGCCGGCCCATCTGCCCGACTATGGCGCGGCGATCGGGGCGCGGGTGGCGGCCGGCGACGCATCGCTGGCCGATATCGCCCATACGCTCGACCGCGGGCGGCGGCGTCTGCCTGCGCGGGCCTATGCGGTCGGCGGTCGGGCCGGGCTGGTGGCGTCGCTCGACCGGCTCGGCGCGGATGCCGCTGCCGTGCCCGGTGCGCCGCCGGCGCTGGTGTTCTTCCTGCCCGGCCAGGGCGGCGCGGATCTGGCGCAGATATCGCGCGTCCACCACGCCTTCGCCCATTATCGCTGCACGGTGGCCGACCTGTTGGCGACGCTTGATGCTGGCGCGGCGGCACCGCTTCGTGCGGCCTTCGAGGGCGGCACGGATGCCGCTGCCCTGGCGTCCGACACCGCCATGGCGCAGCCGCTGTTGTTCCTGCACGCGCTGGCCATGGCCGATCTGCTGGCCGATCACGCCGTGCGGCCCGATCGGCTGGTGGGCCAAAGCCTGGGCGAGTTCACCGCCGCCGTACTCGCCGGATTGGTCGACCGGGCGGTGGCACTGCGCTTGGTGATCGCCCGCGGTCGGCTGATGGCCGCGGCACCGGCCGGCGCCATGCTCGCCGTGGCGGCCGACCCGGCCGGGGTGTCGGGGGATCGGATCGCGGCCTGCCGTTGGGTGTCGCGCGGGCCGGCGGCGCAAGGCGTGCTGGCCGGCGACGCGGACGCCGTCGCCGCGGCCGCGGCCGGGCTGGCCGAGGCCGGCGTGCGCTGCCGGCGGCTGGCTGTCGCCCATGCGTTCCACACACCGGCGATGGCCGGGGCGGCCGAGGCCTGGGCCGGCCTGTTGGCGGCTGAGCGGCTGTCGCCGCCCGCCCGGCCTTGCCTGTCCAACCTGACGGGCGATTGGTTGACCGCGGAGCAGGCGACCGATCCGGCCTATTGGGCCCGTCAGATGGTCGAGTCCATGGCGCTGGGCGACGGGCTCGGCCGGTTGGCCGATGACCGGCCGGTGCTCGGCTGGGATCTCGGGCCGGGCCGGGCGGTCGCGGGACAATTCGCGCCGATCCAGGCCGATACGCTGGCTCTGTCCGCGCGCGACGGTGACCTTCGGGTGGGCCTTCTCGACCGGCTCGGCCGGTTGTGGTGTCGGGGGATGCCAGTGGCGGCGCTGGGGTCTGCGGACGGCCAGGGGCGGCGCAAGCTAGCCTTGCCCGGCTATCCGTTCCGTCGACAGCGCCATTGGCCGGTCGGGGCGGAGACCGCTGCGCCCCCGGGCGGAGTGCGGGGGGGTGCCTGGGGTCAGGCCGTCGGCGCGGCTCGGGCAGCGGGTGCCGGGGCGCCGTCTGCGGTCACCGCTCGGCCTTTGGCGGCCGACCCTGGCGACGGCGGGACGGCGCCCGCAGGTGCCGCCGGTGACACCGGCGCGGTGGTGCGGCGCTGGCTGTGGCAGCGCTGGTCGCCCGGGCCGGCGGGTGCGCCGGGCCGGTCCTGGCTATGGCTGACCGAGCGGCCTTTGCCGGTGTCGTGGGGCATTGATCCCGCCGATTGCCGGCCGTTGGACCCGGCATCGCTGCGCGCGGCTCTGACCCGGGCGACAACGACAGCGACGGCGGGGACGGCGACGGATGGCGGTGCTGCGCCGCTTGGGTTGGTGATCGCCGATCCCGCTCCCGACGCCGCGTTCGTCGCGCGAGCGCGGGCGGTGTTGGCGGCGGCCGTCACCGAGCCTGAGACCGAGCCCGGCGCGTCATCGCCGGCGCCACCGCGCCCGCTCGCTTTGGTCGGGGCGGGATTTGGCGGCGCGAGCGTGCCGCCGGGGCAGGCGGGGGCGTTGGCACAGGCTTGGGTCGAGGCCCATCCGGCGCCCGGTTTGATCGTCGACATGGGCGCAGAGGCATCGTCCGGCCCCTTGGCGCCGCTAATGGACAGCCTCGCCAATGTGGCGGAGGACGAGGGGATCGCTTGGGCGGCCTTGGTCGGCGGCGGCTGGTGGCGGCGGTGGACCGTTGCTGGCGACGCGCCCGCCGGCCCCAAGGTGGCGTTGCTGGTCGGCCTGGACGGACCGGTGGCGACACGGGCACGGGCCGGGTCCGGCCCCACGGCCGACGCCTTGACCGGCGGCGCCCGCGGCGGTTTGGGCGCAATGTTTCTCGATTGGCAGGGCGGGCTGGCGCTGTCCTCCGGCCGGCGTCTGGACTGCGCGCATCCCGAAGCGCTGAGCGCGGCGCTCGCCGAGGCGGCGCGCACCGTGGGGCCACCGGGGGCGGCGTTCGTGAACATGGCCGGTCTCGCCGCCGCCGGCGATGCCGCCACACCGTGGGTCGCGGCACTGCGGGCGGCCGGTCTTCCGCTGGCCGGTCTCGTCTTGGCCGAGGCGGCGGGGGCGGGCGTCGAGGCGACCGGTGACGGCGGGGCGGGCGCCACGGCGGCGCCCCTGCCGACCGTGATGGTGACCGCGTCGCGCTGGTCCGCGGCCGATCTGGACGCGTTGCTGGTTGCCTTGGGCTCGGTGGCGGGGGCGGTTGCTGCGGGGGCGACGCACGACTGGTTGATCCGGGTGCCTGACCAAAACTTCTCTCCGGGTGTGTCGACCGCCGACCCTGCCATTCTGTTGGACGCGGTGCTGGCTGTCTGGGCTGATCTCATCGGGTTGGAGGCGCTGACGGCGGATACCGATTTCTTCGCCATAGGCGGCGACTCGTTGCTTGCCGCGCGGGTCGTCACGGCGCTGAACCAACGCCTCGGCAGCGCCTTGCTGGTTGCCGACCTGTTCGACCATCCGCGTGCTGGCGACTTGGCCACCCATTTGGCGACTGTGTTGAGCGCCGGCGTCTGCCCGTTGCAGGCGTCCGACGCCGGCGAACGCCCCGGGCGGCGCGAGCCCGTCGACCCCGAAATGCAGGAGGCGTTCGAACTGTGACCTGGTTCACCCCGCATGTGGCCCGCGACGACGCCTTTGTGCCGCCCGACTTTCATATCGGGCAGTTTTTCTACGATGCCCGGACGGCGCGCCGGCTCGCCGACGCGCTCGACGGGTATCGCGCGCCCTGCTGTTTGTGCACTCCGCGATTGGCTGCCGAGTGGCATCGCCGGGGCCGGACGGTCGCCGCGTTGGACATCGACACCCGGTTCGCTTTTCTGCCCGGGTTCAGGCGCTTCGATCTGAACGCGCCGACCGCCATCGACGCGGTCTTCGACGCGATGATTTTTGACCCCGTGTTCCAGGCCGCGGCGACCTTGCGCCGCCCGGTGGAGTTGGCCTTGAAAGCCAGCCGGGCGCACGGGCCGGTGGATTTGTTCGTCACCTTCCCCCGAGAGCGCGAGAGCGATTTGCTGGCCAGCTTCGCCGAGTTCGAGCTGCGGCCGCTGCGCTTTCCGCTGGTCTATAATAATGTCAAGCCGGACCAGCAGCATCGTTTCGGTCTTTATGGCCCGTATGAGCCGGGCGCCGGCCCCCCGTCGGTGGCCTGATGGGCAGCGATCCGGGGCCGGTCTGCCAACCCGTTGCCGACGGGCCGCATCGCTCGCCGGCCCCGGGCGAGTGGATTGCCCTGCGCTGGAGGGGCGAAACGGCCGTCCAGGCGGCGCGATCGCTGCGCGCCGGGGCGATGGTCTTGCTCTATGGGGCGATTGGGCATCCTGCGGTCGCCACAGCAGCGCGCTCGGCGCCGCTGACACCGGCCGAACGCGCCCGGGCGGCGCGGTATTTGTTCGCCGCCAACCGTGATGAATTCGTCGCCGGGCGGGCCATGGTCCGGCATGTTCTGGGCCCGTTTTTCGGTGTGGCGCCGGGGGCGCTCGGGTTCGATGCGGCCGCGTTTCACAAACCCCGGGTTACCTGGCCGGGGGCGGACCATGTTGACGTCAGCCTGTCGCACGCGGACGGCTGGGTGGCGTGCGCTTTGGCTGGGGGCTGCGTCGTGGGCGTCGATGTGGAACCCGACCGCGTCCTGGCCGCCGACGACCGGGACGGCATGGCGCGCCAGGTGTTCGCGCCGGGGGAACGGGCCGCCCTCGCTATCGCCGGGGCGCAAGCGGATGCGGGGGCGAGCCTGTTTTTCGAGATCTGGCGGCGCAAGGAAGCGGTGCTCAAAGCGGCCGGGCTCGGCTTTTCTGGCGACCCGGCGGCCCTCTGTCTGGCCCGCCCCGATACCCGAACGGGCGTGGCCTGGCAGTCGACGGTGGTGTTCGCGGGACGACGCTGGCAGGTGGCATCGGTGACTCCGCCCGGCGCGCCGCCGATGGCGCTCGCATGGTCGCCCAACGATCCGCCTCGCAGCCGCCCCGGTGCAGCCTGAATGCTGCTTTCAAAGGCGCGGTTTTCAGCCGTTTTGAGCCGCTCGCGCTGAAAAAGTCTCGGCCGCATGAAAAACCTGTTGACGGGTTTGGGGGTGGGTTATAGAAGGCACCCCACGGCGCCGCTGAGGCGCTGTTCAAGACATCGCCGGCCTTGAGGG
>NZ_SLXO01000013.1 GCF_004341375.1 Rhodothalassium salexigens DSM 2132
GCGACCCGCTACGACAAAACCGCCGACAGCTATCTCGGCTTCATCCATCTCACCTCGATCCGCCTCTGGTTCCGCCACTTCGTCAACAGCCCCTAAGAGAAAACTGGATGGAATTTTTGACGATATCGGGTCCTACATGAGTAAAATAGTGGCTTCGTTCGAATAAAAATATGTGTTTTTAGGTTGATTTTCTGGTGTTAATCGAAGTGCGGGGTTGCTTTTTGTGTTTGGCAAGTGTCGGGCTTGCGACCCCGGTCGGGCGCGCTTAGGTTCGGGGTCGCAGTTCAGTTTCAGCGCGTTCATTCCCCGAAAAGAGGATCGATTTCATGACCGAAACGACCCGGCGTTGGCTGTTTCAAAAGGCTCCCATTGGCGAAAATCCCGGCCCGCAGCATTTCACCCTCGACACCCAGCCGGTGGCCGAGCCCGGTCCGGGCCAGGTGCTGGTCGAGACCATCTATCTGTCGGTCGACCCCGCGCAGGTGAGCTGGATGCAGGGCATCGCCGACTATATGCCGCCGATCAACCCCGGCGACGTGATGCTGGCGGGCGGTGCCGGGCGCGTGCTGGCGTCGAACCATCCGCGCTTCAAGGTCGGCGACCTGGTCACCGGCACGCTCGGCTGGCAGGAACATATGCTTTGCGACGGCTATGACCTGACCGGCCAGCCGCTGCGCGCCGTGCCCGCCGACGCGCCGCTGGCGCTGACCCAAAGCGTGCTCGGCATGACCGGGCTGACCGCCTATGTGGGCCTGTTCCATATCGGCCGCATCCAGGCCGGCGACACCGTGCTGGTCACCGGGGCGGCGGGGGCTGTGGGCTCGATCGTCGGTCAATTGGCCAAGATCGCCGGCGCGCGCCAGGTGGTCGGCGTCGCCGGCGGGGCGGAGAAATGTGCCTGGGTCACCGACACGCTCGGCTTCGACGCCTGCATCGACTATAAGCAGCAGAATGTGGCCGAGGGCCTGCGCACCACGCTCAAGGCGCCGGTCGACCTGTTCTTCGACAATGTGGGCGGCGACGCGCTCGACGCCGGCCTCGGTGCGATCGCCCACGGCGCGCGCATCGTGGTCTGCGGCGGCATCTCGGGCTACACCTCGACGCCGCGCGGCCCGCGCAACTATCTCAACCTGATCCTGCGCCGGGCGCGCATGGAGGGCTTTATCGTCCTCGACCATGCCGACCTGTTCCCCGAGGCGGTGCGGCGGCTGTCGCGCTGGGTCCGTGACGGCCGGATCGTCTATAATCTGGACATCGTCGACGGCTTCGAGCAGACGCCCGACGCGCTCGGCGGCCTGTTCACCGGCGCCAACCGGGGCAAGCGGCTGGTCCGCGTCGCCGCCGACCCGACCGCCTGACCGGGCCAGGCCGCCCGGCGTCGGATTCCGGGCGGCCTGGGCTGCCTGTACGGCCTGAACGGCCTGGGCGGCGGCCAGGGGGCCGGGCGGGGGCCGGCTTAGACCGCCCGCCAGCCCGGCCCCGACGCGCCCGCGTGCCGGACCGGCGCGCCCGGCCGTGCATCGCCACGAGCCCGAGTGCGGCCACGCCCGCCCATCGCCGCCAAGCCCGGGCGGCGGCGCCTGCCCAAGCCTCGACGAGGCCGCCCGGCGTCGGTCGGATCGCCGCTTGTCTCGTGGCCATCTCCGCTAATCGCTGCCCCCCTTGCACCAACGCGCGCTTCGCGCCAGCCTTGCCGCCGGAACCCTGTCGGTGTGGCGATTTATGGCTGGCGATGTGCGCGCCATTGTCGTAGGCGTGGACCGATCTTGACGAGGGGTCGCAAGTAGCAGCGATTGTGAGGAGAGTGCCGATGAACGAGGCGATGGAACCGACCGGCGTGCGGCGTCGGAGCGGGCCGCGCGGCCGATGGGCGGCGGGGCTCGTGCTGGCGTTGGGGCTGGCGTGGACCGGTCCGGTGGGCGCGGCCGACGACGCGGGCATCGCGCCGCCGCCCTGGCCGCGCACCCAGAGCGAGCTGACCCCCGACCCGGGCGTGCGCTATGGCGAACTGGACAACGGCCTGCGCTACGCCATCGTCGCCAATGAGGGCCCCGAGGGGCAGGCGTCGGTGCGCCTGCACATGCGCGCCGGCTCGATGATGGAGGCCGCCGACCAGCGCGGGCTCGCCCATTTCCTGGAGCATATGGCCTTCAACGGCTCGGAAAACGTGCCCGAGGGCGAGTTCACCAAGATGCTGGAGCGCTTGGGGCTCAAGTTCGGCCCCGACACCAACGCCTCCACCGGCCCGCTCAGCACCGCCTATATGCTCGAACTGCCCGAGGTCGGCGAAGAGACGCTGTCCACCGCGTTGATGCTGATGCGCGAACTGGCCGACCGGCTGACCCTGGCCGAGGACGCCATCGACCGCGAGCGCGGTGTGGTGCTGTCGGAGCGCCGGGTGCGCAACACGCCCCAGCGCCGCTACACCCAGGCGCTGTTCGACTTTCTGGTCCCCGGCACCAAGCTGCCGGCGGCGGTGTCGGTGGGCGACCCCGAGGTGCTCGAAAACGCCGGGTCCGAGCGGTTCCGCGCCTTCTATGAGGCGTTCTACACGCCGCAGCGGGCGTTTCTGGTCATCGCCGGCGACGTCGACCCCGACGCCATCGAAGCGCGCATCGAAAAGCGCTTCGCCGATTGGAGCCAGCCCGAGGCGGCGGCGCCCAACCCCGATTTCGGCACCCCCGATCCGGTGCAGCCGACGCCGCAATCGGTGGCCGGCTATTTCCACGACCCCGACATCCCGACCATCGTGTCGCTGAGCATGGTCAAGCCCTATGAGGCCCGGCCCGACACCTCGGAAACCCGCCGCCAGGCGCTGCTGCGCCAGGTTGCCAACGGCGTTATCTCGCGCCGTTTCGCCCGCCTCGCCCGTGCCGAAGACGCCCGGTTCGTCCAGGGCAGCGCCGGTTATGGGCCGCTCTACCGGGTTGCCGAGCGCGCGGCGGTGACCGTGGTCGCCGAGCCCGACACGTGGCGCGACGCCTTGATGCTGGCCGAACAGCAGTTGCGCGCGGCGCTGCAACATGGCGTCACCCAGGCCGAAATCGACGAGCAAGTGGCCAATATCCGCACGGCGCTGAAAAACGCCGTCGACAGTGCCGACACCCGGCGCAATGCCGTGCTCGCCAGCGGCGTCATGGGCGCCTATCATGGCCGGTCGGTGTATACCCACCCAGACACCGACCTGGCGCTGTTCGAGGCGGCCGCCGACACGGTGACGCCCGAGGCGGTGGTTGGTGCGCTGCGTGCCATGTGGCAGGGCGCCATGATCCAGGCGCATCTGGCCACGTCCGCCGACGTGGAAAACCCCGCGCAAGCGATTCTGGCGGTGTTGCGCCAATCGGCGCAGGTGGAGGTGAGCCCGCCCGAGGGCCAGAAGGACCTGTCGTTCGCCTATACCGATTTCGGAACCCCGGGCGAGGTGGTCGCGCGCGACACCGTCGAGGACCTGGACTTCACCCAGGTGCGGTTCGCCAACAATGTGATGCTCAACGTCAAGCGCACCGATATCGAGAAGGGCAAGGTGCTGGCCTCGGTGCGTTTCGGCGGCGGGGTCTTGAGCGAAACGCCGGAGCAGGCCGGCATCGACAGCCTGGTGTCGCTGGGCTTCGTGGCCGGCGGTGTGGGCGCGCACAGCCTGGACGATCTGCAACGCTTGATGGCCGGGCACAATGTGGGCGTGCAATTGGGCAGCGGCCAAGACGCTTTCGGCTATCGCAGCCTGACCACGCCCGATGACCTGCTGTTGCAGTTGCAATTGTGGGCGGCGTTCATGACCGACCCGGCCTATCGCCCCGAGGCCGAGGCGCAGTATCAGCGCACCATCGCGGCGGTCTACGACACCCTTGACGCCACGCCCGGGCGGGTCCTGCAGACCCGGGTGGAGGCAATCCTCACCGGCAACCAGCGTCTGGGGCTGCCGAGCCGTGCCGCCCTTGAGGCGTTTACGCTCGATGACCTGAAGGCGCATTTGGGCCCGGCGCTTACCGACAGCGCCATCGAGGTCAATGTGGTCGGCGATATCGACCCGGATGCGGTGATCGAGCAGGTGGCGCGGACGTTCGGCGCGCTCGACCGGCGTCCGGCCGACTTCGTCGACCATGGCGCGGGCTGGGACGTGTCGTTCCCCGAGCCCGGGCGCACCACGCTGACCCATGCCGGGGCGGCCGATCAGGCTTTGGTGCGGGTCTATTGGCCGGCCTTCGACGACGACGACCTGGAGCAAGTGCGCCACATGACGCTGTTGAGCGAGGTCTTTCAACTGCGCATGACCGACAAGATCCGCGAACAGCTGGGCGCGTCCTATTCGCCCCAGACCGGCGCCAGCTTCTCCGACGCGTTCGACGGCTTTGGCTATGTGTTCGCAGGCTCGGAGGTGGACACCGCCGACCTCGACGCCACCGTGGCGGTGATCGAGGCGATCGCGGCCGATCTGGCCCGGGGCACGATCGAGGCCGACGAGTTGCAGCGCGCCCGCCAGCCGATCCTGGAAAGCCTGGAAGAGGCGCGTGCCAACGAGAACGGCTATTGGATCAACGTGCTGGAACGCTCGCAGACCGACCCGGACGATCTGGAGGCGCATCGCCAGGCGGTGGCGCACTATGAGAGCGCCACGGTCGCCGACCTCAATGCGCTGGCCAAGACCTATCTGGTCAACGACCGCGCCCATGTGGTCGCCGTGGTGCCGGGCGAGGGCGAAGGCGGCGACGCCGGAGACGCCGGCCAGTAAGCCAGACCTGTGCCGGCGGCGCTCCGTTCGTCCGCCGCCGGCACAGGGCCGCCGCAGGGCCGCCCGGGTCGATCTTTCCGGCCGTCTCGGGTGGACGATATCGGCACAGGCCGACAAGATCGACGCGAGGCAAGGCTGCCGGGCCGGGGGAGGGGGCATTGGTCGAGCCAGTTGGGGACGGGCCGTCGGACCAGGGTCGCCGCGGCGACGCAGAGAGGCTCAGAGGCCGTTTCGAGAGTGGTTGAGCGGTCGAGGCTCATCTGATTCCAAGGAGTTGCGAAGCTTCCTGGAATTGTCATGATCTGCCTGCCGCTCCGAAGACGGGCCGGCCCCGCGGCTGGCCGATGCGGGAAATCATCAACGCGATCTTCTCCGTGCTGCGCGGCGGCATCACGTGGCGGCTCTTGGCGTCGGATTTGCCGCCGTGGCCGAAAACATCCTCGTCGAAATCGTCAGAAAGCAACCCGATCAGGTCGGCTTCGTCGTCCTCCCGAGGCGGTGGGTGGTTGAACGCTTCTTTGCCTGGATCAACCGCAACCGGCGGCTTGCCAAAGACGTTGAAGCGAGCGTCAATGCCGCAGCCGCAATGCTGCTCATTCGCCGATTGGCCCGCTCGTCATGACGTTCGAAACCAACTCTTGAGTGCCTGCTGCGGGGCGATCTCCATGCCACCTCTCTGTTTGAGCCTCGATTGAACGGAATTCGTTGTCTTTTGGAGGCGAGATGAGGTTAGGGACTGGTCATTGGCGTCTGGTGCCAGGTTCATACTCGTTCATCCGCTTTTCGGATACTGGGTAAATCTGTTCTTCTTTAGCGGACATGCATGGCCGTACCGTGCAGTCATTCATGACTTCACCGCATGGACAAATCCGTCTGGTGGCTTTCCATTGAAACGTTTGGATTTGAAGGCGATATTACCGCCAGACGGATTCGTTGTCTTTTGGAGGCGAGAAGAGGTCAGGAGTGGTCATCGGCGTCTGGTGCCAGGTTCATAAAGGAATAAATCATGTCTGACAAAAACAAAAGTGATGCTGGCAATGTCGTCCAGCTTCGACCTCCCAACGCAGGCCGTGCCTCCGAGAAGAAATGGGGTAAACAGGTCATGGACCTCGGGTTCTGTATCGTGCCGTCTCTGCTGCTCAGGGCGCAGCAGAGGCTCGGCCTGAATCCCACGCAGCTTTCTGTCCTGATGCAGCTGTGCGATTTCTGGTGGGAGGACGCACGCAAGCCCCATCCGGGCAAGAAGCTTCTGGCTGAACGGCTGGGCCTGAGTGAGCGACAAGTGCAACGATACATAGCCGAGCTGGAGCAGGCGGGCCTTGTCAAACGCATCGAGCGACGCGCGACTCACGGCGGCAAAATGACGAATACCTACGACCTGAGCGGTCTGGTGGAGCGTCTGAAGAAGCTCGAACCGGAATTCCGTAAGGTCGAGGAAGACGTGAAGACCGAGCGGAAAGCTGTGGCGAAGCGCGGATACAAACCGAAACGCAAACCATCCGCTACCGCAAATTGACGAATTCAATGTCCTGAAATGCTGAGCCCCGGGCGCATGCCTAGGGCAGAGGCGGGTCCGGGGCTAACGAGGTAAGTGTGACCAGTCCTACCCCAAATGTCAAGAATTTTGGCCTGAACGACGACATTCTCGATGAGCTGGAAGCATCGCTGTCGGCGGATCGGCTCGGGAAATATCTGACCGCTACCGGCGGTGACCGGGCCGAAGCAGTCAGACTTTACACATGGAATACGGCGGTCAGCGCGGCTTTCTATGGACCGCTTCAGGCTCTTGAGATCGCACTTCGAAACGCGATGAACCGCGAGCTGGCCCGTGTCTATGGACCGGCATGGTACGACAGTGCCAAGGCCGGTCTCGACAGTGGTTGCCTTGCGCGAGTTGATCAGACCAAGCAGGGGCTACGCAAGGACAAGTATCCGGAAGATGCGCCTCACGTCATCGCCTCTCTATCTTTCGGTTTCTGGGTGTCCCTTCTGGGTCGAGGCGGCGTCATCGACCGGAAAACGGAGACGAAAGCCAACTACGAGATGACGCTCTGGCGCCCTGCTCTGAGACACGCGTTCCCGCATGCAACCAACATCACCCGCAAGAAGGTTCATCAGCCGCTGGACTACCTGCGCACTTTCAGGAACAGGATCGCGCATCATGAACCGATCTTCACCAGGCACCTTGAAAAAGACTACCTGAGAATCCTTGAGACTGCTGCGTGGATCGCACCGCATAAGCGGGCATGGATCGAGGCGCATAGCAGGGTGCCAGAGATTCTGGAAACGCCCCCAGACGATGATAACCTGAAGTTTTAATGTCCAGCCCTCCTGACGTATAGACTGGAAGCTTCAGCTCAGATGCCGTTTCGGAAGTGGTTGAGCGGTCGAGGCTCATCGGATTCCAAGGAGTTGCGAAGCTTCCTGGAGATTGTCATGTGGGCTCCGACCACCCGTAAGCAGCATAGTCGCCCTACGGCGCGATACCAGACCGGTTTGACGGACAAGGAGTGGCGGCTGATCGAGCCGTATCTGCCTGTCGCTTCGAAGACAGGCCGGCCCCGCGCCTGGCCGATGCGGGAAATCATCCACGCGACCTTCTCCGTGCTGCGCGGCGGCATCACGTGGCGGCTCTTGCCGTCGGATTTGCCGCCGTGGCCGAAAACATCCTCGTCGAAATCGTCAGAAAGCCACCCGATAAGGTCGGCTTCGTCGTCCTCCCGAGGCGGGGGGTGGTCGAACGCTTCTTTGCCGGGATCAACCGCAACCGGCGGCTTGCCAAAGATGTCGATGCGAGCGTCAATTGCGCCGCAGCATGCCGCTATGCCGCATCTGCAATGCTGCTCATTCGCCGATTGGCCCGCTCGTCATGACGTTCGAAACCGACTCTAGGGCTTCAAATATATTTATCGATCGTTTCTTTGGGCCTTTTTCTTCTTCCGAATGTGTTAGCCGTGTTTTAGGCTTAGTTTTGAGAAGAATTATGGGCAGCCCTTCACGGGGTCTTGTCGTGACGACCGTGAGGGGCTGTCTTTCTTGCCTTCTTGAGGGTTCGGCTCTATTCGGCCGCCACCGGTTCCTTGGCGCGTTCGCGCAGGATGAACTTCTGGATCTTGCCGGTCGAGGTCTTGGGCAGGTCGCAGAAGACGATGTGGCGTGGCGCCTTGAAGTGCGCCATCTCGGCGCGGCAGAAGGCGACGATCTCGGCCTCGGTGGCGGTCTGACCCGGCTTGAGGGTGACGAAGGCACACGGCGTTTCGCCCCATGTCTCGTCCGGCTTGGCGACCACCGCAGCTTCGAGCACCGCGGGGTGCTGGTAGAGCACACCCTCGACCTCGATCGACGAGATGTTCTCGCCGCCTGAGATGATGATATCCTTCGACCGGTCGCGGATCTCGATATAGCCGTCGGGGTGCTTGACCGCCAAGTCGCCCGAATGGAACCAGCCGCCGCGGAACGCCTCTTCGGTGGCGGTGGGGTTCTTCAGATAGCCCTTCATGACCACATTGCCGCGGAACACGATCTCGCCCAGGGTTTCGCCGTCGGCGGGCACCGGCACCATGGTCTCGGGGTCCATCACGTCGAGCCCTTCAAGCACCATGAAGCGCACGCCCTGGCGCGCCTTGAGCGCGGCCCGGTCGGCCAGCGGCAGGTGGTCCCATTCCTTGTGCCAGGCGCACACCGTGGCCGGCCCATAAGTTTCGGTCAGGCCGTAGCCGTGGGTGATCGTGGCGCCGGTGTCCTCCATGGCTTCGATCACCCGGGGCGGCGGCGCGGCCCCGGCGGTCAATACCCGCAACCCTTGCGGCAGCTTGGCACGCAGCGTCTCCTCGGCGTTGGCGATCATGTTGAGCACGATCGGCGCGCCGCACATATGGGTGACGCCGTGTTCGGCGATATTGTTGATGATCGGCTCGGCGGCCACCTTGCGCAGGCACACATGGGTGCCGCCCTGCATGGTCACGCCCCAGGGGAAGCACCAGCCATTGCAGTGGAACATGGGCAGCGTCCACAGATAGACCGGGTCGTGGCCCATGTCCCAGGCCTGGACGTTGCCGATGGCGTTCAGCATGGCGCCGCGGTGGTGGTAGACCACGCCCTTGGGGTTGCCCGTGGTGCCCGAGGTGTAGTTGAGCGCGATCGCCTGCCAGCCATCCTCGATGTGCCAGACCTCCTCATGGGGGTCGCCCTCGGCCAAGAGGTCGTCGTATGACATCGGCACCAGCCGGTTGTCGGGGCCTTCGGGGTCGGCCAGGTCGATCACCAGTGGCGAGCGTGCCGCGTGGCCCAGTGCCGCGCGCGCCAGGTCGGCGAACTCGCCGTCGACCAGCAGCGCGTCGCATTCGCCATGGTCGAGGATGAAGCCGACCGCTGCCGCGTCGAGCCGGTAATTGATCGAGTTGAGCACCGCGCCGGTCATCGGTACCGCGAAGTGCGCCTCCAGGTGCGGCGGGATATTGGGCGCCAGCACCGAGACGGTGGAACCGGGGCCGATGCCGCGGCCTTTGAGCGCCGAGGCGAGCCGGCGCACGCGCTCCAGCATCTGAGCATAGGTGAAGCGCTGGCGGCCGTGGATCACGGCGACACGGTCGGGGTAGGCCTCGGCCGTGCGCAGCAGAAAATCCACCGGCGACAGCGGTACGTGGTTCGCCTCCTGTCGGGCCAGGAAATCCGCTTCGAACGGGTTGGTCATGGCGGTTACCTCCGAATGCGCTGAAAGGGCGGGGAGTGTGACAACGCAACCGGGCGAGCGGCAGTCAGACTTTGGTCTTAAATTACGTTAACGCTTGATTTGCCGCAGCTTCTCGGCCTGAAACAGCACCATGTTCGACCGTCAGTGTAGCACGGATCGCGCGATTGTCTCGATCGACGCGCCCGGCTAGGCTCGCCCCCTCGCATCGTCGTTTCCCCTGGAGCCCTCCTATGCGTCTTGGTCCGGTCCGTCCGTTTGTCTTGCTGTTCGCTTTGGCCGCGGCCGCGTGGGGGCCGGTGCACGCTCAGGACGACGAGGCGGCGACGCGCGAGGCAAGCTTTTGGGCGCGCATCGCCGACAGCGATGACCCGGCGCTGTTCGAGGCCTATCTCGCCGAGGTCAAGGCGGGGCTGTTTCCGGGCGCCTATGCCGCCGAGGCCGAGGCCCGGCTCGACGCCCTGACCGCGCCCGAGGCGCCGCCCGAGGCCGACTCAGACGGCTTCATCACCCGGAAAAGCGGCTTGCGTTATAAGGTGTTGACGGCCGGCGGCGGCGCCCAGCCCGGCCCCGGCGACATGGTGCGCGTGCACTATGAAGGCCGGCTCGCCGACGGCACGGTGTTCGACAGCACCTATGACCGCGACAAACCGGCGGTGTTCGCCGTGCGCGGCGTGATCCGTGGCTGGCAGGAAGCGCTGTTGATGATGCGCGAGGGCGACAAGTGGCTGTTGGAGATCCCGTCTTACCTGGCCTATGGCAAGAACGGTACCGACACGATCCCGCCCGACGCCGACCTGACCTTCGAGGTGGAGTTGATCAAGATCACCTTCCGCGCCGGCCGCTAAGCCGCTGAGCCGCTGAGCCGCTGAGCCGCCGCACCGGCGCCCGATCAGCGCCGGCGTGTCGCAGGCCGGCGCCGATCGGGCGGCCGTCCGGTCAGGCCTTGTCGCGATAGATCTGTACGATGGTGTCGAGCATGGCCAGTGCCTCGTCGCGCGGGCGCTGGAACGTGTTGCGGCCGATGATCGAGCCGTTGCCGCCGCCGTCGCGGATCGCCCGGGCGTCGTCGAACACCGACGTTTCGCCGCGCTTGGCGCCGCCCGAGAACACCACCAGCCGCCGGCCGGCGAACGCGCAGCGCATCACATGGGCGACCCGCTCGGCCGGGCTGGCGGCGGCGACGCCCTGGGCCTCATAGACCTGGGCCGCCTCGCTTTGTTCCAGATGCTCGCCGGGCAGCTTGACCTTGATCACATGGGCGCCCATCAGGGCGGCCAGATGGGCGGCGTAAGCGGTGACGTCGAGCGCGGTTTCGCCGGCCTTGGACAGGTCGCCGCCGCGCGGATAGCTCCACACCACCGCGGCGAGGCCGGCGGCCTTGGCCTCGGCGATCAACTCGCGCAGTTCCTCGGCCATCTCGTTGAACCAGGGCGAGCCCGGATAGAGCGTGAAGCCGATCGCCGAGCAGCCGAGGCGCAGCGCATCCTCGACCGAGCCGTGCACCGCCTGGTCCTTCTCGGTCGCCCAGCTGTTCGACGAATTGACCTTGAGGATGGTGGGGATCTGGCCGGCAAATCGGTCGGCGCCGGCTTCCAGCATGCCCAAGGGGGCGGCATAGGCGTTCAGCCCGGCGTCGATGGCCAGTTGATAGTGATAGTGCGGGTCGTAGGCGGGCGGGTTGGCGGCGAAGGAGCGCGCCGGCCCATGCTCGAACCCCTGGTCGACCGGCAGGATCACCATGCGCCCGGTACCGCCGAGCCGGCCATGGCCCAGAAGCCGCGCCAGATTGGCCTTGGTGCCGGGATTGTCGGCCTCGTACTTGGCGAGGATGTCCTTGACCTTGCGGGTGATCTTCATGGCCGCTGTGCCCCCTTTCTCATGCTGTCCATCCGGGGTCCGCAGGCGGCCCGGACACGGTCTTCGCGAGGCTATCTACACAAGCCCGGGCGTGGAGACAATCCAGGGCCCGCGCGGCTCCCAGTCCGCCCGGCGCTAGCGGTCCAGCACCAGCTTGACCGACAAGCCGGCAAGCACGGTGCCGGCAACCCGGTCGAGCGTCGGCTTGAGCCGGCCATAGGCGCCCTGCAGCCGGTCGGTCGACAGGGCATAGGCGACGATCAGATACCAGCCGCACTCGATCGCGAACACCATCGGCACCAGCACCGCGTAGAACACCGCCGGCGGGTCGGGCGGCAACAGGGTGACGAAGATCGAGCCGAAGAACACCGCCACCTTGGGGTTGGCCAATTGGGTGAACAGCCCGCGCCGGACCGCGCGCCGCCGCGTCTGGCCGAGCGGTGTGGCACCGCCATGGCCGGTGGCCAGCGGCGTGCGCGCGTGCCGCCACAGCATGATCGCCAGCCAGGCCAGATAGGCGCCGCCGGCCAGTTTGACGGCGGTGTAGAGCCACGGCACGGCGGCGAACAGCAACTTGAGCCCGAACAGCGCGCCGAGCCCCCAGACCACCGAGCCCAGGCCCAGACCCACCGCGGTCCAGGCGGCGGCCACCCGGGTCGACCCGACCGCGGTGCGCGCCACCACCAGCAGGCTCGGCCCCGGGCTGACCACCGCCACCGCCTGCGCCAGCCCGACGCCCAATAAAACCGGCAATAGGTCGATCACGGCCCCATTATCCTCCTTGACGTTTCGCGCACCGCCTCTGCCGTCGGCGGACCGGCGCCCCGCGCCGGTGACTGTTCCATAGCGTCAGCCTGCCGCAATCGTCTCGCCGAGGGAAGCGGTCGCCCGCGTTGGGCGGGCGACCGGGCGTATCGGTCTGTATCGGATCGCCCGAAAGGCTCAGGCGTCGGCCGGTTGTTCGGCCGCATCGACGCCGCGGCGCAACAGCGTCAACATGGTCTCGGCGATGGCGTCGGGCGTCAGGCCGTCGGGGCGATACCAGTGGAGCGCCCAGCTAAGGGCGCCGAACAGGGTCAAGCGGAACAGCCGCCGGTCGACCCCTGCGGCCAAGGGAACCCGGTCGATCAGATCGATAAACTGTCGTTCATAAACCGCGCGCTCCGCCACCATCTCGTCGCGCACATCCTGGCCCAGGGTCTTGATGAACTCGGGCGTGACCACTTGGGCGTAGGCACTGCCGTCCAGCAGCACCCGCAGATGCGCCGCACAGGCCGCCGCCAGCGCCGCCCAGGCGTCGCTGTCGCACCCGGCCGGGCCGCCGGACTGCGCCGTCGTCTGACTGTCGCCTTGGGACGCTCTCTTGGCGGCCGCCTCGGCCGCTTTCTGGCCGGTTGTCCGGCCGGGCAATGGGCCCGCCGCCGGTCCCGCCGCCTGTCTCGCCACCCGTTCCAGCGTCGGTCCCGCCGCCTGAAATGGCGCCAGCGCGGCCTCCACCTCGGCGGTGAAATGGGCCACGCCTTCGCGGTGAACGGCCAGCAAAAGCCGCTCCTTGGACGCGAAGTGATAGTAGACCGACCCCGGCAGCATATCGACCGCCGCGGCGATATCGCGGATCGAGGTGCCGGCATAGCCCTTGGCGACGAATAGGTTCGCCGCGGCGTCGAGCAGCGCTTGGCGACGGCTGCTGCCGCCGCGCCCGTCAGCGGTGCCGGCCGGCGGTTCGGGCGGTTGTGTCACGATTTTCCAAGCCCCTCACGATCCGGCGCCGGGGTGTCCGCGCGCCGATGGTCACTGCCCCGAACCGTCTATTGATTGCGTTTAGGGTTTACCGGGTCAAGAAAGCAATTCTCCAAGTCAGTGTGCATTGAGGCCCGAGCGCCCGTGGCACCGATTCCGATTGTCTCTCCCCCCTGTCTGTTGGCGATGATCGTTCCGTCTGCGTCGACGGGCAAAAGCGGTTCGTTCGACAGGTCGGTGATCATTTCGAAACCGTAACAAATTGGCTTTCGAGGGCGCAAACGCCGGGTGAACAGCCGCTTTCGGGGTGATTGCGAACCGGTTTTCATTGACCGGGAAATTTTCGTCCCCATACCCTTCCTGTACGGATCATTAACAGGGAGGACAGGGTGCCCAAACTTACTGCCGGCGTCGTTAAGTTCCAGCGTGAGGTCTATCCAGACCGCCGCGCCATGTTCGAAACGCTGACCCAAGGCCAGAAACCCGAAGCGTTGTTCATTACCTGTTCAGATAGCCGGGTCGACCCCACCATGGTCACGCAGACCGAGCCGGGCGAACTGTTCATCTGTCGAAACGCCGGCAACATCGTGCCCCCCCACACCACGCATACCGGCGCCATGACGGCGGCGATCGAATACGCCATCGGTGCGCTCAAGGTGCCACACATCGTCGTTTGCGGTCATTCGCAATGCGGTGCGATGACCGGTGCGCTCAACCCTGACAGTCTCGCAGACTTGCCGCACACCCACGAATGGCTCGACTATGCGCGCGCGGCGGTGCAGATCGTGCAGACGCGCGATCGCGAATTGAGCCAAGAAGAAAAGCTCAAGCGGCTGATCGAGGAAAACGTTATCCTTCAACTCACCCACCTGCGCTCGCACCCTTATGTGGCCCAGGCGCTGGCCGAGGGCACGGTGACCTTGCGCGGCTGGGTTTATGATATCGGAACCGGCGGCATGCACGCGCTTGACGAGAGCCGGCGGGCTTTTGTACCCGTTGATGAGTTGTATAGCGACCTGCCCGACGCTCAGCCCGACAATTTGACCACCTCCATGGCCAAAGCGGTGCGCGACGCCGCGGCGGGCCCCGTTGGGCCCGGTGGCGGATGCTGCACGAACACCGGCCCCGGTCAGGAGGTGACATGAAAGCCAGCAAATTCTTCGATCCATCCAATCTGCGCGGCGACATCTATGGTGGCCTGACCGCCGGCGTCGTGGCTCTGCCATTGGCGCTCGCCTTCGGTGCCGCATCAGGGGTCGGCCCGATCGCCGGGCTGTGGGGCGCCATTCTGGTCGGGTTCTTCGCCGCCCTGTTCGGCGGTACGCCGACCAACGTCTCCGGGCCCACGGGGCCCATGGTGGTGGTGTTCGCGGGCGTGGTGTCGTCGTTTTCCGGCCACCCGGAATTGATCTTCGCCACCGTCGTACTGGCCGGTCTGATCCAGGTCGCCATGGGCGCGGTGCGGCTCGGCCGCTATATCCGGCTGGTGCCGTACCCGGTGATCTCGGGCTTCATGTCGGGCATCGGCATCATCATCATCGCGTTGCAGGCGTCGCGGCTGTTCGGTCATGCGCCGTCGGAAACCGGCACCATCGCAGCCTTGGCGGCGATCCCTCAGGCGGCGAGCGATCCGGTCTGGGCGGCCCTGGCGGTGGGCGGGTTGTGCCTGGCCATCGTCTTCCTGTGGCCGGCGCGCTGGGGACGGATCGTGCCCGGCCCGTTGGTCGCTCTTGTGGCCGGCACGCTGGCCAGCTTGTGGCTCAATTCGGTGATGGCGGTGCCCGCGCCGGTGTTGGGCGACATTCCCACCGGCTTTCCCGACTTCCAGATGCCGGCGATCACCGCCGACAGCGCGGTGATCATCGGCAAGGCGGCGGTCATTTTGGCGCTTTTGGGCGCCATCGACAGCCTGTTGACCTCGCTGGTGGCCGACAACATGACCCGCTCGCGCCACGACGCCAATCGCGAGTTGATGGGCCAGGGCATCGGCAACGCCATCGCCGGCCTGTTCGGCGGCGTGCCCGGCGCCGGCGCGACCATGCGCACGGTGGTCAATATCCGCACCGGCGGGCGCACGCGGCTGTCGGGCATGATCCATGCGCTGGTGCTGTTGGCCGTGGTGATCAGTCTGGCGCCGCTGGCCGAAGCGATCCCGCACGCCGTGCTGGCCGGGATCCTGATCAAGGTGGGCGTCGATATCGTCGACTGGTCGTACCTGAAGGTCGCCCATCGCGGCCCGCGTTGGGACCTGGCGTTGATGGCGCTGGTGCTGGGGCTGACCGTGTTCGTCGATCTGATCACCGCGGTCGGGGTTGGCGTCGTCTTGGCGGCGATCGCGTTCGTCAAGCAGATCGCCGACACCCAGATCGAGCGCTTTGCCACCATCAAGGACCGGGTCAGCGACCCCGAGGAGCGCGCATTGCTCGACGAGGCCGGCGGCCGGGTGGTGATGTTCGACTTCGGCGGGCCGCTCAGCTTCGGCGCGGCGGCCGACATGGGCCACCAGGTGCGCGAACGCACCGATAATGGCACCGCCTATCTGGTGCTCGATTTCTCGCGCCTGCCAACCATCGATCTGTCGGCCACCCGAGCGGTCGAGGACATCATCCAGGACGGGCGCCGGTCCGGCAAACGGGTCCTCATCACCGGGATGAACGACGAGGTCCGCGCGACCCTGTCGAACCTCAAGGCCGACCGCGACCTGGGGCCAGGGGCGCATTATCCCAGCCGGGTCGAGGCCCTGCGCGACATCGTTGCCGATCTCAAGGGCCGAGCCGACGGCGCCGGCGGATCGGACCGCGCGGTGGCGCCGGCATGAGCGACCGCCGCGGCCGGCTGCCGGTGAGCCCCTGCGTCGGGGTTTGTACGCTCGACCCCGGCACCGGCTGGTGCCGGGGCTGTGCCCGGACCGGCGACGAGATTGGCCGCTGGGCCGGTGCCGATCCGGCCTGGCGGGCCGCCGTCTGGGCGCGGCTGCCGGCCCGCGCCCAGCGCTTGGGCATCAAGGTGGTGCCGCCGCCCGGCGGTGCCGGCGATAACCGCTCGGACGCTTGACAGTCGGGGCGGTGAGGGCCTTATGAGACCCGTCCCGTCAATCGATTGAGACCAAGGAGCAGGACGCCCATGGGCAAGACCGATATCGACCGCAAGACTGTGCTGGACGGCGCCGCACTGGACGAGGCGCTGGCCGGGCTCGACGGCTGGGCCCAATTGGAGGGCCGGGCCGCTATCGCCAAGACGTTCAAGTTCAAGGACTTCAGCCAAGCCTTCGCGTTCATGACCCGGGCCGCCTTGCGCGCCGAGACGCTCGACCACCACCCTGAATGGTTCAATGTCTACAACAAGGTGGACGTGACGTTGGCGACCCACGATGCGGGCGGGGTGACCGCGCTCGATACCACCATGGCGGCCGATATGAACCGCTTTGCCGGCTGACCCGGAGGCGGGCCCGGAGCCCGGGCCGCAGATCGGCGACCGCCGCAACGGCCGGGACGGGTGACGCGGCGGCAAGCGGGTGCTAGGAACGGCCCACCCTGGCCCCGACCAGGAAACTCGGGTGCGCCCGAATGTGTCTGTGGGACGGGGCCGACCTGACTTGACCAGGAAAGAACGGCCCGCCGATGCTTGCAGTCTTCCGTTCGGTCGCCCGTCTCGGGGCCGCCGCTCTCTATCGCACGCTCGACCCGGTCTACCGGGCGCTCGACCGCCACTATGTGGTCCGCACGCCGGCGCTGCGCCGTATCCCCGGCGCCGGCGACCGGCGTGGCGGCAAGCACGCCTATGGCGAATGGGCCCATGTGGCCGGGTTGTTCCAGGGGCTGATCCACCAGGCGCTCGGCGGCGGGGCCGGCCATCATATTTTGGACGTGGGCTGCGGCACCGGGCTTTTGGGCATCGCCGCCAGCCCCTATGTGGGGACCGGCGGGCGCTATACCGGGCTGGACGTGCAGGCCGCCGATATCGCCGCCGCGCGGCGCCGGTTTGCCGAGCACAGTCATCGGTTCATCCACCTGTCCGCGGCCAACCCCGCCTATGACACCGCCGGCGCGCCGGCGCGTCCGCCCTGGCCCGTGGATGACGCCAGCCAGGATCTGGTCACCGCGCTGTCGGTGTGGACCCACTTCGCCGAGGCCGATGCGGGTTTTTATCTGGGCGAGGTGGCGCGCGTGCTGCGCCCCGGCGGGCGGGCGCTGATCACCGCCTTCGTGCTCGACGACACCTACCGCGCGGCGGCGCCGGCGCGCCTGGGGCGCTGGGTGTTCGACCGGCCGGCCTATGGCGCCGACGACTGGCTGTGCCCGGCCTGGGTGCGGGTGCCCGAAGACGCCGTGGCGCTGACCGACCGGGCGCTCGACCGTATCGCGGCGGCGGCCGGGCTGAGGCTGGCGGCGGCCCATGCCGGCACCTGGAAGGCCGAGGGCGGGCTGTACTTTCAGGATGTGCTAGTGCTGGAAAAGCCGGCGGCGGCGCCGGGTTGAGCGGCTAGGGAAAGCGGATCAACAGGCCGAGCACCACCAGGATGACGCTCATATAGCCGAGCATCTCGGCACGCACCGGGCGTTTCATCACCTCGGCCTGGGTCGCCAGGTGGGGCAAGGTGGCGTCGAGCTTGGCCGCCATGGTGGCCAAATCGCCGCGCAAGCCCTGGATATCCGTATGCAGTTCGCCGCGCAGGTTCTGCATGTCGGCGCGGACCTCGCTACGCAAGTTTTCCATGTCGCTGTGAATCTCGTTGCGCAGGTCGTGCAACTCGGTGCGCGTGGCCAAATTGGGTAGGCTGGCGCGCACGAAGCCGTCGAGATTGTTGAGCACCGGCTCGATGCGCCGCAGGGTGGTTTCCACGTCGGTCATCCGGGTTTCCAGGTGCGACACACGGGGGCCCAGATCGCGCGCGTCGACGCCGCCATTGCCGTCTTCCATGCCTGTCCTCTCGCCAGCTTGGATCAGCCACTAAAAGGCGAGAGGTTATCACGATGGCATGGGCGTGTCTCGCGCGGCATCACCCGGCCGCCCGGCAAGGCGGCGCTAGCCCCAGATGTCCTTGCCCGAGCCCGGCAGGCCGAGCCGGTCCCACATGGCGCTGACCTTGTCGACCACCGCCGGGTCCATGCGGATCGCTTCGCCCCATTCGCGCTCGGTCTCGCCGGGCATCTTGTTGGTGGCGTCGAGCCCCAACTTGCCGCCAAGGCCCGAGACCGGCGAGGCGAAGTCCAGATAGTCGATCGGCGTGTTTTCCACCGTGGTGATGTCGCGCACCGGGTCCATGCGGGTCGAGATCGCCCACATCACGTCTTTCCAGTCGCGGGCGTTGATGTCGGCATCCACCACGATCACGAACTTGGTGTACATGAACTGGCGCAGATACGACCACACGCCCATCATCACCCGCTTGGCGTGGCCGGCATAAGCCTTCTTCATGGACACCACGGCGATCCGGTAGCTGCACCCCTCGGGCGGCAGCCAGAAGTCGACGATCTCGGGGAATTGCTGCTGGATCAGCGGGATGAACACTTCGTTGAGCGCTTCGCCCAGCACGCTCGGCTCGTCCGGCGGCCGGCCGGTATAGGTCGACAGGTAAATCGGGTCGCGGCGCATGGTGATCGCCGAGACCTGGAAGACGGGGAAGGTGTCGACCGAGTTGTAATAGCCCGTATGGTCGCCATAGGGGCCTTCGGGCGCCTGTTCGTCCAGCAGCACATGGCCTTCGAGCACGATCTCGGCGCTTGCCGGCACCTTGAGCGGCACGGTCTTACAATCGACCAGATCGACCTTCTGCCCGCGCAGCAGGCCGGCGAACTGATACTCGCTCAAGGTATCGGGCACCGGCGTCACGGCGGCGAGGGTGGTGCCGGGGTCGGCGCCGAGTACGGCGGCCACCGGTAGCGGTTCGCGCCGTTCCTGCTTCCAGCGGCGGAATTGTTGCGCGCCGCCGCGATGCTTGAGCCAGCGCATGATGCAGCGGTCGGGGCCCAGGCGCTGCATCCGGTAGATGCCCAGATTATAGGCGTCTTCCTTGGCACCCGACGGCCCCTTGGTGACCACCAGCGGCCAGGTGATCAGGGGCGCGGGCTCGCCGGGCCAGCAGGTCTGGATCGGCAGCCGGGTCAGGTCGACCCGGTCGCCCGTCCACACCACCTCCTGCACCGGTGCGCGGCGCGCCTTGCCCGGCTTCATGGCCAAGACCTTGCGCGCCAGCGGCAGCATCTCCAGCGCGTCCCTGACGCCGCCCGGCGGTTCGGGCTGGCGCAGGAACGCCAGCGTCTCGCCCACCTCGCGCAGTTGGTCGGGCGTGCGTTCGATGGCGCGGGCGACCCGTTCGACCGTGCCGTAGAGGTTGACCAGCACCGGCATCTCCGAGCGTTCGCCGCGCTCGTTGAGCACATGCTCGAACAGGATCGCCGGACCGCCCTCGGCGATCACGCGGGTCTGGATCTCGGTCATCTCCAACTCGGTGGAGACCGGCTCGCGGACGCGCACCAGGTCACCGGTGCGTTCCAGGTCGTCGATGAAATCGCGCAAGGAAGCGTAAGACATGACCCGTGTTTAGCCCGCCCGGCGGTCGGCGAAAAGAGCCTCTGGCATGGCGGGCGTGGGATTGCGCCGGTTTGCCGCTCGTCTGGCCTCCGGTTGCGGGCCGGCCGGCCGGGGCGATTGGCGGATCGCCGCGTTTCTGGCATGATGTCAAAAATAAGGGAGGCGAGCCATGGCCCTGGCGATCGACGTGACCCGGCGCGACCCGCAGGCGGCGGCCGAGGCGTTGCAGCCCGCGATCCGCGCCCGCGCCGAGGCGATCGAGACCGAGCGGCGGCTGCCCGCCGACCTGGCGGGCGAACTGGCGCGGGCCGGGCTGATGCGGCTGTTCGTGCCCGCTGCTGCGGGCGGGCTGGAGATGGACCCGCCGCAAGCCTTCGCCGCCACCGAGGCGCTGGCGCGGGCCGACGCCTCGGTCGCCTGGTGTCAGATGATCGCCGCCACCACCGGCCTGGTGTCGGCCTATCTGCCCACCGACCGCGCGGCGCAGATCTTCGCCGCCGACGACGCCATCACCGGCGGCGTGTTCGCGCCCAAGGGCGAGGCACGGCCGGTCGCTGGCGGCTACCGGGTTTCGGGGCGCTGGCAGTGGGCGAGCGGCAGCGCCAACTGCGCCTGGCTCATGGCCGGTTGCCGGGTGGTCGAGGACGGGGCGGTGCGCACGCTGCCCAATGGCGCGCCCGACGTGCTGATGGTGCTGGTGCCGCGTCGGGCGGTGACCCTGCACGACACCTGGCACGCCGCCGGCCTCGCCGGCACCGGCAGCGGCGATATGGAGATCGTCGACGCCGAGGTGCCGGGGGGCCACAGCGCGTCGTTCTTCTCCGACCGGCCGGTGGCCGATGGGCCGCTCTATCGTTTTCCGGTGTTCGCCATGCTCGCCCAGGGCATCGCGGCGACGGCGCTTGGCAATGCGCGCGGCGCGCTCGACGAGTTGGCGGCGTTCGGCACCGCCAAGACCCGCCAGTTCGAGCGCAAGGCCCTGGGCGCCACGCCCCATGTGCAGGGCGAGACCGCGCGCGCCGAGGCGCTGTTGTCGTCGGCGCGCGCCTTTTGGGCGGCGACCCTGGCCGACGCCTGGGACCGGGCGTCGGCGGGCCAGGCGCTGAGCATCGAGACCCGGGCCCGGCTGCGCCTCGCTGCCACCCACGCCACCCGCACCGCCGCCGAGGTGACCGCGATGGCCCATGACTTGGCCGGCGGCGCGTCGGCGTTTCTGTCGTTCCCGATCCAGCGTCGGTTCCGCGACGCCCATGTGGCGACCCAGCACATTATGGTCGGCCACGCCACCTACGAAACCTATGGCCGCACCGTCTATGGCCTCGATGTGGACGCCACCTTCGTGTGAGCGCGGCACTGGACCGGTCGGCGGCGTCGGCGTATGACGGAAGAGCGCCGGCCGGGCCGTGCCGTCACCACCCCGCCGTCGCGCACAGACCCATGAGCCTTTCCCATGCGCACTATGACCGCACCATGACCGCATCCGCCCCATGAGCGCCACCAAAGACCCGCATGCCGCCCTGTCCGCCTGGCGCGCCGAGCCGGGCAGCAAGCGCGCGTTTCAGGCGTTTCTCGACAGCCTGGGCCCGAGCACCCCGGTGGCGACGTTTCTGGACTCGCTCGGTGTGTTCCAGCAGCACGGCACCGTCGATGCCGATCTGTTGGCGCAAGTGGGCATCAAGGCGTTCGAGCGCGACGCGCTTGATATCGCGCGGCGGTTCTTCGAGCGCGCCTTGACCGAAAACCGCCAGCAGGTAATCGCCTATTCCGGGCTGATCCACATCTTCTATCGCCAGGAAAACGCCAACGCGGCGATCGCCGTGTTCAAGCGGGCGATGGCCAATGGCGCGCTGCATTCGCGGCTGTTCAGCGATATGAGCCACGTCTATGGCCGGCTTCTGGGCGACACCGCCAAGGGCCGGCGCTACAGCGAACTGGCCCATCAGACCGACGCCAACAATGTGGCGGCGATGGACAATCTGGCGCGCATGTACGCCGTGCGCGACCCGGAATTCGCCGACCAACTCTATACCCAAGCGCTCGCCCGGTCGCCCGAGGATGCGCAACTCAACATGAATTACGCGCTGTTCCTGTTGCAGGCGGGACACTTGGCGCGCGGCTGGAGCCACTATCGCTATCGGTTGGACCTGTCCTTGGGCCCGCGCAAGGCGTTGCGCTACAACCCGATCCTGCCCGGCTGGGACGGCGAGGACCTGACCGGCAAGGCGGTATTCGCCATGGCCGAACAGGGGTTGGGCGACGAATTGCTGTTCGGGCTCACATACCCCGCGCTTTATGCCCGGGCGCGCCACCTGACCATCGGCTGCGACCGGCGGCTGATCCCGATCTTCCAGCGCAGCTTCCCCGACGCCACGGTCACCGGGTTTCGCGATACGGTGGTCAACCGGGTGCGTGACCGGTCGTTTCCCTATGTGGAGGCCGGCGTGCAGGCGGGGACGCTGGCGCTCGACCATGCGCTGCCGATCGGCGATTTGGGGCGCGCCTTCTGGCCCGACCGTGCCGCCGTCGGCCAGTGGCCGTGCGGTTATATCAAGGCCGACCCCGAGCGCACGGCGGAGATGGCCGCGCGCATGGGCCCCCGGCGCGAACCGGTGCGCATCGGCATCGCATGGCGCAGCGGCACCGTCGACGTGGACCGCAAGCACGGCTATCTGGACCCCGACGATCTGGCGCCGATCCTGGCGGTGCCCGGGGTCGAGTTCGTGGTCTTGCAGTATTCGCTGGCCGAGGGCGAGTTGGCGCATCTGCGCCGGGTCGCGCGCCAGCCGGTGATCGCGCTCGACGATGTGGACCTCAAGGACGATCTCGACGCCAATCTGGCGATCATGGAAAATCTGGATATGGTGATGTCGCCCCCCATGGCCCCGGCGATGATGTCGATCTGCCTCGGCCGGCCCACCTGGCTGTTGGGCGGCATGCCCTGGTGGTTCTTCGGCGAACGCGGCGAATGGCCGGCGCATGTGCCGGTGCTGCGCTGGTTGCGCTTCATTCGCCGCCAGGGGGTGGCCGACTTGGAACCGGTGGTCGCGGCGGTGCGCCAACTGGCCGCCGACGGTCCCGACGGCGCCTGGGGGCCGAACCGCGCCGCCGCCGATTGACCGCGCCGTCGCTTGATCCTGCCGGCCTTGATCCCGTCGGCCTTGATTGCGTCGATTGCGGCGTGCCGTGGCCGGACCGGGCGGCGGCTCTTGCGTGCGTGCGCGCCCCCGCTCAGTCGGGCAGGTGTGCCCACTCCGCGATCACGTCCGGGTCGGTTTCGCGGTCCGCCCGGCGGGCCTTGAGCGCCCGCACCCGGTCGGCGGGCGCCAACTGGGCAACCGCCCAGACCGCCGCGCCGCGCACCGCCGGTTCGGCGTCGTCGAGCAGCCCTTCGACCAGCCCCATAAGCCCCGCGTCGCCGCTATTGGCGATGGCGATCAGCACGTTGCGCACGAACCGGGCGCGCCCGGTGCGCTTGATCGGCGAGCCCGAGAACAGCGCGCGAAAGTCGGCGTCGTCGAGCAACGCCAGGTCGGCCAGGTCGGGGGCGCCCAATTCGGCGCGGGCGAAGAACTGCGCCTCGGTCGCGCATTCGGCGAACTTGTTCCACGGGCACACCGCCAGGCAGTCGTCGCAGCCATAGATGCGGTTGCCGAGGGCAGGGCGCAGGGCGTGCGGGATCGGGCCCTTGTGCTCGATGGCCAGATAGCTGATGCAGCGCCGGGCATCCAGTTGATAGGGAGCGACAAACGCGTTCGTCGGGCAGGCGTCGAGACAGCGCCGACACGAACCGCAATGGTCGCGCTCGGGTGCGTCGGCGTCGAGGGCCAGCGGCGTGAACAGCGCGCCCAGGAACAGCCAGTTGCCCAGATCCCGACTGACCAGATTGGTGTGCTTGCCGCGCCAGCCGATCCCCGCCGCCTCGGCCAGCGGTTTTTCCATCACCGGCGCGGTGTCGACGAACACCTTGACCGGCTGGCCCGAGCGCTCGTGCAGCCAGCGCGCCAGGCGCTTCAGCCGCTTCTTGAGCACGTCGTGATAATCCTTGCCGCGGGCATAGACCGACACCGCCCCCTTGGTCGGGTGGTCGCGCAGGATCATCGGGTCGACGGCGGGGCCGTAGTTGAGCCCGACCATCACCGCGGTGCGCATCTCGGGCCACAGCGCCTGCGGGTGACGGCGCTGGTCGGCGCGCTCGGCCATCCAGGCCATGCCGCCATGGTGGCCCTGGGCCAGAAACCGGTCGAGGGCCGTGCCGGCATGGGCCAGCAAGGCGGGCACCGCGTCGGGGCGCGCCAGGCCCACGGCGTCGAAGCCGAGCGCCCGCGCCTCAGCCCGCACCGCGTCGGCGGTGACCGGCGGGATGGGGGCTGAGCTGGCGGCGGGTGCGGGCGTCATCGGCGGCCCCTGGGTGTCATGCGTCTCAAAAGTCGGGCTGGTCGTAGTATTTCGGCGGCCGGATGCCGGCGATCCGCTCGCCGAGCAGGTGGCGCATGGACTTGCGCGACTTGACCAGCATGTACCATTCGCGCGCGCCGGGATGGTCGTCCCAGGCGACATGGCCCAGATAGTCCAGCACCGATACCTGAGCGGCGGCGATGGCGTCGGCGAGGGTAAAATAGGTGCCGGTCAGATAGTGCCGCCGGGTCGCCAGATAATCCAGATAGTCCAGATGGGTGCGCAGGTTTTGCAGACCGGCGCGGATGGCTTCGGTGTCGGGGGTCTCGCGCCGGTAAAGCCGCTTGATGATCTTTTCGGTGATCAGATAGCGGCCGACCTCTTCCCAGAAGCGGTGGCCGTACCACAGCGCCAGGCGGCGCACCTCGGCCCGCGCCAAAAGGTCGCGCCCGAGCATCGGCGGCTCGGGGTGCAATTCCTCCAGATATTCGCAGATCGGCAGGAAGCCGGCGATGGTATGGCCGCCGTCGACCAGCAGCAGCGGCACCTCGCCCTCGGGGCTCAGGCGGCGAAACTCGATCCGGCCTTCCCAGTCGGGCTCCTCGCGCAGGTCCGCCTCGACCCCCTTTTCGGCCAGGAACAGCCGCACAGCCCGCGCACTCGGAGAGATGATGTTGTGAAATAGCACCAGCATGATAGGCCCTATACCCCGCAGCCGACCCCAACGCCACCTTGCATTGCCTGGACCGGGGTTTCTACAGTGCCGATCAAGAACCAAGCCATCATCACAAGGGGGGCGTGCGTGACCGATCATTTGGTCGAACTGGAGGGGATCGAGAAGCGCTATGGCCGCTTCAAGGCGGTCAACGGCGTGTCGATGGCGGTCAAGCCGGGCGAGATTTTCGGCTTTCTGGGCCCCAATGGCGCCGGCAAGACCACCGTGATCCGCATCCTTTTGGATATTCTGCAACCCGACCGGGGGCGGCGTCAGGTTTTGGGCGCCGAATCGGCGCTCAGCGTCGGCGACCGGATCGGCTATCTGCCCGAGGAACGCGGGCTCTACAAGGCGATGACGCCGGTCAACGCGATCACCTATTTCGCTCGGCTCAAGGGCATGAAGGCCGCCCACGCCAAGGAGCGCGCGCGCGAGTTGCTGGAGCGCTACGGTCTGAGCGCCGTCGCTGACAAGCCGATCAAGACCTTCTCCAAGGGCATGGCGCAGAAGGTGCAGGTGCTGTCCTGCGTCGCCCACGACCCCGAGGTGGTGATCCTCGACGAGCCCTTTTCGGGCCTCGACCCGGTCAACCAGCAGGTGCTCGAAGAGTTGATCTGCGCGCTGCGCGACGCCGGCCGCACGGTGATCTTCTCCACCCATGTGATGCAGCACGCCGAGCGCCTGTGCGACCGGGTGATCATGATCGGCCGCGGCGAGACGCGCTTTCTGGGCACGGTGGACGAGGCGCGGGCGCGCTTGCCGCGTCGGCTGCGGCTGACCACCGACAGCACGGCCTCGGCGCTGCCGGCGTTGCCGGGGCTGGAGAAGGTCGCCGAGGCCGATGGCCACGCCACCTATGAGACCCGGCTGGCGGCGCAGCAGTCGGTGCAGCAGATCCTCAAGCAATGCCTGGACAGTGGCGTCGACCTGTCCGGTTTCACCGTGATCGAGCCGACCCTGCACGACGTGTTCGTCGATCTGGTCGGCGAGGACGCCCGCCAAGCGAGGACCGCAGCATGAGACGGATCGCGCTCGTCGCCCGCCACGAAGTCATCGAAACCGTGCGCTCGCGCACCTATTGGATCGGCCTGGTGATCACCCCGGTGATGTTCGCCATCGGCCTGTTCGTGCCAAGCTTTCTGCAACGCAGCTTCACCCCCGACCGGCCGGTGGCCATTGTCGACCTGAGCGGCAATCTGGCGCAGCCTCTGCGCGAACAGATCGAGCGCCGGTTCGCCCGGGATCGCATGGCGACGCTTTATGCCCATGTGCGCGGCTTCGCCAAGCCGGACCTGCGCGACGCCCAGGGCGGCCTGGACCCGGCGCGGGTGCCGCTCGAATTCCTGCGCCGGTCGGGCGACATCACCGACCCCGATGTGGACGCCTTTCTGGCCCAGGGCGGGGTCGAGGCGGCCCTCGACCGTGCCCGACCGCTGCTGCGCGCCGACGCCCCACCGCCCACCTTCGACCCGCAGCCGTTCTCGCTGGTCGACCCGCCGGCGGATTTGGCGGCGGCATTGCGTGCCGGCACGGGTGCCGAGTTGGTGCGGGCCTATCTGAGCGGCGAGCGGCCCTTGCCGCCGGCTGCCGGGGCTGCCGGGGCTGCCGGAAGCGCCGGGGCGGACCAGGCGGGCGAGGGGCGCACGCTCTATGGTGTTTTGGTGCTGCCGGCCGGGGTCGGCCTGGTGCCGGCGGGCGAGCCGGTGGCGCTCGGGCTCGGCGACGGCAGCCGGACCGCTCAATTGTGGACCGACGCGGCACCCGACGAGGCGGTCAGCGACGCAGTCGAGGGAGCGTTGGCGCGGGTGTTGCGCCGGCAGGCCCTGGCCGCCGAGGCGTCGCCCGAACTGGCCCGGCGCCTTGCGGGGCTGGTGACGCCGTTCGACACCCGGCTGACCAGCAAGGCCGACGGCGCCTCGGTGACCAGCCGCGACGTGTTGGAAAAGAATATGCCGCGGGTGTTGTCGATTGCGCTGTGTTTCTTCCTGTTGGGCAATCTGGTCATCTTGATGACCAACACCATGGAAGAAAAGTCCAACCGCATCATCGAGGTGTTGATGTCGTCGATCACCGCGCAGGAGATGATGACCGGCAAGTTGCTCGGCGCATCGATGGTGGCGCTGTTGGGGGTGATGTTCAATGTGGGCACGCTGATGGGTGTGTTTTTCCTGGCCAGCGACGGCGGCTTCGCCTCGTTCGCCCAGGATCTGCTCAGTGTCCTGTTCGGCTCGCCGATCTTGCTGGCGTTGTTGTTCTATTTCATCGTCGGCTATTTCCTGTTCGCCGGCCTGTTCATCGCCATCGGCGGCCTGTGCGAGACCAGCAAGGACGTGCAGTCCCTGTCGCTGCCGCTGCAATACTTTCTGATCCTGCTGCCGATCCTGATCTGGACCGTGGCCAACGAGCCCAACGGCGTCGCCGCGCGGGTGTTGAGCTACATCCCCTATACCAGCCCGATCATGATGATGGCCCGGATCAACGCCGATCCGGGCTGGTTCGACCTGGTGGCCACGGCGGTGCTGCAACTGGTCGGCATCGCCGCGACACTGTGGCTGTCGGGCCGGGTGTTCCGCGCCGGCGCCCTGCGCACCGGCAAACCGCCCAAGCTCGGCGAACTGTGGGGCGCCCTGCGCGGCCAGGCGTAAGCGCATGGGGGGCGGCGGCCCAAGGTCGCCGCCCCCGCCGTGTCCGTGTCCGGCCCAATGGCCTCCCCGATCATCATGGCGACAGCAAGCGGCGCCATCCAAGCGGCGTTGGCGGCGGCTCGGGCGTTGGCCGGTTGCCCGTTAGGGGCGCCCTGGTCGGCCCTGGGCCGCGCCTTCAGCCGCGATCGGCCCAGCGCGCGGCGGCGCGGTCGTCGCCGGGGCGCGGCTCGACCCAGCGCCGCCCCCATGGGCCTTCCTCGCATTTCCAGAACGGCGCGTCGGTCTTGAGCCGGTCCATCACATAGGCCGCGCCGTCGAAGGCGGCCCGGCGATGGCCGGCGGCGGCGACCACCACCACGATGGTCTCGCCCACCGCCATGCGCCCGACCCGGTGGGCCACGCTCAGGGCGGTGAGGGCGAAGCGCGCGGCGGTGCGTTCGGCGATGGCGGTCAGCGCGCGTTCGGTCATGCCGGGATAGTGTTCCAGGGTCAGCGCGGTCAGCCCGTCGTCGGCGCGCACCTGGCCGGTGAAACTGACCAGCGCGCCGCTTTGCCCGTCGCCCGCGTCAAGTGCTGCCAACTCGGCACCGGTGTCGAGCCGCCGGTCGGTGACCCGCGCGGTGATCATGGCCTGCGCCGGCGCTCAGGGGGTGCCGCGGCCGCCCGACGCACCGTCGCCGCCGGTGGCGCCGTCGGTCGCGCCATCGGCGGCGCTGTCATCCGCCCGGCCCGGCAGGGCGTCGCCGATCAGCCCGGCGGCCCAGCCGAGGCCGAAGATCGGATTATAGCCGCCGATACTGGGCAGGTAGAGCTGGCCCAGGCCGCTGTCGACGGTGACCGGCTGGCTGCGACGCATCAGCAGATAATTGTCGATCGCCGCGCCGCCATCGTCGCCGAGCGCCACCGGCCGGCCCAGATCGCCGCTATAGGGCGCCATGGCCGCCCCCATCTGCTCGCCGCCTGGCAGCCGGCCGAAGGTGGCGTAGACGTCGGCCAGCGACAGGTTGACGAAGCGCGTGCCCAACTGGGCCATGCGCTCGGTCTCGGTGAACGAGCCGTCGCGATTGTGGTCGAGCAGGAAGGCGAACCGGCCGCCGGTCAACATGCGCACGCTGGCGCCGGTCTGCACCGCCAGTTCCAGGTCGGAGGCCGGATGGTCGGTCCAGCCGGTGAAATAATGCGCGCGGATCCATTCGCCGAGCGTGATTACCGTGCCGTCGGGCATGATCGTCTCGCGGGCCAGAAACTCGTCCGGGTCGGGCACGTCCATGTCCAGCGGCGTGACCGTCACTTCGAGGGGATTGCCGTCGCGCTCGGGCGTTTGCGGCCGCTCGCCGCTTTCGGGCAGTTCGGGCAGCGGGTCGGGCTCGCCGGTTTCCTGCGCCGAGCCGCCGGGCGCCGCGCCCAACGCCAGCCCGCAAGCCGCCATGATCGCCATCGCCCTCAGCCGCTTCATCCGTCTGCTCCTCATCCGCATTGTTGGCTCGACAGCATATAGGAAGCCCCCGGCCGGGTGAAAGCGGAACCATGGGGGCTGGCGTCGACGTGAAGGCTCAGTCCTCGGCTCCTTGGCGTGCACCGGCTGCCTGATCGACCGTCATTCTGCATGTCGGCGCGCCCTGAGACCCTTTCACCGGGTATCGCCCGAACGGTCGGTCGGGTGCGCGTACGGGTTGTTTTTGCGGTGCACCCCGTTGCGCTCGGCCCCGAACCATGCTGCATTGAGCCGCCCGGTCCGGCCGCCCGCGCGGTCGGCCGATGCAGGCGTATTCACACAACGCAGGCATGTTCACACAACAATTGAGGGCCCGCCGGGATGTTCAAGAAGATTTTGATCGCCAATCGTGGGGAAATCGCCTGCCGCGTCATCAAGACGTGCCGGCGGCTCGATATCGCCACCGTGGCCGTGTATTCCGACGCTGACCGGGATTCGCTGCACGTGGAGATGGCCGACGAGGCGGTGTTTCTCGGCCCGCCGCCGGCGGCGGAGAGCTACCTCAAGGGCGATCTGATCATCCAGGCGGCCAAGGACACCGGCGCCGAGGCGATCCACCCGGGCTTCGGTTTCCTGTCGGAGAATGCCGGTTTCGTCGAGGCGGTCGAGGCCGCGGGGCTGGTGTTCATCGGCCCGGGCACCCGGGCGATCGACGCCATGGGCGACAAGATCCGCTCGAAGCAACTGGCCAAGGAAGCCGGCGTGTCCACCGTGCCCGGCTATATCGGCGAGATCGCCGATGCCGACGAGGCGATCCGCATCGCCGGCGAGATCGGCTATCCGGTGATGATCAAGGCGTCGGCCGGCGGCGGCGGCAAGGGCATGCGCATCGCCCATACCGAGCAGGAGGTGGCCGACAATTTCCGCGCCGCGCGCTCGGAAGCCAAGTCGAGCTTCGGCGACGAGCGCATCTTCATCGAGAAATTCGTCGAACAGCCGCGCCATATCGAGATCCAGGTGCTCGCCGACGGCCACGGCACCGTGCTCTATCTGGGCGAGCGCGAATGCTCGATCCAGCGTCGCCACCAGAAGGTGATCGAGGAGGCGCCGTCGCCGTTCATCGATGCCGCGACCCGCAAGGCGATGGGCGAGCAGGCGGTGGCGCTGGCGCGGGCGGTCGACTATCGCTCCGCCGGTACGGTCGAATTCATCGCCGACAAGGACCGCAATTTCTACTTCCTGGAGATGAACACCCGGCTGCAGGTGGAACACCCGGTCACCGAGATGATCACCGGCATCGACTTGGTCGAACAGATGATCCGGGTCGCTGCGGGCGAAAAACTGTCGCTGACCCAGGATGACGTGACGCTCGACGGTTGGGCCATGGAAGCGCGGGTCTATGCCGAGGACCCCTATCGCAACTTCCTGCCGTCGATCGGCCGGTTGAAGGGCTATCGCCCGCCCGAAGAGGGCGAGCAGGTGCGCCTCGACACCGGCGTCGGCGAAGGCTCGGAAATCTCGCTCTACTACGACCCGATGATCGCCAAGCTGGTCACCCACGGCCCCGGCCGTGCCGCCGCCATCGACGCCATGGTCGCCGCCCTCAGCCGCTATCATATCCGCGGCATCACCCATAACATCCCGTTTCTGGCCGCGGTGATGGAACATCCGCGGTTCCGCGACGGCGCGCTGACCACCAACTTCATCGCCGAGGAGTATCCCGACGGCTTCGAGGGCGCGCCGCTGACCCCGGAACGAGCGTTCGAGTTCCGCGCCGTGGCGTTGTTCATCCACGCCCTCCACGAGGACCGGCTGTTGAGCATCGACGGCCGGGTCAACCGGGGCAAGCCGGTGACCGAACGGCGCTTCCAGGTCTGGCTCGACGACGAGGCGGTCGAGGGCCGCATCCTGCCGAGCGATTCCGGTGCCATGGTCAGCATCGGCCGCGACAAGGCCGAGATCGCCACCGACTGGCTGCCCGGTCGGCCGATCTTCGACTGCCGCATCGACGACCGCCCGGCGGCCTTCGACGTGACCCGCACGCGCAAGGGCTATCGCCTGATCGCACGCGGGATCGACCGTGAGCTGGTGGTCCAGGACCCCCATGTGGCCGATCTGATGGTCCATGTGCCGATGGTCGCCGACCTGGACAACCAGCGCTTCCTGCTGTGTCCGATGCCGGGCCTGGTGGTGCAGATCCCGGTGGCCGAGGGCGACACGGTGGAGGCGGGCCAGACGCTCGCGGTGGTCGAGGCGATGAAGATGGAAAACGTCCTGCGCGCCGAGCGCACGGCCACCGTCAAGGCGGTCAAGGCCAAGCCCGGCGACAGCCTGGCCGTCGACGAGGTGATCCTGGAGTTTGCCGAGGACTGACCGACCCCGCTTGCGCCCCATCCCCATACCGGCCGTCAGGCCGCGCCGCTGTCATGCGGCGCGGCAAGCCGTGGATACCGGCGGGGGAAAGAAGCCCGTCGGGGCCTCGTGCCCGGGGTCGGCGGCGATTGGACAGCGTCGCTGCGCCCGACATGACGGCTGTACGATCCACGGCGGTCGGGCTCTCTTGGCCTCCGTTCGATCCACTCGATCGCCGACAGGCCAGGGGGGGCGCTCGCGCGCGGGGCCTGCGACGCCGGCCGTCCGGGCGGTGCGTGCTGGCGCCACCGCGGCCGGCGGGCAGCCAACGACGCGGTCACAGTCCCCAGCGCTGCCACATCAGGCGCTCTTCCAGGGCGGCGAGGGCCGCGGCGGCGTGGCGGCCGGTGCGCAGGCTCGCTTCGCCGGTCAGCGCCGACAACAACCCGGTCTTGCGCCAGCGCACCGGCCGCACGCGCACCTTGGGGCCGTAGCGCTGTTTCAGCGTCGGCATCATGGCGCCGACGCCGTCGGCCAACCCCAACGCCACCGCACGGCGGCCGGTCCAGACATCGCCCGAGAACAGGTCGGCCGGGTCGCCGGTCAGCTTGTCGCCGCGCCGTTCGCGCACGATATCCTTGAAAATGGTATGGATTTCGTCCTGAAGCCCGGCGATCCAGGTGCGGTCCCCGGGCTTTTCGGGTTGGAACGGATCGAGCCGCACCTTGTTTTCGCCGGCCGTATAGACCCGGCGTTCGATGCCCAGCCGGTCCAGGGCCTGTGCGAAGCCGAAACCGCCCGAGATCACGCCGATGGAGCCGACCAGAGATGCCTCGTGGACGATGATCTCGTCGCCGGCGAGGGCCAGCATATAGCCGCCCGACGCCGCCACATCCTCGCAAAAGGCGATCACCGGTATCTGGTGTTCGGTCGCCAGGTCGCGGATGTGGCGCAGGATCAGCGCCGACTGCACCGGCGCGCCGCCGGGCGAATTGATCGCCAGCGCCACGGCGGTGACGCCGGGATGGTCGAACAGCCGTTCCAGCGGACGGGCCAGGGCGTCGAAGGTAATGGCGCCGGTGCCCCGCCCGGTTTGACCGATCGGGCCGGTCAGCCTCAGCACCGCAACCAAAGGCGCAGGCGTGCCGAAATGGCGGACGCGCAGGCCGTGCCAGAACTTTCGCCACAGACGGGTCAAGGTCATGGGGTCGGTGTCTCCCGGATCGCGCCGCCATCGGCCAGGTCGAGCGCAGCACCGCGCCGCAGCACCGCTTCGGCCTCGGGCGTGTAGCGGGTCTGGGCTCCGTGCAGGCACAGCCCCGGCAGCAGCCGGCTGCCGCCGCGCGTGCCCTTGCGCGCCTGGACCAGGACGCGTTTGGCGCTTTGCCCCGCGCGCGGCCACAGCGGCAGCACCGTCGTGTCGCCGAAGCGCGGGTGCAACAGCGCCACCAGGGCGGCCAGGCGGTCGGCGCGGTGGATGACGGTCAGCGTGCCCTTGGTGCGCAGCAACCGGTGGCCGGCGTCGACCCAGTGGCCGAGATCGAGGGTCTCGTGGGCGTGGGCGGCGGTCTTGCCGGGGATCGGCGAGGCCGGGCCTTCACCGGGCGCGGCATAGGGCGGGTTGGCGAACACATGGTCGACCCGCCCCGGCACCAGGTGCGGCAGCGTGTCGCGAAAGGGTCGGTCCAACGAGCCTTCGGCGATGCGTACCCGGCCATCGAGACCGTTAAGCGCCGCGTTGCGCCGGGCGAGGGCGGCTAAGGGCGCCTGCACCTCAAGCCCGTCGACGCGCGCCCCGGTACGCCACGCCACCGCCAGGGCGGCCGCGCCGGTGCCGGTGCCAAGCTCGACGGTCTGGGCGCCCGCCCGCGCCGGTACCGCAGCGGCCAACAGCACGGTGTCGACAGCCATGCGATAGCCGCGCGCCGGTTGGATCAGCCGCAGGGCTCCGCCGAGCAGGTCGTCGACGGTTTCGTCGGGGCGGGCGGGGCCGTGCGCGGCGGGCGTCAAGGGCGGAACGATGGCCTCAGGGGTCACGCAACTCGCCCTCCAGGCCGGCATCGGTGAGCAGGCGACGCGCATAGCCGTAGCGGTCGTCGGCGACCATCAGGCGGCGCGGAAAAATGCCGATCGAGCCTTCGGTGATGCTCATATGGCCATCGAACACTTCCGCAGGCACGCCGGCTTCGTGCAGGACGGCACTGGCGAAGGCGATCACGGTGGGGTCGGTGGTTTGGATCACGGCTTTCATGGGCCTCCCCTCGGCTCCCTCCGTCTGCTGGTCGACCCGGCCAACAGGCGCCCGGCCGGGTTTGGGCGCGGTCGTCGCCGGCTGCGCCGACCGGCCATCGGACACGGCACACGGACACGTCTCACCGGGCCCGCACCAAGGGCACGGCATCGCGCGTTCGGGCGGGACGGTCCGCGGCCGATGGCACACGGGCGTCGGTCCGTTGCGGTCTCGCGGTCAGTTCACTGCCCTCTTGCCATTCCGGCCGACCCGCGCCAAGTGTCCCAAGGTCAAGGCGCTGCGGCGGAACGATCTCTTGTATTGTCGCAGCGGTGGTCCCTATTGTCACCCCATGTGAAACATGCCATAGCCCCGACGCTGCCTTTTCCGGGCGGCGACTTCCTGGCCCTGGCTGACATCGAACAGGATCGATTGTGGCGGAGAGTGTTCCTCTTTCAACCGACCGGGCGCCGGCCCATCACGAAGCGCTGGACCGGTTGCAGACCCTGGTGGCGGACGACCTGTCGCGGGTCAACCAGATCATCCTGGATCGGATGCAGTCGTCGATCCCGCTGATCCCGCAATTGGCCGGCCATCTGGTCTCGTCGGGGGGCAAGCGGTTGCGGCCCATGCTGACGCTCGCGTCGGCGCAGATGCTCGCCTATGACGGGCGCCGGCACGAAGGGCTGGCGGCGTGCGTGGAGTTCATCCACACCGCCACCCTGTTGCACGACGATGTGGTCGACGAAAGCGACCTGCGCCGCGGCATCGAATCGGCCAATGCCGTCTGGGGCAACAAACCCAGCGTGCTGGTCGGCGATTTTCTGTTTTCGCGCTCGTTCGAATTGATGGTCGAGGACGGCTCGCTCGACGTGCTGCGCATCCTGTCGCGCGCCGCCGGCATCATCGCCGAGGGCGAGGTGCTGCAACTGACCACCTCGAACGATCTGGGCACCACCGAGGAAGCCTATCTCGAAGTGATCGGCGCCAAGACCGCCGCCCTGTTCGCCGCCGCGTGCGAGGTGGCCGCGGTGGTGGCCGGGCGTCCGCAGGCCGAATGGGACGCGCTCAAGGCCTATGGCCACAATCTGGGCGTGGCGTTCCAACTGGTCGACGACATTCTCGACTATTCCGCCAAGCAGGCCGAACTGGGCAAGTCGCTCGGTGACGATTTCCGCGAGGGCAAGATCACCCTGCCGGTGATCATCGCACACAGTCGCGGCACCGACGAGGAACGCGCCTTCTGGGTGCGCACGCTTGAAGACACCGAGCAGGTGGACGGCGACCTCGACCACGCCATCGCGCTGGTCCGCCGCCACGAGGCGCTGGCCGAGACCGCCGCCCGCGCGCAGAGCTTCGGCGAGGCGGCGCGCCGCGCACTCGACCCGTTCCCCGACAATGAGGCCAAGCGCCTGCTGCTCGACATCGTCGATTTCTGTATCGACCGGGTCTACTGACCGGCCTCCCGCCTCTCGGGCTTTTGCCACCGTTGCGGCCTTGACGGCGCGCGGTGGCCGCGATCCGGCCGTCGCCTGTGGTGCGCGCGGCCGGCGGGCCGGCGTGCGTGGGCCTGTTCCATGGTCGGGCCATCGCCCATGCCCTCGGCTGTCCCCGCGGCCGTTCGGGGGACGGCACGGGGCGCGCGGGTCCCATGGGCCGCCTTGACCGGCTGGGGGTGCGCGGCTAATGCTGCGCCCGCGTGCACAGCCCACGCTTGGTTTCCACCCAATCGATTACGGAATGCGTCCATTGGCCTCTTCTGCGCCGTCGTTTCAGGACATCATCCTGCGTCTGCAACGCTACTGGTCCGACCAGGGCTGCGTCATCCTCCAGCCCTATGACGTGGAGATGGGCGCCGGTACCTTCCACTGGGCGACCACGCTCAAGGCTTTGGGCCCGCGGCCATGGAATGCTGCCTATGTGCAGCCCTGTCGCCGGCCCACCGACGGCCGCTATGGCGAGAATCCCAACCGGCTTCAGCACTATTACCAGTTCCAGGTGATCATGAAGCCGAGCCCGGCGGATTTCCAGCAGCGCTATCTGGGCAGCCTGGCGGCGATCGGGCTCGACATGGCCGCCCACGACATCCGCTTCGTCGAGGACGATTGGGAAAGCCCGACGCTCGGCGCCTGGGGGCTCGGCTGGGAGGTCTGGTGCGACGGCATGGAGGTCAGCCAGTTCACCTATTTCCAGCAGGTGGGCGGCCTCGACTGCCACCCGGTGGCCGGCGAACTGACCTATGGCCTGGAACGGCTGGCCATGTATGTCCAGGGCATCGAGAACGTCTATGACCTGGACTTCAACGGCGCCGGGGTGCGCTATGGCGACGTCTATCTGGCGTCGGAAAAGCAGTTCTCGGCCTATAATTTCGACCATGCCGACACCCGTGCGCTCGCCCAGCACTTCCGCGACGCCGAGGCCGAGTGCGCGCGCCTGATCGACGCCGACCTGCCGCTGCCGGCCTATGACCAGACCATCAAGGCGAGCCACCTGTTCAACCTGCTCGACGCGCGCGGGGTGATCTCGGTGACCGAACGCCAGGCCTATATCGGCCGCGTGCGCGCGCTCGCCAAGATGTGCTGCGAGCGCTTCGCCGCCCATGAGGAACGCCTGGCCCGGTCGGCCGACGCAGCGGGGGAGGCAGCCCATGTCTGAGCACTCCGGGTCCGACCTGCTGCTGGAGCTCTATTCCGAGGAAATTCCCGCGCGCATGCAGCGCCGGGCGTGCGACGACCTCAAGCGCTTGATGACCGCCGAGTTGAAAGACGCCGGCTTGGCGTTCGCGGGCATGGACGCCTACGCCACGCCGCGCCGCCTGACCTTGGTGGTCACCGGCCTGCCCGCCGCCCAACCCGACGTCCACGAGGAACGCCGCGGCCCGCGCGCCGACGCGCCCGACAAGGCGATCGCGGGCTTTTTGGCGTCTGCGGGCATCACCCGCGACCAGGCCGAGGAACGCGACGAGAAGAAGGGCCGCTTCCTCTATGCGGTGATCGACCGGCCCGGCCGGCCGACGCCCGAGGTGGTCGGCGAAGCGGTGGAGCGCATCGTGCGCGGGTTTCCGTGGCCCAAGTCGATGCGCTGGGGCACCGGCAGCCTGCGCTGGGTGCGCCCCCTGCACTCGATCTTGTGCCTGTTCGACGGCCGGGTGGTGACCTGCGCGGTGGACGGGATCGAGGCCGGCGACACCACGGCCGGCCACCCGTTCCTGGCGCCCGAGCCGATCCGGGTCGGCGGCGTTCAGGACTATGTCGACCGATTGGCCCAGGCGCGGGTGATCCTGGACCCCGCCGAGAGGCGCGCCGCCATCGCCGACGCCGCCCGGGACCTTGCCGAGGCGCGCGGCCTGGCGCTGGTCGACGACCCCGGGCTGCTCGACGAGGTGGCCGGGCTGGTGGAATGGCCGGTGGCGCTGTTGGGCGATTTCGACCCGGCGTTCCTCGACCTGCCGGGCGAGGTGCTGACCGCCTCCATGCGCACGCACCAGAAGTATTTCGCGCTCCAGGACCCCAAGACCGGCGCTCTGGCCCCGCACTTCGTGGTGATCGCCAACAAGGTCGCCGCCGACGGGGGCGCGGCGATCAAGGCGGGCAATGAACGCGTGCTCGCCGCGCGCCTGTCCGACGCCCGCTTCTTCTGGGATCAGGACCGCAAGACGCCGCTGGCGGCGCGTCTGCCGGCGCTCAAGGCGATCACCTTCCACGACAAGCTCGGCACCCTGGCCGAGCGGGTCGAGCGGATGACGGCCTTGGCCGAGCGCCTGGCGGTCGAGGTGGTCGGACCGCAAATGCTGGGCGCGGCGTCCGACGGGTTCGTCGACCAGGTGCGCCAGGCGGCGCGGCTCGCCAAGGCCGATCTGGTCACCGAGATGGTCGGCGAATTCCCCGAGCTTCAGGGCCTGATGGGCCGCTATTATGCCGCGGCCGAGGGGCTGCCGGCGCCGGTCGCCCACGCCATCGAACAGCATTACGCGCCCAAGGGCCCCGACGACCGCTGCCCCACCGACCCGGTGGCGGTGTGCGTGGCGTTGGCCGAAAAGCTCGACACCCTGGTCGGCTTTTTCGGCATCGACGAGAAGCCCACCGGCTCCAAGGACCCCTTCGCCCTGCGCCGGGCCGCCTTGGGCGTGATCCGCTTGATCGTCGAGAACCGGCTGCGGCTGAGCCTGGTGGCGCTGGTCGGCGCCCACGCCGGGCGGCTGCTGGACGGCGACCGCGCCGCCATCGCCGCCGTCGAGACCGATATCCCGGCGTTTTTCGCCGACCGGCTGACGGTGCAGCAGCGGGCCAAGGGCGTGCGCCACGACCTGATCGATGCGGTGTTCGCGCTCGGCGGCGAAGACGATCTGGTGCGATTGTTGGCGCGCGTCGACGCCTTGCAGCGCTTCGTCGAGACCGACGACGGCGCCAATCTGTTGGCCGGCTACAAGCGCGCCGCCAACATCCTCAAGATCGAAGAGAAGAAGGACGGCCGCCCGGCGCCGGGCGAAGCCCACTTGACCTTGCTCAAGGAGCCGGCCGAAAAGCATCTTTACGACAAGCTCACGGACGCCACGGCCCAGGCCGAAGCCGCCGTTGCCCGTGAGGATTACGCCGACGCCATGGGCGCGCTGGCCCAATTGCGCGCGCCCATCGACGCCTTTTTCGACCAGGTGACGGTCAATGCCGGCGACCCGGCGGTCCGGGCCAACCGGTTGGCGCTGTTGGCGCGCATCCGGCAGGCCGCCCACACCGTGGCCGATTTTTCCCGGATCGAGGGCTAAGGGTCTCGATCCGATCACCGTGGCGGCGCACGCCCGACGGACCCGGCACAGCATTTGCCAGGGTCGGGGGCCGGGTCTATGCTGCGCCGCGTGACACATTAGAGTAGCCCAGGGGGCGATGACCGTGACTTCAGCAACGCAGACCAAGACCAAATGGGTGTACAGCTTCGGCGACGGCAAGGCCGAGGGCGGGCGTGCCATGCGCGACCTGCTCGGCGGCAAGGGCGCCAACCTCGCCGAGATGGCGTCGCTGGGGCTGCCGGTGCCGCCGGGCTTCACCATTTCCACCGACGTCTGCACCTATTTCTACCAGAATGATCGGACCTATCCCGCCGACCTGGAAGGGGCTGTGGAAGCCGCGCTGGCGCAGGTGGAACAGACCGTCGGCGCGCGCTTCGGCGACCCGGCCAAGCCGCTCTTGGTCTCGGTGCGTTCGGGCGCGCGGGTGTCCATGCCCGGCATGATGGACACGGTGCTCAATCTGGGGCTCAACGACGAGACCGCGGCGGGGCTTGCCCAGCAGTCGGGCGACGAGCGATTCGCCTGGGACAGCTATCGCCGGTTCATCCAGATGTATGCCGACGTGGTGATGGGCGTCGACCATTACCTGTTCGAGGAAGCGATCGAGATCCACAAGGAAGGCAAGAACGCCGACCTCGACACCGATCTCGACGCCGACGACTGGAAGCAACTGGTCGAGGCGTTCAAGAAGATCGTCGCCGACAATCACGACCGGCCGTTCCCGCAAGACCCCAAGGACCAGCTTTGGGGCGCCATCGGCGCGGTGTTCGGGTCGTGGCAGATCGACCGCGCCCGGACCTATCGCCGGCTTCACAATATCCCCGAGGAATGGGGCACGGCGGTCAATGTCCAGGCCATGGTGTTCGGCAATATGGGCGAGACCTCGGCCACCGGCGTGGCGTTCACCCGCAACCCCTCGACCGGCGAGCGCGAGGTCTATGGCGAGTTTCTGGTCAACGCCCAGGGCGAGGACGTGGTCGCCGGCATCCGCACGCCCCAGCCGCTGAGCCGCGAAGCCGCCGAGGCCGCGGGCCCCGGCTCCGACAAGCCGAGCATGGAAGAGGTCATGCCCGGCGTCTATGGCCAGTTGCTCGACGTGTTCGAGAAGCTGGAGACCCACTATCGCGACATGCAGGACATCGAGTTCACGGTCCAGGAGGGCAAGCTCTGGATGCTCCAGACGCGCGCCGGCAAGCGCACCGCCAAGGCGGCCCTGCGCATCGCCGTCAACATGGCCCATGAAGGGCTGATCACCGAGACCGAGGCGGTGACGCGCGTCGAGCCGAGCCAGCTTGACCAACTGCTGCACCCGACGCTCGACCCGGCGGCACCGCGCGACGTGCTGACCAAGGGTCTGCCGGCGTCGCCCGGGGCCGCGTCGGGGCAGGTGGTGTTCACCGCCGACGAGGCCGAGGAAAAGGCCAAACAGGGCGAAAACGTCATCCTGGTGCGCGTCGAGACCAGCCCCGAGGACATCCATGGCATGGCGGCGGCGCGCGGCATCCTGACCTCGCGCGGGGGCATGACCAGCCACGCCGCCGTGGTGGCGCGCGGCATGGGCCGGTGCTGCGTGTCGGGGGCGGGCTCGCTGCACATCGACATCAAGACCCGCACGATCACCTGCAACGGCCGCACGCTGAAGGCCGGCGACCTGGTTACCCTCGACGGCACCACCGGCGAGGTGATGGTCGGCGAGGTGCCGACGCTCAAGCCCGAACTGTCGGGCGATTTCTCGACCCTGATGCAGTGGGCCGACCGCAGCCGCAAGCTCAAGGTGCGCGCCAACACCGACACCCCGGGCGACACCCAGACCGCGCGCGAATTCGGCGCTGAAGGCATCGGTCTGTGCCGCACCGAGCACATGTTCTTCGAGGCCGACCGGATCATCGCCGTGCGCCAGATGATCCTGGCCCGCGACGCCGACGGCCGGCGCGCGGCGCTTGAAAAACTGCGCCCCATGCAGCGCGGCGATTTCGTCGAGCTGTTCCGGATCATGGCCGGGCTGCCGGTGACCATCCGTCTGCTCGACCCGCCGTTGCACGAGTTCCTGCCGCACGAGGAACAGGAATTCGCCGATGTGGCCGAGGCCATGGGCGTCGAGCCCGAAAGCCTGCGCTGGCGGGCCAAGGAGCTGGAGGAATTCAACCCCATGCTCGGCCACCGGGGCTGCCGCCTGGCGGTGACCTATCCCGAAATCTACGAGATGCAGACCCGCGCGATCATCGAGGCGGCGCTGGAAGTGGCCCAGGAAAGCGGCCAGACCGTGGTGCCCGAAATCATGATCCCGCTGGTGTTCGGCGACAAGGAACTGGCCAGCATCCGCAAGCGGGTCGAAGCGGTGGCGCAAGAGGTGATCGCCGCCTCGGGCCACAAGCTCGACTATCTGATCGGCACCATGATCGAACTGCCGCGCGCCTGCCTGCAAGCCGGCTCGATCGCCGACCATGCCGACTTCTTCTCGTTCGGCACCAACGACCTGACCCAGACCACGCTGGGCATCAGCCGCGACGACGCCAGCCGCTTCCTGCCCGCCTATGTGGAGCAGGGGCTGCTGGCCTACGACCCGTTCGTGTCCATGGACCGCGCCGGCGTCGGCGAACTGGTCAAGATCGCGGCTGAGCGCGGCCGGGCCACCAAGCCCGACATCAAGCTTGGCATCTGCGGCGAGCATGGCGGCGACCCGCAGTCGGTGGCGTTCTGCCATCGCCAGGGGCTCGACTATGTGTCCTGCTCGGCCTATCGGGTGCCGATCGCGCGCCTGGCCGCGGCCCAAGCCGCGCTCGCCGAGGACTGAGCGACGCCATGGCCGCAGCCGACGGCACCGAGGCGCACGCCGCCGCTGCCGCTCCGGCACTGACCCTCGACGCGGTGCGCGGCGCGGGCAAGCCGGGGCTCGCCCGCGCGCTCGCGGCCATGGAACGGACCGGCGCGGCGCCGGCGGTCGCTGCGCTGCTCGACGCCGCCTATGACGCGCCGGTGGGCCATGTGTTGGGGCTCACCGGGCCGCCCGGTGTCGGCAAGTCGACGCTGGTCAACCGGCTGATCGCGCTGTGGCGCGGGCGGGGCGAGACCGTCGGCGTGATCGCCGTCGACCCCACGTCGCGCGCCACCGGCGGTGCCCTGCTCGGCGACCGCACCCGGTTCAAGACCGACCCCGAAGACCAGGGCGTGTTCGTCCGCTCCATGGCGGCGCGCGAGGCGCTGGGCGGTCTGGCCGAACTGACCTTCCCCGCCACCGTGTTGATGCGCGCGCTGTTCGACCATGTGATCGTCGAGACCGTGGGCGTCGGCCAGTCCGAAACCGATGTGGGCCAGGTGGCCGACACGGTGGCGTTCTGCATCCAGCCCGGCTCCGGCGATAGCCTGCAATTCATGAAGGCCGGCATCATGGAGGTGCCGGACCTGTTCGTGGTCACCAAGGCGGACCTGGGCACCCCGGCGCAGAAAGCGGTCGCCGACGTGGAGGGCGCGTTGAGCCTGGCCGCCGGGCGCGGTGACTGGACGCCGCCGGTGCTCAGCGTCTCGGCCGACCGGCACGCGGGCCTCGACGCGTTTATCGACGCGGTGGCGGCGCACGCCCGCAGCCTCGCCGCGCCCGCCGAAGCCCTGGCCACGCGCCGCGCGGCCCAGGCGCGCGCCTGGCTGATGGCGGCGGTGCGCGCGCGCTTCGGCAGCGCCGGCACGGCGCTCATGGACCCCGCCGCCCTCGACGCCCGCACCGACCGCTTCTTCACCGCCCGCACCAGCCTGCTCGCCTCGCTCGACGTGGTCCGCACCGACGGCTGAGCCCGGCGTCTGCCCCAGGACCGGCGGGCTGGACGGGCTTAAAAGCCGCTGGCGAACAGGATCAGGATCAGCAGGGCGGCCAGGCCCAGCACCAGCAACAGGCGCCGTTCCCCGCCCTGGGGTTTGCGATGTTTGCGGCGATGGCTGTGCTGGCTCATGGGCGGTTCTCCAAATCGGTGTTTGGTCGCACCCTAGCGCGTCCGGCGGCCCGATTTGAAGACTTGGCCCAAGGAGGGTGTGTGCGCGATAGTCGTCGGCGTCGAGACAGGGGCCCGGGCGATGACCGCAGTGACCGACCTTCAGGCGCAGATCCTCTGGCACCGGTTGATCGCCGTGGTCGAGGAACAGGCGCAGACGCTGATCCGCACCGCCTTTTCCACCACCGTGCGCGAGGCCGGCGACCTGTCGGCGGGCGTGTTCGACGACCAGGGCCGCATGCTCGCCCAGGCGGTCACCGGTACGCCCGGCCACGTCAACGCCATGGCCGCGTCGGTGGGCGCGTTCCTGCGCGCCTATCCCCTCGACAGCTTAAGCCCGGGCGACGTGCTGGTGACCAATGACCCCTGGGATGGCACCGGCCACCTCAACGATTTCACCGTGGTCACGCCGGTGTTCCGGGCCGGCCGGGCGATCGCGCTGTTCGCCGCCACCACCCATATCGCCGATGTGGGCGGTCTGGGCTTCGGGCCGCAGGGTCGCAGCGTGTTCGAGGAAGGCCTGTTGATCCCGATCGCCAAGCTGTTCGACCGCGGCCGGCTCAACGACACGCTGATGGCCATCGTCCGGGCCAATGTGCGCGACCCGGTGGCCGCCGAGGGCGATCTCTATTCGCTGGCCGCCTGCAACCGCACCGGCGCCGAGCGATTGGCCGCCATGCTCGACGAATTCGGGCTTGCCGACTTGGGCCCGGTGGCCGAGCAGATCCTGGTGCGCTCGGACGCCGCCATGCGCGCCGAGATCGCCAGGCTGCCCCAGACCCGCGTGCGCCATGCCATGCGCATCGACGGCCATGACGCGCCGCTCGACCTGGTGTGCACGCTGAGCGTCGCCGACGAGACCATTCATATCGACTGGACCGGCAGTTCGGCCCAGGCGCCGCGCGGGGTCAATGTGCCCTTGACCTACACCCAGGCCTATTCGGCGTTCGGCGTGCGCGTGCTGATCGGCGCGGCGGTGCCCAACAATCATGCCAGCCTGGCGCGCGTGGTCACCACGGCACCCGCGGGCTGCGTGTTGAACGCGCAGCGCCCGGCGCCGGTGTCGGCGCGCCACGCCATCGGCCAGATGCTGCCCGACGTGGTGCTCGGCTGTCTGGCGCAACTGCTGCCCGACCGGGTGCCGGCCGAGGGGGCGGGCTGCCTGTGGAACCCGGTGCTGCTCGGCGGGCCGGGGCAGGGGCTGGAGGTCGCGGCCGGGGCGGCGCCGACCCGGGCGCCGGGACCGGCCCGCCGAGCGGGCCGCCCAACCGGCGATCCGGGCCCGGCGTTCGTCATCAACCCGTTTCACACCGGCGGCATGGGCGCCCGGCCGGACCGCGACGGGCTCGACTGCACGGCGTTCCCGTCGGGCGTGCGCTCGACGCCGGTGGAGATCTACGAGGCGACCGCGCCGGTGATCGTCTGGCGCAAGGAGTTTCGCCCCGGCAGCGGCGGCGCGGGACGGTTTCGCGGCGGCATGGGCCAGGTGATGGAGTTCGGTCATGCCGACGACCGGCCGTTCGCGGTCAGCCGTATGTTCGACCGGCTGGTGCACGCGCCGCGCGGCCGGGCGGGCGGCGGCGACGGCGCGCCCGGCCGCGCCTATCTGAGCGACGGCACCGAGTTGAGCGGCATGGGCCGCGACGTGGTGCCGGCGGGCGTCACCTTTGTCATGGAAACGCCCGGGGGCGGCGGCTATGGCGACCCGGCCGAGCGCGCCGCAGACGCGGTGGCGCGCGACGCTCGCGACGGCGTCGCCGAGCCCTGAGCCGCGGCCGGGCGCCGGTGACGCCCGTTGATGCTGGTGTGGAAGGGGCCCGACGGAGTTGGAGTTGGTGGCTCCCCCGGGCCGGGCCGTCAGACCTTGTCGAGCGCCTGGGTCAGGTCGGCGATCAGGTCTTCGGCCGACTCGATCCCCACCGAGATCCGGCACAGCGCGTCATTGACGCCCGCCTTGGCGCGCAGGTCCTTGGGCACGCCCGAATGGGTGGTCGAGGCGGGGTGGCAGATCAGCGTCTCGGTGCCGCCCAAGCTGACCGCCAGCTTGACCACTTCGAGCGCGTTCAAGAAGCGGAACGCCTCGGGCTCGCCGCCCTTGAGGTCGAACGCGAAGGTCGAGCCCGGCGCCAGACACTGGCGGGTGAACACCGCATGGGCGGGGCTGCCGGTCTCCAGAAAGCCCAGATAGTGGACCTTGTCGACCTTCGGGTGGTTGTGGAGGAACTCGGCGATGGTGCGGGCGTTCTCGGTGGCGCGCTCGAAGCGGATCTTCAGCGTCTCCAGGCTGCGCATGACCATCCAGCAGGTGTGCGGATCGATATGGTTGCCGATCGCCGAGCGCATCTGCTTCATCGGCTTGACCCACCGGGCCGGACCGGCGGCGGCGCCGGCCACCAGGTCGGAATGCCCGCCGACATATTTGGTCAGCGAATAGAGTACGATGTCGGCGCCGTGTTCGAGCGGCTTTTGCCACACCGGGCCCAGGAACGTGTTGTCGACCGCCAGCGGCGGGCGCTCGCCGTCGCTGTCCTGGCAGTCTTCAAGCCAATTGCGCACATAGCGGATGTCCACCAGCCCGCAGGTGGGGTTGGCCGGCGTCTCGATCAGCGCCATGCCCACCGGGCCCATTTCCTGCGCCTTCTTGAACGCTTCGTCGATCGCCGCCTTGCTGTCATTGGCGGCGAAACCGACGGTCTTGATCCCCCATTTGGGCATCAGGTTGAGGATCAGCGTCTCGGTGCCGCCATAGATCGGTTGCGAATAGACCAGCACCTCGCCCGGCTTCATGTGCGCCATGATGGCGGTGAAGATCGCCGCCATGCCCGACGAAAACACCGTCGCCAGTTCCGACTTCTCCCACAGCGCCAGCCGGTCTTCGAGCACTTCCATGTCGGGATTGTTGAACCGCGAATAGACCAAACCGGCCGATTCGCCCGGGTTCAATTCCCGCCGGCCGCCGACCAGGTCGAAAAAGTCCTTGCCGTGCTCGGCCGATTCAAACACGAACGTCGAGGTCAGAAACACCGGCGGCTTCAATGCGCCTTCGGACAGTTTCGGGTCGAAACCGTAGCCCATCATCTGAGTCTCGGGGCTCAGTTCGTGATTGCCGACGGTGAGGCTGCGAAAGTCTTTTTTGTTACCCATGCGATGGTCTCCCGGGGCCATGGGGTGATAGGTGCGTCCCGGTGTGACGGCTTGGGGCGGCGGAATCAATGGCTCGATCCCGTCGATCCGCCGTGCTGGGATTGGTGTTTTGAAACTAAAGGAACTGCCGCGCGCCGGGTGTTGGTGTTTTTCGACTTCCGGATCAGAATGCTTAAACATTCAGCAACTTCTCCCTGAGACGCTGCGTCACGGGCAGATTCCGCCTTTTCTTGGAGTTTGGATTGTTCCAAGCGCTACTCCACCACGATGGGGCCTGGCTTGCCGTCGCGGCCATGGTCGGCTTTGCGAGCGTGCTGATGACGCTGAGCGTCGTCCAAAGGGCGCCGTCGGGTCTTGCCAAGACGCCCGGCCCATGGTGGCTGGCCGCCACCGGTGTGGCCGGCGGCGGTGGCATCTGGGCGGCGCACGCGATCGCGCTTCTGGCCTTCGAGCCCTTGGCGGGGCGGCATTTCGACCTGCCCATCGCTCTCGCTGCGGTGCTGATCGGGGTGGCGAGCGTTGTCGGAGCGGTCATGGTGATGGCCGGGCGCAGGCGCTCGACGGCGCCGTTTCTGGCCGCCGTCTTGCTGGCCACGGGCTTTGCCCTGATGCACTGGATCAGCTTGGCCGGCCTGATCGACAGCCAGCTTCTGCGGCCGTCGCCGCTGCTGGTCATCGCCGCTCTGGCGCTGATGACGGCGGTGGTGGTGGCGGGCATGTTGACGGTGTGGCGTGCCGGAGGTCTGCATCGGCTGATCGCCGCTGCGTCGCTGGTCGTCACCGGCGGCTTTGTGGGCTATCTGCTGACCATGTCCCAGGCCGGCGAGGCCGCCGTCGCTCTGTCCGGCGGCCTGGCACCGCCCGACATGTCGCGCATGGCGGTCAGCTTCACCACCATGGTGATGGTGATGGCGGTGCTCGGCGTCGGGGTCGCCGGGGTGCTGCTCGACCGTCATCTGGCCCGCGCCGCCCGGGTCGAGGCGCGGCGCGTCACCGATCTGGCCAATGTGGCGCTTGAGAGCATCGTGCTGTTGCGCGACGACGGCATCGTCGAGGTCAATCGCAGCTTCTGCCGATTGACCGGCCAGAACCGCGACAGTTTGATCGGTTGCCGCTTCAGTGAGTTGTTCATCGACGATCATCGGCTGTCCGTGGTGCAGGCCCTAGAGCAGCCGGGCGGGCCGGGGCGCGAGTTCCGGCTCGCCGCCGTCGGTCAGACCGAGGGCGTGCCCGTGGAGCTGTCGGTGCGCGAGACGGAGGCGCACGAGAATGCCAGCCGGGTGGCGCTGTTGCGCGACCTGCGCGACCAGCACGAGGCCGAGGCGCGGATCCGCTACCTGGCCCAGCACGATGCGCTGACCCGCCTGCCCAATCGGGCGCTGTTCGGCGACCGGCTGGCCCATGCGCTGCAATTGGCCGAACGCTACGAGAACCCGGTCGCCCTGTTGCTGGTCGATGTGGACCGCTTGCAGGAAATCAACAAGCTGCGCGGCCAGGACATCGGCGATGGCGTGTTGCGCCAGACCGCCAAGCGGATCAAGAATACGGTGCGCGGCAGCGACACCGTGGCTTGCCTGGGTGGCGATACCTTTGCGGTGATCCAGGAAGGCATGGATCAGCCCCATGCGGCGGACAAACTGGCGCGGCGTCTGCTGACCCGCATGGGCGTGCCGTTGATCGTCAACGGCAACGAGATCGCGGCCACCGTCTCGATCGGCATCGCGGTGGCACCGACCGATGCGCTGGTCGGCTCGGCGCTGTTGGCGCACGCGGAAAGCGCGTTGCAACGGTCCAAAGACGGCGGCCGCAACCGCCATACCTTCTACGAGGCGCGCATGGAGGAAGAGCGTCGCGCGCGCCAGGTGCTCGGCGTCGACCTGCGCAACGCCTTGCGTGCCGGCGATTTGCATGTGCACTTCCAGCCGGTCGCCGACGTGGGTACCGGTTCGTTGCTCGGTTTCGAGGCGCTGGCGCGTTGGACTCACCCGGAGCGCGGCGTCGTGCCGCCGGGCCTGTTCATTCCGGTCGCCGAGGAATCGGGTGCGATCGTCGACTTGGGCGAGTGGATGCTGGAGACCGTGTGCCAGGAAGCGACGCGCTGGCCGTTGGCGTGCACCGTGGCGGTCAACATCTCGGTGATGCAGTTCGAAAAGAGCGATCTGGTCGCCCAGGTGGACGGTGTGCTCGAGCGCACCGGGCTCGACCCCGCGCGGCTGGAGTTGGAGATCACCGAAAGTGTGCTGATCCACGATACCGACTATGCCGTCGAGGTGCTCAATCGGTTGAAGGCCCGGGGCGTGCGCATCGTGCTCGACGATTTCGGCACCGGCTATTCGTCGCTCAGTTATCTCAAGCGATTTCCGTTCGACAAAATCAAGATCGACCGCAGCTTCGTCTCGGAGATCGGCGACAGTCAGCAATCGGCGGCTATCGTGCGCGGCGTGATCGGGTTGGCGCGTGGGCTCGGCGTCCCGGTGGTGGCCGAGGGCGTCGAACAGGCGGCCCATGTGGACATGCTGCGCGAGGAAGGCTGCGACCAGATGCAGGGTTATCTGATCGGCCGGCCCGCGCCCATCGAGGATTATGGCGACCTGGTGTTCGATCACCCCATGGCCGCCCAGCCCGAGTGATCAGGGCTGGCAGCTTGCGTCTTGGCGGACGTTTGTTGAGGCGCTTGGGCGGGGGCTGAGGGGGCGCGCGTCTGGCAGCGTGTTGAGGCGCTTATGGGGGGCGCGTCGAGCGGTGCTTTGACACGGCACGCGGCTCTGCGTATGTGCGAAGGGCAGCATCAGGATCATCCGAGGGGCCCCCCATGCTCAGCGTCCTTTCGCCGGCCAAGCGGCTGGATTTCGAGACCCCGCCGGTGGTCGACCGGCACAGCCAGCCCGCGTTTCTGGACGCGGCGCAGACTCTGGCGCACGAAGCCGCCAAGCTCAAGCCCGAGGAGATCCAGGGGCTGATGGGCGTGTCGGACCAGATCGCCGAATTGAACGCCCGGCGCTTTCAGGCGTTTTCGCCGCCTTTCGATCTCGCCAACGCCAAGCAGGCGGTCTTCGCCTTTCAAGGCGACGTCTATCAGGGCCTCGACGCGGCGAGCCTGTCGGCCGACGATCTGGGCTTTGCGCAGGACCATGTGCGCATCTTGTCGGGGCTTTACGGGCTGCTGCGCCCGCTCGACCTGATGCAACCCTATCGCCTGGAAATGGGCACCAAGTTCCGCAATCCGCGTGGCACCGACCTTTACGCCTTCTGGCGCGACACCCTGGCGCCCGCCCTGGCCGCCGAAGCCGCCTGCGACGTGCTGGTCAATCTGGCGTCGAAGGAATATTTCTCCGCCGTCGATACACAGGCGCTGGCGGCGCGCGGCGTCGAGGTGGTCACCCCGGCCTTCTACGAGATGCGCGATGGCCGGCCCAAGATCATCTCGTTCCATGCCAAGAAGGCGCGCGGGGCGATGGTGCGCTTTCAGGTGGAAAACCGCATCGATCGGGTCGACGGGCTCAAGGACTTCGACCGCGACGGCTACACCTATCGCGACGATCTGAGCGACGCCGCCACGCTGGTGTTCACCCGGCCCGACAGCCGCGGCTGAGGCGCGCCATCGCATCTGGCCGGGCGGCCGTCGGGACACCCGGCGGTCGACCAAGCCTGAGGGCAAGTCTGAGGGGAGGGGCGGATGGCGCCGACCATAGATTGGGACAAGCTGCGCATCTTCCACACCGTCGCGCGTGCCGGCAGCTTCACCGAGGCGGCGCGCAAGCTCGGGCTCAGCCAGTCCTCGGTCAGCCGCCAGGTGCGCGCGGTCGAGGACCATTTCAACGTCAGTCTGTTCAACCGCCATGCCCGCGGCCTGGTGCTCACCTATGAAGGCGAGCGCTTGTTCGAGACCGCCGAGGCGATGGCCGACCGGCTCGCCGGCACCGAGCAGATGTTGCTTGAAGCCAAGGGCCAGCCGCGCGGCCGGCTGCGCATCACCACCATGGCCAGCTTCGGCGCCTATTGGCTGGCGCCGCGCCTCAGCGCCTTTATCGAGGCCTATCCCGAGATGGATCTGGAATTGATCCTCGACGACAACGATCTGGACCTGAGCCGGCGCGAGGCCGACGTGGCGATCCGCTTCCACGGCTCGCGCCAGTCGGAGTTGATCCAGCGCCCGCTGGTGGTCGTCCACCACCATATCTACGCCTCGCCCGACTATCTGGCGCGCAAGGGCGAGCCGTTGACCGCGGCCGATCTGGACCGCCACGACCTGATCGTCTACGGCCCCGAAACCCCCGATGCGCTGCGCGACATCAACTGGACGCTGACCATCGGCGCCGAGGGCAGGCCGCGTCGGCCGGTGATGATGATCAATTCCACCTATGCGGTGTTGCAGGCGATTCGCTCGGGCCTCGGCATCGCCGCCTTGCCGGACTATCTGGCCGAGGGCGACGACAGGCTGGTGCGCATCCTGACCCACATCGATTGCCCGGCGTTCGAGAGCTTCTTCGTCTATCCCCAGGAACTGCGCGGGTCGAAGCGGGTGCGGTTGTTCCGCGAATTCCTGGTCGACCGGGTGCGCCGCGACGCCGCCAATCTGTGATCGCCCCTTGAGCCCCGGCGGCCGGTTCAAGCCCAAAGCTTTGACGCGCGCGGCTGAACCAGTTTAGTCTCGTTCTGAAGACGGCGCAGACGCCGCGGTAAAGGCCGGGTCGGGCCGGCGGGGAGGCGATATGGCGACCAAAACCGGCGGGGCGCCCAAGACCGGCGGGACCAGCCAGGCGGGCGGGGTCGAGGGCGCCGAGGTTTTCGACTATATCGTCATCGGTGCCGGGTCGGCGGGGTGCACGCTTGCCGGGCGTCTGGCCGAGCGGCCGGGCGTGCGCGTGCTGGTCCTCGAAGCCGGGCCGAAGGATCGCAGCGCCTGGATTCATATCCCCGTGGGCTATGCCAAGACCCTGTCGTCGCGGACGCTCAATTGGCAGTTCCCGACCGAACGCGACGCCGGTACCGGTGGCCGGGTCCATCTGTGGCCGCGCGGCAAGACCCTGGGCGGATCGTCGGCGATCAACGCCATGCTCTACATCCGCGGCAATCCCGGCGACTATGACGGCTGGGCGCAGCGCGGCCTTGCGGGCTGGGACTGGGCCCATGTGTTGCCCTATTTCATGCGCAGCGAAGACCAGGCGCGTGGCGCGCTGCCCGGTCACGGCGTCGGCGGCCCGCTGCACGTTTCCGACCCCACGTTCGAGCACCCGATTTCCGACGCCCTGGTGGCCGCAGCCGAGGCCGAGGGCCTGCCCCGACGCGCCGACTTCAACGCCGGCGAGCAGGAAGGCGTCGGCTTCTACCAGTTGACCATCCATGGCGGCCGGCGGGTGTCGGCGGCGACCGCCTATCTGCACCCGGCGGTGGCGGCCGGTCGGGTGGCGGTGCAGACCGGCGCGCTGGTCGAACGGATCCTGGTCGACGGCGGCCGGGCGGTGGGCGTGCGCTACCGCCAGGGCCGGCGCACGGTCACCGTGCGCGCCGGGGCCGAGGTGATTTTGAGCGCCGGGGCGGTCAACTCGCCCCATCTGCTCGAACTGTCGGGCATCGGCGACGCCGAACGGCTGCGCGCGCTGGGTATCGAGCCGGTGCACCATCTGCCCGGCGTGGGCGAGAATTTGCAGGACCATTTCAACGCCGCGCTGGCGTTCCGGCTCAAGCCCGGCACGCCGTCGGTCAACGCCATGGGCCATGGGCTCGGGCTGCTGCGCGAGGCGCTGCGTTATCTGGCCAGCCGGCGCGGCTTTTTCGCCATCTCGGCAGCCCATGTGGCGATGTTCGCCAAGTCGCGCCCCGGCCTGGACTGGCCCGACCTGCAATACCACGCGCTCGCCGGCAGCCTCGACGGCGAGGCATACAAGCGCAACAAGCTCAAGTTCGACCGCGACCCGGGGCTGACCATCGGCCATTGCCTGCTGCGCCCGGACAGCCGCGGCTCGATCCACGCGCGCAGCGCCGACCCCACCGAGCCGCCCGTGATCCGCCCCAACTATCTGAGCGCGCCCGGCGACGTGCGCGCCATGCTCGACGGCTACCGGTTGACCCGCCGGATCGTCGCCCGCGCGCCCCTGGCCCAGCACATCGACCATGAACGCGAACCCGGCAGCACCGCCCAGGACGATGACGCCCTGATGGCCCATATGCGCGACAAGGGCACCACCATCTATCACCCGGTGGGCACCTGCCGCATGGGCGCCGCCGACGAGCCCGGAGCCGTGGTCGATGCCACCTTGACGGTGCGCGGGCTTGACGGCCTGCGCGTGGTGGACGCCTCGGTGATGCCGACGCTGGTGTCGGGCAACACCAATGCACCGACGATCATGATCGCGGAAAAGGCCGCCGATTTGATCCTCGGGCGCTCGGCGTTAGCCCCCGTAGAACTGGCCCTGGATCAAACAGACGCGGCTTGACTCGAACCCACTCAAACACCCACACTTTTCTCTGCCGCATTGGGTGCTGAGCCTCATCGCCCGAGCTAGAGGTGTGTGTGCCCGGTCTTCTCTGCGGTAGAGACGCGAACTGGAAGACGGAGATCGGACGGTGGCTTCGGGTAAGGTGAAATGGTTCAACGCGACCAAGGGCTATGGGTTCATCCAGCCCGACGAGGGCGGCAAGGACGCCTTCGTCCATATTACCGCAGTCAAGCAAGCCGGCTTGGAAAGCCTGGAAGAGGGGCAACGGGTCGAGTTCGAGCTGTTGCCGGCGGCCAAGGGTCGGACCTCGGCGGGCAATCTCCGTCTTCTCGACTGAACCGGCCGCGGCGGCGGCATTTGATCACAGACATATAAGGAGGCCGGCATGGCGGAAGCGAAAACCGGCGATCGCGTCAGCGTGCACTACAAGGGCACGCTGGACGACGGACAGCAATTCGACAATTCGCGCGAGCGTGACGAGCCGATCGACTTCGTGGTCGGTGACAACCAGATCATCGCCGGTTTCGAGGACGCGGTGAAGGGCATGACGCCCGGTGATACCAAGGCGGTGCGCGTGGAGGCCGAAGATGCCTATGGCGAACGCCGGGACGAACTGGTCTTTACCGTGCCGAAAAGCGAACTGCCCGACGATGTGGAGGTTCAGGTGGGCTCGCGCCTGCAACTGGGCACGCCCGACGGGCAGTCGGTGGTGGTCACGGTGACCGCGATCGACGACGACAATCTGACCCTTGATGCCAATCACATGCTGGCGGGCAAGGCGCTCAATTTCGAGATCGAACTGGTCGACGTGCAGGAACAGGCGTAAACGCCCGCTTGATCGTCCCGATCATGAGCCATTGGATGCCCGGCTCGGCGCCGCCGAACCGGGCATTTTTGTCGCTCCGTTCGGCTTGGTGTCGGGGGAGAGGCGGCCATTGCCCACCGCGTGTGCCGGGGTGGGCTTGTGCCGCGTTGCGGGCGCTGTGCTCGGCTGCGCGATGGAGGCCCAAGACGAAACCGGGCGCTCGGGCGGCTGTTGTTGCGATCTGGTGGTGACCGTTTAAGCTGGCCGGCCATGGCTGGGATACTTCTTTCATCCGTCGGCGGTCTATGCTTTACTGGACTTCGCCGGTTTTGGAAGTTTGTTGATGCTCCCGGCGGCTGGCTGGCTCGACACCAGCGATCGTTGGGGGGGTGGTCGAGCCATGTCGCGAACGCTCATCAAGGCTTATTACGCCCTCGACGATCCGATGGCCGACCTGGAGGTGCAGCCTGCATCGCTCGCCTGGTGGCGGGGTTTGTGCCGGCGCTGTGACCGGCCAACCCGCCGCGACCTGGATTTCGCCGAGTTGCGCGGGTGGCACAGCCGTCTGATGCTGTGCGAGGTGTTGGCCGATGGCAGCGATATGGTCACGCGCATCGTCGGCGAGGAGGTCAAGGATCTGTTCACCGGCCAGGTGGAGCCCAAGCCGCATCTGCGCTTCGATCGCGGCACGCGGCTGGGCACGATCATCGATGTGTCGCCCGAGCGCCAGCGCGCTCATGTGCGCCGCATCGTCGACACCCCGGCGATTGCCGTCACCCAGGGCTGGCTTGAGCTGCTCAACGGCCGCCAGGTGGAGTTGTTCGCGCTCGATTATCCGCTGTTCGCGGCGGCGGGCGAGAACCGCTATGTGATCACCTTTTTCGAGGTCCAAGCCGGCGACGTGCTCGACGCGATGCCCCACAAGGGCCTGCGCGACATGGCCCACGACAATCGCTGACCGATGGCGCGAAAACGCTTTGGCTCACCAACGCCAGATCCCATGAAAGCTTAACGGCAGCGCCACCGGTGCTCGCCACGTGACCAGCGGCCCGCGCTCCAGACGGGCGGCGTCGAAGACATGCAATTCGGTCGCCTGCGCCGCCAGATTGAGGCTGGTACCGACCAGCCAGCCCTCGGTTTCGGCGCCGCCGCCGGGAGCGGGCACGAAGATATGCTCCTCGACGAGATGGTCCGACCCGAACCGGAAGCAGTCGGTGGTGCCGGTCGACCAGTCGGTTCGCTGGACGGTATTGAAGCCCACCGCGGGTGCGGGATCGCCGGCATCGTGTCCGACACTCCACACCGACGAACGCGGCTGTCCTTGGCGGCGCGCGTCGGTGCGCGGGAATTCCGCCACCACGTCAGACTGACGCACCTCGGCGCGACCGTCCGGATGTAGCGAGACCAGACACAGGCGCGGCAGGTCTTGCCGAACCGCCACGCCACGGACCAGTTGTCCGCCGATCTCGCCATCCATGGTCGGTCGGTCGGCGAAACAAACGTCGAAATGCAGGCCGCCGCCGGCATCTTCCCAGGCATCGCCGGTGTGGAAGAAAAACGCCGCCGGCAGATGGAACAGCCGCCGGTCGGCGAAATTGTCCTTGTCGACCACCAGCACCGTCACGCCGCGCTCCGGCTGCCAGGCCAGACGGTCCACAAGCGGCGGATGACCGCCCGACACGATCCACGGATGCAGCGGAAAGATCAGTTTGCGCTCGGTGACCGCGAAATCGTGAATGTAGGCGGCTCGGGGCCAGGGAATGGTGGCTGCTTTGGCCACTCGCCCTGTGGGGTCGAGCGCCCAGACGAAGGCCCGGGTGCTTCCCAGACCGAGGCCGAAGTTCCAGATCCAGCCGCGCGGGTCAATCTTGGGATGGGCGGAAAACGGCATGTGGCGCACATCATCGCGCAGCGTCACGGTGCCCCGGGTCGCCAGGGTTTCGGGGTCGAGCGCTGTGGGGCTGCCGGCTTCCCACAGTGCCCAGAGGGCGTCGCCCCGGTCGAGCACGGCGGTGTTGGCGGCGTTGGCGTCGTCGGCATGGGCGATGGCTGTGTCCGGGGCGCCCGCCGTCCCGAAACCGGGACTGACGAAACCGCCGGCCGCAGTGTCAACCCGACGCTTGTGGGTGTCGACGAAGCGGGCGGTCAGATGGGCTTCCTCGCCGGCGATGCGGAACGCCCGGACCAAGCCATCGCCGTCGAACCAGTGCCCGATCGTCTGGTCGCCCCGGGTAAATTGGCCTGGTCCGTTGCGGATCAGGGTGCCGGCCAGGGCTTCGGGCGCGCGGCCATGGATCGGGCGCAGCGGCACGGGCCCGACGCCACCGACCGGCGCGTTGCGAAAGCCCAGATGCCAGCGCGGCGTTCCGCCCTCAAGCGCCGCCGCGGCTGCCAGCGCGCCTTGTCGGGCCGGGGCGCTGAGCCAGAGACCGGCGGCGGTGCCGGCCAACAGGTTAAGCACGGTGCGCCGCGACGGGGTGTGGTCGCAGATGGGCCCGCCGATGGTCGGCGCCGATGGCGGTCGGTGCGTGCGGGGGGTGTGCATGGCTCTGGCTCCCGGCGTCAGCGGCGGAACGACAGCGTCTGACCGGTCTCGCCAGTCGCCACCTGAAACCGTGTTGCGGCCCACTCGGGCGGGCCGTAGCGGACCGTGGCACCGTTGGAAAAGGCCACGGCCTCGACGGGCACGCCGAACGGGTTGGTGTTCAGGCTGTTGTCGTCGTTGAGGTCGTGGAATGCCCGCACCGCATAGTCGCCAGGCGGCAGAGCGTCGAGCGTCTGGCGCACGGTCGGCGCGGTGACCGGCAGGCGGAAAGCGCGCACCGGTGCGCCGTTGCCGCCATAGGCATCGGCATTGTCGAATACCGCGGCCATGATTGCGCCCGACGGCTCGGTTACTTCGAACGTGAGCGTCAGTCGACCGGTTTCACGGTCACCGTCAGCCGCGTTGCTGCCGAGCCCAATGGCGCCGGTCAGGCATAGGGCATACAAGAACAGGGGGGCAGATCGCATGATCAAGGCTCCATTGCAAAAGCGGTTCGCTCGCTGCCATCAGGCAGGCCAGAGCGGTGCGCTGGCCTGCCTCGGCCATCTCTGCCGTCGGCCTTTCCCGCTGACTGGCTTTCGGCCGCGTTGCGTGCGGGGGCATTGGCATCGGACTCCCATGTGCCGCAACCAGGGCGAAATCGGCACAGCGGATGCGTGGAGGGCGTTGCGGCGCATCGCCGGCGGCGGGTATCGTGACCGGCGATGCGCGACTGACGATGATCGAGCCGCCATGTTCGCCCGGACGACCGCTTTCAATATCGCCTTCGTTCTGATCGTCGGCACACTGTTGGCCGCCAGCGGTGTCTATGGCACCGGGGTGCTTGGCTGGCCGCGGGTGTGGCTTTACTGGACCGGCCTGATCGCCGTGGGCTTCTGGATCGGCACGGCGATTTCCGCCCAGCTTGCCCGCATGCTGCCGGTCGGTCGCGCGCCCTGGATGCTGCGATGGTTGCTGCTGTCGGCAGCCCTCAGCGCGCCCATGTGCGCCGTCGTTGCGACGGCTCAGATCGTGATCGATCAGCCGATTCCGGCGTCGGCGCTGTGGGATTTGTTGCTCAAAGTCGCGGTGATCACCGCAGCGGTCGTCGGCGCGCGGCAACTGGCCGACATGGGCGGCGCCGGTGCGCCGGATCTGGCCGAATCACCGCCCGCCGCGGACGGCAGCGCGCTATCCGCGCCGACGGCCGCTGCCGTGCCGCCGTCGGGTCCGTCGCCCATTCCGTTGCCGGGGCCGGCTCTGACGCCCGCCTTCGCCCCCAAGCCGACGCCGGATCCGCTGGCCGCGCCGCGGGGGCTGACCGACGAGCCGCCGGTCGCCGGGGCCAGGGCGGCAGGCGGCCCATCGGATGCTCCCGACACCGCGCCGTCCACCGCCGCCGCCCGATCCGTCCGGGCGGCCGACGGTTTCGCCCGTTCGGCCCGGCTGGCACGCCGGTTGCCTGCGAAGCTACAAGGCGCCGAGATTTGGGCGCTGTCGGCCGAAGACCATTATGTGCGCGTCCATACCGCGCAAGGCGAGGCGCTGATCCTGATCCGTTTCGCCGACGCCATCGCCGAAATGGCACCGATTCCGGGGGCGCGCACGCACCGGTCCTGGTGGGTGGCGCGCGCCGGCATACGCACCGCCGAGCGGCGGCGCGAAGGCGGGGTGGTGGTGCTGAAAAGCGGCGTTCAGGTCCCGGTGTCACGCAGCCGGACGGCCGAGATCGCGGCGCGCGACTGGTTCGACCCGGATTGACGGCCCGGGATCGCCGAACGGGCCATCAGTCCCGGGGCGCCCTTAGCGGGTTTCTTCGAACAACTCGCGGCCGATCAGCATGCGGCGGATTTCGCTGGTGCCGGCGCCGATCTCGTAGAGCTTGGCGTCGCGCAGCAGCCGGCCGGTGGGATAGTCGTTGATATAGCCGTTGCCGCCGAGCGCCTGGATCGCGTCGAGCGCCATCTGCGTGGCCTTTTCCGCGGCATAGAGGATGCAGCCGGCGGCGTCCTTGCGCGTCGTCTCGCCCCGGTCGCAGGCCTGCGCCACCGCATAGACATAGGACCGCGCCGCGCCCCAGGTGGTGTACATGTCGGCCAGCTTACCCTGCATCAACTGAAACTCGCCGATCGGCCGGCCGAACTGCTCGCGCTCGTGCACATAAGGGATCACCGTGTCGAGACAGGCGCGCATGATGCCCAGCGGCCCGGCGGCCAGCACCACGCGCTCATAGTCGAGCCCCGACATCAGCACCCGCACGCCGCGGCCTTCGCCGCCCACCACATTGTCGGCCGGCACCCGGCAGTCCTCGAACACCAGCTCGCAGGTGTTGGAGCCGCGCATGCCGAGCTTGTCGAGCTTCTGCGCGGTCGAGAAGCCGGCGAAGTCGCGCTCGATCAGGAACGCGGTGATGCCCTTGGAGCCGGCCTCGGGGTCGGTCTTGGCATAGACCATCAGCACGTCGGCGTCGGGGCCGTTGGTGATCCACATCTTCGAGCCGTTGAGCACGAAGCCGTCATTGGAGCGCTCGGCGCGCGTCTTCATGGACACCACGTCCGAGCCGGCGCCGGGCTCCGACATGGCCAGCGCGCCCACATGCTCGCCCGAGATCAGCTTGGGCAGATAGCGGCGCTTCTGCTGTTCCGAGCCGTTGAGCGCGATCTGGTTGACGCACAGGTTCGAGTGCGCGCCATAGGACAGCCCCACCGAGGCCGAGGCGCGCGACAGTTCCTCGACCACGATGGCGTGGGCCAGATAGCCCATGCCGGCGCCGCCATAGTCTTCCGGCACGGTGATGCCCAGCAGCCCCAACTCGCCCATGGCCGGCCACAGGTCGCGCGGGAACTCGTTGGTCTCGTCGATCTCGGCGGCGCGCGGCGCGATCTTGTCGGCGGCGAAGCGGGCCACCGTGTCGCGCAGCATGTCCAGGTCGGACCCGTGGCCGAAGGACAGGTGGGGAAAGTCGAACATGGCAGGGCTCCCAAAGGCGCGTGTCATTGTTGGCTTTGTCTCTACGCTGTCTCTAACCCGCACTCAAGCGTGCGCAGGCGTTGGACGCCCGGCGGGTCGGGCGGTCTGTGGGCGCTCGGGGGGCGCTCGGGGGGCGGCGCGGCGACGGCGCGGCGACGGCGCGGCTCGGGGGGGCGACGACGGGGCGCGGGGGGCTTGGCCTGGGCGCGCCGGCCGATCGGGTTTAGGCTGGTCCGGGTGACCAACCGGACCGCCAAGACAGCCAAGACAGTCAAGACAGGCGGGGCCGGCGGGAAAGCCAAGACAGACGGGGCAGGCGGGGGCGACCATGGTGCAGCGGCGACACGGCGACTTGTGGGTTTATCGTCCGGCTTTGGGCGGGCGAGGCTGGCGGCCGGTGCCCCAGGGGTTGGACCGCAGCATCCGCCGGCTCGCTCACCGGCTCGGCCTGGCGTTGCTGGTCTGGGCGCTGGCGCTGCTGGGCTTGCGGGTCGGCGTCGGGCTCGGCGGCTGGCACCGGGTGTTTCTGGGCGCCCATCTGGCGTTGATGCCCTATGCGGCGTGGCTTGGCTGGCGGGTGCTGCTGGGCCTGCATGGGCGCCCGGTGGCGGCGCTGCCGGTGGACCAGGGTGCGGGCCAGGATGCGGGGCAGGGTGCGGGCCAGGGTGCGGGGCAGGGTGCTGCGGGCACGGACGGCCGCGCCGACCCCGCCGCTGGCCGCGCGCCGGGCGATCGCTATCAGGCCGCCGCGTTTGCCGCCCTCGCGCTCGCCGTGCTCAGCCTGTGGGGGGTGGCCGCTTGGCTCGACGCCGTGGCCGGCGGTGTGGCGTTGGTCTGTGCGGGGCTCGCCGGGCGCGCCTGGCGGGGCTGAGGCGCCTGATGGGGCCGGGCTGCCACCAAGCCGTCACACTCGGTCGCTAGCGTGCCGTGCCAGACCATCGGCGGGCGGTGCCGGGGCCGGTTCCTGCCGGGGCCGACCCCGGGCGTCGTGCGCCTCCGCCGCCCCGGGGTCCGTCCATCCGCCTGTGGCCTGCCCATCCGCCCCTGGCCCGCTTATCCGCGCGTGGCCGCCCTGCCCATGAGGAGAACCGCCTTGGCCCGTGTTTCGCGTCGTGTCGCCGCTGTGTCGTTGGTGTCGCTGGGCCTGTGGCTGGCCCCCGGGGCGCCCGCCGGTGCTGAGCCCTTGGTGCCGGCCAAGGCCGACGGCGCGGTGCGCATCGCCACCTTCAACGTGTCGCTCTATCGCGACGCCGCCGGCGCCCTGGTCGCCGATCTCGACGCCGGGTCCGACCAGGCCCACGCCATCGCCGAGATCATCCAGCGGGTGCGCCCCGACGTGCTGCTGCTCAACGAGATCGACCACGACCCGCAGGGCCGCGCGGTCGCGCTGTTGCAGGAGCGCTATCTGGCCGAGCCGCACAATGGCGCCGCGCCGGTCTTCTACCCGCATCGTTTCGTGGCACCGGTCAACACCGGCCAGCCTTCGGGCCACGACCTCAACCGCGACGGCAAGGTCGACGCCCAAGGCGGTCCGGACGCCTGGGGCTATGGCGTCCACCCGGGCCAGTACGGCATGGCGGTGCTGTCCAAGCTGGCGATCGACACCGAGGCGGTGCGCACCTTCCAGCACTTTCGCTGGGCCGACATGCCGGGCGCCAAGCTGCCCGACGACCCGGCGACCGAGGCGCCGGGCGACTGGTACGGCCCTGACATCCTGCGCGCTTTGCCGCTGTCGTCGAAAAGCCATTGGGACGTGCCGCTGCGCCTGGAGGACGGCCGCGCGCTGCACCTGCTGGCCAGCCACCCGACGCCGCCGGGCTTCGACGGCCCCGAAGACCGCAACGGCCGCCGCAACCATGATGAAATCCGTCTGTGGGCCGACTATGTGACGCCGGGGGCGGCCGACTATCTCTATGACGACCGGGGCGGGCGCGGCGGTCTGGACGACCGGGCCGCGTTCGTGATCGCCGGCGACCTGAACGCCGACCCCGACGACGGCGACGCCACCGCTGCGATCGCCCAACTGCTCGACCATCCGCGCATCGAGACCCAGCCCGAGCCCGCGTCCGACGGCGCGGTGGCGGCAGCCCGACGCCAGGGCGGCGCCAATGACCGCCAATGGGGCGACCCGGCCACCGACACCGCCGATTTCAACGACGGCGCCCCCTCGGGCGCCGGCGGCGTCGGCAATCTGCGCGTCGACTATGTGCTGCCGGGCGGGCCGGGGGTCACCATCGTCGCCGCCGGGGTGTTCTGGCCCGACCCCGACAGCCGCGTCTTCCGCCTGGTCGGCGACTACCCCTTCCCCAGCTCCGACCACCGCCTGGTGTGGGTGGACGTGCGGGTGGGGGAGTGATGTGTATGCATGGCTCCGCTTTTGAAGCCGATTTTCGTTGACACTTTACAGGCGCGGAATTTAAGTAAAATTGTAGCTTTTTAGAATTTTATGGTGATGAGATGTATTCTGCTCGAATTGGTCCGGAAAAATTGAAATCTGGAGGCAAAAAACTGCATATTTACTTTTGCCAAGAAATCGCAATAGACCATGGCTGGAAGCACAAAGAGGAGTTAATATTAGAGTTTGAGGGCTGGCCTGGAAAATGGAAGGGGACAGTTGGTATTAAGAAAAACAACAAGCCCTACATGCATTGTAACGTCCGTCCAGTTTCCGATCTAGAGCCTTCAAGTCTTGGGGGTAAGACTTCAGTAACTTCGTTATTGTGTGATATCGGTCTTTCGGAAAACGAATATCTGCGAGTAAATGTATTAGATAATAATAATTTGCAAATCAGGAAATTCAGTGAAGGTGGTTCTTCGGAGGTCGCAGAAAAATCAGTTTTATCTCCTGTTGTTCCTGGCTTTGTTAGTCATGAATTCAGTAAAGAGAATTATTTGCACACTAATTTTCCATTTGGAGACAAAAAAGAAATCCTTCGGCTCGCAAAGACATACTGGCAATATATAAGCGGTAAGAATCGTGAGGCTGAAAAGGAAATTGAGTTTAAAATTGTTCCGAATTGCCAGGACAGGGGCTATTTAACTGATGAGGATTTTGAATTTATTTGCAGTTGGAAAAGCCCTAGGCCAAAAATGCATCGCCAGAGAAACACAAGTTCGGAGATTGCGAGAAAAACACATGCGGCATTAAGTGAGGTTAGTCGAAGTAAAAGTCTTGATTTTTTAGTTGAATTGAAAGGTGTTCGCTTGCGGACTGCGACAGCAGTAATGCATTGGTTTCGTCAGCATGATACACCAATTTTAGATTATCGAGTAATTTTCTCTCTTGGAAGGCCAGAGCCATCGAATTATGAAGACATGTTGTTTTATGACCAAATTGCAGATGAAATTATTGGAGAAGCCAAAAAAGTTGATGTTTCACTGAGAGAAATGGATCGCGCATTATGGGTTTGGGATAAAATTAAGGATAAAAAATGATGGTTGGGGCGCGTTTGATGTGTTGATTGCATGATTCGGCGATTTGGTTCGAATTAAAGTTGCTCACGATCACGAAAGTAGTCGTCCGTCGCGCGGGGGCCGTGTCGGAACAGATCATCCCAGCGCCTGCCCCTGGGGACAATCAGCCGGCTATGGCCGACCTTAAGAATGTCCACCTGGTCGATCCCCTCGGGAAACGCGACCGCTTGGGGAAGGCGAACAATCTGGGTTTTGTCGGTGGTCGAGACGGTCGATCGGGTCATCTGCGCCTCCTGCACGGCAAAGCTGCCCTCCAGAATAAGGGCGCTGCTGCCGATTGCACAAGACAAGGCATGCCAGACCCGTGGCTATTCTCCGTCCGCCACGCTCAGCAGCACATCGCCGTCGCCCACCTGGTCGCCGGGGCGCAGGGTCAGGGCGGTGACGGTGCCGGCGCGCGGGGCGGTCAGCGTCTGTTCCATCTTCATCGCTTCCAGCACCACGAGCGGCGCGCCCTTGGCCACCGGGTCGCCCTCTCCGACCAGGACCGCCAGCACCTTGCCCGGCATCGGCGCGCGCACCGTGCCCGGCGCCTCGGCGTCGGTGTCGGCGTCGACGCGCAGGGTGTGCCGGGTCAGCACCGCGGTGTGGCCCGCGTGGATCACCACCACCCGGTCGTCGTGCACCTGCACCGTGGCGTGGACGCTGAGCCCGTCCACCACCGCCTCGAAGCGCTCGCCGGTCTGGCCGCGCAGGCGCACATGGGCCTCGGCCTCGACGCTGCCGGCGCCGTCGCCGTCGTCGAGCGCCACGGTCATGCGATAGCCGCCGGCATGGGGGCGGTCCGCGTCGGTGTCCCGGTCACTGCCCGGGTCGGTAGCGGTCACCGGCACCAGGGTCAGGTGGCGGCGCAGGCCGTCGGCACCCTCGAAGGTCAGGGTCTCGGCATAGGGGCGGTTGAGCCGCCAGCCGTCGACCCGGTGCCAGGGCGAGCCGGGGTCGCCTGACGCGGCGGCCAGGCCCGCCACCTGCGCGCGGCGCCGGGCGACCACGCCGAGGGCCGCCAGATAGAGCCATTCGGGCGCCGGCGCCGTGGCCGGCGGGGTCAGGTCGGCCGCGTGGCGGGCGATGAAGCCGGTGTCGATGTCGCCGGCGACGAAGGCGGGATGGTCGATCACCCGTTGCAGGAAGCTCAGATTGGTCGCCAGCCCGGCCACTTCGGTGTTGCGCAGGCCGTGGCGCAGATGGGCGAGGGCGGTGCGCCGGTCCTCGCCCCAGGCGACGATCTTGGCGAGCATGGGGTCGTAGTGCAACGTCACCCGGTCGCCCTGGCGCACGCCGGCGTCGACGCGCAGGATGCCGTCTTCGTCGGGGAACGCCAGCCGGTCGAGCCGGCCGGTGGCGGGCACGAAGTCGCGCGCCGGGTCCTCGGCGTAGAGGCGCACCTCGACCGCATAGCCGTCCATGTCGATATCGTCCTGGACCAGCGGCAGGGGCTCGCCGGCGGCAACCCGCAACTGCCATTCCACCAGGTCCTCGCCGGTGATCATCTCGGTCACCGGGTGTTCGACCTGAAGCCGGGTGTTCATCTCCATGAAATAGAACGGCGCGCCGTCGAGGCCGTTGGCCACGTCGACGATGAACTCCACCGTGCCGGCGCCCTCATAGCCGATCGCCTTGGCCGCCGCGACCGCCGCAGCCCCCATGGCCTCGCGCATCTCTTGCGGCATGCCCGGGGCGGGCGCTTCCTCGACCACCTTCTGGTGGCGGCGTTGCAGCGAACAGTCGCGCTCGAACAGCGACACCGCGAGGCCGTAGCGGTCGGCGAACACCTGGATCTCGATGTGGCGCGGTACCTGGATGTATTTTTCCAGCAACACCACGTCGTTGCCGAAGGCGCTTCGGGCCTCGCGCCGGGCGGCGGCGAGCGCGTCGGCGAACTGGCCGGCGTCGTGGACCACGCGCATGCCCTTGCCGCCGCCGCCGGCGACCGCCTTGATCAGCAGCGGAAAGCCGATCCGCTCGGCTTCGGCGGCGAGGCTGGCGTCGCTCTGGTCGGCGCTGTGATAGCCGGGCACCACCGGCACGCCGGCCTCTTCCATCAGCCGCTTGGCCTCGCCCTTCAGCCCCATGGCGCGGATCGCGTCGGCCGGCGGGCCGATGAAGGTCAGGCCGTTGGCCGCGCACATCTCGGCGAAGTCGGCGTTCTCGCTCAGGAAGCCATAGCCCGGGTGGATCGCCTGGGCGCCGGTGCGTCGGGCCGCGGCGACGATGGCCTCGGCCTTGAGATAGCTGTCGCCGGCCGGCGCCGGGCCGATATGAACCGCAGCGTCGGCCCGGTCGACGAAGGCGGCGTGCGCGTCGGCGTCGGAATAGACCGCCACGCAGTCGATGCCCATGGCCTGGGCGGTGCGCATGATCCGGCACGCGATCTCGCCGCGGTTGGCGATCAGGATGCGGTCGAAGACTTTGGGCATGGGCGGCTCCCTCCTCGGGCCTCGTTTGCCGCCTTGGTAGGCGATCGGCGCCGCCAAGCCAAGGGGCGCCGGTGGCCTCGGCGTGGCGCGCGCTTTGTTGAACCGGCGTCCTGGCGTATGATGGCGGTCGAGGGAGGCTAAGCGCATGACCGCCGCCGACGAGCCCGTGGGCCGGATCTTCGACACCCTGCGCGCGACGCAGTATCTGACCGAGCATGGCTGGTCCGACGATCAGGCGCGCGCGGTGGTGACCCTGTTGAGCGAGTTTCGCGACGCCGAACTGGCGACCAAGGCCGACCTCAGGCTGCAGACCCAGGAACTGCGCACCGAAATCGCCGACCTGCGCGGCGAGGTGGCGGCGTTCAAGGCGGAGATCTCCGGCGAACTGGCGGCGTTCAAGGCGGAGGTTGCCGGCGAAATATCGGTGTTCAGGTCGGAAATCGCCGGCGAGATGGCGGCGTTTAAGTCGGAAACGGCCGGTGAGATGGCGGCCTTCAAGGCCGATCTGCTTGGCGCGATGGACGCGTTCAAGGCGGAGATCTCCGGCGAACTGGCGGCGTTCAAGGCAGAGGGTGCCGGCGAAATGTCGGTATTTAAGTCGGAAATGGCCGGCGAGATGGCGGCGTTCAGGTCGGAAATGGCCGGTGAGATGGCGACCTTCAAGGCCGATTTGCTTGGCGCGATGGACGCGTTCAAGGCGGAGATCTTCGGCGAAATGTCGGTATTTAAGTCGGAAATGGTCGGCGAGATGGCGGCGTTTAAGTCGGAAATGACCGGCGAGGTGGACGCCTTGAAGGTCGGGTTGCGCGGTGAGATCAAGGACCTGGAATTACGCCTGACCGTGCGCCTCGGCGCCATGATCGCGGTCGCGGTGGCGCTCATTACCCTGTTCGACAAGCTGCTTTGACCGCCGCTGCGCGTGCCGGCACGCCCTTTGGTGAGGGACGCGCGGGGGTCGGGCGGCGTCGCCCCTGGCCTCCGACCCCAGCCACGGCCCCCGGCTTGTCTTAGCCCATGCGGATCGTGGGGCCTGTGGGCGCTTGGGCGCGGGCGTCCAGTTGCGCCTTGACCCCTTGGGCGATGCGCGCGAATGCCTGCGCCTGTTCGCTGTCGGGCTGGCTGTCGACGATCGGCGTGCCGGTGTCCGACATCTCGCGGATCGCCAGGTGCAGCGGCACCTCGCCCAGGAACGGCGTGTTGCGTGCCTCGGCAGTGGCGCGCGCGCCACCGTGGCCGAACAATTCGTCGCGGCTGCCGCAATGGGGGCAGACATAATAGCTCATATTCTCGACCAGCCCCAGCAGCGGCACGTTCACCTTGTCGAACATGGCGATGCCCTTGCGCGCGTCGATCAGCGCGATGTCTTGGGGCGTCGACACCACCACCGCCCCCGACAACGGCACCCGCTGCGCCATGGTCAGTTGCGCGTCGCCGGTGCCCGGCGGCATGTCGACCACCAGCACGTCCAAAGGCGCCCAGTCCACATCGTACAGCAATTGCGTGACCGCGGTCATGACCATCGGCCCGCGCCAGATCATCGCCTTGTCCTCCTCGACGATGAAGCCGATCGACATCGCCTTGACACCGCGCGCCTCGAATGGCGTCAGGGTCTTGCCGTCGCTCTGGGGCTCGCCCGAGATGCCGAGCATGCGCGGCAGCGACGGCCCGTAGATATCGGCGTCCATGATCCCCACCTTGAGGCCCAGGTCGCGCAGGCCGAGCGCCAGATTGACCGACAGGGTGGATTTACCGACCCCGCCCTTGCCCGATGCCACCGCGATGATATGGCGCACGCCGGCGATGGCGCCGCTGCGATTGTCCTTTTTGTCGCTGCGCCTGCGGCTGGCTGCCGGTGCGGGGCTCGGCGGACGTTCGGCGGTCAGCACCACGAAGGCGGCGTCGACCCCGTCGAGCGCGCGCACCGCGTCTTCGCAGGCGCGGCGCAGCGGTTCCTTGGCGGCGGCGTCGCCGCTGGTGCCCAGATCGAGCGAGAACCCCACCTGACCGCCCGACAGGGTGAGGCCGGAAATCAGACCGGCATCGACCACATTGCGGCCGGTTTCGGGGTCGACGACGGCGCGCAGGGCGGCCAGGATGGTATCGCGGGTCGGGGGCATGGGTGTCTCCAGCGTCGGGCTCCGGGGTGGGGCCGGGTGGGCCAGCGGTATCGGGCCGGTCGCTGCCGGGCAAGGGTCGCGATGGGACACTTGTACGCCCGCCGTTGCACCGGCCCGGTCAACGTTTATATACGGATGGTCACAGCCGCGCCCGATATCAAGGCAACTCAGCGTTCACCAACCCGGGGCGGCAGGAGCTTTCATATATGCCATGGCAAGATAATTCCGGCGGGGGTGGTCGTAACCCCTGGGGTCAGAATGGCGGCCAGGGCGGCGGCCGCGGCAACAATCCGTGGGGACAAGGCGGTGGCGGCGGCAGTCGCGGCCCGGGCGGTCCCGGCGGTCAAGGTCCCGACCTGGACGATTTGATTCGTAAGGGTCAGGAGCGGCTCAAACGCATGCTGCCCGGCGGCATGGGCGGCGCGCGCGGCATTTTGCTGTTGCTGGTGCTGTTCCTGATCGTCTGGGGGGCGAGCGGTATCTATTCCAACAAGCCCGGCATGCGCGGCGTGGTCACCACGTTCGGGCAATTCACCGCGATCACCGGCGAAGGTCTGAACTACCATCTGCCGTTCCCCATTCAGTCGGTCGAACAGGTGTCGGTGGAGAAGATCCACGAGACCAAGATCGACGGCAGCATGCTCGGCCGGCGCGGTCGGACCGGGTCGGGCCTGGAAGAAACCTTGATGCTGACCGGCGACGAAAACATCGTCGACATTCAGTTCACGGTTTTCTGGCGGGTCAGCGATCCCCAGCGCTTTCTGTTCAACATCGAGCGGCCCCAGGAAATGACCGTGCGCATGGCCGCGGAGTCGGCGCTGCGCGATGTGATCGGCCGCACGCCGATCGAACAGGCGCTGACCACCGGCAAGGGTGTCATCCAGGGCGAGACGCTGGAATTGCTGCAACAGACGCTCGACCGCTATGAGGCCGGCGTGCTGGTCAACGAGGTTCAGCTTCTCGAAGTCGACCCGCCGCAGCAGGTGATCGCCGCGTTCCGGGACGTCCAGGCGGCCGAGGCCGACCGCGAGCGGATTCGCAACGAAGCCCAGGCCTATGCCAACAAGGTGATCCCCGAGGCGCGCGGCCAGGCCGAACGGATGCTGCAAGAGGCCCAGGCCTATCGCGAGCAGGTGGTCGCCCGGGCCGAGGGCCAGGCGTCGCGCTTCCTGTCGATCTACGATTCCTATCAAGGCGCCGAAAGCGTCACCAAACGGCGCATGTATCTGGAAACCATGGAAGAGGTGCTGTCGGGCATGGACAAGATCATTGTCGGCACCGGCACCGGTACCGACGGCGGTGTGGTTCCCTATCTGCCGCTCGATCAGTTGAACAAGGGCCGCGCGCAAGCCGGCGGTAGCAGCCAGGGAGGCCAATGATGAAGGCACGTTCCGTCGTCCTCGCGATCCTCGGGCTGGTCGCCGCCGTGGGCGGGCTGATGTCCGTCTACACGGTCCACGAAACCGAACAGGTCATCGTTCTGGAATTCAGCCGGCCGGTGAAGGCGGTGCAGGAACCCGGCCTGCACTTCAAGCTGCCCTGGCGCACCGTGCTGCGGCTCGACAACCGGCTGCTCAATCTGGACATGGAGCCCGAGGAGGTCACCGCGTCCGACCAGAAGCGTCTGGTGGTGGATGCCTTCGCCCGGTTCCGTATCGTCGACCCGACGCAGATGTACCGCTCGATCCGCACGGTGACCGCGGCGCGCGACCAGATCACCAAGCAACTGCGCTCCAATCTGCGCGAGGTGCTCGGCGAACGGACGCTCGACACGCTTTTGTCGGATGCCCGCGACGATCTGATGAAGCGGATCGAAGCGTCGGTGGATAGCCAGACCCGCGACAAGTACGGCATCGAGATCGTCGACGTCCGGATCCGTCGCGCCGACCTGCCGCCGGCCAACACGCAAGCGATTCTGCGCCGCATGGAAGCCGAGCGGAAGCGCGATGCCCAGAAGGCGCGGTCGGAAGGCCAGGAGCAGAAGCTGCGCATCGAGGCCGAGGCCGACCGCAAGGCGACCATCCTGATCGCCGAAGCCGAGAAGGAAGCTGCGCAGATGCGCGGTCAGGGCGACAAGGAAGCGACCCGGATCTTTGCCGAGGCGTTCAGCAAGGACGAGGATTTCTTCTCCTTCTATCGGTCCATGCAGGCGTATCGCCGGACGCTCAAGAAGGAAGACACCACCTTGGTGTTGTCGCCCGACAATCCGTTCTTCGACATGTTCATGGGCAAACTGTCCGGCGAAAAAATGGATGGCAAAAACTAGTTGTCCGGTCATTTGTCTTTGACCGCAAATCCGGCACGGCTGATCGACCCCCCATTGTCGATGCGGCCGTGCCTTCCTTTATGTAAAACGAGCGGCGATTCCGGTGGGCGGCGCCTTGGCGTTGATAGCAAGTCGGCCCGGCAGAAGTCGGCCCGGGTGCGGGTCCGGCGGAGCGGCTGGACAATCGCCGCGATGATCGATTCATGCAAAGGAGTCTCAAGGTGACGTTGACACGGACACCGGCCATGGCACGCACCGCCGCCCCGGCGGCATGGGCGCGTGCCTTTCTACTTGCTCTGACGGCTCTGGTCATGCTGTCGGCCACCCAGGCGGCCACCGCGCAGCCCAAGGGGGCGCCCGGCAGTTTCGCCCCGCTGGTCGACCGGCTGGCGCCGGCGGTCGTTAACATTTCATCGGAAGGGTTCGTCGAGCGCCCGCGCCGTCGCATCTTCCCGGAGGGCTCGCCGTTCGAGGAGTTCTTCAATCGCGATGGCGACGACGAAGAACCCGAGGAGCGCCGCGTCCGGTCGCTCGGCTCGGGCTTCATCATCGACGCCAAGGGCTATATCGTCACCAACAACCATGTGGTGCGCGAGGCCGACGAGATCCGCGTCACCACCGTGGGCGGCGACGAGTATGAGGCCGAAATCGTCGGCCGCGACGCCGACACCGATCTGGCGCTGCTCAAGATCGAGGCCGACGTGGACTTGCCGCACGTCAACTGGGGCGATTCCGATGCCGCGCGCGTCGGCGACTGGGTGTTGGCGATCGGCAATCCGTTCGGCCTTGGCGGCACCGTCACCTCGGGCATTGTCTCGGCCAAGGGCCGCGATCAGATCGCCGGCGGCGGCCGCAATGTGGGCGAGTATTTCCAGACCGACGCGCCGATCAACCGCGGCAATTCGGGCGGCCCGCTGTTCGACCTGGACGGCAATGTGATCGGCGTCAACACGGCGATCTTCAGCCCCAGCGGCGGCAGCGTCGGCATCGGCTTCGCGATCACCTCCAACTTCGCCAAGCGCGTGGTCGACAGCCTGCGCGAAAGCGGCAAGTTCCGTCGCGGCTATATCGGTGTGCGGATCGAGAACGTGATCGGCGACATGGCCGAGGCGCTCGGCGTTGACGAGGGCGCGCTGATCGCCGAGGTGACCAAGGGCAGCCCCGCCGACAAGGCCGGCCTGCGCCATGGCGACGTGGTGACCCGCTTCGCCGGTCGCGACGTGGACAGTTCCAGCGAACTGGCCCAGGTGGCCGCGCTGACCCCGGTGGGAGAAACCGTCGAGGTGCAGTATGTGCGTCAGGGCAAGACCCGCACCACCCGGATCACCCTCGCCGAGTTTCCCGACGACCTGGCCAATGCGGCCGTTGCCGGGCACGGCATGGGCGGCGACGACGACGGCTCTAGCGCGCAGGAAATGCTCGGCATGGACCTGTCGGCGGTCAGCGACGAGTTGCGCGAGCGGATGGATCTGGACCGCGACCTCAAGGGCGTCGTGGTCATGGACCTGACCCGGCGCAGCGAGGCGTGGCGCATCGGCGTGCGTCCCGGCGATGTGATCCTGGAGGTCAACCAGTCGCCGGTGAGCAAGCCCGAGGATCTGGCCGACCGGATCGCCGAGGCCCGCGAAGACGGACGGTCGGCCGTGCTGCTCTATCTCTACCGGCCGAACGGCGACAGCTTCTTCCACCGCCCGCTGGCGCTGGAGAACGGCGACGGCGAGGAAGGCTGATCTTGGCCCGCGTCTCCGGCCCGATGGTCGGCACCCATCGCGCATAGCGAAAAGACTAGGCCCCTCGCCGGCATGGCGGGGGGCCTTTTCGTTGCCGCGTCGCGGTCGCGGCCTTTGCGTGCCGCGCGGTCGGGCCTTGTCTGGGGGTTTGGGGAGGGCGTCAGCTCACGAACTGGTCGTGGGGGATGCCCAGCAGATACAACAGGCCGGTCAGGTCGGCATGGTCGAGAGCCGCATCGGCGGCGGCGCGCGCCTTGGCCTTGGCGTGATAGGCGACGCCCAGGCCGGCGCGGGTCAGCATCGGAATATCGTTGGCGCCGTCGCCCACCGCCAGCACCGCCTCGGGCGGGATCGAGCGGTCGGCCATCACAGCTTCGAGCGTCGCCAGCTTGGATTGCGGCCCGAACACCGGCGGGATCACCTGGCCGGTCAGCCGGCCGTCGCTGATCTCCAGCCGGTTGGCATAGTTGTCGTCGAAGCCCAGCGCGGCGGCCACCCGTTCGGTGAAGAAGGTGAAGCCGCCCGACACCAGCACCGTGTGCACGCCCTGCGCCGCCAGCGTCTGCACCAGGGTGCGCGCACCGGGCGTGAAGGTGATGCGCTGGTCATAGGTGCGGTCGAGGGCCGCGGCCTTCAGCCCCTTGAGCAGCGCCACCCGCTCCACCAACGCGCCCTCGAAATCCAGTTCGCCCTGCATGGCGGCTTCGGTGATCCGGGCCACCTGGTCCTTGACCCCGACCATGTCGGCGATCTCGTCGATGCATTCGACGGTGATCATGGTCGAATCCATATCGGCCAGGAACAGCCGCTTGGGGCTCTGGTCGGCCTTTTGGACATGGACGTCGAGGGGCAGGGCGGTGGTCAGGCGGTCCAGCGAGCGATAGGCCGAGGCGGCATCGAGCCCCTCGAACCGGATCGCGGTGGCGGTCGGGCCGAGCGGGCGGGTCTGACCCACCAGCCCACCGGCGGCGGCGAGCGCCGCGCGGGCTTCCGACACGGCCCGCGTCAGGCTATGGCTGTGGTCGGCTCCGACCAGCAGAGTAGCGACAAGCGTCATGGAAAACGATCTCGGATCGGCAAAAGGCAAGGCGGTTCTTATCGCAGGTCCGACCAGCGCGGGCAAGACGGCGGTCGCCCTGCGGTTGGCGCGCGCCCTTGGCGGCTGGATCGTCAACGCCGACAGCGTGCAGGTTTATGCCGATCTGGCGCTGTTGTCGGCGCGCCCCAGCGCGCGCGAGCAAGGCGCGGTGCCGCATCGTCTGTTCGGCACGGTCGACGCGGCGACGGCGTTTTCCGCCGCCGATTGGGCCGCTGCCGCTGCTGAGGCCCTGGCCGAAGCGGACGCCGCCGGTGCGGTGCCGATCTTCGTCGGCGGCACCGGGCTCTATTTCGAGGCGTTGTGCGACGGGCTGGCGCCGGTGCCGGCCATCGACCCCGCGGTGCGCAGCGCGGTGCGCGACGCCATGGCCGCGCGCGGGCCGCAGGCGCTTTACGACGACCTGGCGCGCGAGGACCCGCACGCCGCCGCCACCCTGGCGCCCGGCGACAGCCAGCGCATCGCCCGGGCGCTCGAAGTGGTGCGCTCGACCGGGCGCCCCCTGAGCGCCTGGCAGGGCGCGCGCACGCCCGGCCCGTTGGCCGGCCGGCCGCAGGTGCGCGCGGTGTTGAGCCTGGACCGGGCGCGTTTGCGCGACCGCATCGCCCGGCGCTTCGAGGCCATGATGGCCGCCGGCGCGCTCGACGAGGTGCGCGCCCTGGCGGCGCGCGACCTGGACCCCAGCCTGCCGGCGATGAAGGCGCTCGGCGTCCCGCCCTTGCTGGACCATGTGCGCGGTCATCTGGACCGCGACACCGCCGTGGCCCGCGCGATCACCCAGACCCGCCAATACGCCAAGCGCCAGGAAACCTGGTTTCGCAATCGCTTGGCGTCCTGGCCCCGGCTCGACGCCGGCGACCCCGCCGCCGCCGCAGCAGCACTCGCCCGCTGGTTCGCCACGGCCGACACGCCAGACGCCCGCGCGGCCGACCCCGACACGGCGCCCGCGCCGTCCCATCCGACCCAACAGGAGGATCGCCCATGAAGGTGTATCGCGACCGCGACGCCGACCCATCCGTCTTAGAAGGTCGCCGGCTGGCGGTGATCGGTTATGGCAACCAGGGCCATGCCCACGCCCTCAACCTCCGCCGCTCGGGCTATGACGTGGTGGTCGGTGCCCGCGCCGACGGTGCCGGCGCCCAGGCCGCCGCCGCCGCCGGTTTCGAGGTGCAAAGCCCCGCCGCCGCCGCCGACGGCGCCGACTTGGTGATGCTGACCCTGCCCGACGAGGTGATCCCCCAGGTCTATGCCGAGGCGGTGGAACCCGCCCTCCGCCACGGCGCGGCGCTCGGCCTGGCGCACGGCCTGGCGATCCATTTCGGCCATCTGGTGCCGCGCGCTGATCTGGACGTGTTCCTGGTCGGGCCGAAGGGCGCCGGGCGCTGGCTGCGCGCGGAGTATGAGGCCGGCCGGGGCCTTGCCGCCGTCGTCGCCGTGCACCAGAACCCCGGCGGCCGGGCCTTCGACATCGCCTTGGCCTATGCCTGCGGGCTCGGCTGCGGGCGCACCGGCATTCTGGAGACCACGGTCGAGGAGGAGGCGGTCACCGACCTGTTCGGCGAACAGGCGGTGCTGTGCGGCGGCCTGCCGGATCTGCTCCAGGCCGGCTATGACACCCTGGTGGCCGCCGGCTACAGCCCCGAAATGGCCTATTTCGAGTGCGTGCACGAGGCCAAGCTGATCGTCGACCTGATCGCCGAGGGCGGTTTCGAGCATATGCGCCGGGCGATCTCCACCACCGCCGGCTATGGCGGCTCGGTGACCGGCGAGCGCGTGGTCACCGACGCCACCCGCGCCGAGATGGGCCGGGTGCTTGACGATGTGCAAAGCGGCCGCTTCGCCACTCGCTTTCTGGCCGACGCCGCAGACGGCTCGCCCGATTTCAAGCGCCGCCGCGCCGCCGCCCATGACCCGCGGTTGGAAGCTGCCGGGGCCGCCGTGCGCGACCTGTTGAAGGGGGCTGGTTGATCCACCAAGGACGGGGGCGATTATATCGCCTGTTGACTATCGAGCCGATACGCCGATCTCCAAGGTTGGCGTTGGCGCCCGCCTGGCTCGGACCCGTCCGGGGGCGGATGCCACAGGTCTTCCCTCGCGCGCGCCATGCCCGCCAATCGTCGGCGGCGCGCGCGCTTTTTTTGTCGGGCGGGGGCCGGGCGCGTTGCGGCGCTTGCGTGGCGGCTTATGCCTGTTATAACGCTCGAAGTGCGGACACAGACGATCGCCCCTTAGACCAACGCGACGCAGCCGGCGCCCGTGACGCAGCTCTCAGAAATTCGTCCACTCATCCTCCGGCCGGGCGCCCGCCGGACCAGGACATCAGGTGATGTTTAACAAGCTTTTCGGAATGTTTTCCTCGGACATGGCCATCGACTTGGGCACGGCCAACACGTTGGTTTACGTCAAGGGTCGGGGGATTGTCCTGAACGAACCGAGCGTGGTGGCCATCAAGACGGTTAACGGCCGCAAGCAGGTGCTCGCCGTCGGCGACGAAGCCAAGCTGATGCTCGGCCGGACGCCCGGCGCCATCGACGCCATCCGGCCGCTGCGCGACGGTGTGATCGCCGACTTCGACGTCGCCCGCGACATGATCCAGCACTTCATCAAGAAGGTGCACAATCGCTCGTTCGCCAGCCCGCAGGTGGTGATCTGCGTGCCGTCGGGCTCGACCGCGGTGGAACGCCGCGCGATCCGCGAGGCGGCCGAGGACGCCGGCGCCTCCAAGGTGTTCCTGATCGAAGAGCCGATGGCCGCGGCGATCGGCGCCGGCCTGCCGGTGACCGAGCCCACGGGCTCGATGGTGGTGGACATCGGCGGCGGCACCACGGAAGTGGCGGTGCTGTCGCTCGGCGGCATCGTCTATGCCAATTCGGTCCGGGTCGGCGGCGACAAGATGGACGAAGGCATTATCGGCTATATCCGCCGGCACCATAATCTGATGGTCGGCGAAGCGACCGCCGAACGGGTCAAGACCCAGATCGGCACCGCGCAGGAGCCCGCCGACGGCGTCGGCCGGTCGATCGAGATCAAGGGCCGCGACCTGATGAACGGCGTGCCCAAGGAGATCATGCTCAATCAGATGCAGATCGCCGAGGCGCTGGCCGAGCCGGTGGGCCAGATCGTCGAGGGCGTCAAGGTGGCGCTCGAACACACCGCGCCCGAACTGGCCGCCGACATCGTCGACAAGGGCATTGTGCTGACCGGCGGCGGCGCGCTGCTGGCCGATCTGGACAGCGTGCTGCGCCAGTGGACCGGGCTGCCGGTGTCGATCGCTGAGGAACCCTTGACCTGCGTGGCGCTGGGCACCGGCCGGGCGCTGGAGGACGAGTTTCTCAAGCATGTGCTGAGCACCGACGACTGAACCGCCGGCCGGTATCGCCGGCGCGACCTTGAAGGCACGAAGGAGGGACGGCCGTGGCGCGGGCCAAACGGTTCGGACGGGGCGGCGCGACGCCGTTGAAGGAGCGCTCGGGCACGGTGTTGGCCGCGGCCATTCTGGTGGTCGCGCTGGTGCTGGTGATCCTCAACCGCGTCGAGCATCCGCTGGTGCGCGACGCCCGGCGGACCCTGACCGATCTGACCGCGCCGGTGATGACCGTTTTGTCGGCACCGGTGCGCAAGCTGCGCGACGTGGACCATTGGTTCGCGGGCCTTGCCGACATCCAGACCGAAAACGCCCGGCTGACGCGCGAAAACGAACGCCTGCGCCAGATGTTTCCGACCATCGAACGCCTGGAGATGGAAAACCGGCGCCTGCGCCGGCTGCTCAACATGACGCCGCCCGACCGGCGCGTGCTGGCCACCGCCCAGGTCATCGCCATGCCCGGCGGCGCCTTCGTGCGCAATGTGATCATCGACGCCGGGCGCCGCCAGGGCCTCGAACGCGGCCTGCCGGTGACCGACGAACAGGGGCTGGTGGGCCGGTTGATCGAGGTCGGCCTGGTCTCGGCGCGGGTGTTGCTGGTCACCGACTTGAACAGCCGCATCCCCGTGGTGCTGCCGCGCACCGGCCAGCCGGGCATCGCGGTGGGCCGCAACGGGCCGTTGATGAGCCTCGATTTCGTCGGTCGTAACGCCGATGTGCGCCTGGGCGACCGGATCGTCACCTCGGGCCATGGCGGGGTCTATCCGCCGGGCCTGCTGCTCGGCGTGTTGGTGGAAGACGGCGGCGTGCTCAAGGTGCGGCCCTCGGCCGCCCTCGGCCGGCTGGACCTGGTGCAGGTGCGCCCCGGTCCCCCGCCGGCGCCCGAAGACAGCGCCGAGCCGGCGGCCCTCGGCGACCCGGGGCCGGACGCTGGATCGCCCGGGCGCGACGGCGGCGGTCCGGTCGCCCCCATGGCCAGCGACGCGCCATGAGCGAACCGCTTGCCCCGGCCGGTCCGGCGCGCGGCTGGCTCGCCTGCTATGGCGTGACGCTGTTGGTCATGATGCTGTTTCTGTTGCCGGTGGGCTCCACCGAGGCCGCCTATCTGCGCCCCATGGTGCCGTTGATTTTGGTCTATGTGCTGACCGCCGCCCACGAGATCGAGATCCCGTTGCCGGCGATCGCCGCCTTGGGGCTGGTCCAGGACGTGACCACCGGCGGCATATTGGGGCTCAATGTGATCGTGTTGATCATTGCGCGGCTGACCTTGGCCGACCAGCAGACCTGGTTGACCGGCCGGTCGTTCTGGATCGGCTGGCTCGGTTTTCTACCCGTTGCGTTGACCGCGGCCGGGCTCAGTTGGGCGCTCGCCGGCCTGCACGCGGGCGCGCTGCACCCGGTCGGGCCGGTGCTTGGTCAGACGCTGATGACTGCGGCGGTCTATCCCGCCTTCGCGGCACTGTTTGGCCGTTTGGTCAAGGCGCGTTAAGCTGCGCCGCCGGGACCGTTGTTCTCGTTCGGAAAGGGCCGAGGTGAAATCCGAAACCGACCGCAAGAGCGTGTTCACCCGCCGTGCCTTGGTGCTGGCCGGCGCCCAGGGGTTGGCGGTGACCGCGCTGATGGGCCGGATGTATTATCTGGGCGTGGTCCAGGGCAGCCAGTATGAGACGCTGGCCGAGGAAAACCGTGTCTCGCTGCGCCTTTTGGCGCCGCCGCGCGGGGAAATCGTCGATCGTTACGGCCGCGTCATGGCCACCAACCGCCAGGATTATCGGGTTTTCCTGATCCCCGAACAGGCCCGCGACGTGGCCGCGACGCTGGAAAAGCTGGGCCGCATCATCACCCTGACGCCCGGCCAGATCCGGCTGATCGAACGCAAGATCGCCCGCCAGCGCGCGTTCATGCGGGTCACCGTGGCCGACAATCTGGACTGGCAGGCGTTCGCGCGGATCAATGTGCTGAGCCCGGAACTGCCCGGCATTCAGCCCGATTCGGGCACCACCCGCTGGTATCCCGACGCCGACATGGTCAGCCAGATCGTCGGCTATGTGGGTGCGCCGGCCGAACGCGACATGGACGGCGACCCGCTGTTGACCCTACCGGGCTTCAAGGTCGGCAAGCGCGGCATCGAAAAGGTCTACGAGAAGACCCTGCGCGGCACCGCCGGCACCACCCGGGTCGAGGTCAACGCCTATGGCCGCGAAATCCGCGAGCTGTCGCGCACCGAGGGCCAGAGCGGCGACCGCATCACCCTGACCATCGACCGCGACCTGCAACGCTTCGCCGCGCGCCGGCTGGGCGAGGAAAGCGGCGGCGTGGTGGTGATGGACGTGGAGACCGGCGATGTGCTGGTCCACGTCTCCATGCCCAGCTACGACCCCAATGAATTCAATCTGGGCATCAGCCGCGAAAACTGGCGCGCGTTGATCCAGGACCCGCGCAAGCCCCTGGTCAACAAGTGTACCGCCGGCCAGTACCCGCCGGGCTCGACCTTCAAGATGGTGGTGGCGCTGGCGGCGTTGCACTATGGCGTGGTGACGCCCGAGGACGAGGAGGTCTGCCGCGGCCATTACCGCTATGGCGACAACACCTTCCACTGCTGGCGCAAATACGGCCATGGCAAGGTCGACATGGTGACCGCGCTGGCGCGCTCGTGCGATGTGTATTTCTACAAAGTCGCCAAGGAAGTGGGCATCGAGCGGATCGCCGAGTTCGCGCGCGCCTTCGGCCTGGGCGAGGATTATGGCTTCGAGTTGCCGGCGCGCCACGGCCTGGTGCCGACACCGGGCTGGAAGCTGGCCAATACCGGCCGGCCGTGGGTCGGTGGCGATACGCTCAATGTGGGCATCGGCCAGGGCGCGCTGTTGGCGACGCCGCTGCAGACCGCGGTGATGACCGCGCGGATCGCCAATGGCGGGCGCCAGGTGGTGCCGCGCTTGGTGCGTGCCATCGCCGGCCAGCCCACCGAGCCGGCGCCCGTGGGCGTCATCGACCTGGACCCCGCGCATCTGGCGGTGATCCGTCGGGGCATGGAGGCGGTGATGGAATATCGCGGTACCGCCTACACCTCGCGCCTTGACCTCGACGGCTTTGCCATGGCCGGCAAGACCGGCACCGCCCAGGTGCGCCGGATCACCCAGGCCGACCGCGACGCCGGGGTCAAGAACGAGGACAAGCCGTGGGCCGAGCGTCACCACGCCTGGTTCGTGGCCTATGCGCCCATCGACACGCCGCGCTATGCCATCGGCGTGCTGGTGGAACATGGCGGCGGCGGCGCTTCGGCCGCGGCACCGGTGGCGCGCGACGTGATGGCCGAGGTGCTCAAGCGGCGGCGGCCCCAGGCCAGCGGCGAAACGCGCAAGGTCTGACACATGCAGGGAGCGGTTCGGCAATGGCCGATGTGATGTTCGCGCCGCGGCGGATGGACCTGTCGCCGGCGCAAAAGCTGGCCCGGCTCAACTGGCTGGTGATCGGTCTTCTGACCGCGATCGCCGGCATCGGGGTCGCCATGCTTTATTCGGTCGCCGGCGGCCAGATGGAGCCGTGGGCGGCGCGTCATGCGATCCGCTTCGTGCCGATCCTGTGCGTCATGCTGGCGATCGCGGTGGTCGATATCCGTGCCTGGATGGCGCTTGCCTACCCGGCTTACTTCGGCGGTCTGGCGCTGTTGATCGCGGTCGAATTGATCGGCGTCACCGGCATGGGCGGGCAGCGTTGGCTGGACCTGCAGGTGATCCGCCTGCAACCGTCCGAATTGATGAAGATCGCCTTGGTGCTCGCCCTGGCGCGCTATTATCACGGCCAGACCCGGGCGCAGACCGCCAAACTCACCAGCCTGGGCGTGCCGATGCTGATGATTGCGCTGCCGGTTCTGTTGGTCATGCGCCAGCCGGACTTGGGCACCGGGCTGATGATGGCGGCGGCGTCCATGGGGGTGATCTTCCTGGCCGGCGCGCCGGTGTGGTTGTTCGTCTCGGGCAGCGTCGCGGCGGCGGCGGCGGTGCCGGTGGCCTGGAAGGTGCTGCTGCGCGACTATCAGAAGGATCGGGTGCTGACCTTTCTCGACCCCAGCCGCGACCCGCAGGGCGCGGGCTATCAGATCACCCAGTCGAAAATTGCGCTCGGCTCGGGCGGCATGTCGGGCAAGGGCTATCTGGAAGGCACGCAAAGCCACCTGAATTTCCTGCCTGAGATGAAGACCGACTTCATCTTCACCGTGCTGGGCGAGGAGTTCGGTCTGTTGGGCGGGGCGGTGCTGCTGGTGCTTTACATGGCCGTGTTGGGCTATGGCCTGTTCGTGGCAGTGACCTGCCGGAATCAGTTCGGCCGCCTGCTCGCCGGGGGATTGAGCCTGACGCTGTTTCTCTATGTGTTCATCAACATCGCCATGGTGATGGGGCTGTTGCCGGTGGTCGGCGTGCCGCTGCCGTTGGTTTCCTACGGCGGGTCGGCCATGCTGACCATGATGACCGCCTATGGCCTGATCCTCTCGGTCGCGCTTCACCGCCAGATTACCATTCCCCGCGGGGCGGGGCTTTAGGGACCTTTCATGTTCGCTTTGTTGCTGCTCTATCTGGCCGTCGCGCTGGGTTTTTCATTCTTCTGTTCCATCGCCGAGGCGGTCTTGCTGTCGGTCCGGCCGGCCTATGTGGCGTCGTTGGAAGAGAAGGGGGCGGCCGGCTCCAAGGCGTTGGCCCGGCTGCGGGACAATCTCGACCGGCCACTCGCCGCCATCCTGACCCTGAACACCATCGCCCACACGGTGGGGGCGGCGGGTGTCGGCGCCGAGGCGGCCGCGGTGTTCGGCAGCGGTTATGTGGGCGTCACGTCGGCGGTGCTGACGTTTCTGATCCTGGTGTTTTCCGAGATCATCCCGAAAACCCTGGGCGCCACCTACTGGCCGCAACTGGCGCCGGTGATGGCGCCGATGATCGAGGCGCTGGTGGTGCTGTTGTGGCCGTTCGTGTGGATGTCGCGGCTGATCACCCGGCTGTTGGCGCGCGGCGGCGAAAGCGCGTTCACCTTCAGCCGCGACGAATTGAAGTCGATGGCCGAGATCGGCGCGCGCGAGGGCCATATCGACACCAAGGAACTGCGCATCGTCACCAATCTGATGCGCCTGCACCGCTTGTCGGTGCGCGACATCATGACGCCGCGCCCGGTCATGGTGATGGTGCCCGAGGGCATGAGCGTGCGCGCCTTCTTCGAGGCCCATGCCGATGTGCCGTTCTCGCGCCTGGCGGTTTATGGCCATAACCGTGACGACGTCACCGGCTATGTGATGAAGGACGACCTGCTGATCGCCCAGGCCGCCGACGAGTTCGACCGCCGGCTGGCCGAATTCAAGCGCGGCTTTCCGACCATCCCCGACCAGAGCTCGGTCTCGGAGGTGTTCGAGCGGCTGGTGCGCGAACGCTGGCACATCGCCTTCGTGCTCGACGAATATGGCACCGTGCAGGGCTTGGTGACGCTTGAAGACGTGGTCGAGACGCTGATCGGGCTGGAAATCACCGACGAGCACGACACGGTGGAGAATATGCAGGCCCTGGCGCACGATCGCTGGCGCAGCCGGGTCAGCGCGCTGGGCATCAACCCCGAAAGCCTCGGCGGGTCGCAGTAGGGGGGCGCCCCCTCGGCCAGCCCGCCGGTCGGCTTGGGCCGGCCTCACAGGCTGTCGGCGGCCAGGATGCGTCCAGGGTTGAAGATGTTGTGCGGGTCGAGCGCGCGCTTGATCGCCCTCTGGGCGGCCAGCTTGGCGGGGTCGGCGAGGCGGGCGTGTTCGGCCACCTTCATCCAGCCGATGCCGTGCTCGGCCGAAATCGAGCCGCCCCAGCGCGCGACGATGTCGTGCACCGTGCGGTTGACCGCCTCCCACTGAGCCAGGAAGGCGTCGCGGTCGCCGCCCTCGGGCTCCGAAATGTTAAAGTGCAGATTGCCGTCGCCCAGATGGCCGAACGGGCACGGCCGGCAGCCGGGCACCTGGGCGGTCACCGCCGCCAGCGCCTCGGTCAGAAAGCCCGGCACCGCGCCCACCGGCACGGCGATGTCGTGTTTGATCGACCCGCCCTCGTGCTTCTGCGCCTCGGACAGGCCATGGCGCAGCGCCCACAACGCCTCGGCCTGGGCCTCCGACTGGGCGATCAGCGCGGCGCCGATGCGCCCGGCCTCCATCTCGGCGGCCAGCAGGTCCTCCATGGCGGCGGCGAGGCGTGCCGGCGCCCATCCGCTGGCGGTCTCCAGCAGCAGAAACCACGGATGGCTCGGCCCTAGCGGGTCGTCGGCGCCCAGATGGCGGATCGCCAGCTCGATGCCGAAGCGCGGCATCAACTCGGCGGCGTTGAGGGTGTCGCCGAGCGCACCGCGCGCCCGGGTCAGCAGCGCCAGCGCCGCTTCGGGGCTGTCGAGGCCGACCAACGCCACCGAGCGGTGCGGCGTCGCCGGCACCAGCTTGACCGCCACGGCGGTGATCAGCCCCAGCGTGCCCTCGCTGCCGACCAGCAGGTGCTTGAGGTCATAGCCGGTATTGTCCTTGCGCAGCCGGCTCAGGCCGTGCCAGACGCGGCCGTCGGCGAGCACCGCTTCGAGGCCGAGGACCAGGTCGCGGGCCATGCCATAGCGCAGCACGTGGACGCCGCCGGCATTGGTGGCGGCGATGCCGCCGAGCGTGGCGCTGCCCTCAGACGCGATGGTCAGCGGCAGCAGAAGCCCGGCCTCGTTGGCCGCCGCCTGGGCTTGGGCCAGCGGCAGCCCGGCCTCGCCGATCAGCGAGCCGTCGGCGGGGTCGAGCGCGCGCAGCCGGCGCAGCCGCGCGAACGACACCGGCAACTCGCCGGCCCGCGGCACGCCCGCGCCCACCAGCCCGGTGCGCCCGCCCTGGGCCACCAGGGCGACGCCGTGGGCGCTGGCCAGGCGCACGATGCGCGCCACCTCCTCGGTGCTGCCGGGCAGGGCCAGCCAATCGGCCTGGCCCCGATAGCGGCCGCGCCATTCGATCAGGTGCGGCGCGATGCGCTCGGCGTCGGCGGTCAGGCTGGCGTCAGGCAGGGCGTCGCGCAGCGCGGCGATGAACGGCGACGGCAGGGTCATGGGCGGTCTCGTCTCCCTGGGCGATCGGCGGCCGGCCCGCCCGGCTCGCCCGCTACAACCGGTTCGACCGGACCAATGACGGCGCGTCCTGGCGCGTCAAGGCAAGGCGCCTCAATGGGGGCGCGGGGCCGCCGCCCGGCGCAGCCGGTCGTTGATGGCGCGGCCCAGCCCATGGTCGGGCACCGGTGCGACGGCGATGCGGTCGGCGCGGGCGTCGGCTTCGCGCAGCAACGCGAACAGACGGGTCGCCGCTTCTTCCAGGTCGCCCGCCGGGCTCAGATTCAGATCGCCGGCGACCGCGCCGAAGCCGATCAGGATCTCGTCGTCGGCGACCTCGGTGGCGTCAAGGCGCAGCGCGGCGCGCGGGGCGTAGTGGCTGAGCAATTGACCGGGCGCATTGATCGGGTCGCCGTCCTCGCGCTCGCGCACCGGCAGGGCGACCACGGCGCGCAGGTCGGCGGTGGTGATCGAGCCGTGGCGCAGCACTACCACCGCGTCGTCGCGCACCTCGACCACCGTGCTTTCCAGCCCCACGGCGCACGGGCCGCCGTCGACGATCAGGTCGACCCGGTCGCCCAAGCCGTCGGCCACATGGTCGGCGCGGGTCGGGCTCAGCCGGCCCGAGGGGTTGGCCGACGGTGCGGCCACCGGCCGGTCGAGCGCGAACAGCACCTGGCGCATCACCGAATGCGCCGGCGCGCGCACCGCCAGGGTATCGAGCCCGGCGCTGACCAGATCGGCCACCGGCGCGTCGGCCCGGCGCGGCAGCACCAGGGTCAGCGGACCGGGCCAAAATGCCGCGATCAGCGCGTCGGCGGCCGGCGACAGGGTGACTAGGCGGCCGGCCATGTCGCGACCCGCCACGTGGCAGATCAGCGGATTGAACTGCGGCCGGCCCTTGACCTCGAACACATGGGCGACCGCGCGCGGCTGGCTGGCGTCGACGGCCAGGCCGTAGACCGTTTCGGTCGGCAGCGCCACCAACCCGCCCTGGCGCAGGGTTTCGACGGCGCGGTCGATGGTCTTGGGGCGCGGCTTTTCGATCGGCGCGGGCAAGGGGGGCCTCCTGGTCGCCGTCGCCTATCGCGGGGCGGGGCGCTTGGCATTCACTGATCGGTGCTTACATCACGCGCTTGGTGGACGCAAAGAAAAGGCGTCCTACATAAAGGCCTTGGGACGATCACCGCGGCCGGGCATCGGCGCGCGCAATGGAGGTATGAATGAGTCGTTATGCTGCGCCCTTGAAGGATATGCGTCTGGCCCTGGATGTGGCCGCGGGGATCGAGGACCTGACCCGTATTCCGCAATTCTCCGAAGCCACTCCCGATCTGGTCGACGCGGTGCTGGACGAGGCGGGCAAGCTTGCCGCCGAGACCATGGCGCCGCTCAACGCGGTCGGCGACAGCCAGGGCGCGCAGTGGGACAATGGCGTGGTGCGCATGCCCGAGGGCTTCAAGGACGCCTATGACGAGTATGTGAACGGCGGCTGGAACGGCCTCACCTTTACGACCGAGCATGGCGGGCAGGGGCTGCCGTTCGCGCTTGGGCTGGCGGTCCAGGAGACCTGGGCGTCGGCCAATATGGCGCTGTCGCTGTGCCCCTTGCTGAACCAGGGCGCGGTCGAGGCGTTGACCCATCACGGCTCGGAAGAGCTGAAGCGGCTGTATCTGCCCAAGCTGATCTCGGGCGAATGGGCCGGCACCATGAACCTGACCGAGCCGCAGGCGGGCTCCGACGTGGGCGCCCTGACCACCCGCGCCGAGCGCGCCGAGGACGGCACCTACCGGATCAAGGGCCAGAAGATCTACATCACCTTCGGCGAACACGACCTGACCGGCAATATCGTCCATCTGGTGCTTGCCCGGCTGAGCGACGCGCCCGAGGGCACGCGCGGCATTTCGTGCTTCCTGGTGCCCAAGTTCCTGCCGGACGAAAACGGCCAGCCGGGCCAGCGCAACGACCTGCGCTGCGCCGGGCTCGAACACAAACTGGGCATCCACGCCTCGCCCACCTGCACCATGCAGTTCGGCGACAATGACGCCTGCGTGGGCTGGCTGGTCGGCGAGGAGAACAAGGGCCTGCGCGCCATGTTCACGATGATGAACCATGCCCGCATCTGTGTCGGCCTGCAGGGCGTGGCGATCGCCGAGCGCGCCTATCAACAAGCCGTGGCGTTCGCCCAGGAGCGGGTGCAATCGGCGGAGTATGGCAGCCGGGGGCCGTCGGTGCCGATCATCCAGCACGCGCTGATCCGGCGCAAACTGATGACCATGAAGGCGACCGTCGAGGCCATGCGCGCGCTGACCTACGCCACCGGCGGGGCGGTCGACCGCGCCCACGCCCACCCCGACGCCGACGAACGCGCCAAGGCCCAGGGGCTGGCCGACCTGTTGACGCCGGTGGTCAAGGCTTGGTGCACCGACATGGGCGTCGAATTGACCTCCGAGAACATCCAGATCCACGGCGGCATGGGCTTCATCGAAGAATCCGGGGCGCCGCAGCACTATCGCGACGCCCGCATCGCGCCGATTTATGAGGGCACCAACGGCATCCAGGCCATGGACCTGGTGGGCCGCAAGTTGGCCATGGACGACGGTCGGCATTGGAAGGCGCTGTTCGCCGACATCCGCGATTTCGCGGGCGCCATCGCCGGCGACGACACGCTGGGCTCGATCGCCGAATATCTGTCCGACGGGGTCGAGGCGTTGCAACATGCCGCCGTCTGGCTGGCCGGCAACGATCTGGACGAGGCGCGCGCCACCGCTGCCGGGGCGTCGCCGTTCCTGACCCTGTTCGGCACCGTGGCCGGCGGCTATTATCTGGCGCTGCAGGCGCGCGAGGCCCAGCGGCGGCTTGACGCCGGCACCGGCGACCCGGTGTTCCTGGCCAACAAGATCGCCACCGCGCGCTTCTTCGCCGAACAATGCCTGCCGCCGGCGACCGCGCTTTTGGGCCCGATCACCCGCGGCGCCGAATTGTTCTATGCGCTGGAGCCCGACCAATTCGCCGCGTGACGCCGGCGGGCGCGCGCAGCCCCCTTTGCCTGGCGGCGTTGGCGCTGGGCCTGGGGACGAGTTGGGGGGCGAGTTGGGCGGCGGCGGCCCAGGAACCACCGGTGCCGCCGCCCACCGAGGACGCCGCACCGCCGGCTGCGCGCCTGCCCGATACCCGCGCGGTCGACGACCCGGGCGCCCAGGCGGCGCCCTGGGTCGACGCCTGGCGCGCCTTGAGCGCCGCCCAGGCCGACGGGGCGCGCGCCGCCCGCTTGCTCGACCTGGTCGACCGGGTGCTGGCCTATGACAGTTTGCCCGAGCGCCACCGTGCCCTGGCGCAGTTCCTGCGCGCGGCCGCTCTGGTGCGGGCCGGCGAGCCCGAGGCTGCGCGCGCGCTGCTGTGGCGGCTTTATGACGACGGCCGGCACTATCCCGACGGGCTGATCACGCTGTTGCAGTTGGAGCGCCAATTGGGCGGCGTGGCGGGGGAGGGCCGGGCGCTGACGGCGCTCGCCCGCACCTATCCCTTCGCGGCGCAAAAGCTCAACCCGGCCTATGCGGTGTCGGTGCTGGGGCGCCTGCACCGGGCGGCCGAGGCCGGCGAGCTGCCCGCCCGCCAGGCGGACCAGCCGCCCCGGCATCTGGCGCTCCTCGACGCGCTGTACAAGGCCGGGGTCGAGCCGGTGACCGCCGAGGGACTGTCGCCCGACTTCTTCTATGAGGATCTGATCGCCCATTATGTGGACCGGGGCGACTTGGCCGCCGCGCGGCGGCTGGCGTTGCGCGTGCGCAGCTACCGGGTGCTGGTCGACCTGAAGATCGACCGCCGGTTCGAGCCCTTGTGGGGGGTCGTCGACGCCTTGGTGGTGCCCGACCTGGCCGCTGCCGGGCGCAAGGCGCTGGCCCATGCGCGCGAGCAGGCGGCGCGCCTGCCGGACGCGCCGGCGGCGCAGTTGCGCCTGGTCGAGGAGTTGATCCGGGTCGGCGATTTCGCCGGCGCGCTTGAAGACGCGCGTATCGCGCTGGCGCGCTTCGGCGATGGCGGCGACGAGAAGAGCCTGTATTTCCTGGACAATATGATCGTCTATGCCCTGGTGGCGCTGGGCCGCGACGACGCGGCGCGCGAGCGGATGGCCGAGCTGCTCGACCTCGACCTGGCGACGCATCCCGATGTGCTCAACCAGTGGATCAACTACGGCTTTGTCTTGGCCGACCTGGGCGATGCCGACGCCGCGATCGATCTGGCGCGGCGGGCGCGCGCGCAGCAGGTCAACCCGCTGTCGCCCTATGGCGCGGGGTTTGTGCGCGCGGTCGAGGTCTGCGCGCTCGATCTGCTCGACCGCGAAGACGAAAGCGCCGAGACGATGGCGTGGTTCGACGCCAACCCGATGGTCAATGCCGAGGCGACCGCCTATGCGCTGGCCTGTCGCGGCGACGACGCCGGTCTGGCGGCATTGTTCAAGGCGCGCCTTGCCGACCCCGAGCAGCGCGGGCCGGCGCTGCGCACCTTGAGCGCCCACCGGATCAACGGCCCCACGGATGGCGCGATCCACGCCCGGGTGTTCGCGGCCCTCGACCGGCTGCGCGCCGACCCCGAGGTGATGACGGCGGCGCGCGCGGCCGGTCGATTGACCGACCAGCCTTTGGATCTGGCGTTCGTCAACGCGCTCGAATAGCGCTTGGGTGGCGTCTCGGCCTCAGCCGTCGCCGGGCCCGTCGCCCGTGACGCGGGCCGCGCGGCGACGCGCCAAGCCCGTGCGCCCGCTTGGCCGGCGCCGCTCGCGCGCTTCGCGGGCCAGGCGGCGCTTGTTCCAGCCATAGATGGCGCGCGCCGCCACATGCTCATAGCCCCAACTCATCACCGGGTTGACGCCGGGCAGGCTGACCGCGTCGGCCAACAGATGCCAGCGCCGCTTGGGCAGCCGCCGCCAAATGGCGATGAACGCGTCGAGGCCGACCAGCAGCGTATCGTGCTCGTCGACCGCGTAGAGACGGCGATAGGCCATCTCCTGGGTGACGCCGTGGCGCGCCAGATCGGCACCCTCGGTGGAAATGTCCACCCAGGCGAGCGGCGCGCCGGCGGCGTCCGCCTCGTCGCGATAATGGTTGATCTCGGCGCTGCATACCGGGCAGGCCTCGTTGTAAAAGGTGGTCAGGCCGGGCGCGGCGCCCGGCCCGTCCTTGGCCTCGGCGGTCGCGCCCTGGGCGTCGGCGCCGGTCGGATCGGATCTTTCGGATGTCTGGGTCATAGCCCTGGTTCGCGACGCCGGGGCGCCCCGGATCAGGGCGGGTGCCGCCCGCGCCGCGATGCCGCAGGCAGCGTATGGCTCAGCGGTCGGGCGCCAGGCCGCGGGCGATGAACCACACATGGCCGGGCCCGGCCCAGCGATGGCGCGACCAGTCGAGCCGGTCGCGGCGGTCGAAGGCGATGCCCTCGGCCTCCAGTCGCCGGCGCTGGTCGGCCGCGCCGGCATGGGGCGAGACCGCACCGCGGGCATTGACCACCCGGTGCCAGGGCAAGGCATGGGGCACCGGGTCCCGGCGCCCCGACAGCGCATAGCCCACCTGGCGCGCGGTCAGGCCCGGCAGCATGGCCGCGATCTGGCCGTAGCTGGCGACCCGGCCCGCCGGGATTTCGGCCACCAACGCGCGAACCAGGGCATAGCGGCGGGCTGGGACCGAGGCGCCGGTGGTGTCGGTGGCGCCATGGGGGGCTTGGGGGAGGCGATCTATCAAATCCATTGCTCCTGGGTCAGATCGGTCGCGCCTCTGAATGCCGGTAGATGGCTATTTTTTGCTATATTGCCAATATTAAGACAAAATTTACAACCCTGGTTTTATCAAAGGGCTTCCGTGTTTTTGGAGTCGTATTGGTTGTGGAGTGTACGTCGATGGATACTGGCACCTATCTCGGCCTGGGCGATAATCGCCAAACTGACGGCCGTCACCAGTCGAGTGAGCAACGAACGGGCGAAGCGGAACGAATTCTCAGCCAAGCGATTGATGCGATTGTCCAGATTGACGAAACGAATCGGGTCACCTTCTATAATCAGGCGGCCGTTAACCTTTGGGGCTATGAGCCGAACGAGGTGATCGGGCGCAACGTCAAGATGCTGGTGCCGCCGGAGATGCAGCACAAGCACGACGATTTCGTGAACCGGAACCGGACCACCGGCGTTGACAAGATTGTCGGTACCAGCCGCGATGTGGCGATCCATAGAAAGGATGGTTCCGTTCGTTTGGGCAGCTTGTCTCTCTCGAAGGTGACGGACGCCGATGGCCGGATCAGCTACACGGCGTTTGTTAAAGACATCACAGAAGAGCGCCAAACCCAAGACCTCTTCATTCAGACCCTTGAGCAGGCCATCGATGCGGTTGTGACCATTGATGAGGCCAACCGGGTGACGTTCTTCAATGCGGCGGCGGAGCGCTTGTGGGGCTATGGCCGCGACGAGGTCATTGGACAAAATGTCAAGATGCTGGTGCCGCCGGAAATGCAGCACAAGCACGACGGTTTTGTGGACGCCAATCGGGCCACCGGTGTCGACAAGATCGTCGGCACGAGTCGGGAAGTGGCTATTCATCGCAAGGACGGTAGTTTTTGTTATGCCAGTTTGTCCTTGTCAAAAGTAAATACTGGCACGGGGAGTATCATTTACACCGCCTTTTTACGTGATGTGACCGAAGAAATTCAGCGGCGGGAGGAATTTAAACGTTTGTCCCTCGTTGCTAACGAAACCGATAATTCGGTGATTATCACCGATGCCGATGGCTTCATTGAGTTTGTCAATCCAGGGTTCACAGCACTGACCGGATTTTCCTTGGAAGAAATTAAAGGGAAAAAGCCGGGCGATGTTTTGCAAGGGCCCAATACCGATCCCAAAACGGTTGATCGAATCCGAACCGCGTTGAAAATGCGGAAGCCGGTCTACGAAGAAATCCTCAATTATACAAAGGCCGGCAATCCATACTGGGTTTCCATTGCAATTAACCCAGTTTTTGACGACTATGGAGTTTTGAGTAACTATATATCTATTCAGGCGAATATTTCGTCAACAAAAACCCAATCTGTCGAGTTCGAGAGAACCTTACAGGTTATCAATGAATCCAATGCTATTATTGAGTGGGGAAAAAATTTCACGCTTACATCTGTCAATTCCTATTTTGAAATGCTCGGCGGAAGTCAGGTAGATATAAATTTGGATAAAATGTTAAGCTCTGGCGAAATAAAATCTTTGCAGAATGACGGGTCGTTGCAAAAAGAAGTCGAGTTTTCCACGGCTGATGGTCGGGACGTGGTCCTGAAGGGTAGTTTTGGCTGCATGCAGGACGTCAATGGCGAGATCATCAAGTACCTCATGATCGGAATCGATGTCACCGGGCAAAAGACGGCCGTGTTGAAAACCCAAGAGGCGGTCGAGGAAGCAAAACGGTCGAGCGAACGGGTCATTAAGATCGCCCGCGCGATCAAGGATGTGGCGGCACAGACCAACCTGTTGTCTTTGAACGCGACCATTGAGGCCGCCCGCGCCGGGGAGGCAGGCCGGGGCTTCGCCGTGGTGGCCAACGAGGTCAAACAACTCGCCGCGACCACTCGTCAGGAGGCGGACAATATCTCTGACCTAGTCAATCAAAACAACGATCTTATGGAACGTTTGGTGGCCGCCGTGCGCGATATCTAGGTCCTGTTGACGAAGTGGATTCCCAAGGCGGTCGAAGCGTGATTCAAGACTGGCTTTTGGGAGGCGGTCTTGGTTCGCGGGTTGATGACGG
>NZ_SLXO01000014.1 GCF_004341375.1 Rhodothalassium salexigens DSM 2132
CCTCCATCCAGCAGACCGTCGCCAGTGGCGGCCGGAGCATGTTATCAACCGAAATACTCACCCTCTGAACGGATCGGCTTCAGGGGGAAGGTCAATGGACCTTGCCGCCGAGGATCTGGTGCGTCGCCATGGGCGGGGTGCTCCGCCAGATGGGCAAAAATGTGCAAGAACTGTGTAAGGGTATTCCGAACGCAATCAAGGGGTCAAGCTTGCGCTTAACCCCTTGATAAAGCTGGTTGCGGGGGCAGGATTTGAACCTGCGACCTTCAGGTTATGAGCCGTAGCAAAGTTCATTCGAATACTTTCTAACTATTGCGATACACCCGCCATTTCCGCCACTTTCAGTGCCCGGTGGAGCAAATCAATTTTCGCTCTACTTCGCCAAACCTCCCAGCATTTTGACCCCTCTTGCTTCCACAGTGCTTCCAGATATCGGCCAGTAGATTGCGTGGAAGCAGATTAATCACCTGTAAATCTGCGGTTCCTGATCGAAACGCTTATGTCCGATACGACGGAACCACCCTGAAAGAGCCAAAGTATCGTGCCAACCGGAATTCGGGTCAATGCCAACGTAGATTTCAATACGAACATGTGCTCACAAATATACGAGGCACTTTGACACCGTACTCAGCCTATCTGGCTCCAGAACGACTGCTTACGGCCATGCTCCCGCCTCAGCCGCGCTTCATAGACGTCGTGCGTCTCGAACGCACCGAAGTCCGGGATATCGCCTGCGAGACGGGCGCAGCTGGCGAGATGCTCAGCGGCATAGCGATACCGCTTCGCCCGCGACCTCGTGAGCGTGAAGTCGATCATCGCGCGGAGCACCAGCGTCGCGGCCAGCGGATGACGCTCTGACAGGGCCTCCGCCGCGGGGGCAAGATACTCGTAGTGATCCCCGTCGATCTCGTCGTGCCGGGCCACCAGGAGGTCTGCGGCGCGATCCAGAGCCAGCCAGTCGAGGAAAAACTGCAGGGCGCGGAGAAGGCTTGGATAGGCCATGGCGTGCGCCATCGCCCGCTCCTCGGCCTCGATATCATCGAAGTCGGGCAGCCGCTTGAGATAGGCCCGCAGGTAGCTGTCGGAGAGCGTGCGCTCGAAGCAGTCCCACCGGAACGCCTGCGCCTCCTCGCCGCGACCCAGTGCCTCCAGCGTCTGCAGGCGGATGTCCTGCCATGCCAGCGGAACCCGCAAGCCGTCGCCGAGCTCCGCGCGCTCGAGGAACCCCAGCGCCTCGCCGGCCCTGCCGGCCGCGAGCAGGCGCTGCGCGATCTTGGCCGCGATCTGCGGCACCTTGCGGGTCTTCGGATCGTACTGCGCAATGAAGCCGTCGACGTCGCCCTGCGCGTCCGCGATGTCCTTGAGCGCCATGACCACCGTGCTCGTGCGCTCACGCGCCCGCATCTCGTGCTCGTAGGTGGTGCCGCCCGTGCCCCAGCCCACCGCCTTCCATTGGTCCTTCGGCGGCACCGGCACGGGCGAACGACCGAGTTCTTCGGCCATCGATTTCAGGGCCGCCAGCCCCTCGTCGCCAAGCGCCGGCGCCATGATGCCGATCAGGCCGTCATATTGGCCGTAGCCGTTGTCCTGAAGCGCATCGAGAACAGCGCCGGCGAGCGCCTGCGGATCCGGCCGGACCTTCTCGGCGAGCTGACCCAGATCGGCGCAGGCCTGGTGGAAGATGCCGATGATGGTGCCGCTGGAGTCGTCGCAGCGCTCGAACACCGGCGTGGCGAGCGCCATGAACCGCCACATCAGCGCGAGCGCCTCGTCCGGATCGGCGGGCGCGATCTGCTCGACGATGGCGCGCCGCTGGGTTTCGAGATCGGTGACCAGCGCCTTGCGGTTCTTCCAGGTGATGAAGCTGCGGGCTCGGGCGATGCTGGTCAGCCGCTTGGTGATCTCCCGCGCGGCCTCCTTCGGGCTCTGGGCGCCCGCCAGCGCGAGCCGCAGCTTGCGCTTGGCCGCTGCGTTGCCGGTGCTGACCTCGATCAGCAGTTGCGCCAGGCGCTCTGCGCCCAGCGCTTCGAGGTTCTTCGCGTTGAGGGTGGTCTTGGAAGCCATCGGATCGCCAGTTTCTTTTCCCGAGCCTATCAGCGGTCCGCGGGCACCGGAACATGCGTTCTGATTCGCTGGGCTCGTCGATTTCCCGCGTCAGCGCGCCGAAACGCCTTGCGCGGAAATGCGGGTTACTTCCTTTTTCTTCGCAATTTCAATGTGTTCGTTGACTGTCACCCGCGCTTCAGCACTGTGGAACGGCGAAAGAACCACCGAAGAGCGCCATGCCCAGGATCACCAAACGCCTCGTCGACGTCGCAGAAGTCCGCTCCGCCGAATACTTCGTCTGGGACAACGAGATCCCCGGCTTCGGGCTTCGCGTGTTGCCGAGCGGGCGCAAGGGCTACGTGGTCCAGTATCGCGCTGGACGCCGGTCGCGGCGGATCAGCCTCGGGGCCAGCACGGTCCTGACCTGCGAGCAGGCGCGCAACCGCGCCATCGCCATCGTCGCCGCTGCGCGCAACGGCGCGGACCCCGCCGCCGAACGCGACGCCGGGCGCAGAGCGATCACGGTGAAGGAGCTGGCGGAGCGGTTCGACAAGGAGCACATCGCGATCCGCGTGAAGGCGAGCACGGCCAAGGAGTATCGCCGCAACCTCGAACGCTTCATCCTGCCCGCGCTCGGGCAACTGACGGTCACCGGCGTCACCCGGGCGGATGTAGCGAAGTTCCATCACGATCTCCGCCACATCCCCTATCAGGCGAACCGCTGCCTCGAACTGATTTCGAAGATGTTCAACCTCGCCGAACTGTGGGGCCTCCGGCCGGACGGTTCGAATCCGCGCAAGCACATCAAGAAGTACCCGGAAGAGAAACGCGAACGCTTTCTCAGCGCGGCCGAACTGCGCCGCGTCGGCGAGGTGCTGCGCGAGATGGAGGCGGAGGGGATCGAACTGCCCTCGGCCATCCTCGCCGCACGCTTGCTGATCCTGACCGGGTGTCGGCTGAACGAAATCATGACGTTGAAGTGGGCTTACGTCGATCTGGTCGAGCGTGTTCTGCGTCTGCCAGACTCCAAATCCGGCGCCAAGATCGTCCATCTCGGAGAGCCCGCCGTCGAGCTGCTCCGCGACGCCCAGCGCATCGACGGCAACCCGTGGGTCATCTTCGGCACCCTTCCAGGCAAGCGCTTGAGCGATCTACAGCCCTTCTGGCAGAGGGTCCGCGCCCGAGCTGGCGTGAAGGACGTGCGCATCCACGACCTGCGCCACACCTTCGCGTCCACGGCCGTCGCGTCGGGTCAGGGCCTGCCCATGATCGGCAAGCTGCTCGGCCACACGCAGGTCCAGACCACTGCGCGTTACGCCCATCTTGCGGCCGAGCCTGTAAGGACCGCAGCGGACGCGGTGGCGCAGAACCTCAGGCAATCCTTGGGATAATCGCGCCCCGCCGCGCCCCTTTTCGATTGATCGCGCAGCCCCACGCGGCTAACGTCGAAGAAAGCCCAGAAATTGGGCGCGCACAGTTCGCGTGCGCGCAGGGCCGAGCGGGAGCGCAACGTGGACAAGGACAAGGTCGGACTACGCTGGGGCGTCGAGCAGCGCCTCGAGTTCATCGAGTTCCGCCTGTTCTGGGAGGGACATGTGAACCGCAGCGATCTGATGCAGCAATTCGGCGTCTCGGTGAACCAAGCCTCCTCGGACCTGAACCGCTACATCGCGCTGGCGCCGGGCAACATGACCTACGACAAGAGCGCGCGCACCTATGTCCGCGGGCCCGACTTCGACTGTAAGTTCCGCCCGCCAGACGCCACGCACTATCTCTCGCAGCTCCGCCTGGTTGCCGACGACGTGCTGGAGCACGAGGATTGCTGGATCCCTGACCTGCCACCCTATGCATCCGCCCCGACGCCCGTGCGCGGCGTCGATCCGGTGACGCTCCGCTCGGTCGTCGGCGCCATTCGTCGGTCGGAGGCGATAGAGGTGAAGTACCAGTCCCTCTCCAGCCCGGAGCCGCGCTGGCGCTGGATTGCCCCCCACGCCATCGCGTTCGACGGTTTCCGCTGGCACACGCGAGCGTTCTGTCTGAACGACGAGTGCTTCAAGGACTTCCTGCTCTCACGGATCATCGGCATCCGTGGTTCTCGCGAGAGCGAAACCTCGGCCGACGATGATCGCGACTGGCATTCCGAGGTCACACTCGAGGTCGCCCCCCACCCCGAACTCTCGGAAACGCAGGCGAAGGTTATCGCTCTGGACTACGGCATGCGTGAGGGCAAAGCGAAGATCAAGGTTCGGCGCGCGCTCCTCTACTACGCGCTCAGGCGGCTTGGCCTAGACACAGATCCCGCAGCGCGGAAGCCGCAGGACCAGCAGATTGTGCTTTTAAATCCGGACGTATTGATGAGAAACACCAGTTGAAACGATGCATTCGCAAATAGTCCATCTCGACAACAATGCTACCACCAGACCTGTACCAGAGGTCGTAACCGCCATAATCCGGACGCTCGAGACCGATTGGGCAAATCCGTCCAGCGCTCATGGATTTGGGCAGAACGCCGCGCGGACAGTTGCTTCATCGCGCGAACAGGTGGCACGACTTCTCGGAGTGCAGGCTGAGCAAGTGGTTTTCACCTCCGGTGCTACAGAGGCGAACGAGGCAGTGTTGCGTCATCATGCCAATCTATGCGCAACACTGATCACCTCAACGGCAGAGCACCCGGCGGTGGCGGGGTATTATTTTCAGCACACACCACAGCTTGTCCGAACGGTTGCATTGGAAAAATCTGGGCGCTGGCGACTAGATGCACTTGAGACAGTGCTAAGCAGCATCAGTGGACCTAAACTGATCGCTTTCGCCTGGGCGAATGGCGAAACGGGTGTTCTGCAGGATCTGGTGGCGATCAAGGCCATGGCAGAGCGGTATGACGCGGCCTGTCTGGTCGATGCCTCTCAAGCGGTGGGGCGGGTTGCATTTGAGGCGGACAGCGCAGTCTATCTCACCTTCTCCGGTCACAAACTGCACGGGCCGAAAGGGGTTGGTGTATTGGTGCAGCCGGAAACCTTACCGCCAGTGGAGATCTCAGTAGGCGGCGGACAGGAACGTGGTTGGAGAGGCGGTACACTGAATGTGCCGGGCATCGTCGGCCTTGGTGTCGCGTGCGAACTCCGAAAGCGGGATTTAAATAGGGCCATCACAGATATGGCCCGATTGCGCGATCGGTTTGAAAACCAAGTGATGTCTGCAATCCCCAACGCCCGCGTAAATGGCGCGGATGCGCAGCGAGTGCCGAACACTAGTAATCTGACTGTTCAGGGCGTGGACGGCATGGCGCTGGTGGCTCGGCTTGAGGCGCGCGGTATCCTCTGCTCTCAGGTTTCGGCCTGCTCCTCGGGGCAGCCGGAGCCGTCACGCACACTGCTGGCGATGGGCCTATCAAGGGATGACGCCTATGCAAGTCTCCGCATAGCCGTAGCCGTCGATACGCGGGACGATGACATCGAACTCGCAGCACAGGCATTCGTGGATGAGGCGCTGTTTCTTCGAGCAATGATGGGTGATCTGGTATGAAGCTCGGCGGGCACGAAACCTTCTATCCAAGGCCAGGCTGGTTGACTAAGGGCCTCCTTCACCTACGAGAAGGTGGCATGGGCGTTTTTTCGGCCCCCGAGACAGCGGATCGGCTTGGGGTCGGGCGTAACATGGCCAAGTCAATTGGTTGGTGGCTCCACGCAACTGGCCTCGCGACACGGACGAGCAGAAATAGTCCGTTGGAACTCACGCTCCTCGGCAACGTATTGGCAGAATACGATCCGTACATGGTCCAGCTAGGCACATGGTGGCTGGTGCATGCCAGCGCCCTGACATGTGGAGCTGAGACGTCGTTGCCTTGGTTCTTCTCGCCGCGACGACCAGAGCGCTGCGACCGGACAGTATTGGCCGAGACACTCGCGCGCGACCTTTCGCCGAACCGGGGGAAGGCGCCGGCCATAAAGACAGTTCAACGCGAGGTGGCGGCGGTGATGCAGACCTACGCTGTGCCGGTACCGCGGTCACGGAGTGAACCAGAGGACAATCTAGGGTCACCATTTCACCGCCTAGACCTTTGGCAGCATCTGTGTAGGGCAGACCGGTTCGAGCGCTCGGAGCCGACGCCCACCCCGCCTGAGGCACTTGGGCTGGTCCTTTCCGCGCTCGGAATGAGTCGGCCTAGCGCCGATTTGCGTGACGGCGTTTTGCAGGACATCGCGATCACCAGCGCGCCGATGACCCGCGCCGGAGCGATGTTGGGTCGGTCACGCGAAGCCCTCTTGGATCTTGCCGCAGCAAGTGAACGGGAACTCGGGGCCAAGGTCCTGCGGGTGCGGACACTGGCCGGCGAACGCTATGTTTCGCTGCCGAGTGCGACTGCCGCAACCTGGGCGCGGCGCTTCTATGACCGCGTTGGCGCAGCCCGGGAGGCGGTATGAACATCTTGCGCTCAATCAACATTGCGGATGACCGCGCGCGGGCAGAGGTGATCGCCGCATACCGTCCCACGCGCAAGACCCTGCAGGTGGTCCGCGCCGTCTGCGGACTTGAGCGGAGCTCGGCCACTAATGTGGTGGCACCCTATGGCGCGGGCAAATCGCTTGCCGCGCTTGCCGGGATCACCCTTCTTGCCGGCGATCCGGCTATGGCCCGGCAGCTGCGCGCGCGCATCGCTGCAGTGGACCCGGCCTTGGGCGCTGTCGAGACCCAGGGGTCGACGCTACTCCTGCTGCTGCATGGCGCCTGCCCCGACCTAGCTGCGGAGCTTGCCGAGCGGGCGGAAGTGGAAGCAGGCCCGCTCTCCAAGGTTCTGGCGGCCATCCTTCGCCGCGCCAGGCGGAACGGCATGGCGCAGATCGCTATCGTCTGGGACGAGTTCGGCCAGCATTTGGAAACCCTTGTGCGCGAGGGCCGTCCAGAGGACCTGCTGGCGGTGCAGGATCTAGCGGAATGGGCGGTGCGACGCACAGAACCTCGGGTGACGCTGACCACTCTCATGCACCAAGGGGTCTACCACTACACCCGACGTGCATCGGACACGGCACAATCGGCTTGGAGAAAGATCGATGGGCGATTTGAAACGCTCAGCTTGATCGACGATGGCGTCGACGCGATGGAGATGCTGGCCGAGGCGCTTGACGAGCGACGCGACGCGCCCGATGCAACTGCCATTGCCCGCGCCCGAGCCGCGGGCTTCTTCGCCGATATCACCGACGACGCGAGGCTGTCCGACATCCTCTCCCGCACCGCGCCGCTGACACCGGCAGCGCTTCAGATTCTGCCAAGCCTCGCCGCGCAAGTGGCTCAGGCCGAACGGACGATGTTCCGCTACCTTTCTGATGTGGTGGCGGCGGCCGAGCCTGGGACGGCCCTAGGCGTCGATGCGCTCTACGACTTCTTCGCCCCGGCGATGCGCTCCGACACCGGACCAGGTGGCACCCACCGCCGCTTCGTCGAGACCGAGACGGCGCTTTCTCGCGCCGAAACAGATCTAGAACGGAGTGTGATAAAAACCGCGGCGTTACTGCAACTCGGCCGCAGCGCGGAGCGGCTGAAGCTGTCGCGCGTGCGGTTGGTCTATGCTGTGGCAGAGGGCAGCCCAGCGACGTCGGAGGCCGTCGATGCCACGATCGAAGCGCTAGTGGCGCGCAAACTGCTCCTCCATCGCCGCAGGGTGGACGACATCTCGGTCTGGCATGGCGCTGACATCGACCTTGGACAGATGGTCACTGAGGAGGCCGCTCGGCTGGCGATGGAAAGCGACCCGGTGCAGGCGCTGGAGCGGATGTTTCCGCCCGGTGCATATAGCGCGCCACCTTATAACCACGCCCGAGGGATTACCCGCTTCGCCCGGGCCCGCTTCGTGCGCGAAGGCGACCTGATCTCGGCTACCGGCCTGGAGGAACTTCGTGCTCATGCCGATAGCGAGGATGCGCTGGTGGCGCTAGTCATCGACGCCACCGCAGACCGGCCGGACCTTGTGGAGCTTGCCCGCGCCCTTCCGCCCCACCTAATCTTGGCGCTGCCCCGCCGTTCCGCTGAGGTTGGCCCAATTCTCGCTGACCTCCTCGCATTGGAGGCGCTGTTAGACCGCCCCGAGCTTCTTGCCACCGACCCGCTAGTAGAGCGCGAGCTTCAGGAACTGAAGTCCGAGGCCGAAGCAGCGCTGCGCCAGAGCCTCGAACGCCTGATGAACCCCGACCGCGGTGAGGTGGTCTGGCTGTCCGGCCCGTCGATTCACAGCTTCGCCGAGAGCGGCGCCTCAGGCGAGATCCTTTCGCGCCTGTTCGAGGCACGCTTCCCCCATACTCCGCAGATCGCCAACGAGCAGGTCGTACGGCGCAAGGTCTCGGCAGTCACCCGCTCGGCCCGCAAACGCTGCATGCTTGCGATCATCGAACGCACTGGTATCCGTGCGCTCGGCTACGAGGGCGCCACATCCGCCGACGCCTCCATCTACCGCACTGTCTTCGAGCGCACCGGCCTCTATGGCTGCATCAACGGCGCCTGGCGGTGGCGGATACCTTCGGAACTAGATGATCTCTCGATGAGGCATGTCTGGTCAGAGATCGAGGTCTTCTTTGCCCAACCATCTGAACAACCCAAGAGCGTCGAGGACCTCATCGATCGCCTGACAGCCCCACCGATCGGGCTGCGGGAAGGCGTACTACCGCTCCTGCTGACGGCAGGAATGATCGCGTTCGGACGAGCTTTGGCGTTGCGGGAACTCGTCGACGGCCGCGCGAGGTATGTGGACGATATCCAGCCAAGCCTGATCGAAAAGATGTGCGAGGAGCCAAAGCGGTTCGAACTGGAAGTGCCGGCTCTGACATCAGGTCAGTCGAGCAATCTCAAGAAGATGATCCGGTGTCTGGTCGGAGACCTTGACCCGCAGGAGCCAGACCTGCTGAGAGGCCTTTACGATGCCTTACTAGAATGGCGAAGTGGTCTTCCGCCTACGGCCCTGAGCACAAAAGGCTTGGGCGAGAATGCGGAGCTGCTCCAACCTCTCTTGCGCAAGAAGTCTCTCGACCCAGCAAACCTCCTCTGCCGAGAACTGCCGCAGGTGCTCGGAGAGCCAGCCCTGAACGCAGAGACAATTGAAGTATTCGCCACAGCTGTACGCCAGATCGAAGGTGTATCGTCCGCCTTTGCTGACCAAGCAATTGACGTCGCCGCAGCGATTTTTAACCGCCGGCTCAGGGGCAGCCCGCGCCCTCTTCTCGATGCCGCCTCGGAGTGGGCGGCCTGCGTTCCACTAGGAGACGAAGAGGTGCGCGCCCTTGATCATGAAGCTAGGGGGGTACTCGCACGTGCGCGCAGTTCCAGCAACTCCCCCAGGGGCGCGCGAGGTTTTGTAACTCAGTTGAGCGGCATTCTCTGCGGAGAGGGCTTCGAAGCATGGGATGACCGGACGGCTGACCTCTTTCGCGCTCAGCTCGAGCAGGCGCTCGTACGGATTGAAGACGCGGTGCTTGAGCGCGCGGACGGCAGCGACGCCTTCGAGCCTTTTCTGCGCAACAAGCTTGCCACAATTTTTGACGTCTATGATGCAAAGATCGGTCGTGCGCGCCTGATCAAATACTTGGATGAGATATACAGGGGAACGTCATGACGCCAACTAGTCTTTCCAATGCAGTGCAGGACCCGTCACGGCGCCACATAATTCCGCTGAGTGGGGGCAAGGACTCCACCGCGCTAGCGGTCTACATGCTCGAACGGCACAGCGGTTTGCCGTTGGAGTTCGTGTTCACGGACACCGGGGCAGAGCTGCCCGAGACCTACAGCTATCTGCGCCGGTTCGAGGCGATCTTCGGAGTCGAAATCAACCGGCTCACTGCCCTCGACCTGCCCGAGCTGCAGGTACGCTCAAAAGGTGGGCGCCGGTCGCCCTTCGACGTCCTGCTGAACGAGGTCTATTCGGGCTTCCTCCCCAACCCGCAGGCGCGCTGGTGTACCCGCATGCTAAAGATCAAGCCGTTCGAGCATTTTGTCGGCGGCGACGATGCATATAGCTACATCGGCATTCGCGCTGACGAGAACAGGGAAGGCTTTCGCGGCGCTGCTGCCGGCCCCTCACCAGAAGACGACGAAGAGAAGGCTGAAACCGGACGCGCCAAGCCGGTCGTGCTGTCTAACCGCAACAACATTTTGCCGGTCTATCCGCTCAAGGACATCGGCTTCGGCCTCGACGACGTTCGCGACCTGCTGCTGGGCAGCGGTCTTGGGCTACCACCCTACTACGATTGGCGGTCGCGGTCGGGTTGCTACTTTTGTTTCTATCAGCAGGTTGGAGAGTGGCAGGGGCTGAAAGAACGTCACCCTGAGTTGTTCGAGGCGGCCAAGACCTACGAGGCGACCAAGGCGAATGGGCGGCGCTTCACCTGGTCTCAGACCCGCTCGCTGGAAGCGCTGGAGAAGCTTCGCGAACGCTATGCAACCCCCACAGGCGAGCCGGAAGATGGGTGCGCCATCTGCCACTTGTGAGGCTAGGATGACAAGCAACCCCCTCGTCGATTTCCTGGCTTCCTACGGCCCTCAAGCGTCCTCGAATAATCTCTACGACGAGTTCGTGGTTGAGGCCGCCAAGAGGACCGGCTGTGCGGCCCTTGAAATCGACCAGCCCCTCACTGCCGAGTTGATCGGGCTTCTGCAGTCCGCCACGCCAAAATGTGTGATCCTTACCGGGACGGCCGGGGACGGCAAAACGTACACCGCTCGGAAGGTGGCCGAGGCGCTGTCCGGCGAGGCTCGCGTCTGGTCCAACACACAAAAGATCTACACCCTGCCTAAACCCTTGCCGTCCGGCCGATCGGCTCTCTTCATCAAGGACCTAAGCGAGATCAACGAAGCTGAGAAGAACCGCATATTTCCCGACATAATGGCAGCGTTGACCGGCGAGACCACCGACGTCTTCGTTATATGTGTCAACGATGGTCATCTGCTGAAGTTCTTCCGCGATCGTGGGGAGGCCGAGCTTCACGACCGGTTCGCGGAGATGCTGCGCAGCGACGCCCGCGAAGATCCGAACGGACACTTCTGGCTGGTCAACATGTCGCGGCAGTCCCATCGGCACCTTGTGGATCAGATCGTCGACGGCGTGGCGGACCACGATGGATGGGCGGGGTGCGAGGGCTGTCCGGCGCTTGCCGACAAGGAAAATCCCTGCCCAATCCGCTGCAATCGCGACATCCTTCTACGGAACGATCCGGCATCGATGCGCGCCCGGCTCAAGGACATGATCCGCATGGCGGCCGCCGACGGACGACATCTGTCGATCCGTCAGCTAATCTTGCTTACGGTCAATATCCTGCTCGGGGACGCAAAAGCCAGTTCGACCCTCTTGACTTGTCGGAAGGCGAAGATGCGGTCACGGAATAACGTTTATGATTTGACCAATCCCTTCGCCAACGCCTTCGGAGTGAATCTGACCGAGCGCGAGCGCCGACAATATGGCGCCTTCACTGTGCTCAGCGAGTATCAGGTGGGATTTGAGACCAACAACGTCTTCGATCACGGGCTGTTGTGGGGCGACGACAGCTTGCCCGACTGCCCCTGGTACGGAGAGCGCATTTTCGCGCCCATACGCAATATGTACCGAGGCGACCCTTCCCGCCATTCAGCCGATTTCCAGCGTGCCATTGTAGATCAGCGGCGGCGGTTGTTCTTTTCGCTTGATCCGCAGAGTCCCAAGGTCCGTATCAACCCGCGCCGTAGCCCGTGGAACCTATCGGTTTTCAAGCACGGCTCCGACTACATCGCGATGGTTGAAGGCCTCCTTGGCGCGGGCATGCCACAGCAGATTGCCCGCCAATTGCTGCGGGGACTGAACCGGATGATGACCGGTGAGATGACGATCACAGACGATCGCCTTTGGATCACAGCGCCATCCGGTGTCTATCTGGGCAGTGAAATCCCACTGCTAGTACAGCATGCCGGTCATCCTCGCACTGGCGGCATTAGCACGATGTCCTTCCTTGTGTCCGGCAACCACCGCGTCGGTCCTTCCGACAACGGCCGACCACCGGTAATTCGCGTCGCAACCCGAGGGCGGGAGGATCGGGCGGTGGACCTCGCGCTTCGACCGACCCTTGTCGAGTGCTTGCTTCGGATTGCCGATGGTGCTCTGCCGGCTAGCTTTTCCTCTGAATGCCAGCGGGAAGTCGAACGCTTCCAATTGCAGGTGGCCACGGAAGTCCGACGAGCATTCGAACTCGACGGCGCAACCCCGATGCCCAAGGAAGTTCGGATGTTGGACGGCAACCTGCAGGAGCATGCCATCGCAATCATGGCAGAGGGAGATGCCTGGTGATGAACACCTTGTCCACTAGCAGACTGCCGCCGCCACCAAATGTCCTCGACAGTTCCGATATGCGTGTGCAGGAGTTCATTCACGGTCACCGCTTCATACAGGAGCAGGAGCCGTTCATGATCGTCCTCGAGACGCTGGCGGTCTGCGCGGATCGACCTCTTGGCAGCGTCCTGCCCAAGCCGGACGCACATGAAGCATTTCACTATGCTCTGCCGCACCGGCGCAAGATGCGGTTCTTGCTATTTCAGGATCGGCATCTTGAACAGGTTGTCGAGGACAGTTCCATCCCTGACCACGAAAAGTGGCACGAATGGAAAACACGGGTCAACGCGCAGTTCGGTGAGGGACAACGCGAGCTCGGCGCGGGGTCCTCGCATGATGCCTTCGCCTACCTAGACGACCGGTTTTCAATGGATATCAACGCTCTGAACCAAGCAGTCCGGCTGCTGCAGTCGCGTGAGCTTGATGTGATGCACAACCGACGGTGGACGTCGCGCTTCCTCGCGGTGACCGGACCGGACATGATCTGCACGGACATGCGAGAGGCCCGCGGCGGCTGGACAGCTGACCGGCGCTTCTTCGGCCGAGGTGGCGAGCTTGTGTATTTGATGCTGAACCGCTCATCGTTCGCAGTCGAGCTGAAGCAGTGGGTTCAAGAGCGGCTTCTCTCCGAAAACGACCCGATGAATCGGATCGCACAAGCCCTGTCAGACCCAGCAGACACCGGCGCGTCCAACACCCAGATCGGATATCTCCCGCACCTGACCCTGTCCGCCTATGATCGTCTCGCCGAAGACTGGCTGAACGTCCTGATGTGCAATCGCTTGCCGGAGGGCCACCTCTTCGAGCCTCTCTTCCGTATCACGGGGCTCAACATCGTCGTCTATCTGGCGGAGCGGGCACAGGAAGAGGTTGGGGCACCAAAAGCTATACCGATCGTCGCCGATCTTACCGATGGCGGCAACCAACAGCTGCGCGAGGAGGCCAAGGTCCACCTCAACCTGCACCGGGATGTCGCCAATCGTGCGGTACGCGCCTTTGTGGAGCGAGTGATTGGGGACTGCGATCGTTGGAAGATGGCGCTAGAGCGAAGCGATCCTGGCCTCGCCAAGCAGGCATTGAAGGAAAGATTTGGCTTCACCAAGGGCGACGACCAGCGCGGAAACGCTGCGACACCCGCGCAACAACTAGAAGCATTCATCGACCACGCGATGCAGCGCGACAAAAACAACACCTACAAGTACCTGTTGCCGCTAGCAAAGGCGTCAGGACTGGCGACGTCGCGACAACGGGTTGGACCGTGGTTCGCCCTCGACGATGGGATGCTATTCTCCCTCGTTCTCGCCAACGTCACGCATACCATCGAGTTGCGGGATTTCGTGGCCCAACTTTATCGGCGCTATGGGCTGGTCATCGGCCCCGAGGAGGCCCGGGATGCATTCGGGCGTATCCATGTCGAGCGCTACGAGGCGAACCTTGCCGCCCTCGAGGCGCGGATGACCCGGCTCGCCCTGACACAACGGCTTTCGGATGACTGTGCATTCGTGACGAACCCATACAGGTTGTGAGATGAATTTGTCGACAAAGCTTTCTGAGGTTTCCACCCCTGACGCCCGGAGAGGCGATCTAATCGCTCGCGTCGTCTGGGGGATTGTGCTGAGCGCTGTAGACAACGCAGCGGCCGGGCAGCGTGTCACCTTCATGCTCGCTGGTTTGAAGGCAGAGGCGCTTGAGGGAATCGCTCGCAACAAGCCTGCAGATCTACATGGCAGGAGCCTGCTTCTGAAGATGAACCCCAATGCCGCACCGGATATGCAGGTCGATGAAGGTTATTTGTCCGAGGAATCCGCCGTCCATTGGCGCCACAACGATGCCGCCGAAGTCATCGTCTTCGCGCCGCCTGACGCCGAACGCGAGGGCATCGGCGCCGGACTTGGCCCGATCTCCCGCATCGACGAACCCAGGATAATTGACCAGATCCCGGCATGGGTCGCGGAACTGGGAGAGACAGGGGAGGCCAACAGCTACCTTCGGGCCGCTCTCGAAGGGCTCCGCGACGCACGGGAAGTGTGCCTCGACCTTCAAATGTGGGTCGATTTTATCGGTGCCATTGTCGATCAGGGATTCGCCTACAAGGTCGATGTCCGCATCAGGAATGCGATGCCGGCTCTACGGATTCCCAAAGACGGCATCGTCAAGCTTCCGGCCTTCAAGCCGGAAGGTAACCCGAAGGCGCGCGCGCGGGACTTCTCTGCAGCCTTTCGCGATGCCCGCCTTGAGGCCGGGGTCTACGCCACTCTCATGACGCCGAAGCACGAGCGCGTCGATGTCGCAGCTGTGCGGGCACGGGTGGACGAGTTCCAGCATGATAACGAGCCTGAGGTGATTGAGGCCCTCGACGCTGTCCGGGCTCTCTTGGACGACGCAGATATGATCCTTCCTGGCGGGTGGCGGCCAAGCCAGGAATCGTTCTGTCGCAAGGTTTCCTGGGAGCGCGTCGGGGCCAGTGTGTTCGGGGGCAAGCGGAGTTCCCCGACGGAAAGCCTCGGCAAGCGCACCCTGCGCTTCATCGAAGGTAACTACGGCCACGATGTCACCAAAGAAGATCGGGACCTTCTCGACAGCCTGACCAACACCACCCCACGCGAGCCACGCGACGTCGAGGTGGAGTTCTTCAACCGTTGGCAGGAGCGCCTGGGCCGCGACATCAAGCTCTTCAAGCCTTGGCAGAAGCGACTGTTTTCAAAAGAGGTCATTGGGCACGATCTTTTGTCTGCCTTTGCCGAGGGTTTCGAGGCGCTCATAATCGCAGGCGACGCGGCGCTGGTGGACATGACGGAGCCGCGGGTGCTCGTTCGTGCCACACAGCACGACAAGGCCCTCTTCTGGGAGGGGCTCGATCCAGATATTCACCGGCTTTTCTGCTTTGAGCTGAGGGCCTTGAAAGCGCTTTTCGGGCCGCATGTAGTTTGGGACCTCGCCGCAGCTGAGAAGTACCAGGGTACCGGGGATGCCGGCGGCAACGAAGCGCGGAAGATCGACCTTGAACTGTATCTGGTAGAGGCCGAGGACTTGACCGATCTGGACGGTCTTCGCAATCCCCCCAAGCAGGCACCCCGGGTCAAGACAACGTGGCAACCCGGAAAGTCACCCAAGGATGAACCGATCAGCCTCGCCCTGATCGAGGATCTCGACGCCCTGGCCAAGGCGGCCGAGGCGGGCGACAGCGTGTTCCGACCGCTGAACTTCGCGCCGCGCTCGAGCGGGGAGAACACGCACCTCTCCTCTACGAGCCTATTCGACCGGAATTCCTTCAGCGATGTAGCCCAAGGCGAGCAGGGACGCACCTTCGACTTGGTTGTCCGACCAAAGGAGGACCTGCTTGGAGAACTCCGTTCACGGCTGCAAGAGCTTGAACGCAACCGAACACTGGACGGCGAAACCGTGACCGCCGTGCTGGCAGCGACCGAAGCCTTCGACGAGTCGTATCGTAGGGCGGTGAAGCAACTGTCGAAGAACCCGGGCGCGGCCTTCGCGTCGAGCATTCTCGCAGAGCAGGCCGAGGCCTATGGGATCCTATGCCGCACATGTCGTCTCCCCGCGACCACGGGCCGGGTGGGACGGAATATTCGTGCGCTTGTCGCCGGTATCGGCGTGGTGGCCTCCGACGGTGCCGAGCCTATGGCTATTCTGGCCGCCTGGCACCCTCTTCGCCTGGCCGAGCGGCGAGCGAAGATAATGGAGCTTTCCTCTTTCGTGGAGGCCGTACTGACGTCCGGCCCGGCCCGCAGCGCCGATCTCTCCGGGGCCTTTCAAGAGCGGAGGCTCGCACGCTCCCGCTGGGTTTTTCCCGAAGTCGTTTTTGCCCACGAAATGGCGATGATCGCGGTCGAGGATCTTGGCGGTTACAGCCTCATGGTTCCTGCAGACTGCGTTGCCCGCAACCAAGAGGCGCTCGAAGCTTCCGCGCCCTCGGCTGCAGGGAAGTTCATGGAGGGCGTCGGCCAGTACCTAGAGGTTCACCCCCATGAGGCTACCAACCTGTCGGCGGCAATATTCGACTCGGAAAGCCAGACTCTGCCGCGCGAGGTTGCGCGCGAGATGGCCAAGCGTCTTCACCAGAAGTCAGACCTGCGCTGCGACCTTGTCATCACGCACCGTGATCAGGATCGCATGCGCAGGATATATCGGAACCAAAACCTCCGTCTTGGAGCGGAGAATATTAGCGAGACGGCGCGCGGATTTCTGTCGAGGTTGCGGGTCGACGTGCGCTCAAACCGGGCCACGGAGGGCGTGGATAGTGAGGTGCGGGACCTCGATTTGGTCTTCCTGCACGATGTCATCAGCCACCATGCCGACCCGGTTTGGGTTGAGGAGGCCGGCGGCTCGCATGATCTTCCCGCCCCCTTCGATCCCGGCATGGCGCGGCGACCTCGGCGCCGGATGACTGAGACCGATGCCTCCGGCGTGGGAATCTACCTCACACTACCAAGGCCGCCTCGCGCCGTAGGGCAGTACCAGGACCTACTCTACGAACTGGCGAAAGGCTTCTTGCCTGATGGGTTTCACGGGGTGCTGATCCGGCAGGCCCAATTTGGCGACGCAAAGGTGGTCGATCTAATCCGTCGTTCACACCAGTTGGCGGAATGGGTTATCACCTATGATAAGGTGGCTAGCCGAACCCTGTTCGAGCGCAGCGGCGTTCAGATCATCAGCGACATCTCGGTCCCGGGGGCGGACGGCCGGGTGATCATAAGCGCCGGCAAAGTGGATGATCGGCTTAAGCGAAACGTCCGCGATGATCTAATCGATGCTTGCGGCATCACTGCGCCGGATGCGGAGAGGCTCGCGGGGGTAGTCATCCGCGACGTGCTGCGGATCTCGGGCCAGAAGGTCCTGTCGGCGGCCCGATATACCAACGCCTCACGTGAAATGATCGGCCTCGCCGTGATGCGCGCTTGGATGGAGGGCGCGCTGAAGAGCACAGTGGATGACGACCCAATCTGGATTTCTCTCGACGATTACCGCGGTTGGTTCATGTCCGAGAAGGGGCGGGTTGCCGATGCCATCGCCGTCACTATCGACTATGACAATACGACGTTCCGAGTGCTCCTACAGGTGGGCGAAGCAAAGTTTGTTGAGAAAACGTCCGAACTAGCCACGATCCGGGAAGCGCAACAACAGGTCCAGGCTACGGTGGACCGTCTTATCCGTCTGTTCATCGACAACGATGACGCCATCTCGCGGGCGGCGGCCTGCGCAAGATTGGCTGATCTCCTGGTTAACCGGGACGGTGTGACGGAGCGACTTCCCGATCCCGTCCAGCGTGCCGCGTTCTTCAACGCCTTGAGCACCGGCGAAGTATCGTTCCAGATCAGTGGCGAAGCCGTGGTGTGCCTGCACGACGATCATGGTCCGGTTTGGCGGTGCGAGGCGGATCCGGATCGACCATTTCTTCGCCACCATGTTCTAACTACCCCGGCTATCCGTCAGACACTGACGCACACGGAGGCAGGAGAGGCTCCCCAGCGCGAAGGTCTCGGCGACATCGACTGGTATTGCGAAGGCGATGCCCCGAAGCCACGCCCAAAACCGCTTGCGGACACCACGGCAGTTGTAGAGGAAGACCCCACCTCCCCGGAGGAACTGTCGGACGAAAACCCGGAGGTGACGCAGGCTACGACGGAGGCGGGTGGCTCCGCCGATACTACCAGTTCGGAGCCGGCGGAAGCACAAGAAGATGCAGCCAATGCGGAGCCGGCGCCAGAGCCGCCGCGTTTCCTGCCGCCTCCAGTCTTCGAAGTCCTGCGCGATATGGCGGCAACCGAGGGCGGAGCGATCACCGATGCCGATTCCCTCGCTTGGGCCGATCGGATGGCGATGGAAACCCAGCGTGCACTAAGCCATTTTGGCATGCAGGCCGAATTTGCGGACCCTAAGCCGAGGCTGACGCCCAACGGCGCGCTAATCGCCTTCCGCGGCCACACCTCGCTGACTGTCGACAAGATCGAGAAGCGCACAAGCGAATTGCTGACGACATATGGCATCGAGGTTGCAGATGTACGGCCCGGGCGCGGCCGTATCTCAGTCTTCGTGACGCGGGAGACGCGAGCCCGCGTGCCGCTTGCCTCGACCTGGCTAGGCGCCCTCTGGCCTGACCGTGACCCCGGCCAGGCCACCTCCTTCATCCTCGGAGCGCGTGAAGATGAGGACCGGTTGTTGTATTTGAACCTGTCCGAGTCCTTCGCTGGGTACGACGCGCACGGTCCGCACACTCTGATCGCGGGCGAGACCGGCAGCGGTAAGGGGATCCTGACGCAAGGTATCCTGCTGCAGCTGATTGCCTTCAACGATCCTGAAAAAGCCGAGCTGATCGTCGTTGATCCGAAGAAGGGAGTGGACTTCACTTGGCTGGAAGGCGCTCCGCAGATGAAGGTGCCGATCGTCACCGAGATAAGCGATGCGCAGACGATCCTCCAAGATCTCGTGGTCCAGATGGACGCCCGCTACGACAAATTCGCCGCGGCCGGGGCTGCCAACATCACGGAGTACAACAGCAAGGTCACCCCTCAGCAGCGGATGTCACGGATCTTTCTGGTGCATGATGAGCTGGGCGCATGGATGGCGCAGGAGAAGGAATATCAGGAAGTCGTGCTCTCCTCCGTGGCCAACCTCGGAATGAAGGCGCGTGCAGCGGGTATTCACCTGACCTTGATTACCCAGCGCGCCGACGCGGAGGCTGTACCAGGGCGGCTTCGGGACAACATGGGTAACCGCCTTTGCCTGAAGGTGCAGAATAGCACAGGCTCACGGATGGTTCTCGGGGTCGGCGGCGCCGAAAAGCTCTTGGGCAAGGGCCATCTCGCCTGCGTCCTTGCTAATCAGCAGCTACCACCTGGGCAGAACTCCTTCGTGGTGCAGGTGCCCTTCGCCGAAACAGAGGATATGCATCGCCTTGCCGACGCGGCAAAGAGTTATTGGGCATCGCGACTAAGCTGATACTCGCTTAGCGCCTGGTGCCGCGCCGAGCGAGAGGGTCATGAATGGAGATAGATGGTGACCTGCTCCCCAAAGAGTCCGCTAATTTAGGTTAGTTCTGTTCAGGGTTTGGTCCTCTCTTGACCGTTGGTGATACTCCCACGGGGTGAGCCCGTCGAGGCTCGAATGTGGGCGGTGGTGATTGTAGTCGGCGCGCCATGCCGCAATCATGCGGCAGGCATGGCGCAAAGACGGGAACAGATGGTCATTCAGGCATTCCTCGCGCATCCTTCCATTGAAGCTTTCGACCAGGCCGTTCTGCATGGGCTTGCCCGGCGCGATGTCGTGCCAGCCGACCTTTCGATCTTCCTGCCATTTCAGCATCGCGTTGCTGGTCAGTTCCGTGCCGTTGTCCGAGACCACAAGGCACGGGTAACCGCGTAACTCGGCGATCCGATCCAGTTCACGTGCGACACGTGCGCCGCCGATGGATGTATCCACCACGGCGGCCAGGCATTCCCGGCTGAAGTCATCAATGACATTCAGCACCCGGAACCTGCGCCCGTCTTCCAGCGCATCGGATATGAAGTCGAGCGACCATCTCTGGTTCGGCCCTTGCGGGATCGCCATGGGCGTTCTGGTGCCCACTGCACGCTTGCGACCGCCGCGTTTACGGACTGTTAACCCCTCTTCGCGGTAGAGCCGGTATAGCTTCTTCCAGTTCACGTCCCAGCCTTCGCGCTTCAGCAGGATATGCAGACGTCGATAGCCAAACCGTCGCCGCTCGGACGCCAGTTCCATCATCCTTGTCCGCAGTTCCGTATCGGCAGGACGCTTTGATCGACGCCGATACACACGCGGATCGATCCCTGCCAGCGCACAGGCGCGTCTTTGATTGTAACCTTTGGTCTTCATCGCCCAGTCCACAGCTTTCCTCCTCGAACCAGGCTTCAGAAGTTTTTTCCGAGCATCTCTTTCAGAGTGGCCACATCCATCATCTGTTCGGCCAGCATTTTCTTCAGCTTGGCGTTCTCGCTTTCTAGCGTCTTCAAACGTCGTGCGCCGGAAACTTCCATGCCGCCATACTTCGACCGCCACTTGTAAAACATCGCGTCGCTGATCCCGTGCTTGCGGCACAACTCCTTCGCACCGAGCCCAGCTTGGTGTTCCTTCAGGATGCCAATGATCTGTTCTTCGCCGAAACGGCTTCTTTTCATCGCCTGTCTCCTCAGTTGGAGAACAGGCTAACCTCAAAAGCCGGACATTTCAGGGGAGCAGGTCACGATCACCGAAGATATCTTCGCCCATATTTTCCCGCGCGAACGCGGCACACGGCTGGCGCTGCTGGAGGTCGCGCAGATCGAGGGCCGCCATGACGACGCCATGGCGCATGTCGAGCGGCTGATGGATATCGACGCCACCGATCCGATGGTGCTCTTGTCCTTCGCGGAGCTGGCGCTCGACACGCCCGATGATCGGTCTCTGATGGACCGGGTGGTGCGCGCCACGGTGCATGTCGAGAACGAGACCCCGGTCGATACGGCGATCCTGCTCTATCGCGGTCGTGCGCTCGCCGCGTTGGGGCTGCCCGATGCCGCTATCGATGTCTTCACGCTGGCGAACCGCCGCCGCAAGGACGGGCCCGATGGGCTCCTACATCAGATCCGGTACGAACGGGCGGTGCTCTACCATGAGACTGGTCAGCGCGCCCGGGCGCGCCAGCAGTTCGAGCGCATCTACGCGGCCAATCCGGGCTTCGAGGATGTGGCTCAGCGGCTTGGCATTGGGGGGTGATGATCGCCGCCTTGGCGCCGGACGGGGTAACCTCTCGTTTTGCCTGGCCGCAGCGGCTCAGAACCTCAAAGGCATTGCCGTCAGCAGATCTTCGCGCCCCAGAAGCAGGTCGGGTCGGCGGCGACACAACCACCCGCAGCGCCGAAATTGCCCGGCAGCTCGACGGTGTCACAGGTGGTAAGCGACACTATGGTCTGCAGCCCGAGGGCGGTATTCTTGGAGATATGCGCGCCGCTGATGTCGCCGCGCGACCCTCCGATTTCAGTCGACGAGCAGGCCGCTCATGCGCCCCTTTCTCGGACTTCAAAGGCACATCCGAACCTGCTCCCGCATCACGGCATAGTCGCTCAGCATCTCGGCAATGGCCGACACGTCTGGCAGCCGGGCGAGTTCCCCGGCCGCCCGCGCCTGGAACTCCCGGCTATAGTCAACCACCGTCGGGCAGACAGCGATAATCCGCGGCTCAGAACCGCCCGTCGCGCAGCCGCTCAGCGAGATCGTCGCGATCGCGAGGGCGGCGAGCCGCTGCCTCCAACATCCGGCGTTGGACGTCATTGACCTTCTCCGAGGTTTCGAGGCGTTCGGCGAGGCGGCCAGCACGCTCGCCGGAGCGCCGGAGCGCGAGCAGGAACAGGAGCACCGCGAGTGCGATGGCGCCGTAGCGTAGGACCGTCCGCATCCACGGGGCGGCGGCGATCCTGGTGAACAGAGCAGCGATCATCGCCGCCCCCGCTGCCAGTCGTCGATGCGCGCGTAGATCGTCACGGCGACGCCGCCCAGCGCCACCGCGATCAACACCCAGCGCAACGCGTCCAGATACGGCACCAGCGGCAGGATCGCGGACTGCGTCTCGGCCAGGACGTTCTGCGCCACCTCCACGCCCGCAGCGCCGAGCGTCGCCACGCCGGCCGCGCCGCTTCCCTTCATCGTTCGGCTGTCTGCCAGCGCCTCTCGTGCGGGCGGAGTCTCGGCTGCATATGCCGTCGCCCGGACCGGAAAGCGCTCGCCCCATTGCCGAGCCGGACCGAGGTCGATGTGCATGAAGCCCGAGCGCGGATAGAAGCCAAAGCCCAGGAACCCGACCTCGCGCGCCGCCGCCTCGAAGGCGACCGGGTCGTGGTTTGCCATGGCGATGTCGAAGGCCGTACCGTCCATGTGCTTGGAGCGCGGCGCGCCACCCACGGCCTTGTTGTGCTCGGGGCTGCGATAGGCGGAACGGACGATGAGCGGCTTGCCAAGCCGGTCGCGCAGCGCCTGCAGCTTGTCGAGCGCTTCCTCGTTTACCGCCAAGGACCCGGTGCCCCGGCAGGCGATCTCGGCGGGCGAGAAGTTCTTCCAGCGCCAGGCACCCTCGGGTACCTCGCGCCAATGGCTGTGGAAGGTCGTGGTCATGAGCGGGGTCTCCGGGCACAAAAAAACCGCCTCCAAGGGCGGTTCCTGGTGAGAATGGGTCGAGGGGAGCGTTGCTATTCAGCCCCGCCGAACAGTTTCAGCTTGAGCGCGATGCCTGCGAGCAAGGCCAGGATCAAACCCGTGGTGATCACCCGGACGATGGTCTGGAGCGCGGCTTGGCGCACAAGACGCAGGCTGTCGAGCGCGGCGCGCAAATCGCGGATGTCCTCGCGCGCGTGACCGTTTTCCAATCCCAGCCTGGCCAGGGCCTGGGTCACGCCCTGGTCGACGGCGCGGGCGATCATCGCCTCGGTGTGTTTGTCCTGGGCGTCATGCATTGTTTTCAAGCCCCCGGTGAGGTGCGGATCAAGAAGCAGCGTAGAAACGAAGCCCCGACAGGCTGGTAAAGAGCCTGTTGGACGCAGCAACCTCCACGTCGCCGCTGGCTCGGATGTTCCAGCGGCTCAAACCGCCGGCCGAATATCCCGGAAAGATCAGGTCGGCTGCGGGCCGGTAACCTGGCAACAAGGTGAAGATGACCCCGTCCTCGGACGCGGTGGGGTTCTGGATCGCGCCCTCGATGGTCACGAGCCCGGTCTGGTCGATGCGGTAGCGCGGGTTCTGCCAGCCGCCGCCCAGGCCGATCCAGTCCATATTGATTGGCGGGATCTGCCACGCGCCCGGGCCGACATCGGCGGTGTCCGGCCGCCAGCTTGTCCCATCGAAGCGGTAGGGCTTGCCATCGGCCGCGTTGTAGACCTGCCAGCCGGCCGCCGGGACGAAGAAGGCCCAGCCCGCAAACCAGGCAGCGATCTGGTCATCGTGGCCCGACCAGGCACCGGTGGCGCCGACGGCCACCAGATGACGATCGCCCTCGGCCGGCTCGGTCGGTGGGGCGGTGCGATCGATGTCGCGCACGGATGGCTGCACCAGCACATCGAGACGATTGAGCGCCTCATTGTGGGTCACCTCCTTTTGCGCCTGAGCTTGCACGATATAGGGCAGTGCCAGATGGGGCGTCGCCATCAGATCCGTCCTTCTGCGGGCAATCCACGCCCGAACCGGGCGCTCAGTTGATGGACACGCAGGGTCATGGTGTCCCGGAGGGCACCGAAATCGGCGAGTTGATCGGCGCCGGTATAGGTGGCCGTGGGCCGGGTGACACGGAGGGTCCGAACCACGGCGCCTTGGTCATCCAGGATGTCGACCTCATAGGCCTCTGCCCCTTCGCCGAGGGGGGCGTCGACCCCGTCGAGCCAGGGCGCGTCCAGACGGGTGCGACGGATCCAGGACCAGATCAGATCGTCGCCATCCCGCCGGGCCTGCACATGCACCGGCGCCAGGGGGCGCCCACTGCGGCCGGTCCAGGTGAAGGCCAGCGGTGTGGCGTCGGAGACCAGCGTGCCAACCGATGCCGCCTTGTACGCGCGTTCGATCCCGAGTTCGGCGACCGCCATGGTCACGCGCTGGATGCCGCCGCCGGTCAACAGCACGAACGGCTCGCCCGGTTGGTGGCCTGCGATGGCGGCCTCGGTGCCCTTGCGCCCGCGCAAGAAGCCTGAAAGCCGGTATTGACCAGGCGCCACCAAGTCGGCCGTGGCGAACTGCACGAGTTCGTCGCCGATCACGGCTGCATTGGCACCGGTCAACACGTCCGCCTCGGTGACCGAGGCCAAGCTGTGTTCGGGATCGAGCAGCGACACCGTTACCTCGGCCCTGCGATCCCAATAGTCGGCCGGTCCTGGCGCCAACGCCTCGTCGGTCGTTCCGATCACGGCGCCGGTAGGCGTCGTGGCGAACGGCTGGTAATTCATGCCGCCATCGAGCGACCGCAGCAGCGATGCCCCGCGCCAACCCGGCGCGGCGCCATTGGCCGCGACATAGAAACCCGGCGCATCGTCCGCATCGCGGAGCAGCGGCAGGTCCAGCAGATGCACCACGGTCGGGCCGGGGAGCAGGACCGCCTGTTGCGGCACCGGCGCCGACCCTGCGCGCGCGGGGCGAACCGGCGCACCGGCTCCGTCGGCCTCGCACTCCACCCGGATCGAGCCCGGCAGGCGCACCTCCTTGCGGATCACCCGAACCGTGCGCCTCTGCCCGGGCTCGAGGTCGACCACCAGCTTCATGCCCGGCTCCGTGACGTGGAGGTAGCCCAGCGGCAGGTGCAGCGTCACGCTGTCCCGGCGCTGCCAGGCCACCGCCAGCATTCGCTCCGCGGTCGTCTTGGCGGTATCCGCCGGGATCGCCACGGGCAGGTCGAGCGTGATGTCGGCGGTGCTGTTGAGCGTCGAGCGCCGCGATCTTTGGGTATTCACCTGATAGTCCCGCTCGGGGTCGAGATGCTGGACAGTCACCTGTCGCGGCAATTCCAGGTCGGCGGTGCGCCGGATCTCATAGGTCTGTGGCCTGTCGCTCCCGTAAGGGTGGGCCGCCAGATGGCCGCGCGGCACCCGGGCGACCGGCGGACCGTCGGCGGGGAAGATCTCCAACACGCCCTCGATTTCGGCCATGTCGAAGAACCAGGCCGCGCGCAAGGGGTCGAGCGCCGATCGCGGCGTCGTCGGCCGGGCCAGAACGTATCCCGGCAGATCGAGACGATCGGTGCGGGCGGCATCCAGATAGGGCAAGCCCACCTCCCCCAGAAGGTCCTCGATCACGGTCGCGACGGTCTGGGTGTCGCCGGCGACCACCTCGAAGCTGAAATTGGGGATCCGGTTGCCGAAGTCGGTCAGGTCCAGGCCTTCGAAGACCACATAAGCCAAGCCGCGGAAGGCCGGCGTATTGTCCGGCCCCAGCGCGGCCTGCAGGACCGGATCGGGCTCCTGGTCCTGTGAGCCGGGATAGAGGCGCAGATCGGCTGCCTGCTTCTGGAGGCCGTCGGCCTCGCGGAACAATTTGCTGTCCGCCCAGATGCGGCGGAGCGCCAGGATCGGGCCCTGCCCCAGCGCGATGGCACAGTCCACATGGTAGGTGTAGCGGGTGGTCTCGGTCTTGGGCGCCCCCATGCCCTTGCCGCCCTGGGTCTCTGTGGTGGCGGTTTCCTTGAGACCCGAGGACCAGATCACATTGCCCGTGACGCGATTGGTGCCATAGAGCCGCGGCACCGGCTGACCGTATGTCGATGCCTGGACGGTCAGATCGTCCAGCCGGGGGCCCTCTTGGCTCTGCGTGCCCGGACCGAACAAGGCGGCATCGATGCGTGAGCCCACCAGCGACCCCACCAGCGCGCCGATGGGCCCGGCCACCTTGGCGCCACCGACCGCGAACAGAAGAGAGGCCATGGGGATTGCTCACTGGCGTCCGGGAAACACAAAGGCGCCGACGATGCGCTCGGCCCACACCGGATCGATGCGGTGCTCCACCACCCGGCGCGCCAGGGCGTAAGCGTGGAGCAGGCCCACATCGGTCAGGATGCCCAGATGCTGGGCTCGGCCGTCGATCCGCATCAGCAGCACCGCAGCCGGTTGGGCCTCGGCCAACGGGATCTCGATCAGGTGAGCGCGTATCAGGCGCACCAGGTCGTCGCTGTCGGGCCGACGCCCGTAGCCGGTCACATCGACCGGGTCGAGCCCCAGGTCGCGGGCGACGCCGATCACCAGGCCGGCGCAGTCGACGCCCACGCCGCGGACCCGCCCCTGGTGATGCCAGGGCGTGCCGAGCCAGCGACGGGCCAGGGCCACGATGGTGTCGGGCTCGGTCATCGCGGGTCGGGATAGCGCAGCACAGCGTCGGTGCCGGGCACATGCGGCTCGCCGCGGAAGTTGATCACGTTCGCGAACCGGGTCTTGCAGGTCTCCAGCCGCTTGTCGCAGCCGGCCCACAGGCGCAACTGATCGCCCGCGGCGATGTCGCGACCGGCCGGTTCCCACAGCTCGATCCGCCCGGCGGTCGTCGTGCCATCGGCTTCCACCCTGGGCGCGGTCCAAAGTCGGACTTCGGTGCGCCGCCCGGCATTGGCTCCGGTGAGCCACAGGAGTTCGCCATAGTCGAACCACCCATCGGGCTCATCGAGCCCCTCGATGAAGAATACCCGATTGTCGGGCACGGCACCGAGGCTGCCATCGGTGACCGCCGCGACCGTGGCATGCCGTTCGAACCCGCGGCGGTCGACGCCGCACTCAGTAGAGAACAGGTCGACGCGACACTCGGGCGCGTAGCTGTCGATCACCGGCTGCTGGATGCGCTGGGCCAGGCCGCGCAACTCGGCGGTGAAGCTGGCGTCGGATTGCGTAATGGTGCCGATGGTGCCGCGGCGGACGATGGTCTTGGGCAGGCTCGGATCCGACCAGTCGACCAGAAAAAGCTCGACCTCGGCATGGTCATAGACCCCGCCGAGCAGGTCTGCGGCCGTGATCTCGTCGGCGTCGATGGCGCCCAGCATCTCAGCGTCAGCGGGCGCCATCTCGGTATCGGCGGCCAGCTGCGACGCGGTGAAGGCGTTGGCGGGACGGTAGCGAACGCCATCGACCACAAGCGCTTGGTCGTGCGCGGTAAAGCCCAGGCTGACGCCGTCGGTGCGATCGATCCGCCAACAGGTGGCGAGATGGGTCAGACCGGGATAGAGCTTCCAGGCCTGCTGGTCGAACAGCCAGCCGTCGCGCATCACCTGCTCGCGCGACCAGATATAGACCGCGGCCGGCCCACGGCCGAACGCCTCCCAGATCGACCGGTCGATGTTCAGCCAAGCCCAACTCGTCTCGGCCAGCAGATTAAAGCCGGCAAAATACTCGATGCGGTCCATGGGATAGCCCAGGATTGCGGCGGCCAGCCGCCATGTCCGCTCCGAGAAGGCAAAATCGCCCTCGACGGTGCGGTCATATTCCTCGATCTGCAGGGTATCGAACGCGGGATAGCGCCAATGGGCGGTGGGCAAATTCAGCTGTTTCAGGAGCGGTGCCTCGGCGCGCAGCAGTTGGGGCGAGAACACCAGCAGATACGAAACCGCGTCGGGGTAGACGGCCCCGATCTCGGCCACCAACCAATCCGTGGCCGCGCCCAACTGATCGCGGCACCACTGGATATAGGGCAAGTGCCGGGCATCCGGCCGGTCGTAGAGGCTGGTGAGCTTGGGGGCCGGCACCATTGACCCGGTTGCGGCTTCATAAGCGGCCATGGTGACGGCATCGTAGATATAGGGGCTTTCGCTGCCGAAACTGCCGTCCCACCACCAGGGTTCGCCGATCTGGAAGTGGATCGCGCTGCCCGCGACCTTGGCCCGTCCCAGCAGATCGACAAAGACGGCGCGCAGATAGGCCAGGGCGTCGGGCACCGTGGGCGCGACCAGCGACGACGGCGGTTGCCAGCCGGTCAGGCCCGGATTGCCGGCGTGATCGCGCTGCATCCAGGCTGTGGGCATGAAGCGGTGCAGGATCTCGAACGAGACCGAGACGATGAGGGTGTAGCCCTTGGCCACCAGCCGGGCGAACAAGTCGTCGATCCAGTGCGCCGAGGGGGCGTTCAGCACCGGCTTGGTCGGATCGACGATGTGGCGCCCCTCCCCTTCATCCCAGCTGAGCGCGTGGAACTTGGAGATCCCCATATAGAGCACATAAGCGCCCCGATAGCCGAGGCGATGGACCTGGTCGACGATGCGCTCGGGGGTCAGCGGATAGGCGTTGTCGAAGCCGTCGGTCATGCGCAGGGCATGGGGCGTGCGGGGGCTGCGCTCCACCGGCAGGGTGCTGTTCGGGCCGGTCACCTGAAGGTGGGCGATCTCGACGACCGCCTCCTGGTCCCCGATGGGCTCGGGCGCCCGGGTCTCAACGAACAGTTCGGCGCCGGCGGGGATCGGCAAGGGGGGCGGCCCGACGCCAGGGTCGATGCTGTCGGTGTCGGTGCCGAACGCGGGATCGCCGGGCGCCGAAGGATCCGCGATGCCGCCCTGCCCGGTCTCGACCGGCTCCGCCACGGTGACCACCTGCACCGGTCCTGTGGTGTCGGAGGTGACGGTCAGAAAGGGCTGCCGGTGAGACAGCCCCAGGACGTAGAGGCGGTCGCCCGGCCTGATCGGGCCCGCGTCGCCCACATGGATCGTCAGGCTGGTCGCCCCATGGGGCACATCGGTCGCCAGGGAGCAGTTGCCGCGACCGGCTTGCTCGGGCTGCAGCGAGATGAACAGGCGCTTGACGTCGTGCCAGGGCACATGCGCATCGCCATGAAAGCCGGACCGGGTGGTCTCGTCGAGGACCATACGGATGTGGCAGGCGTCGGGCGTGCCGGCGGTGGCATAGTTCCAGAGGCGCACATAATGTGTCGGCCCCTGATAGGTCTCGACGGTCAGGGTCACCGACTGCAGCCGATCCATGGCGCGAATGCCGGTGGCCTGCCAGTCGAACGCCAGTTCGATCCCGCGATAATCCTTGCGCCGCGGCCAGGCATAAAGCCCATGGTCGATCCCATTCTCCGTAGGCCAGATCAGCCCCATCAGGTCCCGATTGGTGCGAAACGTGGCCATCACCCGCAGGCTGTCGGGCCCGGTGGTCACCACCGTCGCCATCATCGGCAGGGAGAAGTCCACATGCCAATAAGCCGGCTCGAACCGTCGGATCGTGTCCGTGGCGCCGGGCTTCGGGTAGGCGATCAGTCGGCTCATTCGCGGATCTCGACGATGGGAATGTCGCAGAGTTGCATCATCTGGGGCGCCGGGGCGGTAGCCTCCAGGCGGTCGATGTCGAAGCGGACCGGCACGTCGAACTCGAAGCCGGCGCTCACTGCCACGTCGGCGGGCGGCGGTGTATCGAAGGTGATCAAGCCGAGGGCCGGATCCACCTCCCAGCCCTGGGTTTGCTCGATGCCGCCGAGCGCGATGCGGACCGTGCCGGCCACCGGGCGGCTGATCCGGCGCGCGTGATGGATGGGCCCGGACGCGTAGGTCTTGGTCAGTTGGAAGAATTGTTCGGCATCGTCTCCTGTGCCGATGACCTGGTCGGTTGGGCTAACCGCCGCCTTGACCGAACCAGAGCGCCAATCCGACCAGTCGCGGAACCGGAAGCCGCGGGCCCGGCCGGCGCGGGCATAGAAGAAGGCGAGCAGCGTCTCATAGTCGGCCAGGCTGCGCACGCCGGGCGCCACATTGAACCTCAACCGGGCGCCGGCCCAGTTGCGATTGCGCACCTCGAAGCCAGACGCCAGTTCGGTCACTTCCGTGGAGAATTCCGGCCCCGCGGTCGAGCCCATGGAGATGCCCAACGGAAAGCGGATGTCATCGAAGCCGGTGGCCATCGATCACAACCCTCGCCGCCCGGCGTGCACCATCCGGGCCAGACCGGCCGCGGCTTGGGCCGCGGACTGGCGCACCTCGGCGGCATTGGAGACCGGGCCGTTGAAGTTCATCACCACCTGAGGCGCCCGATCGGCGGCGGCGGCAATCCCCCGGCCTAACAGCGTCATCTGGCCTGGCGTGAGCACGGCTTCGCCGCGCTGCAGGATCGCCGGCACCTCGTCGGGCCGCAGCCCCGCCATACCGCCGGCGTGCAACCGAGGCGCGCCGGCGAAAGCGCCGAAGGCCACCGGGCGCTGGGGGCTGGGGTCGTCCCCGACCACGCCGCCGGCGTGAAAGAGGCCGCCGAACAGACCCGCACCGGCCGCGGCCCCATCTGCCGCGCCGCCGCCGAACAGCGCCCCCGCCAGCGGCGCGGTAATGGCTTGACGGATCGCGATGCGCGCCAGATCGGCGACGATGGCGTCGGCGAGCGACGCGAAACTGAGCTTGCCGCTGGTCACGAAGTCGGCCAACGCGTCTTCGGCGCGGCCGAACGCGCCGGTCAGGGTGCTGGCGATCTGCTCTCCCCAGGTCGCCACATCGTCGGTGTAGCCGGCCAGTTCATCCCGGACCCGCGCCCAGCCGGTGGACGCCTGCGCAGCCGCGTCGGCCGCCGCCGGTGCCCCACCGGGACCTTTCGAGGCGGCGCCGACCCCGGCGAGGTCGATAAAAGCGCCATCGGCGCGCCGCCCTGCCCCGCCGACGGCGTCGGCCGCATCCGCCAGACCGCCCATGGCTGCGCCAACGGCGGCAACGGACGCCAGAGGGGCCCCGGCCAGATCGCTCAAGGCCGCAGCCGTCTCCCGCGCTGCCGCGGCCGAGGCACGCGCCTCTTCGGCGAGGGCCGACAGCCCCAGGTCCGGTGGTGCCAGGCGCTGCGTCTCGAAGGCGGCAGCAAAGGCAGCCTGCGCGGCCTCGCCCGCCCGGCTCGCCGCATTGGCAAACCGGGTCTCGATCCGGCCAAGGTCCACGGTCTCTATGAGCCCCATGGCCGCGCCCAGGCCGATCTCCGACAGCGCCGCATTCGCCCCGGCGATCAGGCCATTGATGGCGGCAACAGCAGCGTTCACCATCGCCTCCACAGCGGCGATCACGCCATTGGCCGCCTGGATGGTCAGACCGGCGATCGTGCCGGGCAGTCTGCGCCAGATCGCGACGACGGCGTCGAGCGCGCCGTCAAACGTCGCGACCGCGCGATTGCCGAAGGCCGTGACAGGCACCAGCGCGTCCCGCAGCGCCTCGGCGATGCTCGCTTGAATACCCCGCCAGGCAGCGATGGTACGCGCTTTCGCGACGCCTGCCAGAAGCCCGACCCGATCCCAGACCTCCGTGGCCATATCGCCCAGCAGGTCGAGCGCAGCGCCGAACCCGCCGGCCGCCCGTGCCAGCCGGCCGAATTGATGGACGAGTTCACCGGCGGCCACCACCAGCGCGCCGACGCCTGTCCGCACCAGGGCGCCGCGCAGGACCACCAGCGCCGTGGCAAGGCCGCGAACGGACAGGGCGGCGGCGGCCATCCCCGCCACCCAGCGGCCCGCGAGGAACGTGGCGAAGGTGGCGGCATAGGTGGTCAACCGGCCGACGCTCTCCAACAGCCCTTGGATCGCGACCCCGAGCGGACCGGTCGTGCGTGAGACCGCCGCCATGGCGTCGGCGACGGCTTCAAGGGCCGGCGCCGACGCGGCCGCCAACTGGTTCGACAGCCCGCGCCAGATCAGCCCGAGCCGGGAGATCGCATCGTTCGTCCGCTCGATCCGGTCGGCATCCTGTTCAGAGACCGCGACGCCGAAGGCGCGCACGTCGGTCGTCGCTTGGGCGAGCGTCGCGGTGTCGATCCGCGCCATGGCGATGGCGCCCTCTTCGCCGAACAACTGGCCGGCGACGGCCGCGCGCTCGGCCGCCGGCACGAAGTCTTCGATCGCCTGGTTGATGCGCCCGACCCGCGCGTCCAGCGGCAGGGCGAGCAAAGCCTCCGCCGAGAGCCCGAGCCGTTCGAGCGCCGCGACGGCAGGACCGCTCCCGGCCGCCGCCTGGCTGAGACGGCGCGTGAGATCCTTGGTCGCCTGCTCAATGCCGGACATCGCGACGCCGGCCATATCGCCGGCGCGGGCCAGAACCTGGATGCTCGCGACGCTGGTCGAGAGCGATTGGGCGAGCTTGGCTTGGGTGTCGACCAGCGTCAGGCCGGAGCGAACCATCGCCGCAGCACTGCCGGCAATGGCCGTCGCCGCGGCGGCTGCGCCGATCCTGACAGTGCGATAGAAGCGCTCGACGCGCTTGTTCGCGGCCTCCATCTCGCGGCTGAGCCGGCCGAAGCCCCGCTCGCCCGCCGCGCCGATGCCCTCCAACTCGGCGCGCACCTGGCGCCCACCGACCGCGGCGAGGCGAACGGAGACGCGTTTCTCGGCCATTAAGGTCCGTCCTGTTCAGCTTTGAGATGGGCGTTGAGGCCGCGCACCATGCCGGCTTCCACCGCCGGCAACAGATCCGCGCAAACCAGGGTGGGCAGCCCGAGCGCCTCGGCGCACGCCAAGGCTGCCGTCATGTCCAGGCCGAGGATGGCACCGGGCACGGCGCGGACCTGACCGATCAATCGTTGGGCGAGATCCCAGACTTGCCAGCCTTCAAGGGTCTGCGGGCGGTTCAGGACGCGCGGACAGTCGGTGCAGGTGCCGCCACAGGATCGGCAATACCGATCGCCCCCGCTGAAGTGCCAGTCTGCGAGGGCGCCGAGGCGTTTTTTTCCTGCTCCAGCAGCAGCCCCGTGGACACATAGCGCAGTTGGAACGCCTCGAAGAGCGGCGGGATATCCAGGAGCGCGTCGATGCCGTCGGGCGTTACCGACACAGGCTTGCCATCGCCGTCGCCCACCCCTTCCCAGTCCAGCACGACCAGCCGTGCCAGTGCCTTGGCCATGGTGACCGCGATGGTCTCGGCAGAGGCTTGCCCGGGCAAGCCGGCCACGCTCGGATCGCTGCGGGCGGCGGCCATCAGCCCGGTGGTCAGCGGCGCGACGCGCACCCGCACATCGTGCCCCAGGTCCAGCCATTGCGGCTCGCGCGACAGGTTCAGACGGATCATGGCAAAACCTTCCTATGCATAGCTGGAGACATCGTTCGTGAGATGCGCGCGCAGCATGAAGCGTTCGGTCGCGTCGAAGGCGGCGCGCCAGTCGAAGTCGGCCTGCACGCCGCCGGGGCCGGAGAGCGCGTACTTGGGCTTGGGCAGGAACACCCGCGGCAGGTCGAAGCGCAGTTCATGGCCCTGCGCGGTCGAGAAGCCATACGCCAGAGCCACCGGGTCGCCATTGGCCGCCTCGTCCACCAGCGTCGCCCCATCGAAGCGCACCGAGATCGCGCCTTCCGCCGAGGCCAAGGTGGGGTCGGCCGCCTCGATCCGACCGTCGTCGCGGATCACCCGCACCCGTTCCAGATTGTTCGAGACCGTCAAACGGCCCTCGGTGACGCCCGCCAGCGCCGCGCCGCCACGGCGGAGAAAGCCGCGCCCCTGGCTGAAGCGCCGGAGCGTGTAGGCCGACGGATCGGTGTCGACCGTCGCCGCAAAGCGCTCCTCGCCTTGGGCGACCAACTGGAGACGGGCATTGGCCGGCCCTTCCTGGCCCATATCGAAGCTCAGGCTCTCCACCCGCGCGCCGGTGTGGCGAAAGAAGGTGGGCGTCGTGAGCTTGGGATGGCCGATCTCGATGGTATAGCTCGGGATATGGTCCGCGCCGCTGTCCCAGACATGGGTATAGGTGTCGTCACCATTATCGGTGGTCACCGGATTGCCGAACAGGGCGGTCAGCCAGAACCCCGTGCCCTGCAGGTCGAACGGGATCTCGATCTGCCCCTCGTCGGTGACGAGGCCGCGATAGGGGTCCTGCGCGTTGCGCCCGCGCCCCAGGAGCGGGTCGCCATCGAGGGGGATGACCGAAGAGAGGTCGGTCGATTTAAAGTCGAGGCTTTGATAGCCGGTGAGCGGCGCTGTCCCATAGCTCATCTCTCGGCAAGCCTTCAGGGTGGCGTCCGCACCATAGGCACGCACCTTGGGCATGGATGTCTCCCATATGGTCGGGGGTGGCGGGTCAGCCGGTGAGCGGATCGCTCACCTGATAGTCCACGGTGACGATGACCCGGGCGGTCAGCAGCGGCGGCGCGCCCTCGATGGCGAGTGCGGCGATCTCGGGCGCCGACGGCGTCAGGGTCTCAGCCAGGCCGCCGAGGGTCTCGTCGACACGCAGCGCCGCGCCGATCGCCCCCAGCAGCCGATCGAGCGCCGCCTCGCCGCCACCGCGCGGGTCCTGGGCCATATAGGCTTCCAACTCGGCCCGATGGGCATAGAAGGCGGTGCGCGGGTTGAGGGTGAGGTCGGGCTCGCCGGGCTCGCCGTCGCGCAGGATCACCAGCCCCGCCGCCGGCACCTTCTCGGGCAGCACCTCGTTGCGCCGCACGGTTGCGGGCAGATGTCCCGTCAGGGTCATGGCCAGCGCAGCGAGGATCTGTTCACGTCGGGACATCAACGGCGCTCGTGGAGTAGTGCAGCACCACCGGGATCACGGCGGCCTTCAGACTGGCCGCGCCGTCGATCGGCAGATCGACCGGGCGCGGTGCTTCGGCCTTGACCCAGTCGCAGAGCCCGCCCAGCGTGCGGTCGGCGGAGAGCGCCGCGCCGATGCTTGCGGTCAGCGTGTCGAAGGCGGCGTCACGGTCGGCGCCCTGCACGACCGCCTCGATCTCGGCGCGGTGCTGGTAGTGGTAGCGCAGGGGCGACAGCGTCACCTCGGGTTCGCCTGGCTCCCCATCGCGCAGGATCAGCAGGCCCTCGGCCGGCACGCGTTCGGGCAGCACCTCACCGCGCAGGGCCGTGGCGGGCAGCGCCGAGAGCCGCGCGTGCAGCGCGGCGAGGATGGTTTCGCGTGGGGTAGTCATTCTCGCCTCAGCCATAGTAACTTCCGACGGCGCTCACGCATATGTTTCGGCGTGTGAGCACTGGGCCGAGATCCCACATCTATTGATGTGAAGAAATAACGAGGTGCTTCGAATGGACATGGCGTCCTATTTGTCGGAGATCCGGCATGCGTGCGAAAGCGTCCTTCCCTCGGTTTGGTCCGAGTGGGACGCCGTTGAAGCGCTTAAGGGGAAAATAGCCTCGCTGACGGCCGCCACCGTGGAGGGCTACCGCCGCGCAGAGGCATTTCAACAGTTTGAGGATACTGATGACTACATGCTCGGTGTAGGCATCCACTGGGACACCTATTTCGGGCCGGACAAAGAAAGATACCACGCGAAAGCATCTCTTCCTGACCTTGAGCAGCAACGTGACGTACGGGCGTTCGCGTGCACGTCGCTGGCCGGGTCCGTTCTACAGTTCGCCAAGCAGGGCATTTCGCTCGTACACGGCGGAATTCAAAATTGTCCAAGCGGCAGGATCGTTCATGGCGTTGAGCTCAAATCCGTGATTTGGCAGGGACGAAACCAGTCAATGCATTGGGAGGAAGGACAACTCAGACCCGCTGTCAGGCAATGCTTCAAGGCGCTGAATGCAGCGGATCCTGCGTTGGGAGATTACCTGCAACGAAATGTAGCTTTCGAAGTGGTTAGACTTCTCGAGTGGCGTGAATTTGCTGATTTTGAAGCAGATCTGCTACTGCTGGCTTGAAGAGGGCGTCGTCGTCAGAAACCGCTTCTTACTGGCAGAAGACGTCTCAAGTCACTTGTCCCTCCACCCAGTTCGCCACGATCAGCCTGGCCACGCTGTCGCGCGCTCGCTCGGCGTCGCGGTCGAGATCGAGCCGCTTCGGCAGCTTGACCTGCGGGACCAGCAGGAAGATCGGCGCGGTGACCTGGTTGCGGCCGGTCTTCGCGCGCGACGCCACCGCCTGGCCGCGGGTGTTGATCCGCGCCCGGTCTGCGACCAGCAGGCTCGGCCCGCGGCGGCGGTAGACGAAGCGCAGCCGCAGCCCCCGCCGGCGCTCCCATTCCCCGGGCGTGAGCTTGGCGCCGCGCCTGCCACGACCGGCGGCTGGCGTCGGGATCGCCAGCCAGACCCCGTCCTTGGAGCGGATCAGCGGGCCGGTGTCATGCGCGCCGACGATCACCGGCGCCTTCGACCAGACCAGTGCGGCGGCGTTCAGGCTCTCGCCCGCCTTCGGGTACGTCTGGCTCCGGATCGAGTTGGCGAGCCGCCGGCCGAGCCCCGCTTGCGCGATCTGGGCGCGCCAGGCGGTCTTGAGACCGGTGCCCGCCTCGCGCATGGCGGCGGTCACGGCCTTCTCGCCGGCCTTCACCTCGGCGGCCATGGCGGCGACGAGGTCGGGCGTGATGTCGAGCTTCAGCTTCATCGCGGTCAGGCAGGCCTCAGGTCCACGGTCCAGACGAGACGCTCGCGGTCGCGGACGGGCTCGCCCTGGATAAGGAACGCCTCACCGTCGATCTCGATGCGGTCGCCGGGACGCGGGGTCGCCACCTCGGCGAGGCGCAGATCCAGCCGGGTGGTCTCAGACCAGAGACGCACCTCGCCGAAGCCGGCCACGTCGTCGGGTCGGCGCAGGATCGCGCGGACCAGCGACGGCGCGCCGCCCTCGGCGGTGTAGACCACATCGCGCGCCAGATGTGCGTCCGCGAAGAGCGCGTCGAGGGCGGCGGCGAAGGCGGTCATCAGAACGTGCCGTTCAGGCGCACCCGGCCGATGGTGGCGCCCGCGCCGCCCGCCACCGCCTCGACGGCGACGCCGATCAACGTGTTGTCGGTCGCGACCGTGGTGCAGCGCTTGTTGGTGTCGTCCCAATAGACCTTGGCGCCGGCGGTCCAGGCTTGGCTGCCGATCTTGGTGAGGTCGAAGACGCCGGTGAGCGCGGCCTCGACGGTGGCGCCGCTGGCGGCGTCGCCGGCCGCCACGCCGAAGATGGCGCCGACGAGCAGGCCGTCCCCCGAAGTCACCGCATAGGGCGCGGTCAGGGTGAGCGTGGCGCCGGGCTGGATGTAGTTTTTCATGGCGACTTTCCTTCTGGTCGAGGTTGCAGGGAGTGCGAATTTTTCCTACCCTCAAAAAGGAGGATCCGAGATGGCAGGCAAGATCAGCATTTCCATCACCGACGAGCATGCGGCGCTCCTGCAGGAGGCGGTGGACAGCGGTTCCTATGCCTCCTCGAGCGAGGTGATCCGCGAGGCGCTTCGTGAGTGGCGGGCCCGGCGCGTGGTCGGGCAGCTCTGGGACGACGGCCTCGCCAGCGGGCGAAGTGCGCCGGGCACAACGATGGCCGACATCAAGCGCGAGGCGCGCAACCGCCGCAGCGTTTCCTGATCCTTGATGCTGCAGGTCTGTTTCACGCGGGCGGCCCGCGAGGATCTGATCGCGATCTGGACGCATATCGCCGAGGACAATGCCGCCGCAGCCGACCGCGTGCTCGACAGGCTGGACGAGGCCGCCAGCCACCTTGCGCGCAATCCGCAGATGGGCCCGGCGCGGGACGATATCCGCCCCGGGCTTCGCTATCTGGTCAGCGGGTCATACCTGCTGCTCTACCGGATCACCGATGACGGTATCGAGATCGTCCGCGCCGTGCACGGGCGGCGCGATCTCTACGGCCTGTTCTGACCTTACGCGCCGGGGTTCTTGTAGAGGCCGCGCCAGTCGATGGCCTTGGCGCCGAAGTCGAGGCGGCACTTGATCTCGACGCCGTCCACGTCGAAGCCGTTGCGGGTCTCGATGTAGGCGCCCTGCTGGCCCTCGAGATAGGCGTACTCGATGGTGTCGATCTGGTTCGGGCTCGCCGCCAGGTACCAGGCGGTCTCGCTGGCCGCGTCGAGCCGCGGCTCGGCGATCGGCGACAGCGTGCGGATCGACTGCGGCACCACATTGCCGCTCTGGGCGGGCACGAGGGTCTGGGCGACCAGCTGTTCGGCCTTCAACTCCAGCGCCGCCGGCACGATCAGGAAGGCGGGGCGGATGTTCAGCACCGTCTTCTTGTCGAGCCCGGTCTGCTTGCGCATCGCCGCCCGCGCGAGGCCCACGCTGTCCACCCCGAGCGCCGCGCCCGTACCGGCGAGGTTCTTGTGGGTCGCGTGGAACAGCGCGGTGCCATCGGCCATGGCCGGGTTCGACGTCACGATGTCCCAGACCACGTCGCTCTCCAACTGGGCGATCGAGTTGCCGTACATCGCCGGGATGCGCGTGAAGGCGTCGAGATCGTCATTGATCAGCACCTGCCGGGTGATGGCGACGACGCGGCCATAGGTCTCGATGCGGTAGCTCTCCTTGCTCTCGCCGAGCGTGCCGCGCTTGAACTCGCCGTTCTCTCCGACCTTCAGAAGCTGCGGTGCCTCGCCCAGTTGGACCCGGTGCATCGCCTTGAAGTCGGTGGCGAGCACCTGCCGGCAGAAGAGCGGGAAGGTCCGCGGATAGGCCTCGTAGGCCTGGCGCAGCGTCTTGTTGGTGACGGCGGCGAGGATCTCGGGGAAGTCCGAGGTCGAGTGCAGCGCGCGGGTCGCCACCTCGTCGCGCGAGAGGCCGCGGGTGCTGGCGCCCGCCGTCTCCAGGCTTTCACGGGCGAGTTCCATCAGCGTCATGCCCCGGTACTCGCGCGCGGCGTCCTCCAGCGGGAACAGCGTCGGGCTGTAGCGGTGCAGGAGCGCGTTCGAGATCGCCTCGCGCCGCGTGACCATGGCGTCGCGCCCGCCGAGCGGGATCGAGACATGGCCGAAGGTCCGGGTTTCGTCGGCCTTGGCCGCCACCTGGTCGAGGATCCGCCGCCGCGCCTCGTCGATGGAGACGCCGCGCTTGATCAGGTCGTCGGCAAAGCCGCGCTCGAGTTGGAGCTTGTCAGCCAGCCCGTGGATCGTGGAGACGCGCTCGCGCTCCTGCGCCCGAGCTTCGCTGATCCGTGCCTCGCTGACCGGCGCGTCGGTGTCGACGCTATGTGTGTTGCTCTCGGGCACCGGATCGGGCGCGGGCTTCGTGGCCTTGGGCGTGGTATCGGCGGCGCGGGTCTGCGGTTCGGCAGCGCCGGTGGTGTCGTCGGCCATGCTCGTCTCCTCGGGCGCTGCCGTGGTGTTGCTCTGCTCTGCCGTCTCGGCCGCGGTCTGGGTCCTGTCGGTCATCGGGGTCTCTCGCTGGCTGGTGGGGGCGTCCCGGCGGTGGAGGACGCAGGTCTCGTGTTCGCTGTTGGCTCGAAAGCCGGCGGCGGGATCGGCGCCCACGGGTACGGCGGAGATCTCGAACGGGGTCCAGTCCACCGCCCGCCAGAGTTCGCGCTGGCCTTCGGGCTTCGAGATCTCGAAGCGGTGGACCTGGTAGCCGATGGAGACCGCGCGGATGTGCCCGGCCTCGATGTCGCGCCAGATGTCACCGACCGCGTCGCGTTCCGAGAGCCGGATGCGCGCGACGCCCTGTCCGTTCTCGATCCGCGCCGAGCCCGGCACGACCGAGCCGATCACCGCGTCGAGATCGTGGGCCTCGTGCCCCTTCAGGAACGGCGCGCCGGCATTCAGCCGCTCGAGCCGCACATGCTCGGGCGCCATGCTGAGTTCCTCGTCGTGCGGCTCGCCAAAGAGCACGGCGCGGCGCACCCGGGCGCCGGTCGACCAGATCACCTCGACGCTGCGGGTCTCCGGGTCGATGCTGTTCGGCGCAAGCTCCGCCGACCGGCGGAAGGCCGGCAGTTCGATGGTCTGCTCCATGGATGGGTCCTTGTCAGGCCGCGTCCGTGTCCGGGTCGGCCGGCGCGTTGGCTTGCGCACTGCCGGTCTTGGTGACCCGGCGCGGGTCGCTGTCGAGCACGAGGCCCAGCTCGTCGAGCCTGGTGTTCGTGGCCGCGATCTCGGCCAGCACCGCGTCGGGGTTGCGGCCCTGCCGGGCGATGGCCTCGGCCAGCGTCATGGTGCCGGAGCGGATGGCCAAGAGGTCCGCCATCGCGTCTTTCTGCGGATCGACCGCCTCGAACTTCGGCGGCGACCACTCCACGGCCACGTCGGGCGTCGAGATGCGCCCCGCCGCCCAGGCTGCCTCGGTGAACCAGCGCCAGACCGGCGCACAGAACATCGGGATGAAGAGCTGCCACTGCACGGCATCGATCATCCGGCGGAACTCCACGAGCCCGGCGCGGATGGACGAGTAGTTGACCTGGCTGAGGTCCCCGGTCAGCAGTTCGTAGGGCACCCGGAACCCCGCCGAGATCGTGTGCAGGCTGGCGCGTTTGTATTCGCCATAGCCGCCCGTGGCCGCGGGCTGGTTGAAGCGGATGTCCTTGCCACCGCGGGCATAGGCGATGAGCCCCGGCTCGAACTGCTCGACGCGGTTGCCGTCGGCGTCGACCACCGCGGGCGCGATGCCCTGCTGCGCCTCCTCGTCGCCGAACACGATGGCGGTGACGCAGGCCTCGGTCTTCTTGCGCACGATCTCGGCCACCTCGTAGTCGTCGAGATCGCGTAAGGCGCGGATCACCGGCGCGCCCCACGGCACGCCGCGCGCCTGCGTGCGCTGCTTCTCGTAGACATGGGCGATCTCACGGGCCGGCACCGCGCGACTGGTGAGCCCGCCCGTCAGGCTGAGCGTGGCGTCGCCCGGATGGGCGCCGAAGAGCCAGTAGGCCCGGCGCCGGCCGAGCGCGTCGAACTCGATCCCCTGCACCGCCTGGCCGGCCCCCAGCGCCCCGGTGCGGGTGGCGTCGAGGAAATCGGCCTCGAGCAGTTGCAACTGGACGGGCGGTATGACGCCATCGCCTGCCCGCCGCGGGCGGCGGCGGACCAGCACCTCGCCGGCCTCGACCATCTCGCGGCAGGCGAGCGTCTGTAGCCCGTAGAAGTCGAGCTGGCCGTCGGCGTCGCAGGTGCGTGACCAGACATCGAACAGCCGGTCCACCTCGCGGTCGAGGGCCGCGTCGCCGCTCGCCGCGCGCGGCATGATCCCCGCGCCGACGATGTTGTTGACCAGCACCGACACCGCCTTGGCCGCATGCGGGTTGTTGCGCACCAGATCCCGCATCCGGTCGCGCAGCAGCGCGCCGGCCCGGCCGATCTCGGCGTCGGCCGAGGATCCCGGCGTGTGCCAGCCATCGGTCCGCCGCCCGCGGGCCGCGCCCTCGTAAGACCGCGCGAGCCCCTCGAAGGCCTGTCGCGCCAGCACGCGGCGCGTGGCCGTGCGCGGCGCGACCGAGGCGATGACCCTGTCGAGCAAGGAGACCATCAGCAATCCCCGCGCGAGAAGCCGGCGTAGCCCGCGATGGGCCGTGCCGTGGCGCCGGCGAGCTGGCGTTCGATGGTGCGGATACGCCTCAGCAGATCCTCGGCCGAGCCGTATTCCACGGTCTTGCCGTCATAGCTCACCCGCAGGGTCCCGCTCGCATAGGCGCGCTGGAGCGCGTCGAGTTCCGCTTCCGTCCAGGCCGCCATCAGAACCATCCTTCCCGCCGTCCGAGCCAGTCGGAGCGGCGCTTGCCTTGCGTGCCCCTGTCCGGCCGCCCGATCAGGCCGGCGGGGCTGTCCCTGCCACTCGGGACACCGAGTTGGGCTTCAAGATCGGCCCATGTCGCCTCGGGCCAGCGATCCGCGCCCGCGATCCAGGCGGCGGCGCGGGCGTAGACCCGGCAGTCCAGCGCCTCGTTGCGCTCGCGCAGCTTCTGCCATTCGAGCTTCGCGAAGCCGCGCCGGTTGCGCACCGTCACCAGCTGCTCGGCGGTGAGCTGTTTGATCCACTCGGTGTCGGCCCAGCCGGGCAGATGCACCGTGCCGGGCGGGAACGCAGCACCTTCCGCCAGCTCTTCCGACGTCGGCCGGGCCAGCCGCAGGAAGCGGTAGGTCTCGGCCTTGAAGGTCGAGGTGGCCACGGTCCACAGCCGCGCGCCCCGGCGCAGGCGTTTGCCGCCGGCTGTCGCGTCCACGAAGGTCGGCCCGGAGACCGGGCTCGCCCTGTTGAACCCCTCGAGCCCCTTGACCGGCGCCACCTGCGCGAAGCCGACCTGCCGCGCCCAGCCATAGACGGCCGCCGTTTCGTAACCCGTGTCGATGGCGAGCCGGGCCAGACCGAGTTCAGCCCCGCCGGCATGCCGCCAAGTGCGGCCGAGCAGATCGGTCAGCGCGTTCCAGCACTCAAGATGCGCCGGGCCGCCCTCGATCACGACGTGATCGACCAGCCAGCTTGTCAAACCGCGGCCCCAGGCCCAGACATCGACCTCGATGCGGTCCTTCTGCACGTCGGCGCCGGCGGTCAGGAACAGCCCGCCTGCGGGAACGCTGCCGGCCGGCCAGTTCTCGCGCCGTTCGGCGATGCGCTGCCAGTCGGGCGCATCGCCGGTCTCGACCCAGGTCTCGCCGAGCACCGTGTTGCGGAACACCCGCTCGGCCTCGTCCGAGCCCGCCGCGGTCTCCTTGTCCCGCGCGATGTCGGCCCAGCTCTTCCAGCCCGGCGGCGAATAGAGCGCCGAGAGATGAAACCCCACCGTCCGCGCATCGCGGGCCTCGGCCGTCGCCCGCCATTCGCCGGCGGCCAACATGGCCGGCTTGTGGTGCTCGGCGATGGCCCTGTCGCAGGCATCGCAGTGGTACGCCGCCGTCTCCGGTTTGCCCTTCTCCCAGCGCAGCCGCTCGAACCGCAGCCACTGCATCGCGCCGCAATGCGGGCACGGCACGAAGAAGCGCCGCTGGTCGCTCGCCTCGTATTCCCGCTCGATCCGGCTCAGCCCCCGGATCGTCGGCGTCGAAACCAGGAACACCTTGCGCCGATGGGCGAAGGTCAGCGAGCGGGCTTCTGCCAGCGTGACCGGGTCGCCTTCCTCGTCGGCCGAGGCGGGATAGGCGTCGACCTCGTCGAGGAACACGTAGCGCGCCGGCATCGAGCGCAGCCCCACGGCGGAGTTGGCGCCGGTCATCACCAGCACGCCACCCGGAAAATCCTTCGACAGCTGCGTGTTGCCGCTGTCGCGCGCCCGTGCGGGGCGGACGCGTTCCTTCAGTGCCGGGCTCTCCTCGATCAGCGGGTCGATGCGCTGGCGCGAGTTACGCTTGGCCAGTTCCACCGTCGGCTGGACCGCCAGCATCGGCCCCGGCGCGTGCTGGATCACGAAGCCGATCCAGTTGTTGCCGGCCTCGGTCCCGCCGACCTGCGCGGCCTTCATGAACACCACCCGCTGGGTGGGATCGCACGGGCTGAGCGCATCCATGATCGCGCGCATGTAGGGCGTGCGCTCGGTGCGGTAGCGGCCGGGCTCGGCGCTGGCGCGCGAGCTCAGCCAGCGATGCGTGTCCGACCATTCCGAGACGGTCAGCCAGGGATCGGGCGTAAGCCCGCGGCCCCAGGCCCGGAGCAGCGCCTCCGCCCCGTCAAACTGCGTGACCTCGTCAAAGCGCGATCCGTGGCTGGGCGAGTTCCTCGAGATGGGCGCGGACATGGGCCTCCAGAACCTTCTGCATGGCCGCCGTCTCCGTCCCCAACTCCGCCGCCATCAGCGCGGCCACCCGCGCCGGCCAGTTGACCCACGCATCGCGTTCCTCGCGCGCAAGCCGGAAGACCAGCGCCGTGGCGCGGTCGCGGTCGACCAGTTCGCCCTTGAGCTTGGCGAGCCGGATGCGCCGCTCCTGCGCCTTCAGCACCTCGTTGGCCGTCTTGGCCTGCAGGAAGGTCGTGCCGCCGCCCGTGGCCGGCGCAGCCAGGCCCTGTTCCTTCAAGGTGTCGCCGACCGCCGAGACCGCCGCCTCGGGCACCGGCTTCATCTTGGGCGCCGGCGCCTTCCCGGTCTTCGACGGGTCCGTCGTCTCGGCCCGCAGCCGGTCCGAGGCTGCGGCGTCAATGCTGCCATCCTCGTGCAGGACGAGCCGGCCGGCGGCCTTCGCCTTCTGGATCGCGCCGCGCGACAGCCCGACATGGGCGGCGTACAGGCGCTCGCTCATGCCTTGCATCGACGGCCCCGATTGTCATTCAACGTCAGACGCTTATCGAGTTGATAAGCCGCGCAGAGAGAGCGAACGTCCCGCCCACGACGACGAGGCAACTCACCCGGAGCCACCACGATGACGACCCGCCTGCAGGCGCTCAGCGACGACCAGTTCAACGCCCACCCCGACGAGATCAACGGGGGCCATGTCGGGACCCTCGACCACTATGCCAGCCCCCTCAAGCGCATCACCGACACTGCCCTCGGCGAGGACGAACACGCCGAGTAGTCCGGCTGGTCCAACTCCCCGAGCGGCCCGCCGACCGGCGGGCTTTACCCGGTAGAAGGCGCTGCATTCCGCGACGTCCGAACACCGGAGACCATCATGCCCCAGATCCAGCTTTCCGACGCCCAAGCCGTCATCCTGTCCACCGCCTGCGCGCGGGAGGACGGAGCCATCTTTCCCGTCACCGCCAACCTCAAGGGCGGCGCCGTCGGCAACGTCTGCAAGAGCCTCCTCAGGCGGGGCCTGATCGAGGAAATCCCCGCCCCGGATCTCAACACCGTCTACCGCCACGACGAGGAACGCGGCCCGATCACGCTGCGCGCCACGCCTCTGGCCTACAGCACCCTCGGGATCACGGACGAGCAGGAGGAGACACCGCTGGCGGAAACACCGCCTGCCCCGGTCCTGCGCCGGAAGGGCACCAAGCAGGAGACGCTGATCGAGATGCTCCGCACCGAGGGCGGTGCGACCATCGACGAGATCGCCGCCGCCACCGGCTGGCAAGCGCACACGGTACGCGGCGCCATGTCCGGCGCGCTCAAAAAGAAGCTGGGCCTGACCATCACCTCCAAGAAGGTCGAGGGACGCGGGCGCTGCTACCGCATCGCAGAGTGACTGCGCTCAAGGCGTGTCGCCCGGCTCAGGGTCGGGCGACACGGAGGGTTACGCTTTTTGCACTTGTTGCGCTTGTTTCACTTGAGAGGCGCCGCGCCTCTTGCTATCTACCCGCATGTGACCGACCGGGAAGGAGCTTGACATGAAGAACGCTGCCGAAGTGATCGACCTGACGCGCCGGCTTCCGACGCGCGAGGAGATTGCGAGCGCGGCGGAGGCCGCGACCGCGCTTGCGACCGCGCGCGCCGAGAACGGTGCGCTCGAGATCCGAGGCGACGACGGCGAACCTGTCCGGCTGGCGCCGGCGCTGGCCGATATCATGATCGATCTTCTCGGCCACGTCTCGCGTGGCGACATGGTCACCCTCGTTCCGACCGGCGCCATGCTCACGACCCAGCAGGCCGCCGACATCCTGAACGTGTCGCGCCCCTACCTCAGCAAGTTGCTGAAGGAGGGCGAGATCCCGTTCATTCCAGTGGGCTCGCACCGCCGTGTGATGCATGCCGACCTGATGGCCTACAAGAAGCGGCGGGATGCCGCTCGCACGGCGGCACTGGATGAGCTTGCGCGGCTTGGACAGGACTTCGACGCCTCTTGAGCTACGTCGCCGACCGTTTCGTCGTCATCCTCGATGCGAACGTCCTGTTTCCATTCAGGAAGCGGGACGTTCTCTTGCGGTTCTACCACGCCGGCCTCTTCCGGGCGCGATGGTCGGGCGAGATCCTCGACGAGTGGACGCGCAACCTTCTGGCCCTGAAGCCCCACCTCGAAGAGAGCATCCGCGCGCAAAAGCGGGCGATGCAGCACCACTTCCCCGAAGCGCTCGTCACCGGCCACGAACCGCTGATCGCAGCGCTCGATCTGCCCGATCCGGACGACCGGCATGTACTCGCGGCCGCTATTCAATGCGGCGCCCAGCACATCGTGACCGACAATCTCACCGACTTCCCCGCCGAGAGGCTGGAGCCCTACGACATCGAGGCTATCGACGCGGACGAGTTCCTTTCGCGGACCTTCGATCTCTATCCCGCCGAGGCACTGGCCGTTCTCCGCGAGCTACGCGCCATCTACAAGAACCCGCCGTATTCTCAGCCGGAGTTCATTCTGGACCTGACCGCCAAAGGGCTTCCCAAGCTCGCAGCGCGTGCCCGACAGCAGCAGAACTTCCTCTAGTGTAGCCGCGACCGCACCCGGAGCGCCTCGAACAGCCGGCGAAGCAGGTAGCCGCGCGCCAGGGAAACGCCGACGAAAGCGAGGCCGATGGTCATGTGCTCCGCGAGCCCTGTCTCGATCCCGAACCAGGGAAATACGACGATCTGGGTAGCAATGGCCAGAACGTAACCGACGACCACATTCGTCACGGCCTCGACCATCGACATGGTCCGACTTTGCTTCATGCAGCCGCTTCCTCGTTGCCCGCATTCCCTCCCAGCCGCTCCTCGCGCACCTCTGCGAAGGTCCGGCCGTCGGCGTCGAGGATCGCGTCGCGGCCGGTCTCGGCCTGCCAGCGCTCCACGGCAACATCAACGTAAGCCGGGCTGATCTCCATCGCAAAGACACGCCGGCCGTTGGCCTCGCCCGCCATGATCTGCGAGCCGGACCCCGAGAACGGCTCGTAGCAGAGCCCGCCGCGCGCCACATGCTGGCGCATCGGGATGCCGAACGCTTCGAGCGGCTTCGGTGTCGGATGGTCGGGGCGCTCGTCCTTCGCGAAGGACGGCATCTCCCACGTCGAGGGCAGCGTCTGCTCGGCCACCTTCGGCGGGCGGTTCGGGCGGCGCCAGCCCATGAAGCAGGGCTCGTGCTTCCAGAGGTAATGCGACCGGGTCAGCACCCCGCGGTCCTTCACCCAGATGATCTGCTGGTGGACGAAGGCGCCGGCCTTTTCCCAGCAGGCCTCCAGCATCGCCTGGCGGCGCGAGGCGTGCCAGCAGTACCAGGCGGCATCGTCGGCAATGGCCTCCGCGACCGCGGCGGCGATGAAGCCGTCGTAGAGCTCCGCGCCCTGGCTGCTGTCGTCCCAGGTGGTGCCGTAGGACGCGGACCAGTCCTTGTTCCGCGTCGGGTGGTTCGAGCCGTCGTAGTCGACGAGATACGGTGGGTCCGTCGCGAACAGGATCGCCCGCTCGCCATTCATCAGGCGGCGCACATCCTCGTGGCTGGTGCTGTCGCCGCAGAGCAGCCGGTGATCGCCGAGGATCCACAGATCGCCGGCCCGCGAAGCGGGATTGCGCGGCGGTTCGGGGATGGTCACCGGCGGCACCGAGCCCCCGGCGCCACCCTCTTCTTCGCCGCCCTCGTCCGGGTCGAAGGCCAGCAACTTGTCCAGCTCGCCGTCAGAGAAGCCGACCAGCGACAGGTCGTAGTCGTCCGCAAGCAGGTCCTGCAGCTCGGCCGAGAGCAGTGCCTCGTCCCAGCTGCCGAGTTCGGTCAGCTTGTTGTCCGCGATGCGATAGGCCCGCCGCTGCGCTTCGGTCAGATGCCCCAGCACGATCACCGGCGCCTCGGTCAGCCCGAGCTGCGTCGCCGCCAGCACACGGCCGTGGCCCGCGATTAGCTCGCCATCCTCGCCGACGAGGCACGGCACGGTCCAGCCGAACTCGGCCATGCTGGCGGCGATCTTCGCGACCTGGTCGGGCCCGTGCACCTTCGCGTTCTTCGCGTAGGGCTGCAGGCGCGCAAGCGGCCAGGTCTCGATCCGCTCGGGGGCGAAGGCGAGGGTCATGCAGGTTCCTGTCGATGGTCGATCGGCATCCGCCGGGTGGACTCCGGCGCGGCGGGTTCCACCGGCTTCCGGCTGGACCCCGGCATCCGCGGGGTATCCACCCCGGGCGGCCGGTCAGGTATTTGAATTCACGAGGGTTTCAGGCGTCGTGGCGGAGCGCTGGACTCCGGTGGCTTCCCAAAAATCCGGCCCTGACGCTGGCGAAACATCGCGCCACGCCCGCCAGCATACATAGTCGCCAGGAAGGAACCATTGAATTCAATGGCTTAGCGGCCTGCCGCCCGGCTGGACCCTGCACCGGACCCCGGGATGCCAGCGGCGGCGGCCCGTCCCGCGCGCGCCTCTCCCGAGTATATCCCGTTTGTACCGCCCGAGAGCCGGTTCTGTCCCATCGAAAAGTGTCCGGCGGACACCTTACCCGGTGGCGCGACATGTTACGCGCCACCGGCCAGTTCGATCACGCGCCGCTTGGAGAGACTGCGATTGAACCGCCGCTTGTTGAGCGTCAGCGAGATCACGCAGAGCCCGTAGAGCCAGTGCTGATGGGCGGCCGAGCGTTGCAGGCCGACTGTCCAGCAGATGGTCTTCCACCGCTCGCCATGGGCGCGCATCCAGACGATCTTGCCGTCGTCGGGATCGAGGCAGGCGGTCCAGGTCAGCGTCTCCTCCATCCGGCTGATCGCCTGCGGCGAAGGCAGCACGCGCATGGGCTTGGGCTCCTGGCCCACCTTGTCGGCGAAGCTGTGCATGATCTCGGGCCAGGTGCTAAAGTAGCCCTGCCGTCGCGGCTCGGGCAGCCGCTTGAGCACGAAGGCCGCTTCGGCGAAACGGGCCTCGACGAGCGATGGGGTCCACTTATCCATGGCGCCCTCCCTCGTCGGAGCGGCGCGACCCGTAGAGCTTTTCGCCGAGTTGGCGGACGAGTTCGCGTTCCGGCCAGGTCAGCCGCGTGTCCTCGAGCGAGACGGCGAGCAGACCCTGCTCGCGCCAGCCCTCGCGCTTCACCTGTTCCGGATCGCGGCGCTGGCCGCCGTAGCCTTTCGGGTGCCACCTCATTGCACACCTCCTTCCGTCTCGATTGCCCAGAGCAGGAGCGCGATGGCGTCCGCCTCGTTGTCGTCGGCCGGCGAGAAGCCCCGGGCCTGCGCCGCCGCGATCATGGCGGCCTTGTTGGCGTTGCCCTTGCCGGTGGCGTGGCGCTTGATGGTGCCGACGGGAACGCCCTGATAGGGCACGCCGCGCAGCTCGGCCCAGGCGGTGAGCGTGGCCATGAGCCCGCCGTAAACATGCGCGGCGTCCGTGCCGGCGTGGCGGCGGACCTCCTCGAACCAGATCGCGGCGATCGGTCCCGACAGGCGATCGATCTCGGTCAGCCAGTTGGTGAAGCGCAGGTAGCGCATGCCGCCGCCATCGAAGCGACCGGGGCGGAAGGAGACGGTGCCGGAGTTGATCAGCCCATCGGCTCCGTGCAGGGCCCACCCCGTGGTGGTGCCGAGATCGAGTGCGAGCAAGGTGCGATCGGCGGGGTGCGCGACAGGCAGATCGGGGGTTGCTTCGCGTCTGCTGGTGGCGAGGGTCAGGTCAGCCATGGGTGGTCTCCTCTTCTGGTTGGCTGCTCGGGTGGAAGACGACGGCGGTCTGGTGCCTGGGCAAGTCGGGACCGCCGTCGTCGGATCGGGATGTGCAGAGAGGGTCGAGGCCCGCGCGCGGATACCCATCGACGTATGGGAGGAGAGGCCAAACCTGCCGGTTGGCCTCCCCATACGTAGTATGGGGGCTTCCCCACTCGCCTCATGTTTTGGGCGTAAGGCGCTGTTTTGATTGCGATTTTGCAGGACGGGCGATGAGAAAGGTCCATGAGGAGGGCCTTTCTCATCCTCATGGCCAACCCATTGATTTCATTGGGCCATGAGGAAGGGATGAGAATGAGGAAGGCCGCGCTCATGATGAGGAAGTCAGTCATGGACCTCCTCCGGATAGACCCAGACGTAGGGGTTCTCGACCTCGCGCGCGCGGCCGGAATGGGGGCATTTGTAATGGGTCGGCAGGACCGCGACGCCCTCTCCGAGAACCTCACCGGTCTCGGCGTCGATGACGGGATCGCGGCCGAAGCGCATGTCCCGGACGACGAGATACCCGAAATGCGATTGCGTGCCGGGGAAGCCATGCTCCGAAAAATTCCGGCGGAACTTGATCTGCCCCTTGGTGGCGAGAACCGCGAGCCGTTCGCGGATGCTATAGCGCCCGCCAAGGTCGTGCTGGTTCTCGAACGCTTCGGCAAACTGGGTGGCGGTGTAGAGCCGTCCCTCGGCCGCCTCGTCGAAGATCAGCCCGAGGACGACCAGGTTCTTGCGGTCCCGCTCCGCGTCATGCCTGGCGCCCAGGTCCTTGCGCACCAGCCGCTCGCTGCTCGGGTTGAACTCGGTCCAGGTACCATTCACCTTGTCGACCACCTTGGCAGGCAGCGCGGGGCCGTTGCGCAGTTCGATCTCCAGCCGGCGCTCGCTGGCGTCTTCGTCGGGCCGATGCAGGATCAGGCCGGTGGTGTAGAAGCCGCGGAGCGCGCTGGCGCCGGAGAGCGCGAGGAACGGATCTTCCTTCACCTGGTGCTTCGAGAGCTTCTTGGTGTGGTGGACGAGGATCACGCCGCAGTCGGGATTGACGTGGTCGCGCAGCACCTCGACCCGGTCCTTGAGGAAGAACATCATGGCGACGTTGTCGTTCTCGCCGCCGCCGTCGGGCCCGCCGTCGAAGAGGTTCCGGATCGGGTCGATGCAGAGGATGTCGAGCGGTTCGTCGGGGAATGCGGCCCTGATTGCCTCGGCCACGCGCGCGCTGCCCTCGGCATCGAGCAGCATCTGCAGCTTCGGCGTGACGATCAGATTGTCACGCGCGGCGGCGATTAGCGGGAGCGGCAGGCCGATCTGCTGCATGCGCTCGCGCAGGTAGTGATACTGGATCTCGGCCTGCAGGTAGAAGATCCGCAGCGGCCGTGGCGGCGTGAAACCGAGGAAGGGCGCACCCGCCGCCATGTGCACGAGCAAGGCGATCAGCAGGTCGCTCTTGCCCACCTTGGGCGCGCCGCCCAGCACCAGGAGCCCGCCCGGGGTGAGCACCCGCGGGCCGATGATGTCGTCGGGCATCGGGCTCGTGTCGTCGAGCAGCGCCCCCAGCGTGAAGGTCGGCAGGTCGGTCTGCGCCGATGCTGCGCTGTCGAGGCGGATCAGCGGCGGCCCGTGCCGCTTGATGTGCAACGCCCACAGGCGGTTCGTCTCGCGCTTCAGCCGGTCGAGCGGCCAGGCGGGACGGAGCATCGCGGCGTTGTAGCCGCAGATCGCCGTCCAGCCCTCGTCCATCGACATCCGGCCCGCGTGGACCAGCCGCAGGAAATACCCTATGGCGGCCGAGGCGCCCTCGAAGCGGGACCAGTCATCCATGCCGCCCTCGTGCACCGGGGTCATGAGCACGTCGTCGATGGCGGGGTTCTCGCGGGGCTCGGCCGTGGCCACGCCGACGCCCGGCATGGGCGGCATGTTGGCGACGCGCTCGGCCATTTCAGCCAGATCGACCTCGAGCTCGGAAGCCTCGCGGATCTGTACGAGCCGGGTGGGCCCGCCCTTGTGATAGACGGTACCGGGCACCCGGATCGGCTGGTGGGCCGAGCGGAAATGCGTGTCGCCGCCAACCTTCAGCGCGATCTCGCCGCGGAGTTGGCAAAGCAGGGCGAGGTCGGTGCCCTCCGCAGGCTCTGTCAGCTTCCACCAGACATGCAGCTTGGTCGCACCCTGGGGCGTGCGCCCGCCGCTCTCGACGATCAGCGTCGGCCGGCTAAGGTGCTGGAGGAGGTAATCAAGCTTCGCCGGGATGTTGCCCGAGTCGAGATCGACCACGAGGCTCTGCATCTGCAGGACATCGGCGGCGCGGGCCTGGCCGGTTTCCGCAACCGTGCCGGGGATCACGTAGACCGCCGCGCCCTCGCGTGCTGCCCAGCCCGCGAAGGTGGCGAGTTTCTGGGGCGCAGCGGCATCCGCGTCGATCCAGATGTTGTGCGGTCGGCCGTCCTTGCCCTGCCCCTTGTCGACGAAGCCGCGGACCGGGATCAGGCCTTCGGAATAGCCGAAGACGACATCGACGAAGCGGGCGATCTGGTCCGCGTCCGGTTCGACCGCGAAGGGATCGCCCAAGGGCGCCGCGTCGTTGAAGTCCCGCCAGGGGTTGAAGTGGATGATGTTGTCGTCGCTCATGCCGGCAGGCTCCAGCAGCGCTCCGCCCACGGGCAGAACCGGCATTCGAAGAAGTCGCGATGGGCGGCGATGCGCGGCAGCAACTCGCCCGCGTCCGTCGCCCGCAGGATCCGCACACCCCGGTCCGACATGCGCTGCGCGATATCGGCATCGAAGGGCACGAGCTCGTGGTGCAACTCGGCGGTGTCCTTGTTGATCGCGGTGAAGAGCGCGCGGGCGGCGCTGATGCCCGGCACCGCGGCTTCCATGTAGGCCTGGTAGAGCGCGATCTGGGTGGCATAGACCGGCTTCGCGACGGCCACGCCCTTGGCCACCGTCTCGCGCCAGTTCTGCGCGTTCATCGTCTTGCATTCCCAGAGCGCCGGGGTGCGTAGCCCCAACGCCGCTGGGGCCTCGGCGACGATCCCGTCGACATGGCCACGGATGCGCCCGCCCGCGACCGAGAAGCCGAACTGGCCGCCCTCGCGTTTCTGGGTGACCAGATCGAGCCCCGCCGCCCGCAGCCAGCGGATCGCGAGATCCTCGAGCGCATGCCCGATCGCGAAGATCCGCAGCGACCGGCCGGAGAAGGCCTGGCCCTCGTCCTTCGGCGCGCCTGCGAATTCGAACTGTAGCGCCCGCTCGCAGGCATGGCCGAGCCGGGACGCGCCGAGGTAATCGCGCGGCGGCTTGGCAGCGCGTTCGGCCTCGAGCGCGGCATCCACGGCGGCGTTGATCCGTTCGGCGGTGCCGGAGCGGTGGTTGAAGTCCAGCATCAGAACGGGACCTCCGACTCCGCCGCGATCTCGGCCATCTCGGCGCGGAACGCCTCGACGGTGGTCACGATCAGCCGATGCATGTCGTTCTGGGTCAGCTGGCCCAGCGGCCGGTCCCAGCCGATGCGCTCCATCTCAGGGGCAAGCGCGCGCATGACGGCGGGCAGCGCCTGGGTTTCCTCTTCGGTGAAATCGACCATGCTCAGTCCTCTCTTTGCTTTGCGGGTGAACGCCGCCTGGCAGCCCATGGAACAGAACCAGCGGCGGGTTTGGGTGTGGTCCCGGCGCGGCCGGTGGGGGTCGAACCAGCCGAAGCCGCGGGTGCGCGCGCTGCAGACGGCGCAGAGCACCGGGCGCGGATGCCAGCAGCGATCAAAGCTCGGTCGATCCGGAGCCGCTGTGGGCGGGGATGGGACTTGCGCGACATGGTTCACGCCGCCCTCCGCTCGGGCGCGGCCGACATGACAAGCCGGCGGATGTCGCGCCGGTTGAACTGGAAGGTGATCAGCGCCGAGGCGCGGTAGCGGGTGAGCCCGTAGTCCTGCCGCTGCGCCGGCGAGAGGTACTGGAGTTGTTTCTCTGTCGGCGCCTGGCCCAGCCAGCGCCGGGACTTGAACGCACTCTCGTCGGTCTCATGCTCGTTCAACCAGTCGTCGGCCTGCGCCAGGCAGACGGTGCGCTCGCCGACCCCGAGGAGGCGCGTCCGCTCATTCTTCCCGCCGCCTACGGCATGCCAGCGCCCCTCAAGGAAGAACACGCCGCCCCAAGCATTGAAACCGCTTGCCATGAGCGCGGACTCGTCATCGAAGAGATCCTCCCAGGCGAAGCTGGAGCGCTTGAGAAGGTCGATCTCGGACATGACCACGCTGTCGAGCGGCGGCGCCCCGTCGCTCAGGAACTCGTATCCGCAGATCGGGCAATGGCGGGCTGCGAGCGGGACCGTCGCCTCGCATTCCGGGCAGGTCTTCGTCGGCGCATCGCAAGGCGTTGGATCGCGACCGTCGAGATCGACGTCCTGCTCCAGCGTGCCGTGCGTCAGGCTTGAGATCCCGAAATCCAGCACGATGCAGTCGGTCTTGACGATGCCGGGATGCTCGACGGGATCGACCGTGCGCAAGCCCCGCCCGACCATCTGGATCATGGTGGACTTGCAGGAGCTCGGCCGCAGCAGCACCACGCAGGAAGTCGGCGGGTGGTCCCAGCCCTCGGTCAGCACCGCCACGTTGACGACGACCTGGATCTCGCCAGAGGCATAGGCCGCGAGGATCCGGCGCCGCGTCTCGGACCCGATATCGCCGTGGATGACGCCGGCGGGGATCCCGTGGCCATTGAAGGCTTCGGCAACATTATCGGCGTGGGCGATCGTCGAGCAGAAGACCACGGTCTGCCGGTCGCCGGCCTTTTCGCGCCAGTGCCGGATGATCTCGGCCGTGACCGGTGCGCGGTTCATGATCTCCGCAACCGCGCCCATGTCGTAGTCGGACGCGGTCTTGCGCACGGCGCGCAGCTTCTCCTGCACGCCCACATCGATTACGAAGGTGCGCGGCGGCACGAGGTGACCCGAGGCAATGAGTTCGGCCAGCGTGACCTGGTCGCCAACATTGTCGAAGACCTCGCGCAGTCCCTTCCGGTCGCCGCGGTTGGGCGTCGCCGTGACGCCGAAGATGCGGGCCTCGGGATTGGCGTCGCGCACGCGGTCGATGATCCGACGATAGCTGTCGGCCACCGCGTGATGCGCCTCGTCGATCACCAGCAGATCGAGCCGTGGCATCGCCTTCAGGCTCGCCGAGCGCGACAGCGTCGGCGCCATGGCGAAGGTGACCTGGCCGACCCATGACTTGGAGCCGGCATCTACCTGGGACGTGGTCACCTCCGGGTTGACCCGGGCGAACTTCGCACGGTTCTGGCCGGTCAGCTCGTCACGATGGGCGAGAACGCAGGCCTTGGCCTCCGTCTCCTCCACAAGCTTTCCGGTGACGGCCGAGAGCATGATCGTCTTGCCCGCGCCCGTGGGCGCGACGCCGAGCGTGTTGCCGTGCTTCGAGAGCGCAGCGAGGCTGCGCTCCACGAAGACTTTCTGGCGGGGACGCAGCCGCATCGGACGCTCCTCACTGCGCCCAGGCCGGACGGCCGGGGGCCGCCGGAGCGGTGGGCTTCGGTGCCGCCGCCGGCTGCGGCGCGGGCTGCGCAGGCGGCTGGTAGCCATGCCCGGCCGTGCCCATGACCTGCGCATAGTCGCGATGGTCGGGCGTGACCGCGGCACGGATCTCGTTCTTGTCCTCGCCCATCGCATCGGAGCCGATGTCGATGCGCGCGACAAACTCGAGCCCGTCGAGATCGGCGAAGCCGTTGATCCGACGTGCCGCCTGCGCCTCGGGCGAGGTGTCCTTGTCCGAGATCCCGCGCGCCGAGTTCAGCATGCCGCGGACGAGGCTGCGGCCCATATTGGCCCAGTCCGGCCCCTTGGGGCTGTGCAGCCCGATCAGGGTGAAGATCTTCCGCCGGGCATAGGGGCCCTCGAGCACCGTGAACTCGCCATTGAGATACACCGCACCAGTGGCACCGCGCGTGGCGTATCCGCCGGCCCAGCCCTGGGCCGGATCGTCGAATCCGCCCGGACGGATCGTCAGGCGCACCTTGGCCAGCGTTCCCTTGGGGATGATGTTGCTGTTCTGCTTGGCGTCGTTGAAATCGTTCCAGGATCCAGTCATGGCTGGCGTCTCCTCGTTCAGGCGTTTTCGGAATGGGTGGGGGCGTCGGCGGCCGGGGCCGTCACGGTCCGGGGCGGACTGCGATAGTCGAGCCGCTCGGAGGCGGGCTTCACGGGTCCGCGGATCTTGGCCATCAGGCGGCCGAGATGCGGCTCCTCAATCGGATCGAGACGGCCGGAGCGATCCTTCGCCGGGAAGTTCCATGGGTTGATCGTCTGGCAGACGAAGGCACGGTACGGCGCGCCGGCCCCGTCCTTGATCTCGGCCATCGTCAGGACCTCATCGACGATGCCCGGCAGCTCGAGGCCGGCCTTCGAGCCATCGATCTGCGGAAGGAAGATGCGCCGATTGAAGTCGTCGAGCTTCTCGTCGAGGATCCCGACGAACCAGACGTTCTTCGCCCGCGTGTGCTGCAGATGCGTGAGCCACGCGATCATCTCGCGGCCGTGCAGGCCGTAGGCGCCGCGGACATCGGGCTTGCCGGTCTTCTCAGAGAACGCCTCGGGCTGCCCCTTGCACCATTGGAAGCAGAGCCGCCCGGCGACGGTGATCGAGTCGATGAAGACCGTGTGGTAGCGGTCGAGCGAAGCCGGATTGCCGAAACGCTCGCACACCGCCGCGTAGTGGGCATCGCTGTAGACCTGGTCGTCCCGCAGCGCCGGATTGGGTCCACCGATGAAGACCGCGAAGTCGCGGCACTCGGCCCATGTGCGCGGCCGGACGCTGTCGCCGGACCATCCCTCGATGGCCAGGTCGCCCGCCTCCAGGTCGATGAACAATGTAGTGGCGGGGTCGAGCGTCCAGAGAAGCGAGGTCTTGCCGATCCCGGACTTGCCGAAGATCGTTCCCTTGACGCCGCGCGGCTCGGCGAGACGCTGATCGGCGGAGATGATCGGGAGGGCCATCACTTCCCTCCCTTCGCTGCGATCAGGGCGTCGATCGCGATGTCCGCGCCGAGCGCGCCGGCCTTGCGGGCCTCATCGTGAAGGGTGCGCACCGCATCGATCTCGCGGTAGAGCGCCAATGCCTGCTCGTTCAGCCCGATGAGGGCGAAGGCCAGGTCGTCGATCGAGGCCGCCCCGACCGGCTTGACGGTCTCGTCGCGACGGTCGGCGATGGCCGGCACCCGGATGGTCTCGGGCAGCTTTTCCAGCGCGTAATGCTGCTCGCGGAGCACCGCGAGTTTCTTCGTGATGCTCATGACGTCACCTCGGTGTTCAGGGAAAGACGAAAGCTGGGCTTGCCGGTGCGGACGGTGCGCGCGTCCTCGACGGTGGAGCGGATGTGGCTCGGCCAGGCCGCGAACTTGCGCTCGGGCACCTTGATCACGACGTCGACGTATTCAGTGGGTTCGTCGCCCTCGGCCCGGATGCGTTCGACGAGAGCGGCGAGCATCGCCTGGTCCCAATCGACGCGCTTCGGCAAATCGGCGATCACGATGACCGCGCCGTCGTCGAAGCGGATGGTCCCGGTGTCCTTGCCGGCCGCTTGGCGTGCTGCGTGGGCGCGGTCGCCGTACTTGAGCGCGACGGCCCCATCGAGCCAGTCGCAGACGGTCTTGGCGCGGCGCAGGGCGTCGGAGGCATCGTCCTGCAGGAGGGCAAGTTGTTCGCCGGACAGAGCGGCGATGTCGCCGACGGCCATGCGCCGGAGCTCATCGAGGGAGATGCGGTTGGAGATCGTCATCACCGCCCCCTCACGCTGCAGGCTTGCTGGGGTGGTCGGCGGTGCTCGCGCGGATCTGCTCGCGCTCGTACTCCTCGACGTCTTCGAGGCGGTACACGACCCGGCCACCGATCTTGATGAACGCGGGCCCGTCGCCCGTCCAGCGCCAGCGCTCAAGGGTGCGGTGGCTGATGTTCCAGCGAGCGGCTAGCTCGATCTGGTTCAAATGCCTGAGTGACATAGGTGTAACTCCGTTGATGTGCCTTCCGCTTCATCCAGCCGCTTTGGAGCGCCTGGATATGCGAGCATTTTCAACGTGTTACGGACGCAGATATATAATCAGGCCTCGTCTTTCTTGTGACGTCGGCGCACGAAAAAGCCCCGGAATCCGGGGCTTTCAGCGGGCGAGTTGTGACGTCGGGTAGATCGGGCCGTGACGTAATCGGCTCAAGCTTGTGATGTGACCGCGGTATCGACCCGGATGTCCCCGACCGAGACCTCCCGCCATTCGGGGTTCAGGCGATAGCCAGCGCGCTCCTTCGTTTGGACAAACGAATCTTGGTCCAGCGGGATGCCGAGCGTCACGGTCAGCGGTTCGATGGCCTTTCGCAATCGCCCAAGTTGCTGACGCATCGACTGGTCGCTGAGGCCAAGTCGGTCCGCCAAGTCGGTGGCGGGTAAGAAGGGGACGTCTTCTCTTTGCCTCTTGGCTTCCCGAAAGTTCTCGATCAGCGCTTCGACCACGCGGAAATTCGCACCTTCAAGGTAATGGCTTCCCTGAAACAGAACGCGCTTGTCATCCTGGTCGAAAGCGAATTCGAGGACAGGGGCGACAAGGCGATCCATAAATGCCTTGGCCTGTACGTCGTAATGGGAAGGCGGTGGCGCTTCGATGTGACCCCGGCTGAAACAGGTTGCCAGCAACGAGCCGGACGGTAACTCGCGCCGGTACAACGGACCTATATGCTCGGAAACCGCTGTGGTGATGACCTCCTCGACCGATTTCGCATGGCGCTGAAAGAGGTCGTAGACGTGGTCGCCCGCGTCTTGGGTGGACAGGCCGGAAAAACGGTCGAGCGCCGACACCACCTCGGGGAAGTCCACGAGAAACCGCTCCTTGGGGGTTGCCGCAACCCTTTGGAAGAACGAGACGTAGCTCAGGGCCATGCGCAGATCGTCATCGGCACTGCGATCGGCGAGGAGAAGGTCACGCATGTAGTTCTCGGCCGGCTCGTGGCCTCCCATGCCTGCAGCGAGCACGGCGAAGCGCCGGTCGATGCACTGCGAACAGACGCCACAATGTTTCTGCTTTTCGGTCCATTTTCGTGGACGGGTGCAACTGACAGTCTCGCCGAGCATGTCGGCCACGCCCGCTTCCTTGATTTTCTGAGTCACCTCCTTCTTGGTCAGCCACTGCAGCGGCGTTTGGATCTCGATCTGGCGGCCCAAGAGCAGTGAGAACAATGCCTCCAATCCGCGCAGCACCTTCGGGTGCGTGGTGCGCGTAGCACGGCCGCCGACGACATCGCCCGCCAATGGTGGATTGATGCTGACGACGCCGTTCTCATAGAAGCTGAACCTGTCCTTTCCGGACATCCTCGCGACCACGAGCCCAAGGCAGGCAAAAAGGAAGGACCGCGTTCGCTGTGTGAATTCGCGAGCCCGCTCATTTTCGTTACTGACCCAAACCGGAATGTAGGAAACCCGTCGATCCAAGCCCCGCTGCCGCAGACCTTGAATCAGGTTCTCCTGGACCGCGCGGACCTTGGTGGAAGAGTAATGCCCGACAAGCGTGACCGATTTCCCGAGAGTGACAATATCATTGACTGCCCCTGCGAACGAATCCACGCCCCCGGAGAACAAGGCGACCTCGTCATGCTCCGCTGACGCATCCAGGAGATCTGGAAAGTACAGCTCCCGTGGCTGGACTGGAGCCTCGGCTATTCGAAAATCAAACTCGTAGCTGTCGTCCGACAAGAAGCCGAGAGTGTCAGCCAAAACCTCCTGTACGCCAGGATCCTGCCATACCTCTAAATGGCGCACAGGGATAGAGAAGCGAAGGCTACGTCGCCAACTCTCGCCGAAATTCCGCAGTTTTTCAGACCCCCGAACAAGCCTCTGATCTGCACAGTAGACGTAAGCCGCAACTTCGAGCAAGTCGATCAATAATTCAGGGACATTTCCAAGCATCGTCCGGCTAATATAGTCGATGCGCAGATTGACATTCTTGGCGACCCCTTGGACATCCATAGCGATCGCGTCTGCCGCCGAGGGTTGAGAGGCACCGCATTCAATCAAGTACCGTTTCACGGTGCCCCCTTTCTGATGTCGAGTTCGATCCGCATTTTCTCAGCTGCATGGGCAGAGAATCGACGAACGTCGTCTCGCAATATCTGTTTGCCATCCCTGTAGTGGTTCTTGCCCAACCAGTCTTTGGCGAAAGCGCGCATGATGAGGGCCGACTCGTCACAGTGGCGTCGGATGGAATCATTGAATGCACGGAGATCGTGAACAGATCGCGCGACCCTGCCGGCACCCACCATGTTGTGGATGTTTCGATCCACGTAGTAGTGGATCACGCGTTCGGCGAAGTTTGCATAAAAACGATGAGCAAGAGCCGCAAATTGCTCCGTTCCCTTCAGAGCTGCGACCGACGCCTGCACATCGATTGATGTTGGAGCCCATAGGGTCGGCAACGCGCCTCGCACCGCTTCGCCCAAAGCCGAGAGGCCGGCACGGCGCGCTATCTCGCCAAGGTCTGTCGCCCCAGCGTGCAATCGCCTCTGAACCTTCTCAATAGCGCGATCATAGCTGACGAGCACATCTGATAGGGAAGCTGGCGCCATATCCGCCATGCCCAGATCATTGAGGTTGGCCGGGAAGTCTTTCGAATCGGCCGCCTGCGGAACCCTGATAAGAAGCCAAAGGGCCTCGATGAATACAGGGTCTTTCCGGGCAAGCTTCAGTGCGTCCCGGCCAACCTCGGTGACTTGGTCGACCAGATCCTCGGTCGGCGTACCGCCGGTCACCAGATACCTGACGATTTCAGGCAACAAGCGGTAAGCAGGAAGCTTTCCGAGACGCTGATGGCCCATCGCGCAGCTATCCGCGCCGAACTCGGGTCGCCCTCGATCGAGGGTTCAGCCAAAAGTGCCCCAGCATCAGAAGGACCTTTCGTTAAGCTCAAAATAATAAAAGGAACCCGAATCCTGCTTTGATTATTATAATGCCAACAAAAGATCCGTTTCTCAACCATCGCTTCAGGACAGACGCATCGGGGCTTGGGCAGAGGGGCGCCATCTCAAGGGCTGGACAGAAGACGGAAGCGTTCATGCCGCCACATTGGCCGGCTGATCCCAGATGTGCAGGTGGAAACGCCCTATCGGCGGCTCCAGAGCGCGAAACTCACAGCTTTGGAAACGTCAGCGATGGCCGCGTCTCTTGTGTCAAAGAGATTCAGCCCGTCCCCCGAAAAGGTCCGTCTCGCTCCAGTGACTACCGAACCCGATCGGCGGAAAACTACGCGAAGGGGGCGATATTCTGTTTCAGGTTGGCACTCTCCAACGCTCTCAGATAATGGCTCCGGCCCTCGCCCCGGATCACGGGCCATGGACAACCACCCGAAGCGGGCATCGCATTCATGACAAAGTGCGCCATCCGGGTTGGGATGGGCGGCCCGAGCACGGCGCAGCGCGAGGAGCAGGACGCCGAGGCCGCGGTGGCGGGGCTCGCCTCGAGCAAGGCGGCGGGCAGCGGCATCCACAAGGCCACCGGCGGGGCCTCCCGTCTGGGCAAGGCTGCGGGGTCCGCGATGAGCAACCGCAACCCGCAGGTCAAAAAGCATGACGAGAAGGAGGCGAAAAAGCAGCAGCAGGAAGACAGCGTGCCGAAGGATAATGAAAGAGGTAAAGACGGCGTATAAAAAAGAGCCGGGCCTTAGCCCGGCTCTTCCAACATCTAACGCGACGATCAGACGATCTGGCGCGGCACCCGGGCGTTTATTGTATCCGCCAGATCGGGGCGTTCTTCGCGGATCGGCGCGAGCTTGTCCCGTATGAACTGTTCGAGATAGGGACCGAACGCCTCGTTGACGCCGTCGATCGACCTTTTCCGCCCGCTGGCCAGCTCCTGAATCACTCGCAGGCGGATGGTCGATATCTCCTTGTGGATCTCGCGTTCTGCTTTGACGGCATGAGACACTTGATAGTTATGCTTATTCCGGTCGACAAAATCGTCCCGTTCCGCCTTGAGCTTTTCCGCCCGCTGGCGCTGGAAATCAGCCTCGGCCCGCGCGTCCTTCAGGCCGCTTTCCGCCATGCGCCGGTCGCGGTCGGCGATCATCGCATCATGTTCGGCGTTCCGGGCGTCCGCCAGCGCCGAATGGAAGGCGTAGCTCGAATGCCCCGAGCTGAGAAAACGTTCCGACCCCATGATAGCCTCCATGGTCTTACCAATCGTATACCATACAGATCATGACCGATCACATTTTTCAAGTAACGGGCTTGGTCCGGCTTTGGCGCCCCCCTGGGTGCCGCGGCCGATACCGTGGCCGACATAAAGGGTCGTTTTCGCCTCCCTTTCCTCGACCGCTTTACGCTCCTATCCCGGTCTGCCTGACCGGCCGCTGATGGCGATCACGCGGCCCTGCGCCCGCCCAAAGCCGCGTTTGGGCCCCGCCCACAGGGCGCGGCGGCGCGGCAGTGACGGTCCGTGGGTCCGGTGGCGACGGCGTTTCAAGGGGCCGGGGTCCGGCTGGTCACGGGCGCGTCGCCGGGGCGATCCAGCACTCGGCCAGGTCGAGCCCGCGCACCGCTTGGCCCGCCGGCGTGCGCGCCTCATAGGCCACATGATGGTGGCCGTGGACGATCAGCGCCGCCCCGCAGGCCGCAGCCGCCCGCTCGACACCGTAAAAGCCCCGCTGCTCGGTCCAGGGCGCGGGCAAGGGGTCGAGCCGCGGCGCCTCGTGGGCCACCAGGATATCGGCCTGGGATTGGGCCAGCGCGGCGATGTCCTCGGGGTAGATATGCTGGCGACGCTTGCGCGGCAGCCCCCCGCGCCAGCGGTCACCCTTGCGGGTTCGCTGCACCACCTCGTCGCGGGTGTGGACCGTCGGCGCGTCGTCGGGGCCTTGCGGGTACCAGGTCCGGCGATGGAAGATGCCGCCGAGACCCGCGACCCGCACGCCGCCCATGGTCACCGCGCGGCCGTGCAGGTTGCGCCCGGCCCAGCGGCTTTCGAACAGGAAGTCGTGATAAGCCTCGGTGTCGAAGTCGTGGTTGCCGGCGATCCAATAGGCCGGCACGCCGGCGGCGTCGAGATAGGCCAGTTCCTCGTCGATCGGCCGGTCGAGCCCCATGTCGCCGACGATCACCACGCCGTCGAGCCCGTCGAGACGAACCCGGCTTTCCAGGGCAAAGCGGATCTCGCGCCAGGCGCCATGGGGATCGCCGACGAACGCAATACCCCCCATGGCCGCTCCTTTGCCAATTCACTGCCCACAACAACGACCCAGCCATAGCAGCCCGGCGCCACCGCGTCAGCCACCCCCGGCACCCGCAGGGGCTCTCCAAGCGGCAAGATTTACGCAGTGATATGAAGGACTTCGGCCCCTCTTGCTTCCACAGTGCTTCCACGGGCTCGATGGGAACATAGGCGTAGAATCAAAACGCCCGCTAAGTTTTTGACTTAGCGGGCGAATTTGGTTGCGGGGGCAGGATTTGAACCTGCGACCTTCAGGTTATGAGCCTGACGAGCTACCGGACTGCTCCACCCCGCGCTGGGAGGCCTGGGTGTTGTGTGTGTGCGGTGGGGGAGATGAGGGATTGTGGATGGGTTTTTCCTGTTCTTGGCAGACCTGGCGGCGACCTACTCTTCCACGCCTTAAGACGCAGTACCATCGGCGCGGTCGCCTTTCACGGCCGAGTTCGGGAT
>NZ_SLXO01000015.1 GCF_004341375.1 Rhodothalassium salexigens DSM 2132
TCCGTCATCAACCCGCGAACCAAGACCGCCTCCCAAAAGCCAGTCTTGAATCACGCTTCGACCGCCTTGGGAATCCACTTCGTCAACAGGACCTATTGACGATCAACCCAGCCGCTCGACCGGCTACCGCGGGCGACACCGGCGCCATGTCTCGCTCGACCTGCAAAGGGCCGATGATCCGGACCGATCGGAGAAGGCTCGGGCGGGGATTGCTGGCGGGCCTCTGGACCTGAGCCGGGTCTGCACGGGACTTGGGGTCGAACCCGGGCTGGACAGGGGCTGGACGGGGCTGAACTGGGGCTCGGGGCTGGACCTGACCGGGACGCGACACGCCAAGCGCGCGGGTCGGGCAACGCACCGGCCGCCCGGGCGGCGGCTCTGTCGGGTCGATGGGGCTGGGGGGCGCGGGTTGTGCACGCCCAGCGGGCGCGAAGCAGAACCGGACGCGAACGGCCTGAAAAGGACGACGTCGACAGCCGGGGTGCTGCCCGGCCAAAGGTGGCGGCCCGCGATCGCAGCGGGGCGGCGAAAGCGATGGAGTTCGGGATGGCGGCGCCGGCCAGGATCGTCTGGGGCTGGACCCTCGCGAACCAGGCGGCCGGCGGCCCATCGGGGCCGGGGCGGGCCGGCGAGCGGCCCACCCGGCAGGCGGGGCCGCCTTAGCCGAACAGGCTGAGGATGATCTGCGGCGTCTGGTTGGCGATCGACAGCGCCTGGGTGCCCAACTGCTGCTGCACCTGCAAGGCCTGCAACCGGGCGCTTTCCCGCGCCATATTGGCGTCCACCAGGTTACCGATGCCGACTTCGATGGTGTCCTGGATTTCCTGGGTGAGCTGGTTCTGCCGCTCGATGGTCGACGCGGTGGAGCCGAACTCGGTCAGCACTTCCGACAGATTCTCGATCGACGCGTCGACCGCGCTGATCAGCCCCTGGGCTTCGGTGGCGGTGGCGAAACTGGCGCCGGCGGTGAAGCGGATCTGGTCGCTGGTCGACAGCGTCGCGCTCGGGTTCAACGCCAGGGTCTGGTGCGACACCTGGATCGTGTCCTGGGCGTCGGTCGAGACGATGGCGGAGATGAAATCCGTGCCATTGTCGATCAGGTTGGTGCCGTTGAACTCGGCATTGCGGACGATGGTGGTGATCTGATCGCGCAGCTTCTCGAAGTCGAGCGCGATCGACGTCCGGCTTTGGCTGTCGAGCCCCTGGTCCGAGGCCGCAACGACCTTTTCCTTCATGTCGATCAGGATGTCCTGGATCGATTCGGCGGAGGTGATCGCCACATCGAGCGCCGACGTGGCCCGGTCGAGGCTCTGCCCCACCGCATTGAAGCTCTGGAAATCCGCCTTCAGGTTTCGCGAGATCGCGAACGTGGCTGCATTATCTTCGGCGCTGCGAACGATCTTCCCCGAGCTGATCCGCTCCTGGGTTTCCTGCAGGTTCTGGTTGGTCCCCGAGAGTTGGCGCAACGCTTCCAATGCCGGCACATTCGTATTCAACGACAACGGCAAAGCCATGATGTTTCTCCTCTGGCTCTCATGTGCTGAGCGCAATTCAAACGCTCGCCGACCTTTATGCAGATGCCGTGCCAGTTTTTATTGTGCCGTAACCTACTGAAAATTATGATGTTTTCTTTGTCCGCGAATGAAATGCGGCGCGCACGGGCCGGAATCCGCCGGCTTCGGTGCAACCGATTCCGAGTCCGCAGCGGCAGTTTTTGCACGCTGCGGCGCGGGGCGGATGGGGAGAAGACGGCTTAGGGGGGAAGCGACGGACCGAGCGGCCGACACCGGCCTCGGTCCGATGACAGCCGACGCAACCATTGTTGGGACCGGAGCGGCCGGTACCTAAAGCAGCGACAGGATCGAGCGCTGGGCGGTATTGGCAAGCCCCTGGGCGGACTCGCTGAGATCCTGTTGCAAGCGCAGGGCGCGCAGATTGGCCCGCTCGCGCTCCAGGTCGGGCCCGGCGGCGCCGCTCAGCCCGGTGGACAGCGACCGCAACAATCCGGCGATGAAATCGACTTGTCCCGAAACCTGGTCTTCGAGCCGGCCAAGATCGGCCACGACCGTATCGACGCGCGCGCGTGCTGCGGCCACCTGGGCCAGCGCGCGCTCGGCGGCATCCCGGTCGGCGAACGCGGTCGGCGCGAGCGCCAGGTCGTTGTCGGGCAAACCGGCGCGCAGGTCGACGCTGGTGAATGCCGGCAGCGCGTGGGTCGACCCGGTCAGGCCGACGCGCTGGTTGAGCGTCAGCCCGGCGATCTCGATGAGACCCGGTCCATCAAGAGCGGCGAGTTTGATGGCGCCGTTGATGCGGTCGGCCAGATCGCCGAAGATGTGCGAGAGCGTTGCCCGCCGCGGCGCCTCGACCGCGGGGTCGGCAGCCTCGGCCGCGCACGCCGCTGCGTCTTCCAACAACAGTGCCACGGTCTCGGCCGCCGTCAACGCCGCGCTGACCAACCGATCGGCCCGGGTCAGCTTGTCCAGCAGGTCGGCCGGCAGACCCGATGCCGAGGGGCCGGCGGCCGTCAGGCTCGCCGCAGCAGCGCCGCGGGCGCCGGATACGGCGGGCTCGGTCTCCCCCGGGGGCGGCACAGCGCCGGCGCCGGCCGGGTCGGCGGCGTCCTGGTCCTCAACTGTGCTGCGCGGCGCGGTCATGATCTGTCTCTTCGCCTTTATGGCCTGGATCTGGTTTGTGGCCTGTATCTGGGATCGATCGTCCCGGCTCGATGTCCTGGGCGATCGTCCGGCGGCACCCAACCCGACCATTTAGCCGCGACGGCGAGCCGCTGGCAAGCCGGGCGCCGTCCGGTGACGGCAAAACCCGGACAGCCCTGTTGCGCCCCAGACGACAGCAATGGGCTCCGGGCGCCGCGCTCCTTACCCGATCCCGTACCGGCTTGTCCGGCCCAAGGGTGCGGGCGGGTCGGCCTGGCGCTCAGGCGTCCTGATCGACCAGCAAGCCCTCGAATTCGCGGATCGCGCGCACCGCTTTCAGGATCGCTTCGGGCGGGAACTGGCGGATCACTTCGCCGGTCTGCTCGTCCACCGCGCGGTAGATGAACCGCTTACTCTCCTCGTCGACCACCACCTCGAAGCGGCCCTCGCCGCGCAGGCCGACGGTCATTTCGGCAATCATCGCCTCGGCTTCGGCAAGGCGGTCGTCCAGATTGGGGTTGTCCTGTCCCGGTGACGGCTCCCCACCCTGGGCGGTGGCTCGCGCATCCCGGCCGGCGGCGTTTGGAGCGGTATCGCTCGGTCTGGTGTCACCCTGCCCCTGGGGGCGGCCGGGCTGCGGTTGACCCGCGGGACGGCCGAAATCCGGAGACGGGGCGTTCGACACCGCTGCTGTTGGAATTGTGTCAACCATTGCCCTCATCACGCCCGGAAGGTGCCTCGATTGTCAGGGGTGCCCGTCCTTGCCGCCCACGCACCTCATCCGTGGCTGTGCCTCTTTTGTTCCGTTAGGCCAAGGGAAGGGTGGGCCCGGAGCCCACCCCTCGAAGGATCCAATCTTAGAAGAGCGACAGGATCGACTGCGGCTGCTGGTTGGCGATCGCCAGGGCGCTCAGGCCAAGCTGCTGCTGGGTCTGCAGCGCGGTCAGGCGGGCGCTTTCTTCAGCCAGGTTGGCGTCGACCAGGTTGCCGATACCGACTTCAAGCGAGTCTTGCAGACCGCTGACGAAGGTGGATTGCAGTTCCACCTGGTTGGCGGCCGCGCCCAGATCGGCGAGCACCGTATTGACCGTGCTGAGCGCATTGGTGATCTCGGTGATCGCCGCTTGCGCCGCCGACGCGGTCGTCTCGGAGCCTTCGAGCTGGGAGATGTTCAGACCCGACGAGCCACCGGTGGTCAGGTTGGTGCCCGTGAAGTCGATGGTGGTGCCGGCCCCGCCGCTGAGCGAGGTCAGGGCGTTCAGGTTGTCGCCGTTGCCGGTCGAGCCGTCGGACAGCACGTTCACGCCGTTGAACTCGGCCGAGTTCGCGGTGTTGGTGATCTGCGTCAGGATCGAGTCGAAGTCCTTGGACAGCGCGGCGCGGTCAGCCGTGGTCAGACCGCCGTCGGAGGCCGCCGTGGCCAGTTCGCGCGCCTCGACCAACAGGTCGGAGATCGTCTCACTGGCGTTAAGCGCGACGTCGAGCGTCGACGAGGCCCGGCTCAGGCTGTCGGAAACGGCGTTCAGGCCGCCCACCTGCGAGCGAATGCGCTGCGCGATGGTGAAGCTGGCGGAATCGTCTTCGGCGCCGGCGACTTCCAGACCGGTGGCAATCCGGTTCTGCGTGGTCGCCAAGCTCCGCGAAGTTTCGGCGTTGTTCTGAAGGGCGACGAAAGCTTGCGGGTTCGTATTGATCGAAAAGGCCATTTTGGCGCTCCTAGTCTCTGGTTCTCAGATATGTCCGAACATTTTGTTCGGGCGGGCATTTTGCCCGACGCCACATAAGCAGGTCGCGTGCCAAACTTGCCGGGCGACCCGGCAAATTTTTCTAACCCGCTATGAAATCAGCGAAAAAGCAAGCACCGGGCGCGCGACGCTCGGCCCCGGTCGCCGGGAAAAATCTGCCGATCCGGCAGCTTTTGCCGTGCAATCGCCTTTCTGGATAGGCATTTTTTGCCGACCCGGCAAGAAATGCCGACCCGCAAAACTCACCCCTGAAAACGAAAAAACCGGCCGCTGGCAAACGGCCGGTCGACGAGCAAGAGCGCAACGGCGCAGAACAGCCAAGGCGCCGATCACCGGGCCTCAGCCCGAGAGTTGGCAAGCCCCCGGCCTTTGGCCTGGGGGCGGGGCTGCGTTCAGGCCTGGAACGACCCGCCGCCATAGCCGCCGCCATACCCACCGGGACGCGGCGGGGTCTGACCAGCGCCGGCGGGCGCGGCCGCCGGGGCGCCGGCCTGGCTCTTCTTGCGGTTGATCTGGGCTTCGAGCCCGGCCATGACCCGGCGGTTGACCTCGATCAGGTCGTCGATGGAGGCTTCGCCGCGGAACACCTTGCGCGAATGCTTGCGCACGAAGATCGACAGCGAAATGACGCCGGCGCGGGTCTCATTGGGCAGGCCATTGCCGTCGGACGCGCAGTCCATGGCCAGCGCGCTCCACATCCGGCGGTTCCAGTCGAGCGTCTTCATCAACGCCGGACCGGAGATTTCCTGGTCCCGGGCGTCCTTGAGCGCACCGGTCACGCGGGCGAAGAGACGGTATTCCGTCTCGGTGGGAGACTCCCCATGCAACTGAGCCTTGGCATAGGCATTAAGGGACATACTCCAACCGCTCCTTCTCATAAGGGAAGAGCTTCTTACAGACCATCAGGGCCTTGTAATAATTGCCCTTCATGACCTCATTGCTGATCTGCACGCACTTCTGCTTGGCGTCGGGATCTTCGACCACCTGCATCAGCTCCGACAGGCGCAGCATGAACTCTTTCAAATAGGGGTCCTTGTTCTGCGGGTCGAGATAACACAGCATGATCGGGAAGTAGATGCGCTTGACCGGCGTATCCACCTCCTCTTCCTTCAGGATATCGCGTTCCCGCAGGATCGACACCTTGTTCTGGATCACCAGACTGGTCCGTCGATCCCCATTGGCGATCACCGCGCCGTTGACGACGAACTTTTCACCCGGTTTCAGCGACAGCTTCAGCGCCATGCACCCTCCTTCGGGCGATCACCGCCCTATCTTTATGCCCTAAAGTCTTACTCTCTTGTTAAATTCCGTGGGCGGCGCGTCAAGCGGGCGTGTCGACCCCCGGTCCGAAAGCACAGCCCATGCCAACCCTCGACGGCGCACTGGGTGGGGCGCTCTGGGAGACACTGGGGGACACTATGACGACCTGGGGCGCACTGAGGCGTCCTCGGCACCGCTGGCCTTGCCAGCGACCGGGCCGCCCCTTACCGTCCTGTGCCAGAACCTGTTGAGGGACCAAGCGGGAGAGGCCGGTGAAACGCTTCGAAAGCACGCAAAGCTATGTGGCGACCGAGGATCTGGAGGTGGCGGTCAACGCCGCCGTGACGCTGCGCCGACCCTTGTTGATCAAGGGCGAGCCCGGCACCGGCAAGACCGTGCTGGCCGAGGAGATCGCCCAAAGCCTGGGCGCGCCGCTGATCGAATGGCATGTCAAGTCGACCACCAAGGCACAGCAGGGCCTCTATGAATATGACGCGGTCAGCCGCCTGCGCGACAGCCAGTTGGGCGACCCCAAGGTCCAGGACATCGCCAACTATATCCGCAAGGGCAAGCTGTGGGAGGCGTTCGAGAGCGAGCAGGTGCCGGTGCTGCTGATCGACGAGATCGACAAGGCGGATATCGAGTTTCCCAACGACCTGCTGCTCGAACTCGATCGCATGCGGTTCCACGTCTATGAGACCGGCGAGACGGTGGCCGCGACACAACGACCGATCGTGGTCATCACCTCGAACAACGAGAAGGAATTGCCCGACGCGTTCCTGCGCCGCTGTTTCTTCCACTACATCAAGTTCCCCGACGCCGAGACCATGGAACGGATCGTCACCGTGCACTTCCCCGACATCAAGGGCCGGCTGGTGCGCGAGGCGTTGCAGGTGTTCTACGACCTGCGCGAGGTGCCGGGACTGAAGAAAAAGCCGTCCACGTCCGAGTTGCTCGACTGGCTCAAGCTGGTGATGGCCGAGGATCTGCCGCCCGAGGCGCTGAAGGCCAAAGACAAGAAGTCGCTGATCCCGCCGCTGCACGGCGCGCTGCTCAAGAACGAACAGGACGTGGCGCTGTTCGAGCGCCTGGCGTTCATGCACCGGCGCGACCAGCCTTAAAAAAGACAGCCCCTCCCCCCGGGCACCTGACCGCCGCAGCGCCCCCTCAGCGCCCGACCGACAGGTCGGCCAGCGACAGGGTGCGCCGCACCGGCTCGGCCCCATCGCCGTCGAGCGGGTCGAGCGTCAGCGTGACCTGACCGGCCGGCCAGTCCACCGTCACCAGCCCCAATTGGGCGCCGGTCAGCGCCGGCGAGCGGCGCAGCGGCCCGGCCGGCGGGGCACCGGGGGCGGTGTTTTCGGCCCGCGCCCGAGGGTCGGTCGCCCGGTGGTCGGAAGCTTGGCGCATCGGCCCGATCATCATCTCGACCAGGGGATAGCCCAGCGCGCCGTCATGGCCGTAGAACGCGCCGAACCCGGGCCCGGCGGAGACCAGCACCACGCCCTGGGCCCCGCTGGCGCGCAAGCTGTGGGCCAGGCGCAGGCGCGCGGCCGGCATGGCGGCCCAGCGCGCCCCGGCCAGGTCGCGCGGCAGCACCGGCAGCGTCGAGACCAGCAAGCGCACTTGCGCCGGCTCGGCCAGCCGCCGGTCGAGCCACGCCCATTGCAGATCGCCCAGCAAGCGCCGCTCGGCGCCCGGGTCGGCCGCCACCCGGCCATCGGCGGCGACCGCCCAGGGGTCGCGAAACCATTGGGTGTCGAGCATCAGGATCTGCACCCGCCGGCCCGGGGCGCCCAAGGTGGCCGCGTAGAACAGCCCCGGGCGCGCGCGCAGGGTGTCGTCCGGCAGATGGGCGTGGAAGTCCAGGAACAGGCGCTTGGCCTCGGCGCGGAACGGCAGCGCCCGGCCCAGATCGGCGGCGCCATACTCGCGCCCGCCCCACATGGCCAGCATGGGCACCTGTGCCACCAGGCGGCGAAAGTCGCGCGTTCGGCCCAGTCGGTCATAGGCTTGCGCCACCGCCGCCACCGGGTCGTCGCGCCCGCCCGCAGACGGCGGGGAGATCAGGTCGCCGAGGGTCAACACCAGGTCGGGCGCACGGTCGGCCAGGGCGCGCCAATCGATCCGGCCCTGCCCCGGCCCGCCCGCCGCGACCGCCACGGTCACCCGGTCGGCGCCCGCCCCGGCCCCCGCCCCGGTAGCGGCCTCCGTCGCGGCCGGCTGCGCCCCGGCGGCGGCGGCACCAACCACCACGCCCCCCATCGCCAGCAGGGTCGCCCGAGCCCAGGCACCGGCCCAGGCCCAAGCTCCGGCAGAGGCCCGGGCCCTTGCCCGAGCCCGCGCACGGGCGCCGGCCCGGGCCTGTGGGATGTGGTTGGCGGTGGTCATGGCCCTCCCCTAGGGATCGCCCCGAACGCGCAGCACCGGCGTCGAGCCTAGCGCCCGGCGGTCAGATCGGCCAGCGGTACGGTCAGGCCGCGCACCCGGCGGCCATGGCCGGCGTCGTGCAGGTCGAGCGACACGACGCCCGCCGCCCAATCGACGGTGATCAGGCCGAAATTCTCCGGCCCATAAAGCCGGGTCATCTGGTGCGGCCCGAACTCGTCGTCGGGGTCGGCGGCGCGGCCGCGGTTGAGCGACGAACTGGTCAACTCATAGAGCGGGTAGGCCGCCGCCCCATCGAGCCGATAGAGCCCGCCGGCGTGGCGGTCGCCCGAGACCAGCACCACATTCTCGGCCCCGCTTCGATCGATCAGGTCGTAGAGCCGCTGGCGCGCGGCGGGCAGATTGCCCCAGCGCTCGAAATGGTGACCCTCGGCGATCACCTGGATCGACGAGGCGATCACCCGCAGGTCGGCCGGGCGCGCCAGTTGCTCGGCCAGCCACGCCTCCTGCTGGGCGCCGAGCACGGTCTTGGCCGGGTCGGGGTCGGCCACATAGGCGCCGAGCCGGCCTTCGATCCAGCCCTCGGTGCGGGCGAGCGCGCTGCGATTCCAGCGGGTGTCGAGCATCAGGATCTGCACGCGGTGGGCGCCGTGTTGGCGCTCGATGGCGTAATAGACGCCGTCGCGGTCGGCCAGCTGCGCGGCCTCGGCGAAGTCGAAGAAGTCGAGGAAGATCTGCTTCGCCTGATCCTTGAACGGATGGTCGGCGCCGGCGTCGTTGACGCCATAGTCGTGGTCGTCCCAGACCGGATAGACCGGCACCGACCGGCTGAACCGGGCATAGGGCTCGGACTGGGCGAAGCGGTCATAGGCCGAGCGCAGCAGGTCGGGCGACGACTGGCGCTCGCCGTCGACCACCCGGTCGCCATAGACATTGTCGCCCAGGAACAAGAACAGGTCCGGCGCCGTCTCGGCGATCACGTCCCAATAGCCCTGGTCCTGCTCCTGGCCGTTACACGACCCGAGCGCGATCACCAGCGGCGGCTGAGCGGCGGCGTCGGACAGCGCCTCGGACGCCGGTTGGGCCACGGCCGGCGTGGCGGGAAGGACGAACAGGGCGGACGCCAGGAACGCCCGGATACGAACACGGACACGCGACATCATCGTCGAAAAGCCTTTCAAAGCCAAAGCGGGATAGCGGCGAAGACGAGCGCGTTCAGGCCACCCCGCCCGAGCGGTCCGGGCCGGCGAGCCCAAGACGGGCGCAGTCGGCCTCGAACGCGTCGAGGATGCGGGCCACGAACGGTCGGCGGCTGCCATACGCCTCGGCCGCCTCGGCGCCGAGACGGCGATAGGTTTCGCGCACCTCGGCGTCGTCGACGAGGCTTCGGCCGGCCGCCGCCATGGCATCATAGTCGGCCAATGGTGGAAGATTTTTGACAGCCACGCCGGCATCGCCGCGGGCCAGGCTCAAGGCCGGCAGGCCGGCGGCCATGGCGTAGACGATGGCGCTGCCGCCGCCGGCGCGGTCGGGGTTGATATAGCCGTCGCAGACGCTGAAAAAGCGCATGATATCGCGCTGAAAGCCGACGAAATGGCTGCGCGCGGCAAACTCTGGGTGGGCCGCACACAGCGCCTCATAGGTATTGAAATGGCCGGCGAAGGCGATCCGGGCACGCGGGTGCTCGAACAGGCGCCGGGCCATGGCGACGAAGGCGTCGTCGATCTCGAAATGCAGGCGCATGCCGACCACCGCGAACACGAACGCCTCCTCGGGCAGGCCATAGTCGGCGCGCAAAGCGCCCTCGGCGCGCGGCAACAGGTCGAAGCCCGGATGCTGGGCGAACAAGAAGCGCGTATCGATGCCCTCGCGGACCATGCGCGCGCGCTGGTCGTCGCCGGGCTCGTCCCACAGGCTGAAATCGTGCACGTCGGTCAACGGCAGGCCGCCGGTGGTGGGATACATCATCAGATAGGTGTGCTCGGCCAACACCTCGGCCACCAGGTTGCGGCCGCCGAGCGACAGGATCATCTCGGGCTGGTAGTCGAACAATTGACCAAGACAGGCGCGCACCGCCCCGGCGTCGAAGCGGTTGCCGGGCGGCTGGAAGAAATCATACGCCCGGCCCTCGAAGCTGACGGTGGTGCGGCCGCTGATCTGGCCCAACACATTGGCGCGGAACAGCGGCACGATGCAGCCGGCCGGGGCGTCGAAATATTCCTTGGTGCACAGGATCAACACCTGCTTGCCGAAATCGTCGGCCAGCGTGCGCGCGAAGCTGAGCGCGCTGCGGGTCGGCGCGTGGCTGGGGTCGATGAACTGCTGGGTCATCACCACCACCCGGCCGGTCCGGGCGCGCGGCCACGCGCGCGGCGCGAACTCGGCGTCATAGAGGCCGGCGATGCGGCGCACCACGCGCGCGAACAGGGCGCGCAGATGGTCGCGGTCGACCGCCTGGGTGACCAGATCGCGCGGCAGATTGGTGCTGCCGAAGAACAGCCGGGCAAGCGCATTGAGCGTGCCCACCTCCTCGGCCAGGGTCAGGTCGGCGAGCAACGCCGCCTCGACCGCGCGGCGCAGGTCGGCCGGGTCGCGCCCGCGCAGACACAACAGAGAATTGGCCAGCGCGCGCAGGAACGGCACGCGCACCCGGCGCCCCTGGGCCAGGATCGCGCTCAACTGCTCCACCTGCTCCGAGGTCTGGTCGCCAAGGGCGGTGAACGCCCCGGCCAGGGTATCGGCGCCGTCGGTCAGCGCATACCGGTTTTCCGGGCTCGCCGGCGTCTGGCCCGCGATCAGTTGCTGAAGAAACGGGGTCACGGACGACACAGGGGCCAAGCCTTTCTCTGGATCGGGCGTCGGGGTACCCGGTGACGCTGACAAGTCAAGGTTAACGCAACCCTAAGGCGATCCAAAGCCGTTTGACACGGTGGCCAAGGCGCCTAGGCTGGGGCGGCCAGAAACACGGGAGGATGGCGGTGCTGATCGGGTTCGTCGACACGCTGCGCCGGCACGGATTGCCGGTGTCGCTGAAGGAATATCTGACGCTGTTGGAGGCGCTGAACGCCGGCTGCGCCGAATTGTCGGTGGATCGCTTCTATTATCTGGCGCGCACCATCCTGGTGACCGACGAATCCCAACTGGACAAGTTCGACCGCCTGTTCGGCCATCACTTCTCGGGGCTGGAGCTGGGCGCGGACGCCGATGGCGCCGAGATCCCCGAGGATTGGCTGAAGAAACTGGCCGAATTGCACCTGAGCCAAGAGGAGATGGACAAGATCGCCGCGCTCGGCTCGTGGGAAGAGATCATGGAGACGCTGAAGCAGCGGCTCGAAGAGCAGCGCGAGCGCCACCAGGGCGGCAACAAGTGGATCGGCACCGCCGGCACCTCGCCCTATGGCGCCTATGGCTACAACCCCGAGGGCGTGCGCATCGGCCAGAAGGAAAGCCGGCACCGCCGCGCGATCAAGGTGTGGGACCAGCGCGAGTTCCGAAATCTCGACGGCGACGTGGCGCTCGGCACTCGCAACATCAAGGTGGCACTGCGCCGGTTGCGCCAGTTCGCGCGCGACGGCGAGGCCAACGAATTGGACCTGGACGGCACCATCCGCTCGACCGCGCACCAGGGCTTTCTGGATATCAAGATGCGCCCCGAACGGCACAACGCCGTCAAGGTGCTATTGTTCTTCGACGTCGGCGGGTCGATGGACGACCATATCCAGGTCTGCGAGGAATTGTTTTCGGCCGCGCGCGCCGAGTTCAAGCATATGGAGTTCTTTTACTTCCATAACTGCTTGTACGAAAGCGTCTGGCAAGACAATAGCCGGCGCCATAGCGAGCGGATCCCGACGCTCGACGTGCTGCACACCTACCCCGCCGACTATAAGGTGATCATCGTCGGCGACGCGTCCATGAGCCCCTATGAGATCGTCTATCCCGGCGGCTCGGTGGAGCATTGGAACGAGGAGCCGGGCGAGGCGTGGCTGCGCCGCCTGCTCGGCGTCTATCACAAGGCGGTGTGGCTGAACCCGGTGCCCGAACGGCACTGGCCCTATGGCCAGTCGATCCAGATGATCCGCCAGATCATGGACGACCGCATGTACCCCATGACCCTCGACGGGCTCGACGCCGCCATGCGCGCGGTCGGCCGGTAACGCCAGCCGACCGCGGCGCCGTCAGGTCTCAGCGCCTCTAGCGCTCGTCGCCCGGCGCGGTGTCGGTGTCGTCGCCGGCGCCGTCGGGCGTCGCCCCGTCGGACGTCGCCCCGTCGGACAGCGTGGCGTCGTCGGCCGGCTGGTCGGGCGTTTCGGCCTCGTCCTCGTCGCCATTGCCGTCCACATCGTCGATCTTGGCGGCGCTGACCACGCGTTCGTCGTCGCCGACGCGGAACACCCGCACGCCCAGGGTGGCGCGTCCGGCGATGCGGATCTCGTCGACGCCGGTGCGGATCACCTGGCCCTGGTCGGTCATCAGCATGATCTGGCTGCCGTCATGGACCGGACCCACGGCCACCACCGGGCCGATGCGCTGGCGCTTGGTCTCGTCGCTGTCCACGTTCCACAGCCCCTGACCGCCGCGCCCGGTGCGGCGATATTCGAACGCGCTGGTGCGCTTGCCGAAGCCCTGGCCGGTGAGCGTCAGGATGAATTGTTCGCGCGCCGCCAGTTCGGCCATGCGCTCGGGCGACAGCTCGGGCTCGGCGTCGCTCTGCTTCCACGGCGCGGCGCGCAGATACTGGTCGCGTTCCTCGCGCGGCAGGTCGCCATGGCTGTCCAGGATCGACAGGGTGATCACCTCGTCGCCCTCGGCAAGGCGCATGCCGCGCACGCCGGTGGACGTGCGGCCCTTGAACACGCGCACCTCTTCCACGGGGAAGCGGATGCACTTGCCCTGCGCGGTGGCCAACAACACGTCCTGGTCGGGGGTGGTCATCATCACGCCCACCAGCCGGTCGTCGGTGCCGTCCTCGAAGCGGATGGCGATCTTGCCGTTGGACGGCACATTGGCGAAGTCGCTCATCAGGTTGCGCCGCACATTGCCGCGTGCGGTGGCGAACATGACGTTGAGCGTCTCCCACTCGGCCTCGTCCTGGGGCAGCGCCAGCACGGTGGTGACGATCTCGCCCTTGTCGAGCGGCAGCAGATTGACCAGCGCCTTGCCGCGCGCCTGCGGCGTGCTGAGCGGCAGACGCCACACCTTGAGCCGATAGACGCGCCCCAGATCGGTGAAGAACAGCAAGGGCTGGTGGGTGTTGGCGACGAACAGGGTGGTGACGAAATCCTCGTCCTTGGTCGCCATGCCCGACCGGCCGCGCCCGCCGCGCTTCTGGGCGCGGTAGGTGGACAGCGGCACGCGCTTGATATAGCCCGCATGGGTGACGGTGACGACCATATCCTCTTGCTGGATCAGGTCTTCTTCGTCGAAGTCGCCGCCGGCGACCAGGTCGATCTCGGTCCGGCGCGGGGTCGCGAATTCGTCGCGCACCGCCACCATCTCGGCGCGCAGAACCTCGTAGAGCTTGGCGCGGCTGCGCAGGATTTCCAGATACTCGCGGATGCGCCCGGCGAGTTCTTCCAATTCCTTGCCGATCTCGTCGCGGCCCAGGGCGGTCAGCCGGTGCAGGCGCAGCTCCAGGATCGCGCGCACCTGGGTCTCGCTCAGCCGGTAGGTGGCCGGCGCCGGCGCATCCTCGGCGATCTCGCCGGTCAGGCGCAGATAGGGCACGATCTCGGCGGCGTCCCAGTCGCGCGCCATCAAGGTCGCGCGCGCCTCGGCCGGGCTCGACGAGCCGCGGATGGTCGCCACCACCTCGTCGATATTGGCCACTGCGGTGACCAGGCCGACCATCACATGCGCCCGGTCGCGCGCCTTGCCGAGTTCGAACTTGGTGCGCCGGGTGATTACCTCCTCGCGGAAGCTCACGAACGCCTTCAAGACGTCGCGCAACGACATCTGCTCGGGCCGGCCGCCATTGAGCGCCAGCATGTTGATGCCGAAGCTGGTCTGCACCGGCGTGAACCGATAGAGCTGGTTCAACACCACGTCGACCATGGCCTCGCGCTTGAGCTCGATCACCACGCGCACGCCGTCGCGGTCGGATTCGTCGCGCAGGTCGGCGATGCCCTCGATCTTCTTGAGCTTCACCTGTTCGGCGATCTTCTCGACCATCGCCGCCTTGTTGACCTGATAGGGCACCTCGGTGATGACGATGGCCTCGCGGCCCGACCGCACGGTCTCGGTGTGCGACTTGGAGCGCAGGGTGATCGAGCCGCGGCCGGTCTCATAGGCCTGGGCGATGCCCGACGCGCCCAGGATCACCGCGCCGGTGGGGAAGTCCGGCCCCTTGACATACTCCATCAGGTCGCGATTGGTCAGCGCCGGGTCGTCGATCAGCGCCAGGGTGGCGTCGACCACCTCGCCCAGATTGTGCGGCGGGATATTGGTCGCCATGCCGACCGCGATGCCGCCGGCGCCATTGACCAGCAGATTGGGGAAGCGCGCCGGCAACACCGTGGGCTCGCGCTCGGCGCCGTCGTAATTGTCCTGATAATCGACCGTGTTCTTGTCGATGTCGGTCAGGATGGCGGTGGACACCTTGGCCAGCCGGGCTTCGGTGTAGCGCATGGCCGCCGGGCTGTCGCCGTCCATGCTGCCGAAATTGCCCTGGCCGTCGATCACCGGCAGGCGCATGGAGAAATCCTGCGCCATGCGCACCAGCGCGTCGTAGATCGAACTGTCGCCGTGCGGGTGATATTTACCCATCACGTCACCGACGATCCGCGCCGACTTGCGGTACGGCTTGTCGTGGGTATAGCCGTTTTCGTTCATCGAATAGAGGATGCGCCGGTGCACCGGCTTCAGGCCGTCGCGCACGTCGGGCAGCGCCCGGCTGACGATCACGCTCATGGCGTAATCGAGGTAGGACGCCTGCATCTCGTCTTCGATGTCGATCGGGCGAATGTCTTGATCGTCGGGCGGTGTCATGAAGAATCTTTATTTTGTGGCTATGGACGACCGGCGGTGGCGCTCGACGCGCGGCGAAGGCTCAGGGCCGAGCGCTTGGCGGGTGAGCGGTGGGCGCGCCGCCCGGCGTTCCGGGACGGACCACCGGCTCCGCGCCGGCGAAAAAGCGGTCGAAATCGGTCACTTGAGAATCCCAAGACAGGGGCCGATGAGGCGTCCGCCGGCCGTCCGCAGGGTCGCGCGGCATCGGCCTGGCGCGCCGGGCGCCGGTTCAACCCCTGAATAGCAACCCACCCCCGGCTCGGCAAGCACGCTGTCCCCGGGCGCTGCGCCCCTGGCCCGAACCCAGGGCGGGCCTTATGTCACGCGGCCCGGTGCCCCCCCGGTGACAGCCCGGCCGCCCGTGACGGATCGGCCCCTGTGACAGACCGGCCCGGATCGTGTACCCTGGCGTCCCTACCGCAGAGAAACCAAGGAGCCGCCGCCATGAGCACGACGGGCGACAGCACCGTCTTGAACGGGTCCGACACCGGGTCGCTGGCCGGCACGCGCGCCGCCAAACCCCTCAGCCCACGGCGGACCCGCACCGCCGACGGCCACGAATACACCATTCTCGAAGAGGTACTGCACGCCCTGACCCACGGAGTGGGCGCGGCACTGGGCATCGCCGGCCTGGTGTTCCTGGTGCTCAAGGCCATGGGCGGCGGCGCCACGGCGGTGGCCGCGGTGACCATCTATTCCGCCGGCCTGATCCTGGCGTTCCTGGCCTCGACGCTCTACCACTCGCTGTCGCGGACCCGCGCCGGCCATGTGCTGGAGATGATCGACCATGCGATGATCTTCGTGTTCATCGCCGGGTCCTACACCCCCTTCGCCCTGCTGACCCTGCCGCCGAGCCCGGGCATCTGGCTGTTGGTGGGCATCTGGACCATCGCGATCGCCGGCATCGGCTTCAAGCTGGTCACTTACCTGACCCATTCGCACGAAAAGCTGCACTGGGTGTCGCTGGGGTTGTATCTGGCCATGGGCTGGACCGTGCTGCTGGTGGCTCAGACGCTTTACGAACTGTTGCCGGCGGGCGGCTTCGCGTGGCTGCTGGCCGGCGGGCTGTGCTACACGGTGGGCGCCGGGGTCTATGCCATCAAGGGGGTGCCGTTCGCACACACGGTCTGGCACCTGTTCGTGCTGGCCGGCGCCGCCTGCCACTTCGTCACCGTCTATGACTATGTGCTCGGCTGACCCCGCTTTGTCCTCGGCCAAGCCCGCTAGGGGCTCAACCGGCCCCGGCGGTCTCGGCTAAGCCCGCCGCACCAACCGACCCAGCCGACCGGCACGGAGCGCGCACATTTCCGGCGCCAGTCTGGCCCCGGGCCGGCCGGCCCGGGCGGCGGGTCAGCGGCGCATCTTGATCTTCATGGCCCGGCGCAGCTTGGCTCCATAGGGCGGCGCGGCACCCAGCAGCCCCAGCACGTCCACCTTGGGCTGGTGATAGACCGCGCGGGCGTGGGCGAAGGTGCGGAACCCGTCGATACCGTGATAGACGCCCATGCCCGACGGCCCGATGCCGCCGGACGGCAGGCTTTCCTGCGCCACGTGGAAGATCACGTCATTGACCGTCACGCCGCCCGAGCGGGTATGGTCGAGCACCCGGCGCGTCTCGGCCGGATCGGTGCCGAAATGATAGAGCGCCAGCGGCCGCGGCCGGGCGTTGATATAGGCGATGGCGTCGTCGAGCCGGTCATAGGGCACCAGCGGCAGCACCGGGCCGAAGATCTCCTCGCGCATCACCGCCATCGGGTCTTGCCCGCCCTGAACCAGGGTCAACGGCAGCGCCGTGGCGTTCTGTCCGCCGCCACGCGCCGAGCCGCCGCCGGCCACCCGCAGCCGCGCGCCCGCCGCCTCGGCGTCGTCGAGATAGCCGACGATGCGGTCGCGGTGCCGGGCGTTGACGATCGACGTATAGTCGGGGTTGGCCGCGGCGTCGCCATAGAGCGCCTCGGCCGCGTCGATGAGCGCGTCGGCCAGCGCCGCTTCGCGCGCGCGCGGCACCAGCACATAGTCGGGCGCCAGGCAGATCTGGCCGGCATTGAGCATCTTGCCCGCCACCACCCGGCGCGCCGTCAGCGCCAGATCGGCGCTGTCGGTGACCAGCACCGGCGACTTGCCGCCCAGTTCCAGCGTCACCGGCACCAGATTGTCGGCCGCCGCGCGCATCACGTGGCGGCCCACCTCGGTGGCGCCGGTGAACAACAGATGGTCGAAGGCAAGGTGCGAGAACGCCTTGCCCACCTCCGGCCCGCCGGTGAACAGGTCGATCTCGTCGGCGTCGAAAAACTCGGCCACGGCGGCGGCCATGGCCTCGGACGTGGCCGGGGTGATCTCGCTCGGCTTGATCATCACCCGGTTACCGGCGGCGAGGATGCCGGCCAATGGCCCGAAGGTCAGATTGACCGGAAAATTCCACGGGCTGATCACGCCGACCACCCCCTTGGGCTGGTATTCGACCCGGGCGCGGGCGCCCAACAGGCCCAAGGGAAACTCCACCGGCCGGCGCTCGGGCCGCATCCAGGCCCTCAGGTGCGCCTTGGCAAACCGCAGTGCCGACATGGGTGTGGCCAGGTCGGTGAACAGCGACATCAGCTTAGGCCGGCCCTGAAAATCCTCAGCCATGGCGTCGACGAAGCGGTCCTGGTGCCGGTCGAGCAGCGCCATGGCGCGGTCGAGCCGGTCACGCCGCACCGCTTCGGGCACCGCCCCGTCGGTGAGGAACGCCGCGCGCTGGCTGTCCAGCCGGGCGACCATGGCGGCCGCGCTGGCCTCGCCCGCACTCACATTGCCGGTGTCCATTGCACGCCTCCCATCGGTTGCATTTTCAAACAAGTGTAACCGATCCGGCAGCCATTGCCCATGGTCAAGCCGGTCACGCCTCGGCGGCGGCGGGCCTGGCCAACAACCAGTCTTCCATCAAGGCGCGAAAGTCGTCGGGCAGCGCGACGCCGGTGCGCGCCTGCGGGTCGGCATAGACATAGACCATCCGACCGGTGGTCAGCAGGTCGTCACCGCGCCAGATGCCCAACCCCATGGTGACGCTCGACCGGCCGAGACGTTCGGCGCCGACGCCGATGTCCAGCGGATCGTCGAACCGGGCCGGGGCGTGGAAGCTCGCCGTGCTGGCGGCGGTGAACATCTCGCCGCGCCCACCCTGCCCGCTCATGTCCGGGGGCAGGCCCAGATGGCGAAAAAACTCGGTCATGGCCACGTCGAACAGGAAATAGTACTGAGCGTTGAACACGATGCCCTGGGCGTCCACCTCCGCCCAGCGCACCCTCAAGCGGTGGAAGAAGCGAAACGCACGCCGTTCGGCGGGCACCAGCCGGGTCGGCCCATCCGGGCCCGTCGCTCGATCGGTCATCCAAACCTCCCTTGGTCGTGATTGTTATTGTTTCGCGCAGGATGGCAGCCCGCAGCCCGGCCTGCCAAGTTGAAACCGTGTTAAGGCTTTTGCGCCTAGACGAGAGGATACCCCCAGGACGCGCCCCGGGACGCACCCCCGGGACACCACAACGCCCGCCGCCCCAGGAGACCGACGCCGATGACCGATACCCCGGCCGCCCCCGAGCCATCCGCCCCCGCGCCATCCGTCACTGCGCCGATCGCCGCCGTGACCATCGCCGGGCGCCCGGTGGGGCCGGGCCATCCGCCGTTCCTGATCGCCGAGATGTCGGCCAATCACGGCCGCGACCTGGGCCGCGCGCTGGCGATGATCGACGCCTTTGCCGAGGCCGGCGCCGACGCGGTCAAGCTGCAGACCTTCACCCCCGACACCATGACCCTGGACCATCGCGGACCGGGGTTCGTGGTCGAGGGCGGGCTGTGGCACGGCCGCACGCTCTACGACCTTTATGGCGAGGGCAGCCTGCCCTGGGACTGGCACGCAGCGCTGTTCGAGCGCGCCGCCGCGCGCGGGGTGATCCTGTTCTCCGCGCCCTTCGACGCCTCGGCGGTGGCGCTGCTGGCCGACCTCGACGCCCCGGCCTACAAGATCGCCTCGTTCGAACTGGTCGACACGCCGCTGATCGAAGCGGCGGCGGCCCAGGGCAAGCCGCTGATCCTGTCGACCGGCCACGCCTCGGCCGACGATATCGACCGCGCGCTGGCCGCAGCAAGGCGCACCGGCAGCGGCGAGATCGTGCTGCTGCACTGCGTCAGCGGCTACCCGACCCCGGTCGACCAGGCCAATGTGTCGACGATCCCCCATCTGGCGCGCACCTATGGGGTGCCGGCGGGCCTGTCCGACCACACGCTGGGCCTGGGCGCTGCGGTGGCGGCGGTGGCCTTGGGCGCGGTGGCGGTCGAAAAGCACGTCACCCTGTCGCGCGACCTCGACACGCTCGACGCCGCCTTCTCGCTGGAGCCGGCGGAATTTGCCCAGTTGGCGCAAGCCTGCCGGGACGCCCATGCCGCGCTCGGCCAGCCAACGCTGAGCCCGCAGGCGAGCGAGGCGGCAAGCGCGGCCCACCGCCGCTCGCTCTATGTCACCACCGAGGTGGCCAAGGGCACGGTGCTCGGCCCGGACCATGTGCGCTCGATCCGGCCGGGCCACGGGCTCGCCCCCCGCCATCTGGCCCGGGTGCTCGGCCAGAAAGCGGCGCGAAACTTGCATAAGGGAGAGCCCATGCGCTGGGACATGCTGGCCCCGGACGCGGACTAAGACCCTCCAACGCGTGCAGAAGGACAAGACCCATGGCCGACCGTTTGGTGTGCATCATCCAGGCCCGGCTCAATTCCAGCCGGCTGCCGGGCAAGGTGCTCAAGCCGCTCGGCGGCCAGCCGGTGCTCGCCCATGTGATCAACCGGTGCCGGGCGATCGGCGGCGTCCAGTCGGTGGTGGTCGCCGCGGTCGACGCCGCCGACGAGCAACCGGTGGCCGACCTGGCGCAGACCCTGGGCGTGCCGGTGGTGCGCGGGCCCGAGCACGATGTGCTGAGCCGCTATCACATGGCCGCCGAGGCGCAGAGCGCCGACCATGTGATGCGGGTGACCGCCGACTGTCCGGTGCTCGACCCCGCACTGGTCACCGAACTGGTCGCCCACTATCACGACCGCCGGCCGGACCATGCCTGCCTGGCCCACTGGCCGCACGGCATGAACGCCGAGATCTTCTCGCGCGCGCTGCTCGACACCATGCACGCCACCGCCACCGCGCCCGGCGACCGGGAGCATGTGACCTTGTGGGTGACCCGCCAGGGCGACCGCCGGCGCCTGGTCCTGTGCCCGGCGACCGAGGCGCGGCTCGACCACCGCTACCGGCTGACGCTGGATTATGAGGACGATTATCGGGTGCTGACCCGGCTCGCCAGCCTCATGGGGCCGTCCTTCACCACCGCCACCTGCGCCGAGTTCATGGCCATGCTGGACGCCGACCCGGCACTCACGGCGATCAACCAGGCCGCCGGCGACGATTGGCGCGCGCGCGACCGGGTGATCCGCCGCGCCCCCGAGGGCGACCCCGCGTCGCCGCCCCCGGCCAGCGTCGAGGTGGTGCGCACGTCCAGCGGCCTGCCGCGCGCGACCCCGGAAAGCCCGCTGTCGGCGGTACGTTAGCCCGAGCCCGCCGGGCGCGTCCCGCCAGCCCCGCCGGTCCCGGTGTCGTGCGTCGGCGCCTGGGGCCCGGGATGCGCCGGCGCCACCTCGCCCGCCAACTGGTCGACGAAGACGCGCAGGAACGCCGCCCGCGTCTCGGCCTCGGCGCGGGCGGTGGCGGTGTTCATCTGGTCGGGCAGGCGCAGCAATTTCGTAAAGACATGGTCGATGGTCTGGCGGCGCTGGTCGAGCGGGCGGTCGTGGGCGAACGGGTCGGCGGGGTCGTAAAACCGCCGCGCCATGCGCGCGCCCGTGGACACCGCGCGCATCAGCCCGACCGCGCCGAGTGCGTCGAGCCGGTCGGCGTCCTGCAGGATCGCCGCTTCCAGGCTCGACGGCGGGCGGCCGAGCGAATAGCTGTGCTCGACGATCGCCGCCTGGATCGCCGGGATCAGCGCCGGGTCATAGCCCGCCTGGCGCAGCAGCGGGGCGGCGGCGGCGGCGCACATCTGGCTGGCTTGCAGGCGCTGCGGGTGATCCTTCGGCAGATTGACCAGATCGTGCAACACCACGGCCGCGCGCAGGACCGCCACCTGCGCGCCCTCGGCCCGACCGATCCGCTCGGCCCAGGCCAGAACCCGCTCGATATGCGGCCAATCGTGCGCGGGGTCGTCATGGGTGTAGTGCGGCCGGGCCAGTCGGCAGAGGTGTGCGAAATCGCCCTCGGCCCGCGCCGAACGCGGGAAAACATCATGTGCCATGACGATCAAGGTAAGCCATCGCCGGCAAAAAGAAAGCCCCGGGCGGCGATGCGCCCGGGGCCCTGTTGTCGCTGCGCAGCGGCTTAGTAGCGCGCGGTCAGATTGACCCCGAAGGTGCGCGGCTCGTTGAGATAGCCGGTCAGCGCGGTGAAGTCGATCGCCCCCTGGATGTTCACCTTGTCGGTGATGTTGCGGGCGAACAACGACACCTCGTAGCGGCCGCCGTCATACGAATAGCCGGCGCGCGCACCGCCCTCGAAATTGCCGTTGGTGCGGAATTCCGGCGCGTTGTAGAGGAAGAAGTTGGTTTCGCCCTGGACGTACCAGTCGGTCGAGACGAACACCAACCCGGCCTCGCCCACCGGCCGCTCATAGCGCGCGGTCAGGTAAAGCGTGTACTCGGGCGCCTGCGGGAACGGGTTGCCGTCCACCAGCGCATTGCCATTGGGGTCGAGCGGGTCGACCACCTGGCACAGCCCCGACCCGCACGGCGGCACCGCCAGGGTCTCGTCCTGCAACTCGGTCTTGGTCCAGGCGAAGGCGGCGGTCGCCGACAGCCCTTCCAGGATCTGCACCCGGGCATCGGCCTCGAAGCCATAGCCCACGCCGCGGTCGGCATTGACCAGCCGGATCAGATTGTCGCCGCCGCCGACCGCGGTCAGCTGCTGGCCGTTGATCTCGTACCAATAGCCGGCGGCATTGACCGACAAGCGGTTGTCGAACAGCACCGACTTGAAGCCGCCCTCGAACGACTTGATGGTCTCGGACTGGGCGATCGACGGCGCACCGTCGAAGGCCACGTCGCGGCCCTGGATGGTCGGCGCGCGGAAGCCGCGGGCGTGGCGGGCATAAAGCGTGATCTGGTCGGTCAGCGCATAGTTGACCGCGAAGTCCCAGCTTAGCTTGTCGTCCTGCACATTGCGCGGCGTCGGCCCGAAGAACGGCGACGACAGCACTTCGAAATCCTTGTCGTCGTCGGTGTAGCGCAGACCCGCGGTCACGGTCAGCCGCGGCGTGATCTTATAGTCGGCATGACCGAACAGCGCCCAGGCGGTGTTCTCGTGCAGCACCGTGCTCGGGTCGACGAAGAACCGATCGGTGGTGATCTTCAGGTCGGAATTGAAGAAGAAGGCGCCGAACTGCCAGTTGAAGCGGTCGTCGCCGGGGCTCGCGAAGCGGATTTCCTGGGTGTACTGGTCCAGATCGTCGATGCCGTCCTGGGTTTCCGACGGAAACGCGATGGTGTCGGGGGTGAACGGCGGCTGCGGCGGGTTGGCCGGGTTGAAGAAGCTGTTGGGCCCGGTGAAGCCGCCGTCGATATCGCCACGGCTGAAGCCGTCGGTGGTCTCGAAGGCGGAGATGGTGGTGACGGTGAAGGCGTCGAAATCGTAACCGAGCCGCAGGCTGGCGCCCCAGCTATTGTATTTCTGCGGGTTGTTCACTTCCGAGTCGTGGAAGATGGTCTCGCGGTCGAAGCGGTCGACCACGCCGCCGCCGGGCGCGATCACATTGGCGCGGAACAGGGCTGCGGTGGAATCCAGGTCGCGCACATGGAACTTGGCCAGCGCCGAAAACCGGTCGGTGGGCGTGAAGTCCAGTTGGATGCGCCCGGCCATGTCGCGAAAGCCGCCGACGGCGTTCTTCTCGTCGACCACCACCTTGTCGATATAGTCGTCGCGGCGCTGGATCAGCCCCGACACCCGCGCCTTGAGCACGCCCGGGATCAGCGCCCCGCCGACCGCCCCCTCGGCGTTGACGGTGTTGCGGTTGCCATAGGTCAGGCTGGCATAGGCGTCGAGCTCTTCGGTGGGCTTGCGGGTCTCGAACTTGACGATACCGGCCGGCGTGTTGCGCCCGAACAGCGTGCCTTGCGGGCCTTTCAGCACCTCGACCCCCTGCATGTCGAAGATCGGGCTGCTTTTGAGGATGACGTTTTCCATCACCACTTCGTCGATGACCACCAAGACCGGCTGCGAGGCCGCCAGGTCGAAGTCGGTGTTGCCGAGGCCGCGGATGTAGAAGCGCGGCGCCACCCGGCCGTTGGACGATTCCGCGTTCAGCGCCGGCACCCGTGCCGACAGCGCGCGAATGTCCTCGCCGGCCAGGAAGATGGTCTCGAACTCCTCGCCGCTCAGCGTCGAGATCGCCATGGGCACGTCCTGGATGCGCTGTTCGCGCCGCTGGGCGGTGACGACGATCTCCTCAATCGCCAGCGCCGCCTCGTCGCCCATGCCCTGCGCCGCAACCGGCGTCGTCAAGGCCCCGGCGACGGCCATCGCCGCCGCACTGGCCGCGCCCAGCGCCCCGGTGCGCATCTGAACCCGCTTCATTTCGGCTGTATCCTCCTGGTCATGCCCGGTGGGCGCAGGGCCCGCGCCGGGTCATCGCTGCACATACTCGCGCGCGTCGACTAGCTCGCCGCCAGCGCCCCGACAACCTCCCCTGACGCTTTCCCAGACGGAGTGTTCGCCTGTGTGCTTTTTTTGTGACAGCCGAGTGTCAAAAGACGCCCGCACCCCTGTCAATGCCCTTGATGGCTGTATGGTCAGGATGGTGACAAATTACCGGACATTGATGCAAGGCCGCCACAGCCGCCGCGCCGGTTTTGTGGCCGCCCTGCCCGGCCAAACCCTGGCCGGTCCTGGGCCGGTCCCCGGGCCGATCCGGTTCCGTCAGGATCGAAGAGCGCCGGTCAGGGCCGGTTGTCCGGCGGCACGGACGGCTTGGCCAGCGCCGGCAAGGGCTGGTTTTCGGGCGCTGTGGGGTCGGTGCGGGCGAGTGCGCGGGCCAGCGCCGGCATCAGCGTGAACACCAGCAAGCCGAACGGCAGCCCGGCGGTGATCGTCGCCGACTGCAAGGCCGACAGCCCGCCGGCGCGCAACAGCACCGCGGCCACCACGCCCACCGCCAGGGTCCAGAAGGCGCGCTGACGCCAACTGGGCTCGGCGCCGTTCGAGGTCAGCGTTGCCACCACCAGACCGCCCGAATCCGCCGAGGTGACGAAGAAGATCATGATCACCACGATCGCCAGCCCCATGGCGAGCCCGGTCAGCGGCAGATAGTCGAGGAAGATGTAGAGGCTTTCGTCGGGCGCGGCGGTCACCGCCTCGGCCAGCGCCACGCCCTCGAACAGATCCAGATAGAGCGCGTTGCTGCCGAACACGGTCATCCACAGGAAGTTGAACAGGCTCGGCACCAGCAGCACGCCGAGGATGAACTCGCGCACCGTGCGCCCGCGCGACACCCGGGCGATGAACATGCCGACGAACGGCGACCAGGCGATCCACCAGCTCCAATAGAAGATCGTCCACCGGCTTTGCCAATCGGTGCCGGTATAGGTCTCGTTCCAGGTCGCCAGGCTGAGCAGATTGTCCAGATAGCTGCCCAGATGCTCGCCGAACGCCTTGAGCACGAACAGCGTCTCGCCGGAGAACAGCACGAACAGCATCAAGCCCACGGCCAGCACCAGATTGGCGGCGCTGAACCGGCGGATGCCCGCGCCGACGCCGGCCAACACCGACACCAGCGCGGCCCCGCACACCAGCACGATGACGCCCAGCTGCAACTCATAGCTGGTCTGCCAGCCGGCCAGCCGGGCGATGCCGGCGCTCGCCTGGCGAGCCCCCAAGCCCAGCGAGGTGGCGATGCCGACCACCGTGCCCAGCACCGCGAACAGATTGACCAGCCAGCCCCAGCGGCGCACCCGCGGCGCCGACATCACCTCGCGCAGCGGCGCGTCGAACGCCAGGGGCGCGCCGAAATTGAAGTGAAAGAAGCCCAAACACAGGCCGACCAGCGCATAGATGCCCCAGGGGTGCAGGCCCCAGTGCAAAAAGGTCATCTCCATGGCCAGCCGGGCGCTGGTCGGCCGGTCGCCGCCGAGGAACTCGTCGACCGAGGCATAGTGCTGGACCGGCTCGGCGACGCTGTAGAACAGCAGGCCGATGCCCATGCCGGCGGCGAACAACATGCCGAACCAATCGACCAGGCTGAACTCGGGCCGCGCCTCGGCACCACCGAGCCGCCGGCCGGCGTGGCGGCTGAGCGCCAGCCAGACCAGAAAGCCCAGCACCGCGTTGACGATCAGGATCTGCAACCAGCCGGTGGCGTGGGCAAGCCGGCGCTGCGCGTCGCTGAAGAACGCCTCGGCCGCCGAGCCTTGGGCGATGGCGAACACCACCAGCGCCGCGATCGCCGCCACCGCGGCCAGGAACAGGCCGCGCCGTTCAAGCCATGCCCGCATTGCTGTCCCCTTGCGCACCCGATGCCCTCGCCAACCGGCCGCCGTTCAGGCCTGACCGGCGGCCGAGGGCTCGGCGCGGCCGGCCCCGGTGACTGCCTCGGATGCCGCGTCTGGTCCTGCGTCTGGCCGCATCCGGGGCGCCGGTTCGTCCTCGCGCACCCGGTAGAGCAGCGCATAGAGCACCGGCACGGCGACCAGGGTCAACACGGTGGCGAACGCCAGCCCGCCCATGATGGTCACCGCCATACTGGCGAAGAAGGCGTCGAACAGCAACGGCACCATGCCCAGAATGGTGGTCACCGCGGCCAGCGCCACCGGGCGCAGACGGCTGATGCCGGCGTCCAGGATCGCCTCGAAGCGCTGGCGACCGGCGCCGATCTGCAGGTCGACCTCCTCGACCAGCACGATGGCGTTCTTGATCAACATGCCCGACAGGCTGAGCATGCCCAAAAGCGCCATGAAGCCGAACGGCATGCCCGTGCCCAGCAAGGCCAGGGTCACTCCGCACACCGCCATGGGCACGGTCAGCCAGATGATCAGCGGCTCGCGCACGGTGCCGAACAACAACACGGTGATCAGCAGCATGATCAGAAAGCCGAGCGGCAATTGCGCACCGAGCGAGGCTTGGGCTTCGTTGGTATCCTCATAGATGCCGCCCCATTCCAGGCTGTAGCCGCGCGGCAGGTCGATCGCCTCGACATCGGCGCGCACCTGGCGGAACACGCTGTCGACGGTGGGGCCCTCGCCCACCTTGGCCATCACGGTCAGCGTGCGCACCCGGTCGCGACGGTGGATTTCGGTGTCGCGCGCTTCCGTGCGGAAGGTCTCGACGATCTGCGAGGCGGGCACATAGCTGCGCTCCTGCTCGCTCCACACCAGCCGGTCGCCCAGATCGCCCAGATCGCCGCGCTCGGCCAGGGGCGCGCGCAACAGGATCTCAAGCGATTCGTCACCGTCGCGGTAGAAGCCGGCGGCCAGACCGTCGGTAGCGAACTTGATGGTATCGGACAGCGCGGCGCGGTCGACGGCGGCCAACTCGGTGCGCCGGTCGGACATCACCGGCACCACGGTCAGCTCGCGCTGGCGCCAGTCGTGGCGCACATTGACGATATCGGCGTGCGGGCCGAGCACTGCGGCCGCCTGTTCGGCCAGATCGCGCAGAACCTCAGGGTCGGGCCCGGAAAACCGGGCGGCGATGTCGGAATCGGCGCTCGGCCCGAACACCAGCCGCTCGGTATAGACCAGGGCTTCGGGGTTGCGGGCCAACAGCCGGTCGCGCAGCGTCTCGGCCACCGCCGGGATCTGCTCGCGGGTCTGGGTGCGCACGATCATATGGCCATAGGCGCCGTTGGCGTTCTGGGGGCTGTAGGTCAACATGAACCGCTGCGCGCCCCGGCCGGCGAAACTGGTGATCTCGACCACCTCGTCCATGGCCAGGAATTCGGGCTCGGCCTGGGCCAGATCCCGCGACACGGCGCGCACGTCGGTGCCCTGGGGCATCCAATAGTGGACATAGAACAAGGGCGTGTTCGACGCCGGGAAGAACGCCTGTGCCACCTGGCCGAAGCCCCAGAAGCAGCCGCCGGTGGTGGCCACCAACAGCGATACGGCGATCAACCGGTGGCGCAGCGCCAGCCGCAACACCCGGCCATAGCCGCGATAGACCCGGTTGCCATAGGGGTCGGCATCGTCCGCCCCGCCCTGCTTCAGCAGATAGCTGCCGAAGAGCGGGATCACCGTCACCGCCAGCCCCCAACTGAGCAGCAGCGACATGGCGATCACCGCGAACAGCGAGAACAGGAACTCGCCGGTGGCGTCCGGCGACAGGCCGATGCCCGAGAACGCCATGATGCCGATGATCGTGGCACCCAGCAGCGGCCATTGGGTCTGGCGCACCACCTGCACGGCGGCGGCGCGCGCCTTGAGCCCGCGCTGCATGGACACCATCATGCCCTCGGCGATGACGATGGCGTTGTCGACCAGCATGCCCATGGCGATGATCAAGGCGCCGAGCGAGATGCGCTGCATGTCGATGGCGGCAAGCTTCATCAACAACAAGGTGCCCGCCACGGTCAGGAACAACACCGACCCGACCACCAGCCCGGCCCGCCAGCCCATGAACAACATCAACACGCCGATGACGATGGCCACCGACAGGCCCAAGCTGGCGACGAACCCGTCGACGGACTGTTCGACCACCCGCGCCTGGTCGTAGATCGGCGCCAGGTCGACGCCCAGCGGCCAGTCGGCGCGGATCGCGTCGAGCTTGGCGGCAACGCCCGCGCCCACGTCGACGATGTTGGTGCCAGGCACCGCCGACACGCCCAGGGTCACCGCCGGCTGGCCGTTGAAGCGGATCAATTGCGCCGGCGTCTCGTCGGGCTGGACCGACACGTCGGCGATATCGTCAAGGGCGAGCATGGCGGTCGAGCCCGGCACACCGATCTTGACCCGGCGGATCGCCTCGACCCGGTCGAAGGCGTCGTCCACCGGCACCGCCAGGCGCCGGTCGCCGACGCGCACCGAACCGGTCGGCTGGATGGCGTGTTCCACGTCCAGCAACTGCGCCAGATCGCGCAGCGACAGGCCGAGGCTGGCCAGCCGGTCCTGCGGGATCTCGATCACCACGGTCTCGTCCTTGTCGCCATCGATGGCGACCTTGGCGACGCCGTCGACGGTCAGCAGGTCGCGGCGAATATCCTTGGCGATGTCGCGGATTTCGCCGTCGCTGTAGCCCGGCGCGGTGAGCGCGTAGAACAGGCCGAACACGTCGCCATAGTCGTCATTGACCTGGGGCGCACGCGTACCCGGCGGCAGGTCGGGCACGGTGTCGCGCACCTTGCGGCGCAACTCGTCCCAGACCTGGGGCAACTCCTCGCTGTCATAGGTGTCCTGGATCTCGACGGTGATCTGCGACCGGCCGGGGTGCGAGGCAGAGGTCAGCGTCTTGAGCTGGGCCATCTGCTGGATCGCCGATTCCAGCCGCTCGGTGACCTCGCGCTCCACCTCTTCGGCCGTGGCACCGGGATAGGACGTATAGACCTGAGCCATCTTGATGGTGAACGACGGGTCTTCCAGCCGCCCGACGGTCAAAAAACCCCACAAGCCGCCGAACAGGCAGATCAACACCACAAGCCAGGTGTTCACCGGCGTGTCGATGGACAGGCCGGCGATGTTGGTGGGCCGGGCGCCCTTGATGTGGTCGCTCATTGGCCGATCCCGTCGCGCGGGCGGATCTCCATGCCGTCGCGCAGCGCCTGGACGCCGGCGGTGACGATCCGTTCGCCGCCGCTCAACCCGCCGGTCACCGCCGCTTGCGCGCCGATCACCGGGCCGACGGTCACGGCGCGCGGGCGGACGCGGTTTTCGTCGTCCACCAGCCAGACCCGGAAGCTGCCCTCGGCGGTGGAGCCGAGCGCCGACACCGGTACCATGACCCGGGCGCCGGGCTCGCTGTCGGCGGGCAGCAGGTGGACGATCACCGTGCCGGTCATGCCGGGCAGGATGGTCAGGCCATTGTCCGGCCGCGCCATGGCGAACTCGACCCGGTAGGTTTGGGTGGCGTCATTGGGCTCGGTGGCGTTCTCGCGGTAAACCAGCGGAAAGCGCTGGCCCGGCGCGAACGCGAATTCGGCCTCGACGCCGGCAACCCGGCCCTTGGTCACCGTGGCCACCAGCGCCTCGGGCACGTCGAACACCAGGCGCAGTTCCGACACGTCCTGAACCCGCGCCACCGGCTCGCCCAACTGGACGTTGGTGTAATTGTCCACCAGCCGCTGCGAAATCAGCGCGTCGAACGGCGCGGCGATGGTGGTGTAGTCGAGCCGCTGGCGGGCGTTGTCGAGCGCCACCTCGGCCAGGTCGCGCGCCGCCTCGGCCTCGTCGAGCGCCTGGTCGGAGACCACGTTGCGCGCGTTCAACTCCTCCTTGCGGGCATACTCCTTGCGCCGCAGCGACAAGGTCACCTCGGCCTCCCGCACCGCGCGCTCGAAATCCGCCTGGTCAAGCCGGGCGATCAGGCCGCCGGCCTCGACCACCCGGCCTTCGAGGATCGGCAGCTCGACCAGCCGGCCGCCGACCTGGAACGACAGATCGACGGTCTGCACCGCCTCGACGCGCGCGGTGAACCGGCGCGCCCGGGCGACCCCGGCATCGCTGACGGTCATCACCTTGGCCGGCCGGGGCGGTGCGCTCGCCGACGCCTCGGCGCCCGGCTCACCCTGGTCGCCGCACGCACCGAGCGTCGCAGCGGCCAGAGCCACCAGGCCCAAACGGATCGAGATGGTGCGGTTCATGCCTCGGCCTCCTCATCGTCCGCGTTTCCCGCCGCCAGGGCGGCCAGACGGTCGAACAGCGCCCGGCGCTCATCGGCCGGCAATTCATACAAACCCATAAGCTCGAATAGCCCCGGCGCTTCGGCGGCGAACAAAAGCAGCGTCGCCCAGACCGGATCGTCGGCCTGCTCGCGCACGGCGCGGAACCGCTCGGCGATATAGGCGCGCGGCCGGGCCAGCAGATCCGGCTGCTCAGCCGCCGCCACCAGCAGGCCACGGCGCAGGTCAGCGTCGGCCTCGGGCATGCGGCGTTCGCGCTCGATCACCGCGAGCAGATCGGCATTGGCCCGACCATCGGTCTCTGCGCGCAAGGCCCGATGCTCGCTGTCCACCTCGTCGATCACGCGGTCGATCATCGCCTCAATGAGGGCGACCTTGTTCGGAAAGCGGTGGATCAGCCCGCCCTTCGAGTAGCCGACCCGCGCTGCCACGGCGTCGAGCGTCAAGTGGCCCGCACCGCGCTCACGCACCAGCGCCTCGGCCGCGTCAAGAATTTCCATCCGACGGTCGTTCATGCTGTCTCTGACCCCATTGATCGCCTGATAGTCGGTCAAACCGACCAGTCGGTCGGAATTACGGGCAAGACCGATCCGCCGTCAAGGGACAATCCCGGGCGCGCGGTGCCGGGCGCGTATAATCGGTCCGTTTCACCCCTCAGGTCATCGATCCAGAATCGCCAAGGCATCGGAGAGCATTCTTCACTCCGTCATTGATCATCATCGGCGACCGGATTGGTGCCGGCGATGGGCATATGGTCGCGTGACGCCCCGAGGGCAGGAGGGGCGGCGGTCCGTCCTGCGGGGCGCAGTGATCCAGTTGACCCGACCGGACGAACAACCAGGCAGTGAGGAGCCCGTCGACAACTCTACCCGACTCCTTTTCGAAAAAATTTCACCTTCGTAATATTTTTCGTCGAAACAAGGATCGGACTAAAAAAATACCATGTCTAAATATAGTCTATTTGACACGGTAACTCGAATATGAAACGGTCTGCCGAGACCATAGGGTCCCTCAAAGTATCTTTTGTCTTCCTTTCCGCTGGTTCAGTCCATGAAATCCTTGAGTAACGTCAAAGCATTCGACACCGATATCGACCGCCGGCGCGGGTTCCTTGGCGTCGACGCCGAAACCGAACAGCGGCTGCGCGACGCCAAGCCGATCATCGAAGGCGTCATGGACCGGATGCTTGACGCGTTCTACGCTCATGTGCGCCAGGAGCCCGAGCTCGACGCCATGTTCGCCGAAGACGGCATCGGCCGCCGGGCGCGCAACGCGCAACAGCGCCACTGGATGGAATTCGTCTTCAACGGCCAGTTGGACGCGGTTTATGCCGAGCGCTGCGTCAAGGTCGGCCGGGCGCACCAGCGCATCGGACTGGAACCGCGCTGGTACGTGGCCAGCTACACCCACATGCTCAATTGGACCACCGAAACCCTGGTCGACGCACTGGCACACGATCCGGCGCGGCTCACGGCGATCCTGTCGGCGATCCAGAAGGCGTTCATGCTGGACATGGAACTGGCCATGACGGTCTATCTGGAAACCGAGAAGGAGGCCGCGGGCCAGGCCCAAATTCTCGCGCTGTCCAACAGTTTCGAGGCCGATGTTCACCGCTCGGTCGGCGGCTTGGGCGAGACCATCGGGGGCGTCAACGATGCCAGCCGGACGCTTGCCAAAGCCGCCGACCACAGCGCCGGACTGGCGCAGAGCAGCGCGGCGGCGGCGGCGCAGGCGGCGGCCAACGTTCAGGCGGTCTCGGCGGCGACCGAGGAACTGTCGTCGTCGATCAGCGAGGTGGCGGCGCAGACGGCCAGTTCCCAATCGCGCGCCGACACCGCCAACGAGGCGGCCGAAAAGGCACGCGCCCAAGTGGACAATCTGACCCGCGCGGCCGACGCCATGACCACGGCCCTGGACCTGATCCGCAAGATCGCCGATCAGACCAACCTGCTCGCCCTCAATGCGACGATCGAGGCAGCGCGCGCCGGCGAGGCGGGCCGCGGCTTCGCCGTGGTCGCCGGCGAGGTCAAGACGCTGGCCAAGCGCAGCGCCGAATCGGCCGAGGAGATCCGCGGTCGCCTGTCGGACATGGCGGTAGCCACCGATGCCACGGCCAGCGGGATCGACGCGGTCACCGCGGCAATCGGCGAGTTGAGCCAGATGGCGGTGTCGGTGGCGGAAGCGGTCGATCAGCAGACCGTCGCCAGCCGCGAGATCGCCCGCAACGTGGCCGAGGCCGCGCGCGGCACCGAGCAGATCTCCGCCGACGTGAAGGAACTGGCCAACGAGGCCGGGATCACCCGTCAGTCGGCCGAATCCATGCGCGCCGCCGCCGAGGCGCTGGACCAGCAATCGCAAGTGCTCAACGGTCAGGTGAGTGATTTCCTGGACAACCTGCGCACGGTCGACCGAAGCGGTCCCGCCAGCGGCGTCGCCGCCTGACCCGCCCCCCCGGTCATCGCCAGCGCAGCGAGGCAATCAAGCCGCCGCCAGCGCAGCACCCGGCCCCGGCCACGTCGCCGCGCGGCACCCCCACGCGGGGGTTGCGGCGCCGCCCACGGACGGCGCGCGATGACCGGGTGGCACTGGGGTGCGGTGCGGTTGCCCGGCTCGCATATTGGTCGGGAGATGAGGCAGGGACACCGACCCGCCGCCAAAGCCGGCGCCCTTGCGCCAGACCGGCGGAAGAGAGCGTATCGCCGCCCGTGAGGGGCGCTCAGAGGTTGCGCAGGTTGAAGCCCATGGGCGCACCGGCGCCGCCGGTGTTGCGCGCGGCCATGGCGCTGCGGGCCAAGCGCGCCGTGCGCCGGGTGCCCGGACGGCGGAACAGCAGCGTCGGCCACTGGCCGATCGGTCGGCGCGCCTCCAGCACCAGGCCGCGGTCGCGATAGGCGCGCTCGACACCGGCGCGCTGCTCGGCCAGCAGCCCGGCCAGGATCAGCCGGCCGCCGGGCGCCACCAAAGGCGCCAGGGCCGGCGCCAGGCGGATCAGCGGCCCGGCCAGGATGTTCGCCGCCACCAGATCGAACGGGCCCGACCGGCGGAACACCGGATGATCGAGCCCGCTGGCGGTCACCGCTTCGACGCCCCAGGTGCCGCCCGCCACCGGGCGAACCGGCACCGCGTTGACCTGGGCGTTCTCCACCGCCGTGGCGACGGCGATCGGGTCGATGTCGCTGGCCAGCACCGGCATCGCACAGGTGCGCGCCATGGCGAACGCCAGCAGCCCCGAGCCACAGCCCAGATCGAGACCGTTTCGGGGCCGGAATGTCTGGCGCTTGGCCAGCGCGTCGAGGCTGAGCAGGCAGCCCGCCGTGGTCTCGTGGCGACCGGTGCCGAACGCCTGGCCGGCCTCGATCTCCAGATTGACCCGGCCCGGCCGGCGGCGCGCGCGGTCATAGGCGCCGTGGACCAGATAGCGCCCGGCGTGGATCGGCTTCAGCAGCTTCTGGCTTTCGCTGACCCAGTCCACATCGGGCAGCGCTTCGGGCGTGAACGCCGGCAGCGCCACCCCCGCCGCTTCGGTGGCCAGGCGCTCGGCATGGCCGACCCGCACCGGATCGGGGTCGGCGGCGAAGAACGCCTCGACGGTCCACAGGTCAGGCGTTTCGGTGTCCGCCCAGGAGGAAATCCCCGGCGCCCAGCCCTCGCCGTCGTCGAACGCGGCTTCGAGGCCGCCTTCGACCGCCGGCACCAGGGCCTCGGGCACGGTGACTTGGATCTTGTAACCGGTTGTCATGGCCAGCGGGATAGCCGAGCGGCGCGACGGCCGCAAGCCACCTGGGCCCGACCACCCGGCTTAGACCGCAAATTCGCGCTGGTCGTCGGGCTCGATCACGTCGAGCCGCCAGGGCAGCCCGCGCTCTTCCAGCAACTCCACCGTCCGGTCGGCAGCATCCTGGAACGGCATCAACACCAGGTCGGCGCCCTTTTGCTTGATACGCTGCCAATCGGCGTCACCGCCGTGGCAGGTGACCGCGATCTTGCCCTTGAAACCCGCCGATTTGAGACTGTCGATCAGGCTCGAATTGAAGTCGTGTTTGATCACCGTGGTCTCATGGTCGGGCACCGCCGAGACGATCCAGTGGATGTTCTCCAGCGGCAGATGGGCGACGAAATCGGCGTCGGTGGCGTCGCCATAGACCGCGCGCAGCCCCTCGCGCCGCCAGCGCCGGACCGCGGCCGGGTTGAAGTCGACGCCGAGGATGCGGTGGCCCTTGGCGGCGAGGCGCTGGGCCACGGTGCCGCCGAACCGGCCCAGGCCGATGACCACCATGTCGAACTGTTCCTCGGCCTCGATCGCCTGCACCTCGGCCAGCGCCTTGTCCCGCTCGAACCGACGCAACAGCGGCTCGATGCGCAGATAGACCCATTGCAGATAGGTGATCGCATAGGTGGACAGCGCGATGGTGATCAGACCGACCAGGGTGATCAGGCCCAGAAGCGCGTCGCTGACCAGACCGAGCCCCGCGCCCATGGCCATGAAGATCAGCGAAAACTCGCTGATCTGGCCCAGGATGATCGCCGACAACACGCCGGTGCGCAGCCGGTAGCCCATGGCCGCGGTGATCAGCGTCACCAGCACCGGCTTGCCGATCAGCACGAACACCGACAACACCGCCGCCGCGCCCAGATTGGCGCCCAACTGGCCCAGTTCGAGCTGGGTACCGAGCCCGATGAAGAAGAACAGCAGCAAAAAGTCGCGCAACGGCGCCAGCCGGGCGGCCACCGCCTCGCGATACTGGGTCGAGGCCAGCGACACGCCGGCGAGCAGACCGCCCATCTCCTTGCTGAGCCCGAGGAAGTCGGCGCCGGCGGCGAGCAACGCCGCCCAGGCGACCGAAAAGCACAACAGCAACTCGGGCGAGCGGGCGATCTGGCGCATCAACGGCTCGGCGGCGTAGCGCATGAACAGGCCGATGACCACCAAAAGCCCGACGCCGTTGAGCGCCACCTGCATGAGCCCGCCGCCGCCGTGGCCGCCGCCATGGCCGGCGTCGAGCGCCGCGCCCTGGCCGGCGGCATGCGCCGACAGCACGATCATCGCCAGGACCACAACCAGGTCCTGGATGATCAGCACGCCGAGCGCCAGCCGACCGTAAAGCGAATCGATGGCGCGCTTGTCCGACAACAGCTTGACGATGATGATGGTGCTGGAAAAGGTCAGCGCGACCGCCAGGAACAGGCTGTCCGACACGTCGAAGCCGAGCCCGTAGGCGATCGCGAAACCGATCCCGCCGGTCAGCGCCACCTGCGCCAAGCCTGCCACCGCCGCCACCGGGCCAAGCGAGCGGATCAGGTTGAGGTCGAGCTTGAGACCGACCAGGAACAACAGCACCGCGATGCCCAACTCGGCCAGCAACTCGATATGGTCGGCCTCGTGCACCAGCCCCAGCGCCGACGGCCCGGCCAGAATGCCCACCGCGATGAAGCTGACGATCAGCGGCTGGCGCAACCAGACCCCCAGCAGACCCATCAGACCGGCCAGCACCAACAGGGCGGCCACTTGGTAGAAGATCGACGCGGACAACAGGTCGAGCATGAAACGGAGCCCCTAAGGCGCTGGGTGAACAGATGCATCGCCGATATAGACAGGATTGCATGAACGGACCGACGCCGGGGCGCACACCATGCCGCACCCGGTCCCGACCGTCCCGCAGGATCGCCGCGGGCGCATGTGCCCGTTACGCTTCTTGTGGCGAAGTAAAGATAATCCGAGGTTAATGCCGCGCGGGTCATAAGGCCAGCCCTTGCCGCATGAATCGCCCTGCGCATGGGCGTTTAGATCGACATCTGCATTGCCGCCCGACCAACCGCCAGGAGAGACCATGCACCGACGCCCCGTGCCCCCGTTCAGCGACCGTGTGGGCCTGACCCTTCTCGGGCTGTTCCAGGGCGCCAGCCTGGCCGCTCTGGCCTCGGCGCTCGATGCGTGGCCGGAGGGAGCGCTATGGCTGCTCGGCCTCGGCGTGATCCTGAGCGTCGCACCGCTGGTCGCCATGGCCGGGCATCGACCGGGACAAGCGCGCCGCACGACAGCGGCCGCCCTGGGCCTGGGGCTGTTGGCGGCCGGTCTCCACATGGCCACCGAGGCCGCCGCCGGCCCGCCCCGGCCGGACCTGGCGACCGATCCGGTGCTCGGGCTCTACCTGCCGGGGCCGGCCGTGCTGCTGATCCTGGCCACCCTGCCGTTCCTGATCGCCCGCCAGCGCTCGTCCGCCGAGCCGCCGTCGGCACAGGCGTCGGCGGGGAACGGGTTGGCGCGACCGGCGCCGCGCGACCCCGAGGCGTTTTTGGACGCGGTATGGACCGTACCGGTGCTGGCGCTGCTGGTCGGCGTCACGCTCGCGCTCGTCTATGGCGTGCTGGCGCTGTGGTCGTTCCTGTTCTCGCTGATCGACATCGAGGTCTTCAACAAGCTGTTCTTCGACTGGCGCGCCACCCGGTTGCCACTGGTGTTCGCGCTCACAGGGCTGGCGTTCGCGGTGCTGCGCCAGGCTCCGGCGCTGCTCGACCCGGCGCGGCGCTTCTTCCAGGGGCTCGCGCGGCTGCTCGCCCCGGTGCTGGCGGCGGCACTGGCGTTGTTCCTGGTCATGTTGCCCGCCGCCGGCGTCCAGACGCTGGGCGCGGTGACATCGGCCAGCGGCACCTTCATGACCGCCGCGCTGTTGATCCTGATCATGCTCAACACCGTGGCCGCCCTGGCAGACGCCGACCAGCGCCCGGCCCTGCCCGCCCCGGTGCGCTGGAGCGGTTGGGTGCTGGCGCTGCTGATGCCGGCCTATGTGGGACTGGCGCTGTGGGGGATCGCCACCCGGATCGACCAGTACGGCCTGACGCCCGAGCGGGTAACGGCGGCGCTGGCGGCGTTGCTGCTGGCGGCGCCGGCGCTGGTTTATGGCGCTGCGCTGATCCGCCGCCGGCGCCTGAGCCGGATCGCCGATCTGGCGCCAGCGCTAATGGCGCTGGTGGTCCTGTGGGCCACCGCGCTGCAGAGCCCGTTGCTCGACCCGCGCCGACTGACAGCCGCCGACCAGGTACACCGGCTGCGCTCGGGCGCGGTGCCGGCGGACGCTTTCGACTTCCGGGTGTTCAACGGACTGGGCCGCTATGGCGACCGAGCGCTGGCGACGATCCGCGCCGACGAGACGCTGATCGCTCAAGCCGCCGTGCGCCAGGGCCTGAAAGGCGTTACCACCGGCGCCCGGCCGGCGGCGCGGGCCGACACCCTGCTCGCCCAGGTGCCGCGCTGGCCCGCCGATCGCCCCGTGCCCGACGGGCTCAAGGCGCAGATCGCCGAGCCGGTGGCGCAGGCGCCGAGCCGGACCGCCTTGCTGTTCGTCGACATGGATGGCGACGGGCGCAGTGAGGCGGTGTTGCTGTCGCCGGGCGCGGTGCAGGTGTTCACCCAAGGCGGCGGTGACCGGTCGGGCTGGCATTGGGCGCCGCAACTGTATCCCGATATCGACCCGGCCCAGGCGGCCGATCTGGCCCGGGCGGTGCGGGCCGGGGATGTGGCGCTGCTGCCGCCGGTGCGCCCGCGCCTGCGGGTCGGCGAGATGGAAATCGCGCCCTGACCTACAGCAGCACCCAGCGCAGCGCATAGCCGACCGTGGCCACCACAGCCACGCCGGCGGCCCACAGGCCCACAAACCACGCCAGCCGCACCCAGGCCGGCCGGTCGACCCGACCCCCGGCGTCGTCGCCGTCATCGCCCTCGTCGGCGGCGACGGCGCTATGGACAGGCGGTTGCGCGGCGTCGTCGGCGCGGTGCGGGGCCATCAATGATAGCCCTCGCCGGGGCGCACCTTGCCGCGGAACACCCAATAGGCATAGGCCGTGTAGGCCAGGATGATCGGCAACAGGACCGACGCCCCGACCAGCAGAAAGGCCAGGCTGCTGTTGGGCGCCGCCGCCTCGGCATAGGTGATGGTGCGCGGCACCGCATAGGGGAAGAAGCTGATGCCTAAGCCCACATAACTGAGCACGAACAGGCACAGGCTGGCGGCGAACGGCACCGGGTCCTTGGCCCGGGCGAGACCGTGGAACAACCACCAGGCCGCCGCCAGCACCAGCAAGGGCACCGGCGCGGTCAGCACGATGTGCGGCCAGCCGAACCAGCGATCCATGATCGCCTCATGGGTGAACGGCGTCCACAGGCTGACCAGGGCGATAAACGCCAGCAGCACCAACGCCAACCGGCGAGCATAGCCGTAGCAGCGTGCGTGCAGGTCGCCCTCGGTCTTCCAGATCAGCCAGGTGGCGCCCAACAGCGCATAGCCGGCCGCCAGCCCCAGCCCCGACATGATCGTGAACGGCGTCAGCCAGTCGAACCAGCCGCCGCCATAGCCGCGCCCGGTGGCGTCCACCTCGACGCCCTGGATCATGGCGCCGAGCATGATGCCCTGCATCACCGCAGCGACCAGCGAGCCCAGGAAAAAGCCGCGATCCCACAGGCCCTTCCAGCGCTCGGTTCGCCACCGATACTCGAACGCCACGCCGCGAAACACCAACGCCAGCAACATCAGAATCAACGGCATGTAAAGCGCTGGCATGATGATCGCATAGGCGCGCGGAAACGCCGCCATCAGCCCGCCGCCGCCCAGGATCAGCCAGGTCTCGTTGCCATCCCAGACCGGCGCGATGGTGTTCATCATGGTGGCGCGGTCGTCCTCGCCGCGCGCGGTGCGGAACAGGATACCAACGCCCAGATCGAAGCCGTCGAGGATCACATAGGCCAGCACGGCAACCGCCAGCAGCACGGCCCAGATGGTCGGCAGATCGAACATGGGGTCCCTCCTATTCGGCCGGCGTGACGCGGGTGACGCCGGTGGTAGCCGGCGCGATCCCCGCGGTACGCAAGGGCTTGCCCGCGTCGGTGTCCGGGCCGCCGGCCTCCGACGACCGGTTCATCAGCCGCAGCAGATAGAAGGTGCCGGCCCCGAAGACCAAAAAGTACACCACCGCGAACGCCACCAGCGACGTCCCCACCGCCGGCGCGTCGACCGGCGAAATGGATTCCGCCGTTTTCAACAGCCCATAGACGGTGAACGGCTGTCGGCCGACCTCGGTGGTCACCCAACCGGCCAGCACGGCGATAAACCCGGACGGCCCCATGATAAGCGCAAACCGGTGGAACCAGGCGGCGTCATAAAGCCGCCCGCCACGGCGCAGAAACAGGCTGATCAGGCCCGCCGCCATCATCAGCAGACCGATGCCGACCATGATCCGGAACGACCAGAAGACGGTCGCCACCGGCGGCTGTTCGGCAACCGGCCATTCTTCCAGCCCCTGGACCTCGCCATTCCAGTCGTGGGTCAGGATGAAGCTGCCGAGCTTGGGGATCTCGACCGCGTGATGGGTGGTCTGCTGGTCGCGGTCGGGCCAGCCGAACAGGATGAACGGCGCCCCCTCCTGGGTCTCGAAATGACCCTCCATGGCGGCCACCTTGCGCGGCTGGTGCTCAAGCGTGTTGAGGCCATGCAGGTCGCCGGCGAGCACCTGCAAGGGCGCCACAAGAAGCGCCATCCACATGGCCATGGACAGCATGGTCCGCGCGCCCCGGTCGGCGCGGTCGCGCAACAGGTGCAAGGCGCCCACCGCACCGACCACGAAGGCGGTGGTCAGATAGGCGGCCAGCACCATATGCACCAGGCGATAGGGGAAGGACGGGTTGAACACCACCGCCCACCAATCCTCGGGCACGAACTGGCCGGCCTCGTTGATGGCAAAGCCCGCCGGCGTCTGCATCCAGCTGTTGACCGACAGAATCCAGAACGCCGAAAACAGCGTGCCGAACGCTACCGCCAGCGTCGCCACATAGTGCAAGCGGCGGCCGACCCGGTTCATGCCGAACAACATGACACCCAAAAACCCCGCTTCCAGGAAAAACGCGGTCAGCACCTCATAGCCGAGCAACGGCCCCAGCACCGGCCCGGTCTTGTCGGAAAACACCGACCAGTTGGTGCCGAACTGGTAGCTCATCACCAGCCCCGACACGACGCCCATACCGAAAGCGACGGCGAAGATCTTCATCCAATACTTGAACAGCCGCAGATAGACCGGGTTGTCGGTCTTCAGCCACAGCCCTTCGAGCACCGCCAGATAGCTGGCGAGCCCGATGGAGAAGGCCGGGAAAATGATGTGAAAGGCGACGGTGAAGGCGAACTGGGCCCGAGCCAGGATCGCCGCGTCGAATCCGAAATCCATGTCGACACCCTCTTTGTGCTGCAGCGCAGCGGCAGGTTTGGACAGGACATATTAAGTCGGCGTGACAGCGTAAAGACCAGGCAAATGTGGAAAAACGACACAGCACAGACTTGGCGAATGCGCCAACAATGCGCTCACTCTGCCTGTTGCGGGGCTTGTTGCGGGGTTGGTGGCCCCGAATGCTGGCCCGCGCGATCGCCCGCACGCTGACCACAGCGTCGGCCGCGCTGCGCGCGGGTCCGCGACAAAGGCACGCGCAGCGACCGGGGCAAGCGCGGCTCGGCATCCGCCAGGCGCGCGTCGACCTGGGGAAAGCGGCGCCGCACCCGGTGCACCAAGCCGGCGATGGTCCGGCTGGTGGCCAGCAGGATGGCCAGCGCCACCGCCACCATGATCAAGCCGATGGGGATCGGCGTCGGCAGGACGATCAACCCCGGGATCAGCAGGGAATAGCCGACGATTTGCCACGCGATCTTTTTCATTACACAGGGCCCTGAAAAACCGGCGCCCGGAAACGGCGCCAGTGCGCCCAAAGAGATGGCAAGTCAGGGGCTTTGATGCAACACTGACCGGCCCTTCGCCGAGGCAATGCACCCGAAGGCCGGCGGACGCCCCGAGACGACCGAACCGGTCTGTCCCGGAAAGCGATGGGATGCGTTAAAGGGCCGAAACCCTACCATGATCCTCGACGCGGCGGCGCGCTCGATATTTGCTTAAGCCAACCTAGCAAAGACCGCCCATCCTCGCCAAAATGCCGATCCAAAAAACAACATCAGAGACACAAAAACAGTCTAGGGGCTGTTGACGAAGTGGCGGAACCAGAGGCGGATCGAGGTGAGATGGATGAAGCCGAGATAGCTGTCGGCGGTTTTGTCGTAGCGGGTCG
>NZ_SLXO01000016.1 GCF_004341375.1 Rhodothalassium salexigens DSM 2132
CCGTCGGCGAAGAACGGGCCCTGGGCGTCCTCGATCGATACGATCACCCATAAGCCCAGCACCGCGCCGGTCCCGGCGACCAGGTCGAGCGGCCGCCCCGCGTCGGCGAGGGCGCGCAGCCGGTCGAGCGCACGGGCGTCGCCACCTATCTGGCCTGGATTGCCCATCTGGCCCGGATAGAGCGTGCCATCGAGGTCGATGGTGGCCGCCTCGCGGCCGGTGAACTGGATCGCCTCGGCGCGGCCGATGCGGGCGTGCGCCGACCAACGCCAGCGATCGGCGCGGCGCAGTTGGTCGTAGCTGGCCGCGCCGACCTCGAACCGCACCCCGCCCAGAGACAACAGCATCGCCGACCTCAATCGAACAGCCGGGCGCGCAGGGTGCTCGCCAGTTCTTGGTTGATGGCCTCGAACTCCTCACGGATGCGCGCGCGCAAGGCCGCGTCGTCGCCCTGCCCGGCACCGGCGTCGATGCGGATGTCCTGGCGGATCGTCACCTGCACCGCCCCCGAGGCGGCGGCGGGCGGCGGCGGCGCCGCACCCCCCTGCCCCCGCGCGTCCATATCGGCCAGGGTCGGCCGCGGCACCGGCTGTGTGAAAGATGGCACAACCGGCGGCGTAACCGACGCCACCGCCACCGGGCGCGCCTCGGCCCGCACCGGGATGGCCATCTCCGGCACTGCGGCCAGGCGGGGCACGGGGATGGTCGCGCGCTCGGCGACCGCGGTGCCCGACGCCACCGCGCTCATCATGGCGCCGGCCATCGCCCGCTTGAGCGGCACCGGATTGACCGCTGCGGCGACCGTCTCGCCGATCTTGACCCGGTCCAGGTCGGCCAGCGGGCCGGTGCGCGCCGGACTGAACGGCAAGAAGTCGCGGACCATTTGCGCCAGCCCGCCCATGACCCGTTCGATCCCGGCTCTGGCCGCGGCCACGCCCCGGCGCAGACCGTCGAGGATCGCCCCGCCGACACCCGACAGATCGGGCGTCACCGCCCGCGCCAACCGCGCGCCGAGCCCCGAGACCGCCGACCACAGCCGCCGGGCGAGCCCGGTATAGAAGCCCGCCAGGGGCTGCCAGGCGCGCACCACCAAGCCTAAAGGCTGCCAGGACAGGAGCCGCTTGAAGCGCCCCCACAGAGCGGCCGCACCGTCGCCAACCCCTTTCCAGAGGCCGACGAAGAAGCTCTTGATCGGCCGAAAGGCGCGGACCATTTGCGCCAGCCCGCCCATGACCCGTTCGATCCCGGCCCTGGCCGCGGCCACGCCCCGGCGCAGACCGTCGAGGATCGCCCCGCCGACACCCGACAGATCGGGCGTCACCGCCTGCGCCAACCGCGCGCCGAGCCCCGAGACCACCGACCACAGCCGCCGGGCGAGCCCGCTATAGAAGCCCGCCAGGGGCTGCCAGGCGCGCACCACCAAGCCCAAAGGCTGCCAGGACAGGAGCCGCTTGAAGCGCCCCCACAGAGCGGCCGCGCCGTCGCCAACCCCTCTCCAGAGGCCGACGAAGAAGCTCTTGATCGGCGTCCAATACCGGATCAGCAATGCCGCGCCACCGGCAATCCCCGCGACCGCCAGGCCGATGGGGTTGGTCATCATCGCCACCGTCACCGCCTTGAGCGAGCCGGCAAGCGTCGCCAGGGCCGGCACGGCCCGCACCAACACCGCGCGCGAGAACGCCGCCACGCCCGCCACCGCCCGGCCGGCCAGGGCTCGGCTCGTGACCAGCGCGGCAACGGCGTTGGCCTTGAGCGCACCGGTCATCAACACCGCCTGCATCCGCGCGCCCAGCAGCGCAGCGCGCGTGGTCGCCAGGCTCGGCACCAGGCGGCGCAGACCAGCCGCCGCCAAAGCGGTCATCGACGCCGTCACCCGGACCAGAGCGCCGACGAGCCCCAGCGTGGCGGTCACCGTGGTGGCCAGGGCGGCGACCATCGGCCCGGCCACATAACCGCCCACCAGCACCAACGCCCCCTGCACCGGCCCGCCGACCAGATCGGACAGATCCCGGAACCCCGCCCACAAGCCCGACAGCGTCTGCGAGACGCCGCGCAAGCTGGCGCGCAGCTCCGATTGCGGGTTCTGCAGGTCGCGCCACGCCTGGCCCAACCGAGCGAGGCCGGCGCGCAGGCGCGCCGCCCACTCAGCCACCCCGGTCTTGACCAGGGCGCGGTTGGCGACGACCCAGCGGGTCATGGCGTCCATGGTCCGGCCGACCACCGGCAACAGCTCGGCACCCACGATGTTGCGCACGCCCTGGAGCGCCGAGCCCAGATTGGTCTGACTGTCGGCGAAGGCTTCAGACGCGCGCACCAGGTCAGCACTCATCACCAGCCCCAGATCGCGGGCCTGGCGGCGCAGGTCCGACAGGCCCGCCGAGCCGCCGGCGAGCATCTGGACCATCGACACGCCTTCGCTGTCGAACAGCTTGAAGGCCAAGCGCACCCGCTCGCTCTGGCTGGCCACGCCCTGGAGCGCGTCGGCGAGCGCGGCCATCTGCCGGTCGGGGGTCAGGGCGCCGAGCGCCCGGGCGTCGAGGCCCAGCGCGGCGATGGCGTCTCGGGCCTCGCCGGTGCCCTGGGCCGCCTCGGCCACCCGGCGGACCATGCGTTGAGTGGCCAGGTCGAAGGTGCGTTGGGCGACACCCGAGCGCTCGGCGGCATAGCGCAGTTCCTGCAACGCCTCGGCGCCTATGCCCAGGCGCAAGGCGGTCTTGCCCACCTGGTCGCCGAGTTCGGCCGTGCGGGTGGTCAGGACGCCGAGGCCGGCGACCAGCCCGCCACCGCCGAGCCCGACCATGGCGCCCAGGCCCGACAGCCGGCCCATGCTCGCCGCCACGCCGCCCGACAGGCCGCGCAGCGAGCGGCTGAGGGCCGCGGTCTGGCGTTGCAGGCTGCGCAGGCCGGTGGCCTCGGACAGGCTGTCGACCGAGCGACGCACCCGGCGAACCGGCCGTACCATCGAGGAGATCGCCTCGTTCATGCGCCGCACCGGCCGGGTCACCCGGTCGATGGCGGCGATGTTGACCGCCGCTTCCGCGACTTTGCGGGTCATGCGGGTCTCCTTGCCGCCGCGTGGGCCAGCGCCAGGTCATGCCAGGCGAGCACCTCGTCCAGCTCCATGGTCGCCAGCGCGTCGAGGCCGGTGTGGAAGGTCATCGACAGGTCGGCGATCACGGCGCGGAGGTTGGCAGGGATGCGTCCACAAAAGGGCCGATCCGGCCCACCAGCGCCATCAGGTCGCGCAGCGCCAGGCGCGCCAGTTCGTCCTCGGTCAGCCGGGCACAGCGGCGCGCGATCTCCGCCTGCCAGCCGAGCGGGTCCTCGGCCATGTTGACGCGGCGCGACGCGGCCAGGGCGTCGCCGGCGCGCGGACACCGCAGGGTCAGCCGGGTCAGGGTCTCGCCGGCATCGTCGGTGATCGCCTCGCTCAACGTCACCACCAGATCGGGGTCGGCGGTCGGAGCGGTCTTGCCAGCCTCGGCGGTCTTGGAGGGCGTCTCGGTCTTGGGATCGGTCATCGGGTGTCTCCGGGATCAGGGATAGCGAGGGTGCGGATCAGATACCGAGCGCCTGGCGATGGGCGGCCAGTTGGTCCTGGCCGCCGACGATGCGCTTGCCGCCGGGCACGTCGATCTCCCAGATCGTCTCGCCGGCGAGGGTGAGCTTGTAGTAGTGGACCGCCAGGGTCAGCGTGGTCTGGGTCTGTTCGCCGGGCTTCCAGGCGCCCAGGTCCGGGCTCTTGATCAGGCCGCGCAGATTGGCCCGGCCCGGGGTCGCTTGTTCGCCGCCCTGGCGCGAGAACGAGCCGCGCATGGTCACCCCCACGTCGGGCTGGCCGAACAGCTTGAGCACCGCCTTCTCGATGCCGCCGAGTTCGATAGTGGCTTCGAGCGGTTCGAGGCCCATGTCCACTTCGACCGAGCCGTCCATGCCGCCGCCGCGAAAGCTCTCGGTGACCAGCGTCGGCACTGGCAGGGTCTGGTTAGTCATCCGGCCCGAATAGTCGATGGTGTCGATGAACACGGTGCCCGACTTGAGCAACAGCGGTTGGGTGGTCATGCCTCGATCTCCGTGAAGCGGTTGGTCAGTGCGGTGCGGAAGGTGATGGTCTCGGCGGGCTCCACCGCGTCGAAGCTGACGTCGAGATAGAGCCGGCCGGTACTCAGGCTCTGCGGGGTGTTGAGCTCGGGGTTGGCGAACACCGCAAAGCCGCGGATGGCGCCTTGGGCCTCCAGCCCGCGCAGGAACGCGGCGACGCTCTCGACCAGCTCGTCGATCAGCCCTTGGGTGAGCGGCCGGTCGAGTTGGTCCAGAAAACCGGTCGCCAGGGTCTCCTCGATGGCGTCGCGGCTGCGCACCACCGACAGGAAGGCGCCGGGCTGGTCGCCCGACAAGGTGCGGTTGCCCCACAAGCGGAAGCCGTCGCGCCGGACGATCGCCGCGAGCCCGGCGCGGTTGAGGTGCAGGGCGCGGGCATTGGGGTCGCCCGGCGCCAGGTCGATGGCGCGCGCGGTGCCGACGACGCCGGCGAGCGTCTTGTTCGACGGGCTGTGCCACCAGCCGAGTTGCTGGTCGACGCGCGCGATCAGCCCGGCGACCCGCGCCGAGGCGGGCTCGGCCACCACCTCGCCGTCGCGGCTGACCAGCACCTGCGGCTCGACCGCGAACACCCGCTCATCGCCCCAATCGCCGGCATAGGCCAGCGCCTCGGCGTCGGTGGTCGAGGGCGCATCGGCGACCACCACGGCGCGCAACCGGGCGGCCAAGCCAGCCAGTTCGGCGACCACCGGGTTGGCGGTGCCCGGACTGCCCGGGCCCTCGGGGTCGCTTCCCTCGCCCGGCGCGCCGCGCTGGTGGGTGAAGCCCGGTGCGCACAGCACCCGCGGCTTGACGCCGAGGCGCGCTTCGGCGGCGAGGAAGGCGTGGGCGCCGCGATAGCCGTCGGCGTCGTCGAGCCCGCCGATCACATTGGCCCGGGTCTCGGCGCCGTCGGGTCCGTCGGCGCCTTCAGCGACGCGCACGACCACGACGGCGGCGCCGATCTGGTCGAAGATGCCGTCGATGGCGGCGGGCAAGGTGCCGGCGCCGTCGCCGGCGGTATCGAGCCGGGCGGCGGCGGTGCGGTTGCCGGTGACCAGCACCGGGGTGTCGAGGGGAAAGGCGCTGTCGTCGGCGTCGGGCGCGGTGCCGATCAGGCCGATGACGCTCGACGACGCCATGGTGAGCGGGCGCACCGGCTCTTCGCGCGCTTGGACGAACACGCCGTGGAACGGCTCTGCCATGAGGGCTCTCCTTGTCAGCAGGCACAAAAAAACCCGGCACAAGCCGGGCGGTCGGGAAACCAGAGGAACGGTCGGGCTCAGACAGGCTCGCTGTTCGCCAGGGCGGCATAGGCGGCGTCGAAGGCGTCGGCCAAGTCGATGGCGGCCAGTGCCTCGGCGTCCTCGGCCGCGTCGATCTGCTCGGCCACCTGGCGCTCGGCGCGAAAACACCTGTCCACATGCGCCGCCACCGCCTGGGCGATGGGCGCGATCTGCGCCAGCGTGGCCTCGCGCACCCAGCCCGAGGGCGTCTTGAAATCCGTGGCGTCGATCAGCCCGGCCTGGAGCGCCTGATAGGCGCCGTGGACCATGGACTGGTCTTCGCGGCCCGTGGGCACGGTCGTGCCGTCGGCGAGCACGGTGCCGCCGGTCTCCCGCCGCCAGCGCAAGGTGGCCAGGTCGGCCTGCATCTCGGCGCGGATCGTCTCCGTCGGCCGCGCGTAGACCTGCCACCGTTGGACGAGCCGGCCGCTGGCGGCGTCACGCACGGGCGGGCGCTCGGCCACGCCTTGGGTGCGGCGGTCGTGCGCGGGCTTCGGCTGCGGGGCGACCGGCTCGACCAGGTGGTCCGGCAGGGCGAGGTTGGCGATGTGCACCGGCAGCAGCGGCCATTGCACCACTGCCCCCGCCTCGTCGATACGGGCATAGATGGTCTGCATGGATGGCTCCTATTCGAAGATATGGACGGCACCAGTGAAGCCGTCGTAACGGACATTTGACACCGCGACGGTTTTGCCGTCAGCGCTAAGGGCGGAGTCACCAAACTCACTGATTTCGCCGCCGAGCGCCAAATCTGCCACCTTGCGCCATGACGACGATCCTGTGCGTTCGAAAATGCTGTTGGCAATCACGGCCACCTGAGCGTCGGCACTGAGGGACAGCACCCCGCGGACATCGTTGCCGTCCGGGTCGGTGACCTTGGTTACTTGTACCCAATCAGATTGATTGGGCGACGAGCGCTCAAAGACGTAGGTGGCTGACGCCGAGGAGATCACTGCATAGGTGCCGCTACCGTCGACAGCCACCTGAGCGCCAAAAGAGGAGGCGCCGTCTTGCAGCACCAACGTGGCGGTCGGGGTCCAAGCGGCCCGACGCTCGAAGACATGCACTGCACCGCCATTTTCTTCTCCCGGTGCGCCCACCAGTAGTGTCTCGGCATCCTGGTCGATCGCCAACGATTGCCCGAAATGACCGTCGACCGGCACACCTGGTGCATGCAGGATATCCATTTCTTCCAACTTAGCGTCGGGTGGGGTCGTATACAAATACACGCGCCCTTGATCACGGGCACCCGGCGCGCCGACGGCGACCAGCGTGCCGTCCCCGCTAACGGCCAGCGAGCTTCCGAAGAAGAATTGTTTAATTTCGATCCCTGGCGTCACTAAATACTGCCACCAGCTGCCATCGCCCCTCCGTTGACTTACATACACATTGCCAATGTTGCTGTTGCCGAAACGGTCACCTGTACGCGGTGCGCCAGCCAAGACCAAATCGCCGGCACCGGAAATTGCGACAGTCCTTCCGAGATAAATGTATGATGTCGTCCCGCCGGGAGAATTCGTCAGGACCTCGGCCCAGGCACCATCGGAACCGCGCTCGAAGATGTAATAGGACCCGGCATCGGTCCGGGGGCTATTGGTATACGGGGCGCCCATCACCAGCACGGTGCCGGTCCTATTGATGGCAACGCTGGTGCCGAAACGCCCGTCCATGTACACATTACTCCCGGTCAGCTTCGCCACTTCCCGTTTTGGTACGAAACTGTCAGCAGTCCCGAACGTAATCGTCGGCGACCAGGGCGAGGCGCCGAGCGCAGCGCCGTGATGACGGGCGCGCACATGGTAGGTGGTGGCCGTGTCCAAAGCCCCGGCCGGCACCGACACGCTGGTCAGCGCCTCGGTGTCGGCCAGGCTCTCCCAGACGAGATCGGCAAAGCCCGGATCGGTGGCAACCTGCCAGTCTGTGCTGGCGTGGGTGTCCGCATTGGCCGGATACGCCCCGAACGGCGTGGTGGCCAGCAGCGGTGCGGCGCCCACATCGCTGGCGCCCTCGGCCGGGGTGGCCATGGTCGGCTGGGCGATGGAGGTCTCGCCCACCGCGAGCGTGACGGTCTGGGCAGCGCCGTCGCGGGTGACGGTGAGGTCGAGCGCTCCGGGTGCGGCGTCGGCCGGCACATCCAGGGTGAGCGTGGCGCCGTCGCGGGTCAGCGTGCCCAGGCTGGCCGACGCCTCATAGACCGCCAGGCTGTGATAGTCGGTGATCGTGTAGCGGTGACGGGCCCCCGGCATCACCGTGCCCGGGCCGTCGAGGCTGACCCGGCCGAGGGCGGCCTGGCGCAAGGTGTCCAGCGTCTCGGCAGTCTGGTCGCGCAGGGCATCGAGGTCGGCCTGGGTGGCGAGCACCAGGCTGTCGCTGATCTCGGCGGTGACCGTCTCGGCCTGGTCGATCACCGTGATCAGGCGGATGATCTGCTCGACCATGGTGGCACCGCTGGCGGCCGGCAGGAAATCCGAGCGGTCGCCGGCATTGGCATAAGCGTAAAGGCGGTCCTCGTCGGTCGCGGGGTCGCGGGCAAAGAGGCCGATCTCGCGCACGAAGAAGCCCTGCTCGACGCCGGCATTGGTGAGGATCACCTCGACCGAGGCGGTGCCGTCGCCGGGCGTGTCCATCTTGGCGATCGCCAGGCTGCGGCGCTCGTCGACCAAGGCGGTCAAGCCCTCGGCGTCGGCCGGTACCTGGCCGGTGCCAACGGCCGCCCGGGTGAAGGTGAGCGGCTGGCCGATCAGCGCGCGGGTGAGGATCTGTCGGCCGGCACGGGTCAAGATCAGGCCGGGGAAGTCAGCCATTTGCGGGTCTCCCGATGGTGAGGCGATGGGCGGTGCGGACCCGGCCGCCGGCGTGCAGGGCGGCCGGAGCGACGGCGGGCGCCAGGGTGGCCGGGCGCAGGGTCAGGCGGGTGCCGGTGCGGGCCAGGGCCGCGACGCCCAGGCGCGCCGGGCGCGGCGCAGGGTCAAGGCGCGGTCGGATCGCGAGCCGGGTGCCGGTGTGGGCGGCGAGGCCCAGCCAGCGCCGCGCGGTGGCCCGGCGGTCGATCTGTACCGCCACCAGGTGGGAGCGGGCGGGCTTCATGGCATCCACCAGGCCCAGCAGGCGACGCAGCGTCTCCGCGCCGTCGAGGCGCGCCGAGACGCGCACCTTGAAAGTGTGGGCGGGGCCGCCCGTGTCCCAGGGCTCCAGCACCTCGCCGGCACCGAACACCGTCTCGACCGCCTGGCGCACGGCCGCCGGCGTGCCCTTGCGTGCGTGCAGGTCGACGCTGGCGGCGGTGAGCGCGCGGCGCTCGGCCTCGCCGGCGGCATAGTCCCAAAGCTCGTCCACCGACAGCGCCCAGGCCAGGAACGGCAGCGCTTCGGCCGGGCAGGTCTCGGGCCGCCACAGGTCGCCGATCGGCACCGGCACCCGGTCGAGCCGGGCGAGCGCCCGGTCGGCGGCGCGTTCCAGGTCGGTCGACGCCGCCGGCAGGAGCTCGGTCATCGCCCCACCTCGACGCGCAGACCGTCGAGCACCGGCGCCTCGTCGGTGGCGGGGTGGAGGTCGGCGGCCGGCGCGATCAGGTCGACGCTCTCGACACCGTCGCAATGCAGCGCGCCGATCAGGCCCGAGCGCGCCACCACCCGGCCCAGGTCCGCGCGCGAGGCGGCATAAGCCGCGACCGCCGCACGCGCTGCCGCCGACACCACCGCCGGGTCGGGCCCGGCGAGCAGGGTCAGCCGGGCCTCGACCTGGTAGCCCACGCGCCGGGCGGCGGCGACCCGGACCTGGTCGGTGAGCGGGCGCACATGGTCCGCGTTGACCGCGCGCGCCACGGCGTCGAGCAACGGCTCGACCGCCACGCCCTCGCCCGGCAGCACATGCACCACCACCTCGCCCGGCGCCGGGCTCGCCACCGCCGCCGAGGCGACGCCGTCGACGGCGAGCGCGTGGGAGACATAGGCCGCGCGCGGGCCGGCCGTGGTCATCCCTTCGAGCGCCAGGACCACCCGGCCACGCAGCGCCTCGTCGTCCTCGATCACCGGCGGGCGCGGCGGCCGGGCGTCGGGGTCGCCGAGCACCAGGGTCTTGCGCACCACGCCGAAGAGGGCGGCCAGATGGTCGAGATTGGCGCCGGTGGCGAAGGCGACCATGGACTGACGCGCCGCCGCGTTGACCCGGGCACGCAGGGCCAGTTCGCGATAGGCCGCGGCCTGCAGGATCTTGGCCGCGGGGTCGCTGTCGCGCAGGTCGAGGTCGGGCATCTCCCGGCGCACGGCCGCGACCAGATCGGCGAAGATGGTGTCGAAGTCGAGCGGCTCGACCACGTCGGGCGGCGGCAGGCGGGCCAGGTCGATGGCGGTCATCGGATCACGATCCCGTCGAGGCTGAGGGCGCGACCGTCGGGCAGATAGGTGAGGTCCAGGCCGATCTCGATGCGGCCCGGCGCGACCCGTGCCACCCGCACCCGGCGCAGCGCCACCCGGTCTTCCAGGGTGCGCAAGGCGTGCGCGGTCTCGGCCACGATCTCGGCGCGCAGGCCGGGATCGTCGGGGCGGTCGACCAGGGCGGGCAGACCCGAACCATAGTCGCCGCGCATCACCCGCTCGCCCGGGCGCGTGGTCAGGATGTCGACGATCGACTGGCGCACATGGGCGACACCGCCGAGCGCGCGGCCGGTCTCGCGGTCCATGCCGGTCATGGGGCGGCCTCCGATCCTTGGGGCTGGGTCATTGGGTGCGGTTGCGGGCGCTGTAGACGGCACCGCCGGGCGCCGCCTCGCCGGCGTCGAAGCTGCCGCGCGCCGCCGAGGTGGGTTGGCCGGCCTTGGCCGAGACATGGGTGTGGCCGTCGAGCCAGGGCTTGAGCCGGTCGACCACCCAGCGGCCGAGCCGCTCGCCGAGCACCACGGGTTCGAGCGCATCGTCGCGGCCCAGATCGACCGCCGGCGCAGCCACCGTCACCGGCCCCGCGCAGGTCACGGTCAGGCGCGCGCCCTCGCCCGGCTGGCTGACGCTGAGATGGTGCGCCTCGGCGTCGTAACGCAGGTCGGTGCCATCGGCGAAGCGCATGGCCGCCACCTGCGGTTCGGCCGCCGGCGCGCTGTCGGCGCCGTAGAGCGCGCCCAGGACGACGCCCTGGCGCGGGTCGCCGCCGGGGTTGAGCACCAGCACCTGTTCGTCGACGCTCGGCGGGTGCCAAGTGGCGTCGTCGCCGGCGCGCGCCGCCATCCAGGGCAGCCAGTCGCTCTCCAGCCCACCCGCGCCGAACGCCACGCGCACCCGTGGCGGGTCCGAGCGTACCGCCGTCACCACGCCCGGGCGCGCCAGATTGGCCAGGGCCCGTTCGAGCGCGCCCAGCCGGCGGTGCACGCCGCCCCAGGCGTCAGCCCAGCTGTCGATAGTCATCGATCGCATCCGGGCCAAAGGGGGCGCCCACATTGACCCGCAGATCCGACAGCAAGGCCGGGGCGGCGTCGCGCGCCTGGACATAGCGCACCTCGAAGGTGAGCCCGGTGGCAAGCACCGGCCGGTCGGCGTCGCCGTCGAGGCCCACCTCGGTCTCGATCCAGGTCATGTCCTCCACCAGTCCACCCAGGCTGGGGTCGGCACGGAACAGCGCCAGCACCTGGGCGACCAGATAGTCGAGCGCGTCGTCGGCCTCGGCACCGGCGCCGAACACTTCCACCGACAGCGCCAGGCGGACCCGCCAATGGTCGGCGAACAGGCCGCCGTCGCCCTCGCCTTGCGGGGTCTCGCCGAGGGTGTAGACGCCGACGGCCGGCAGGGCCTCGACGGCGAGCGGGCGCACCCGGTTGGGATAAACCCGCGCGCGCGGCAGGGTCGGATAGCGGTCCGGGTCGGCGTCGCGCAGCCGGGCGCAGACCGCGTGGCGCACATGATAGGCGGTGGTCATCAAGGCATCCCTCAAACGGGCCAGGCGCCGGGATCGGCGGGCGGGCCTTGGGCGGGGGCGTCGAGCCGGTGCAGGTCGAGGCGCTGGCCGCCATGGCCGTCGGGCCGGAGGCACGCCACGCGCCAGGCCCGCCCGGCCACCTCGACCCGGTCGCCGGGGGCCGCGCCCTCGGGCAGCGGGCCGTGGACGAACAGCACCGGCCGGGTCGCCGCGACCGCGGCGCGCTCGGCCACGTCGATCTCGGCATAGGCCTCGTGGAACACGCCCTGGAGCGCCACGGGCCCGGCCCCGCCGACGCAGTAGCGGGCCGGTTCGGCCATGGCGCGGTCGACCGCGCGGGCCGCCGTGGCACTCAGCCGGGCGAAGCGGCTGGTCAGGCCGGTCATGGCGATCAGCTCTTGGTCAGCTTGATCACCGCCTGGGGGTGAGTGTTGAGCCAGATCGGGTTCGATTCCGCCACCATGTCGACCCAGCGGCCGTGGTCGCGGTCGAGCCCGCGGGTGATCGACAACCGCCGGCCCGGCGCATTGACGCTGTCGAAGGTGCCCGCCGGCGTCCAGTAGACCCGGAACATGCCGGCCACGCCCAGGGGCACCGCATAGGCTTCGTCCGGGGCGATCCGGTCGGGCAGCCCGGCCGCGGCGGTGTCGCGATAGCGGCGGATGTCGTCGAAGCTGCCGAAGGCGAACGGCGCGCTCGACGGGTCCTCGCGCAGCACCCGGGCGGCGGCGTGGTTCTTGAAGGTGTCGGCGACGCTGTCATGCTCGACGAAGGCGTCGTACCAGTCGCGCCCGGCGATCACGCCGATGCGGTCATAGGGCAAGCCGCCCAAGGCATCGTCGATCTTGTCCTTCACCTTGCGGGTCAGGGCGTTGAGCTTGGTGGCGCCGGCCGACAGCTTGAAGTCGACGCTTTGCTGGGTGACGTCGAGCCGGTCGAAGAAGTCGAAGAGGGTCGAGCCGTCGGTGTCGAGCACCCGGCCCTTGAGCATGCCGATGCGGTGCATCTCGAAGGTCAGGTCATAGTCGTCGTTGAACGCCGCCAGGGTGTCGTTGACCACCCGCGCGAGCGTCTGCAACTGGGTCTCGCCGGGGCGGCGGCGGTTCTGGACCTGGTCGGCGTAGAGGCGCTTGGTGGCCGGGATATGCACCGAGCCGAGCGGGAACGCCGCGCCGCGCGGCCGGTCGGCGATCACCTGGGGCGCGCCGTGGCGCGGCTGGGTGGACAACACGCCGATGCGGCCCTGGTCGATCTCCACCTGGATGGCGCTGGTGGTCGGCCATGCCGGCTGGATCGAGCCGGCGAGCAGGCTGCCGACCATGTGCGGGCGGAAGGGCACCCGCTCGACCGTCTGGGCCAGCCAGCTGTTGGTGAAGGTGCCTTCGAAGGCGTCGATGATCTCCATGGGAGGGCTCCAATAAAAACCCCCACGAGCCGGCGGCGCGCGGGGGCGAAGGGACACAACGGATGGGCGTGGATCAGGCGCGCACGATCAGCCCGGCTTGGGCCAGGTCGTCGGCGATGGCGGCGCGGTCGGCCGCACTCAGCCCCTCGGGCCAGCCGAGGCGCGCGCCATAGACCTCACCATCGCGCACGATCAGACCGACCTCGACGGGGCCGGCGGTGCTGTCGGCCGCCGCGCACAGCACCGCAGCGGCGGTCTCGCGGCCGTCGTCGGCGGTCGGGTCGAGGGGCGCGTAGGTGCCGCTGGCGGCGACCCGGGCCAGGATCGTACCGACAGCCAGGCGGTGGCCCGCGTCCAGAACGCCCGTGCTGCGGCTGCGCGTGCCGGCCGCCTCGCTCAGCAGGAAGGCCAGCGAGCCGTGGCTCTCGTGGGTCATCGGCGTCATCGGGTATCTCCTCAGTTGGCTTCCAGCTCGGCGAAGGTGACCGCGCCTGAGGCGCGGGCGCGGCGTGCCAGGTCGGCCTCGGCGGCTTGGGCCAGGTCGCCCTGGCCCTCGCCGGCCCCGGGCGCGAGGCGCGCCGGCGTGTCGGGGGCGCTATGGTCGGCCAGCCAGTCGAAGGCGCGGGCATAGGCCTCGCCCGGGCTCAGCCCCTCGGCGATATAGGCGCGCGCCTGCTCGGCGGCGGGGAAGTCGGGGTTGAGCCCCCGCACCCGCTCGCACAGGGCGTGGATCTCGCCGCACGCGCCCACCTGCGCCTCGACCGCCGAAAGCGGCGCGCCGGCGCGGATCAGCCCGGCGGCCAGATGCGCCACGCCCTTGTCGGCGCACAGTTGCGCCACCGCCGCCGGGTCGGCTGCGGGTTCAGCGGCGGTCGTGGAAGTGGGGGCGGGATCGGGCGCCGCCGGCGGCGCGGGGTGCGCCGTGGACGGGTCTGCGGGCTGGGCGCTGGGCTGGGGATCGCTGCTGTCGGACATGGTCGGGGTCTCCTCGGTTACGGTTGTCGCCTGGGGTTGCGGGACGTCGACGCGGGCCTGGAGGCGCGCCAGGGTCTCGTCGCGGCTGGCCAGCCGGTCGGCCATGCCGGCGTCGACCGCCGCCTGGCCGGTCACGATGCCGCCGCGCCCGAAGCCGGTGCGCACCCGCTCGGCAGTCACGCCGCGGCCTTCGGCCACCGCCTCGACGAACAGCGCCTCGATGGCATCAAGGCGTTGGCGCACCGTCTTGCTGCCCGCCTCGGTCTCGGGGTCGGGGCGCTTGTCCGGCGCCCCCGACGAGACGATCTCGAAGGCCATCTCGCCCCGGCCGTCGGGGGCCAGTTGCTTGGGCAGCGTCGCCACCACGCCGATCGAGCCCACGCCGGCGGTGCGCGTCAGCGCGATCTCGCCGGCGGCCGCCGCCAGCCAATAGGCGGCGCTGGCCGCCGTACCGGTCACCTGCGCCACCACCGGCTTGGTGCGACCAACCGCCCGGATCGTGCGGGCCAGCTCGTCGACGCCGGTCACCGCGCCACCGGGGCTGTCGATCTCCAACAGGATCGCGCCCACATCGGCGCGCCGCGCCAGGGCGTCGAGCCGGGCGGCCATGTCCTGGCACGACACGCCGCCGCACACATCGGTGAACAGATTGGCGCGTGGAAAGATCGGCCCCAATAGCTCGACCACCGCCACGCCCCGGTGCACCGGCGTCTCGTCGGCCCGGTCGCGGCTCATCCGCTCGGCGTCGGCGAACGCCGTATCGGGGCGCTCAGGCGACGGCGCATAGGCGGCCAGCTCGCCCGGCCGGGCGAGCGCCTGTGCCCAGGCGCGCAGATGGTCGGCCGACTGCACCGCCCAGGCCTCGCCGGCCAGGCTGGTCACATAGCGCCCGGCCCGGCCGCCGCCATGGGCCGCCGGCGTCGCTTGGCTCTCGGTCATGGTCTACTCCTCGTTGCGCGCCCGGTCGCCGCGCCGGGCGGCGTCCACCTCGCGGATATCGCCGCCGCGTTCGGCGATCTTCTGTTCGCGACTGGCCAGCCCGGCCTCGATCTCCTTGACCGCCGCGTCCACCTCCTGGACCGGGTGCAGGTAGCGAAACGCATGCGGGCGCCAGGCCACCGCCCGCGCCTGGCGGTCGCTCAGGCCCGCCGGCACCGCCAGGTCGAGCGGCCGCGCCGCCCACAACCGCCGCCACACCGGCCGGCAGAACTGCGCCACCAGGACATGGGCCTGGAGACGCTCCACCTTGCGGATCAGCCCGTTGAGCGCGGCGCGATAGGTGCGGTCGTTGATCTGGCCATAGTCGCCGGTCAGCTGCTCGTAGAGCACGCCGCCGGCCTGGGCGATCAGGCGCAATTGGGTGCGCATGAACACCTCATACTGCCCGCCCACGTCCTCGGGCTTGGAGAAGGTGATGTCCTGGCCGTCCTCCAGTACGGTGAAGGTGCCGGGCTCGATGGCGCGTTCCTCGGTCTCGTCGCCGAGCCCGCCGGCGTCGCTCTCGTCGATCGGCGCGCCGACCGCCGGCACCGCGCCGCCGTCGAGCGCCCGGCGGATCACGCCGACGAACATGGCGGCGTTCTTCTTGCGCACCAGTTCGGCGTCATCATAGTCGTCGAGGTCGCGCAGCTTGACCAACGCCCGGGTCAGCCGCGGCTCGCCGCGGACCTCGCCCGGCCGGCGCGGCAGATAGATGTGCAGCATCTCCGAAGCCGGCACCCGCACCGTCCGCCACCCATCGCCGCCCGCCCCGCCCGCGCCATGCGCATCGATCTCATGGGGGTGGTGGCGGTAGACGTGATAAGCGACGCGCCGGCCGATCGCGTCGAACTCGATGCCGTGGCGCACCGTATGGCCGGCGGCACCGCCGTCCTGCTGGTCGAGCGGCACCATCTCCGATTCCAGCACCTGGATCTGCACCGGGGCCGGCAGCCCGTCCGACAGCCGGCGCGGACGCAGGCGCACGAAGCACTCGCCGCCCTCGTACCAGGCACGGGTCACCAGCGCTTGCAGCGCATAGAAGTCGAGCACGCCGTCGGCATCGGCGCACTCGGCCCAGTCTTGCCACCAGTCGCTGAGGGCGGCGGCGAAGCCTTCGTCGGGCGCCTTGAACTGCGGCCGGATGCCGGACCCCACCAGATTGTCGGTGAACGCCTCGGCGGCCGTGTCGGCGATGCTGTTGCGTCGCAGCGCGCCCCGGCTGCGCCGGCGCACCAGCGCCAGGTCGCCGGCGGCCAGCGCATTGGGGCCGAAGTCTGCGGGCTCCCACTCGGCCGCGCGCCGGCCGCGCCCGGCGGCGTCATACCCCGCCGCCATCAGCACCGAGCGCATGGTCACAGCCCCTTGCGGGTGCGGGTGAGCACGCGGCGCGGGCCACATGCCCGGCCTTCGGCCTCGGCGATCCGGCGGGTCAGGTCGGCCGCCGCCCGGCGCATATCGTCATAGGAGCGGTAGACCACCCGCCGGTCGCCGAAGCGCACCTCGCTCACGCCCTCGGCCATGGCGGCCTCAAGCGCGTCGAGCCGGGCGCGCAGCGTCTCAATCGATCGCATCGCGTCATCTCCTCATCCGCCCGACCACCCGGGGCCCGCGCGTGCGCCGGCCGCCGGCCTGGGGGCTTGCTACGGCCTGGGTTGGCAGCGCCGACGGGCTGTGGGGCACGGGGACCGGCGACGCCGGCGCCTGGACCGGGCCTGCGCCGGCGCTCGCCGCAACCGGCGCCACCGACGGTGCCCGGCCCGTCTCAGCCGCTGCGGCCGTCGGCGCCACCGCGCCCTGCTCGGCGCATACCCGGTTGACCGACCAGCCGCCCTGGCGCAGCCCGCACAAGGCGGCATAGGCATAGACCCAGCAGTCCCAGGCCTCGTTGCGCACCCCGCCCCTGGGCCGCCAGCGGCGAACACTCTGCCCGCGCACCCGTTCGGTCACCGGGCGCTCGGCGGTCAGTTGGCGAAAGAACTCGGTGTCATAGTCGGCGGGGAAGTGGCACGCCCCTGGCCCCGCTTCGAGGCCGAAGCGCGGGAACAGCTCGTCCTTCGCCGTGTTCGGGTCGATGTTGTAGACCGGGTGGCCGCCCTTGGTGCGGGTCGACGGCTTGCGCGGCCACACCGGCCCGCGCCGACCGTTGCGCTGGCCGGCGCCGCGAATGCCCCAGACATTGCGCCGCGCCCGGGCGGTGCAGAAACCGTATGCCTGCTGGGTGCGGTGGCCCTGCGTATCCACCGCAGCCGCCTGGATCACCAGCGACGCGCCGTCCTGGCGCCTCCAGCGGTGCAGCAGCACCGCGTCGAGCCGCTCCCAGGGCTCGCCCGACGCCGTGTCGCCGACGATCACCTCGTGCCAGATCGACCAGCGCTCCTCGTCATAGCCCCAGCCGGTCACCTCCACCTCCAGGCGGTCGTCCTGGGTGTCGACCCCGGCGGTCAGCAGGCCCACGGTGGCGGGCACCTCGCCGGCGCGATAGTCGGCGCGCCGGCGCGCCGCCAGCGCCGAATGGTCGACCTCCTGGTCGGCCGGGGTCTCCCAGGTCTCGCCCAACACCGTGTTGACGAACACCTGCAAGCGCGCCGGGTCGTCCCGGGCCTCCAGGAACTCGCGCACCAGCACCGCCCAGCGCGCATTATAGAACAGGCTGTAGAGCGCCGAGATGTGAAAGCCCGCATGGCCCCGGCTGGGCCGCGTCGCCACCCAGCGCCCGCCGGCCACCATGTCCGCCTTGTGTGCCTCCTCGATCACGCAGCCGGCCGCCCGGCACACATAGTGCGCGGTCTCCGGGCGCGGCGTGCCGTCTTCGGCCTTGTCCCAGCGCAGGCCATAGGGTTTATCGGCCCCCCATTCCAGGCGCTGCCAGGCGCCGCAATGGGGGCACGCCACCTCGTAAACCCGCTGGTCGCTGTCGGCCCAACTGGCGTCGATGCGGCTTTGCCCCTTGGTGGTCGGCGTCGAGCCCAGGATGATCTTACGGTTCCAGAACCCCTGGGTGCGCTTCTCGCCCAATTGGATCTGGTCGCCCTCGTCCTGGTCGACGGGATAGGCATCGACCTCGTCGAAGGCGACCACCCGCACCGACAGACGCCGGAACTCATTGGGGCTCGACGCGCCCAGGAGCGACAGCGTGGCGCCGTTGCGAAACTGCTTCTTGCGGATCGTGAAGTTGGGGTCCTTGCCCTTCACCGGGCCGACGATCCGCGCCAAGGCCGGGCAGTCGCGCAGCATCGGCGCGATCTCGGTCTTGGCATAGTCCTCTGCGTCTTCGACCCGCGGCTGGACCACCACCATGGGCGAAGGGTCCTGGTGGATGAAATAGCCCACCGCCGCGTCGATCAGCTTGGTGTAGCCGACCCGCGCCGACTTCTTGATGGTGATGCGCTCGACCGTCGGGTCGGTGACCGCATCCAACAGCCCGATCTGGAACCCCCAGGGCCGGAACCGGCCGGTCTCGGCGCTGGTCTCCGCGCTCAACTTGAAGTGCTGGCGCGCCCACTGGCTCAGCGACAGCTTAGGCGGCGGCTTCAGGCTCTCCCGGCGGACCCGCGTCAGTGCCTCGTCAAGGCGCGCCCGGCCGGCGGGATATTGGGTCACCCGAGCCGCGGGTGTCGCGGTCATGGCGCCAGGCGATAAGCCGGCCTCATCGCCCGAGGGCCAGGCCCGCGCGGCGCATCATGGGGTCTTGGTGTCATAAGCCAGCCGCTCCAGCGCCTCGGTGACCGCCTCGCTCAGCAGCGCCTGGACGGCGGCCACGTCGGTCATCTGCGCCAGGCGCGGCGCCAGGCTCGTCGGGATCGCCAGCATGGCCGTGCGCACCTGGGCGTACTCCTTGGCCACCGCCGCGGCCACCGCCGACACGTCGACCACCGTCTCGGCGGCGCGGTCGTACTCCAGCTTACGCAGGGCGGCCAGATAGTTCTCCTTGACCGTCTCGGCCTCGAATTTGGTCAACAGCTCCGAACCGCCGAGCAGGTCGGCCAGCTCGGCCACCTCCGCGCGCACCGCCGCCGGTGTCAGCCCCAGCTCGGCAGACGCCGCAGCGACACCATCATCAGCGGCGACCGGCTCGCTGTCAGGGTGAGGACCGGTCGCCGGGCCGGTCTCGGGCGCCATCGCCGCTGGCGCGCGCTCGGGGGTCTGGTCGGGCTCGGCCTCGCCCGCGCCGGGCGCATCGGCCCCCTGCCCCGATCTGTTACCCCGGTTGTTACCCTTGTTACCCGAATTGTTACCCTGGCTGTTACCCTGGCCCGGTTTGTTACCCTCCCCAGGGTAACACAAGCCGGCCTCCCCCAGGCGTGCCCGGCTCGCCGCCACGTCCACGGACGAGCCCGAAAAAACCAGCAATCCCAATTGCTTCCAGCGCGTCACCGTCTTCCGGCTGACGCCCTGGCGGCGGGCGAACTCGGCCTGGCTGACCAGGTCGGTGTTACCCTTGTTACCCGTGTTACCCAGTTTTGGGCCCCTGAAAAATACCGATCCATCGCGATGCCGCGCACCCGT
>NZ_SLXO01000017.1 GCF_004341375.1 Rhodothalassium salexigens DSM 2132
GACCCGCTACGACAAAACCGCCGACAGCTATCTCGGCTTCATCCATCTCACCTCGATCCGCCTCTGGTTCCGCCACTTCGTCAACAGCCCCTAGAGGCCGAAGACCTCAATTCCGGCGAGACGGTCGCGTGCGACTTCGCCGACTTCCATGAGCATTTCGGCTTTTTCCTGCCCCTGGCCGGGATCAGCACGGTTCAGCAAATCCGCGAAAGCGCCTTCGACATCAAGGCGACCGGGCGGCTGAACAAGCTCTATATCGAGCTTCTGCGCACCAACCCTGAATGGGGCACGGCGGAGCGCCGCCACGACATGAACCATTTTATGGCGCGGCTCATCTTCTGCTTCTTCGCCGAAGACACCGAGATTTTCACTGGCGACGACCTCTTCACCTCCACGATCGAGCTGATGAGCGACCGCGACAGCACGAACACCCATGAGGTGATCAGCGACCTGTTTCGCGCCATGAACACCAAGCATGAGGACCGCGAGGCGGCAGGCCTCCGAAACTGGGCGACCAAGTTCCCGTATGTGAATGGCGGCTTGTTCGCGGACTCCGTTGAGGTGCCGACCTTCACCAAGATGGCGCGCAGCTATCTTCTCCATATCGGCAAGCTTGATTGGAAGAAGGTCAATCCAGATATTTTCGGATCGATGATCCAGGCCGTGGCGGATGAGAAAGAGCGCGGCGCGCTCGGCATGCACTACACCAGTGTCAGTAACATCCTGAAGGTTCTCAACCCGCTCTTTCTCGATGATCTGCGGGAGCAGCTCGAGGAAGCCGGTGACAGCCCGATCAAGCTGATCAATCTGCGTAAGCGCATGGCTAAAATCCGGGTCTTCGATCCGGCCTGCGGCTCCGGAAACTTTCTGGTCATCGCCTACAAGGAAATGCGAAAAATTGAGGCAGAAATCAACGAGCGCCGGTGCGAGAAGGATCGCCGTTCAGATATTCCGCTCACTAACTTTCGCGGGATTGAGCTTCGCGACTTTCCGGCAGAGATCGCGCGCCTCGCGCTTATCATCGCTGAGTATCAGTGCGATGTGCTCTATCGCGGTCAGCTAGAGGCGCTCAAAGACGTGCTTCCACTCAATGCGATGAACTGGATCACTTGCGGTAATGCACTTCGGCTTGATTGGCTCAGCATCTGCCGGCCGACCGGTATGGTCGTCAAGCACCATTCCGATGATCTGTTTCACTCGCCGATCGATCAGGCAGAAATTGATTTCGAGAACGAGGGCGGTGAGACGTACATTTGTGGGAATCCGCCTTACCTGGGCTCATCACTTCAATCACCGGAGCAGAAGGCCGATCTGGAGGCCATCTTTCAGCCTTATACAAAGAATTGGAAGATTTTGGACTACGTATCAGGGTGGTTTATGAAGGCATCGCAGTTTGGCTTGGCTGCAAATTCTGCTGCAGCTTTTGTTACCACAAACTCGGTCTGTCAAGGTCAACAAGTGCCAACTTTGTGGCCTTTGATATTTTCAAGCGGCCAGGAGATATTTTTCGCATACACTTCGTTCAAATGGAAAAACCTAGCTAGTCACAACGCTGGCGTCACAGTTGTTATAGTTGGGATCGCGCGAAATCCATCAAAGGTGCGCCGTCTGTTTTCATTGCTGGACACTGAAGAGTTCATCCAAAGCGACGTCGATAATATCAATGCATATCTGGTTCCCGCTCCTAACGTCTATGTGAATAGCGTTTCCAAGCCACTAAATGGCGTTACTCCGATGGATTATGGCAGCAAGCCTGCCGATGGTGGGGGATTGGTTCTATCTTCCGATGAAAAGCGATCCATCGAAGACAACAATACTATGCGTGATTTTATTGTTCCTTACATCGGCAGCACAGAGTTCATTGATGGAAAACAGCGGTTCTGTCTGTGGATAGAGTCGGATCGGCTTGAGAAGGCGCAATCGGAACCAGAAATCGCCAACCGAATTTCGATCGTTCAAAAGTTTCGCCAGAAAAGCAAGAAAAAGCCAACGAAAGAGGCTGCAAGAAATGCACACGCTTTTGTTGAGATAAGGTATGGAGAAAATTCCAAGACAACCGTTCCATACATTATTCCCATCCATACCAGCGAGAACCGCGAATACCTTCCCGTTGGCTTCTTGCCCGTTGGCACTGTCGTCTCAAATGCTGCTTTTGCACTCTACGATGCGCCGCTGTGGTCTATCGCCTTGATTGCATCGCGAATGCATTTGAACTGGATTGCAACAGTGTGCGGAAAAATAAAAACTGACTACCGCTACTCAAACACCCTTGGTTGGAACACCTTCCCAATTCCAAAGCTGACTGAGAAAAACAAGGCAGATCTGACCCGCTGCGCCGAGGATATTCTTCTGGCGCGCGAGGCTCATTTCCCCGCCACGATCGCCGACCTCTACGACCCTGAAGAAATGCCTGCCGATCTTCGCGCCGCGCATGATCGAAACGATGAGGTGTTGGAGCGCATCTATATCGGGCGACGCTTCAAGAACGATACCGAGCGCCTGGAAAAGCTCTTCGAGCTTTACACCAAAATGACCAGCAATGATGGAGCAAACACGAAACGAAAGGCGGTGACGCAATGACAAGGCTTTTTCAGATTGAAGCGAATAAGCTCATTGAGTCGCGCCGCAAGCCGCTTGATTTTGAGGCCAAAATTGAAAGCTGGGTTGCCTCTGACCTCAGTTTGATCGGTGTGGACGGGGTTGTCATTGGTCGGCAAGTGTCAACCGATCATGGCAAACAGATTGATATTCTCGCGATGGACCAAGGCGGGAACTTGATCATTGTCGAGCTTAAGCGCGACAAAAGCCCCCGCGATATTGTCGCTCAAGTCTTGGATTACGCATCATGGGTGTGCCGCCTAACCACGAATGATGTTCATGAAATCGCCTACGCTAAACAGCACTGTGCGCTTGCCGACATCTATCGAGAGAAGTTTGACCAAAGCCTTCCAGAGACACTGAACGCTACGCATCAAATGATCGTGGTCGCCAGTGAGGTGGACGAGGCGACGAAGCGGATCATCGAGTATCTCTCTGAAGAACACAGCGTTGGAATCAATGCCTCGTTCTTCAACGTATTTGAGCAGGATGGCCGCGAGTGGCTGACGACGGATGCTCTGCTAGAGCAGGAAAAGGTTGCTGATCGCGCGACACGAAAAGCGCGAGGTCCTTGGTCCGGTTACTACTACCTGACCGGTGGTTCTGAAGCCGATAGGCGATGGGAGCCCATGCGAAAACACGGGTTCTTCAGCGCCCATGGAGGCCGCTTCTATACGGATAAGCTAGGGAATCTGAGCGAAGGCGATCAGGTCTTTTACTATCAAAAGGGGAATGGCTACCTCGGATATGGAATCGTCACCCATGAGAAGATGCCTGCCGATCAATTTGTCCTGGAGGATGGCCGCAAGCTCGTGGATGTCGCTGAAGAAGACTATCTGAAGGCCAATGCCGATGATGCGGACCTCGCATGCTATGTGGTCGGCATTGATTGGAAGAAGACTTTTCCGGTCTCGGAACCGCAATCATTCAATGGCATTTTCGCCAACCAGAACGTGGTCTGTAAAATCTATCAACAAGAAACGGCTGACTTTCTCGCTGAAAAGTTTGGCGCGGAGAAAGGAAAGTCATGACCAACCCAAGCAACAAATCCGTCCCGTCGGTATCCGTCTCCTACGCCCAGACTGGCAACGCCACCAAGTCCAATGAGCTTGGCATGCGCCCAATGCAGGAGCGCGCCTATGAGAAGCGCGGTGAGCAATATCTTCTGATCAAATCGCCCCCGGCGTCGGGCAAGAGTCGCGCGTTGATGTTCATCGCGCTCGACAAGCTGCACAATCAGGGTGTCCGCAAAGCGATCATCACAGTGCCGGAGAAGTCGATTGGATCGAGCTTCGCCGATGAGCCACTGACCAATTTCGGCTTCCATTACGACTGGCATGTCGAGCCGAAATGGAACCTCTGCAACGCGCCAGGTGAAGACGGCAGCAAGGCAGCTTCCGTGAAGGCCTTTCTGGATAGCGATGACCGGGCGCTCGTTTGCCCGCACGCCACCTTCCGCAATGCCGTTGAGAAATTCGGGATCGAGGCGTTCGACGATTGCCTGATCGCTGTGGACGAGTTTCACCACGTTTCCGCCAACCCCGACAATAAGCTTGGCGCGCAGCTCGCCGAGCTGATTGCGCGCGACAAGGTGCATATCGTTGCCATGACGGGCTCCTACTTCCGGGGCGACGCTGAAGCGGTTCTAATGCCGCATGACGAGGCAAAGTTCGAGACCGTTACTTACACTTACTACGAGCAGCTCAATGGCTATAAATGGCTGAAAACGCTCGACATCGGATACTATTTTTATTCTGGTTCATACGCCGATGAAATCCTGGCTGTGCTCGACCCAAACCAAAAGACGATCGTGCACATCCCGAGCGTCAATTCGCGGGAGAGCACCAAGGACAAGATCAAGGAAGTCGAGCACATCCTGGATGAGCTTGGCGATTGGGAAGGCACCGATCCGGAAACCGGATTCCAGCTTGTGCGCACGTCCGAAGGCCGCGTGCTGCGTATCGCTGACCTAGTCAATGATGATCCGGCAAAGCGGGATCGTGTCTCAGCCGCGCTTAAAGACCCCAAGCAGAAGAACAACCGCGATCATGTGGACATCATCATCGCGCTTGGCATGGCGAAGGAAGGCTTCGACTGGATATGGTGTGAGCACGCACTGACGGTCGGCTATCGCTCCAGCCTGACCGAGATCGTCCAGATCATCGGGCGCGCGACACGTGACGCTGAAGGGAAGACCCGCGCGCGCTTTACCAATCTAATTGCCGAGCCGGACGCCTCAGAAGACAGCGTTGTGGACGCTGTGAACGATACGCTCAAAGCGATCGCCGCCAGCTTGCTCATGGAGCAGGTCCTGGCGCCGCGTTTCAATTTCACGCCCAAGAATGTTGAGAGCGGCCCGGTTGAGGGCTTCGACTACGGTGAAGGCGGCTACGATCCTGAGAAATGCAATGTCGGCTTCAACGAGGAGCAAGGCGAATTTCAGATCGAGGTCAAAGGCCTTGCCGAGCCGAAGACGAAAGAGGCCGAGCGCATCTGTAAAGAGGATTTGAACGAGGTCATCACGGCCTTCGCCCAGGATAAGGCGGCCATCGAACAAGGGCTCTTCAATGAGGAGCTGGTACCGGAAGAGCTGACCCAAGTCCGCATGGGCAAGATCATCAAGGACCGCTATCCAGAGCTTGATGAAGCCGATCAGGAAGCCGTGCGCCAACACGCGATCGCCGCGCTGAACCTGACACAAAAGGCCAAAGCCATCGCTGCGGGTGACGATCCCGATATCGAGCAGGCCGGTAACACGGCTCTTATCGATGGGGTGCGTAAGTTCGCCATGGATGTCCGCGAACTCGATATCGACTTGATCGATCGGATCAATCCGTTCGGCGAGGCCTATGCAATCCTCGCCAAAACCATGAATGAGGAGAGCTTGAAGCAGGTCAAAGCGATCATCGCTGGCAAGCGCGTGAGCATGTCGCCCGAAGAGGCGCGTGAGCTCGCCAAGCGCGCTCTCAAATTCAAGCATGAGCGCGGTCGGCTTCCTTCGATCACCTCGGCCGATGCCTGGGAGAAGCGTATGGCCGAAGGCGTAGCCTATCTCGCCAAGATGAAAGCGGAGGCTGCCAATGGCTAAATCCGCATTCACAGACGAGGACGATGCGCTACTCGGCGAACTCGGTGTCGAGGTCGAAGCGAAAAAGCAGAAGAGCCTGACGCCACGCGAAGAGCGCATCATCGCAGGTTTCGAAGATATTCAGCGCTTCTATGCGGAGCATAGCCGCGCGCCACAGCATGGCGAAGACAATGACATTTTCGAGCGAATGTATGCCGTCCGGCTGGATCGACTGCGCCAGCTAGAGGAATGTCGTTCTCTCTTGGAACCCCTCGATCATCAAGGGCTGCTGGGCAAGGCAGAGGATGCAAACAGTGACATCGAGGAAGACCTCGATGATGACGCCCTGCTGGAGCAGCTAGGCGTTGAAGCTGAAACCGCTGACATCACAGAGCTAAAGCATGTCCGTTCAAGCGCTGAGAAGCGAGCCGCCGAAGAGATGGCGAACCGTGAGCGCTGCGCTGATTTTGAAACCTTCAAGCCGCTCTTCGATCAGGTGCAGGCCGAACTCAAGGATGGTGTTCGACAGACCCGCGTCATCCGAAAGGAAGCAGGCTTCTTGAAAACGGATATCCGCGAGGGCGAGTTTTTCATCGTCGGCGGCCAGACTCTCTATGTCGCCGAGGTCGGCGAACAGATCAGGGCCCCGAACGGCGAATTCGACGCAAGGCTTCGAGTGATTTTCGCCAATGGCACCGAGAGCAACTTGCTCCTCCGGTCGCTACAGCGCGCGATCTACAAGGACGAGACCAGCCGGCGCATCACCGAGCCGACGGCTGGCCCGCTTTTCGGAGATTCTCAAGAGGAAGAGGATCTCGCGAGCGGGACAATCTATGTCCTTCGGAGCAAGTCCAATCACCCAACCGTTTCGGAAAACCGCGAGGTGCTCCACAAGATCGGTGTGACTGGCGGCAGCGTTGAGAAGCGCATCGCGAATGCCGCTAAGGATGCGACCTACCTTCTGGCTGATGTCGAGGTCGTCGCGACCTATGAGCTGTTCAACATCAATCGCAAAAAGTTCGAGCGACTGATGCACCGCGTCTTCGAACCGGCGCGCCTGAAGATCGACATCAAGGATCGCTTCGGCAATCCGGTTGAACCACGTGAGTGGTTCCTGGTCCCGCTATTCGTGATCGACGAGGCGATTGAGAAATTCAAGGACGGGACGATTGGAAATTATACTTACGACCCAGTCGCGGCTCAGTTGGTGGAGCGACGCGATGCACATTGAATTGTTGGAAATAGCGAATTTTCGGAAACTAAAATCTGTACGCATTGGTGTGGCCGATGAAACTACAGTGTTTGTTGGTGCTAATAACAGCGGCAAAACCTCAGCCATGATTGCTCTCCGCTATTTCCTCGTTGAGCGTGAAAGAAGCCAATTTTCACTTAATGATTTTACGTTGTCACATTGGCCTGCGATCGACCAAATGGGGTGTTCCTGGGAGAGCGCTAAGAAAGATAATACACCACTTCCTGAGCCTGTCTGGGAACCCATGCTGCCGTTTCTGGATGTCTGGCTTCATGTTGATAAGAGGGAAGCGCACCTCGTTCAAAAACTTATCCCTTCACTTGATTGGGATGGTGGGCGGCTTGGTGTCCGTCTTCGGTTAGAGCCAAAGGATGCACTGCAACTCCAGAAGGAATATTTGGCGGCCCGTGATGACGCGCGCCGTATTGAGGCTGCCGAAGAGTCGACCGGCGACGAAGAAGGCTCGGATAAGCAAGCGGCTATCGTTTTGTGGCCTCGCTCACTAACGGATTTCATGCAACGTCGCTTCAGCAGTTTATTTGCCGTTCAGTCGTATATTCTCGATCCCGAAAGGCTTGAAGAACCCGAACATGGCATAGCGAAGACCCAAGCTTTGCCCGATGATCCCGTTCCCATTGGCAGTGAGCCATTCAAGGGCCTCATCCGAATTGATGAGATCAGCGCACAACGTGGCTTCGGCCAGGTCGATGGACTACGAGACTTTGATGACGATGGCGCTCTCTCTGGCTCCACTGCGACGCGACGTATGTCTGATCAGCTTCGGCGGTACTGGAGCAAGCATCTAGACCCGTTCGAAAACCCCGACCCGCAAGACATTGAAGCGCTCAGAGCGATCGATAAAGCGCAGCAAGCCTTTGACGCTCGGCTCAAGGACGGTTTCTCGCCAGCCATTCAAGAAGTGGAGGGGATGGGCTATCCCGGCGTCACCGACCCTAAGCTCAAAATTTCAACTCGCCTAAAGCCTGTTGATGGGCTCAATCACGATGCTGCCGTGCAGTATGTCATCACTGCAAACGACGGTGAAAGCTCTATCGAATTAAACTTGCCAGAGGACTCGAATGGTCTCGGTTACCAGAACCTCATTTCGATGATTTTCAGGCTTATGAGTTTTCGCGATGCGTGGATGCGCGTAGGCAAGGCAGCGGCGGCGACCGACGCACTCATCCCGCCATTGCATTTGGTGCTCATCGAGGAACCCGAGGCACATCTCCACACACAGGTCCAGCAGGTCTTCATCCGGCAGGCCTACAAGGTGCTTCGCAAGCACGACGATCTTGGCAATTCGGAGTCGCTCAAAACCCAACTCGTTGTGAGCACGCACTCCAGCCATATCGCGCATGAGTGCGACTTTGATCACTTGAGATATTTCCGACGCCTTCCTTCTGATGGGAACGTCGTGCCGACTTCGTGTGTTGTAAATTTAGGCTCTGTTTTTGGATCGCGGATAACAACCAAGCGCTTTGTTACGCGCTATCTCAAAGTGACGCACTGTGACCTATTCTTCGCCGATGCCGCAGTTTTCGTCGAGGGGCCTGCCGAACGAATTTTAGTGCCGTTCTTTGTCCGAAATGATCCTGACCTTGCGGCGCTTCACGAGTGCTACATCACTTGGCTCGAAATAGGTGGAAGTCATGCTCACCGGCTTCGCCGGTTGGTGGAACATTTAGGTCTGACTACTCTTATTATCACTGATCTTGATGCCAAGGGCGCTAATGGTAAGAAGGCAGTTCCCCAAAAGGGTGCTGGGCTGACTACACGAAATCAAATCTTGCGGTCTTGGTGTCCTGCTGTTCGAGACTTAGATACCTTGTTGAGCCTTAGTGCGGATGCGAAAAGCAAGCGGTACGAGGATCAGCGTTTTTCTGTTCGGGCCGCCTACCAATGTCCCGTCGAAATTGAGTTCAAAGGCAGCAAAGCCGAAGCGCTGTGCAACACGCTGGAAGATGCTCTGGTAATGGAGAACCAAGCTCTTTTTACCGCGCACACGGGTACCGGGCTGTGGGCGAAATTCAAGGCTGTAATTGAGCAAAGTGATAACTTGGGTGAATTGAGTGAAGCCATCCTCAAAGCGCTAGACAGTGGGGGTAAGGCTGAGTTCGCTCTCAATCTCCTTGAGCTGGAAAATCCGATGGAGTTGACGCCTCCATTCTATATTCGGGACGGCCTGAGCTGGCTCGTTGAGCAGCTAAGGGAAAAGCAAAAGGACTTGGGTATTGCCGTTCCGGTGGCGACCGAAAATTCGGGAATGCAGCAAACCTGATGACAGTAGAATTAGCTCCCGCCTCGAACATAGCCTTGGACGATCCTGTCGATGACGAAATCGCCAGCTACCTAAATCCAAACGAGCCTAAGAGCTTTTTTCTTTTTGCAGGTGCTGGCTCAGGCAAGACCCGTTCACTCGTCAAAGCGCTAAATTTCATTCGCGCCAACTGCGGGCGTGAACTCTCCTTACATGGCCATCGGGTCGGCGTGATAACTTACACCAATGCTGCCTGCGATGAGATCAATCGCCGAATAGACTTTCATCCACTCTTCTACGTAGCGACAATCCACAGCTTCGCATGGGAGCTTATCAAGGGCTTTCATCATGATATCCGCGAATGGCTCCGTGCGAATCTAGAAGCTGAAATTCAACAACTTCGCGAAGAAGAAGAGAAAGGCAGAGCCGGTACAAAGGCTTCTATCACGCGAATTTCTAAAATCGAGTCAAAGGGGCGTCGACTGAAGAGTATCGACTCCATTCAATACTTTTCATACAGTCCTAACGGGGAAAATTCGGAACCGAACTCCCTAAACCACGCGGAAGTTATCGCCATTTGTACGGCCTTCCTATCGCATAAGCCTTTGATGCGCTGGATATTAGTTGGGCGATTTCCGTTCCTTCTTATCGACGAGAGCCAGGATACCAATCGTCACCTGATCGACGCACTCTTCATTGTCGAGAAGGAGCAGTCAGAGCACTTCTCATTAGGCCTCATCGGCGACCTCATGCAGCGCATTTACCAAGATGGCAAAGAACGGATTGAAGACGAACTTCCCGATAGCTGGGGGAAGCCTTCCAAAAAGCTCAACCATCGATGCCCCAAGCGCGTGGTTCATCTCATCAATAAGATTCGTGAAGCTGTGGATACCCACACTCAAGAGCCTAGGTCTGATGCAATCGAGGGGCAGGTAAGGCTCTTTATCCGGAAGACCTCAACGGTTGACCGCATGGCCACTGAAGATGCGATACGAACCCAAATGGCGGGCATTTCCGAGGATGATGCCTGGACTGACCGTGATCTTTGTAAGATTCTCACGCTTGAACACCATATGTCGGCGAAGCGCCTTGGCTTTGAGAACGTCTTCAGCCCTCTATATGGAATTGATAGTTGGCGTACGGGCCTGCTCGACGGAAGTCTCCCCCCACTGCGGTTCTTCATCCAGTCAGTCTTGCCACTTGTTCAAGCACAAGCGGCAGATGACAAATTCGCGGTATCAAGATTGGTCCGCCAGTCTTCTCCATTGCTTACAGCCAGCGCCCTGGAGGCAGCAGCTGACCCAAGTGTTCTGTTAAAAAAGGCACAATCGGGCGTCGATGCGCTTATGGCGCTTTGGGATAAAGGCGAGCCGAGCTGCGGCGATGTGTTGTGCTGCATTGCCGAGAACCGACTCTACGAAGTTCCAGAGTCGCTGCAATCCGCATACGCCGTTCTAAAAGCACAAACGGCTTCATCGGAGGAAGACGAGAATGCCGACCCATTAAATGACCGCAATTCTGCAATTTTATCATTCTTGAAGGCGCCGTTTTCTGAAATTGATATCTACCGAAAGTATGTTTCGGGCCTAGCTTCGTTCGATACTCATCAAGGAGTAAAAGGGCTGGAGTTCCAGCGTGTGATGGTAATTCTTGATGATACTGAAGCACGTGGCTTCATGTTCGGTTACGGCAAGCTACTAGGCGATAAGCAGCTGTCCGCCACAGATCTGAAAAACATCGAAGAGGGCAAGGATAGCTCAATCGATCGCACTCGTCGGCTTTTATACGTTACATGCAGCCGTGCGGAATGCAGCTTGGCGCTTGTCATCTATGCCGAAAATCCGGAAGCGGTGAAAGCTCAAGTGCTGGAGCAAGGTTGGTTTTCTGAGGAAGAGATCGATATCTCTTAGAGGCCAGCCCCTCAGCGCACTTCGCGAAAAATAGACGGTTCCCGAGGCTCGGCTGGCCTGCGCCCGCCGTCGATTTTCCCTTCTGTTTGCACACCCCGTTTTCGGCAAAGGCCAGGGTTGCAGGCCGCAACCCTTTCCTAATCAGAAAAAAGGCGGGCCGTGTGGACGGTCCGCCTCAGCGGTATTCGGCGATCATCGCATGCGCGCCTATTTGCGGCGAGCGTTCGCGTTGAAGATCGTCCGGCAGAGCGTTTGCGCAGTCGTCTCGCGCTCGAACGCCATTTCAAATCGGATGAAGAAACGCATGTGGTCCTCCTCGGGTCTTTATGTTCCAAGGCCCCGACCATCGGAGCCTTTCGTGACCCGGCCCCGATAATCCCCAGCGGAAAGGCATCCGCATGGGCGCTTGGGAGAGAGACCGAGGACGTAAGGACCTCATTCCTCTTCAGCCGATAGGGCAGTTTGCGCGCCTACCGGCGGCGCAAATCCGGCGAACCGGCATTCCGTTTCTTCGCGATCTTGTACGGCAGATAGGTGAAAAAGAAGAGCTGAAGGCCGCCCAGGACCTGGAGCGGACCGATCACAGCAGCCGCGAAGCGAGCTGCCGTCATCCAGCTTTGTTCGAACGGAAAACCTGCAAACCCGGCGAACGCCCATTCGATAACGGGCCCGCCGATCATGGTCAGAACACATCCGATGAACAGTTTCCAACGGATACGAAACTTCGTGCGAAGCCCCATCTCCTCAATTTCTAACGGACGGTCAGTCATATTTGCCTCCAAAGAGTTCGGTGTGTTGCGGATCGAAGTAGTTGGCGCGCATCACCGCGATCGGGTGCTCACCAGGGATGGAGAGAAGCGCCCGGCCCGTGCCGCGCGCGAAGAAGCGGCGGACCTCATCAGGCCGCAGCAGCGGCGTGACGGTTACGGATCGATTGAGCCCGATCTTCCCGGCGCCGCGTTCGCGGTCGGTCAGTTCAGGCAAAGACTGGCTGAGATTTTCGGTCTCGCCGCAGAGCTTGGAGATGTAGGCGCAGGTCGCCTCATCACTGCTTCCGAAATTCTGGATGATCCCGGTGTTGCCCAGGAAGGTCTGCCAGCTTCGCGGATAGTCGCGCTGAAGCTGGCTTAAATCCTGAAGCACGGTCCAGAGCTTGACGCCGTACCCGGCCATGAGACCGGCGGCGCTTTCAATGACGTCCATATGCCCGAGCACCGGAAACTCATCGAGCATGAACAGGACGGGCCAGCCATTGGCCGTGGCTTGCGTGACCGAGACATTCGGCACTGCTTCCATCCGGGCGAGCGCCACCATCAGGAGCAGCCGTAAAAACCGGCTATGCGTGCGCAGCCGCCGGGCAGGCAGGCAGAGATAAACGGTCAGCCCCGCCTCAGTGTTCTTGAGCGCATCAATGTCGAAGGTCGAGCGCCCGAGTCCCCGCGTCATTGCCGGGCTTGCCAGGAAGGCGGTCTGTTCCAATGCGGTCGAAAGGACCGACGAGCGCTCATTCACCGACTTGGCGACCAGGCTATTGGCGGCCTGTTCGCAGAATCCGCCGGTTGCCTGCATACGCGCGATCAGCCCGTCGGGGCCGTAAAACGGATCATCGGGCAGGGTGATCAGCTCGCGCACATACGGCAGGGTGCGCTCGCGCCCGATGCAGTTCAGCGCGACATAGAGAATGACGCCGTGCAGGAAGTTCCGGGCGGAGTCGGTCCAGTGCTTGCCGCTGCCCGTTTCGGGAACAATCAGCGCGCTTGCGAGGAGCCCGGCTTCATCGACCGCGCTTTCATCTTGCGGGTCGATGATATCGAGCGGGTTGAAGGCCGCGAGGTCGCTTTCGGGAATGCCGCTATCACAGAACGGATCGATGATCGCGACCTGCTGGCCCATCTCCCGGCGGCGGCGCGAGGTGATGCGTGCCAGCTCGCCCTTGGGATCATTGGCGAAGACCGAGCCGGGATAGAGCAACAGGTTCGGCACGATGAAGCTTGTGCCTTTACCCGATCGCGCCCCGGCGATGGTGACGCCGTGCCGGTCATCGATCGGCATGCCGACATAATGCGGGCGCTTGGTTCCCGGAAGATATCCCAGGAACATCGCATTGTGCTCCTCCGCGCTGAACGGAAGCGCCTGAACGGTGAGTTCCGGGCTCAGCCAGCGCGAGGTGGCCTGCGGATCAAGTTCGAGCGTGTCGCTTACCCCGCGCGTGGCCATCAGGACATCGCCTGCGATCTCATTCTTCGCTTTTCCGAAAGGAGGCATCGTTTTTGTCCTTCGCGTTTACGGGTCGAGGGTGCGGTCGCGGGACCGGCCACCGGATTGCGTGGAGCGGTTGCGGGAGCGGCTGGCCTTGGATGTCTCCAGCGCAGCGCGTGTCCTGGCCGAGGGCTTTTCGAGGGCGTCTGACAGCGCCCGCGTCTTCGTGAGGTCACGGGTGAGCCGCGCCAGCTCGCTCGCATGGCGTTGCCGCTCGTTCCGGATATCGGCTTGCAGGGCGCGCCGCTCGGCCAGTTGACGGGTGATCAGGTCCTGGCGTTCGTTCGCATCGCGCTCGCGCTTGAAGGCGACTTCCGCCTCATTGCGCTTGCGCACAGCGCTATGCTTGCCGCGCAGCCAGTCCCAGACACCCTTTATGCCTTTGGAAAACCGGGCCTGGCGGGCATTGGATTCCGCCACCCAGCGTTCGGCCTGGCGCTGATCAAGCGCCGCACGCTCCGCCCGATGATCGGCGCGCATGGCGCGCTTTTTGGAATGGATTGGCTTGAGGCGCTCAGCGCTTTCCTGATCCAGCGTCGTGATATGACGCTTGAGGACTTTTTTCATCAGCTCCGCGACACGCGCCTTGGTCTCGGCGACCGACGGCAGCGTTGACGGATCACCCAGGCGGTCTTTGACCGCTTTGGTCTTCTGGCCGGTCATGCGCAGGATCGCATAAACCTCGCCCTGGAGATCGACGGCGACGAAGCCGCGCCGATCGCCTTGCGCCAGATAATAGCCGCGCTCTTCAAGCAGGCGCTTGAAGGCCGCAGCGTCTTTCGCGCCGTTCCAGCATTCCTGGAAGCTGGCCTTGATATCGGCGGCGCTTTTTCCGGCGCGCCGGGCTTGTTGCCATTCGGCGAGGGTGAAATTCAGCGGGGAACGATCCTGTCCGCGCTTATACCCATCGGGCAGGTTCCAGCCATGTTCGAGGAAGAGCCCCCGCGAAATCTCGTTCAGCTTGCGCTTAAAATGCGGGAGATTGATCGCCCGCATGTTTTCGGTGTCGATCCGGCTCCACACCGCATGGGCGTGGCGACGACCATCCTTTTCATGGAACACGAGCGCCATCGGCTGGCGCTCTAGGCCCATTTCCTTTTCGATCCGTCTTGCGGCCAGCTCAAAGACTTCCGGGCGGACGTTTTCCGTCTCGGGCGGGGACAGGCTGACCGAGAAAAAGTGCTGCGTGCACTTCGTTCCCTTGGCCGCCGCTTCCGCTTCCAGGAACGCGCCGTGTAGATCGTCGGACACGAAGCCGCGCACAGTGTGCAGCTCGACATGCTCGTTATCGCGTCTGTTCATCAGATGGGCGGCAAGGGCCCGCCCGCCGCCGCGTTGGGATGCCTTGATAATCATGGCGAGGGCTCCCCATCCGGAGTGCTCTCACCACGATCGCTTGCCGCCCGGCCAAAGGCCGACGAGCAGCTTTCGCAGACATGCGTCGCTTTATTGGTTTCCCGGATGCCGAGGGCAGCCAGCAGAAAGCGCCGCATGATTCGGACATCATCACAGGCGCGCTTGATCGCCTTCTCTGTGTCCTCATTGATCGGCAGCGCGCCGACGCGTGCAGCATCGGCCAGCTCATTCAGGTTTTTTGCAATGCGGGACGAGCCCAGCATTCCGAGAAGCTGCGCCAGCGCTTTCTGGTCTTTGACCGGGTTGAGCCCGCGTGCCTGTTTGACCGGCGTATCGGGATCAAAAAGCCGCTCTTTGATATACGCCGAGATGGATTGCCGACCGGCATCCTCGATCAGCTTTTGCTTTTCTTCGAAGCTCAGCCGCAACGAAAACGGAGCCGGGCGCTTTTTATCCGGCTTGCCGGACTTGTGCGCCGCACCAGTGTTTTGCCCCGATCCGCTGGACTTGCTGCCGGAACCACCAAAAGAGCCCCATTTGGGAGTTAGCCTGTCCATGACCCGCTCCCATATGTTTCAACCGGCTCTTCGCCGTCGGAATTGGCTGAATCCGCAGTTTCTTGGCGTTCAGCACCATCCAGTTGAAATGGAAGCTCTTTAGGATTATCGTATAGAGAACAAGAACTTAACTGTGCGTTCCATTCGGAGAGCACCTCGAACAACTGGTTCGAAGTTTCTCCGCTTAGGTGCGCCATTTTCCTTAATAAATCAAACTTTTAGTCGACGGTCCTTTTAGGGGCTTTGTGCTTACGCGCTGCTTACGTGGTAATTTCGCCTGAGTTGGCGGCTCACTCAGGCGTGCTGAAACGACCTTCGACCCGTTAGCTCCTTTCGCGCCTGCGGGTTCGAATCCAACGTGACCTAGCGCCTGCGAAACGGTTCGCCTCAGCGCGACCGAGTGCGATTGCGCGCGCCGCGACCGTCAAAAGTTCGACTGCCACCCGGTAGGACATGCGAGTCGATACTGCGAACTACTGTTTCGCTGTTCACCTATGAGCAAACACCCATCTTGCGAATGCGTGGCATTTGCGACACAATCAGGACCTTGGGTAACAAGGACGTCTTTCCACGATGAGCAACGCTTCGCAGTTGGCAGACATCGCCTTCTTATCCGGTGGTAACCTGGAGGCGGCTTCGTCGATCACCGGATCGGTCTGGCTGTCGCGTCGGGACACCCAAGTGGAAAGCACTTACGTCGCTTCAGTCCCGGAAGGGCTCCATATCGGCCTTGGCGTCGCTCGGATTCAGACAAGTGCGCCTGACCTCGGAAGCTTCACAGCCCGTGGGCCGGTTTTGTCGCTGCTCGACCTCACCTCGGAGCCAGCAGATTTCACAACAGTTATGGGCGCTGGCCAGTCATGCTCTTTCGGCGTCCATATCGAACCCGAGCAATTGACCGCAGTTGATCCGTCAGTTCTGAACCTCCTAAGAAGGTTGAAGAACGAGCCGCTGAGAACGACAGACCACAGAGGCATCATCCGGCGGGTTTTACATCTTCTCGAACCGATTGACCCCTGGTTTCAAGATTCGGTCAGACATCTTGTTCTTCAGGCGCGCGGCCTTGAGCTTATAGCGGTTGCTGAAACATGGCTGGAAGGCGTCGAAGCGCAGACGCCATCCGGTGCATCAGCCGTGAAAGCGGAGGCGGCGCGCGATCTGATTGAGAGCCGTTTGGGCGATCCGTTGACGCTCGATTTTCTTGCGCGGTCCGTTGGTGTTAATGTCCGGACCCTGTCGTCCGCATTCCGCGAGCGTTATGGCGTCAGCGTCGCAGCGTTCATAACCGATCGCCGCATGCAGCTTGCTATGCAAATGCTCGTAGGAGGGGCGTCCGTCTCCGAGGCAGCCTACACGGTAGGTTATCAGCCCAACGCCTTTTCGACCGCCTTCCGCCGGCAGTTCGGCGTATCGCCGTCCTCCTGCAATGGACGCCAACGGAATTGAGTTGGTTTCGGTCGCTCACTCGCGAAGAAACGACGCCTGATCACGAAGACAATTGAGATAGCAACGAGTCGAGCTGACTGCGAGAATGCGAAGCATTCACACCACTTTGCTCGGGAGAGTTTCCGTTGCGCCCATGGCACTATCAGACCCTCGTTATCATCTCGGCGGCCCTTCTAAGCGCGCCGGGATATGCGCAATCGACACAAGACCAGCGGGCCGAAAAAGACGAGGTGCTGGACGTCATCGTGGTGACGGGAAGCAAGACGCCAGGCGTCGACCTAAGCCGTTCGGCGATTGGCGCGAGCGTACTGAGCGCGGATGAGCTTGAGTCGGCGCGCATTGACAGCGTCAGCGATCTCACGCGCGCACTGCCTAACCTCAGCACCCAGCGACTTGGTCAGGTTGGCGGGCTGTTCCTGACGGTGCGTGGCATCGCCTCGAACCCGTTCGTCGTGAACCGAGTGGCGGTTTATGTCGACGATGTCCCCTACCGCGAGCTCAACGACTTACTTCTTGAGGATCTTGAACGCATCGAGTTTCTGCGCGGCCCCCAAAGCGCTCTGTATGGGCTTAACTGACCTTCTCCCCGAAAACCGCTCCATCTGGAAGGTGAGTTTCCCGTAGCATCCCAGAAAAGGGGGAACTCATCATGAAGCGCACCAGGTTC
>NZ_SLXO01000018.1 GCF_004341375.1 Rhodothalassium salexigens DSM 2132
GGCGTCAAGCTCACTGCACAGAGCCGCCGCTGCGTCGACGGCGGCATCGCTGCCACCGCGGCCTGCGCGGCGCGCGCCGGGGTGGTGGGTTGGGGTTGGTGCTTGGCCAGGGCTGCCTGTTGCGTCATCGCTGTAAACTCCCTCCAAAATCCGGGTGAAACTGCCTTCTCGGGCGACGAAATCGATGTTGGCGCGAAAGCCCCGGCCGTCGCGTCCGGGTCGATCGCCGCGCAGGAACGGGCTGGCACGCACCGCCATCAGCATGGCGTTCCAGCCGGGCAGGCCGTGCTCGCGCAGCCGGGCCTTGATCGCCTGGCCGCGGCTTTTGTTGACCTTGGCGCAGCGCGGCAGGCCAAGCTCGTCGGCCAGAGCGTTCCAGCGGCGCACCGCCTCGGCCACCGGCGGCGGATCGGCCGACCGCGTCCCGCTGCCGGTGCCGGCTGCCATCCCGGCCTCGAACGGCACCACCTGGCCGCCAGCCGACGACGGCGCGGTCGCCGCCGGGGCGGCCCAGGGCTTGGTGCCATCGGGCGGCGGGCTGGTGGGTGGGGGTGGCGGCTGGTCGGTCCCAGCAGCTGGATCGACCCCGGCCGCAGCCGGCGGGGGCACCCCCTCTCCCGACCGAAGGGAGGGAGAGTCTTCCTCTGGATATGGATATGGATATGGATTGCAGCGGTTTCGCACCTGCGGCCGGCCTGCGTCCGCAGGGGCCGATTGCTTGTTTTTCAAGTGCTTAGCCTGTGCCGCCTTGCGCTTTTGGGCGCGCAACGTGTCGATCCGCTCGCGCTCCGCCAGGAGACGCTTTTGCGTCCACCCCTGGTCGCCAAGGGTGAAAAAACGGTCCAGAACCGCCGCGCGCAGCTTGGCCCACTTCTTGGTACCGACGCGCGCCATCCGCGCCAGGCGCACATCGTCGTCGGGCAAGGCGCAGTGCTCGGACCGCCAGGCGGTCATGAGCAGCAGAAGATAGACACCATGCTCTTCGGCCGACAGGTCCTGGGTGTCGGCCAGATAGGCGTCGGTCCAAAGCGGCATTGAGGGATACTCAGCCATGACGGTCCTCCTGTGAACATGGCGTGGCTCCTGGGCGCCCCACGGGCCGACCGTGGGCGACGCCAATGGAGCGCGGGAAAAAATACATACTGAGCACATACCGACACTTGCCGAGTATGTGTTCAGTATGTATTTTTGGTGAGGAAAGGACGGGCTCATGGACAGCAGAACGGTGATCAAACGCCTCAAGGCTGACGGGTGGTACGAAGTGGCTCAGCGCGGCAGCCACAAGCAGTTCAAACACCCGTCCAAACCCGGAAGGGTCACCGTCGCCCACCCGACCAAGGACATGAAAACCAAGACGCTCAAGAGCATCGAAACCCAGGCCCAAATCTCTTTGAAGGAATGAGCAATGGTCCATCCCAGCACCCCTCCAACCTATATGCTGGTTGTCGAAGGCACGCCCGCGACCGGCTATTCCGGCTTCTTTCCAGCGGTGCCCGGCTGCGCGACGGCCGGCGACACCTGGGACGAGATCGCCACTCGCGCTCCTGAAGGGCTTTCGCTTCACCTGGATGGGCTGCGCGCCGATGGCGAACCAGTGCCGGAGCCGCGCCCGATTAAGCCCGAGGATCTTGCCGGCGCTGAAGACTTCGCCGGCGTGCTGGCCGTGTCCTACATCCCAGAAACCAAGGCGCGCAGGATTGGTGTGATCATGGACGAGGGCCTGATCGCGCGGATCGACCGTGTGGCCAAGAACCGGTCGGCCTTCCTGGCCCAAGCCGCCGAGCGCGCGCTGGAACGCCAAGAGACGATGTAAACCCAGCGCCATCATTCGCCCGCCCCCGTCGCGAACCGCTGCCGCCGGCGATCCCATGGCGGTATCCAGTCGATGGCGGGCGGGCCCCGGTGGCCGTGCTCGAACACGAACCAGGCATAGGCCACCTTGCCGCCCTGGGCGGTGTCCCACAGATCGCGCTCCAGCCGCGCCACCATCTCAGACCCGGGCGGCATGGAGGCGCGCGACGCGGCGATGATCACCCGCGCCGGCGGGAGATCGCGGAACCAGTGAAATCGCGCCCCGCCTTCCAGCCACGCTAGCTTCTGCACGATCACCACCCGGTGCCGGGCGATGCTCATTCCACGCTCGACCGCCAGCCGGGTCCAGTCGCGCCGGCGGCCGCCGCTGTCCGGGTCGCCGAAGGGCGGATTGCCGATGATGGTGTCGATGCCCTCGGGCGGGGCATCGCGGAAAAAGTCGTGGCATCTCCAGGCGCGCTCATAGCCGCGCGGCGCCACGTCGGTGGCCCGGCATTGCAGGCCATTGAGGCGCAAGATGCGCGGGACCATCCCCCAGCCGCACCACGGGTCCCACAGCCGGCCGGGCAGCGGCAGCCGGTCGACCAGCCCCTGCACGAGCCAGGCGGGCTCGATGTACCAATCGTCGGCCGAGCGCGCGTAGCCGCCCAAACGCCCCTCGGCCATGCGATCGGCACGGCCAGCGCCGGTCTCGGTGCCGGACGGGGCGGGTATGGTCAGATGCCCGGTCATGGATCAGAACGGGATTTCGTCATCGTCTTCTGCAATGAAGACATCGGTCTGCACGTCGACCCGCCGCGCCCGCGCTGCGGCGGCGAGCACATAGAATTCGTTGCCGGGGCAGATCCGCACCAACCGCTCGGCCTCGGCCTTGGCACCGGCGAAGGTGGTGTGGCGATATCGAGGCGGGCGGACGCCCTGCGGGTTCCAGACGAGCCAAAACGGGGGATTGCCAGCCATCACGCCGCCCCGCCTTCGAGCGCGTGCAGATAGACGTCGAGGAGCGTTTCGAGTTCCTGGCGTTCCTGGGTTTCCATCTTCCGCAGCCGGATCACCTGGCGCATGATCTTCGGGTCGAAGCCATTGGCCTTGGCCTCGGCATAGACATCCTTGATGTCGTCGGCGATTTCCTGCTTTTCCGCTCCCAGCCGCTCGATGCGCTCGATGAACTGGCGCAGTTGCGCGCCCGACACGCCGCCCGCATTGGCGGGGGCCGTTTCCTGACCGTCATTCATGGGATGCCTCCTGGGGTTCTGGGGAACGAGGGCGGCGCACTGGCCGATTGGCCGGTGTCGGTTGTTGTTGTGGGCGTCGGGCCAGGTCCCCACCGGTGCGCCGATGGGGCTTTCTCCCGCGCCGCCCTCGCGAGGTGGCTGCCGGTGGGGAGGATCGCACACCGGCCGGGGCGCAGGAGGGACCCGCCCCGACCGACGCGCGCCGACAGCCACCGCGCCAGGCCGGCGCGGGAGAAAGCCCCCGGCCGCAAGCCGGGGGAAGGTGATCTCATCAAGGAAACACGGGCGCCCGGCCGGGGCCGGAACGCCAGGCCCGCAGCGGCGGGCTGGCACGCGCAAGCGCGAAGCGAGAGAGTGGGGCCGTCTCGTGGCCCGGACGCCGATGCGGCGATTGGCGGCTGTCGCGCGGTCGGGCACCGACCGTCCGGGGGTCCGCCCGGCATCGCCGCGGGGTGACGCGGGTCGGGTGCCCCGCGAGGGAATGCCCCCGGAAAAACTCTTGAGATCGTGCACGCCCACACTCCGGGCCACGCCCGTGCGGATGGTCACCTGCCACATGGCTCGCCCCCCTCGCCCGGTGCGGTGACAACGCCCCAGTCGGTCAGCGCCGCCTCGGCATCCGCCACCGAGCGGCACACCGCGAGCGGCACGCCCAGATGCTCCATGCGCCGCGCAAACCGCCGCTGGCTGTCGCTGAGCCGGCCCCGGTCGGCCTTGACCTCGATCCAGCCAACACCGGCCGCGCCCGCCGGCGCTGCCCACAGCACCAGGATGTCCGGCGCCCCGGCCATCGCCCCCTTGGCCTTCACCGCCGCGCCATAGCGGGCGTTCATGTGGCCGCCATTGGGCACGTGCAGCGCCAACAGGTCGCCGCCGGTGGCCGCATCCAGGCCGCGCAGATAGTCCATGATCGCCCGATGCACCGGGCCCTCGCGGTCGGTGTAGCCGCGCCCGGCCCGCCGACCGCCCTGCCCGGCCGCAAACCGGGTACGAAACGCCGCCGCTGTCATGCGCTGGGTCATGGGGTGTCACTCCCCTGGCTACCTCGCCGCCGGGCAATCTCCCTCTCGGCGAGACGGCGCAGACGCTGACCAAGGCAGTCGAACGCTTGCGGCACGTTCTGCGAAGGGACTTCCTCTCGAAGAAAGGTGAGCAGGTTCACCTCGTTGGAGCCGTCGACAATGGTCGCCCCGGCCCCAACCGCCTTGGACTGCATCTGGCCGTGGCCGTCGAACCAAACGAGATGGCGACGGCGCGGGTCTATGCGGGTAGCAGCATCCTGGATTTGCTTGCTCGGACGAGCCTTGCGCCGCGTGTGTGCCCGCACAGCGACGCGCTCCTCACTCCGCCGCCAAGCCATGAAGACCTCGATGACTTCCTGGCGAACGTCGGCCGCGCGCTCCGTGCGCGACAGCATGCAAAGCAAGAGAGTTTGGGGCTCGTTGAGATAATAGGCGCAGCCAGGGCGACCGCCCTTAGCGGAGGTTTTCACGGAGCGCGTGAAAACCTCTCCGTACCGTTCCAACTCGGCTCGGTTGCTCTCAATGGCCTCGCGGATGTTCAGGGGTTGGGCCATGCCCAGGCGTTCGCCGAGCCGAACATCCTTGATACGCGGCTCGTCACTATCGCTTTCGATGTCGGTAAGAGAGAGGGCAGACTCCGCCCGTTCGCCAGTCTCAGCCATGGCGTCGCTCCTCTGGCATTCGAGTGCCGGAGCGTCACCACTTGCTAAGGTGCTGGCGCTCCGGGGGTTAGCAACTCGGCCAGAGTCGAGCCCGCACGCCTTTAGGCTTGCGCCCTGGACATACGCGTACGGCCCCCGGAACATAGGCATAGAAAAACCGCCTGCGGGGCGGGTTCCGCTCTGACTTGGAGTTGCTAAGCTCCAAGCCACATAATACGGCTCGCGCCCTTGGTTTTCAAGGTTTGGCGTTTGGATCGTCATGCCCCGCCCTCCAAGTCGGCGGCGCTGCTGGCCGCCGGCGGGCCGGATCGGTGATCGCGCCAGTTGATCGACGGGCCGGGGACGCTCTGCGGGGCGATCGACAGATCATCCTCGCCATAGCCGCGCCGCGAGAGGATCGCGTGCACGCGGCGCGCCTCGGCCTCGCGCTCGCGCTTGGTGGGCCAATCGCAATCGCGCTGGGGGGCAGGCGGCGGCGCCATCGTCAGCCCCAATTCGGGCAAGACCATGCCAACGGGCCGCCACCCGTCGCGGCGCGGTCGGCACACGCGCCCCTGCTCGACCAGCACCGGCATGGCGCGGCGCACGGCCTCGCCACACATCCCGATCGCCTCGCCGATTTCCCGTTCCGTCGGCGTCCGTCCGCCCGCGCGGGCCCGCTCGCACAGATAGGCGTAAATCGGTTCGGCCCGCTGGTGATCAATCGGCGTAGGCATGGGGGCCCTCCGTCTTTGCCTGGTGATTGGCGGCGGACGCCGCGGTCAGAACACGTTCGAGGGCGCGCAGCCGGTCGCGGGCGTCGCGCCAGTCGGCCTCGGCCGCCACTGCGGCGTCTTGGGCGCGCTCCAGCGTCCGCCGGGCGGTCCGCAGGCGCTCCCATGCCGCACGCGCCACGGCGCGCGCTTCCTCATGGGCATGGGGGCTGGAGGCCCGGGTCGAGCGGGGGCTCATATGTCGAACTCCCGGCCCTGGCGCAGGCGCAGGCTACGGCCCTGTTGGCCGCCGCGCGGTGCGCGCTGCATGATCGGCTGGGCGGCTTGATCGTCGGGCACCGGCACCCAGCCGCCGCCGTCGGCCAGGGCCAGACCCAGCGCCAGACCGGCCAGCCAGACGCCCAGGCCGCGCGCCGCGCCGGTCAGCCGATCCGGGCGCGCTGGCGCAGCCTGATCCCGCGTCCGACCATCCGATCCGCTCGCCGCGACAGGCGAAAGCCCGCGCTGCCCAGCGCCCGCGCCGTCCACGCTGTCACCTGCCCGAGCCAGATCCAGAGTGCGCTGCGTAGCCGCGTCCACATGGGCCAAATCCTTTCTCAACAATTCCATGTCAGCCACCAGGCGGTCGGCCCGCTGGCTCAGGCTGGCCTCGCCCAACAGCGGCTCGAACACGTGCCGTACGAACGGGGCGCCCAGGTCGTTGATCAGCATCGCCAGCCACTTGACCCCCGGCGGCGAGCCAGCCAGCCATTTCTCCGCCGTGCTGATGCTGACCGCATAGCGCCGGGCGATTACCTTGGCCTTGGCGTCGCCCGGCATCGCCGCCCGCAGAAAGGCGCCGACCCGCTCGCCCAGCGCCTCGATGTCCTCGTCGGTGACAATGGCGCAGCCGCGATCCTCGAAAATCATGCTGGTTGTCGTCATGGAGTTCCTCCCTCCGTTCGCTCAGGCTGGGACCATGACGACCCCAGCCGCATATCGCCGTGGGCCAGACCGCCGCTCATGCGGCTCGGTCACGATGCAATGGCGGCCGGGGTTCCGCTTGCCGCTCTGGCAGTGCCGCCCCGAGCTCGAAATCGTCCGGTATGACTGCCTCCAAGCGCCGGATGGTCTCGGCCCTGGGATTCCAGTCGACCTCATGGAAGTGACGTAACGTGGTGTCATGCATGCCCGCTTCACTAGCGAGACGAGCACGGGACCACCCACGAAAGGCAGCAAAGGCACGAATGCGCGCGATGGCGAGATCAACAGTCATGCCCCGACCATACCGCATTTTAATGCGCACTCAAGGAAAATTCGCATAACTATGCGTTCGCAGTTAAATGCGACACAACGCATCTTAGGCGACATGACACTTGAAGCTGAGAGATTGCGCGCAGCGCTTGAGCGCTACATGAAGGCCTACGGTCTGAATAAGTCAGCCTGGGCGCGCGCCGCCGGGATTCGCGAAAGCACGCTGCGCAACTTTCTTAAAGGTGACAGCCAAAGCCTCACCTACACAACGCTCGCGAAACTCGCGGCAGCCGCTGAGGATTCCATAGGAAATCTCATCGGGGAGGCGAATGCAGGCCCACCCCCTTCGCCGCCCACACCTGACATGGTGCCAGCGGAATATGTCTCTATCCCGAAGCTGGAAAGCTATCTAGGGGCCGGCAACGGAGGGCCTACGACCGACACAATCTCCGCCACAACTCTATTTCCAAGAGCACTCATCGAAGACGAACTCAGGGCAAAGCCAAGCGATATCGTTGCGATGCAGATCCTTGGCGACTCCATGTCCCCCATGCTGGAACACGGCGACCAAGTGCTAATCGACATGCGAATGAAAGATCCGGCACAGCCAGGCGCCTTTGCTATTCGCATGGGCGATAGCTTTATGGCCCGCATCATCGAGCCGATTTATGGCAGCGATCCCCCTGCAATCCTCTTACGCCCCCGAAATGCATTCTATCAAGATGCCCAAGACCTCTTTGAAAATGTCGCCATTCTCGGTCGAATAGTGTGGTTTGGCAGAAGGCTATAAGATAGAAAGCTCGCTGTTCAACATAATTAACAAATCCGCCTCTTCGCTCGTAATTTTTCCATCCGATTCAACAAGACGCTTGGCATAGAGAAGCAGCAGTTTCCTTTCGCTCATTGGCTTTTCATATATCTCGTCCACACAATCCATAACGGTAGATGGTCTCGGGCGAAGATAACGGATATGCTTATAAATTACCTTTTTATCTTCATCAGTCGCGGAAACACCGTGGAATGACTTTGCATATTCTATTGCATACTCAAGTATAATTTCCGTCTCGACCGGGTCATGATCCCCATCAGCGCGAGCCAATGCGGCTAAAATACGCATCCCCGAAGCGGCAATTTCTTTGTGCTTTTTCCCATGCTCCTGCCCCGCCTCTTTATAGGCAAAAGCGCTCTGCTTTTTTTCTCTCCTACTCTGACCGACCTGGGCATACCTTGAAACATCAATACCCAACTCTAAAAAGAAATCTTTTGTATCTATAATCTCTCCCGCATCATCATAAACAAATTTTATATTTTCGATGCGAAAGCTTCGCATTTGTTTACGAGCATGACAGTACGCATAAATAACGCCATTTGTGCGAAGCGTCTGCATATTAACCCAGCGCTCAGTCCCATTCCCTTTTGCATCCGTGTAGCAAATACCCACACTAATACCATCAAGAAACTCATCAACCACACCTTCATTTGGAACTGAACTTTCAAAAACAGGGTCCCCTTCATCGGGAACACTCTCTTTTTCTTCTTTATGCCATTTTGGAGGCGAAAAATCCAAATCACCAAACCAATCCTTTAGATATTTCAGAAATTTATTTTCCTTTTCCTTTACACTCATAGCGACCACCTCTTTTTGACATTTTTCTCATAAGCTTAATTACAGAAATAATTTGGACGCACAGTAAACCGCATTGTGATGCGGATTTTGCTTGAAAAACGCATTTTGATGCGAAATGCTTTCCATCGCCCCGCACGACAAGGCCACCGGCCAGGCTCTGCGCGGCGCTGCCCCACCGCCCGACCCGGCATCAGCCAACAGGGCCGGGGCACCAATTCCCGCAAAGGAGGGAGCGATGATGGATCAAACACCGGCCGCCGCTGCGGCACCAAAGGCCAGCCCTGGCGACCGCGTCGCCCAACTCGAAGCGGCGCTGACCGAGGCGCTGCGGGAACTGACCGCCGAACGCGACGCGCTCTACGATGACTTGGGCGACGAGGCCGAGGTGGCGCGCCTCGACGGGATCATCGACCGAGGCCGGGCCGCGCTGTCCGGCCAGCCGCAAGACCAGCCGTTCGCCGCCGGGCGGATCGGCGCGCCGTCCACCATCGACGAGGCGGTCGCCCTGCGCGACGCCCTGGATCGCCGTATCGCCGCCATGGTGCGTGACGGCCGCCGCGAGGAGGCCGCCCGATGAGCGCTGAAATCGTCTCGCTGTTTCCGATGTTGGGCCACCGGGTGCGCCATCGCCCCACCGGCCGCGTCGGCATTGTCACCGCCTATCGCGCCCATGAGCGCCTGGCGATCCAGGCCGTGGGCGAGGGCCTGACCGCCATCGTCAACACCGTCGACTGCGTGCCGGTCGAGCCGGCCGAAAGGACCGCACCATGACCAGCCACAACCCGAAGACCCTGAAAGAAGCCTTCGCCGCCCAGCGGGGCCGGCAATCAGCCGATCGTCGCGCCGCGCCCCACCGCACCGCGCCCGAGGTCGAGCCGCAGACCGTAGCGGACGAAGCCGCCCTGGTCGGCATGATCCTCGGCGCGCTGTCCGGCGGCATCGTCGGGCTGACCCTCGGCCTGATCGTTGCGAGCGGAGGATAAGGCGATGCCCGACCCGAAGGCCGATTCCCGACCGCTCGCCCTGACCGTTCACCAGCCCTGGGCGACGCTGATCGTCGCCGGGCTCAAGCCCTATGAGTGGCGCACCTGGGAAGCGCCGGCCTGGGCGCAGGGGCGGCGCGTGGTGATCCACGCCAGCCGGATCGACCCCAAGGCCCATGCGCTCGACCGGCTGATCGCCCAGATCGATTGCGACCTGGGCACCCGTGGCGGCGAGGGGCTGGTGGTCGAGCCGGCGCTGCGGCTGCTGCGCGACGCCGCGGCCGTGCGCCACGGCAAGCTGCACCATGGCCGCGACCCCCTGCCGCGCGCAGCCGGGCTCGGCACGGTGCTGCTGGGCGTGCCGGCGTCCAAATTCGCGCTGCGCGCTCAGGGCAAGGTGTGCGCCCACGACCACCATTGCCAGGTGCGCGACCCGAAGACCGACCGGCCTCGCACGCTCTATGGCTGGCCGATGCGGTCGCCGACACGCTGGGCCGCGCCCGTGCCCGCCAAAGGTGCACAGGGCTTCTGGACCTGGCCGCACGAGGTGCCCGAAGCGGGGGCGGCCGATGATTAATCCGGTTTTGCGGTGGCACGGTGGCAAGGCGCGTTTGGCCCCCTGGATCATTAGCCACTTTCCGGCCCATCGCGTGTACGTGGAGCCTTACGGCGGAGCGGGATCAGTTTTGCTATCGAAGCCGAGAGCTTATGCCGAGGTCTACAACGACCTGGACGGGGACGTGGTTACCCTGTTTCACATCCTGCGGACTCCCGGCGCCGCGGAGCGATTGGAAGAGGCTTTGCGCCTCACTCCTTTCGCGCGAACCGAATATCTCGCGGCGTATGAGCCTTGTGGCGATCCGGTGGAGCGGGCACGCCGGCTGATTGTCCGGTCGATGATGGGCCACGGGTCCAACTCGCCCCATAGCATCACCGGCTTTCGCGCCGATACGCGCCGCGACGGAGGCACGCCGGTGCGCGATTGGGCGCGCTACCCGGACCGGCTCCCGGAGATAGTCGACCGTCTGCGCGGTGTGGTGATCGAGAACCGTCCAGCGATCGCGGTGATGGGGGCCCACGACGGTGAGCAGACCCTGCACTATGTGGACCCGCCCTACGTGCCGTCCACGCGGGGTAGGGGCCGCGATTACGCCTTCGAGATGACCGAGGAGGATCACGCGGACCTAGCCGACTGCCTGCACAGGCTGCGCGGCATGGTTGTTGTTTCTGGCTACCCGTCGCCGCTTTACGAACGCCTGTACCCCAAATGGGAGCGTGTAGAGCGGAGGGCGTATGCAGATGGGGCGCGACAGCGGGTTGAGTGCTTGTGGCTCAACCCAGCCGCTTGCCATAGGCGACCAACCGCCGACTTGTTTTGCCAAACCGACGACGGGGAGTGCGTCGCATGACCATCGCGCAGCATACCGACGCCCCCGAAGCGCCCGAAACCTTCTACGACGCGGCCAAGGCGCCGTGGCGCGGCACACTCGACCTCAAGCCGGTCAAGTCGTTCGCCACCGACCTGGCGCGCTG
>NZ_SLXO01000019.1 GCF_004341375.1 Rhodothalassium salexigens DSM 2132
GCCTGGCTGACCAGGTCGGTGTTACCCTTGTTACCCGTGTTACCCAGTTTTGGGCCCCTGAAAAATACCGATCCATCGCGATGCCGCGCACCCGTGTTGGTTTGTCAGCCTCAGGGTCCCCGGCGGCGTCAGCGCCGGCCGTGTTTGCGGTAGAGCGCCCGGTCCATCTGCCGGGCGAGTTCGGCCGCCAGCCGCTCGACGCCATGCTCGACCAGGCGGGCGTGGATCGCCGGGTCGGCCAGCGTCTCGGGCACGCTCGGCCCATAGAGCCGGTGCAGCGGGTGGCGTTCCTTGCCGATGCGGATGAACACGTGGTCGGTGCCGTGGCGCTGGGCGATGAAGGCGCCGCGATAGCGCCGGCTGACGCCATAGGCCCGTGCGGTGACCCCGGTGCGGGTCTGTCGGGCGGCGAACTGCATGAGCCCCAGGCTCTTGCCCACGGCGCGCACCCGCGCCGGCTCGTCGATATGCCGCGCCTGGACCAGCCGCAGATCCTGGCGCACGCGGCGCACCTTGGTGCCCATGGCCTTGGACACGGTCGAGGCGGCCTGGGACCGGGTCGACGCGCCGGCCCGGTTGATCGCCGTGAGGACCGCGCGCTGCCAGCGCTTCGAGCCCAACCGATCGAGAAACGCCACGGCGTCGTCGAGATGGTGCTCGACCCGCAAATCGGGCGCGAACCGCCGAGCCATGGGCCAAGCCTCCAACGAAAAAGCCCGCCGACCGGGGCGGGCTAAATACAGTTTTTGGAATTAAGCACACCCTATCGCTTATCGAGCACATAAGCAAGGGGGTGCGGGCTGACAACGAGATCGAAGCGCGAGAACCCCCGGTGAGCCGGGGCGGCTCGGATCGAGGGATCACAGGGGCTCCGTGCCTCGGCTGAGAATGTCGAGATAGTCGCTGTAGACATACAGTCTGCCGCACTGCTTCCCGGTCACCTCCCGCACGATACCGAGATCCTCGATCCGGTGCCGATCAGCTTCGAAAAGCGCAAGAATCTCGCGCGCCGCCTCGGATGCCTGCAGAGACGTCTCGGCGATACCGTCGAGGAAAAACTCCAGCCATGCCTCCCAGTCGCCGTTCTCAAGGACCTGCTGCAGCAGGTCGGAGAGCGATGACTGTGTACTCTCGATCTGCGACGAAAGCAGCGCCTCTTTTCGAACGTACATTTGAAGGAAAAGCGGGGTGTCGGGCAGGATGGACGTCACGCCATCGAGCCGTCCGATCGCGCGGTTTGCGCGCTCGAGTGGACGGTAGAGCCGGTCCATCCTGACAGACGGCACCGGCGGCAAGGGAGGGGGCACGAACGCCTCTGCGCCCTCACCCGCGGTCGAAATGGCCACGCGCTGCCCCAACCGTGATGGCTCCGGTGATAACGCCATGTCTGAAAAAGGCCCCTTTCCTTGGCCGGCGCACTAAGAAATGATATGGGGCTTTCCTTTCTTAGCCGTGATTCTAACGTTGCGGTTGGCCCTCGATCCCAAATCGGCTAGCCTATCGCCCGCCAAGGCTTGCGCCAATGCCGGGTTGCGGTTGGCCCTCGATCCCAAATCGGCTAGCCTGCCGTCGCAAAGGCTTCGCGCAGCTTTTTCGTTGCGGTTGGCCCTCGATCCCAAATCGGCTAGCCTGTGCCCCAGGATGACATCGACAACGCCCCGGTTGCGGTTGGCCCTCGATCCCAAATCGGCTAGCCTGGCGCGCGCCGACGGCCGGTCGGTGTCGGCGTTGCGGTTGGCCCTCGATCCCAAATCGGCTAGCCTCCCGCCGCCGGCGCGGCTTTCACCGCCTGTGTTGCGGTTGGCCCTCGATCCCAAATCGGCTAGCCTGCGACCAACTGCGAGAGTCCGCGGCCACAGTTGCGGTTGGCCCTCGATCCCAAATCGGCTAGCCTCGCTTCGAGCAGCTGGACTATCTGGCCGACGTTGCGGTTGGCCCTCGATCCCAAATCGGCTAGCCTGACCCGAACAGGCGGGCCTTGCTCGATGCGGTTGCGGTTGGCCCTCGATCCCAAATCGGCTAGCCTGCGTATATTGAACGTCACCAAGAGCAAACAGTTGCGGTTGGCCCTCGATCCCAAATCGGCTAGCCTAATTTGCTGCGGTATGAGGAAATTTGTTGAGTTGCGGTTGGCCCTCGATCCCAAATCGGCTAGCCTGCGCTCGGACGTGACCCGGTTCACCGTGTCGTTGCGGTTGGCCCTCGATCCCAAATCGGCTAGCCTCCCTCGCGCAACACGTCTTTCCGACCATCGGTTGCGGTTGGCCCTCGATCCCAAATCGGCTAGCCTTGCGCCGACGAGTTGGCCGCCAAGTATTTCGTTGCGGTTGGCCCTCGATCCCAAATCGGCTAGCCTCCCGGTGTGCTCACCGCCATTGGCCTGGTGGTTGCGGTTGGCCCTCGATCCCAAATCGGCTAGCCTCCGGGCTAGGCCAGGCAGGCGACACAACTAGTTGCGGTTGGCCCTCGATCCCAAATCGGCTAGCCTAATCCGCCACGAATATGACGAGCACACGCAGTTGCGGTTGGCCCTCGATCCCAAATCGGCTAGCCTCCCCCTCGGTCGCTGGCGCCGCCGGAGGGCGTTGCGGTTGGCCCTCGATCCCAAATCGGCTAGCCTATGCTGCTACTCCTGCCGTTGGTTCGGTCTGTTGCGGTTGGCCCTCGATCCCAAATCGGCTAGCCTAAGCTCCGGATCGGCTTTGTCGTTCAGGCCGTTGCGGTTGGCCCTCGATCCCAAATCGGCTAGCCTAGATCCTCACCTAAAGCCCTGTTTTTCAGGGCTTTTTCTTTTTTTCTGAACGCCAAAAAACAACCCCGATTGATCACAAAAGCACCAATTGATCCGGGTTTTCTGGGGGGCGTTTCTGCATCGTTCCTTGGAAGATCCGTGCGTTTCCATACTGTTTGTCGGTAATAGTGATGATGTGGACACAACCCGCAGGCGGCAGGACTGACTGCACCTTGCGGATATGAGTTTCGGCAGTTTCCTTACTATCGCAGAAGCGCAAGTAAACCGAGAATTGCGCCATCTCAAAACCGCAATCGAGCAAAGTCTTGCGAAACCGGGTCGCCCGACGGCGTTCGTCAGGGGTCAAAACCGGCAGGTCGAACATCACATAGAGCCACATCATCCGATACCCGCTCAATATCGTAGACATTACCTTGTGCTGCCCTCGGGTTCTTGAGGTGCCCCCCAATGCCGTTCATTCGACCAATGGGTTCAGGGCGAAGCGCCCCGAACCAATTGGAATTACGAGATATTCCGCCTACCCCTCCAATGGCAAAGGCGGCCGGGCGATTTCCAGCACCTTGGCCCGCCCCCCAAGGCAAGCCGCCAGCGACCAGGCAGTCCGCTCAAGGCATTTATAGACGGGGCTGATCCCGTCGGGTGAGCTCATGTCGGTGCTCAATAGAGCCGCAAGCGCTTTCTTCGCGGTTCGATCAACCGTCGTAGCGCCGGCTTCAACCAAGCGACAGACTTCCCTGTCGGCCATCGGTCGAAACGGCTCCATCAGATCATCGACCAAGAGAAAGCTGTTGGTTCGTCGGCTGTGACCCAGCCCGATGCTAGGGTGCAGGCCAGCCCCCATGACGGCCCGTGCTGTACCGGCGCGCAACACCGTATACGCATAGTTGAGCAGCGCATTGACCCCATCCTGGGATCGGTCACGCCGGAAATCGGAGCCAAACAACCGCGCCCAATAACGTCGGGCCGCCTGAGCCTCCACATTGTCCGGGTCGCCCGACCGAACGCCACGAGCCATCATCAGGAACCCCTCGCTTGCCTTGCCAAGCGAACGCAGGATTGCCCCCTGGTGGGTTACTTTGGCAGCCACCAATTGTGCCCAAAGGCGTTTGCGGGTGGGCTTGCTAGCGTTTATCTGGTCGGCGATACGGCCCGCCTGTTCATGGTGAGATTCGGCCGGCCACAAAAAGCCGACGGGCATATGGTTGGGGCCGCACAGGACGAAGGCGACCCCGCGCTCGGCCAAAGCACAGACCAGTGCGTTGGAATAAGTCAAGCCGTGGGCTGTGGCGATCACCGCGGCCACATCGTCGAGCGGGACACGCGCCAATTCCGCCCCGTCCTGTTGCACAACCAAAAAACCACGGTGCTTCGCCAAGTGGCGACCATCTTCAGCGATCTCGACAATCCGTGGATACATGGGCGCCCCCTAAGATTGTCTCATCCGCCCGATTGGGTCGACGCGGACCGGTTTGGCACCGGCGGCCTTGAGCTTTGAGAAAGCCGCCCGACGATAGGTTTGGGGTGTCATCTTACCGGCCCAGCGATGGCTGACGAACTCGATGCGGCCGTTGGCCGGGCTCAGCTTTCGCGCAACCAGGATTTCCGGGCCATGGCCGAAATCCGCCTCAAACAGATCGCCCTTGTGCAGAGCCATAACCAGCCGGGCGTCCGGGTGCGCGGCACGCCATCGCGGTTGAAAGCCCGGCTGATTGACATCGAAAACGCTGATCCCCTCACCTTTCCAAGTACCATCGGGCAGTTCATAGATGTCCAGGCGGTGATTGCTGCCCGGCACATATGCTTTTTCGAATTCGCGGTTCGGGCCATGACGCACAGTACGGGTCGATGATTCGGTTACCAACACCCTCACCCGCCGGACGTTATGGTCCTTGCCATAATCAGCAAGGGCCCGGGCGATAGCCTTCTCTATATCGCGCTTTTCCAAAGGTTGGCCGGTTACACAGGCCTCAGCCGCGAGAGTCTCCTTGGTCGCCTTAACAAGATCGACCAAGGCGTCGCGCAAGCGCGGGTCGCGCACCTGGGCAACCATCTTTTCGGTCAGGCCCTCAATGGGCTTGCGAGTGACCAAATTGAACCGCTTGCCGTCGATCTCTTCATCGACACGACCAAAAGCGGTCTCCTCGTGAAGCTGGCCTTGGCGGCCATGATCCGGCTTGTGGCTGATAATCATAGCCTCAAGGCGTGCCTTCAACTCTTCGCGATAGCCTGGGAAGGGTTCGGGAAACTCGCCGCGCGGGGCTAGGCGATCCAAGTCCAGTTCTTCGGCCCGGCCTGCCGCGGTAGCCACTCGTTGCAGCATGAACCGGGTTGTGCAGCCGATGACGAAGGCATCGATGGCGTGGTGGCGATGATCTTCGCGCTGCTTGGGCGGAGTGTCGTCGGGGCCGTAGAGATTATGGTCATAGAGCAGGCTGTTGAGGCCCCATTTGCCGCGCAGCAGGGCGGTCAACCGCCCGGGCGAAGCAGTCACCTTGTCCGCAGCACAGATGTGGGACAGGTATTCCTTGGCCAACCGCGCCATGTGCTGGCTGTCGGTCAGTTGCTTGGCCAAAAACCCGCCCTGAGCCTCGAACCGGTCCATGGCATCAGGCGCGAAACGCCAAGCTTTCCTGGGCAGGATCGTTTTAGCTCGCGCGTGGATTTCGGTCAGTTGATTAACGGAGAAGGCATCGGCCGGAGCACGATTGCCCTTGTCTCGATTAGCCTGACGGGTACACAGCACTTTATTGGCGAAACTGTCGTCCAGCGTTTTGGAGCGGGGCAATATGTGATCGATTTCCACTTCGCCAGACACAATCATCTCCATAGAAAGCGGCGTATTACTGTAAACGCAAACCCGCTGATCTGGAGGCAGTTCGTCATATAGCCGCATAAGCTGCATATTGCCCGGCGTGTCGGCGATACCAAGATCGGCCAAACGCTGGCGGCGATTGATCCGCTCTCTTTCATTTTTTTTATTTTTCCGCGTCCACTCATCTTTCTGCTCTTGCGTTTGCTTCAACTGGCGCGCCAATTCAATATTAATGCTATCAGGCGGGCCATAGACAGAGATCAGCATGTTGATGATCTGACGCAGCTGGTTCATTGCAATGTGGACCGTGGGATTGGGTACCCGGCCGCGATAATCCTGGCTGGCTTTATTGGCATCGGGCTTCTGGATTACATGCCGGGGCAAGACATCGCCGTAATAGGGTAAGCGATCGTGGGTAGCTGCTGGGCGCATATCAGAATGGTGAGCATCCAATCGCTGCACTGCTTCGTCGTAGGTTATTGGCGCCGTGATGATTTCGCCGGATTGAGGATCCTCCCAGTCCTGCGTATTATTTTCGAGCACCTCCACCAGCCGGGCCAGCATCGTTTCGCCAATATGTCCATGACCTGACGGCAGATGAGCCTTATGCCCATGGACTGACGGCAGATGAGCCTCATTCACCCGCTCCGCGCGGTCGGCCGAGAGCCCACAGTCGTCTTGCAAAAAATCTAGAAGCTTGGCTTCGTCTTCTTCGGTCAGCAGGCGGTGCACAATGTCGTTTTGCTTGGCCATATCAAAACTGCGCCAGGCTTTTCCGAACAGATCCTTATGAGCCAGCTTGGCGGCAGTCAGGTCAGGATCCAGCCCCTTGCGACCACCCCGCTCCAGATTAAAGGCCGCGCCTTCGGGCAGCTTAAGCGCTTTGCGCATGGCCTCGAAGCTGACCTCCCCCGAACGCGTTGACAGCAGCCCCAGGATTAGGCGCTGCTGGTCATTGCTCAACGGGCGTTCGGGCCGACCTGCCTCTTCAACCCGTAGATTTGCCGTCTCAGTCAGTAAGCGATAGCGCTGAAACAGAGGCAGGGCACGAGGCGCGCGCTTTTCTTTTGGATTGAACGTGCAGTTTCCCACTAGGGGCTTTTTCAGAGGTCGTTGCCCTAAAATTATTCTCTTGATACGAGCCTTCAATGAATCACTCAACTGGGGCAAGTGCGGTGATTGCTTGCACCAGATGGTGTCGATTTCCTGCTCGACCAAATCTCGGGTCGGATAAAAATCATAGACATCCTTCGCCCCTTCGCGGCGAGGCCGGAAGCGGACCGGCTGACAATCGGCGTTTTTCAGGCACTCGCCTTGCAGGTTACGCCCGTGGCGACCCGCAAGATAGGCGCCGAGTGTTTCTGCACCTGCCTTTTCAAGGGCTTCCACCAACCTGTCAGCGCCTGCCTTGACTGCGCCCGCCTCTTTTTCACCGGCATCGGCAATTCGATTGGACTTGAATCCTCGGCGCTGGTTTAAGTGAAACAGCGCCCGGCCCAGTTCTTCAGGCGCCAAAGGGCGTTTGAGCGCCTCAGCACGTAGGGTGTATGGGTCCAGTTTCTCCAAAGCCTTGCGCGCGGTCTTGTCCGTTGGCATCAGGCCGGCACCAATCAACGTCTCCATCAGGCGATCACGGCGACGAATAAAACGATCTCGACGCTTGCGAGCCGACCGGGCAAGTCGACGGTCTGCAGCCAGTGAGACCTTTGATTGCGGATCGCGACCAGCCTCTTCACTGGGCGACAAAACCCGCACACCTGCGTCCAACAGTCCATCGACCAGACCACGGTCATTCACAGACAATGCACACCAACCGATGGAATTCGACCCCATGTCGATGCCCAAGCGATACCGTTCTCGCATGAAACGCTCCCGCCAACGCTCAAAGATTCCCAAAATTCAACTCAAACACCTAAACCACCTTGGCTTGAGCGCGTCGTCAAGCAAAAGGTGCACAAAAAGGCCTTGACGCAAAAGCGCGTACCTTGTTACGGTGCGCTCGGATCGCCGAATTTGGGATCGAGGGCATCCGTTAACAAGCACTTTAAAGTGCACAAAATCCCTTTTTATAAGGGCGACACGGCGGGCCTTCAGTGTCCGCCGTTGTTTGTTTCGAGCCAAAAAGTTTCTTTACACCTCACCTTTACAACCCAACAACACCCCTTCATCAGCCATGCCTGGGGCCGTTGATACTTACGCCGATCAGTGCAGGGTTGATAACGCGCCCCACACCACTTTCACCCAAAACCGATCCACCTCCTTGACCCGTCCTCTTCACCGACGTCTCAGCACCCGCGCCGCTTGGTCCAGCACGGCGGCGACTTCGCGTTCGATGACCTCCGGGCGGCCGCCGAAGCGGGTGCGGGCGGCGGTGATCGTCAGGTCGTCGAGCACCACCGCCGCCACCTGACGCCGCCACCGCCAGCGCCCCGGCCAACGATGGTGGAGCCAGTCCGACCAGGCGAGATAGGCGCGCAAGCGGTCCTGGCGCTCGGCCACCACATGCTCGGGCACATTGCCACAGCCCGCGCCCTGCCGGCACTCGGGCGAGGCCGGGCGGGCGCGCACGTCGCGAGCTAGGTCCTCCCGCGCCGCCAGGATCTTGGCCCAGGCAGCCAGTTGCTGCGGCTTGAGCCGGCGCTCCAGGCTGCGATAGCCCGAGCGGCGACGCGGCGCCCGGGCTTGCTGACGGCGGGTCTCGGGCGTGCCGCGGTCGGGCGCCGACGGGTCGGCACGCAGCGCGCGCTTGGCCCGCTTGGGGCCCGACGCCTTGGCCAGCGCCCGGCGCCCGGCCTCGGTCACCCGCGCCTGGCCATGCGCCACGTCGACCGCCGCACCGACCGCCCAAGCCCCGGCGCCACCGGGCAGCGGATAGCGGGTCTCGACCAGCCCCCGGCGCGCCAGATCTCCAAGCCCCAAAGGCACCCGGCCGTCGGCCGCCAACCGCGCGATCGCCACCCAGTCGGCGTCGCCCTGCCCCGCTTGGGCCTGACGCCCGGCCTTGGCCATCTGGCCCGCCGGACGCGCCCGCTTGAGCCGGCGCAGGGTGCGGATCTGCTCGGCCGTCAGGTCGGGCGCTTGCGCCGGGCGCACATAGGTCTGGGCCACGATCCGGCGGCCGCGCGCCGTGGTCCGGGCGCGGTAGATGCCGTCCATGCGGGTGACCCAGACGCCCGAGGCGGCGCGCACCCGCGCCGTGCCCACCGACGCCACCGACAGCCAGCGCGCGCCCCGGCGCTTCTGTGCCTCGACCAGACCGCCGGCGAGCAACCCGGCCACCAGCGCCCCGGTCAGATCGCGGCCAGTGATCCACTGGTCGGACCGTGTGGGCGTCAGCGCCGCCAAAATGCGCCGCTCGTCCGCCGTCACCTGGTCCGCCGTGCCGTCTCGCATCGCCCTGCCCCCGTTATCGGCCCCATTGTCGGCCCGGTCACTGATCACTCATGCCTCGTGGTTTGCCCGCGCTCGCCGGGCCCAGCGCTCAAGCCCCGCAGCAAGCCCACACAATAGGCGTGGGTCGCCACCTGGTTGTCGGCCAGGGCGCGAAAGTCGGCCCAGACGCCGGCCGCCGGCGCGCCGCCGATCACCAGCACGGCGTCGGCCGCGTCCGCGTGCCAGAGCTGCACGCACGCGCCGGGTGGGCCGTCCTGCCACGCCATCACCCAGCGCGCCGCCTCGATCACCGTGCGATGGGCCACCGCCGCTCACCGCACGCCCACCGGCCGGGTCCGGCCCTGGGCCGCCCACAGCGCCTTGCGCCCTGCCTCGGTCAGCGTCCAGGTCCGGGCCACATAGCCGAGCTCGACACAGTCGGCGTCGGGCTCGCGGCCGGCGCGCAGCGCTTCCTCCGCCCGCAGCGCGGCACCCAGTGGGCCCGAG
>NZ_SLXO01000020.1 GCF_004341375.1 Rhodothalassium salexigens DSM 2132
CGTCGCGCAGCAGCCGCAGCGCCGGCTCGACCACCAGCCCCTCGCCGCCACGGGTGCCCAGGTCGCAATCGATCTGGGCGATCAGCCGGTCGAGCACATGGGCCTTGGGGTCGAGCCGGCTGGCGTGGATCACCACGCGCCGCCCCTGCGCCCAGGCCGGCGCCTCCCAGGTGCGCCACTCGAATGGCTTGAGCCCGGCGACGATCAGCGTCGCCCAGGGCTGGTGAACGGTCAGCGCGAGCGGTCGGGAATCAGTGCTACGCATTTTCAGATTCCTTGAGCTTCCCCCACGCAAAGCGCACGCCCGCGCGGGTGATTTCTGAGTAATCCAGCCACCACTCGGCCACGCTGGCGATGATGCGGGCGCCGTGGTCGCGGTTGATAGCGGTAGCGACGGCTTCGCGCAGGTCATCCTCCGACAGTCGGTACGGGCAGAGGTTGTCGTGCCGATCCGGGTTCCAGGCGGGCAGCCACCACCCGTCATCGTGCAGCGGTCGGGAATCGGCCTTCGGGTCGGGCATCGCCTTAGCCTCCGCTCGCAACGATCAGGCCGAGGGTCAGCCCGACGATGCCGCCGGACAGCGCGCCGAGGATCATGCCGACCAGGGCGGCTTCGTCCGCCACGGTCTGCGGCTCGATGTCGGGCGCGGGGCAGTGGGGCGCGGCGCGACGATCGGCTGATTGCCGGCCCCGCTGGGCGGCGAAGGCTTCTTTCAGGGTCTTCGGGTTGTGGCTGGTCATGGTGCGGTCCTTTCGGCCGGCTCGACCGGCACGCAGTCGACGGTGTTGACGATGGCGGTCAGGCCCTCGCCCACGGCCTGGATCGCCAGGCGCTCATGGGCGCGATAGGCGGTGACAATGCCGACCCGGCCGGTGGGGCGATGGCGCACCCGGTGGCCCAACATCGGAAACAGCGAGACGATTTCAGCGCTCATTGGGCGGCCTCCTCGCGGCGGCCGTCACGCACCATGGCGGCGATACGGCGATCCAGGGCGTCGCGCAGGGCGACCGCCTCGTCGATGGTGGACGGCGCGCCGATCCGCCCGGCGGCGAACGGCTGGTCTTGCGGCTGGCCGGACAGCGCGGCCCGGCCCCGGTCGATGATGCCGTCGAGGCGCGCCACCTCGGCCTCGTCGCGCGGGTCGCCATAGCGCCCGTCTGGGCCGGTCACGAAATCGTAGAGCGTGTCGCGCTCGGCGGTCAGTTCCCGCAGCGCCTCGGTCAGCGCCGCTTCGAGTTGGGCGACGCGGTCGCCCGGGCTGGCCTTCGGTGCCGCAGCGGCGGCCGGTGTTTGATCCATCATCGCTCCCTCCTTGGTGAGGATTGCCCGGCCCTGTTGGCTGACGCCGGGTCGGGCGGTGGGGCAGCGCCGCGCAGAGCCTGGCCGGTGGCCTTGTCGTACGGGGCGATGGAGAGAACGATATACGCATATGGCGTACGCATCAACGTAAAAAACGTATGACATGGGTGGGCAGCTACCCGGCTAGCTCAAGATATTGGCAAAGGGCGGCTAGCCGTTGGGCCGCTTTTGACTCCGCCTTTCTTAGTCGTCAGTATTCTCCACAATGAGTGGAGGGAATTGATGGATCGATTGCTTTTTTATGTGCAGGGTTCGGCGAAGACGCCCTACAAGGTTACGGCAGAAGGTGAAGGCGAGGGGCTGCGGATATTTTGCTCATGCCCAGTGGGGCGACGAGGAAGAAGTTTCTGCAAGCACATTGCTTATCTTTTGCAAGGGGACCTGAAGAAACTGGTTTCGCCATATGAAGCAGATGTGATCGAGCTTATTCGCAGGGCCGAGGGCAGCCAATATCTGGAGAAGGCTGCGTCACGGGTGAATACCGATCTGCGCCGTGCCGATTTCGCGAAACTCAAGACCGTACAGGATATTGCTGCCCGGTTCCGTAGTGAACTTGAGCAGATGGGGTGGGTAATTGAGGTTACCCGGTCAGAGGATGAACGGCAGGAAGAGTGCCTGAAGCTCCGCTGTCGCTTCAAGAATGGCAATCTTCGTAAGACCCCGAGTTTGATACTCGAATATGTCCCCTACGACTATGAGTACGAAGACGATTGGAGTGCCAACCGTTCCATCGAGAATCTCAAGACGCGGGCCAGGCCTTGGGGTGTCCGTGGGAAGTCTCAGCGGTCTGTCGGCACGTGGGGGCATCCTGAACCAGCGATCGACCGGTTCTTGGAAATGGCCAAGCGGGAAAGGCCGGCCTGAATTGGGTCCACAAAGCGGGGGTAAACTCGGCGAGGGCGTGCGTTACAGTCGTCGGCCAAACCAGACGACACGCCCCATGATCGAGATTTCTTCCGCCAGTGCTTCGTCGGTCGAGTATGCCGGGTTGTCAGGCAGCAGCCGCACACGCGGAGGGTCGCTTCTGGGCACCTTTTCCACTCGCTTACAAACCATCCCGTCGCCGTCCCAAAGAACGAAAATCCCCGGCATCGTTGGCATCTTATCCCGGGTGTCGAACAGAATCTGGTCGCCATGGAGAAGCGTCGGCGACATCGAATCACCGCGAAGTTGGATCGCCATCAGGTTTTCGGCATGTGCCCGCAGTTCGCTCTCGACGAGATGACGCGGGAACAGCACGTACATCTCGTCGCCGTCTCCGTTCCCGCCGCCACCGAGCCCCGCATAGGTCGGGATTTGGCGGATCTTGACGTAATCGGGAATTGGGGTTTCCGGCGCGATAAGCCCCTCTTCGGCGGGTAGGAAGTCCGTCATCTGGGCTTCGCAGAGGTCCCAGACTTCTTTTGGCGATATCGGCGGGCTGCCTCGCCCTGGCAAGACCTCAAGCAGCCGCTTGATAAACCGCAACGGCAATCCCGCTTCGAAATCCTCAGGGTTTTCGTAGCGTTGATAGCTGCTTGCGCCGGCATACCCCATCGCCGTGGCAATGCCTTCCATCGACAAATTGGCGCGTTCGCGGAGGTCCCGAAGGCGGCCGGCTGCGGTGGTCTTGGCGATCTTGTTCATAAACATGGCCAATATCGCACGTGGCCATACGTATTCTGCGTTGACGATGTACGCACTGTGCGTATAACGTCCATGCCATGACCCAGGCAGAAAAAATCATCGAGGCGTTCGGCGGTATCAGCCCCATGGCTCGGCGGCTGGGGCATCGTCACGCCAGTACGGTTCAGGGCTGGAAAGAGCGGGGCTTCATCCCCGTGCGTCGGCACGTGGAGGTGCTGACGGCCGCCCGTGAGCACGGCATTCCGCTCCAGCCCGAAGACTTCTTTTTGGACAAAGACCGAGCCGCATGAGCGGCGGTCTGGCCCACGGCGATATGCGGCTGGGGTCGTCATGGTCCCAGCCTGAGCGAACGGAGGGATAAAGCCCATGACCACAGGGTGTGTGATGTTGGCCGACGATCTGGAAGAGATCCTCGGCCCGCGCCTGGCCGATTGGCTGCGCAGCTACGACTACAAGACTGTTGCGGCGATGTTCCCGCCCACCGCGCCGCAGACCGCCAAGCGCTGGAAGGCCGGCAGTCTGCCCCAGGTGCCGCACATGGCGGCGATGGTAGAGCGTTGGGGCCGGCCGTTCGTCGATCATGTGTTCGAGCCGCTGCTGGGTGACGTGCCCCTGGAGCGCCGCGCCGAGCGCATCGAAGCCGACATGCGACAGTTGAGAAAGGATTTGGCCCATGTGGACGCGGCTACGCAGCGCACTCTGGATCTGGCTCGGGCAGGTGACAGCGTGGACGGCGCGGGCGCTGGGCAGCGCGGGCTTTCGCCTGTCGCGGCGAGCGGATCGGATGGTCGGACGCGGGATCAGGCTGCGCCAGCGCGCCCGGATCGGCTGAACGGGGCGGCGCGCGGCCTGGGCGTCTGGCTGGCCGGTCTGGCGCTGGGTCTGGCCCTGGCCGACGGCGGCGGCTGGGTGCCGGTGCCCGACGATCAAGCCGCCCAGCCGATCATGCAACGCGCACCGCGCGGCGGCCAACAGGGCCGTAGCCTGCGCCTGCGCCAGGGCCGGGAGTTCGACATATGAGCCCCCGCCCGACCCGAGCCTCCAGCCCCCATGCCCATGAGGAAGCGCGCGCCGTGGCGCGTGCGGCATGGGAGCGCCTGCGGACCGCCCGGCGGGCGCTGGAGCGCGCCCAAGACGCCGCAGTGGCGGCCGAGGCCGACTGGCGCGACGCCCGCGACCGGCTGCGCGCCCTCGAACGTGTTCTGACCGCGGCGTCCGCCGCCAATCACCAGGCAAAGACGGAGGGCCCCCATGCCTACGCCGATTGATCACCAGCGGGCCGAACCGATTTACGCCTATCTGTGCGAGCGGGCCCGTGCCGGCGGACGGACGCCGACGGAACGGGAAATCGGCGAGGCGATCGGGATGTGTGGCGAGGCCGTGCGCCGCGCCATGCCGGTGCTGGTCGAGCAGGGGCGCGTGTGTCGACCGCGCCGCGACGGGTGGCGGCCCGTTGGCATGGTCTTGCCAGAATTGGGGCTGACGATGGCGCCGCCGCCTGCCCCCCAGCGCGATTGCGATTGGCCCACCAAGCGCGAGCGCGAGGCCGAGGCGCGCCGCGTGCACGCGATCCTCTCGCGGCGCGGCTATGGCGAGGATGATCTGTCGATCGCCCCGCAGAGCGTCCCCGGCCCGTCGATCAACTGGCGCGATCACCGATCCGGCCCGCCGGCGGCCAGCAGCGCCGCCGACTTGGAGGGCGGGGCATGACGATCCAAACGCCAAACCTTGAAAGCCAAGGGCGCGAGCCGTATTATGTGGCTTGGAGCTTAGCAACTCCAAGTCAGAGCGGAACCCGCCCCGCAGGCGGTTTTTCTATGCCTATGTTCCGGGGGCCGTACGCGTATGTCCAGGGCGCAAGCCTAAAGGCGTGCGGGCTCGACTCTGGCCGAGTTGCTAACCCCCGGAGCGCCAGCACCTTAGCAAGTGGTGACGCTCCGGCACTCGAATGCCAGAGGAGCGACGCCATGGCTGAGACTGGCGAACGGGCGGAGTCTGCCCTCTCTCTTACCGACATCGAAAGCGATAGCGACGAGCCGCGTATCAAGGATGTTCGGCTCGGCGAACGCCTGGGCATGGCCCAACCCCTGAACATCCGCGAGGCCATTGAGAGCAACCGAGCCGAGTTGGAACGGTACGGAGAGGTTTTCACGCGCTCCGTGAAAACCTCTGCTAAGGGCGGGCGTCCTGGCCGCGCCTATTATCTCAACGAGCCCCAAACTCTCTTGCTTTGCATGCTGTCGCGCACGGAGCGCGCGGCCGACGTTCGCCAGGAAGTCATCAAGGTCTTCATGGCTTGGCGGCGGAGTGAGGAGCGCGTCGCTGTGCGGGCGCACACGCGGCGCAAGGCTCGTCCGAGCAAGCAAATCCAGGATGCTGCTACCCGCATAGACCCGCGCCGTCGCCATCTCGTTTGGTTCGACGGCCACGGCCAGATGCAGTCCAAGGCGGTTGGGGCCGGGGCGACCATTGTGGACGGCTCCAACGAGGTGAACCTGCTCACCTTTCTTCGAGAGGAAGTCCCTTCGCAGAACGTGCCGCAAGCGTTCGACTGCCTTGGTCAGCGTCTGCGCCGTCTCGCCGAGAGGGAGATTGCCCGGCGGCGAGGTGGCCAGGGGAGTGACACCCCATGACCCAGCGCATGACAGCGGCGGCGTTTCGTACCCGGTTTGCGGCCGGGCAGGGCGGCCGGCGGGCCGGGCGCGGCTACACCGACCGCGAGGGCCCGGTGCATCGGGCGATCATGGACTATCTGCGCGGCCTGGATGCCGCCACCGGCGGCGACCTGTTGGCGCTGCACGTGCCCAATGGCGGCCACATGAACGCCCGCTATGGCGCGGCGGTGAAGGCCAAGGGGGCGATGGCCGGGGCGCCGGACATCCTGGTGCTGTGGGCAGCGCCGGCGGGCGCGGCCGGTGTCGGCTGGATCGAGGTCAAGGCCGACCGGGGCCGGCTCAGCGACAGCCAGCGGCGGTTTGCGCGGCGCATGGAGCATCTGGGCGTGCCGCTCGCGGTGTGCCGCTCGGTGGCGGATGCCGAGGCGGCGCTGACCGACTGGGGCGTTGTCACCGCACCGGGCGAGGGGGGCGAGCCATGTGCCAGGTGACCATCCGCACGGGCGCGGCCCGGAGTGTGGGCGCCCATGGCTTCAAGAGTTTTTCCGGGGGCATTCCCTCGCGGGGCACCCGACCCGCGTCACCCCGCGGCGATGCCGGGCGGCCCCCCGGACGGTCGGTGCCCGACCGCGCGACAGCCGCCAATCGCCGCATCGGCGTCCGGGTCACGAGACGGCCCCTCTCTCTCGCTTCGCGCTTGTGCGTGCCAGCCCGCCGCTGCGGGCCTGGCGTTCCGGCCCCGGCCGGGCGCCCGCGTTTCCTTGATGAGATCACCTTCCCCCGGCTTGCGGCCGGGGGCTTTCTCCCGCGCCGGTCTGGCGCGGTGGCTGTCGGCGCGCGTCGGTCGGGGCGGGTCCCTCCTGCGCCCCGGCCGGTGTGTGGTCCTCCCCACCGGCAGCCACCTCGCGAGGGCGGCGTCACCCAAGCCCCATCGGCGCACCGGTGGGGACCTGGCCCGACGCCCACAACAACAACCGACACCGGCCAATCGGCCAGTGCGCCGCCCTCGTTCCCCAGAACCCCAGGAGGCATCCCATGAATGACGGTCAGGAAACGGCCCCCGCCAATGCGGGCGGCGTGTCGGGCGCGCAACTGCGCCAGTTCATCGAGCGCATCGAGCGGCTGGAAGCGGAAAAGCAGGAAATCGCCGACGACATCAAGGATGTCTACGCCGAGGCCAAGGCCAATGGCTTCGACCCGAAGATCATGCGCCAGGTGATCCGGCTGCGGAAGATGGAAACCCAGGAACGCCAGGAACTCGAAACGCTCCTCGACGTCTATCTGCACGCGCTCGAAGGCGGGGCGGCGGCATGATGGTCGGATCGGGGGCGGTAGGGGACGGCGATCACGCCGGCAAGCTCTTCCGCGTCCGCCGGGTCGGCAGCGGTCACAGGGTGCGGTTCGGGCAGGGGCTCGCCCAGATGCTCCATGCGCCGCGCGGTGAGCCGCTGGGTTACGCCAGTTCTTCCTCAATCGCGCGCCGCAGGGCTTCGTTGATGCGCGTTTGGTATCCGCGGCCGCCAGCCTTGAAGTGCGCCAGCACATCGTTGTCCAGGTGCAGGTTGACCCGCGTCTTGGACGAGCCCGGCGGCCGGCCGGGCAGCTTCTTCGGCAACGGCAGCCGCGCGCGCTCGGCGTTCGTGACGCGCGGGAAACCCGGATGCTCGCCGCGCATCATGGCATCGGTGAACTCGACGTCGTCCGGGTCCAGCGCCCGGTCGATAGGGTCACGTGGGGTCTTTGGCTCGGTCATAGGCTTGCCTTTCTCGGGCATTGGCCCGGCGAAGGGAGATGACGCGCAACCGGTCGCCCCGTGGCGTGAAGACCAAGCAGAACAACCGTCCGTCGATCAGCCCGAACGCCCGGTAGCGCTGTTCGCCATAGTCGCGGCGTTGGTCTCGGACGATCAGCGCGCTGTCCCAGTCGAACCACTCAACAAGGTCGAAGCCGTGGCCGCTTCGGGCCCGCCGGGCCGCGCTTTTGGCGTCATCCCAATCATAGCTCGGCGGCCCGCTCATGGAATTTTTATACACACCGAAAGTCGGTTCTGCAAGGCACGGGGGCGGAGGCGCGACATGACGGTCGCCTATTCCTCAATGCCACGCCACGCGCGGCCATGCCGCCACGACACAGGAGATAAGGTATGAGCGGTCGATCATTTGGCATTGTGTCGGCCTCCCTGTGGGACAGCCGGAAATTCCAGAAATTGGCGGGCGATGGCGAGGCGCAACTCACCTATCTGTACCTCCTGACCTGCCAGCACGGGACGGCGATGGGATGTTTCCGCGTGCGCGCCGGTGTGATCGCCGTTGAGCGTGAGGCGAGCAAGGCGGCCGTGGAAGGCGCCTTGAAGCGGCTGATCGATGTGGGCCTGATCGAGGCCGATGCCGAGGAATCTCTGATCCGCATCGTGGGGTATCTGGACCAGCCGAGCTATGCCATCGCCAACGCCGATGCGGCCCAGGGTGCGATCAAGGCGGCGCTGGCGCTGCCGGTCTCGCCGGTACGGGATGCGATGCTGGCCGACCTAGCGGCGCGCGAGGCGGTCCAGGCCCTGGCAAGCGACGAGAGCAAGAAGGCTGCCGGACGCCGGCGGGCGTGGGCAGACCTGTGCGCAGCCCTGGGTCACCCGTCTGGCACGGGTGATGACACCGGTGCCGACACGGGTGTGGACACGGGTGTGGACACCGGTGGGGACACCCGTGTCACACCCGTCCGACACACGCATACGCAGACGCAGACGCAGAGTCAGATACCCTCCTCCCTTCGGTCGGAGGGGGCGACGGCCGCGCCGCCGCCAGCCCCCACAGGCAAGGCCGGGCCGGTCGATCACGATCATCGTCACGATTGCCCTCCGGCTCAGTCTCAGCCGCCGACCGAGCCTCCGTCCGCGCCACCCGACAGCCCAGTCTCGGGGGTGCCGCCCACGCGTCCGGCGGTCACCGGCGAGGTGATCCCGATCCGTCCGCCCGGTGCCCGGCCAGCGTCGGCCGCCAAGGCCCGTCCGTCCCGCGCCGACGTGGATGCGGCGATCGAGCGCTACAACGCGCTGGCCGGCGAGGTTGGTGAGGCCGGCGGCATCCGGGCGTGCTGCAAGGTGAGCGAGGGGCGGCGCAAGGCAGTGGCGGCCCGGCTGCGCGACCATGGGCTCGATGGCTGGGACCGGGTGCTGGCGCAGATCCGGCACAGCCCGTTCCTGCGCGGCGAGGTGCCCGGCCGCAACGGCACCGTGTTCCGCATGACCCTCGACTTCGTGGCCCGCGAAAGCGCGTTCATCCAGATCATGGAAGGCAAGTATGACGACAGCCCTCAAAGCCAGCAAAACCCAGGCTCCCCAACCCACCACCCCGGCGCGCGCCGCGCAGGCCGCGGTGGCAGCGATGCCGCCGTCGACGCAGCGGCGGCTCTGTGCAGTGAGCTTGACGCC
>NZ_SLXO01000021.1 GCF_004341375.1 Rhodothalassium salexigens DSM 2132
GCCTGGCTGACCAGGTCGGTGTTACCCTTGTTACCCGTGTTACCCAGTTTTGGGCCCCTGAAAAATACCGATCCATCGCGATGCCGCGCACCCGTCCTGGCCTGTCAGCCCCAGGGTCCCCGGCGGCGTCAGCGCCGGCCGTGTTTGCGGTAGAGCGCCCGGTCCATCTGCCGGGCGAGTTCAGCCGCCAACCGCTCGACGCCATGCTCGACCAGGCGCGCGTGGATCGCCGGGTCGGCCAGCGTCTCGGGCACGCTCGGCCCATAGAGCCGGTGCAGCGGGTGGCGTTCCTTGCCGATACGGATGAACACATGATCGGTGCCGTGGCGCTGGGCGATGAAGGCGCCGCGATAGCGCCGGCTGACACCATAGGCCCGTGCGGTGACCCCGGTGCGGGTCTGTCGGGCGGCGAACTGCATGAGCCTCAGGCTCTTGCCCGCGGCGCGCACCCGCGCCGGCTCGTCGATATACCGCGCCTGGACCAGCCGCAGATCCTGGCGCACGCGGCGCACCTTGGTGCCCATGGCCTTGGACACGGTCGAGGCGGCCTGGGACCGGGTCGACGCGCCGGCCCGATTGATCGCCGTGAGGACCGCGCGCCGCCAGCGCTTCGAGCCCAACCGATCGAGAAACGCCACGGCGTCGTCGAGATGGTGCTCGACCCGCAAATCGGGCGCGAACTGCCGAGCCATGGGCCAAGCCTCCAACGAAAAAGCCCGCCGACCGGGGCGGGCTGAATACAGTTTTTGGAATTAAGCACACCCTATCGCTTATCGAGCACATAGGCAAGGGGGTGCGGGCTGACAAACGAGACCGAAGCGCGAGGACGCCCGGTGAGCGGGGGCAGTTCGGATCAAGGGGTCACAGGGGCTCCGTGCCTCGGCCTCTTGCAACCCCGATCAACGAAGGATCAAATCACCCCCGGACTCTCGCTTCGGCTGGATGAAAGATGGGGGTCACGTCAGCAGGTCAGGTACATTCAGGGGAGTAGGTCACGACAAATCCCCGCGCCCCATGACTGCTCCTCAAAAAGCAGTCTTGAATCAGAACCAAGCCGGCTTGGGAATCCCTTTTGTCAACACGGCCTAGAGGAGGCCGTATCGACCGGTGTTAGGGTTGCCCGTGAAGACTGTCAGAGCGACCTGCTCCTTGATGCGCTCGGGCGGATGCTGGTTTTCGATGACGATGACTTGGCTACCCTCACCGTGGTGCTCGATGAGATAGTCGTAGAAGCGCTCTTTCAGGTCTGTACCTCTCAGGGCAATCTCTTCGTCACCTTCCGGTTTATAATAGGCAAGCAACGGAGAGTCGAGAACAACAAAACCGGGATGCGATAGCCCGTTTGACTGACAGTATTCGAGCAAGGCAATGCTCACTGCGGCATGAGTGATTGCGCGTAGGCCTTGGCCGAGACTCGATCTCCGCTTTCCGTCGATAACGAAATCGGAGGAGTCCTTTTCGTAGTAAACATGACATTCGCCGGGGAAATGCCAGGCCTTCAATATCTCGGAGACCTTCGAAGAGAACGCATGTGCAACGGATTCCGGTATGCCGGTCGTCACCTCCGAGCTTGTGGTCTCAGGATCGTCGCCTCCTTCGAGCAAGCCAGTCCTTCTGGCGACGAGCTTGTCGTATCTGGCAAATAGATCAGCGGCCTTTTGAGCACTGGAGCGCTCCTCCACGAGTGCCGAAAACGAAGCGCGAACCTCGGTGACGTCAGGTCCGACGGATTCCTGAATTGCTTCATTTAGTGCATCGTAGCCGGCTTCGACGCTCTTCAAAAACTCCGAAAGGTCTTCGGACTCTGCCGTCAAATCCGCAACCGTCGAGTCGAGTTCTGATTGAAGGCGCTGAATCTTTTCGATTTCGGCTGTCGCCGCTGCTACGACGGCCTCGACATCGCCATCGCATGTTTCATCAAGATGCTGCGCGTCCGGGTCTGCGCCGCAAAGCGGACAGGCCACCTGCTCGACATGGGCAAACATCGAGCCGCTCTCCTGGATAGCGGTGAGCCTTTTGAGATCGACATCATAGTGCTCGGCAAGCAACCTGAAGCGGGCAAGAAGATCGCTGATTTCGTCAAGCCTGTCCGAAGCTTCCTGCTTTTGCTCGAATAGCTCCCTGCGCTTGCCAACAAGCTCGTCGAGGGCTTTTTGGGAAGCGGAGAGCTCTTCGCGACGGGATTCGATTGACCCTTCCAGCCTTTCGAGCTGCTCTTCCAGCTCTTCCCGATCTTCGCCGAGATCTTCGATCTCTGTCTGTAGGTCAGAGAGAAGCTCGTCGATAAGTGCGATCTGGCGGGTATTGTCGGGAGACTGATCGGCATCAGGCACAACCGAAGAGTCGTCAATACCGGTCAGAAGCAGTTTGGCTGTGGCGATCTCGGAAGTTTTGGTCGTGTACTGGCCGCTCCAAAAGGGCGAGCCGGTTTGCTGGATTTCGCCCTCCTGGACAATGACGAGCCGCGCAAGGTTTCTGAAGCTCAGGCTCTGGGTCGCGCCCTTCGCTTTGCTCCTCAAGATACGCTTTCCGAGGAGCCCGATCTTATCGAGGAGATATCCTGACAAGTTGTCCGTTTTGTCGTGCGCGTGTTTCTGTTTAAGCGTTGTGGGCTCAGCATCACTGCCTTCGCTCAGATCAAACAGCTGAAAATTGCCGCCGGACATCGAGCGTTGCAGCTTGAAGTCTTCGTTTCCGATTGCCGCGAGACTAAGATTGAGTTGATCGTACTTGGCCCGTTCCGGAATTTCCTTCAGAGCAGAACCGCCCAACATAAAGTCGATCGAGTCTGCAAGAAATGATTTTCCGGTGTCGGAGGCACCGCAGATCACATTCACGCCGGACTGAAAATTAAGCTCCGCTTCGGCCTTTGGACCACGGAAGCGAATGCTGCGCAGTTGGAGATAGGTGTCGCTCATGCGCCATCTCCTAACTGCTGGACGGACTGGAACTGGCTCGACCAGCGCGCAAAGAACAGATGCGTAAAGCGACGGATTTCGTCAGTCGGCATGTCGGCAAAGCGTTGCACGGCCCACAAAGCGCGCTCTTTCAGATTCATAGAATATTCGTCGCTCAATGAGGAGATGAACGGAGCGGCAGCCTCACCGGCGATGTAAGTGACCCCCTCCTGTGCAGGCAATCTACGAACGAGGCCGCGGCTCATCATCAAAATCAGGCCTTTTTCAATCAGGCCACGCCGAACGAGCAGCTCCCCCGCTCGTAGTGGCAACGGGGCATGCAGGCTTTCCGGGCCTTCGGCGTCACCGGAATGCACGACCAGATAGTCCATTTCAACCAAACGCTGAAGATCAAAAGCCGCGGGAAACGCGGCATGCAGGATCGCCAGCGATCGCACACCGGTCTCCAGTGGGCTGTTGAAGGGCGCGGGTCTGTGATCGCTATCCATCATTGGGCACCCACGTCAATCGATCGTCATTGGCCAGCTGATGACAAATCCCCTGGCAGTCCTGCTTCTTGGTCACAGACGAGAGCGGATTTGCCGTGAGCGAGAGCGAAGCCGCTTGTGTCAGCGTCGCACGCATCCTCTCGAACCCATCCTGGTGATGCCCCTCGCAGATATCGATAACCCCATGACAAACTTCATTTTGTAGCGCCGCGAATGTTCCCTCCGGCACCGTGTCACGCGCAAAATTGCGCAGCGACTCGGCATGGTAGAAGCGCTCTCTCTGCCGCAGGAAGTCGCGCTTTATCGGAGCATGGGCGTCAAGTGCAACCGGATCGGTCATGGCCGCCCCCAGTTGATCGCCATAGGCGTCGAGAAGCTGTCTAATGTAGCGGCTTTCTGTTTTCGCAGGGGTTTCAGGCGGTTTGCCGGGGTCCGGACGTGGCGGCAACCCGCCACCGAAACGGACGGCGTGATAACCAGTCGTGCTGTGACCTTCGATCAGCTCGACATGAGACTTTGAAGAAAAAATGCTGAAGTCAAAAGCGTTAAAGTGAACTTCGAGATTGCCGGTAAGAGGAATGCCCTCGGTCGTGGCAATCCCCATCTGGCAATGCTTTTTCCAGTTTTCACGCGCCTTGGCTTTGAGGGTGTCGGGTTTGTTAAGCAGTTGTTCGAGGGACGTACTGATACCTTGCGAGGCTACGAAAAAGTGCCGCCGCGGCGGCAGGTACTCTTTCTTGTATGAGTAGTAGACGATTTTCCCTATCTCGACCCAGATATCGCTAGGTCGCAGGGGATGGTCGTAGCGCTTACATTGGTAGTTGTCCCAATCTCCCTGGAATCCTCTCTCGGACGTGAAACCGGCGATATCGACACCTAGATCACCCGGTCCACCAAAACGCCGGACCTTTGCGTAAGCGCCCGATAGGCTCGTGGACCATTCTTCGATGAAATCTTCCCAGTCGTCGGGACTGAAGGTGCAGATGCGCATCACCTTGGGGATAGGCAAACCGCTGCTCACATGCTCGGGCGATGCCGAGCACGTCGCAGGCTTGGGCTTAATCTCCTTGAGGTCGTCGTCCTTGATCAAGCTGCCTTCTCTCTCTTTTCCAGGGAGGCCAACACCTGACGGAAGCTGTTCAGACCCGCCTCCAAATTCTCGATAATCTCCTCCGCCAATTCGTCTGGCTCAGAGGCCGTTTCGAAAGTGGTTGAGCGGTCGAGGCTCATCTGATTCCAAGGAGTTGCGAAGCTTCCGGGAGATTGTCATGTGGACCCCGACCACCCGTAAGCAGCATAGTCGCCCTGCGGCGCGATACCAAACCGATTTGACGGACAAGGAGTGGCGGCGGATCGAGCCGTATCTGCCTGCCGCTCCGAAGACAGGCCGCCCCCGCGCGCGGGGGCGGGGGCGATCGCGCCCCATGGGATCCAGTCATCATCGCATCACCCCTCGAACCCGCGGGTGCGGCCGATATCGCGCTCTGCGGCCAGCAGGTCGGCGATGCGGTGGGAGGTGTTCAGGGCCTCGCGCAGCAGGCGCATCGCGTGGTCGAGAGACCGGGCGGTGGTGTCGTCCGGGTCGATGCGGGCGAGATCGCGCAGCAGCGTCTCGCAGGTCGTGCGGAACTCGTCATCAAGCGCCTTGCGCCGGGCGACGCGGTCGGCCAGCCGTTCCAGGCGCGGCTGGAGCGGCTTGAAGTGATCGTAGGGCAGGCCGCGCAGGACCTCGATGGCCGCGCGGGCGTCGGCCAGCGCATCGGCGGCGATGTCCTCGACGCGGTCGAAATCAGCGCGATAGCCTTCGCCCTGGATGTGGATGACGCGGTGGGTGTTGCCGTTGGGGATGGATGTCGGGGTCTGAAGCATGGGGGTTTCTTGAGGTTGAGAGGTTGAGCGGGGGGACCCGCCCTCCGTGTCGGGAGGGCGGGCCCCGCGCTCAGTGCAGGCGGGCCTTCGTGCGAGCGACGGGGAGGCTGGCGGGGAGCGTGATCGCCAAACGTCTGTTGCCGTCAGAGACGGAGACCTCGACCTTGCGGGACCGGACCAACCCCATGCCCCAGATGTGGAAGATCGCGCGCAGGCCCTGGCGGATGGCGTTGAGCCTGTCCAGCGCCGGGTCCGCCAGGGCCTGCGCGCGATGACGGGCGACGGGAACGGCATGCCTGCGGCCCGCGGGTCGGGCAGCATGTAGCACAGCGGATGCTCGAAGAACCGGGCCAGCCGGTCGCGGTCGATCTGCACCGGGGGGCCGTCGGCCACGGCCTGACGCTCGTCCTCGGTCAGCACCGGCCCCTTGTCGGCGTCCGGGCCTGCCGAGGAAAACCAGCCGACCGCGCGCCGTCTCCAGGATATCGACGACGACACGCGGTTTGCGCATCCGCTCGGGCACCGGGACCCGGCTGGGAAGTTTGGCGCATACCAGAGCACATCGCCAATCTTCAGGCTGTCGCGCCAAACCTTATGAGGCTACGGCCAGCCACCAGAGACCCATAAACCCGCCATTAAACCCACTTACGCACGGTTACTGGAACACAGATTGCCCACCGGGCTTGCAACGCACATCACCGCCCCATAAATAAAGCGATACGCTTCTATACGCCCCATTAATGAGGCAATGATTGGCAATGGCCAAGCCCAAGACCCGCTCATACTCACGCTACGCAATGCAAGCCGCTGAGTTGCTCGGCCTCACCATTCATGAGGCTCGGATAAGGCGCGGCCTGACCGTTGCCGAGGCCGCCGAGCGCGCCGGGATCTCTCGCGGCCTCGTGAACCGGATTGAGAATGGCGAGATGGGGTGCGCCATCGGCGCGGCCTTTGAACTCGCCGTAATCGTCGGCGTGTCGCTTTTTGATGCCGAGCCGACCAGCCTGACCCGCCACCTGACGAACGCCAGGGACAAAGCCTCTCTGCTGCCCAAGAAGGCACGCAAGAGCACGAAGGCGGTGAAGGATGACTTCTAAGAACCGCCAAGCGCCCGCTGTCGATGAAGCCTATGTGTGGGTTTGGCTGCCTGGCGCGACCGAACCTGTGGTCGCCGGCCGCGTCTATCGCGACAATCGAAACCTCAGCTTCAACTATGGCCGCAGCTATCTGAAACGCGACGATGCCGTTGCGCTCTACCTGCCGGAACTCCCCCTGGAAGCCGGCGCAATTCCCCCGGCTCCTGGCCTGTCCATGGCTGGCTGCCTGCGGGACGGTGCACCGGACGCCTGGGGGCGGCGGGTTATCCTTAACCGCAGAGCCGGCATAAAGGGCCAGGATGCCGATATCGGCTCGCTCGATGACCTGACCTACCTGCTGGACTCCGGCTCCGATCGCATCGGCGCACTCGATTTCCAGACATCGCCGACGGAATATGTGCCCCGCGAGGCACAGGCCGCCACCCTGGAAGAGCTGCTTTCCGCTGCGGAAAAGGTGGACAAAGGCATCCCGCTCACGCCCGAGCTGGATCAGGCGCTCTACCACGGAAGCTCGCTGGGCGGCGCACGCCCCAAAGCCATGATCGAGGACGGCGACAAAAAGCTGATCGCCAAGTTCTCGTCCTCAACCGACCTCTACAATGTGGTGAAGGCGGAATTCATCGCCATGCGCCTGGCCGAGAAAGCCGGCCTCTGCGTCGCGCCGGTACGCCTGGAACATGTGGCCGGGAAGGATGTGCTGCTTGTCGAGCGGTTTGACCGGATCAAGAGCGAGGCCGGTTGGCAGCGCAAAGCCATGGTTTCAGCGCTGACGATCTTCGGCCTGGATGAGATGATGGCGCGCTATGCCAGCTATGCCGATCTAACGGAGATCATCCGGCACCGGTTCACCGCGCCCAAGGCTACGCTGCGAGACCTGTTCCGGCGGCTGGTTTTCAACATCGTCTGCGGCAACACCGACGATCATGCGCGCAACCACGCGGCCTTCTGGGATGGTCGACAGCTCACCCTGACGCCGGCATATGACATCTGCCCGCAAAGCCGAACCGGCAACGAGGCCAGTCAGGCAATGCTGATCACGGTACAAAGCCGACGCAGCACGTTAGCGACCTGCATGGAAGCCGCGGCCAGTTTTCACCTGGATGAGCGCGCGGCCGCGACAATCATCAAAGACACCCTCAAAGCCGTGCGTTCGCAATGGCAGAACACATGTGCAGAGGCGAACCTGTCCAAGGTGGACCAAAACCTGCTCTGGGAACGGATGTTCCTGAACCCGTCCATATTCGACGGCGCGGACGATTTCCGGTAGTCGTCAAACATCCCAGGATCCAGGCCGAAGGCCCGACAGTGCTACCGCCGCCCCTCCCGCTGCCGACGGCGCTTCCGCGCGCCCGACCCTTGCCGCGATCAGCACGCCGGTCTGCCAGCGGGGCGGTCCCTGACCCTCAGTGTCGAGGATCAGGCGCACAGCACGCTCGCGCACTTCGGGGGAAACTTGTTCATTGTCTTGCTCATGGTGCTCCACCTTACTCAGGAGTTGGAGCCTTCTGCAAACCCGGGGCGGTTCACTGCAATGCCATCAGTCGCTTCGGCCTGCAGGCTTTCTAGCGCCTTCACAAGATCCTCGCCCTGAGGAAGAGGTTTGTCTTGCGCCTCGAGATACGCCGAAAGCTCGCCATAGGGTTCTCGATATTCGCCGTCCCGGAGAATTCGCAGTGTCCGCTCCGTCACGTGGATCCAATAGTAGGCGCGCTTTTTCCGAATTGCTGCTGGATCGGAAACGACAACTTCTTCATTGACGTCGACGTACATGCCGCTCTGCCGCTCTTTTTCGATTAGTCCGGCCGCGGCGGCAGAGAAAACTTTCCTGACCCATATCAGTTCTATTTGGAAAATCGTGCGTTGATCACTAGTCATAACATCGAGCCCCTCAACGCCTGATTCAAGCAAAGCATCCAGAAGCTCCTCGGGCACCGGTTCTTTCGTCAGTTCATCGAGGCGCTTGTTTCGGGACCAGCGCTCCTCGATGAGCTCACGCGCTCTGGCGTTCAATTGCGGCGGCTTCAAACCGTACTTCTTAAACAGAGAGACAAAAAGTACAAACGCTGCGACCACTTGACGAAAGTGGTGCCAGCTCGGTGTACGTTTTGATTTCTCAATATCCAGCTCCAGACGATGTCCTTTTCCTGCCTCTTCAAATGCAAGTATTGCAGTGGACAGAGCAGAGCCGGCGCTTCCGTGCTCCAGAAGCAGATAAGCATCCGATAGAAGGCGATCTACATTTGCTATGATCGCTAATCGACGCTCGTCATTTAGTTCCACTGCCACGCCTCACTCCAACACGATCATGTCGCCCGCAAACGGATAGGTTCCTCGAAATGTGGACAGAGTTGCATCTCGCGCTGCGTTTCCGCAATAGCTGCCTGCTTCGAAACTGTAGTCGCTTCCTGCGGCAAACCCGGCGCGATTCAGCTCCTCCCCTTTTTTTCCGCCGCTGGCGCAGCGATGTGCACGGACTAGGCCGTAGACTCATAATTTCGCAGCCATATCCGCGTTGAAGCGAGTTTCACGGCGGCGAGGAAGTTCTCGGGTTTCTTGTCATAGCGCGTGG
>NZ_SLXO01000022.1:0-3977 GCF_004341375.1 Rhodothalassium salexigens DSM 2132
TTCCTGTTCTTGGCAGACCTGGCGGCGACCTACTCTTCCACGCCTTAAGACGCAGTACCATCGGCGCGGTCGCCTTTCACGGCCGAGTTCGGGATGGGATCGGGTGGTTCGACGACGCCATAACCACCAGGTCGGCAAAGAACAGGGTTTGTGCACTGATGTCCGGGCCATAGTTGTGGCCGCTGGGAGCGATTGGCCGTCGAACATGACGAGGTTGACGAAGCCGATCGAGCCATTAGTACCGGTTAGCTTCACGCATTGCTGCGCGTCCACACCCGGCCTATCGACGTGGTGGTCTTCCACGGCTCTCAAGGGAGACCTCATCTTGAGGGGGGCTTCCCGCTTAGATGCTTTCAGCGGTTATCCCGTCCGACCATAGCTACCCGGCTATGCGGCTGGCGCCACAACCGGTCCACCAGAGGGTCGTCCATCCCGGTCCTCTCGTACTAGGGACAGCGCCTCTCAAGTCTCCTGCGCCCACGGCAGATAGGGACCGAACTGTCTCACGACGTTCTAAACCCAGCTCACGTACCACTTTAATTGGCGAACAGCCAAACCCTTGGGACCTGCTCCAGCCCCAGGATGTGATGAGCCGACATCGAGGTGCCAAACACTGCCGTCGATATGAGCTCTTGGGCAGTATCAGCCTGTTATCCCCGGCGTACCTTTTATCCGTTGAGCGATGGCCCTTCCACACGGGACCACCGGATCACTATGACCGACTTTCGTCCCTGCTCGACATGTCTGTCTCGCAGTCAGGCAGGCTTATGCCATTGCACTCTTGAGGTCGATTTCCAACCGACCTGAGCCCACCATCGCGCGCCTCCGTTACCATTTGGGAGGCGACCGCCCCAGTCAAACTACCCGCCACAGAGGGTCCCGGATCCGGCTTCACGGACCGCGGTTAGATACCAGAGACGACAAGGGCGGTATTTCAAGGGTGGCTCCCCATGAACTGGCGCTCATGGTTCAAAGCCTCCCGCCTATCCTACACATGCCGTCCCTAGTACCACTCTGAAGCTGTAGTAAAGGTGCACGGGGTCTTTCCGTCTGACCGCGGGTACTCCGCATCTTCACGGAGAATTCAATTTCGCTGGGTTGGTGCTGGAGACAGCGGGGCAGTCGTTACGCCATTCGTGCAGGTCGGAACTTACCCGACAAGGAATTTCGCTACCTTAGGACCGTTATAGTTACGGCCGCCGTTTACCGGGGCTTCGATTCGCCGCTTTCACGGCTCCTCTTAACCTTCCGGCACCGGGCAGGCGTCAGACCCTATACGGCGCGTTCGCCGCTTCGCAGAGCCCTGTGTTTTTAGTAAACAGTCGCCACCCCCTGGTCTGTGCCCCCGCCCAAGAGTTGCCTCAAGGGCGGGCCTCCTTCTTCCGAAGGTACGGAGGCAATTTGCCTAGTTCCTTCAGCACCATTCTCCCAAGCGCCTTGGTATGCTCTACCAGTCCACCTGTGTCGGTTTCGGGTACGGTCTCATGGGGGGCTATTTCCTGGAACGCCTTCGCGGCCCGGTCAATCCAGTAAGACCGAACAACTTACGGCATTCGTCACCATCCCCTGGCCCAGGAATATTAACCTGGTTCCCATCGGCTACGCCTCTCGGCCTCGCCTTAGGGGCCGGCTCACCCTGCGCGGATTAGCCTTGCGCAGGAACCCTTGGACTTTCGGCGGGAGGGTCTCTCACCCTCCTTATCGCTACTCATGTCAGCATTCGCACTTGCCATACCTCCACGGCCCCTCACGGGTACCGCTTCACCGGCCTAGGCAACGCTCCGCTACCACTCTCGTAAGAGAGTCCACAGCTTCGGTAGACGTCTTGAGCCCCGGTACATCTTCGCCGCAAGGCAGCTGTTAGACCAGTGAGCTGTTACGCTTTCTTTAAAGGATGGCTGCTTCTAAGCCAACCTCCTGGTTGTTTTGGCCGCCTCACATGCTTTCCCACTTAGACGTCATTTAGGGACCTTAGCTGGTGGTCAGGGCTGTTTCCCTCTCGACGACGGACCTTAGCACCCGCCGTCTGTCTGCCATGCTGCACTCCTCGGTATTCGGAGTTTGGTTAGAATTGGTAAGGCTCGCGCCCCCCGCATCCATCCAGTGCTCTACCCCCGAGGGTGATACATGACGCACTACCTAAATAGTTTTCGCGGAGAACCAGCTATCTCCCGGTTTGATTGGCCTTTCACCCCTAGGCACAGCTCATCCCCGTCTTTTTCAACAGACGTGGGTTCGGTCCTCCAGTGGGTGTTACCCCACCTTCAACCTGGCCATACCTAGATCACCGGGTTTCGGGTCTGATGCATCGAACTGGGCGCCCTATTCAGACTCGCTTTCGCTGCGCCTACACCTAACGGCTTAAGCTTGCTCGATACACCAAGTCGCTGACCCATTATGCAAGAGGTACGGTGTCACGCTTGCGCGCTCCACCTGCTTGTAGGCATCCGGTTTCAGGATCTGTTTCACTCCCCTCATCGGGGTGCTTTTCACCTTTCCCTCACGGTACTGGTTCACTATCGGTCGCATGGGAGTACTTAGGCTTGGAGGGTGGTCCCCCCACGTTCAGACAGGATTTCACGTGTCCCGCCCTACTCAAGGCTCCATTGTTCCAACACCCGTACGGGGCTGTCACCCACTCCGGCCCGACATTCCAGACGATTCCGGTTAGGAACAATGAAGCACTGGCCTGGTCCGCGTTCGCTCGCCACTACTAGCGGAGTCTCGGTTGATGTCCTTTCCTCCGGGTACTGAGATGTTTCAGTTCTCCGGGTTTGCCTTAAGTCCCTATGTATTCAGAACTTAATACCGTTATCCTCTATGAGGAAAGAAGGCTGGTCGTTTGCGCTCGCGGGCATGTCGGCTACGCCGACGCCCTCCACGGGGGCGGCCTGCGGCCGGCGCCCCTTGGGCGCTGGTGAGAGAGCGGTGTTCCATGGCCGTTAAGGCCATAGCGTCAAGCATCTCGCACCAACTCAGCACCTTCGTTCGTCATAGAGGATAACAGTGGGTTGCCCCATTCGGAAATCCGCGGATCAAAGCCAGCTTGACGGCTCCCCACGGCTTATCGCAGCCTGCCACGTCCTTCATCGCCTCCATGCGCCAAGGCATCCACCAGATGCCCTTACATCGCTTGGTCGAACCATCGTCATGTCCGAGGGGCAAGCGCCCCAACGGCCACAACAATGACCCAGACTTCAGTGCTTCCGCGTTTTTGATCGTGGCACCCTGCAACGCCGAAGCGTCGCGGCCACAGTCAAAAACAACGGTAAAAACCCATCCACAATGTCAAAGAACAAGGCCGCACACGCGGCACCCAACCGACCGAAGCCGGTATCTCTTGCTCCCAATGCCTGAAGAGAGATCGTCTATCCCGAGCACAAACGCCCCATCGAGGGATCATTCGATGGCTCGGGGCTAAACCCCGACCATCGAATGATGGTGGAGCCTAGCGGGATCGAACCGCTGACCTCCTGCGTGCAAAGCAGGCGCTCTCCCAGCTGAGCTAAGGCCCCGTTTGTCGCGCTCGCGGGCGTGTCGGCTGCGCCGACGCCCGGCCGCCAAGGGCGGCCTTCGGCCGGCGCCCCTTGGGCGCTGGCGGCGCTGGTGACTGGCGGCGCTACGCCGCCCCTCGCCAGCAGAACAGCGCCTCGGCTCCGGCACTCAGCCCCGCCGCGAAAGCGGCGCGCAGCCTTGAGCACGCTTCATGGGATCGGCGAAAGCCGATACCGGAAGCCACAAACAAGATGGTGGGCCGAGGTGGACTTGAACCACCGACCTCACGCTTATCAGGCGTGCGCTCTAACCACCTGAGCTACCGGCCCGACGTGGACCCGGACCCCGGGCCCAACCCGGTCAGGAAACGGCCGGTCGTCCCGGCGATCCCAGCGGATCGTCTCGATCTTCAGGCGATGGAAGGGACATGCAGGCGGCGGCCCTGGCCGCTTATGTCTAAGCCCGGATCATCGTCGGACAAG
>NZ_SLXO01000023.1 GCF_004341375.1 Rhodothalassium salexigens DSM 2132
AACGTCTGCTCGCTGATGCCGTGCTTCCGGCAGACCGCGTTGGCAGGCATCTCCCCGGCCTCCGCCTCCTTCAGGATGGCGATGATCTGCTCTTCGGTGAACCTGGTGCGCTTCATGATGAGTTCCCCCTTTTCTGGGATGCTACGGGAAACTCACCTTCCAGATGGACCGGTTTTCGGGGAGAAGGTCAGAGAACATCCGCTCGCGCTTGTGCTTTCGAGACCTCACGCCCATCGACCCTGATAACGGTACGGCCGAACTGAAATTCAAATTTCGTTTGATGATGTAATGAATCTGTAGGCAACCATGGGAAGGCACCTTTCAATGCGGCATCAATTCGTGCCTCGAGGTCGGCTTCTGTAGTCGCGGACGTTTGTTTCTTTATCGACATCATCTAACTCCCGCGATGAAACGGCGCGCAGCAATGCCGCTGCGAAATAGGCATAGAGCCATCGCTCGGCGCGCCAAGTTGCTTCGTCTAGAGCTATGGCAGGTTCTCAAATGGATGACACTCTGCTTCATCCCGCCTCCCTCACAATCGGAAGCCGGGCCAGATGCGCATTGATGATATCGCGCCACTCGTTTTTGAGCGGCAGGTGCGCCTGCTCTTTGGCCCACACTTCATTGAAGCGCTCGACGGTCTCCACCGCCGTGTCCAGCACAGGCTTGGTGGGAAGCCCTGCCTTATCCGCGAGCCGGGCCAGCTCTTCCTTAGAAAACGCGTCGAAACGTTTTGTACGCACGAATTTCAACGCCGCCTCGTCGTCCTCCATAAAGACGATGGTGCTGACGAAATCATAGGCAGGCGCGATCAGCGGCGTGCGACCGTCGGGGTAGATCAGCGACCAGTTTTTCAGGTGCATGTCGGCATTGCCGGCCAGCACCGAGAAGACAAGCCGCCGGACGAACTCCGCCACGTCACTCTCAGCCGTCTCGATACCAAGCACATGCGCAATGCTGCGGGCGGTTGCCTTCTTGTATTTCTCGTCCGGATAGACGCCGAAGACCTGCGCGAAATCCTCTGTATGGACAGGACCATCTTCGCCGCGATCGAAACGCCTGATGGCGTAGGATTGCTGGCCTTGCAGCGCGCCCAAGCCCTCCGGCAATCCTTTGATCTCGTCCGTATCAAGGAGAAGGAATTCCGGCACATCGATACCGATGCGGCGCGCCAGGGTCATCATGGCGAATTCGTTCTCAGGAACGCCTTCGAAACGGCTGGAGGGCAGCTTGACGATCCATGATCCGCCGACCCCTTTGGCGGGAATTGTCAGGCCGCCGGCCTTGGTGTGTTCCTTGATGGCCGAGAATTTGAGCTGGACACCGGCAAGTGAGAAACGCAGCGCATTCTCACGATCTGAAGTCCGGCTATCACGCGGTCCGTCCTCTAATCCAGGCGGCCAGGATTCACCGTCCGCCGGGCGAACGGTCAATGCGCCGGGCAAGTCCTGACCGAGTGCCCAGAGGAGATAAAACTCGCGCTGCGGATTTACCCCCGCACGCTCAGCCAGGTAGTCGCGAAGATGACCTTCGGGAAGCAGGTTGGCGAAATACGGCGAAAGCCGACGCTGCGTCGGTGGCAGGTCAGTGAGGAGTTGTCCGAACGCATCTTTGAAAGACAGGCTCAGCGTCGGCCTGTTCTCGTCAGCGACGTAATCCTCGCTGAAGGCAAAGATCGTCCGGTCACCACCAACATTAGTGAGTGTGCCGATGGTGCGGCCATAGAGCTGGACTTCGAGGACGGAGACCGGATGATCAGCCATGATCGTCCTCCTCGTCGAGCGTATATGCCGGACGCTGTGCTGCCGGGTTGAATTCAGGGTGATGCGCAGCGCGGTTGCGGATATTGCGCAGGGTTTGCGCGGCACGTTTTAGCGACGCACTCACCTTCGGGCTATCAAGCACGAACCTGATATCGTCAGGCTCATTCGTATCGAGGCTCAGATGCTCAATCGGGCGCAGAGCCTCCAGCGCCTCTTGGATGGCGTTCAGGCGGTCGGCGGGCAACGGCAAATGTTGAAGCAGATGCGCAGAATCCCGTATCTGATCCAGTGCCTGCGATGAATCGAATTCGATCAGACGGTCGGCAGTGGTGATGGCTTTTGAAAGAGCCTCACGCACACGCGCCTGTTGATCCTGCAATGTTGTCGGAGACGTTTGCCGGATGATGCTCTCCACGGCCGGCACGGCCTTTCTCGGAACGAGCTTTAGCTCCAGCTCCAGGGCGCGCGCCAGCTCGGTCAGGCTCGATAGCTGGATATCGACCCCGCCCCGCTCGATCTTGGAGATATGGCTTTGGGGCAAGCCGACGCGCTCCGCAAGCGCGCGCTGGCTCAGCCCCCTGGCCTCGCGCGCTGCCTTAAGCGCCTCGAAAATCTGCTCATTGCCCTTCATTTGATCGGCTTTCACATATCGTACGTATAATTCGATATGCTTTTATATATCACGGCTTTCACAAAGCAGTCAATATTGATATGTCACCGCATATCGACCGCCGCACTCGATCTGCTTTAACAGATCAATTTCTGCAAAGATAGCGGCTAGCTGCTTCTAGCTGATCGCTCGGGGCATTCTCCCCCCTCTTCATCTCATGGCTCGCGTTCCGCGCGGGCCTTTTTCCTTCGTTCTGGCGCACCGCTATAGGTGCGCCGCAACTAGGCCATAAACTCATAAACGGGATTCCTTTGTCGTCAGTTTTGTGATTCACGTTTTTCCTCATTGCAGAGGAGGAACGATGAGCCGGCGCCGC